>PBLF01000035.1 GCA_002722295.1 Stappia sp. | reverse complement strand
CTCGGCACGGGCGGTCTGACGCTCGACGGCGGCACGTTCGGTGTCACCGGCAGCGGCGTCACACTCGCCACCGGTGTGACGATCGGTGCCGGTTCGGGCACGATCCAGACGGCCAATGCGGTGACGCTCTCCGGCGTCGTCTCAGGCTCAGGTGACCTCACCAAGTCCGGCGCCGGCACGCTCACCCTGACGGGAGCCAGCACCCACACGGGCTCTACGACGGTCAAGGCGGGCATGTTGTCGATTACCGACGGCTCCAATCTCGGCACGGGCGGTCTGACGCTTGACGGTGGCACGCTCGGTGTCACCGGCAGCGGCGTCACACTTGCCGCCGGCACGACGATCGGTGCCGGTTCGGGCACGATCCAGACGGCCAATGCGCTGACGCTCTCCGGCACCCTCGCGGGCTCCGGCAATCTCACCAAGACCGGTGTCGGCACGCTCCTCTACAACGGTGATGGCTCCGCCTTTACCGGTGCAACGACCGTGGCGAGCGGAACGCTCGGCGGTTCCGGCACGCTCGGCGGCGATGTGACGATCAACTCGGGCGCCACGCTTTCCGCCGGCAACAGCCCCGGCACGTTCACCATCAACGGCGATCTCACGCTGGACAACGGCTCCACGTCCACCTTCGAACTGGGCGCTGCCGGCACGGTCGGAGGCGCGTCCAACGACCTCGTCAGGGTCGGAGGCAACCTGACGCTCGACGGCACGCTGAACGCGACGGCGGGCTCCTCGGGCTACTACCAGCTCTACCAGTATGGCGGTACGCTGTCTGGCGCCTATGACACGGTCAACGTGACCGGCGTGACCAACGGCACCGGCGCGGTGCAGACCGGCATCGCCGGCGAGGTCAACATGGTGGTTCTGGCCGACGGACAGGTGCTGCAGTTCTGGGATGGCGGCGACGCTATCGGCAACGGCACGGTGGATGGCGGAACGGGCACCTGGTCGACGACCGGCACCAACTGGACGGGGAAGCCCGGCGAGGCGAACATCAACGGCGCCTCAGTGGGCTCGGTCGCGGTCTTCGCAGGCACGGCCGGCACGGTGACCATTGACGGCACCCAGTCGGTCGACACGCTGCAGTTCAAGACCGACGGCTATGTCTTGAGCGGCGGCACGCTCGACCTTGCGCCCGCCTCCGGCACGACCGCCTTCCTCAATGTCGACGGCAACCTTGGGGCCACCATCGACTCGACGATCACGGCCGCGGCCGGCATCGGTCTGGAAAAGACCGGGACGGGCACCGCCCTCCTGTCGGGCGACGGTTCCGGCTTCGCCGGCGACGTGCAGGTCTCCCAGGGTGTGCTCCTCGTCAACGGAACGCTCGGCAATGGCGGCAACCGCTTCGATGTCGGCGGCGGTTCGGACATGGCCGGGCTGGGCGGCGGCGGCACTGTCGCGGGCGACGTCCATGTCGCCGCGCAGGGTGCCATCGCCGGCTATGGCGGCACGCCGACCGCCCCCCAGGCCGCGACGCTGACGATCACCGGCGATCTCGATATGGCCAGCACCAGCGCGCTCTACACGATGGTGGACTTCGACAACACCATCAACTCCAGGATCAAGGTCAACGGCACGGCGACCCTGGGAGGAACCGTCAATGTGACGGCAACCGGCACGGCGCCGAACCGCTCGACCGTCACGATCCTGACCGCCGACGGCGGGCGGACCGGGGAGTTCGACAGCGTCACCGACAATTACGCCTATCTGGATGCGGCCTTGAGCTACACGGCGACCACGGTCGACCTAACGCTGACGCGCAACGACGTCATCCTGTCCGATGTTGCCAGGACCCCGAACCAGAGAGCGGTGGCGACCTCGCTTGAAGGCACGCCGAACACCAATCCGGTGGTCCAGCAGATCCTCGGCCTGTCGGACGACGGCGCACGCAACGCGTTCGCCCAGCTTTCGGGCGAGGCGATTGCCTCCATGCAGGGCGGCTTGACGCAGAACGCCAACATTGTCGGCACCACCGTGTTCTCGCGCATCAATCAGGCGTTCGAGGAGAGCGGCGCACCGCTGCCGGGCATCCAGATCGCCACCCATGGCGCACCCGACGGGCTCGGCGGCGAGACTTACGCGCTCTGGATGCGGGCCTATGGCTCGATCGGTTCCACCGACTCGACCGCGACCACTTCCGGGGTCGACCGCTCGGCCGCCGGCGCCATGGTCGGCGCCGATGCCCGGCTCGGCATGGCCCGCGTCGGCGCCTTCATCGGCTACCAGTCGTCCGACTATGACGTCGACGCGCTGGGGTCCTCCAGCCAGGCGGACAGCTACCAGGTCGGCGTTTATGCCGGCACGCAGCTTGACGGTTTCCGCCTGTCGGGCGGTGCTGCCTACACGTGGAACGACATCGACACGACCCGGAATGTCGTGGTCGGCGGTCTCGCCGAGCAACTCAAGGGCTCGACCAACGCCGGCACCGCACAGGTCTTCGGCGAGATCGGCTATGCCTTCCGCCTGGAGGGGCAGGACAAGTGGCTTCAGCTTGAACCCTTCGCGGGCCTGAACTTCGTCTCCACGGACATGGACGGCTATTCGGAAAGCGGTGGCGCTTCCGCGTTGACGGTGAACGGCTCGACCACCGACGTGACCTTCACGACGCTGGGTGTCAGGACGTCTTCGCAAGTCGCGTTGTTCGGCGAGGGCCGGATGGCTCGTGTCTCCGCCATGGCCGGCTGGCGGCACGGCTTCGGCGATCTGACCCCGACCTCGACCAACCGGCTTGCCGGGGGGGCGGCGTTCACCGTGGAGGGCGCGCCAATCGCCGAAGACGTCGCGGTGCTCGGCGCCGGGCTTTCGGTGGACGTTGGCGACAACGCCACATTCGGCATCGACTACGCCGGCCAGTTGGGCGACAGGGCAAGCGAGCATTCCGGCTCCGCGCGCTTCAGCCTCCGGTTCTGAGGACACGGCAGGCCCTGCAGGCCTTCGCACCGTCCCGGCCAGCCGGAGGCGCTCCAAAAACGAAGCCCCCGGCGTGACGCGCCGGGGGCTTCTTTGTCGGACGGTCATGGAACGGATCAGTGGCTATTGAGAGAGAGGCGGCACTCCGATCGCTCCAGCCGTGGCCATTGCTTCGCTGATCGGATGCCGATCGACTGGCGCTGCATCGCGCCGGGAAAGCCGATGCAAAATAACGTCATCGAGAGCTTCAAAGGCCGGCTCAGGGACGAACTGTCCAACGAAACGCTGTTCCGGTCGCTCCGGCATACCCGGGCAATCCTGCAGGCCTGGAGAAACGACTACAACAACGACCTTGTGCCGTCCTTCCCCGGGATCATCGCCCCACTGGAAGAGCTTTGGATCAGCTGGCTGATGAAGGCAGTTGCCCTGAAAGCCACCTACAACGCCATGCTGCGTGGCCGGGCCTGAGGAGAGCCGGACATGAACGATCTGACATTCGGAACGCTGATCGCCGTCTTCGAGGAGACCTTCGGCCGTGGCCTGTTCTGGGCCATGGTGGCCGTCGCCTACGTCTACGTGCTGATCCGCGATCGGGCGGTCAGTTGGCGCAAATTCCTGTTGGCGCAGCTCTCGATGCCTTTGGGCGCCATCGCCGCGGGAGGGGCGATAGGCACAGCAGTTCTCGTCTACACGGTTCACTCGCTTGTCAGGCCACCAAGCGAGTCAGGATAGCGATGCTCCGCCAGGGAAACCGGACCTCGTCATTTCGCGAAGCCCGAAAGTAATTTTTCGGGAGCAGTCCTGAGTACGCAGCCGTCAAGGCCTCATTGCCACCCATCAGAGCCAATCGCCCGGAGGCCAGCGGGGAAGAGGCCGGCCTGATTTTGTTGCCATTTGATTTTGCGCACTACACGTAGAATTGGCGGCTTGCTATCTCATCCGGCGGACGCGGAACTCGGCGCCAATATCGCGCTGTAGAGGGCAATCGGCGGTGTTTGGCGAGCCGAAGCCGACGAAATCGAGAACTACACCTACGCTATAGACCTCACAATTTAGGGATCGAACAAGTAGCTATGGGCGGGAAGTTGCCGTTCGCTGCGCATTGGATGAATGACCCAGGTTCGTAGTGGAGCGGACGTTCGGTGCCCCGCCGTTGGTCAGCCATCGCCCCCTCGGCTCTCGTCATACGCTGATCTGTGAATAATGACCCTCGTAAGGTAAGATGGGCGCTTTCGGTTCTCGAGATAAAAGTTAACTTTTTCAGTAGGTTGGAAATATCCTGAAATGGATCTGCCAACATTTCTCGGGTATGTGGGCCGATCGCTCTACGCACTCGACCATGTCAATGGTGACTTTCGTCAGTGTATGGGTTTGACTATTCTCAAAGTGGAGAAATTGGGTGCTGAACAATTACGGTGGATATTTAAGTGGCGAGAAGTATCACAGACCAGGAAATCAGCTTGATAAAGGCCTTACTTTCTAGAGGCGAGCGCAATGTAGACATACAATTCTATTTTAACCGGCCAGATAGGCCAGTCAACTCTGGGCGCATTAGTCAAATTTGTAACGGAACTTACGGACCAAACGTCCCTGCTGCATCACAAGTTGAGCTCGAGAACTTCTTAGTGATTTTTCAGGTTGCTGGGGTTAGCGTGGCCAAGGATGCGTGGCAGGTTGCGTATCGTTTCCACCCCGTGGGACAAGGCATGCTCCACTCTGGCGAATTGCGTCAGGGAAACCGCCAGCCTTTCACTTGGGTATATGATTGCGGCAGCGTCACCGCGGCAGCACAGGTCGAGAGCGAGCTCAATGACTTATGCACCGCGCGCAACGCTGCGCCTGGATCAAAACCCAGTCTCGATTTTGTCGCCCTGTCTCATTTCGACGCCGACCATATTTCCGGCCTCGTGTACTTGCTTGGGCTTTTCGAGGTGAAGATGATCCTCCTGCCCTTCCTGCAGCTTTGGCAGCGGTTCTGGATCGCGGCATCATCTGATGATCTCGACGAAGACTTTCTGCGGTTTCTAGTCGACCCTGCCGGCTACCTCCGTGACGTAGATGGAGGTGGGGAGGCGAGGATCGTTTTCGTGCCACCGAGCGCGGACGGCCCCCCGCCCGCGCCCGACGCCGGTCCGCCCGTCGGTCCGCGTGGGGAGGTCGACGACCGGCCGATGAAATTACGACTGGAGACTGAACGCGTCCTAGACGTGGTCGGCGGCGAGATCCCCGGCGTGACAGGGCAGCGCCTGTCGGCGGCGGAATTCCTGAAAATGGGATCGGTGCTCGACATCGACGGGTTATGGGAGTTCGTCCCGTATAACGATGCACACCAAGCCAAGCGTTGCCCGGCAGGTTTCCCGGCGACCGTCGAGCCGCTGATCAAGACCTTGCTAGACGCCAACCATCCGGCCGATCGGAAAAAGGCCCAGGATGCACTTAAAGCCCATTATGACACGACCTTCGGCAACAGCGCCTATCGCCGCAATATCATCTCACTGTTCCTGTACGGTGGTCCGGTGTCGACACCTGCCGAGGCCTATTTCAAGACCGGCGAGACACAACTTGGCAATATGGCCTGTCACCACAAGCCAGATAGGTCGCGCCTATCCGCGACCCATTTCTCGATGCTGTTCACAGGAGATGGTTCGCTGAACTCAAAGCCGCGCCGGACTGGGTTCGAGAATTTCTTCACGCCCTATGGCCGCCTCAGCAAGGCCTCGGTTTTCCAAGTGATGCATCATGGCGCGTCCGGGAACTCGTCACCCGAGGTTGCAGCCCTTGTGGTACCGTGCGCGAGCATCTTTTGTTCCGACCCCAGCAAGGGCCAAAAGCATCCCGATGCTGACGTGTTGCGGCAGTTCTGGCCTTATAACTGCATCCAAGTCGATGATGTGATCGGCTGGCTGATGCTTGGGGTGTTCGTGTTCTAGGTCGTTAAGGTCGTTCCCGACTGCTGTACAGGCGACAACGGTTCGAAACAGATAACCGGTCGTCCAACGGCGATGCCCGTATAGTCGCTCTTTGGCGCGAAGCCGCCATTGATTGAGCGCATGATCAACGTCAGCCCAGGGCCGAACGCGTCGACCTTCAGCCTCAAGGATTGCAAGACAGTAACATGAGCGTTCGCTACACCAACTTGGTGGCGTGCGGCAATCGGCGGTTATGGCGGATGGGGTGGGATTCGAACCCACGGTACGGTTGCCCGCACGGCGGTTTTCAAGACCGCTGCCTTAAACCACTCGGCCACCCATCCGTCTGACGTCCCGTTTCGCTTTTGAATGCCCCGCTTGTCAAGGCGCTTGGAGCCTGGGCGGGCGTTCGGGCGGTGAAAAGCCGGGGAGGGCGCGCGCCTGCCTGGCCCAAGACGAAAACCGCCGATCCGGAAGGTCGAGGCAGGGACCGGATCGGCGGTTGCGCCGTCTTGCGGCGTCGGGCGCGGGGGCACGCGCCATGAACACCATAGGAAACAGTCCCTTCGCCGGATGTGACATCGATCACAAAACGGGCGTCGCCTGTTGGATCGCATCTTCGGGTGGCATCTTCCGCCGGAGCGCCGATCCCCCTCCGAACGCCTTTTCCCCCTTCTTCGTACGCCCCGGCCGGTTGCCGGCGGTGATCCGCCGCGCGGGGCGCGGCGTAAACCCGGTTGAACAGACAGTGGCGCCTGGCAATCGCGCCTGCCAATCGCTCCTGCCAATCGCTCCTGCCAATCGCTCCTGCAAGGGACGCCCGGCCACGAAGGAGGAGGATGGTCTCATGAGGATGAAAACCGGTTCGCGCCGCCCGCAACGCCGTTGCAACGCACAGCCCGTTGCCGGTCTTCTCGTCGCTGGCGTGATCGGCGCCGGCCTCGTGGCCGCCACGCCGGTCGAGGCCCGCACACCGATGGACGGGGCGCAGATCAAGCAGACCATCTCCGGCAAGCGGATCTATCTCAAGACACCGCTCGGCGGCGAGTTTCCGCTCAACTATCGCCGCAACGGGCGGGTTGACGGGGAGGGGCAGGCGGTAGGCCTTGGCCGCTTCATGCAGCCGGAGGACCAGGGGCGCTGGTGGGTGCGCGGCAACCGGCTGTGCCAGAAGTGGCAGAACTGGTACGACGGCAAACGGTTCTGTTTCACGCTGTCGCGCGGCGAGGGCGACCGGCTCTACTGGACCCGCGACGACGGGCTCAAGGGGCGTGCGCACATCGGGCGGTGAGATTTTTCCACCCCGCACCCGCCTCGGCGCCGGCACGGCTGGCTCCACTTCGGAAAGTCGCCTGACGTCGCGGCGACAATGCCCTTCGTGTGGGGAAACTGTGGCAGGATTGCCCCGCACTGCGACAAGTTTCCACAATCTCGCCGTTTCACGTCGACGCCTTGTTCACCTTGAGGTAATAGACGCCGTGTTACTCATGTCGTGATGTGCCAATTGGGGGGCCGCATCGCGAGAAGAACATGGGTCCCACCGGCGCAGCAGGATCGAGGCGTTGCGCGGCTTTCGGGAGTGAACGTTCGACGGGCCTGGCTCGTGACGGGAAACTCCCCGCGCTGATGACCGATCCTGAATTCCCGGCCGAAAGGCCGGGGTTGCGGACCGGGGCGGGCAGGGTCGATCGCGACCGTGTTTCCAGCCTCCTCCGTCGGCTCGCCGGGTCAAGTATCGAGTAGGGCGGCATCATGACGGCATCCAAGTCCCGCGCCACGACGGGCACTCAGACCTCCCTTCCGCTCGCGCCCGAAGGCGCGTCCGGGGTTCTTTCCCGCCATCGCTCCGCACTGTCGGTCGCGGCCGTTTCCGTGCTGTGCCTGACGCTTGCGGCCTGCGGCAGCTCGCCGGATGGCAAGAAGGTCAAGTTCTCCGAATCCAAATACGGCGTTCCCGCCAGCCCGCGCGTCGTCAAGAACGGCAAGCCGGTGCCCAAGGGCGGCGGCCGCTACATGGTCGGCAAGCCCTACAAGGTCGCCGGCAAGTGGTATCGCCCGAAGGACGATCCGAATTACACCTCCGTCGGCCTCGCATCCTGGTACGGCCCGACGTTCCACGGCCGCAAGACGGCCAACGGCGAGGTCTTCGACCGCAACGCGCTGACGGCGGCCCACACCACCATGCCGCTTCCCTCCTACGCGCGGGTGACGAATCTCAAGAACGGCCGGTCGATGATCGTTCGCGTCAACGATCGCGGCCCCTTCCACGGCAACCGCACCATCGACCTGTCCGAGCGGGTCGCCGAGATGCTCGACTACAAGAGCAAGGGCGTTGCCAAGGTGAAGGTCGAATATGTCGGCCGCGCGCGCATGGACGGCAAGGACGAGGCGTTCCTGCTCGCGTCCTACAACGGACCGGGCTCGGTCAATCCGGGCGGTACCATGCCGGGCACGATGCTGGCCCAGGCGTCGCCGCCGGTTCATGTGGGGCCTGCGCCGGTGCCGCGCACGCGTCCCTACGATGTGCTGCTGGCCTCCAACAACAGCTTCTCGAACACCGTCACCGCCGCCTTCGATCCGGCCGACGCGTTCGAATCGGGCGAGCGCGCCGTGCAGCTCGCCTCGCTCAACGGTGGCTTCAGCCAGTCCGCGCCCGATGCACCCGTGGTGCCGGCCTCCGCGACCGCGACCCACGACGACGGTTCCTCCGCGCGTGGCCTCGGCTACAGCGCGGAACCCGCCGTGCTCTATCGTCCGCAGGGGCGCCTTGCACCGTTCCCCAGCGGATCGGTCAGCCGCCTCGAGCGCGGTTCGGCGATCTCCTCCTTCCGCGCCAGCGCGCGTATCGAGGCGGCCTATTCCGCATTCGAGGGCATTGGCGGCGGAACGGGCCTTGCCGCCCTGGCGGCGGAACGGGCGAAATCCCGGTAGTCTCGCAGGCTGCCAGCCGTTATGGTCGGGCGTCCGCCGGTTCGCGCCGGCGGGCAATTGTACCATTGGCGTGATTTGCGAGCGGACCCTTTCATGACATCGACAGGGCGAGATCTTCGGGCGCTGCGGGAAACCGGTGCCCGGACCCGGTTTGCGTTTCGCCTCATGGTGGTCGTCCTCGCATTCTGCGCGATCCTCGCGGGCCCGGGACGGGACGTGGTTGCACAGGAGGCGGATAAGCCGGACACCACGGCCTCGGTCCTCATCGACCTGAGCACCGGCACGCTTCTCGCGGCAAGAAACCCCGATCTCGCCTTCGCGCCCGGTTCGACCGCCAAGCTGATGACCGCCGCCGTGGTCTTCGATGCCATCGACACGGGCGAGATTTCCGAGGACACGCTCTACCGCGTCAGCGAGCATGCCTGGCGCACCGGCGGCGCGCCGGCCCGCGTCACCACCATGTTCGCCGCGCTGAAGAGCGAGGTGCCGGTGATCGACCTGCTCAGGGGCCTTCTGGTGCAGAACGCCAATGACGCGGCGATCATCCTGGCGGAGGGCCTGTCCGGCAGCGAGGCGGCCTTCGTGGAGCGGATGAACGCGCTTGCCGGGCGGATCGGCATGGACACCTCGCGCTTCACGAGCCCGACGGGCCATGAGGACGCCTCGGCGCGCACCAGCGCGCGCGACCTGTCGCGCCTTGCCATCTGGCTTTTGACGTCGCATCGCGACCGGATGGAGCTTTTCACGCTGCCGGACTTCACCTGGAACGGCATCTTCCAGCGCAACAAGAACCCGCTGATCGGCGCCATCGCCGATCTCGACGGCTTCGTCGCCGGACAGAGCGAGAAGGCCGGCTTCAACGCGGTCGGCACCATGGAGCGTGACCGCCGCCGCCTCGTCGGCGTGGTTGCGGGGCATCCCTCGGCGGATGCGCGCGAGGAGGCGCTGCGCGACCTTTTCGACAGCCTGGCCAAGGACTACGAGGAAGTCGTGCTCTATCCCGCGCGCGAGGAAATCGCCCGCGCCCGCGTGTTCGGAGGCCAGGCCGGAGAGGTGGGGCTGGAAAGCCCGGATGACGTCGAGCTTCTGCTTCCGCGCGGTGACAAGCATGCCTACCGCCTCCGCGTGGTTTACAAGGGGCCTCTGCGCGCGCCGGTGGAAAAGGGAGCGACCGTGGGCGAGCTCAGGGTTCTCAAGGACAACGCGGTGGTGCACCGTGCCCCGCTCCGCACCCGCGACGCGGTGGAGGCGGGTACGGTGAAGGGCCGGGCCGCCGATGCCCTGCGCGAAACGTTGTTCGGATGGTGGCTCGATGGCGGATAGGACCGGAGACGAAAGCCCCGTCGCCCAGGGCTGCTTCGTGACCTTCGAGGGCGGGGAAGGGGCCGGCAAGACCACCCAGATCGCGCGGCTGAAGGCGCGTCTCGCCGCGCTCGGCATCGAGGCCGAGGTAACGCGTGAGCCCGGCGGATCGCCGGCGGCGGAGGTCATCCGAAAGCTTCTTCTCGAGGGCAAGGTGCGTGAACTCGGACCGCGCATGGAAGCGTCCATGTTCGCCGCCGCGCGCGCCGACCACATGGACGTGACGATCCGCCCGGCGCTGGAACGCGGCGCCTGGGTGCTGTGCGACCGGTTCGCCGATTCCACCCGCGTCTATCAGGGCGAGGCGGGCGTGGACACGGGCTTTCTCGACCGGCTGGAGAAGATCGCCACCGCCGGGCGGCGCCCCGACCTGACCGTTCTCGTCGACGTGCCGGCCGAAGTGGGGCTTGCCCGCGTCGCGACCCGCAGCGAGGGGGCGGGCGGGCCCGACCGGTTCGAGACGGATGCGATCGCCACCCAGGAGCGTCGCAGGAGGCTGTTTCTGGAGCTTGCCGCCGCGCAGCCGGAGCGCTTCGTCGTGGTGGACGGCACCGCCGACGCCGAGACCGTCGAGGCCGGGATCTGGAAGGCGGTGCGCGCCAGGCTGCTTGCCGGTGACGGCCCGGTTCTGGCCGCCGATACGGGAGAGGCCTCATGAGCGACGAGCACGATCCCCTGGTCACCGAAGCCGATGCCATCGCGGGCGTGCCGCTGCCGCGCGCGCAGACGCGCCTCATCGGACACGAACACGCAGAGGCCGAGATTCTCGACGCCTACCGTTCCGCCCGGATGCATCACGCATGGATCCTCGCCGGGCCCAAGGGCATCGGCAAGGCAACGCTCGCCTTCCGCTTCGCCCGTTTCGCGCTCGCGCATCCCGATGCGCGCTCCGCCGAGGTCGGCGCGGCGACGTCGCTGGCCCTTCCGGACGACCATCCGGACGTGCGCAAGATCGCAGGCGGGGCGCATCCCGGCCTTTTGCATCTCAAGCGGCCCTATGACCCCAAGCGCAAGGGCAAGGACAAGATCCGGCAGGACCTTACCGTCGACGAGATCCGCCGCACGGTGCCCTTCTTCGGGTCCACCGGATCGGAAGGGTCCTGGCGCATCTGCATCGTCGATGCCGCCGACGACATGAACGCGAACGCGGCCAACGCGCTCCTGAAGATCCTCGAGGAGCCGCCGCGCAACTCGCTGTTCCTGGTGATCGCCCATTCCCCGGGACGGCTGTTGCCGACGATCCGCTCGCGCTGCCGGACGCTGCGGCTGCACGAGCTGAGCGAGGCGCAGGTGGGCGAGGGGCTGTCGATGCTCGGCGTGGCCGAGACGGGCTCTCGCATCGCCGAGCGGGCCGCAACGCTCTCCCAGGGCAGCCTGCGCAAGGCCATCCGTCTTGCCGAGGGAGAGACCATCGACATCGCCGACCGGTTCTCGGCCCTTGCCGCGCGCTTTCCCGAGCTTGACGTGGAGGCGGCGCACGATCTTGCCGACACGATCTCGCGCAACGGGGCGGAGGACGGCTGGACGCTGTTTCAGGACCTCGTCGCCGACCATCTGCACCAGGCCGTGCGCGGTGGCGCGTCGGGGCCGCTCGACCGCCTTGTCAGCATGGCCGAGGTATGGGAAAAGACGACCCACGCAGCGCGTGAGGCGGACGCTTTCAACCTCGACCGGAAGCAGATCGTGCTGAACGCGTTCCGCGATCTGGCCGAGGCCGCGCGCGGGCAGGGCGTTTCGTCCTGATCCCGCGTCGGGACGGCACCGTCCGCTTCTTGCCCGCCTCAAACCCGTCCAGATCGACACACGCACACCCCTTACGCGGATCCGCTTGCAGGCCATGACCGAACGCTCTCCCTTCTTCGTCACGACCGCGATTTCCTACCCCAACGGCGTGCCCCACATCGGCCACGCCTATGAGGCCATCGCGACGGACGCCATTGCCCGCTTCCAGCGGCTTGACGGCCGCGAGGTCTTCTTCCTGACGGGCACCGACGAGCACGGCCAGAAGATGCTTCAGACCGCGCGCAAGGAAGACATTCCCGTGGCCGAACTGGCGGAGCGCAATGCCGACCGCTTCAAGGCCATGGTCGGGATGCTCGGCTGTTCGAACGACGACTTCATCCGCACCAGCGAGGAGCGGCACCACGCCGCCTGTCAGGAGATCTGGCGGCGCATGGAGGCCAACGGCGACCTCTACAAGGACAGCTACTCCGGCTGGTACTCGGTGCGCGACGAGGCCTACTACCAGGAGAGCGAGACCGAGCTGCGCGCCGACGGCGTGCGCTACGGCCCGCAGGGCACCCCGGTCGAATGGGTCGAGGAGGAGAGCTACTTCTTCCGCCTGTCGCAGTACCAGGACAAGCTGCTTGCCCACTACGAGGCGAACCCGGACTTCATCGGCCCGGACGAGCGCCGCAACGAGGTGGTGAGCTTCGTCAAGGGCGGCCTCAAGGACCTCTCGGTTTCGCGCACGACCTTCGACTGGGGCGTCAAGGTGCCGGGCGACGAGCGCCACGTCATGTATGTGTGGGTCGACGCGCTCACCAACTATCTGACCGCCACGGGTTTTCCGGATGAAAACGCCGAACGGGCCCACTTCTGGCCGGCCAACCTGCATGTGATCGGCAAGGACATCGTGCGCTTCCACGCCGTCTACTGGCCGGCGTTCCTCATGTCGGCGGGCCTTCCCGTCCCCGGCCGCGTCTATGCCCACGGCTTCCTGTTCAACTGCGGCGAGAAGATGTCCAAGTCGGTCGGCAACGTGATCGACCCCTTCGCGCTCGTGGATCATTACGGCCTTGATTCGGTTCGTTATTTCTTCCTGCGAGAGGTTCCCTTCGGTCAGGACGGCAACTACAGCCACGATGCCATCGTCAACCGCATCAATGCCGATCTCGCCAACGACCTCGGCAACCTGGCGCAGCGTTCCCTGTCGATGATCGGCAAGAACTGCGAGGGCAGGCTTCCGGAGCCGGGCGCCTTCTCGGCCGAGGATCAGGCGATCCTGGCGCAGGCTGACGCGATGCTCGCGACCGCGCGCGAGGCCATGTCGCGTCAGGCGATCCACCAGATGCTTGCCACCGTGTGGGCCTGTGTCGCCGAGGCGAACCGCTATTTCGCGTCCCAGGAGCCCTGGGCGCTGAAGAAGACCGATCCGCAGCGCATGAACACGGTGCTCTACGTCACCGCAGAGGTGATCCGTCAGGTCTCGATCCTGGCACAGCCCGTGGTCCCGACGAGTGCGGAAAAGCTGCTCGACCTTCTGGCGCTTGCGCCCGGGGCGCGCGGTTTCGACAGCCTCGGACCCGATGGCCGCCTTGTCGCGGGCACCGAACTGCCCAAGCCCGCGGGCGTGTTTCCGCGCTACGTGGAGGCCGAGAAGGGGGAGGCGGCGGACGCGTGATGCTTGTCGACAGCCACTGCCATCTCGACTTTCCCGACTTCGACGCCGAGCGTGACGAGATCGTTGCGCGCGCAGGGGCCGCCGGTGTCGGTGTAATGGTCACCATCTCGACTCGCGTGCGGAAGTTCGACCAGATCCGCGCCATTGCCGAGACCTACGACAACGTCTGGTGTTCGGTCGGCACCCACCCGCACAACGCGGGCGAGGAGACCGACATCACCACGGCGGACCTCGTCCGGCTCGCCGAATACGAGAAGGTCGTCGCCATCGGCGAGGCCGGGCTCGACTACTTCTATGACAAGGCTCCGCGCGAGGCGCAGGCCGAAGGGCTTCGCCGGCACATTGCCGCCGCGCGTGAAACCGGCCTTCCGCTGGTGATTCACTCGCGCGACGCGGACGAGGACATGGCGCGGATCCTGACCGAGGAAACGGAGAAGGGCGCCTTTCCGGCCCTCCTGCACTGTTTCTCGTCCGGCCGCGATCTGGCGCTCACCGGCATCGACCTCGGGCTCTACGTGTCGTTTTCCGGTATCCTGACCTTCAAGCGGTCCGACGATCTTCGCGCCATCGCCGCCGAGCTTCCCGCCGACCGGCTGCTGGTGGAGACCGACGCGCCCTATCTGGCGCCGCAGCCCTGGCGCGGAAAGCGCAACGAGCCGGCCTATGTGGCCCACACAAACAAGGTTCTGGCGGAGGCGCGCGGCGTGTCCGAAGACGAGATGGCCCGGCAGACGACGGAAAACTTCTTCCGTCTCTTCTCCAGGGTCAAAAGGCCGGCCGGCTGATGGCGGCGGGCGAGCTCGAGTTCACGATTCTCGGCTGCGGGTCGTCCGCGGGTGTGCCGCGCGTCGGTGGCCTGTGGGGCGACTGCGATCCGAACGAGCCGAAGAACCGGCGCCGGCGTTGCGCGCTTCTGGTGCGCCGCCACGGGCCCGGCGGCACGACGACGGTCCTTGTCGACGCGGGGCCGGACCTGCGCGAGCAGCTTCTCGCCGCCAACGTGACCGATCTGGACGCCGTTCTCCTGACCCATCCCCATGCGGATCACCTGCATGGCATCGACGATCTGCGTCCGCTTGCGATCACCCATCGCCGGCTCATTCCGGTGCACATGGACGTGGCGACCTCGACGCGTGCCCGCGAGCTCTTCGACTACGGGTTTCGCACGCCGCCGGGCTCCAGCTACCCGCCGATCCTGAAGGAAGAGCGGATCGTGGCAGGGCGCGCCGGTGTTGTCGAAGGGGCGGGCGGGGCCATCCCGTTCCTGCCCGTCGAGGTCAACCACGGCGACATAAACGCGCTCGGCTTTCGCTTCGGCGACGTTGCCTACCTGCCTGATGTGAAAGCGATTCCGCCCGAAGTCGAGACCGGGTTCGAAGGGCTCTCCGTCTGGATCCTGGATGCGCTGCGCCGCACGCCGCACCCGAGCCATTTCTCGCTCGAGGACGCGCTGCACTGGATCTCGCGCATGGCACCGGCACGCGCGGTCCTGACCAACATGCACATCGACCTCGATTTCCGCACGCTTTCCGCCGAGCTTCCCGACGGCATTCGCCCGGCCTTCGACGGCATGGTCTTCACCAGCCCGCTGCCGGACACGCCCGCGGAGGCGTGAGACCATGCGCGCCGCCCGTCCGCCAACGGAAGAACGGCTGATCAAGTCGGCGCTGCATTATCTCGACCGCTACGGTTCCAGCGTCGAGAACCTGCGCCGCGTGCTTGCGCGCAAGGTTCGTCGCGCGGCCGAGGCGCTTGACCTCGACCCTTATGACTATGACGACATCATCGACAGGGTGGTCGAGCGCTGCCGCGCGTCCGGCCTCGTCGATGACGCCGCCTTCGCGGAATCGAAAATCGCCTCGGAACGGCGCAAGGGCCGCTCCGCCCGGCGCATCGGCATGACACTCGCGGCCAAGGGGATAGATCGCGATCTTGCCGGGGACATGCTGTCGCGCGAAGGGGAGGCGGAGGAGTTGCGCGCGGCCATGACGGCGGCCCGAAAGCGGCGTCTCGGGCCCTGGCGCTCCGGAGAGGCGGACCATGAGCGCATCGGGCGCGAAATCGCCGTCCTGGCACGTCAGGGCTTCACGCTTGTCCTCGCCCGGCGGATCGTCGAGGCTGACAGCATCGAGGCGCTTCAGCAGCGCCTCGATGACTCAAGTTTCGATCAATTCTGACACTATTTTTGCCGGAAATTGCCTGAACCTGGCAGGCCGGACTCAATCCCTGACCGTTTTGACCGGACTTTCGAAGTCGGCGGCCATGCGCAGGTCGCGCAAGGGGCGCACCACGTCGATGGACTTCTGGTACAGCGGATGCGCCTTCCAGCGGGCGAGCTGGGCCTCGTCGCGGAACTCGCCGTAGACGACGAAATCCGGTCCGTCGGGGCTGATGGGATCGGTGGCGAAGTTTCGCCCGACCTCGAAATGCAGACAGTCGGGAATCCCGGCAAGCAGGTTCAGGCCGGCTTCGACGGCATCCCGGTCGGCGGGCGTTCGGGCGGAAAAGAAGACGATGTGACGGATCACGGGCAAGACCCCGACAGGACAGGAAGGAACGGGAGGCGCGGCCTGAAAACCGGATGTGTCTTCGGCGCGATTGCGTTCGGTCTCGCAAGGACGCGAGGTCCTGTCAAGGACAGGCGTATCGGCGGCAACGTTGAGCCGTGTCTCGCCTTGTCGCTGAAATCGCTTCGCAATCCAGATCGACGCGACGTCGGAGATCCGGTGCGATCGCAACTTCGGTGTCATGCGGCGTCATGGCGCAGCCGCCGGCCGGATGGCGTTTCCGTGAAACCGCGTCCGCGAGGCAGTGCACTGACGAGGCCGCGACGCTCGACGCCTTGCGACGCGAACCGGTCAGCCGGTTCGGGCAAAGGGATCGTTCGCGACAAACCGACGAGCGACTGCCATACGGATGCGATGCGGACCGCAAGGACCGTGATGACGACGACGCCAACTCTAACCCGGTTTCGGGGCACGGGAGTTTCCAACGTCGTCAGCAACGGGCGCGGTCAAACTTGTCCTCGGCGCCGCGTGCCGCTGGTATGGTGACATGGACGGCTCAAGCCCTTGGCTGCGCTCGTCTTTCGGTGCGCATAAAAATATTCCATAATATATCTTATGCGACTTTTGTGTGTGCGATCCGGAGGTGGATAACGTTCACGGTCCAATGCCCCCTCAATTGGCGCAGGTGGCTTCCTCTCTTGACGCTGCCGGCCCAAGGCGCTGTAGTCGCGGTCTCTCCAATGAATGACGGTGGAACGGTCGGACGCGCCGGTCGCTTGCGATGCGAAGCTGGCCAAACCGGGCAAGGCCATCTCCCGCGCAAGGCCATCTCCGATGACATCCTCATTGCCGCTTCTGGCACTCGACGGCATCTTCTATCGGGCCGTCGACCCGGCGTTTCGCGACACGGCCCTTTGCGGGTCCCGTCGTCCGGGTCGCTATTCCGCATCCGGTCAGCCCACGCTCTACCTCAGTTCGTCGCCCGAAGGTGTTGATGCGGCGATGATCGCGCATCGCGGCAACCGTAGCCAGGCACTGGAACTGCTTCGGGTTCGCGTCACCGCGAACCGGATTTTCGACCTCCGTGATCCCGAGGCCCGGCGTCTTGCGAACGTCAGCCTCGATCAGGCCACCGCGCCCTGGCAGGACGCCGTTTCGCAAGGTCGCACTCCCGCATCGTGGGCGGTCCGAAACTGTCTGGAAAGCCTTGGCGCGCAAGGACTTGTCGATCCGTCGCGCAAGGTGCCCGGGCTCTGGCATCTGGTGCTTTTCGCATGGAGCCGCGATGACGCGGCCAAGGCAACCATCCTGGAATGAAAGCTCTCCCATGACCCGTCTCGTTCTGATCACCGGCTGCTCCGGCGGCGGCAAGTCGACGCTTCTTGAGGCCCTCGCTGAGCGTGGCCACCGTGTCGTCGAGGAACCGGGCCGCCGCATCGTTGCCGAGGAGCTTGCCGGCAGCGGCAACGCCCTGCCCTGGGTCGATCTCGCGGCCTTCGCCCGCCGTGCGCTGGCCATGGCCCGCGATGATCTCGATGCGGCGCAAGCTGGCCCGGGAACGGTCTTCTTCGATCGTGGGCTGATCGATGCCGCCGTTGCGCTCCGCCATGTGGACGGCACGCCGCTGCACGTCTCGCTTGGTGCCTCAAGTCCTTATGAAAAAGACGTTTTTCTTGCCCCGCCCTGGCCGGAGATCTATACGGGCGACGCCGAACGCAAGCATGATTTCGCGGCTGCCGAGGCGGAGTTTCACCGCTTGCGCGACGCCCTCGACGAGCTTGGCCACACTGTCCACCCGCTCCCGAAAACAAGCGTCGCCGAACGGGTCCGCTTCATCCTCGAGACGGCGACAATGCGTTGATATAAAATATAAAACGCCGGAGACCAATGGCTCCGGCGTTTCTGCTTTCAGGTGATGGACAGTCCGCCGGATCAGTTCGGCAGCGTGTCGTCGATGCCCTTCACGTACCAGTCCATGCCGAGCAGCGTGCCGTCGTCGAGGATGATGCCCTCGCCGGCCGCCTCGGAGCCGTCCTGCTTGAAGATCGGGCCCGTGAAGGGATGGAACTTGCCGTCATGAATCCTGGCCTGGGTCTCCTTCGCCATGGCGACGACATCATCCGGCAGGTTCGTGTAGGGCGCCATGACGACCATTTCGGCGGCGAGGCCGCCCCAGGTGTCTTCGCTCTTCCAGGTGCCATCCAGAACCGCCTTGACGCGGCTGATGTAGTAGGCGCTCCAGTCGTCCACGATGGCCGTGTACTGGGCGTCCGGCGCGAACTGGATCATGTCGGACGCCTGGCCGAAGCCGTGCGCGCCACGCTCGGCCGCCACCTGAAGCGGAGCCGGGCTGTCGGTGTGCTGCACCAGGATGTCGGCCCCCTGGTCGAGCAGCGCCTTGGCGGCGTCGGCTTCCTTGCCCGGGTCGTACCAGGAGTTCACCCACACCGTCTTGATCTTGAAGTCCGGGTTCACCGACTGGGCGCCCAGCATGAAGGCGTTGATGCCGCGCACCACCTCCGGGATCGGCACGGAACCGATGTAGCCCGCGGTTCCGGTCTTCGACATCTTGGCCGCAATCTGGCCGATGATGTAGCGCCCCTGGTAGAAGCGGGCCGAGTAGGTCGAGACGTTATCGGCGCGCTTGAAGCCCGTCGCATGCTCGAACTTCACGTTCGGAAACTTCTTGGCGACCTTCAGCGTCGGGTTCATGAAGCCGAAGGAGGTCGTGAAGATGAGGCCGGCGCCCTCACGTGCCAGGCGCTCGATGGCACGCTCCGCATCGGCGCCTTCCGGCACGCTCTCGATGTAGACGGTCTCGACCTTGTCGCCGAATTCCTTCTCGATGGCGAGACGGCCCTGGTTGTGCTGGTAGGACCAGCCGTAGTCGCCGATCGGGCCGACGTAGATGAAGCCGACCTTGAGCTTGTCGGCCGCTTGGGCGTGCGCGACGCCGAGGCCGAGCAGCGCGGCGGCCGCGAGGCTGAGCAGTTTTTTCATGTAGGTCTCCTGTTCCGTTCCCCTGTTGATGCCGGTGGCCAGGCGCGCCACCGAAGGCTTCGCGCCGCACGCAAGGCTCCCTGCCCCTTTTCGTGCGGCGTGACGTTTCGCGCTACCGGTCCGGGACGAACGGCCGGCCAAGACAGGCCGGCGTGTTCACCTTGGTCAGTATCCGGTTTCGCGAGATGATGACAAGAACGGCGATGGTCGCAAGATACGGCAGGGCGGAAAGCAACTGCGACGGCAGTGCCACGCCGTGCGCCTGGGCGTGGAACTGCAGGATTCCGACGGCTCCGAAGAGATAGGCGCCGGCCAGCAGGCGCAGCGGCCGCCAGGTGGCGAAAACGACGAGCGCCAGCGCGATCCAGCCGCGCCCCGCCGTCATGCCCTCCACCCATTGGGGCGTGTAGGCGAGCGACAGGTAGCCGCCCGAAAGCCCGGCGCAGGCACCGCCGAACAGCACGCAGAGATAGCGCACCTTGCGCACGGAAACGCCGAGCGCGTGAGCGGAGCCGTGATTGTCGCCCACCGCCCGGATCACGAGGCCGGCCCGTGTCCTGAACAGCACGAAGGCCACCGCCGCGACGAGCACCAGCGACACATAGACGAGAATGTCCTGCCCGAAGACGATGCGGCCGATCACCGGAAGGTCGCTGAGGCCTGGAATTTCGAGTGGCATCAGGCGGACACCGGGACGCCCGACGAACGCCTCGCCGATCATGCCGGCAAGGCCGAGCCCGAGCAGCGTCAGCGCCAGACCCGTGGCCACCTGATTGGCCACCAGATGGATGGTGAGAAAGCCGAAGAGCAGCGACAGCACCATGCCGGCGGCCATGGCACACAGGATGCCGACATAGGGCGAGCCGGTCGCCTGTGCGCCGGCAAAGCCCATCACGGCGCCCATGATCATCATGCCTTCTACGCCCAGGTTCAGCACCCCGGACCGTTCGACCACCAGTTCGCCGATGGCGGCAAGCAGCAGCGGCGTCGCCGCCGTCATCACCGTGAGAAGGATCGCCTCGAATGAACCCATCGTCTCAGGCCCCCTTCCCTTGCACCGCACCGGCACCCGCGGCCGACGGCTGCGTGAAGCGGATGCGGTACAGGATCAGCGTGTCGCAGGCCAGAACGTAGAACAGCAGCATCCCCTGGAAAACGCGCGCCGTCTTGTCCGTGAGCCCGAGGCTGACCTGCGCGGCCTCGCCGCCCAGGTACGACAGAGCCAGAAGCAGGCCCGAAAGCAGCACGCCGATCGGGTTCAGCCGCCCAAGAAAGGCGACGATGATGGCCGTGAATCCGTAGCCCGGTGAAATCACGGGCGTGAGCTGGTTGATCGCGCCCGACACTTCCGAGATTCCGGCGAGGCCGGCGAGACCGCCGGACACGAGAAAGGCGAACCAGACCATGCGGTTCCGCGAAAAGCCGGCGAAACGCCCGGCACGCGGGGCCTGTCCCAGGACCCGGATCTCGAACCCCTTCAGCGAGGACAACAGCATGATGGTCAGGACCAGGACCGCGATCAGCGCGAAGATCGCTCCGAAGTGCATTCTCCCGTCGGCGAGCGCCGGCAATGTCGCTGCGTCGGTGAACAGCCGGCTTTCGGGGAAGTTGTAGCCGTCGGGGTCGCGCCAGGGACCGCGCACCAGATAATCGAGCAGAAGCTGCGCGACATAGACCAGCATCAGGCTGGTGAGGATCTCGTTGGTGCCGAAGCGAACCTTGAGAAACGCCGGAATGGCGGCGATCGCCATGCCGCCTGCAATGCCCATCAGCAGCATTAGCGGCAGGGTCAGCACGTTCTCGAAGCCCGGCAGGAGGATCGGCAGCATCGACCCGGCGATGGCACCGGCGGTGAACTGCCCTTCCGCGCCGATGTTCCAGGTGTTGGAGAGAAAGCAGACCGCGAGGCCCACGCCGATGAGAACCAGCGGCGTTGCCTTGACGACGAGTTCCTGCAGCGACCACGAGGCGGTCAGCGGCTCGATGAAGAAGGCATAGAGCGCGGCCAGCGGGTCCTGCCCGATTGCCGCGAAAAGAATGGCACCCGACACAAGCGTCAACACCAGCGCGATCACCGGCGACAGAAGCGCCATGACCCTGGAATGTTCGGCGCGCCGCTCCAGATCAAGCTGCATTCTGTCCCTCCCCGCCCTTCTCGCCGAGACCGCCCATGAGCAGTCCGATCCGCTCGCGCGTCACCTGGGCGACCGGTTCCGCCGCCGACAGTTTGCCGCGCGAGATCACAGCGACCCGGTCGGCGATCTCGAAGATCTCGTCCAGGTCCTGGCTGATGACCAGCACGGCCGATCCCTGCCGCGAGAGATCAATGAGCTCCTGCCGGATGAGTGCCGCCGCGCCCGCGTCGACACCCCAGGTCGGCTGGTTGACCACCAGCAGGCCCGGCTTGCGGTCGAGTTCGCGTCCGATCACGAATTTCTGCAGGTTGCCGCCCGAAAGCGCGCGCGCCTCGGGATCGTCATGCGACATGCGCACGTCGAAGTTGGTCTTGATGCGGCGTTCGATCTCGCCCGCCTTGCGGGTGTCGACCAGCGACGAACGCGTCAGCCGGTCTCCGGTCGCATGCCGCGTCAGCACGATGTTTTCCGACAGCTTCATGCCGGCAACCGTGCCATGCCCTAGGCGCTCCTCCGGGACGAAGGCGGCACCGGAACGCCGGCGCCGGGTGATGTCGTGCTGCCCCGAGGCCTCGCCGTCGATGACCACCATCTCGGCGCGCTGGCTGGTCCGCTCCCCCGAAAGAAGGTCGAAGAGCTCGCCCTGCCCGTTTCCGGCGATGCCGGCGATCGCGACCACCTCACCGCCGAAAACGGCGAGATCGATGTTCTCCAGCGGCACGCCGAAGGGGGTGTCGGGCGCAGCGCTGAGGCCACGCACCGAAAGGCGCGCGCTGTCGGAGATCTCGGCCTTGCTTCGGTGCAGGTCCTGCACGGCCGAGCCGACCATCATGCGGGCAAGGGAACTGGCCGTTTCGCGGGCCGGATCGCACTCGCTCACCACCTTTCCGTGCCGCATGATCGTGGCGTGATGGCAGATGCGCTGCACCTCTTCCAGCCGGTGCGAGATATAGAGGATGGCACAGCCTTCGCGCGTCAGCCGTTCCAGCGTGAGGAAGAGCTGGTCCGCCTCCTGCGGGGTGAGCACGGATGTGGGCTCGTCCATGATGATCAGGCGGGGTTCCTGAAGCAGGCAGCGCACGATCTCGATGCGCTGGCGGATGCCCACGGGAAGATCGGCCACGACCGCATAGGGATCGAGTGTCAGGCCGTAGTCGCGCGACACCTCGGTGATGCGTTTCGCAAGGGCGCGCATGGAGGGCTTGTCGGTCAGCGCGAGCGCGATGTTCTCCGCGACCGTAAGCGCCTCGAATAGCGAAAAGTGCTGGAAAACCATGCCGATGCCGAGACGTCTGGCTTCCGCCGGAGAGGAGATCGAGACCCGCTCCCCTTGCCAGAAAAGCTCACCGTCATTGGGCTCCAGCGCGCCATAGAGGATCTTCACCAGCGTCGACTTGCCGGCGCCGTTTTCGCCCAGAAGCGCATGGATCTCCCCCGCCCTCAGGGCGAGCGAGACATCGTCGTTGGCCAGGATCTCGCCGAAGCGCTTGGTCACGCCCCTCGCGTCGAGCAGGATCTCGCCCTTGCGCTCGCGCGCGCCCTGCTTCTCGTCTCCGTCCGATCTCGCGTTCATGGATCCCCCGCCATACCGTGTCGCCCTTCCCCGCTCAGGCCGTGCGCAACCTTTGAACCGGCCGCGTGCTCGCCAGGCGCGCCTCCCGGCGCACCAGAAGCTCCGCCGCGACGGATGTCGCGATCGCGGCCGGCACCTTGCTTGCAACGCCGGCGATGCCGATGGGGCAGCGGAACCGCGCCAGCGCCGCTTCTCCGTGTCCGGCGCCCCTCAGCCTGGCGCGCATCCGTGCCGCCTTGGTGTCGCTCCCGATCATCCCCACCTCGAGCCCGGCCGGCAGGCGGAGCGCGGCATCGGCGATGGCGAAATCCAGGGCATGATCATGGGTCATGACCAATATCTCGGATCCTTGCGGACAGGCCGGAAGCGCGGCGGACGGATCTTGCAGGTAATGCGGAACGGCATTCCCGGGCAATCGGATCGCAAGCATTTCCCGGCGGTTGTCGACAAGAGAAATGCGAAACGGCAGCGGAGCGAGCGCAAGGACCAGCGCGCGACCGACATGTCCCGCGCCGAAGATCGTCAGGGGATCGCGCAACTCGCCGAAGCTCTCGGTCAGAACGCCGCCCTCGAGACCCGGCGGCGAAGGCCCGTCGTCGATCTCGTCTGCGGAGATCGCGACACGCGGTCCCGGGCGTCCGTCCGCGTCGATCGCCATGCGCGTGACAAGCCGCCCGTCGCCGCAAAGCTCGCCGAGTGCTACGACCTCGTCCAGGCGTGCGCGGGTCACGCATTCCATGACCAGTCGCACCCTGCCACCACAGCATTGGCCAAGTTCCGGGCCGAGCGCGCGCGAATGCAGAACGACCCTGTCGCCATCGGCGCGGGCCAGCTCGGCGACCGCGAGACGGATCGCCTCGTGTTCGAGCGCCCCGCCACCGATGGTGCCGACAAAGCCGCCATCGGGGTCGACCAGAAGCCTTGCGCCGGCCTCGCGCGGGCCGGATCCCTCGAGCGAGAGAACGGACACCATGGCGGCACGCCCGCGCGTGGCGACAAGCCCCGCAAGCCGGGCCAGGGGATTGGCGACCTGTGCCGGGCTCATGCGCGACGCGCCTTCTTCATCAACGTTACCGCCGCCAGGATCGCCTCCGGCGTTGCCGGCGCGTCGAGCGGCGGCAGATGGCCCGGCGCAAGGCCGGCAATCGCGTCGTGAAGCGCGGAGAAAACGGAGATCGCCAGCATCAGCGGCGGTTCGCCCACCGCCTTCGACCGCCCGACCGTCGGCGACGGGTTCCCGCGCGAGGCGTAGAGATCGACGCGAAAGTCCTCCGGAACGTCCGACGCGGTGGGGATCTTGTAGGTGGACGGCGCATGGGTGCGAAGCCGGCCGCTCTCATCCCAGAACAGCTCCTCGGTGGTGAGCCATCCCATGCCCTGCACGAAACCGCCCTCGATCTGGCCGATGTCCAGAGCCGGATTGAGCGAATGGCCGACGTCATGCAGGACATCCACCCGGTCGACCCGCATCTCGCCGGTCATCGTGTCGATGGTGACCTCGGAGCAGGCCGCGCCATAGGCGAAGTAGTGGAACGGGCGCCCGGATGCGCTCGGACGGTCCCAGGTGATGGTCGGCGTGGCGTAGAAGCCCGTCGCGGACAGCGGCAGGCGCGCGAGATGCGCCTCCCGAGCAAGGCGACCGATGGGAACGGCCTCGGAGCCGAAATGCACCAGATTGTCGGAGAAGGTAACCGACGCCGGATCGACGTCGAAGCGTTCGGCGGCAAAGGTCACCAGCCGGTCGCGGATCTTCTCCGCCGCGATGCGCGCCGCCATCCCGTTGAGGTCGGTGCCGGACGACGCCGCCGTCGGGCCGGTGTTGGGCACCTTGCCGGTGTTGGTTGCCGTCACCCGCACCCGGTCGAGCGTCAGGCCGAGGACATCGGCGACCACCTGGGACACCTTGCGGAACAGCCCCTGCCCCATCTCGGTGCCGCCGTGATTGAGCTGCACCGAACCGTCCGTGTAGAGATGCACCAGCGCGCCGGCCTGGTTCAGGTGCTTGAGCGTGAAGGAAATGCCGAACTTGACCGGCGTCAGCGCCAGGCCCTTCTTCTGGATGTGGTTTTCCCGGTTGAAATCCGCGATCCGCGCGCGGCGCGCCCTGTAGTCGGACGTGTGCTCCAGCGTCTCCAGGATCTCGTGCAGGACGCCGTGTTCCTCCACCTTCATGCCGTAGGGTGTCACGTCGCGCCCCTCGCGGTAGAGGTTGCGCTTGCGCACGTCGAGAGGGTCCAGGCCAAGACGGATCGCGAGCTGGTCCATCATCCGTTCCGCCGCCAGCATCCCCTGCGGGCCGCCGAAACCGCGAAACGCCGTGTTGGAGCAGGAGTTGGTGCGCAGCCGACGCGAATGGATCATCGCATCGGGATAGAAGTAGCTGGAATCGGCGTGGAACATGGTCCGGTCGACAACCCCGAGCGACAGGTCCGCCGAATAGCCGCAGCGCGCGAAGAAGCGCATGTCGACGGCCCGAATCAGCCCGTCCGGATCATGCCCCAGCGTCCATTCAGCGCGCATGTCGTGGCGTTTGCCGGTCATGATGAAATCGTCGTCGCGGTCGAGCCGCAGCTTGCACGGACGGCCCGTGATCCTCGTGGCAAGCGCGGCGATGGCCGCCCAGTGGTTGGCCTGGCTCTCCTTGCCGCCGAAGCCGCCGCCCATGCGCCGCACCTCCACGGTCACCGCCGCATCCGGAACGCCGAGCACCCGGGCAATCACGTGCTGGGTCTCGCTGGGATGCTGCGACGAGGTGTGGACCGTGATTTCGGGGCCCTCGCCCGGCACGGCGAGCGACACCTGGCCTTCCAGATAGAAGTGCTCCTGTCCGCCGATTTCCATCCGGCCCGAGAACCGCTCGCGCGCCGTGGCCAGCCCCGTTTCCGGCGATCCCTTGCGGAACTGGTAGTCGGGCAGCACCGTATCGTTAACGCCGAGCGCATCGTCGATGGTCAGCACGGGAGCGAGCGGATCCGTCTCGATCGATGCGAGCCGCGCCGCGCGCCGTGCCGCATCCCGGCTCGTGGCGACCACCGCGAAGAGCGGCTGGCCCCAGAAAACTATCTCGTCGTCGGCGAACATCGGTTCGTCGCCAAGCGCCGGGGAGACATCGTTGGAGCCGGGAACATCCTCCGCCGTCAGGACCGCGACGACGTCGGGCGCGGAGCGCACCGCCTCGAGATCGAGCCCGACGAGCGTGGCGCGTGTTGCATCACGTGCCCAGCCCGGCGCCACATGCAGCGTGCCGGCGGGTTCGAGAATGTCGTCGACATAGGTGGCGCGGCCCGAGACATGGCCGACGGCGCTGTCGTGGGCGACCGCCTCTCCCACGGTATGGGTGGGGGCATTGGCCGCGACGCGGCCCTCGCCGGACGCCGGCGTTTCCGCCGCCTCGCGTGTCTCGCCCCGCGTGAGCCCTTCAGGCTGCATCGCTCGTCCCCCTGTCCGGAATTCCGCCGCCGCTGGCGCGCGTGCCCGTAAGCCGCGTGCGTTCGTCCGGAGTTCCGCCCATTTCCACCAGGGCCTTGGCAAGCAAGGCGCGTGCCACCTCACGCCGATAGTCGGCGCTGGCCCGCATGTCCGACAGCGGCGCGAAATCGTCGGCCAGCGCCCGCAGGGCCGCGGCCCAGGTGCCGGGCGCATCCGGCCGTGCCCCGAGCAGTGCGATCTCCGTCTTTGCCGCCCGCTTGGGCGTCGCCGCCATGCCGCCGAAGGCAACCCGTGCCTCGACGATCCGGTCGTCGGCAAGGGTCAGGCGCACGGCGCACAGGACCGAGGAAATGTCCTGGTCGAAACGCTTGGATACCTTGAAGGCGCGAAACACCTGGTTCGGATCGAGACGCGGAACATAGAGCCCGGTCACGATCTCGCCAGGCTGGCGGTCCTGTTTGCCGTAGTCGATGAAAAAGGATTCCAAAGGCAGGGTGCGCGCCTCTTCGCCCAGGCGCAGCTCCAGCGTCGCCCCGAGCGCGATGAGCGCCGGCGGGCTGTCGCCGATGGGCGATCCGTTGGCGATGTTGCCGCAGACCGTGCCGGAGTTGCGCACCTGCCGCGAGCCGATCCGGCGCCACAGCTCGCCAAGATCCGGGTCGATGCGGGCCATCGCGGCATGCGTGTCGGCGAAGGTCGCACGCGCCCCCATGAGAACGCCGGCCGGCGTTTCGTCCACGGCCTCGAAATCCGCCACGCCGCCCGTCCAGATGATCTTGGGCAGGTCGCGAAGCTGCTTTGTGACCCAGAGACCGACGTCGGTCGCACCGGCGACGATGGTCGCGTCGGGATGATCCGCGCACAGCGTTGCAATCGCATCGACGCTTGCCGGTGCCGCGAAAAAGCGCTCCGCCTCGCCGAGCGCCAGTCCCTTGCCGTCATCGAGGTCGCGCAGGATCGCCTCCGTCTCCCGCGCGCGCGCCGAAAAGGCATCGTCGATCGCGCCGAAGCAGGACTCCATTGCCGCATCTACGATCGGACGATATCCGGTGCAGCGGCACAGGTTGCCCGCCAGCCAGTCGGTCACGGTCTTGCGCGAGGGGGCAAGACCTTCTGTATGGTAGAGCGTAAAGAGGCTCATGACGAAGCCCGGAGTGCAGAAGCCGCACTGGGATCCGTGATGCTCCACCAGCGCCTGCTGGACCGGGTGCAGGCGTTCGTCGCCGGCCAGGTCGTCGACCGTGACGAGTTCGGCGCCGTCGAGCTGTCCCAGGAAGAGAATGCAGGAGTTGACCGCCTTGTAGACGACCCGCCCGCCGGACAACCGCCCGAGCGCGACGGTACAGGCGCCGCAGTCTCCCTCGCCACACCCCTCCTTCGTGCCGGTCAACCCGGCGCGCAGGCGCAGATAGTCGAGAACCGTCTCCGTCGGCCCCACGTCCTGAAGCTCGACGATACGTCCACGATGCAGGAAACGAAGG
Organism: Stappia sp.; assembly: GCA_002722295.1. Classification (GTDB taxonomy): domain Bacteria; phylum Pseudomonadota; class Alphaproteobacteria; order Rhizobiales; family Stappiaceae; genus Stappia. Next base: position 179,556 of record PBLF01000035.1, on the reverse strand, counting down.
GTGCGGCGCATGGCTCAGCTCCCGCGATAGGTGGAATAGCCGTAGGGCGAAACCAGAAGCGGCACGTGGTAGTGCGCGGAAGGGTCAGCGATGCCGAAGCGCAGGGGCACGAGATCCAGGAACGGCGGATCCGGCAATTCCGTACCCGTGGCGCGCAGATAGTCGCCCACGTGAAACCGTAGCTCGTAGGTGCCAACACGAAACGCGTCCCCCTCGAGAAGAGGTCCGTCGACCCGTCCGTCGGCATTGGTCGTCGCGCACTTCACCGGCACCAGTCGCTCGCCCTCGCCGTCCCGCTCCACCAGATGGAGGGAGAGCGCGAGCCCGGCCGCCGGAACCCCGCGTGCGGTGTCGAGAACATGTGTCGTGAGCTTGCCCATGAAGCGACCTGCCGAGCCTTTTCCTGTCGTCCCGTGTGTTTCCCGCTCGTGCCGCGCACCCGGAGGTCACCCGACTCACCTGGCGGACTGACCGCGAACGCGGCACGACGTCAAAGTGTGCAGCAAGCGCCGGCCCGCGACCAGAGCAGAATCCACGACTTGGCGCTCGCGCGTCGCGGAGCGGCGGGAAAACCTCCCGGCAATTCGCTCCGCGTGCAGTCCGGTTACGGGATCAGGACCGTGCCGCCCGTCGTCTTGCGCCCCTCCAGGTCCTTGTGGGCCTGGACCGCATCGGAAAGGGCATACTCCTGGTTCACGGCGATTTTCACCACGCCACGGGCCACGACATCGAAGAGATCGTTTGCCGTCTCCTCGAGCGCCTCGCGCGCCGCCACATAGGTGAAGAGTGTCGGACGCGTTGCGAAAAGCGAGCCCTTGGCCGAGAGCATGGCGAGATTGAAGTCCGTGATCGGGCCGGATGACTGGCCGAAGGACACCCAGGTGCCAAGCGGGCGCAGGCAGTCGAGGGACCCTGGATAGGTGTCCTTGCCGACCGAATCGTAGACGACGTCGCAAAGCTTGCCGCCGGTGATTTCGCGCACCCGCTCGACGAAGTTCTCCGTCCGGTAGTTGATCACATGGGTGTAGCCGTTTTCCTTCGCGAGCCGGGCCTTCTCCTCCGATCCCACGGTGCCGATGACGGTGGCGCCAAGGCTCGCCGCCCATTGGCCGGCGATGAGGCCGACGCCGCCGGCGGCAGCGTGGAACAGCAGGACCGTCTCGTTGGTGATGCGATAGGTTTCGCGCAGCAGATAGCGCGCGGTCATGCCCTTGAGCATCATCGCGGCGGCCGTGCGGTCATCGACGCCCTCGGGGATCTTCACCAGCCGGTCGGCGGCAATCACCCGCTCCTCGGCATAGGAGCCGAGCGGTCCCGCATAGGCGACCCGGTCGCCGGCCGCGATGTGGGTCACGCCCTCGCCCACCGCCAGCACCTCACCCGCGCCCTCGTTCCCGGGCGTGAAGGGCAGTCCCGCCGGTGCCGGATAGAGACCCGAGCGAAAGTAGGTGTCGATGTAGTTCAGACCGATCGCCGTATGGCGGATCAGCGCTTCGCCCGCGCCGGGCGTTCCCGCCTCGACATCCTCCAGGCGCATGACCTCCGGTCCGCCGGTCTCATGCACCCTGATAGCCTTGACCATGACGTCTCTCCCTGACGTTTTTAAGTGTCGTGTCGGGAACGATCATGGGGCGCGGCGGGAATACGGGCAAGTCCCGCGCGCGGGAAAGCTCAACCTTTCAGGCGCTTGCGCCGTGCGGCGGCGAGGATGTTGATGACCTCGACGCCGGCGGAAAATGCCATGGCGAAATAGATGTAGCCGCGCGGGATATGGAAGCCGATGCCGTCCGCGATCAGCGCCACGCCGATGAGCAGCAGGAACGCCAGCGCAAGCATCTTGGTCGTGGGATGGCGCTGCACGAAACCGGCAATCGGTCCCGAGGCGAGATACATGGCGATCATCGAGATGATGACGGCGGCCACCATGACCTCGATGTGCTGGGCCATGCCGATGGCGGTCACGATGGAATCGACGGAAAATACGAGGTCGATGAGGATGATCTGAACGATCACGCCGGCAAAGGCGGTGCTTGCCTTGCCGCCCTCCTCTTCATGACCGCCCTCGATGCCCTTGTGGATTTCGTGCGTGCCCTTCACCAGCAGGAAAAGCCCGCCGGCGAGCAGGATCAGGTCCCGCCACGAGAACGCCTCGCCGAAGAGCGAGAACACCGGCGCCGTGAGACCGATCAGAACGGTGAGGATCGACAGGAGCGCGATGCGAAACACAAGCGCCAGAGCCAGGCCGATCTGGCGGGCGCGTTTGGCGCTTGCCGCGTCGAGACGGCTGACCAGCACCGAGATGAAGATCACGTTGTCGATGCCGAGCACGATCTCCATGACCGTCAGCGTGAGCAGGCTTGCCCATGCGGCCGGATCCTGAAGAAGCTCGAGCATCGCGTCGCGTCCGTTCCGGTTGCGGTGGTCAGCGTCGGGAAATCGCCTCGAGGCCCTGCTGGACCGCCGAAACGAGAAGCAGGTAGATGCTGGATCCGGCCAGAAGCCACTTCACGATGCCCTCGGCGGACAGCCCGTTGGCAATGGCAAGACCGGCGGCCACGAACCACACCAGCGTGACGGCAAGGGTCAGCACCCGCCAGCGGGCCACGCGCACCGGATGCACGAAGCGGACCGGCGCGAAGGTCAGCGCGCAGAGCGCGATCACGAACAGCACGGTGAAGACCTGCGATGAGGACAACACCATCAGCCCGAAGACGACCATGTTCCAGCCGGCCGGAAAGCCCTTGAACGAGCCGTCCGGCTGCTTCATGCCGTTGTCGGCGAAATAGAGCGCGCCGGTGAAAACGACGAGGCCGCCGCAGATCCAGTTCCAGGGCGTGGACAGCATGTCGCTGCCGGCAAGCGCGAAGGCCGGCAGGAAGACGTAGGTCGCGTAGTCGATGACGAAATCGAGCGAGGCACCCGACCACTGCGGCATCCGCCGCGCGATGTCGTAGCGCCGCGCCAGGGGGCCGTCGACGCCGTCCACCACCAGCGCGATGCCGAGCCAGACGAACAGCATGGCCCAGTCGCCCTGCGCGCCGGCAAGCAATGCCAGAAGCGCAATCGGAGCGCCAAGCGCCGTCAGCACATGGATCAGGAAGAGCGGATGGGCGCTTTTCAGCGGCATGGCGATTGCGGATTCAAGATCCGCCGATTTGCCCTTTGTCACAGGCTGAGCCCTGGTTGGCTCCGTCCGGCGGGACGGGCTGCAGGTGGAAATCGAAACGAACGCTCCGTATGCCCGCAACCAAGGCGGACTGCAACACGACATTGCATGCGAAGGTCAGAATATCGCAAGGGAAGCTCAGCCCGCAAGCAGTGCGCGCCCCGCATCCGAAAGCGCCAGCAGGGCCAGCCCCCACGCAATCAGGAACACGCCTATGGCGCGCGGGATCCAGAAGCGGAAGACGGTCTTCTCTATTCCCATGAGCAGACCCAGGACCGCGATCCAGAGCACGTTCATGACACCGACGGCGAACATGACGGTCATCAGCGCCCAGCAGCACCCGAGGCACAACATGCCCTGCACAAGTCCGAGGCGGTAGACCTCGCCAAGGCTCGCGTAGCGCTGGTCGAGAGGAAAGAGAACGGGCCGCTGGCAGCGTGCCAGACAGGCGAGTTTCGCCGGCGTGAACTGGTAGATGCCGGCCGCGACCAGCGTCGTCCCGGCGAGCACGAGCGTTGCCGGCGCCATCATCGGGGTCATCAGGCGAAAGGCGGTCAGGCCGCCCTGCGCCACCGTTGCAACCACCGCGTAGGCAACCCAAAGGGTGAGATAGCCGAGCGCCAGCACAAGCGTTGGAACGGCGCGTGCGGTGCCTGACTTCATCGGGTGCGGATGTTCTGCAAAGCGGGCGATCATCGGGGCGGCACTCGGCAGCATCATGGCCAGAGCCATCATCACCCACATCAGGAACACGAGGCCGGCATCGGAAAGCGTGTATGTGGTGGAGGCCGGCATTCCGAAGGTCGTCGCCCCCTCGGGCAGGCACAGTGCCGCCAGCGCCGCGCGCATGTCCGGCGGCAGCCCTTCGAAGATATTGAAGGAGTTGAAGAAGGCCATGCCGGGGCCGAGTTCGGTCATGTCCATGACCGGGACCATGGCGGCGACCATGCCGGCGAGATAGGCCCAGCCGGCGGCGGCCGCGATGGCGATGGCACCAAAGACCGCGAGGCGCGGATTGCGGGCGAGCCCGCGCGCGGCGCGTGCCCCGGCCTCTCCCGGCGCCGGATCGTGCCTGATGCGTTCGCCCGTCATGTTCCCGTTCAACTCGCTCATGATGATGCGGCCCGTCCCGATCCTCGCACGCGCCGACCCGTCCGGCCAGCCGTCCTCCGTGAGCGGTCATAGCAGGAGGATGCGTCGCGACCGATCGGGTTTCTTGCGGATGCGACCATATGCACGGGGCCAGGCGCCCGAGGGGACTTGCAAAACGGACCCGCTCCGCCATCTTGATGCGCAACATAGGGGTTCACTCCCCGGAGAGCGGAAAACCGACAGGCGGGCAACGACATGACCAGCACATCCGACGCGCGTGCAGCCGGGACGGCGACGTCCGTTCATGACGTCGCGGTGGTGGGCGCGGGCCCCTCCGGCCTTGCCATGGCGATCGCCCTCGCCCGCTCGGGACTGTTCACGGTCCTCATCGCGCCGGACGTGACGGCGGAGGATGACCGCACCACGGCCTTGCTCGATTCCTCGGTGGAGATGCTGAAGTCGCTCGACCTGTGGGAGCGCATTCTGCCCCATGCCGCGCCGCTGGCGCACATGCGCATCATCGACGGAACCGAACGGCTGTTCCGCGCGCCGGAAACGGTCTTCGACGCCTCAGAGCTCAAGCTCGAGGCCTTCGGCTACAACATCCGTAACCGTGACCTGAACCGGATCCTTGGCGAAGCAGCCTCCGGGACCGAAGGGCTGACCCGCATTCACGCCCGGTTCGAGGGGCTGGAGGCCGGCGCCGACTGCACGCGACTCGACCTGGAGACCGGCGAGCATGTTTGCGTGCGGCTCGTCGTCGGCGCCGATGGTCGCAACTCTCCGGTTCGCGACGCGGTCGGCATCGACACGAAGACCTGGCGCTATCCGCAGGCCGCCCTCATCGTCAATCTGGACCATGATCTGCCGCACCGCTTTCACTCGACCGAGTTCCACACGCCCACCGGCCCCTTCACCCTTGTGCCCCTTTCGGGGCGCGGCTCCTCGCTCGTCTGCGTCGAACGGCCAGAGGTCGCGCAGGAACTGGCCGCGATGGACGACGACACGCTGGCACTGGAGCTGGAGCGCCGGGCGCGGTCCGTCTACGGCAAGATGCGCATCGACGGCGCGCGGCAGGTCTATCCGCTCGGCGGCCTGACGGCGACGCGAATGGGGGCACGGCGAGCGGCCCTCGTCGGCGAGGCCGCGCACGTGTTTCCGCCGATCGGCGCACAGGGACTGAACCTTGGCTTGCGCGACGTGGCGGCCCTCGTCGAGATCGTCGTGTCCGCCCGCGACCGTGGCGAGGACATCGGCTCCGACGAGGTTCTTGGCCGCTACGAGCGCCAGCGCCGCGCCGACATCACCTCGCGGACCACGGCCGTCGACCTTCTCAACCGCTCGCTGCTGACCGACATGCTGCCAGTCCAGGCGCTCAGGAGCATCGGGCTCTATCTCGCCTCGCGGGTCGCGCCCTTGCGGCGGATGCTCATGCGCGAGGGCATCGCGCCCGTGCTCGCGCGTCCCAAGCTCATGCGCGGCCTGACGCTTGGGCGGTAAAGGTTTCGCGCCACACCCTAGCCGATGGGCAGGTAGCCTTCGGTGATGAAATAGATGAAGAGCGAGACCGTGACGGTCGAGGCGATGGTTCCGATCAGGATCGCGCTCGAGGCCCGCTGGGAATAGACGTCGTACTGCTGGGCGATGACAAAGACGTTGGCCGCCGGCGGCAGACAGGCCATCAGCACCGCCGTCGCCACCCAGGACGGATCGAATCCGCCGATCCAGTTGAGCAGCAGCAGCACGATGAGCGGATGCACCACCAGCTTGATGATGAGCACCGCCGGAAGCTCCAGCGGAACGCGCCCGAGTGGCCGCTGGACCACCGTGACGCCCATGGCAAAGAGCGCGCAGGGCGCGGCGGCGTTTGAAAGAAACGTCAACAGCGTGTCCAGGGCCTGCGGTGGACGGAACTGCACCGCCGCCGCCAGGACGCCGGCGATTGTCGCCAGAATGAACGGATGCGTGAAGATTCGTTTCAGCACGGTGAGCGCCGTCTTCATCGGCGGCTCGTTGTCCGTTCCGGCGACGGCCATCATCAGTGGCGCCAGCGTGAACAGCAATATGTTGTCGAAACAGAACACCAGCGCCGTGGGCACGGCGGCCGCCGGCCCGAGAACGGCCAGCGTCAGGCCCGGCCCCATGTAGCCGATGTTGGAGTAGGAGCCGATCAGCGCCTGGATGGTCGCCTCGGGGATGTTGCCGTTCGACGCGATGACGCCGATGCAAAAGGCGATCGCGAAGGCGCAGTAGGTCGCGAAGGTGGTGCCGGCCACGTAGCCGATGTTGGTGAGTTCCTCCACCGGCGTCCTGGCGAGCAGGCGAAAAAAAAGCGCCGGCAGCGCGATGTAGATGACGAAGAACTGCATCCAGGCGAGGCCTTCGGGCGGCAGCTTCTTGAACTTGCCGGCGGCGACCCCGAGAAAGATGAGGCCGAAGAACGGCAACGCCAGTGAAATGACATTTTCCATCGCGATCTCCGGGACCGTTCCGGCCCCAATGCCTGCCCCGTTCCGTCTCCGCCATGCGCGCGGACACGGTCCCTCCCCGGACCTGTTGCCAAGCCCCCTTCGCTTCGGTAAGCACCGCAGGCCTAGCCGGTTCGTGGGAACCGGTCAACGCCATCCGGCGCCCTGGTGCCGGCCCGCTTTCATCAACGCCACCGCCCCGGGGATGCGACTGCCATCATGACGGCGCAATCCGGCCGCCCCCTCGCGGCCCGCCTCCGCTCCTTTGGCCTGACGGTCCGCCACGCCGCGGAATGGCTGATGTTGCGCGCCTGCTTCGCGCTGGTTCGGGTGATCCCCGAGCGGGCCATGGGGCGTGCCATGGGGCGGGCATGGCGCTTCTTCGGCCCGATGAACAAGCGTCACCGGCGCGCCATGGACAATCTGGCCCGTGCCTTTCCCGAGATGGGAGAGGCGGAACGCGACACACTGGCTCGCCGGATGTGGGAAAATCTCGGGCGGGTCGCGGCCGAAACGCTGCAGCTCGACCGCGTGACGCAAGACCCGTCCCGTTTCGAGTTCGATGTGTCCGAGGTCGGGAATCTCGTCGGTAACGGCGGTGCGGTCGTCGTGTCCATGCACGCGGGCAACTGGGAAGTGACCACGCTCGGAGCCCTGGAGCTCGGCTGGTCTCCCATCGGGGTCTACAAGGCGCTGAGCAACGCCCGTTCAGACACTCTGTTGCACTCGCTGCGCGCGCCCCTCTATCCAGGCGGATTGCTGCCGAAGGGGCATGAGACAGCGCGCCGGGTGCTGTCGACGGTGCGCCGGGGTGGGCGCGTCGCCATGCTCGCCGACCTGCGCGATCCGCGTGGCGCGGTGATCCCCTTCTTCGGCCATGACGCCTACGCCACCACCTATCCGGCCATGGTCGCCTGCGCGGCCGGTGTGCCGCTGGTCGCCGCGCGTGTGTTGCGCCTGCCCGACGACCGGTTCCGCATCTCAGCCGTGATCGTCGACGTGCCGCGCACGGGCGACCGCAAGGCCGACGCCCTCGCCCTGACACAGGCCTACCACGGCCTGTTCGAACAATGGATCCGCGCCGCGCCCGACCAGTGGATGTGGATCATGCGCAAATGGGTGTGATACGGCCGCGCATCACTCCGCCCGGCCACCGACCAAAGGCGGCTTGCTACCTGCCCCCGGCTCGCGCTTATATGCACTGCAACATTTCGGGAGGACCGGGTGAAGACACCACGCGCATTCTATCAGCCGCTTGCCATCGGTGCGCCTGCGCCGCTGCGTGAGCTCCCTACCCGCCTTGAGCGGATGATCCATTTCGTGCCGCCGCATCTGGAGAAGATGCGTGCCAAGGTTCCCGACCTGATCGGCACGGTGGATGTCGTGCTGGGCAACCTCGAGGACGCCATTCCCGCCGACCAGAAGGTTGCGGCGCGGCACGGTTTCATCGAGATGGCGAAGGCCAATGACTTTGGCCAGACGGGCCTGTGGACACGGGTGAACTGCCTGAACAGTCCCTGGCTTCTCGACGATCTTGTCGAGATCGTCCAGGAGGTCGGCGACAAGCTCGACGTGGTGATGCTGCCCAAGGTCGAGGGCCCCTGGGACATCCACTATGCCGACCAGCTTCTGGCCCAGCTCGAGGCCCGGGCCGGCGTGACGAAACCCATTCTCATTCACGCGATTCTCGAAACGGCGGAGGGCGTGAAGAACGTCGAGGCCATTGCCACCGCCAGCCCGAGGATGCATGGCATGAGCCTCGGCCCGGCCGATCTCGCCGCCTCCAGGGGCATGAAGACAACCCGTGTCGGTGGCGGTCATCCCGACTACGCGGTGCTGCCCGATGCGGCAGAAACCGGCGCGTCGCGCCTGTCGGTTCAGCAGGACCTGTGGCACTACACCATCGCCAAGATGGTCGACGCCTGCATGGCCGCCGGCATCAAGGCCTTTTACGGCCCCTTCGGCGATTTCTCCGACGCGGCCGCCTGCGAGAGCCAGTTCCGCAACGCCTTCCTGATGGGGTGCGCGGGCGCCTGGTCGCTTCATCCCTCGCAGATCGCCATCGCCAAGACGGTGTTCAGTCCGGACCCTGACGAGGTTGCCTTCGCCCGCCGCATTCTCGAGGCGATGCCGGACGGCTCGGGGGCCGTGATGATCGACGGCAAGATGCAGGACGACGCGACCTGGAAACAGGCCAGCGTCATCGTCGATCTGGCGCGCCTCGTCGCGGCCCGGGACCCTGACCTGGCAAGCGCCTACGGGTTCTGAGCGCAGGCAAAAGCACAGCGCGGTTTTGCGGCGAATGACGAAGCGGAGCGAAGAGTTCCGCCCCGGTCATGGACTTGTAAACCGGCTGTTGAAGGCGTATGGGCTACGCTAATTCACGAGATACTAACGGCGCGGCGGAGCATGGCCTTCGCCGCGCGAACGGGTTCTACAAGCAATGCGAACCGCGAAATACATGATCGGGCAAGTGGTCCGGCACAGAATCTATCCATTCCGCGGGATCATCTTCGACGTCGATCCGACCTTCTCCAACACGGAGGAGTGGTGGGACACGATTCCCGCCGATGTACGTCCCGAGCGCGATCAGCCCTTCTATCACCTGCTCGCCGAGAACGCGGATACGGAATACATCGCCTATGTGTCGGAACAGAATCTGGTTCCCGACGACACCGGCGAACCGGTCCGCCACCCCCAGGTGGACGAGATCTTCGAGCAGCAGGCGGACGGATCCTACCTGCCGCGGGATGTCGACCTGCACTGAGGTTGCCCGTTCCGACGCAAATGAAAAAGGCCGCCGAGATCTCCCGGCGGCCTTTTGCTTATCCTGGACGGATGCGTTCCCGGCTCAGTTGTCGCCGGTCGCTTCCTTCTGCTTGTCGATCAGCTTCTGACGGGCTTCCTCGGCGCGCTTCTGCAACTCGGACTGGAGCTGCTGCTGCTTCTGCTGCAGCGCTGCCGCGTCGATCGGGTCGCCGTCGTAGACCTTGGTGAAGCCGGACAGCGTGAGCTGGAACGGCACCTGCTTGGCCTGCTGGTTCAGCGTCGTCAGGATCAGGTTTCCGCCGGCCTTGAGCGAGTTGATGAAGGCGTCGTCGATCACCAGCTCGGAATAGCAGGCGTTGGGGAAGCAGATGCCGTACTTCGCTTCGGTCTGCTTGCCGTTGTCGACCTGAACGCGCAGGCCCGGCTGGATGAGCATTCCCGGCGGAACGGCGATGAGCAGCGTCTTGCGCGCTTCGCCGCCGATCTCGCGAACCGCGACGGAAGCCAGGAACTGGCCCGTGTCGGTCCTCAGTTCCTGCGTGACGACGCAGGTCTGCTTGTTGGACTGGGGATCCGTATTGCAGATCTTCACCCAGGGGGTGTCCGCCTGCGGTTCGACGGTCTGGGTCTGGGCGCTGGCGCCGGTCACGGCGGCAAGCAGCGCCGCCGCGGCGAGCGACACGCCGGCCAGGCTATTCTTCAAGGTCTCAGCCATACAATGCGTCCCTACGTCCATGATCTCGTTGCGCGACCCCCGGTCGCGCGAACCGTGTGAATTCGCTTTGCGGAAGCGATCCGTCGCAAACCCGCGCCAGCTTTCGCCATATCCGAATCCGGCAGGCCGATCCGCGGTGCCCCTCGCCTCGACTCCGTTGTCACGCGCTCCTGCCCACATGGGCAAGGAATGCGGCGAGACATTGGCCCCGGTGCTTCCGGGGCGCATCTTTACAGGCTCAACCGGCAAATATCCAGAAAGAGCCTTGCGATAGTCGCGTACCGTAACGCCGCACCGCACGGCAAGCCTGACGCTGTTGCGCAAATGTCCCACCCTGCGCGAGGGCACAATGTTGAACTCTCGTTAACCATAGCAAAGTGATTGCGCGCTATAAACGGGAGCATGACTGTCGAGACGAACAATCTGATTCCCTCCCCCGTGTCGCGGCGCGCCCCTGGACATGCCGCACGCTTGACGCGTGCACTGGCGCTTGCCGCCGGTCTTGTCGTGGCGGGACATGGTCTGGCGACCGCGCAGGCGCCGGAGGTGCCCGCGGTTCACGGCATCGCCATGCACGGGCAGCCCGCGCTGCCCTCCGACTTCGACCATCTGCCCTACGCCGATCCGGATGCGCCGAAGGGCGGCCGCATCACCTACGGCGTCCAGGGCACCTTCGACAGCCTCAACCAGTTCATCGTCCAGGGCGGAACCACGACCGCGCGCGGCATCCGCGACAACGACTATGGCGCCCTGGTCATAGAGAGCCTGCTGGAACGCAACCAGGACGAACCGTTTTCGCTTTACGGGTTGCTCGCCGAGGACGTGCGCCTGCCCGACAGTCGTGACTGGATCGAGTTCACGCTCAACGAGAAGGCACGTTTCTCCGACGGCACGCCGGTGACCGTCCAGGACGTGATCTTTTCCTTCGAGATCCTGCGCGACAAGGGGCGCCCGCATTTCCGCGCCCGCTATTCGCGAATCGAGAAGATGGAGCAGACCGGCCCGCGCAGCGTCCGCTTCACCTTCGAGGATGGGTCCGACCGCGAGCTTCCCCTGCTGATCGGCCTGTCGCCGATCCTCGCCAGGCACACCATCGATCCGGAAACCTTCGACCGCAGCACGCTGACGCCGCCCGTCGGCTCCGGCCCCTATGTCATCGACGCCGTGGACGTGGGCAATTCCATCACCTACCGCCGAAACCCGGACTACTGGGCGAAGGACCTGCCGGTCCGCAAGGGATTGTACAATTTCGACGAGATCCGCATCGAGTATTTCCGGGACGAGAACACCCTGTTCGAGGCCTTCAAGAAGGGGCTGGTCTCGGTGTTGCCTGTTGCCGATCCCGCACGCTGGACGACCGCGCTGGACTTTCCCGCCGTTTCCGACGGCAAGGTGGTCAAGGATGTCTTCCGCCTCGGCACGCCGGCGGGCATGCACGGCTTCGTCTTCAACACCCGCCGCGGGGTGTTCGCCGACGTACGCGTGCGCCGCGCCCTTGCCATGCTTTTCGACTTCGAGTGGGTGAACCGCAATCTCTACTACGGACTTTATGAAAGGACCGGCGGATACTTCGACAATTCCGTCCTGTCCTCCCTTGGCCGTCCGGCAAACGATAAGGAGCGTGCCCTGCTCGCTCCCTGGATCGAAGAGATGCCGGCCGATGTGATCGACGGCACCTGGCGTCCGACGCAGGCCGACGGTTCGGGGCGCGACCGCAAGGTCATGCGCGCCGCCGTCACGCTGCTGCGCGAGGCCGGCTACCGCATCGACGGCGGCACCATGCTCGGTCCCGACGGCAAGCCGTTCACCTTCGAGATGCTGACGGCGACGCCCGACCAGGAGCGTCTCGCCCTTGCCTATCAGCGCACGCTGCGCCTCGTCGGCATCGACGCGTCGATCCGCTCGGTGGACGGCGCCCAGTATCAGCGCCGGCGCCAGACCTTCGACTTCGACATGGTGCTGAACACCTGGCTCGTTTCCCTGTCGCCGGGCAATGAACAGCGCTACCGTTGGAGCAGCGACGCGGCCGGCCAGGAGGGCTCGTTCAACTATGCGGGCGCGAGGAGCCCGGCCGTCGACGCCATGATCGACGCCATGCTCGCCGCGCGCGACCAGGACGGCTTCGTCGCCGCCGTGCGCGCCTTCGACCGCGCGCTGATTTCCGGTGCCTATGTGGTGCCGCTCTTTCACCTGCCCGAGAAATGGGTGGCCCGCTGGACGACGATCGGCCGGCCGCAGGACCATCCCGTTTCCGGCCCCCGTTTCGAAAGCTGGTGGTCGGCCACCGGCGACTGATCGGACCCTGGATGTAGCAAGATGATCCTCACGCCCGAAAAGACGATCGAAGCGCACCGCCAGAGCGGTATCTGGGGCAACGTCACCCTGGACGCGCTGTTCCGCAAGACGGCGGCCGCCAGCCCCGACCGGCTCGCCCTTGTCGATCCGCAGGACGCAAGGCTTGGCGAGACCGCGAGCCCGCCGCGCCAGCTCACCTATGCCGAGGCGGATGCGGAGATCTCGCGCCTCGCCGCCTTCTTCGCGGCCGTCGGCATGAGCCATGACAGCGTCATCGGGCTGCAGAGCGCGAACACGGTGGATGCGGTGATCGCGCTGCTGGCGTCGCTGCGCGCAGGACTGGTCGTCGCGCCGATGCCGCTGCACTGGCGTCAGAAGAACGTCCTCGAGGCGCTCAACCGTGCGGGCGCACGGGCGCTCATCGCCGGCGACAGCTTCGGCGGGCGCAGCCTTGGGCACGAGGCGCGCGACGCCGCGGCCGAACTCTTCGCGCTGCGCTTCGTCTTCGGCCTGGGCAAGGACGTGGTCGACGGGCTCATGGAGCTTGGAAACGTTCTCGACGAATTGCCGGAGGATCTGGAGGACGCCCCTGTGCGGCGCGGCGCCAACGCCGCCGACCATGTCGCGACGCTGACATGGACCCGCTCGACCAGTGGCGAGCCGCTGCCCATCGCCCGCAGCCACAACCAGTGGATCGCCGCCGGGCTGATGCCCTATCTCGAGCTCTCCCTGCCGCGCGCGCCGAAGATCGTGCTGCCCTATGCCATGACCGGAATGGCGGGCATCGGTGCCGGTCTCGTACCCTGGCTCCTGTCCGGCGGCACGTTGCACCTGCATCACCCCGCCTCGCTGCGGAAGCTCGCCGCCCACGCCGACATGGTCGAGGCGGACATGGTGCTGTGTCCCGGTTCACTGGTGCCCGCGTTCGAGCGGCGCCTCGACAACGGCGGTTGCCGCATCGTCTCCGTGTGGGGTGCCCATTCGGCGACGCCCGCCGCGCACAACACCAACCGCGACCTCACCGACCTGCATGTGATGGACGAATTCGCCATGGTCGCGCGCCGGCGCGAGGGCAGCGCCCTGCCCCGCCCGTTCGCCACGGGGCGCATCGGCTCGCCCTCCACCGCACAGAACGGACCGGCGCTGCTGGAGCTCGACCTCGACACCGAGAGCGGCCCGGCGACGCTGAAGGTGCGCGGCGCGATGGTTGCCGATTCCGCCTGGCCCGCCTGCAAGGTGCGCGTGCCCGCCGACAAGGCCGGCTATGTCGACACGCTGTTGCCGGTGCGCCAGTCCGAGGCCGGCATCACTGGTGTCGGCGTGCCGGGAACGACCGCGCCCGGCGTCGGCTCCCTGCCGTCCCTCGACGCTTTGTTTGCCGCCTTTCCCGGCATCCGGGAGGCGGCCGCCTTCCTCGTCGAGGACGGCATTCTGGGGGCCCGCCTCTATGCGGCGCTCGTGCCGAGCAGCGGGCTGATCCTCGATGTGGAGGGCTTCTTCGCCTATCTGGAGACCGAGCGCGCGGGCCTTGCCGAAATTCCGCACCGGGTGCTCGCGCTGCCCGCCCTGCCGCGCACTGAAAGCGGCAAGGTCGACCGGGTCGCGCTGTCCCAGCGGCTCGTCAATCCGCTGCGCTCCGCGGTCGCGTGATGGACACGGCGGAGGGGGAGGCCGGCACGCTGCTGCGTGCGCGTGTCGCCGTGACGACGGCGTCCTGGCGCGACGCCCTGGCCGGCCGGCTGGGCGATGCCTGGGAGGTGACGCTTGCCGACGACACCCCCGATGCCCCCCTGCCCGATCTCCTCGTGCTTGCTCGGGAAACGGATGCCTCCGCCCTTGCCGTGGTCGCCGGGCTGAAACGCCGGGCGGCGACAGGCGGCGCGCGGCTCCCCCTCGTTGCCCCTTGCGCGGCGGACGGGGACCCGGATGCGCCGGGCGGAATGCTGCATCCTGACGCGCTGTTGCCGGTGGAGAATGACGGCCGCACCGGAGACCGGCTCGCCGCCGTGCTGCGTGCCTCCGTCCGGCTCGAGGAAACCATCCTGCGGCACAGGTCGCTGCCCCGCCTTGCGCATGACGACCAGCCGACAGTGCCCGCGAGCGCCGCGCATGTTCTTGTCCACGGCGACAGCGCCGCTCTTGCCGACGCCGCACGCGCGCGTGGCCTTGCCATCGCCCCGCATGGGGTTTTGAGCCCCGAGGCTGCGCTTGCCCGGCTCGAGACCGGCCCCGCAGACGCGCTCGTGCTGGATGCGCCGGCGGCCCGCATTGCCCACATGCTGGAGGCGCTCGACCGCGATCCGCGCCACATGCACCTGCCGACGCTGGTGATCGCGCGCGATGCGGCAAGCCGGGTGGCGGCGCTGGAACATGGCGCGAGCGATGTCGCCCTTGCGGAGGCCGCTCCACGCGACATCGGTCGACGCCTGCAGCTCCTGCTAGGCGCACAGGCCCGCCGCCGGCTGGCGGATGCCCGGCTGGAGCGGTTTCGCAGGTCTGTTCATGACGGCGGTGACGCACTGGCTCCGGAGGATATCGAGGCCTATCGCCGCGTGCTGACGGCGGCGTTGAAGCTTCGCGGGCGCGCGCCTCTCGAGGTGCGGCTGGAGGAGGTTCATCCCGGCCCGCGCGAGCTTCATCTTGCCAATGACGGGATCTTTCCACCGCCTGCACGGGATCCGGTGCTGACAACGGCGCTTGCCGCATCGCGCGAGGAGGATTTTGTTGCTAGGGTGAAGGGATCCGGGGGCCTTGCGATCCTGCGCGACAGCGATGCGCTCGACGCCCTGCGCCGCCGGATTGCCGCCATCGTGGACCAGACCCGCTTCGGCTAGACGGGCTGCTTCACCGGACAAGAGCCTGAGACCGGACGGAGACTGCCCATGACCGACGCTTCCGACGCGACCGCTCCGATGCCCATCGACATCGTGTCGGATGTGGTGTGTCCGTGGTGTTTCATCGGCAAGCGGCGTCTGGAAAAGGCGCTGGCCACCCTTCCCGACATTCCCGTCACGCTGCGCTGGCAGCCGTTCCAGCTCGACCCGACCATCCCGCGCGAGGGCAAGGACCGGCAGGTCTACCTGATGGAGAAGTTCGGCAGCCAGGCGCGCATCGACGAGTTGCACGAGCAGATCGCGGCGGCCGGCGCCGGCGAGGGCATTCCCTTCGCCTTCGACCGGATCACCTCCTCACCCAATACGCTCGACTGTCACCGCCTCGTGCTTTGGTCACGCGCAGAGGATGCCCAGACCGAGATGGTCGAGCGCCTTTTCAACCTCTATTTCGTGGAAGGCGCGGACCTTTCCCGTCCCGAGACGCTGATCAAGGCGGCCGGCGACGTCGGCATGATGCCGGATCTCGTCGCCGAGCTGCTGCCCACCGACGCGGACATGGAGAAGATCGAGCGCGACATCGCCCGCGCCCAGTCCCTTGGTGTCACCGGCGTACCCGCTTTCATCATCGACGAGCGTTTCATCGTCATGGGCGCGGAAAAGCCGGAAACGCTGGCCGCCGCCATCCGCCACGCGAGCGAAACGAAGACGGGGTGACGAGAAGAACTCGGCGAGCCTTCGCTCTTCCCCCCGCTTCCTGTTTCTTGGTGTTTGCGGTTTAAACCTCAACACCTTCACGGACGTCACCCCGGCCAAGCGAAGCGCGAGCCGGGCCCAATTCCCTTCGCCGCCAGCACACCGCAACGCTTCGGGCCGAACCTTGCCGTGTGATCCAGTCAGGAGGAGCCTGAGCCGAGGTTGCCAATGGATCCCGGCTCACGGGCCTGCGGTCCCTGGCCGGGATGACGCCTGGGATGCGTCGTCGTATCCAGATCATGGAGTGAGTGGTGACCGAAAAGAAAAAAGCCGCCGGATCGCTCCGGCGGCTTTTTCATTTTTCAGAGCAGGCGCTTGGAGCCCGCCCTCACCCCTTCAGGATGTCGCGGCCGGCATAGCGCGCCTGGGGGCCGAGCTCTTCCTCGATGCGGATGAGCTGGTTGTACTTGGCAAGCCGGTCGGAGCGGGCCAGCGAGCCGGTCTTGATCTGCCCGCAGTTGGTGGCGACTGCCAGATCGGCGATCGTGCTGTCCTCGGTCTCGCCCGAGCGGTGCGACATGACGGCGGTGTAGGCGGCCTTGTGTGCCGTCTCGACCGCGTCCAGCGTCTCGGTCAGCGAACCGATCTGGTTGACCTTGACCAGGATCGAGTTGGCGACGCCCTTCTCGATGCCCTCGCGCAGGCGCACCGAGTTGGTGACGAAGAGGTCGTCGCCGACGAGCTGGCAGCGGTCGCCGACCATGTCGGTCAGTGCCTTCCAGCCGGCCCAGTCGTCCTCGGCCATGCCGTCCTCGATGGAGATGATCGGATAGCGCTTCACGAAGTCGGCGAGATAGGCGGCCATCTCGTCGGGGCCGAGCACCTTGTTCTCGCCGGAAAGGTGATACTTGCCGTCCTTGAAGAACTCGGTCGAGGCGGCGTCGAGCGCGAGCGCGATGTCCTCGCCCGGCTTGTAGCCGGCCTTCTCGATGGACTTCATGATGAAGCCGATGGCCTCGTCCGTGGAGCCAATGTTGGGAGCAAAGCCGCCCTCGTCGCCCACGTTGGTGTTGTGGCCGGCGTCCTTGAGGCCCTTCTTGAGGGTGTGGAACACCTCCGAGCCCATGCGCACGGCGTCGGCGATCGACTCCGCGCCCACCGGCATGATCATGAACTCCTGCACGTCGATCGGATTGTCCGCATGCGCGCCACCGTTGATGATGTTCATCATCGGAACCGGAAGCAGGCGCGCGCCCGTGCCGCCGACATAGCGATAGAGCGACAGGCCGGACGACTGCGCGGCGGCCTTGGCCACGGCCAGCGACACGCCGAGGATCGCGTTTGCGCCAAGGCGCGCCTTGTTCGGCGTGCCGTCGAGCGCGATCATCGCTTCGTCGATGTGGATCTGGTCTTCCGCGTCGAGCCCGCCGACGGCATCGAAGATCTCGCCGTTGACCGCGTCGACGGCCTTGCGCACGCCCTTGCCCAGATAGGCGGAGCCGCCGTCGCGCAGCTCGACCGCCTCATGCGCGCCGGTGGACGCGCCCGAGGGAACCGCCGCGCGCCCGAAGGCGCCGTCTTCCAGATGCACGTCGACCTCGACGGTCGGGTTGCCGCGGCTGTCGAGGATCTGCCGGGCTTTGATATCGACAATTGCAGTCATTCTCGTCTCCCTGGAGGTGGGACTGGCAAGGGACCTGGAGCACGGGCGCGGACGAAACCGCCCTCGCCCGCCCCCGTGTGAAACTGTCAGAGGCCGCGCGGCCGCGACTTGGCGACCTTGTCGAAGGCCTGGAGGTCCTGGAGCAGGTCCTTCAGGTCCTTGAGCGCGATCATGTTCGGGCCGTCGGAGGAAATGGTGTTGTCCGGGTCGGGATGGGTCTCGATGAAGACGCCGGCGACGCCCACGGCAACGGCGGCACGCGCCAGAACCGCCACCATGTTGCGCTCGCCGCCGGAGGAGCCGCCCTTGCCGCCCGGTTGCTGCACCGAATGGGTGGCGTCGAACACGACCGGCGCGCCGGTCGCGGCCATCACCGGCAGCGCGCGCATGTCGGACACCAGCGTGTTGTAGCCGAAGGAGGCGCCGCGCTCGGTCAGGAGCACGTTCGGGTTTCCGCTCTCGACGATCTTGGTCAGGACGTTCCGCATGTCCCAGGGCGCGAGGAACTGGCCCTTCTTGACGTTGACCACGGCGCCCGTCTTCGCGGCGGCGACGAGAATGTCCGTCTGCCGGCACAGGAAGGCGGGAATCTGCAGCACATCGACGGCCTCGGCGACGGGCGCGCACTGGTCGGCCGAGTGAATGTCGGTCAGCACCGGCATTCCGTAGGTCTCGCGAATCTCGGCGAAGACCGGCAGCGCCTCATCCATGCCCACGCCCCGGCTTGCCGAAAGCGAGGTGCGGTTCGCCTTGTCGAAGGACGCCTTGAACACGACGCCGATGCCCAGCTCCCCGGCGATCTCCTTCACCGCAGCCGCGCACTCCAGCACATGCGCCCGGCTCTCCATCTGGCAGGGCCCGGCGATCAGCGAGAACGGAGCTTCCTGGGCGAAGCTCACATTGCCGACGGTGACGGTTGAATTGCAGTTGGTGGCCATGCGGCGGACGCTCCTGTGGCTGGCGCGCGGGCACGCACCGTTTCCCCCGCCCGTTCAGTATTCGCTCGCACCCGCGGACGCAAGCTCTGCCGCCGCGCTTGGTTCTCCTCTTCTTTCGCGATAGGAAGATGTGGCAGGGACTTGGGGGCGCCAACCCCTGTCGCACGTGTCGCCGCACAGGGCGGAGACGGCGGCGACAGAACACTGACGAAGCACCGACCGGAAAAGAGAACGAATGCAGAAGAAGCGTATTCGCAAGGCCGTCCTTCCCGTCGCCGGGCTCGGGACGCGCTTCCTTCCCGCCACCAAGGCCCTGCCGAAGGAAATGCTCACCATCGTCGACCGCCCGATCATCCAGTACGTGGTGGACGAGGCCCGCGCGGCGGGAATCGAGCACATCGTCTTCGTCACCGGGCGCAACAAACACGTGATCGAGGACCACTTCGACATCGCCTACGAGTTGGAGGACACGCTTCGCTCACGCGACAAGAAGGCCGCGCTGAAGCTTCTGGAGGCGATCCGCCCGGCCCCGGGCACCACCAGCTTCACCCGCCAGCAGGAGCCGCTGGGCCTTGGCCACGCGATCTGGTGCGCGCGCGACATCATCGGCGACGAACCCTTCGCGATTCTCCTGCCCGACATGCTCATGAAGTCCGAGCGCGGCTGCCTGTCGGAAATGGTGGAGATCCATAACGAGACCGGCAACAACGTGATCTCGGTGGAGGCGGTGCCGGAGGACCAGACCCACAACTACGGCATTGTCGAGATCGAGGGCGAGCAGACCGCCCGCACCTTCTCCATCACCGGCATGGTGGAAAAGCCGGCACCGGGAACCGCACCGACGAATCTGTTCATCAACGGCCGCTACATCCTCCAACCGCGCATCTTCGACCTGCTCGGCACCCAGGAAACGGGCGCCGGCGGCGAGATCCAGCTCACCGACGCCATGCTGGCGCTGATGGGCGAGACAGCCTTCACCGGTTTCCGTTTCGAGGGCGAGACCTACGATTGCGGCTCCAAGTCCGGGTTCCTGGCCGCGAACATCGCCTTCGCGCTCGAGGACCAGACACTTGCCGCCGAGCTGCGTCCGCTGCTCGCCGAGCTTCTCAAGGCCTGATGCAACCGGGTGCCAGCGCGCCCGCATCACATGCAACGCCGCCGGGCGCGCCATGGCGCCCGCGCGGACCCGAATGGTGAGACATGCGCACTCTTCTCGTCACAGGCTCCGCCGGTTTCATCGGCTTTCATGTCTGCCAGCGGCTGCTCGCCGACGGCTGGCACGTGGTCGGGCTGGATAGCGTCAGCCCCTACTACGATCCGGCACTGAAGGAAGCCCGGCTCAAGATCCTCAACGCCAACAATCACTTCACCGAGGCGCGCATTTCGCTGGAAGATCGTGAGGCGGTGATGGAGCTGATGGTGGCCCATCGGCCGGAGCGCATCATTCACCTGGCGGCACAGCCGGGCGTGCGCTACTCGCTCGAGGCGCCGCAGGCCTATGTGGACGCGAATGTCACTGGCTTCCTGACCATTCTGGAAGCGGCCCGCCGGTTCGAGGTGGAGCATGTGGTCTTCGCCTCGACCTCCTCCGTCTACGGTCTGGACGGGGCGATGCCGCTGTCGCCGCACCGGGGCGGCAACCATCCGATCTCGCTGTACGCGGCCACCAAGAAGGCCAACGAGGCGATGGCGCATTCCTATGCGCATCTCTTCAGGATTCCTCTCACGGGCCTGCGCTTCTTCACCGTCTACGGCCCCTGGGCCCGACCCGACATGGCGCTCTACAAGTTCACCAGCGCGATCCTGGAAGGCCGGCCGGTGGACATCTACAACCACGGTGAGATGGTGCGCGACTTCACCTACATCGACGACATCGTGGAAGGCATCGTGCGCATCGCCGACAAGCCCGCCGCGCCGGGTGAAGGCTGGGACGCGGACACGCCGGACCCGGCCACCAGCACCGCACCCTACCGCATCTTCAACATCGGCAATTCGGAGCCGGTCCAGCTCCTGCGCTACGTGGACGCCATCGAGGCGGCCTGTGGTGTCGAGGCGATCCGCAACTACATGCCGATGCAGCCCGGCGACGTGCTCGCCACCTGGGCGGATGTGGACGATCTGGCGGAAGCGACCGGCTTTCGCCCTAAGACCAGCGTCGAGGACGGCGTGAAGGCCTTCGTCGACTGGTACCGCGACTTCTACAAGGTCTGAGCGGTCCTCGGATCGAAGCTTCTCAGCCCTTTTCCTTGTCCCGCTTCGCCTTTTCCTCCTTGGCGCGGCGGAAGCGCGACTTGAGCAGGCTTGCGCGCCCCTCCTTGACCGCCTGGCGTGCGCGGCCAATGACCAGCGCATCGGCCGGAACGTTCTGCGTCACGGTGCCTCCGGCGGCGAGATAGGCGCCGTCGCCGATGGTGATCGGGGCGACCAGAGTCGAGTTGGAGCCGACGAAGACATCCTCGCCGATGTCCGTCAGATGCTTGAGGAAACCATCGTAGTTGCAGGTGATCGTGCCCGCGCCGATGTTCGAGCGCGCGCCGATCCTGGCGTCGCCCACATAGGTCAGGTGGTTCACCTTGGCGCCCTCGCCGACCGTCGCGTTCTTCACCTCGACGAAGTTGCCGATATGCGCGCCGGTGCCGATCTCCGCGCCGGGCCGCAGGCGGGCATAGGGGCCAAGCGTTGCCCCCTCGCCGACACGGGCCTGCTCGAGATGGGAGAAGGCCCGCACGACCGCATCGCGGGCAACGCTGACGCCAGGGCCGAAAACCACGTTCGGCTCGACCACGACGTCGGCGGCAAGAACCGTGTCATGGGAGAAGAACACTGTCTCGGGCGCCACGAGGGTCACGCCATCGTCCATGGCCTGCTGCCGCATCCGGGCCTGGAAATCCGCCTCGACCCGGGCAAGCTGGGCGCGGGTGTTGATACCCTGCACCTCCGCCTCGTCCGCGGTCTCCGAGGCGACCGACAACCCCAGCCCCCGTGCGACCTCCACGGCATCGGTCAGGTAGAATTCGCTGTTTGCGTTGTCGTTGCCGATGGCATCCAGGATCTCCAGGAACCGCGCACCGGAAAAGCCCATGATCCCGGAGTTGCAGAAAGCAACCTGCCGCTCGACCTCGCTCGCGTCCTTCTCCTCGCGGATGGCGACGAGTTCCCCGCCTTCCTCCAGCAAGCGTCCGTAGCCGAAGGGGTTGGCGGCCTGGAAGCCGAGCACGACCAGATCCGCGCCGGCGGAAAGGCGCGCGCCGATCCGCTCGATCGTCCCGGGCCTCACCAGCGGCGTGTCGCCGAAAAGCACGAAGACCTGGTCCGGCACGGGCGTGGCGGCCGGGCGTGCGGCAAGCGCGGCATGGGCCGTTCCCAGACGTTCGGTCTGCTCGTGGCAACTCGCCTGCGGTGCCCGGCGCCCGACCTCCGAGACCAGGGCCGGCATGTCCGGCCCCACCACCACCGCGATCCGCTCGACCGACGCGGCCGAAACCGCCTTCAGGACATGGCCGACCAGGGACAGGCCGCCGATCTCGTGCATCACCTTCGGCCGCTCGGACTTCATGCGGGTGCCGAGACCGGCGGCAAGAATGATGGCAAGACGGGTCGGTGCGCTCATGAAATCCTCGCTCGGTGATCCTCGTGCCTGTCTTCGACGAGAGTATCGCCAAGCGTCAAGCCCGAAGGGCGCGGACATGGTATTTTCCGGCACTATCGCGAGAATCGATTCCGCGCTATGGCTCGGGCGAGCTATTTTCGAAATATTGAATGTAGAGGATGAGCCCATGGCCGCGAGTGATGTTACCGGACACGAGGAACAAGGCGGGCGCGCCTGGCTGGCGCACTATCCGGTTACCTTCTTCGCCGTGGTCATGGGCCTCTCGGGCCTGACGCTCGCCACCCACCGCATCGAGCACGCGCTCGACCTGCCACCGGTCCCGGGGCAGATACTCACCGTCGTGACGGTGCTTGTCTTCCTTGCCATCGGCACGGTGTTCATCGCGAAGGGACTGCGCTACCCGGACGCGCTGAAGGCCGAATGGAACCATCCGATCCGCATCGCCTTCTTCCCGGCGATCACCATCGGGGCGCTGCTGATCGCGGCCGCGATCCTTCCCTGGCACGGCACGCTCGCCCATATCCTCTGGGTCGTTGCCGCGGTGGCGCATCTGGCCATCATCCTCGGCGTCGTTTCGGCCTGGCTCAGCCATCGTCCCTTCGAGACCGCGCATCTGACACCGGCTTGGTTCATTCCCGCCGTCGGCAACGTGCTGGTACCCATGGCCGGCGTCCGTCTCGGCTATGTCGAGGTGTCGTGGTTCTTCTTTTCGGTCGGGATCCTGTTCTGGATGGTGTTCCTGACCCTGGTCTTCAACCGGCTGATCTTTCACAACCCGCTGCCGGAGCGCCTGCTGCCGACACTGGTGATCATGATCGCCCCGCCCTCCGTCGGGTTCGTTGCCTGGCTTCAGCTCAACGGTGGCGAAGTCGATGCCTTCGCGCGCATTCTGTATTACGCAGCACTGATGTTCGTGCTGATCACGCTGACGCAGGTCGGGCGGCTGGTGCACCTGCCTTTCGCCATGTCGTGGTGGGCCTATTCCTTCCCCGTCGCCGGTTTCACCATCGCCTCGACCCTCTTTGCCGAGGGAACGGGAGAAACGGTCGCCCATGCGCTTGGATACATCGGCTACGCGGCGCTGTGGGCGATCATCCTGCTTCTTGTCGTGCGCACGCTGACGGCCATGCGGCGCAACGAGATCTGCCAACCGGAGGGGTAATGCCCTCCGGCTGCGCGCGATGCGACCGGCCTACCAGAGCGAGGCGGCGGCGCGGGCCGGCCATTCCCGGTCGTACTCCTCGCCGCCAACGCGGTTGTCGCTCAGATCGGCGAGAATTTTCCCCGGGCTCGGCAGGTCGGAAACATCCGGCCAGGATGCCTCGGTCCAGAGTTGGGATCGCACGACCGCGCGGGCACACTGGAAGTAGATCCGCTCCACCTCGATGACGATCACCGTACGCGGCGGCTTGCCCTCCACGGTGAAGCGCTCGAGCAGATCCGGCGCGATGCTGACGCGCGCGCGTCCATTGACCCGCAATGTGGTTCCGCTGCCGGGAATGAGAAACAGGAGCGCCACGCGCGGGTCACGCACGATGTTGCGCAGGGAATCGATGCGGTTGTTGCCGCGCCGGTCGGGCAGCGCCAGCGTCTTGCGGTCCAGGATCTCGACGACCTGCCCCCGGTCGCCGCGTGGCGAGCAGTCGAGCCCCTCCGGTCCGACCGTCGCGAGCCCGACGAAGGGAGAGGCCATCATCAGCCTGGCGTATTCGTTGCTGACCCAGTCGATCTCCTTGACGGTCGAGGTCTCGCCCGGAACGCCGTAGATCGCCTCGAGGTCCTCCACGCTGGTCAGAGTGTCTTCGCCTGCGTTCATGTCCGCCCCTGTCTGCTGTGTGCCAATCCGGTGTGACGAGGTCATGTGCAGGCAACCATGACACGTTGATGACACCGCGGGAAAGGCGCGGGACAGCCTCCTCTACCCCGTCGCGCCGACCGGTTGCTTCGCCTTGATCACCGGCTCCATCGCCGCAAGCGTTTCGGGATCGAGATGACAGGCGATCTCGTGATCGTCGGCAAAGGTCCGCACCGGCGGAAGGTCAACGTCGCAGGTGCCCTCGATCATGTAGGGACAACGCGTCTGGAACGGGCATCCCTTCGGCGGATTGGCCGGCGACGGGATTTCGCCCTTCAAAACGATCGAGCGCTTCTCGACGCTGGTATCGGCAATGGGAACGGCGGCGAGCAACGCCTCGGTATAGGGATGATAGGGCGGCGCGAAGATCTCCTCCGTCGTGCCCTGCTCCATGATCCGTCCCAGATACATGACCACGACACGGTCGGCGAGATAGCGCACCACCGAGAGGTCATGGCTGATGAACAGCATCGTGGTGCGGTTCTCGCGCTGGATGTCCATCAGCAGTTCGGTGACGGCCGCCTGCACCGAGACATCGAGTGCTGAAACGGGCTCGTCGGCAATCACCACCTTCGGGTTGCCGGCAAAGGCGCGCGCGATGCCGACGCGCTGCTTCTGCCCGCCGGAAAGCTGGCGCGGCTTGCGGCGCGCGAACTCGCGCGGCAGCTTCACCGTATCGAGCAGCCGCATGACCAGCCCCTCGATCTCGCCCTCGTCTCGCGCGACGCCGAACTTGCGGATGACACGGGCGATCTGACTGCCGACCGTGTGTGACGGATTGAGGGTGTCGAACGGGTTCTGGAACACCATCTGCAGTCCGGCGATGGTTTTCGCGTCCCGCTTGTCGACCGGCAGGCCGCCGAGTTCCACGTCCCCCAGAAGCACCTTGCCGTCGGTGGCGTCCTCAAGCCCCATGAGCACCTTGGCGAAGGTCGACTTCCCGCAGCCGCTCTCGCCGACGATGGCCACCGTTTCCGCCTCGCGAGCGGAGAAGGTCAGCTTTTCATTCGCCTTCACGGCGCGCTGCTCGCCGCCCAGGACCAGCAGGCCGCCATCGTCGATGACGTAGTGCTTCGTCATGTCCTCGACGGAAAGCACCACCTCGCCCGCCTCGACCGGCGGCTTGGCCTCGCCCTTCGGGAGATCGCGCTCCCAATCGATTTCCTCAAACCGCTCGCAGCGGACACGATGCCCCTCGTCGCCCGGAACCACGTGCATGGAGAGGCGTCCCGTGTCGCAAACGCCCTCGCGGAAGAAGCTGCAGCGCGGGCCGAAGTTGCACCCCGTCGGCCGCTCGTGGGGAAGCGGAAGCTGGCCCGGGATCGCCACGAGGGGATGGGCGTTCTTGTCAGCGCCGGGAAGCGGAATGGAACCGAACAGGCCGCGCGTGTAGGGATGACGCATCTCCTCGAACACGTCGTGGATGTCGCCGACCTCCACCGCCTCGCCCGAATACATGACCGTGAGCCGGTCACAGGTCTCCAGGATCAGGCCGAGGTTGTGGGAGATGTAGATCATGGAGGTGCCGAATTCCCCGGCAATCTCCTTGATGAGTTCGACGATGCCGGCCTCCACCGTCACGTCGAGCGCCGTGGTCGGTTCGTCGAGAAGCAGCAATCGCGGGTTGGACAGCAGAGCCATGGCGATCACCACGCGCTGCTGCTGGCCGCCGGAAATCTGGTGCGGATAACAGGTGAGGATCCGCTCGGGATCCGGCAGCCGCACCTTGGCGAGCATGTCGGCGGAAAGCTTCAGCGCCTCCGCGCGTGACAATCCGTCGTGGTAGATCGGAACCTCGGCGAGCTGGTCGCCGATGGTCATGGACGGGTTCAGCGACGCCATGGGCTCCTGGTAGACCATGGCGATCTTGGATCCCCGGATCTGGCGCAGCTCCTCTTCGCTCATGGTGCGCATGTCGCGCCCCTCGAACAGGATCTCGCCACCGACGATCGCGCCGTTCTTGCCCATGTACTGCATGATCGCGAGAGCGACGGTGGACTTGCCGCAGCCGCTCTCGCCGACGATGCCATGCGCCTCGCCCGGCATGAGCTTGAGGTTGAAGTCCACCACCGCCGGGATTTCGCCCGAACGCGTATAGTAGGAAATGCAGAGGTTCCGGCACTCCAGGACCGGTGTCTGGTCGCTCATGTGTCTCGCCCCCTCAGTCACGCAGGCTCATTTCCCTGAGGCCGTCGGCCAGCAGGTTGAAGCCGAGAATCAGGCTCGACACGGCAAGCGCCGGCACGAGCAGCATGTAGGAGAACTTCCACAGCATCGCCGTCTTGGCGCTCTCGCGGATCATCAGCCCCCAGTCCGGGTCCGGCGGCTGCAGGCCAAGGCCCAGGAACGTCAGCGTGGTGATCGCCACCGTCGTGTAGCCGAGCCGCAGGCAGGCATCGACGATGATCGGGCCGCGCACATTGGGCAGAAGCTCCACGATCATGATGTAGAGCGGGTGTTCGCCCCGCGTTTGCGCCGCGAAGACATAGTCCCGGGTCTTGATGTCGAGCGCGAGCCCGCGAACGATGCGCATGATCGCGGGGGCGGACGCGAAGGTCACCGCCACCACGATGTTGAAGCCCGACGGCCCGAGGTAGTTCAGGATGACGATGAACAGCACCATCACCGGGAACGACAGGAACACGTTGGCGACGAAGGAGATCACCTCGTCCCACCAGCCGCTCAGGTAACCGGAGATCAGGCCGAAAAGCGCGCCGATCACATAGGCGACCGCGGTCGCGGTCACGCCCCACACAAGGACCCTCTGGCAGCCCCAGATCATGCGCGAGAGCATGTCGCGCCCCTTGAAATCGGTGCCGAGCCAGAAGAACACGTCGCGTTTCTCGGAAAACGGCGTGGTGAAGGGCGCGATCGGCTTGTTGGGGGCCATGAGCGGCAGATAGGGCGCGGTGACCGCCATCAGCAGCCAGAAGAAGACGAGCGTCAGCCCGATCAGCGCGACGGTGCTCTCGCGGCAGGCCCTGAGCCCGATCACGTAGAGCAGCAGCGTTGCCGGGATCGCCGGCAGCAGCACGAGGCGGGCGCTGTCGCCGAACAGGTTCTGGCCTCCCATGACATAGGCCATGAGGGGCAGCCACATCACCGCCACGAGGACGACGAGCGCCTTCGGACTGGCGAGGCGGTCGAGCAGCGGGGTCGCGGGGTCGGTCTCGGTCAGGGCCATCACAGGGTCCTCCTCAGGCGAAGCGGATGCGCGGGTTGAGGAAGGTGTAGCCGACGTCCGAGATGATCTGGGACAGGACGGCGACTGCGACGGCCACCAGCGTGCAGGCCTGCACGACCTCCACGTCGGGGAAGAGCGCGGCCTCTAGCAGGAGCTTGCCGAAGCCGTCGTACTCGAAGAAGACCTCCACCACGACAACGCCGGAAAGCAGCCAGTTGAGCTGCAGGACAATCAGGGTGAAGGGCGCGATCAGCGCATTGCGCAGCGCGTGCTTCATGACCACCCGCCGGTAGGGCAGCCCCTTGAGAATGGCGGTGCGGATGTACTGGGACGTCATCACCTCGGCCATCGACGCGCGGGTCATGCGCGCCACATAGCCGAAATCGTAGATCACGAGGGTGAGAACCGGCAGCACGAGTTCGCGGAAGGAAAAGCCGCCGATCATGGCCGACTTCACGGGAAGCCAGCCGAGCCCCAGGGCGAAGATCACGGTCAGCAGGATGGCGCTGGCGATTTCGGGAATGCTGGTCGTGAACACCGAGACGAAGGAAATCGTCCGGTCCTGTACCGACCCTTCCTTCATGCCCGCCAGAACGCCGAGCACGAGCGAGAGCGGTATCATCAGCGCGAAGACGAAGAAGGCCAGGATGCCCGTGTTGGCCAGCCTGTCGGCAAGGAGCGGGCCGACAGGCCGGTTCTTCTCGTAGGAGAAGCCGAAGTCACCGGTCAGGATCTTGCCCGCCCAGTTGAAGTAGCGCTGGTAGAAGGGAACATCGAGTCCGCGTTTGGCAAGCCAGCTCTGATAGCTGTCCTCGGTCAGGGCCGAGACGGCGAACCCGCCGAGTTCCTGGACCGCCAGCCGTTTCTTGAACTCCGGTGTATCGAAGATCGCGAACAGCAATAGCGACGAGACCGCCATGATCAGAACCATCTGAACAAGGCGGCGCAGGATCAGTTTCAACATCGGTGCCCACCGTGTCGCCGCCTCGCCGCGCCCGCGAGACGTGCCCCTCGTACCGAACGCCCGAGCGGACATCCGGACCTCGAATTCCGCGGCCGGCTTCTTGCGGCCGGCCGCGGAAGGTCAGTCGTGACGGATCGCCGATCCGGCAGCCGGATCAGCCCATCCAGACCTTGTTGAACTGGTGGTACTGGGTCGGGTGCGCCGGATAGCCGTGCACCGAGTTGGACGCCATGCAGTAGACCGGGCGCCAGATCGGCAGCACCACGACGCCGGAATCCTGCAGGATCTTCGAGGCCTTGGCGAGCAGCGGCTTGCGCGCCTCCACGTCGAGCGTGGCCTCGGCCTCGTCAAGCGCGGCGTCGAATTCGGCGGAGGAGAACCCGCTCTCGTTCCACGGCACGCCCGTACGGTATCCCAGCGACATGACCATGGTACCGAGCGGACGGTGCGTCCAGGCCGTGGCGCCGAACGGTGTCTTGGTCCAGATCTCCCAGTATTTGGAGGCCGGGATCACGTTGATGTTGAGCGTGATGCCCGCGTCCTGAAGCTGGTCGCGCATGGCCTCGGCCACCGTCTGGTGCCAGGGCCCGTCCGTGTTGCCGACGTCGATGGTGACCGTCAGTCCGTCCGCGTGCCCGGCTTCGGCGAGAAGCGCCTTGGCGCCTTCCACGTCACGGCTGATCGGCGGCAGCGCCTCATAGTCGGGATGCACCGGCGCGACGTGATAATTCTCGCCGACGTCGCCGCCTTCCGGGTAGACCAGCGGCTTGATGAGCGAATTGTCAATCGCCATGGCGATCGCCTTGCGCACGCGCACATCGGTGAAGGGCTCGGCGTCCACGCGCATCCGGCAAGCACAGGCACTGCGCTGTGCGGGCGGAGATGATCTGGCCGTCGATTGCCTTGGCCAATTCCATCTGCTCGACGCCGAAGTCGTAGATCGCGTCAACGCTCTGTCCGGCGAAGGCCGTGAGCTGGTTGTCCGCGTCGAAGTTGTAGTAGTGGATCTCGTCGAGATAGACCTTGCCGCCCCAGTACTCGAAGGGCTGGCCGCCGGCCTCGGTCACGCGCTTGAGGATGCAGCGGTCGCCGACCACGTTCTCCACGATCTGATAGGCACCCGTACCGTTCATGGACGTGTCGAGCGGCGCCTTGAAGTCGCGATGAACGATGGCGGTCGGATAGTTGTACATGTCCTCGGGGAAGGACAGAACCGGCTTGGTGAGATGGAAGCGGATGGTGTGGTCGTCCACCACCTCGATGGCGCCGTCGATCAGCTTCTTCTTGCCGTCGACTTCCTCGACCATCGCCGAGATCGACGACAGGCCGATGTTGGAGGAACCGAGGTCCGGATCCGTCCAGCGCTCGAAGTTGAACTTCACGTCCTCGGAAGTGAAGTCGTCGCCGTTGTGCCACTTGACGCCCTTGCGCAGGTGGAACGTCCAGGTCTTGAGGTCGTCGGAGGCTTCCCAGCCCTCCGCCAGCATCGGGCGGGTGACATTGTCCGGCCCGGTCATCGCGAGATATTCGAGCATATGACGGGTCTGGTTCGACGCCTGGGTCCAGGAGAAGGTCGCCGGGTCGTCGATCTTCTGCACCTGCATCGCCACCTTCAGGATGCCGCCGGCCTTGGCATCCGCGTCATCGGCCGGGAACGGCATGGTGTCGCCATCCGCCGCGAATGCGGGCGCGGGCAGCCCCGCCATGGCGTAGGCGGCACCCGCCCCGACACCGAGAAGCGCGGCGAACCGCACGAACTCGCGCCGGCTCAGCCGCCCCGCGTCCATGAGGTCCTGTGCTTCATGCACCTTCGGGTGCAGCCCCGTCTTCGAATCCTTGTTCGACATGCTCCGACTCTCCCTCTCGGAAATCCTGCATCAGGTTGATCGTGTCCACGGCCATGTCCGGCCGCGCGTCCGTTTGATCCTCGACGTTCCTGGCCGCGCTTCGCCGGGGCGGCGCCGGCCATCACGTGTTGTTCCAGCCGTCCGAAAGCGGACCGCGCGGAAAGCAGATTAACATGCATGACAGGGCTCTTGGCAAAACCTGCGAGCGCTTTTTTCGACTTTCCCTCAGATCACACGTCGCACCCGCGCTATCGCGTGTCGTTTTGTGGATATCGCCGCACCAGGAGACACGACGCTAGGATCGATTTCACCGGTGGAATCTTCTGGCCGGGAACCTTGCGAAACCCGCGCTCAACGTTGCGTTGCGCAAGCCGTCTCGCGATAAACGCTACGCCGGGAAACAAGTTCTTGGCGAACGGGGGAGCATTGCCTTCGATGACCGGAACGGCAGACCAGGATGGTGCTCCCTCGCCCGCAGTCTCCAGGGGACGGCGCGGGCGCCGTGGCTCCTCCCGCTCCCACGCACTCGAACAACGCCCCTTCCGCCAGCGCCGCAATCCCTACGCTCCAACCGAGGCCGTCACGCCCGATCAGCTCGAGGCAATCCACGAGGCCTCACTCGAGGTGCTGGAGACCATCGGAATAGACTTCATCAACGACGAGGCGCTTGCCATCCTCAAGGCGGCCGGCGCCGATGTAGTTGCCGGCTCGAAACGGGTGCGCCTTGACCGGTCCCTCGTCATGGATGCCCTCGCCTCGGCTCCGTCGCGGTTCACGCTTCATGCGCGCAATCCGGCACACAACCTGCATTTCGGGGATGACAGTGTCGTGTGGAGCGGTGTCGCAAGCGCTCCGAACTGTACCGACGCCCCTCGCGGTCGCCGCCCGGGGTCCCAGGAGGATTTCCGGGACTTCGTGAAACTGAGCCAGGTCTTCAACGTGATCGACCTGAACGGCGGTTATCCGGTCGAACCGGTGGACCTGCACGCCTCCGTTCGTCACCTCGATTGCATCCACGACTTCGCGACCATGACGGACAAGGCGTTCCACATCTATTCGCTGGGGCGGGAGCGCAATCTCGATGGAATGGAGATTGCGCGCATCGCCCTTGGTCTCGACGAGGCCGCCTTCGCGCGAACGCCCTGCACGATTTCGATCATCAATTCATCGTCCCCCCTGCGCCTCGACACGCCCATGCTTCAGGGCATCATCGAGATGGCACGGCGCGGCCAGCCGATCGTCCTGACCCCCTTCACGCTGGCCGGGGCCATGGCGCCGGTGACCGTTGCCGGCGCGCTCGTGCAGCAGAACGCGGAGGCCCTTGCCGGCCTAGCCTTCGCCCAGATGGTCGCGCCCGGCGCGCCGGTGGTCTACGGCGGCTTCACCTCGAACGTGGACATGAAGTCCGGCGCCCCCGCCTTCGGCACCCCGGAAGGCATGAAGGCGGCGCTCGTCGGCGGCCAGCTCGCCCGCCGCTATCGGCTGCCCTATCGCTCATCCGCCGTATGCGCCGCCAATTCACCGGACGCGCAAGGCGCCTGGGAGACGGTCTTCTCCCTCTGGGGCGCACTCATGGGCGGGGCGAATTACGTGAAGCACGCCGCCGGCTGGCTGGAAGGAGGACTGACGGCCAGCTTCGAGAAGTTCGTGATGGACGTCGATCTGCTGCAGATGCTCGACGCCTTCATGGAGCCGCTCGACACGTCGCCGGAGGCGCTGGCGGTGAATGCGATCCGTGACGTCGGTCCTGGGGGCCACTTCTTCGGCACCGCGCACACCCAGGCCCGCTACAAGACCGCGTTCTACGCTCCGCTCATCTCTGACTGGCGCAACTTCGAAAGCTGGACCGAGGCCGGTGGCCCGAGCGCCTTCGACAAGGCGCAAGGTGTTCTGGCGCAGGCCCTCGGCGAGTACGAAACCCCGCCCATGGATCCCGCCATCGTCGAGGAACTGGCCGACTTCGTTGCCCGCCGAAAGGCCGAAGGCGGCGCCCCAACCGATTTCTGACCCCGCGCGATCCAGCCCGTTTGCGGATGCAAGGCGGCCGTGAAACGGTCATTCTGCAGGCGGTGGACAAATACGAGACGAAAGGGACCGGCATATGAAAACGCAGGCACGGGTGGTCGTCATCGGCGGCGGCGTCGTCGGATGCAGCGTGCTCTACCACCTGACGAAGCGCGGATGGTCCGACGTCCTGCTCATCGAACGCTCCGAGCTCACATCCGGCTCCACCTGGCACGCCGCCGGCGGCTTTCACACCCTCAACGGAGACCCCAACGTCGCCAGACTGCAGGCATATACGGTCTCGCTCTACAAGGAGATCGAGGAGATTTCCGGCCAGTCCTGCGGGCTGCATCTGACGGGCGGTCTCCAGCTTGCCGATACGCCAGAGCGTCTCGACTGGCTCAAGATGGCCCACGCGCGCGGTCGCTATCTCGGCATGGAGACCGAGATCATCTCGGCCGCAGAGGCGAAGGAGATGCTGCCGCTCATCGACGAACGCCACTTCGTCGGCGCCATGTGGGATCCGATCGAGGGGCATCTCGACCCCTCCGGCACGACACACGCCTATGCCAGGGCGGCGCGCAAGGCGGGCGCGGAGATCTCGCTGAGAAACCGTGTGACCGAACTGAACCAGCGCTCCGACGGAACATGGGAAGTCGTCACAGAGCAGGGAACGGTTCTTGCCGAACACGTGGTGAACGCGGGCGGCCTGTGGGCGCGCGAGGTCGGACGCATGGTCGGCCTGGAGCTGCCGGTGCTCGCAATGGAACACCATTACCTGCTGACCGAAGACATGCCGGAAATCGCCGAGATCGTCGCCTCGACCGGAAAGGAGATGGTCCACGCCATCGATTTCTCGGGCGAGATCTACACCCGCCAGGAGCGTGGCGGGATGCTGCTTGGCACCTATGAGCGCGCCGCGACGCCTTGGAGCCCACGCGAAACGCCCTGGGACTTCGGGCAGGAGCTTCTGGAGCCGGATCTCGAGCGCATCGCACCCTCGCTTGAGGTCGGCTTCGAGCATTTCCCGGCACTCAAGCACACCGGCATCAAGCAGTTCATCAATGGCCCCTTCACCTTCGCGCCTGACGGGAACCCCCTCGTCGGGCCGGTACGCGGTCTCACCAACTTCTGGTGCGCCTGTGCGGTGATGGCCGGCTTCAGCCAGGGGGGCGGCGTCGGCCTGGCGTTGTCCAACTGGATGGTCGACGGCGATCCGGGCTTCGACGTGTGGGGCATGGATGTGGCCCGCTTCGGCCCCTGGGCAACGCGGGCCTATACAAACGCCAAGGTGCGCGAGAACTACTCCCGCCGCTTCCGCATCCGCTATCCCAACGAGGAACTGCCTGCCGCGCGGCCGCACCAGACCACGCCTCTTCATGATCGTTTGGTCGCGCAAGGCGCGGTCATGGGCGTGACATGGGGGCTGGAGACCCCGTTGTGGTTCGCACCGCAAGGCGTCGAGCCCCGCGACATCGTCTCCTTCCGCAGGTCAAACGACTTCGAGCATGTCGGCGCGGAGTGCCGGGCTGTGCGCGAGGCCGTCGGGATCACTGAGATCGCGAATTTCGCGAAGTACGAGATCACCGGCCCCGGAGCCGAGGCTTTCCTGGACCGGCTGATGACCAACCGTCTGCCGAAGCAAGGCCGGATGGCGCTGACGCCGATGCTCAATCACGCGGGGAAGCTGATCGGCGATTTCACTATTGCCAGAATACATTCCGAGCATTTCCTGATGTGGGGCTCGAGCCAGGCGGAGGTCTATCACATGCGCTGGTTCGATGCGCATCTGCCCGAAGACGGGTCGGTGACCATCCGGCCGATCAATCTGGGCTGGGTGGGCCTTTCGATTGCCGGACCGAAGGCACGCGATCTGCTTTCCAGGGTCACGGACGAGGATGTCTCCAACGCGGCCTTTCCCTTCATGTCAAGCCGCGAGATGGATGTGGCCGCCGCGCCCTGCCAGGTCAGCCGGATCAGTTACACCGGCGACCTTGGCTACGAGATCTGGATGGCGCCGGAATACGAGATCCGCGTCTATGAGGCACTCAAGGCGGCCGGCGAGGATCTCGGCCTGAAGGATTTCGGAATGAGGGCCCTGCTCTGCCTGCGGCTGGAAAAGAACTTCGGAACGTGGTTCCGCGAGTTCCGCCCGATCTACGGCCCCTATGAGGCTGACCTCGGCCGCTTCGTGGCGCTGGACAAGGGAGACTTCATCGGTCGCGCGGCCGCACTTGCGGAACGCGACGGCGGCGGCACCCTGCGCCGCATCTGCATGAGTGTCGAGGCACGGGACGCCGACGTGATCGGTGATGAACCGATCTGGCATGAGGGCAAGGTGGTCGGCTGGGTCACCTCAGGCGGCTATGGCCATCACGTCGGATTGTCGCTCGCGCAAGGCTATGTGCCCCGGAAGATCGCCGATGATCCTGCGCCCGGCGCCTTCGAGATCGAGATCATGGGCGTGAAGGTGAAAGCCACGCTTCTCACCCAGTCGCCCTTCGACCCGAAAGCCGAACGAATGCGCATGTGATGAGGTTACAAATAAGATTCAGAAAAATAAGCAACCATATGAACTAGAAAGATATATTACACTTCAATTAATAGCCTGAACCTTCAATTCGTCAAAGCAGGCGACCACATGGCTGGCAAAGGCATCGCTTGCCTTTCCGGCCTTCCCCGCCTCCTTGAGGATCAGGTGATAGTTGCCGATTTCCGGCAGCCCGTGTCGCTCGTCGAGGCGTTGCAGCGGTGCCGCGATCACGCTTGCAGGGAAAGGGGCGACGGCGAGATCCGCAAGAAGCGCGGCCTCCTGCCCCGCACTGTGGAAGCTCTGGTAGGCGATGCGATAGGGGTGCTCGGCCTTGTCGAGGGCGATACGTGCCGCCTTGCGCCACGGGCAGCCGGAAACCGAAAGTGCCAGCGGCAAGGGATCCCGCGAATAGGCAACGCCGTTCTCAAGCCCCGCCCAGGCGAGCGGCTCCGTGTAGACGATCTCCCCTCCGAGCGCGACGTCGCTGTCGGGACGCGCGGTGTAGAGAACGAGGTCGAGCTGTCGCTCCTTGAGCTTCTTGAGAAGCTGCGGGCTGCCATCGAGATGCACGTCCACGTTCACCCCCGGGTGCGAACGCGCGAAACGGGTGAGGATGTTCGGCAGGAACCGGGTGCCGAAATCAGAGGGCGCACCGAAGCGCACTTCACCCTCGATCGCGGGCGAACGGAACAGCGCGACGGCCTCCTCGTTCAGCATCAGGATGCGGCGTGCATATCCGACCAGCGCCTCGCCCTCCGGGGTCATGCGTACGCTGCGCCCCTCCCTTGCGAAAACCGCAACCCCGAGCAGCCCCTCCAGTTTCTTGATCTGCATGGAGACAGCCGAAGGAGTCCGTCCGATAACCTCGGCGGCCTTTGAAAAACTTGCGGTTTCCGCGATTACGAGGAAGGTCCTGTAGAGGTCCGTCTCGATCAGCGGCGTGCCCTTTCCCGGGACCAGATCCATGGTGAGGCGTCCTAGCGTCAAGTTTCAATTTTTTTGATGATAGGCATAAGCTCTTTTCGTTTGATTGACATCACGAATACGACCATATCGCAGTTATGACGATGCAACGGCGGACGAACCGCACCGAGCCCGTAAAACCAGAGCTCCCAAACTCCGTCGCGTGACCGGTTTTCCTTCGGTCACGGGCGGATCAACCGAGCCCGGAGACCAAGGAGTAAAGCCATGTCCTACCTGACCAAGGTTCTCGGCAACACCTTTGGTGTCGCCTCCCGCTTCACCGAGCTGCATGTTGCGGATTCCGATCCCCGTACCCTGTCGGATCTGGGCTTCAAGAGCAACGAGACGACCCGCGCGCGTTTCGCTGCCCTGCGTGTCGGCGAGCCCGGCGCGTCGGCCGCCGCCCGTCTGGGCGTGAACGGCCGCTGAGGATCGATCCCGGTTGGGAAGCCGCATAGTCGGCGTTCCGGACCAGGGTCAAGTTCCTCGGACGACAGCTCGTCGGACCGAAATACAGGAAGACCCCCGTCGGGCCGCCCGGCGGGGGTCTTCGCATTTCAGGGCTTTGACTCACGCGTTCAGAAGCGGCGATTGAGCCTGTTCTCCAGCACCTCCTGCCGGCCCGAGACGGGCTCAGGTTCGATGCCATCGCGCTCGACACGCGCTGCGATCTCCTCCAGCGAGCGCTTGCCGGACAGCATCGCCTGCCCCTCTTCCGTGTCCCAGCCCGCATAGCGTTCGGCGAGAGGCGTGGAGAGGTCGCCCTTCTCCACCATCTCGGCCGCGACCAGAAGCGCGCGCGCGCAGGTGTCCATGCCGCCCACATGCGCCAGGATGAGGTCAGAGGCGTCAAGCGACTGTCGGCGCAGCTTGGCGTCGAAGTTCAGCCCGCCGGTAGTGAACCCGCCGGCCTTCAGGATGTAGTAGAGCGCGAGCGCCACCTCCTGCACGTTCATCGGAAACTGGTCCGTGTCCCAACCCGACTGGTAGTCGTTGCGGTTCATGTCGACGGAACCGAAGATCCCGAGCGCGGTGGCAAGAGCGACTTCGTGCTCGAAGGAGTGGCCCGCCAGAACCGCATGGCCGACCTCGATGTTGACCTTCACCTCCTTCTCCAGCCCGTAGGCCTTCAGGAAGCCGAACACCGAGGCGACATCGTAGTCGTACTGGTGCTTGGTGGGTTCCTGCGGCTTGGGCTCGATCAGGATCGTGCCGTCGAAGCCGATCTTGTGCTTGTACTCCACCACCAGGTTGAGGAAGCGGCCAAGCTGGTCGAACTCGCGCTTCATGTCGGTGTTGAGCAGCGTCTCGTAGCCCTCGCGGCCGCCCCACAGAACGTAGTTCTGGCCGCCGAGGCGCTGTGTCACGTCCATCGCGGCCTTCACCTGGCCGGCGGCATAGGCGAACACGTCCGGATCCGGATTGGTGGCGGCGCCCGACATGTAGCGGCGGTGCGAGAAGAGATTCGCCGTGCCCCAGAGCAGTCTTGTCCTGGAGGACTCCATCTTGCGCGCGAAGATGTCGCCGATCTCGTTGAGATTGCGGATACTCTCCGCGAGATTGGCGCCTTCCGGCGCCGCATCCCGGTCATGAAAACAGAAGAAGGGCACGCCGAGACGGTCGAACATCTCGAAGGCGACATCCGCCTTCATTCGCGCACCGTCCATCGTGTCGCCGAACCAGGGGCGCTCGAAGGTATGGCCGCCGAAGGGATCGCCGCCCGGCCAGCAGAAGGAGTGCCAGTAGGCCACGGCGAAGCGCAGATGGTCTTCCATGCGGCGGCCCAGCACCATACGCTCGGGATCGTACCAGCGGTAGGCGTAGTCGTTGTCGCTGTCCGGGCCCTCGTAGCGGACGGACGGAATGCCATCGAAAAACCCGGTCATGACAGGACCTCCTTGAGAGCGGGATAGAGCGCGCGATAGCGCTGATGGGCCGCGCGCCATTCCTCGGCGCGGGCCGGATCCGGATCGATGCTCGCCGACATCTCCGGCGGCGTGAACAGGCCCGTCTCCCCCGAACCGAGGGCAGCCGCCTTGCCGAGCCGGGCAGCACCATAGGCGGCACCGAAGTCCCCCTGGGCCGGGCAGTCTATTGTGGCTCCGAGCAGGTTCGCGAGGATCTGCAACCAGGCCCGCGACCGTGCCCCGCCGCCGACGGCGGTCACCCGCGAGACCTCGCTGCCGGCCTCCTTGAGCACATCGAGGCAATCGCGGAAGGCAAAGGCCACGCCCTCGAGAACGGCAAGCGAAAGGTCCGCCCGGCCGTTCGCACGCGCGATTCCGGCAAAGCCGCCGCGTGCGGCGGGATCGTTGTGCGGGGTTCGCTCGCCGGACAGATACGGCAGGAAAACGAGATCGGAGGGGCGACCGCCGCGTTCGTCATGGGTGCGGGCGCCCTCCTGCTCGAGCGTCGCCACGTCCGCGCCCGTGATCTCGGACAACCAGTTAAGGCTGTCCGTCGCGGACAGGATCACACCCATCTGGTGCCAGATGCCAGGCAGCGCGTGACAGAAGGCATGAACGGCGCCGGCGGTGTTCGGGCGATAGCGGTCCGTCGCCACGAAGAGCACGCCGGAGGTTCCCAGCGACAGGAACGCCTCGCCGGGCCGGACCGCGCCGATGCCACAGGCACTCGCGGCATTGTCGCCACCGCCGCCGGCCACCACCGGCGCCACGGAAAATCCCCAACGCGTCACGAGGTCGGAACGCAGGCGGCCGGACGAGTCGGTGCCCTCCACCAGCCGCGGCATCGCCTCGCGCGTGAGGCCCGTCGCCTCCAGGAGTTCGTCGGACCAGTCGCGACGAGCGACATCCAGCCAGAGCGTGCCGGCCGCATCGGACATGTCGGACACGGCCTCCCCGGTGAGCTGAAGGCGCACATAGTCCTTCGGCAGCAGGACAAGGCGGGTCGCCGCGTAGACCTCCGGCTCGTGCCGGCGCACCCACTCAATCTTGGGTGCCGTGAAGCCCGGCATGGCCAGGTTGCCGGCGATGCCGTGAACATCGGCACGGCTCTCCAGGAGGGCGCACTCATCGCCCGATCGGCCATCGTTCCACAAAATGGCGGGACGCAGCACCTTGTGGGCACCATCGAGCAGCGTCGCGCCATGCATCTGTCCGGAAAGGCCGATGCCGGCGACACCCGAAAGCTCCGCCGGATGGCTGTCCTTCAGCCGGTCCAGCGTGTCGCACACCGCCTGCCACCAGTCGGCCGGATCCTGTTCGGACCAGCCGGGTCGCGGGCGGCTCACGGACAGGGCGCTCGAGGCAGTGGCCACGACCGCACCGCTTCCATCCATCAGAACGCTCTTCACGCCCGACGTGCCGATGCCGATGCCGAGAAACATGCAACCTCCCTGCCCGCTTCACGACGCGTGAACGCAATCGCCTTGCAGGCTTTCAACGGTCCCGGTGGGCCGGAATCCGATTTATTTTCGAAACCAAAATATACCAAGACACGGAGAATGAAAGAGGCATTCGCCCGCGTGTCTCCCCGGCCTGCAAGCGAGCACCACGCCCGCCGCGCTCAGTCGAAAACGCGTCCGCGCATCTTCTTGACGTCGCCGCGTTGCTTCTTGGCGGCCAGCCGGCGCTCCTTGGAGCCCTTGGTCGGCCGTGTCGCCTTGCGCGGCTTTGGGCGCTCGAACGCTCTCCGCACGAGGTCGAGAAGCCGCTCGAGCGCGTCCTCGCGATTGCGCTCCTGGGTGCGAAAACGATCGGCCTGGATCAGGATCTCGCCGGCAAGGGTAAGGCGGCTTCCCGCCAGCCGCGCGAGACGGGACTTCACATCCTGCGGCAGTGTCGTGTTGGCGGCGAGCTGAAAGCGGAGCTGGACCGCCGTCGCGACCTTGTTGACGTTCTGCCCGCCGGGTCCCGATGCACGCACGAAGCTCTCGGACAGGTCCTGCGCGGGAATGAAGATCCCCGGCTTCACCTCGATGTCGTCCTGCCGTCTTGCGTCCATTTCCCTCACCGCGTCACGTGCTCTCCCCGGATAGCGTCTCCCGGGCGGCGACCGCAAGCCCTGTGCCGCCCTTGGTTGCAGGGTCCGCCGGTGCTATCAGGAACCACGTTCCCTCCCGCCGACCACACCAGAGGCTTCCACCGTGACACCATCCAGCGACATTCGCCGCCTCATAGAGATCATGGAAGCGCTCAGGACACCCGTCACGGGATGCCCCTGGGACGTGGAGCAGACCTTCGAGACCATCGCGCCCTACACCATCGAGGAGGCCTATGAGGTCGCCGACGCGATCCACACCGGCGACCGCGTGGACCTCAAGGAAGAGCTCGGGGACCTCCTGCTTCAGGTCGTCTACCACGCGCGCATGGCGGAAGAGGAACAAAGCTTCACCTTTGGCGACGTGGTCGAGGCGATCACCACAAAGATGATCCGCCGCCATCCCCACGTCTTCGGCGACGAGGCGGCGCGCTCGGCCGGAATGGCCAAGGGCATGTGGGAGCGGATCAAGCAGGAGGAGAAACGCGAGAAGGCCGAGGCGCGCGCAAGCGCCGGCATAGCTGAACGCGAGACGGGCTACCTTGACGACGTTCCGGCTGTCTTCCCGGCTCTCACGGAAGCGGAAAAACTCCAGCGCCGCGCGGCGCGGGTCGGCTTCGACTGGGCGGAAGCGGGGCCGGTTCTGGACAAGATCCGCGAGGAGACGGACGAACTGGCGGAGGAGCTTTCGGCGCCCGCCCCCGATCGCGAAAGGATCGCGGGCGAGATCGGTGACATGATCTTCGCCATAGCCAATCTCGCGCGACACCTCGACATCGATCCCGAAGAGGCGCTCAAGCGCACGAACCGCAAGTTCCGCAAGCGCTTCGCGGCCATCGAGGCGGAAGCACGCGTCCAGGACCGCCCGCTCGACGACCTCTCGCTGGAGGAAATGGAAGCCGCCTGGCAGCGGGCCAAGAAAGCGCCCGTCACCGCCGACTGAAAAGGCGCGTCCAAGCGCTTGCCCGTCAGGGGACGATCACGTCCTTGTAGCGCTCCACGAACTGGTCGCGATGACGCTCACCGACGCGCACGCTCATGCGCACCTCCGCGTCCTCGTCGTGGCGCTCCATCACGTCCGTATGCGGATAGAGCCAGGCGATGCGTTCGCCATCGCTCGCCGGCAGCACCACCTCGTAGACGAGACTGCCGGCGGAAAGCTCCATCTCGATGCGCTCGAGAAGCGCCTCCATCCCCTCGCCCGTATGGGCGGAGACCGCAACCGGACCGGTGCCGGAGGCATTCTGGCCTAGAAGCGTCGTGCGATAGTCCTCGGGCAGCAGGTCGATCTTGTTCCAGACCTCGATGAGCCGCGCCTCGCGGTCCTCCTCCAGGCCGAGCGCATCGAGCGTGGTGGCGACGTCCGAGGCCTGCGCGTCCGTGTCCTCGTGCGAAATGTCGCGCACATGCAGGATGAGGTTCGCCTCCATCACCTCTTCCAGCGTGGCGCGGAAGGCGGCGATGAGATGCGTCGGCAGGTCGGAGATGAAGCCCACCGTGTCCGACAGGATGATTTCGCGTCCATGCGGAAGCTCGACACGGCGAAGCGTGGGGTCGAGCGTCGCGAAAAGCAGATCTCGGGCGAAGACCTTCGAGCTGGTCAGCCGGTTGAAGAGCGTCGATTTTCCGGCGTTGGTGTAGCCGACGAGCGCAACGATGGGCTGGGGAACCTTCTTGCGCTTGGCGCGATGCAGCTCTCGCGTGCGCGTGACCTGTTCGAGATCCTTCTCGAGCCGGTTGATGCGCTCCTGGATCAGCCGGCGGTCGGCCTCGATCTGGGTTTCGCCGGGTCCGCCGACGAAACCGAGACCGCCACGCTGGCGCTCAAGGTGCGTCCAGGACCGCACGAGGCGGCTCTTCTGCCATTTGAGATGGGCGAGTTCCACCTGCAGGCGACCTTCGGCCGTGGAGGCCCGCTCGCCGAAGATCTCCAGGATGAGACCGGTCCGGTCGAGCACCTTGCAGTGGAGATCCTTCTCGAGGTTTCGCTGCTGGATTGGCGACAGCGGGTGATCGACGATCACCAGTTCGATCTCTTCCGCCTTCACCAGAGCGGCAAGTTCCTCGACCTTGCCGGACCCCAGCAATGTTCCGGGGCGCGGGGTCGCGACATTGACGATGCACGATGAAACGATCTTCAGATCGATCGCGGCCGCGAGGCCGATGGCCTCTTCCAGACGCGCGGCATTGCTGCGCGCGGCAGCGTCCCCCGCCTCGGCGCGGTATCGCGCTCCGAGCACCGGCACCACGACAGCCGTGCGCGCGCCCTGCGCGCCGTCCGGCCCGTCGAACGGGTCATCGGGCCGGTCTTCCGGACGCGGCCCGGGCTTTCGGTTCTTCTTCGTACCGTCCTGCGAGCGCAATCAGTCTGCCTTCTCACCAGCCTCGTCGGTGGGGTCGAACAACTGAACAGGCGCATTCGGCATCACGGTGGAGATCGCATGCTTGTAAACGAGCTGCGAGTGTCCGTCCCGGCGCAGCAACACACAGAAGTTGTCGAACCACGTCACCACGCCCTGCAGCTTGACACCATTGATGAGGAAAATCGTCAGCGGGGTCTTCTGCTTGCGAACGTGATTGAGAAAGGTATCCTGAAGGTTTTGAGCGCGGTCAGCCATGTTTTATTATATCCTGCTAGTGCTTAGTCTTTTTTGGTGCACGCACACCGTCGTTTCAAATCCGATTGTGGATGCAACGTCCACGAGGAAATGGCCGACGTCAAGAGCGCGGGGGGACGCGTCCACCAGCCGGTCGCGACTCTAGCGCATTCGGGACAGCATTTCTGCCCGTTTCTTGAGCGCGCGGCCTGCGGAGGAAATATCACCGCTCCCGAAAATCAGCCGTCACGACGCCTCACGGCGACGCTCGTTCGAAGGCCGGGCACCGGCGGAGCGCCACGGCTCCGCCCTGCTCCCGTCGCCGGTCAGACCGGCTCGGACTCGGCCATTTCGTGAAAGCCGGCTCTCAGATCACGCGACATTTCGCCCGGATGCCCGTTGCCGACCGGCTTGCCGTCGAGGCTCACGACCGGCATCACCAGGGTGGAGGCCGCCGTGATGAACGCCTCCTTGGCCTCCTTGGCTTCCTCGAGCGTGAAGGGACGTTCCTCGAAGGCGAGGCCTTTCTTTTCGACCATATCGAGGACGACCTGGCGCGTGATGCCCTTGAGGATGCCGTGATCGGCCGGGCGCGTGACGAGCACATTGTCCTTCGTCACGATCCAGGCATTGGTCGAACCGCCCTCGGTAACGAAGCCGTCGCGGTCGATGAACCAGGCTTCCTTCGCGCCGGATTCCTTGGCCTTCTGCTTGGCAAGCACGTTCGGCAGCAGGCCGACCGTCTTGATGTCGACGCGGTCCCAGCGGTTTTCCGGAACCGAGATGACGCCGACACCGGCCTCTGCCGCCTTCTCGGCGACCTCCGGGCGTGCCGAGCGGGCGGTGACGACAAGCGCCGGCGGCGTGTCAGCCGAGGGGAACACGTGGTCGCGCCGTGCGACGCCGCGCGTCACCTGGATGTAGACCAGTCCGTCATGGACCAGATTGCGCCGCACGACCTCGCGCAGGATCATCTCCAGCGCGGCGCGTCCCATCGGCATGCGGATCGACAGCTCGCTCAG
This sequence comes from Stappia sp., assembly GCA_002722295.1. GTDB lineage: Bacteria > Pseudomonadota > Alphaproteobacteria > Rhizobiales > Stappiaceae > Stappia. The sequence goes on along the minus strand of PBLF01000035.1, from coordinate 136,342 downwards.
GGAGCGTTCGAGGCGGTCGAGATGACGACGCGCATCGACGATGCGCCCGTTCCAGATCTCGCAGACCTCATAAACGCCATCGGCGAACTGATAGCCCCTGTCCTCGATATGGACCGCGGCTTCGGCATGGCGGACATAGCGTCCGTTCACATAGGCTACTCGGCTCATTTCCCTCTCCGGTTTTCCCGGTTGCGTGATGGCGGCGGCAAGACGGACGGGAGTGGTCCGCGGGCTACCCCGGCATCTTTAGAAAGCTTGATCCCGCTCAGAAGAATTCCAGGCTGACGCGGAACATCTGTTCCACCTGGCGCACCCGCTCGGCGATGGCAAACAGGACGCATCGGTCATGGGCGCGAATGATCGTGCCGCCGTTCGGCGTGATCACCGCGCCGTCGCGGAAGATCGCGCCGACCCGGATCCCGTCCGGAAGGTCGATGTCGCGCAGCGGCTTGCCCACCAGCGGCGAGGTTTCCAGGGCTTCCGCCTCGATCACCTCGGCCGCGCCGTTCTGCAGGGCGTGAACGCCACGGATGCGGCCGCGCCGCACGTGCTGGAGGATCTTCGAGATGGTCACCTGACGCGGATTGACGAAGGCGTCGATCCCCAGCGCATGGGTGAAGGCGGGGTAGCTTGGATTGTTGATCAGCGAGAGATTGCGCTTGCAGCCGAGCTTCTTGGCCATGACGCAGGAGAGGATGTTCACCTCATCCTCGTTGGTGACCGCGATCAGCGTGTCCGCGTCCTGGATATCCGCCTCGAGCAGGATCGTCTGGTCGAGCGCGCTGCCGTGAAGGATCACGGACCGCTTGAGGGAATCCGCGATGCCGAGCGCGCGCTCGCGCGAATGCTCGATGATCTTGACCTTGGCCGTGGCCTGACGCTGCTCCAGCATTCGCGCCACATAGTGGCCGATGTTGCCGCCGCCGGCGATCACCACACGGTTCGCCTCCGGCTCCTCGTGGCCGAAGATCGCCAGCGTGCGCCGCACGTTGTCGCGCCGCGCGACCACATAGACCAGGTCGTTTTCCAGCAGCGAATCCGAGCTCTTGGGAACGAAGAGATGATTGCCCCGGAAGACGCCCGTCACCACCGCGCCGAGATCGGGGAACAGCTCCGTGAGCTGGCGCAGCGGCGTGTTCACCACCGGGCAATCCTCGCGGCACATGACGCCGACGACCACCACATTGTCGTCGGCGAAGCGCACGGTCTGCACCGCACCGGGCAGCGCCAGGCGACGCAGCACCATCTCGCCCACCTCGATCTCGGGCGAGATGATCACGTCGATGGGCATGTGGTCGCGGGAGAAGAGATCGCTCCAGTGCGACTTCAGGTAGCTTTGCGCACGCACGCGCGCCACCTTGGTCGGAACGTTGAACAGCGAATGGGCCACCTGGCAGGCGACCATGTTGACCTCGTCATAGAGGGTCACGGCGATCAGCATGTCCGCCTGGTCGGCCCCCGCCTGGGCAAGCACGTCCGGATGCGCGCCATGGCCGACGAAGCCGCGCACGTCGAGCGTGTCGCGGATGGCGTTGATGAGCCGGGGCGAGGAATCGATCACGGAAACGTCGTTCTGCTCCGCCGCCAGCTTCTCGGCGATGCCATAGCCGACCTGTCCGGCTCCGCAAATCACCACTCTCATGAGATGCCTCGTTCTCGTTCGCCCCCGGCCGGTCTCAGACCTGACACGGGCGGACCGCAATCGCCCCGGGCGACCGCGAGGGAAGAAACCGGAACGCCCAGGTCCCGGCGAAAGGTCATGACAGACCGAGCGACTTGAGCTTGCGGTGAAGGGCCGAGCGCTCCATTCCGACGAACTCCGCCGTGCGCGAGACATTGCCGCCGAACCGCTTGATCTGCGCCTGCAGATAGTCGCGCTCGAACAGCTCGCGCGCATCCCGAAGGGGGAGCCCCATCAGATGCTCGCCGCCGCCGTTTGTCGGCAGGCTCGGCGCGTCGGCGCCGATTTCGCCCGGGAGCAGGTCCGCCGTGATGACGGCCTCGGGATCGCCGCGGGTCAGGATCATGAGCCGCTCCACGTTGTTGCGCAACTGACGCACGTTGCCGGGCCAGTCATGCGCCTGCAGCACCGCCATCGCGTCATCGCCGATCTTGCGGATCGGCAGGCCCGAGGCAACCGAGATCTGCTCCATGAAGAACTGGACGAGCAGCGGTATGTCGTCGCGCCTCTCCGCAAGCGGCGGCACCAGCAGCGGAACCACGCCAAGCCGGTGGAACAGGTCCTCGCGGAACCTGTGCTCGGTGATTTCCTGTTCCAGGTTGCGTGCGCTCGAGGACAGGATGCGGATGTCCACGTTGACCTTGCCGGCGCCACCGACGCGCACGAACGTCTGGTCGACGAGCACGCGCAGGATCTTGCCCTGGGTCTCGTAGGGCATGTCGGCGACTTCGTCGATGTAGAGGGTGCCGCCGTGGGCCTCCTCCATCGCGCCGACCTTGCGCACGCGTCCATCCTCGTCCTCGACGCCGAAGAGCTCCTCTTCCATGCGCTCGGGCGTGATGGTCGCGGCATTGATCACCACGAACGGGTTTCGCGCGCGCTGGGACTGGGCATGGATCGTGCGCGCGGCAAGCTCCTTGCCCGCACCCGACGGGCCGGTGATGAGCACGCGGCTGTTGGTCGGGGCCACCCGCTCGATCACGTTGCGGAGCTGGTTGATGGCGCTGCTGTCGCCGAGCAGATCCGGTGCGTCTCCGCTGCGCTGGCGAAGCTGCTTGATCTCGCGCTTGAGGGAGCTTGCTTCCAGCGCGCGTTCGGTGATGAGCACCAGCCTGTCGGCCTTGAACGGCTTTTCGATGTAGTCGTAGGCTCCGCGCTTGATCGCGGAAACGGCGGTCTCGATATTGCCGTGCCCGGAAATGATGACGACCGGCAGGTCGGGGTCGTGTTCCTTGATCACGTCGAGCAGTCCGAGCCCGTCGAGGCGGCTGCCCTGGAGCCAGATGTCGAGGACGACCAGCGAGGGCCTGCGTTCCTGGACCGCGGCGAGCGCCGCGTCGCTGTCTCCGGAGGTGCGCGTCCGATAGCCCTCGTCGTCGAGAATGCCGGCGATCAGGTCGCGGATGTCCGCCTCGTCATCGACAATCAGAATATCATACGCCATCTGTCGCAACCGTTTGTGTGGGCGCGGACGACTCGTCCGCGCTGGTGTCCGCGGCCCCGCGCCCGGTGCTCATGGTCAATCGCACCATGGCTCCCCTGCCGCCGCCCGTTGTGTCCGATGCCCCTGCCATGAGCGCATCGAGAAGCTCGATGCCGCCACCGTGGTCTTCCATGATCTTCTTGACGATGGCGAGGCCGAGCCCCGTCCCCTTCTCGCGCGTCGTCATGTACGGCTCGAGCAACCGCTGACGGTTCTCGACCGGAAGACCGATACCATTGTCCACCACCTCGATGGTGACCATGTCGCCCTCCTGGGAAAGCGTGACCCTTATGGCGCCCTCCTCCGCCTCGCCCTCGGGAAGCGCGGTGACGGATTCGGTCGCGTTCTTGATGACATTCGTCAGGGCCTGCCCCACGAGCCGCTGATCGAAGCACGCGGTGACCGGCGTTTCCGGCACGTCGGTCGTAATCGAGAGATCGGGGTTGGCGACGCTTTGCAGGAAGGCCGCCTCGCGCACCGTCGTGCGCAGGTCCGCCTCGCTCATGGTGGGCTTCGGCATCCTGGCGAAGGAGGAGAACTCATCCACCATGCTGCCGATGTCGCCCACCTGCCGGATGATCGTGTCGATACACTGGTCGAAGACCGTGCGGTCCTCGGTGAGGTTCTTGCCGTAGCGCCGGCGGATGCGCTCGGCGGAGAGCTGGATCGGTGTCAGCGGGTTCTTGATCTCATGGGCGATGCGGCGCGCGACGTCGGCCCATGCGGAGGTCCGCTGCGCGGTCACGAGGTCGGTGATGTCATCGAGTGTCACCACGAACCCGTGCTCGCTGCGGGTCGACTGTTCGCTCGTCACGCGCACGTTGACGGAGCGCTCGCGCCCGTGACGATGCAGCGACACCTGCCGCTCGCTCATCCGGCTGTCATCGCGCGATAGCGCCTCGTCCACCACCTCGGCGAGCTCCGGGGCCACCTGCGCCAGGGGCTCGTCCAGAAGCGCGCTCTCGCTCATGTCGAGCAGCGCCAGCGCCTCGCGATTGACCAGCGAGATGCGTCCCGTGTCGTCGATTCCGATGACGCCGGCGGTCACGCCGGACAGCACCGCTTCCGTGAACCTCCGGCGGCGGTCGATCTGGTCGTTTGCCGCCAGAAGCGCATCGCGTTGCCCGCGAAGCTGGGCGGTCATGTTGTTGAACGTCGAGCCCAGGTTGGCGAGGTCGCCGGCCGACTTGTCGGTTTCCACCTGGACGTAGAGATTGCCCTTCGACACCTGGTCCGCCGCGCCAATGAGCCGTCGGATCGGCGACACCAGCATGTTGGCGAAGCCGAATCCTATCCAGATGGACGACAGCAGCAGCACCAGCGTGACGCCCGTGTAGACGAGCGCGAAGGCAACCTGGACGCCGAAGCGGCTCTGGTCCATGCGCGTGTACTGGTTCGCCCCGTCCTCGGCGAGGCGCATGTAGTCCACCACCCGCTTGTCCATGGCGCGGGTGACATAGAGATACATGTCGTCATAGGCGTTCAGTTTCATGACGCCGCCGACGAGATTGGAAACGCCCGGCGCGATGAGCACCGGCTCGCCCTTGTCCGCCTGCGCGAAGGCCTCGTTGGGGGGCAGCAGGACATCCGCGTCCGGGTTGGTCACGACGCGGGTGATGACCGTGCCATCCTTCGACATGAGGAATGCCGCAAGCAACGCGCGCAGCGACGTCTGGGTCTGGAAGAAACTGTCGAAGCGGGTCGGCTCGAACTCGTAGATCGACTTTGCCCGGTCGATGTCGTTCGCCATGGCGATCAGGTCGCCGCGCAGCACGCGGGCGTGCTCCTGCAGGTAGGCCTGGGCGACGGTCAGCGCATTGTCGATGATGAGTCGCGTCCGGTCCTCAAACCAGCGGTCGAGGCCTCGGTCGAGCGTGATCGTCGCCAGGATCGCGACCAGAACCGCCGGCACGGCCGCAACCACGCTGAACAGCGTGACGATGCGCACATGCAGTCGGGCGGCGGCACGGCCCCTTCGTCTCGCCTGAAGCAGCGAATTGAATTCCAGGGCGATCAGAACGACGAGCAGGAAAACCAGCACGCCGTTGGTCACCATGGCGATCTGCGCCACCGGCCCGTCGGGCGCAATGGCCGTCAGGCCGGTCAGGACGAAGAAGGTGAGCGTGATCGAGATCAGCGAAACGATGACCAGCACGAGCCCGATGCGTCGCGCCCGGAGGCCGGATCTGCCTCGTCCGGTATCGGAGGACCTGTCACTCGTCTTGTCTGCTAGCACAGCGCGGCAACCGTCTCGAGAAGCCGGACCGTCTTGTCGGCCCGTGCGGGATTCTTGTCAGTTCTTGCAGTCCTTGCGTCCCGGCGGCCGCCCGCAGGCGGATCGTCACGCGCAGACCGTCGATGCAGCGACGATGCGGCACCCTTATCACACATTGTTGCCAAATTACGACAGGCATGGACGGATGACAAACGGCAAGGGGCCCGACGCGAGATGCGACGGGCCCGACTGGCGGGTTTCCGCCAGTCGTACTTATCGCGTCTGCCGGATCACCTGAACGTCGAGGTCGCGGATCTTCTTGCGCAGCGTGTTGCGATTCACGCCAAGCAGTTCCGCGGCCTTGATCTGGTTACCCCGCGTCGCGGCGAGAGCGGCTCCGATCAGCGGGTACTCCACCTCCCGCAGAATGCGGTGGTAGAGCCCGGGAGGCGGTAGCGCATCGCCGAACGCCTGGAAGTAGTTGTGGAGATAGCGCTCCACCGAGGCGGACAGGTCGACCTTGCTGGTGTCCTCCTCGTCCACCTGGGCCACCGGCTGGCTCAGTTCGGCGTCGATCAGCGCCGAGGAGATCACGTCCTGCGGATAGAGCGCGGAGAGCCGGCGCACGAGATTCTCGAGCTCGCGCACGTTGCCCGGCCAGCGGTAGCGACGCAGGCGGTCGATGGCGGCCGACTCGATCTGCTTGCCCGGCAGGCCCTCCTTTTCCGCCAGGGCGAAGAAGTGGCGCACAAGGTCGGGAATGTCCTCCGTGCGCTCGCGCAGCGGCGGGAGGCGGATCGGCACCACGTTCAGCCGATAGTAGAGATCCTCGCGAAACAGCCCCTGATTGATGAGCTGGCGCAGGTCCTTGTTGGTTGCCGCCACGATGCGCACGTCGGTGCGAATCGGCACGCGTCCGCCCACCGTCGTGTACTCGCCCTGCTGCAGCACGCGCAGAAGCCGTGTCTGCGCCTCCATCGGCATGTCACCGATTTCGTCGAGGAAGAGGGTTCCGCCATCCGCCTGCTCGAAACGGCCCGCCGAGCGGGCCTGCGCGCCGGTGAAGGCGCCCTTCTCGTGGCCGAAGAGCTCCGCCTCGATGAGGTCGCGCGGGATGGCGGCCATGTTGATCGCAACGAAGGGGCCGTTCCGGCGCTTGCCGTAGTCGTGCAGCGCCCGGGCGACAAGCTCCTTGCCGGTGCCCGACTCGCCGTTGATCATGACCGAGAGGTCGGTCTGCATGAGCCGCGCGAGAACACGGTAGATTTCCTGCATGGCCGGCGAGCGCCCGATCAGGGGAATGTTCTCGCCCCCTTCCTGCTCGCTCTCGACACGCTGGCGCTTGGGTTCCGAAAGCGCCCGGCCGACGATGGCCGTCAGTTCCTTCAGGTCGAACGGCTTGGGCAGATATTCGTAGGCCCCCTTCTCGGAGGCCCGGATCGCCGTCATGAACGTGTTTTGCGCGCTCATGACGATGACCGGCAGGTCGGGGCGCATCTTCTTGATGCGCGGCAGGACGTCGAAGGCGTTTTCGTCCGGCATCATCACGTCGGTGATGACGAGGTCGCCATCGCCGGAAGAGACCCAGCGCCACAGCGTCGTGGCGTTGGAGGTGAGGCGCACGGTGTAGCCTGCGCGCGAAAGCGCCTGGTTCAGAACCGTGCGGATGGCGGCGTCGTCATCGGCAACAAGAATCGTCCCGGTGGGCATGGGTAGCGGTTTCCCGGTCTCAGGTGTCGTCGTGCTCGGAATAGGCTGGCATCAGGATTCGGAAGGAGGTTCGGCCGGCCTGGCTGTCGCATTCGATGACGCCGCCATGGTCGCCGATGATCTTGGCCACCAGCGCAAGCCCCAGTCCCGAGCCGTTGGACTTGGTGGTGACGAACGGATCGAAAAGATGCGGCAACAGGTCCTCGGGCACGCCGGGGCCGTTGTCGCGAACGCAGAATTCGAGCGGCAGGCTCACCTTCTCGGATGAACCCGGCACGGAAAGGCGAATACCCGGCCGGTACGCGGTGGTGAGCGTGATCTCGCCGCCCTGCTGGTCGGACACCGCCTCGCAGGCATTCTTCACCAGATTGAGAAACACCTGCACGAGCTGGTCGCGGTTGGCGTAGACCAGCGGCAGTGACGGGTCATAGTCGACGCTGATGGGCGTGTTGCGCGCAAAACCCGATTGCGCCAGCCGCTGCACGTGATCCAGCACCACGTGGATGTTCACCGGCTCGCGTTCCACGGGGCGCTCGTCGGAGAAGACCTCCATGCGGTCGACCAGTTTCACGATCCGGTCGGTCTCGTCCATGATGAGCCGGGTGAGCGGGCGGTCCTCCTCAGCGGCGGAGCCCTCCAGAAGCTGAGCCGCGCCGCGAATGCCCGACAGCGGATTCTTGATTTCGTGGGCCAGCATGTGGGCGAGACCGGAAACCGTCCGCGCCGCGCCGCGCGAGGTGAGCTGACGGTCGATCTTCTCCGCCATGCCGCGCTCCTGCAGCATGAGGACAACGGCGCCCGGCCGGTCGGCGACGGGGGCCGCGATGATGTCGACGATCTTCTCCGCGCCGATGCGCGGGGAGCTGATGTCGACCTTGTATTCATTGACGGGGGCGCCACGCTCCCGCACCTGTTGCACAAGCAGCAGAAGCGGGCTCCCGAAGGGCACGAAATGCGAGACCGGATGGCGCCGCATCACCGGTGCGCTGGCCCGGAAGAAGCTTTCCGCAGCCATGTTCGCTTCCGCGATGCACCCCTTGTCGTCGACCAGAATGACGGGATGGGGCAGTGCGTCGAGCACCTGTGTGGTGGCTCCGCCACTTGCCCCCTCGCCTGTCTGCGTGTCCCGCACGCCCTCTGTCCCGACCGTGTCGCTCATGCCGCCTCCCCGACGCTTGTTACGGTTTCGCCCGCGCCGGAGAACCACTGCGACAGCCCGGCAATCACGGCCCCGGCATCCCGGGACGTGAGAAGCGCCTTCCGCATGTCGGCGGGCATGGGCTCCGCTCCGTCCTCGGTCGCCGCATCCAGCGACCAGGCAATATGCTTGCGCGCCAGAAGCAGGCCGCGCGCGGATCCATAGTGTTCGAGCATCATTTCGACGTGCTCGCAGACGATGTCTCCAAGCGCAGCTCCACGGGGCGTCGCCATGATCTCGCGCCCGGCTAGGGCCGCGCCGATCTGTCCGACAAGCCACGGTCGACCGTAGGCCGCCCGTCCGATCATCACCGCGTCCGCGCCCGAGCGCGTCATCATCTCGCGCGCGTCATCCGCACCCGCGCAATCGCCATTGGCGACCAGCGGAATCGTCAGCCGCTCGCGCACGGCGGCGATGGCATCCCAGTCCGCGCGCCCCTTGTAGAACTGGCAACGCGTACGTCCGTGCACCGTGACCATGGACACGCCCGCCGCCTGCGCCCGCTCGGCGAGCTCCGGCGCATTCAGGCTGCGCTCGTCCCAGCCGAGCCGCATTTTCAGCGTCACCGGAACGCGCGATGCCTCCAGCGTCGCGTCTATCAGCGTCAGCGCGTGATCGAGGTCGCGCATCAGCGCCGAACCCGAGTAGCCCGTCGTCACGCGCTTGGCGGGGCATCCCATGTTGATGTCGATGATGTCGGCGCCAGCGTCGACCGCGATGCGGGCGCCCTCCGCCATCCAGTGCGCCTCGCGCCCGGCAAGCTGGACCACATGCGGAGCGCCATCGATTCCCTCGCTGCGCAAGTGCGTGTCGGGATCGCCCTCGGCAAGCTGCTCGCAGGCCACCATCTCCGAAACGACGAGGCCCGCGCCGAAGCGGTGCGCAAGCCGGCGGAAGGGAACATCCGTGACCCCGGACATGGGGGCAAGGAACGCACGATTCGGGACCGCGACGGTCCCGATCACGCTCGCCCTGCCTGCCTCGCCCTGGTTCATTTTGCTCATCTGGTGTGCATTTCCTGATTTGCCTAGATAATAGTCAAAGGCGCATTTGTCGCAAGGGCGAAATTGTCGCCTTGCACTTAGCTCTTGTGGACGCGGGAGGAAACCGACAAAACCCGCAGATGGACATCGTGCCGCCGTCGGGGAGATCCTCGTGTGCGGAAGGCTTTGACGATTCCGTTTTCCGCGCGCCCCCAGCGGGCATTCGACCGCGCCGCAGGCGCCAAGGACACAGAACACCGACCGATACCTCATGGCCGCCGACCGACCGACCGTTCCCCCATCCCAGGATGGCCCGCAGCCTGAGGGCAACGCGTTTCTCGTCGTCGCGGCCGGCCGCGGATCGCGGGTCGGCGGGGATGGTGCGCCAAAGCAGTATCGCCCGCTCGCGGGACGCACCGTTTTGCGTCGCACCCTGGAAGCGATCGACCGGTGCCCGGGCATCGACCGTGTCATGGTCGTTATTCATCCCGATGACGAAGCCCTCTATCACGATGCGATCGCCGGTCTGTCGCCGTCCTACGCGCTCCTGCCCCCGGCTCATGGCGGAGAGACACGACAACGCTCGGTTCTGCTTGGCCTTCGCGCGCTCTCAGCCACTGCTCCGCGTCACGTGCTCGTGCATGACGCCGCCCGGCCTTTCCTGACACCGGCCATCGTCGCGGCGGCCCTCGAGACGCTCGGCCAGGGCCAGCGCGCCGTCCTTGCCGCCCTGCCCGTCTCGGACACGCTCAAGAAGGCCGACGAGACCGGCGCCAATGTGGCAACGACGGTGGACCGTGCCGGGCTCTATGGCGCGCAGACCCCCCAGAGCTTCGACTTCGCGTCCATCCTCTCGGCGCATGAGGCAGCCGCCGCCTCGGGGGTCGCCGACCTGACCGACGATGCCTCGGTCGCCCAGTGGGCCGGCCTGACGGTCGCCCTCGTGCCGGGAGATCCGGCCAACATCAAGATCACCACGGGAGAGGACCTGATGCAGGCCGATGAACGCCTCAGGATGCTCGAGGCCCTCGCAAGCCTCGGCGACATCCGCACCGCCACCGCCTATGACGTTCACGCCTTCGAGCCGGGCGATCATGTCATGCTCGGCGGCATTCGCATCGACCACGATCACGCCCTCAAGGGACATTCGGATGCCGATGTCGTGCTGCACGCGCTCACCGACGCGGTGCTCGCGACGATCTGCGACGGCGACATCGGTCATCATTTTCCGCCGGGCGAGGCGGAGTGGCACAAGGCCACATCCGACCGGTTCCTGCGCTTTGCCGTGGAGCGCGTCGCGGAGCGGGGCGGACGCATCCGGCACCTGGACGCCACCATCGTGTGCGAGCATCCCAAGATCGGACCGCACCGCGAGACCATGCGCGCGTCCATCGCGCGGATCGCCGGGCTTCCGCTCGACCGCGTGTCCGTGAAGGCGACGACCTCGGAAAAGCTTGGCTTCACCGGCCGGGGGGAAGGCATCGCGGCCCTTGCAACGGCCACGGTCGCGCTGCCACTGTCACTGGAAGACACGGACCCGGAGGCCTCATGACCGATCTCGCCCCCCTCTTCGATCCGGCCGCACGGGTGATCGAACGCGCGAGCGGGTTCGGCCTGAAGATCGCGACCGCCGAATCCTGCACCGGCGGGCTCATCGCCGCGCTCCTGACCGACGTCCCGGGTTCCTCGGCGGTGGTCGACCGGGGCTTCGTCACCTATTCGAACGAGGCCAAGACCGAGATGATCGGCGTGCCGGCCGAACTGATCGAGGCGCACGGTGCGGTCAGCCGCGAGGTTGCGCTGGCCATGGTCGAGGGCGCGCTTGCCGCATCGCGGGCCGATCTGGCCGTCGCCGTCACAGGCGTCGCGGGGCCAGGCGGCGGCTCGCGGGAGAAGCCCGTCGGCCTGGTGCACTTCGGCTTTGCACGCCGTGGTGGCGAGGTACATCATCTTGAGGAGCGCTTCGACCCTGAGCTTGGAAGAAGCGGCATCAGACTTGCGACCGTAGCCATTGCTTTCGCTGGTCTTTCAAATTTGATGGATCGCTAAAGGCCGGGATTCACCGCAAGAAAGGGTTGTCCTGCAGAAGGATTGATCTTTTCGAGGGAACCGCCGATGATACCTTCGAAGGGGTATTCGTGATGCGTTTCCTTGTTGCCGCGCTTGTCTTCGCAACCGCCTTGCCGGCCGTCGCCTCGGCCGAGGAGATGTATGTCATCTCGCGCAAGTCGGACGGACGGTTTCACGCAAGCCATCGCCTCTACGACAGCACGGGTGCCAACCTGCACGAGGTCATCCTCTGCGGTCGTCCATACTTCGTGCGCACCGCGACCGTTGCCTGGATGAGCTACGAGGCCGACGAGGGCCGCTCCGTCCAGCTCGAGTACAATGTGGGCAAGGGCTGGGTCGAGGTGTGCCGCGATCCGGCGGAGCAGGTCACGCTCGCCGACATCGGCATCAAGGACAAGAAGGACTACGAGGTGATGCGCGCGAGCGACATGGCGCTCAACCGCGCCGAGCGGTTCAAACACATCAGCAAGGCGTTTTCCGGCTACAAGAATTCCGGCAAGACGTCATCGTCCTACCACGCGCGCTGAGCGTCACGCCCGCGCGTTCCTTCACGCCGCTCCATAGACATGGTCCGCCCGTTCCTCGAACGCGGTCGAGAACTTGCGGAACGCCCGGTCGAACATGGCCGACATGAGCGTCGACAGCGTGCGGCTCTTGAATTCGTAATTTATGTAGAAGCCGACCTCGCAGGCGTCCTCGCCGCGCGGGCGAAAGGTCCACCTGTTCTCCAGATGTCGGAACGGGCCGTCGAGATACTCGACCAGAATCTCGCCACGCTCGGGCAGCAGCGTCACCCGGCTGGTGAAGGTCTCCCGGAACAGCTTGTAGGCCACGGTCATGTCGGCGACGAGCACGGAGGTGCCGTCGTCATTGTCGCGGCGGCCGCGCACATGCAGCGCCTCGCACAGCGGCACGAACTCCGGGTAACGCTCAACATCCGCCACGAGGTCGAACATGCGACCGGGTGTGTGCTGAACGATGTGGCGAGTCTCGAACTGGGGCATGGGCAGCCAATTAGGCGGTGGGATGCGAAAGATCAACCCGCCCCGGCCAATGGCCGGGACGCGGGGATGAACGCGTCCAGACTTGTCAGACGGCGGCCTCGGCCATGCGGCGCTTCTCGCGATTGGCCTTGAGCTCCGCGAAGTCCTCGCCGGCGTGATGCGACGAACGGGTCAGCGGGCTGGCCGAAACCTTGAGGAACCCCTTGGCATAGGCGATCTTCTCGTAGGCCTTGAACTCGTCCGGCGTCACGAAACGCGCGACCGCATGGTGCTTGGAGCTGGGCTGCAGATACTGGCCGATGGTCAGGAAATCGACGTCGGCGGTCCGCAGGTCGTCCATGAGCTGGAGCACCTCGTTGCGCTCCTCGCCGAGGCCGACCATGATTCCCGACTTGGTGAACATGGTCGGGTCCAGTTCCTTCACGCGCTGCAGGATGCGGATGGAATGGAAGTAGCGCGCGCCCGGACGCACCGTCAGGTATTTCGACGGCACGGTCTCCAGGTTGTGATTGAAGACGTCGGGCTTGGCATCAACCACGATCTCGAGCGCGCCCGGCTTCCTGAGGAAGTCGGGGGTAAGAACCTCGACCGTGGTCTTCGGCGCCCGCTTGCGGATTTCGCGGATCACATTGGCGAAATGCGTGGCGCCGCCATCGTCCAGATCGTCGCGGTCGACCGAGGTGATGACCACATGCTCCAGCCCCATGGTCGCCACGGCCTCGGCAACGCCGACGGGCTCCTTCTCGTCCACCGGCCCCGGCATGCCCGTGCGCACGTTGCAGAAGGCGCAGGCGCGCGTGCAGGTGTCTCCGAGGATCATGAAGCTGGCGTGCTTCTTCGACCAGCACTCGCCGATGTTGGGACAGCCCGCCTCCTCGCACACGGTGACGAGGTTGTTGGAGCGCACCACATCCTGCGTCTCGCGATAGACCGGAGACGTCGGCGCCTTGACCCGGATCCACGCCGGTTTGCGCTGGATCGGATTGTCCGGACGGTGGGCCTTTTCCGGGTGGCGCGGGCGCGCCGCGGCGTCGGGCTTGTTCGAGATCGTGTCGAGGAGCGTAACCATGCCTCTCACTTGTCCTTCTTCTCGCGCTTCGTCAAGCGCGTGCCGTGCCTGACGCCTATGCGATTTCCGCAGGGCGCACCAGAGACATCAGTCTTTCGCGCGCGTCGTGCGACAAGGGCCGCGCCTTTCGGCTGACATCGTCCATCTGCACGATGACCGTAGCGGCGGCCGCCGCCTTGCGTCCCTGCTGAAACACCGCCTGCTCGAGTGTCGCCGAACTGTTGCCGACCTTCACGACGCGCGTGCCGATCTCCACCGTTCCCGGCCACAGGAGCTCGGAGATGAAGTCCAGCTCCAGCCGCACGATCACGAAGGCGCATCCGGTGTCCGCCAGGTCGCCGATCTTCGTGTGCAGCAGCTCCACCCGCCCGGTCTCCAGGAAGGTGGAGAAGACGGCATTGTTCACATGCCCCTGGCGATCCGTGTCGCCATAACGGACCTTGTCGTGGCTGACGACCGGATAGTCGGAAATCGTCTCGCTCAAACCTTTCACCGCCTCAGCTTCTGATCTTGCGCCAGATGAACAGGAAAAGGATCGCTCCGAGCGTCGACACCAGAAGCTGGTCGATGAACCCGCCCGTCACGTGCAGCCGCAGGATGTCGGCCAGATAGCCGCCGACCAGGGCACCGACGAGGCCAACGATCAGACTGCCGAGAAATCCGCCGCGACTGTCCAGCACCCGATGCGCGACCGCACCGGCAATCAGTCCGATGACGATCCAGAGAATGAAACCCATGTGACCGGTCCTTTCGCGGGGCGCAAGGCGCGCCCTCGCCGCTTTCGTCAGGAACTCAGGCCAGCGCCCGTGCAATCAGCACGACGATGACCGCGCCAACCGCCGACACCACGACCTGGTTGACGAAGGCGTTGCCCAGGTTGACGTTGATTCCGGCCGCGTTGAACAGGAACCCGCCGACGAAGGCTCCGATCAGACCCGTCAGGACGTAACGGATCAGGCCGCCACCGCCGATGAGCAGGCTTGCGAGCCAGCCGGCGATCAGGCCGATCACGCACCAGATAACGATATTCTTGATGTCCATTGCCCGATTCCCCAGCTTGACTTTCGATGTCGGGAAGCCGTGCCCGGCCCCCTGACTTGCATCTTACAGGATCGCAACGGGACACCGAAAGTGCGACACCCGCACGACGGCACCCACGCGGCGTGAGCCTGATCAGGCGTTGAGCACCCGTCCGTAGGCGTCGAGCACGCTTTCCTTCATCATTTCCGAAAGCGTCGGATGCGGGAAGATCGTGTGCATCAGCTCTTCCTCGGTCGTTTCCAGGTTCATGGCGACGACGAAGCCCTGGATGAGCTCGGTAACCTCCGCGCCGACCATATGCGCGCCCAGAAGCTCGCCCGTCTTCTTGTCGAAGATGGTCTTGATCAGACCCTGGTCCTCGCCGAGCGCAATGGCCTTGCCGTTGGCGTTGAAGTTGTAGCGGCCGACGCGGATGTCACGGCCGGCTTCCTTGGCCTTCGCCTCGGTGAGCCCCACGGAGGCGACCTGCGGGTTGCAATAGGTGCAACCGGGGATCTTGCCCTTGTCCATCGGATGGACATTCGGCAGGCCCGCGATCTTCTCGATGCAGATCACGCCCTCATGCTCGGCCTTGTGCGCGAGCATCGGAGGCCCGGCGACGTCGCCGATGGCATAGACGCCCGGCACATTGGTCTTGCCGTAGCCGTCGATGACGACGCAGCCACGGTCGGTCTTGACGCCAAGGTCCTCGAGGCCAAGCCCCTCGATGTTGCCCTGGACACCGACGGCGGAGATAAGGCGGTCTGCGGTGATCTTTTCCACCTTGCCGTCCTTGGTCTCCACGTGGGCGGTGACCGAGTTCGAGCCCTTTTCCACCTTGGAGACCTTCGCCTCGGTGATAATCTTGAGGCCGCGCTTCTCGAGCTGCTTGCGGGCAAGCGCGGAGATTTCCGCGTCCTCAACCGGCATGATCTGCGGCATCAGCTCCACGACGGTCACGTCGACACCCATGGAGCGATAGAAGGACGCGAACTCGATGCCGATGGCGCCCGAGCCCATGACCAGCAGCGACTTGGGCAGCGTGTCCGGCTTCATCGCCTCGAAATAGGTCCAGATCAGCTTGCCGTCGGGCTCGATGCCCGGCAGCGCGCGCGGACGGGCGCCGGTGGCGACGATGACGTGCCTCGCCGTGTAGGTGCCCTCGCCCTTCACGCCCTTGGGGATCGGGTTCTGCGGCTCGACGACCGGCTTGGACGACTTGCCCACCTTGACCTCGCCGGGCTTCGTCAGCTTCGCCTCGCCCCAGATCACGTCGATCTTGTTCTTCTTCATGAGGAAGCCGACGCCGCCGTTGAGGCGCGCGGAGACGCCGCGCGAGCGGGCGACCACATCCTTCACGTCCGCCGTCATCTTGCCCTCGAGCTTCAGGCCGAAGCTCTTGGCGTGATTGGCGTGGTCGAGGATCTCCGCCGAGCGCAGCAGCGCCTTGGTCGGGATGCAGCCCCAGTTGAGGCAGATGCCGCCGAGATGCTCCCGTTCGACGATGGCCGTCTTGAGACCGAGCTGCGCCGCGCGGATCGCGGTGACATAGCCGCCCGGGCCCGAGCCGATGATGATGACGTCGTAGGACGTGCCGCTCATGAACAATCCTCCAGCTCGGACGACGGGCGCGAGCGTCGTGACGCGCCGTCTGCCGTCCGTGAAATCAGGCACCTGAAGAGCAAACGGCGGCCGGTCTCCCGGCCGCCGCGATGGCTCAGACCAGCATGGACATCGGGTTTTCGATGTACTGCTTGAAGGCGGCGACGAGTTCCGCGCCGAGCGCGCCGTCGACGGCCCGGTGGTCGGTCGACAGCGTCACCGACATGACGGTGGCGATTGCCAGTTCGTCGTTCTTCACGACCGCGCGCTTCTCACCCGCGCCGACCGCCAGGATCGTGGCGTGCGGCGGGTTGATCACCGCGCAGAAGTCCTTGATGCCGAACATGCCGAGGTTCGACACGGAGGTGGTTCCGCCCTGATACTCCTGCGGCTGCAGCTTGCGCATGCGCGCCCGGGCCGCCAGGTCCTTCATCTCGTTGGAGATGGCGGAGAGCGTCTTCTCCTCGGCACGGCGGATGATCGGCGTGATCAGGCCGCCGTCGATGGCGACCGCGACGCCCACGTCCGCATGCTTGTGGACGAGCATTCCGCCGTCGGTCCAGCTTGCGTTGGCCATCGGGATGTCACGCAGCGCCAACGCCTGGGCCTTGATGACCATGTCGTTGACCGAAAGCTTGTAGGCCAGCTTGCCGTCCTTGTCCTTCGGCGCGGAGGCGTTGAGCTGGGCACGCAGCGCCAGCAGCGCGTCGAGCTCGCAATCCACCGTCAGGTAGAAGTGCGGCACGGTCTGCTTGGACTCGGTCAGCCGCTTGGCGATGGTCTTGCGCATGTTGTCATGCGGCACGACCTCGTAGGAGCCTTCCTCGAACAGCTTCAGCACCTGGGAATCCGACATGCCTGCGGGCGCGGCGGCCTTCGGTGCCTCGGCTGCGGCCTTGTCCGCCTTCGGAGCCTCCGCGCCCTTGCGCGCGGTGCCCGATTTCAGAGCCTCGTCCACATCGCGCTTGACGATGCGCCCGTGCGGGCCGGAGCCCGTCATCGCGGCAAGGTCCAGCCCGCCCTCGGCGGCAAGACGGCGCGCGAGCGGCGAGGCGAAGATGCGCCCGCCCTCCTTCGTCGATGGCGGCGGCGGAGCCTTGGCCGGCTCCTCGCCGGAGGCGACCGGCCCCCGATCGGCGGCCGGCTTGTCCTCGGACGCCGTCGCGGGAGCCTCGTCCTTGCCGGACGACGCCTCGCTTCCGGAGGCCTTGGGCCCGCCGTTGTCGTTGCCGACGCCTTCGAGCGCCGAGGCGTCCTCGCCCTCTTCCAGCAGCAGCGCGATAACCTCGTTGACCTTCACGCCCTGGGCGCCGGCCTCCACGAGGATCTTGCCAACGGTGCCCTCGTCGACGGCTTCCACTTCCATGGTCGCCTTGTCGGTCTCGATCTCGGCGATCACGTCACCGGACGAGACGCTGTCGCCTTCCTTGACCAGCCACTTGGCCAGATTGCCCTCTTCCATCGTCGGCGAGAGGGCCGGCATCAGGATCTTGATCGGCATGGTTTCCCCCTCAGGCCGTGTAGGTGACGGCTTTCACCGCGTCGATGACGTCCTTGATCGTCGGCAGCGCGAGCTTTTCCAGATTGGCGGCATAGGGCATGGGAACGTCCTTGCCCGTCACGCGCAGCACCGGCGCGTCGAGCCAGTCGAACGCCTTCTCCTGCACCTGGTAGCCGATCTCGGACGAGACCGAACACATCGGATAGGCCTCCTCGACCGTGACTAGGCGACCGGTCTTCTTGACCGAGGCGATCACCGTGTCGATGTCGAGCGGACGGATCGTGCGCAGGTTCACCACCTCGGCCGAAATGCCCATCCCTGCGAGTTCCTCGACCGCCTTCATGACGTAGGTCATGCCGATGCCCCAGGAAACGAGCGTCACGTCCGTGCCGGCACGTTCGATCTTCGCCTTGCCGATCGGCAGGACGAAGTCCTCCACATCGGGAATCTCGAAGCTCTGGCCGTAGAGGATCTCGTTCTCGAGGAAGACCACCGGGTTCGGGTCGCGGATCGCGGCCTTGAGAAGGCCCTTGGCGTCCGCCGCCGACCAGGGCTGCACCACCTTGAGACCCGGAACATGGGCGTACCATGCCGCATAGTCCTGGCTGTGCTGGGCGGCTACGCGCGCAGCCGCGCCATTGGCGCCACGGAACACGATCGGCGCGCCCATCTGGCCACCGGACATGTAGAGCGTCTTGGCGGCGGAGTTGATGATCTGGTCGATCGCCTGCATGGCGAAGTTGAACGTCATGAACTCGACGATCGGCTTCAGCCCGGCCATCGCCGCACCGACGCCCATGCCGGTGAACCCGTGCTCGGTGATCGGCGTGTCGATCACGCGGCGTGCCCCGAACTCCTCGAGCAGTCCCTGGGAGATCTTGTAGGCGCCCTGGTACTCGGCGACTTCCTCGCCCATGAGGAACACGTCGCCGTCGCGGCGCATTTCCTCCGCCATGGCATCGCGCAGGGCCTCGCGCACGGTCGACTGGACCATCGCGGTGCCTTCGGGAGCGTCCGGCTCGGGCTTTGCCTCTGCGGCCGGCGTCGCGGGCGCGGAGGCCGGCTTCTCGGGTTCGGCCGTCTCGGAGGCCTCGCTCTTCTGCTCGGGAGCAGGAGCGGGAGAGCTCGCGGCCTTGTCCAGGTCGGCGGCGTCCTCGCCCTCCTCCAGAAGCAGGGCGATCGGCGTGTTGACCTTCACGTTCTCGGTGCCGGCCTCGATGAGGATCTTGCCGAGCGTGCCTTCGTCGACCGCCTCGACCTCCATCGTGGCCTTGTCCGTCTCGATCTCGGCGATCACGTCGCCCGCCGACACGGTGTCACCTTCGTTCTTCACCCATTTCGCCAGGGTGCCCTCTTCCATCGTCGGCGAGAGGGCCGGCATCAGAATCTCAATCGGCATGTTCGCGCCCCGCCACTTAGAGGAGAATGTCGGTGTAAAGCTCGGACGGATCCGGCTCCGGATCGGTCTGCGCGAACTCCGCCGACTCGGCGACGATTTCGCGGACCTCCTTGTCGATGGCCTTCAGCTCGTCCTCGCTGGCCCAGCCGGCATCCAGAAGGCGCTTGCGGACCTGCTCGATCGGGTCGTGCTCGGTCCGCATCTTCTGGACCTCGTCCTTCGACCGGTACTTGGCCGGATCCGACATGGAATGGCCGCGATAGCGGTAGGTGATCATCTCCAGGATGTAGGGGCCCTTGCCGGAGCGGCAGTGCTCCAGCGCCTTCTCGCTCGCGGCCATGACGGCGCGAACGTCCATGCCGTCGACCTGCTCGCCCGGAATGCCGAAGGAGGCGCCGCGCTGGGACAGGTCCGTCGTCGCCGAGGCGCGCTCGACGCTGGTGCCCATGCCGTACTTGTTGTTCTCGATGACATAGACCACGGGCAGCTTCCAGAGCTGCGCCATGTTGAAGCTCTCGTAGACCTGCCCCTGGTTGGAGGCGCCGTCGCCGAAGAAGGTCATGGAGACGGCGCCATTGTCGCGGTAGCGGTTGGCGAAGCCGAGGCCCGTGCCAAGCGACACCTGCGCGCCGACGATGCCGTGGCCGCCATAGAACTGCTTCTCCTTGGAGAACATGTGCATGGAGCCGCCCTTCCCCTTGGAATAGCCGCCCCTGCGTCCGGTCAGCTCGGCCATGACGCCCTTCGGGTCCATGTCCATGGCGAGCATGTGGCCGTGATCGCGGTAGCCCGTGATCATCTGGTCGCCGTCCTTCGCCGCCATGCGCATGCCGACGACGACCGCTTCCTGGCCGATGTAAAGGTGACAGAAGCCGCCGATCAGGCCCATGCCATAGAGCTGGCCGGCCTTTTCCTCGAAACGGCGGATGAGCAGCATGTGGCGATAGGCCTCAAGCTCCTGATCCTTTGTGAACTCGACAATCGCGGGGGCGGAGGATTTTGCCCCTCCGCGCGAACGTCCCGACGTCTTGGCACGCGTGCTGGCGCCCTTCCCTGACGATGCTGCCATTACCCTCGCCTCACTGTGGCGTTCCTGTTTCGGAACAGCGTTTCCTCAGCCTCAAGGTAGCCGAAGCCAGGCTGCAGGAAAAGTCAAATGGAGGAGCGAAAGGCACCGGAAACCGGCGACGCAAGGGCCTGTCAAAAAAGACGGAATCGTGAATGAACCGATTTTTAGTTCAAAGTGCCAACTTAACCGATTTCAGATTAAATCACCGGCCACGCTGCGGCCTCAGGATCGCAAGCTCCTGAGGCTGAACGACATTCAGGCTCGCGCGGGCGCGCTCGTCGATCATGTCCGGATCGAGGCTTTCGGGCCGCAGCAGTGCCACGCGGCGCTCCAGTTCCCGGCGCTCCGCGGTGAGCTGTGAAAGCTCCTTCTCCAGTTCCGCATAGCGGTGTTCGATCCGCGCCTTGCCGACGAGACCGAGTTCGCCGTTGAGCGCATGGAAGCCGAAGTAGCCGATGAGGGCGAAGGCGATGACCGGCGCCGCGAGGCGCTGGCGCAGGGTCTTCTTCCGGTAGCGGGTAGCACTGAAGGGCACGGGGGATGAGACCTGACTGAATACGAACCGTTCTCGAGAAACAGTGTCGCCGATCAGGCTTAATGGATGGTTTCCGCGCGCCCTCGCGAAAACACGCAGGCGCGCGGCGCATGCCCGCCGGCGTCAGGCCGCCGCGACGCCCGCTTCCGCCAGGCGCACCAGCTTCATGAGCACACCCGCCGCGCCCTTGAGCCGCTGTTCCGCGTCCGGCCAGTCGCGTGAAAGCACCACCTTCTGGTCCGGCCGGATCTTGGCCAGAACGCCCTGTTCGGTGATGTAGCCGACCAGTCCGCCGGGGTTCGCGAACTCGCCGTCGCGGAAGCTGATGACCACGCCCTTCGGCCCGGCATCGATCTTTTCCACGTTGGCGCGCCGGCACAGGCCCTTGATGTAGACGATCTTCAAAAGGTGATCGACCTCGTCGGGGAGCGGACCGAAGCGATCGATGAGCTCGGCGCCGAACCCGTCGATCTCCTCCGGCGTGGAGAGGTCCGCCAGACGGCGGTAGAGCTGCAGGCGCAGCGGCAGGTCGGGCACATAGTCCTCGGGAATGAGAACCGGCGTGCCCACCTGGATCTGCGGCGACCAGGTTTCGTCGGCGCCCGTATCGTCGCCGCTCCTGAGCTGGGCGACCGCTTCCTCCAGCATCTGCTGGTACAGCTCGAAGCCCACTTCCTTGATGTGACCCGACTGTTCCTCGCCGAGCAGGTTACCCGCCCCGCGAATGTCCAGGTCGTGGCTGGCCAGCTGAAAGCCCGCCCCCAGGCTGTCGAGCGACTGAAGCACCTTGAGCCGCCGCTCCGCGGTCGGCGTCAGCGCCTTTGTCGCCGGCACCGTGAACAGTGCATAGGCGCGCGTCTTGGAGCGCCCGACGCGCCCGCGAAGCTGGTAGAGCTGCGACAGGCCGAACATGTCCGCCCGGTGCACGATCAACGTGTTGGCGGTGGGAATGTCCAGGCCCGATTCCACGATGGTGGTGGAGAGCAGAACGTCGAACTTGCCCTCATAGAAGGCGTTCATGACGTCTTCCAGCTCGCCCGGCGGCATCTGGCCGTGCGCGACCGCCACCTTCACTTCCGGAACATGGTCCTCGAGGAACGCCTTGGTGTCGGCAAGATCCGCAAGCCGCGGACAAACATAGAAGCTCTGGCCGCCGCGATAGCGCTCGCGCAGCAGCGCCTCGCGCACCACGACGGGATCGAAGGGCGAGATGAACGTGCGTACGGCCAGCCGGTCCACGGGCGGCGTGGCGATGAGCGACAGTTCCCGCACGCCCGACAGCGCCAGTTGCAGCGTGCGCGGGATCGGGGTCGCCGAGAGCGTCAGGACGTGCACCTCGGACTTCAGCTCCTTGAGCCGTTCCTTGTGCTTGACGCCGAAGTGCTGCTCCTCGTCGATGATGAGCAGGCCGAGATCGCGGAAGGTCACGCCCTTGCCGAGCAGCGCGTGCGTGCCCACCACGATGTCGACGGATCCGTCGGTGAGGCCCTTCTTGGTCGCGGCGAGTTCCTTCGCCGGCACCAGCCGCGAGGCATGGGCAACGTTGATCGGCAGGCCCTGAAAGCGTTCGGCAAAGGTCTTGTAGTGCTGCCGCGCCAGCAGGGTCGTCGGCACGACGAGCGCCACCTGGCGGCCGGTCATCGCCGCGACGAAGGCGGCACGCAGCGCCACTTCCGTCTTGCCGAAGCCCACATCACCGCACCCCAGCCGGTCCATGGGACGGCCGGAGGCCAGATCCTCGAACACCGCCTCGATCGCGTTGAGCTGGTCGTCCGTTTCCTCATAGGGGAAGCGGGCGGCGAATTCGTCGTAGACGCCCTCGGGCGCGACGATTTCCGGCGCGGTCTTGAGCGCACGCGCGGCGGCGGTCCGGATCAGCCCGTCGGCGATCTCCAGGATCCGCTTCTTCATTCGCGCCTTGCGCGCCTGCCATGCGCCGCCGCCGAGCTTGTCGAGCTGCGCCTCGGTATCTTCCGATCCGTAGCGAGTCAGAAGCTCGATGTTCTCCACCGGCAGGAACAGCTTGTCGCCGCCGGCATACTGAAGCTCCAGGCAGTCATGCGGCGCGCCCACCGCCTCGATGGTGCGCAGGCCGATGAAGCGGCCGATGCCATGGTCCACGTGCACGACAAGATCGTTCTGCGCCAGGCTCGCCGCCTCGGTCAGGACGTTGGCGCCCTTGGCGCGACGCTTGCGCTGGCGCACCAGACGGTCGCCAAGAATGTCCTGTTCGCAGATCAGCGTGAGGTCGCCGATCTCGAAGCCGTGCTCCACGCCGAGCACCGCAAGGCCGGTCATTCCCTTGGGAAGCGCGCGCGCATCCGCATCGGTGGCCACCGGCACGGTGCGGTCCAGCCCGTGATCGGCCAGCACATGCGACAGCCGCTCGCGCGAGCCCTCGCTCCAGCAGGCGATGACGATCCGCTTGCCGTCCTTGCGCCGCTCGGCCGCATGGCTCGTGAGCGCGTCGAAGACATTGACGTCGCCGGCGGCCCGCTCGGCCGCGAAACTGCGCCCCTGTCGTCCGTCGAGTTCGACGACCTGACGCCCGGAGCCCGGCGGCTCCGCGAAGGGCGACAGACGCACGCTCGCCCCGTCCGCGAGCCGGGTGCGCCATTCCTCCGCCGTGAGATAGAGCGCGTCGGCCGGCAGCGGCTTGTAGGGCACCGCACCGCCCGTGCCCTTCTCGTTCATCGCGTCGACGCGCGCCGCGTGATGTTCGCCGATCTGGTCCAGCCGTTCGCGCACCACGTCGTCCGTGGACGAGGCCAGCACGATCGCGGCACCGCCGACGTGATCGAACAGCGTTTCCAGGTGATCGTGATAAAGCGGAAGCCAGTGCTCCATGCCCGGATAGCGGCGCCCGTCACTGATCGACTGGTAGAGCACGTCGTCCCGGTCGGATGCGCCGAACTGGCTGACGTAGCGGGTGCGGAACCGCGAGATCGCCTCTTCCGAAAGCACGGCCTCGCTCATGGCGACGAGCTCCAGCCCCTTGAGCTGCTTCGTGGTGCGCTGGGTCTCGGTGTCGAAGGACCGCAGCGATTCCAGCGAGTCGCCGAAGAAGTCGAGGCGCACGGGCGCGTCCATGCCCGGTGCGTAGACGTCGACAATGCCGCCGCGCACCGCGTATTCGCCCGTGTCCTGCACGGTGGAGGCGCGTGCGAAGCCGTTGATCTCGAGCCAGTGAATGAGTTTGGACAGGTCTATCCGCTGCCCGGGCGCGAGCCGCCAGGTCTGCGAGGCGGCAAAGGCGCGCTCCGGCACCCGCTGAAGGATCGCGTTGACCGTCGTGACGAGCAGCGTCGGCTTCTCGAGCGTCTCCGGCCGGGCCAGACGGCTCAACGTGCCGAGGCGGCGGGCGACGATGCCGGCATTGGGCGAAACGCGGTCATAGGGAAGGCAGTCCCAGGCGGGAAAATCGAGCAGGTCGAGGCCGGGCGCGAAATAACCGAGCGCATCCGACACAAGCCGCGCGTGCTGCGCGTCCCGTGCGACGAAGACGGCGGCCAATCCCGCCGGACGGCTGGCGACCAGTTGCGCCAGCACATGGGCCTCGGCGCCGTCCGGCACGCCGGTGACGACGGCGTTGCCGGCACCCGACAGGAGATTTTCCAACACGTTCGCAATCCTCGCATCGCCGGGGCACGCGGCTTCATGAAAAGCCGGGCACACGCGGCGTGGCTCAGCTTTCGGCCGCCACCTGGGCCTGCCTGAAGGAAATGATGGCGCGGTAGACGGGGGTGTCGTGTTCCGCGGGCACGGGCTGCCGACCGGTCATCCACTTGAACAGGTCCTGGTCGAAGACATCCATCAGCCGTTCGAGATCGGCAAGGTCGGCCTCGCTCAGCCGCGCCACATGGGCGCTGGCGAACTGCCCGAGGAAGATGTCCATCTCCTTCATGCCGCGATGCTGGCACCGGTAGAGGATGCGCTTGCGCCGGTCGTCCATCCCGGTGTCCGTCTCCTGAGGCATCATGCACTCCTGTCGCCGCGCCGTTGTTCCGAAGCCTCGCTTGACAGCGGGCCTCCGGTTCGCGGGTTATAGCGGGCTTGGCGCGAAACTCAATCCGTGCCAGTGGAAAGCATCCGGCCCGTCGGGCCACCTTCTCCCGCAAAGCCCGAGACGAGGTTCATGCGTCCCAGCCTGCTCGATCCGCTCTTCACGCCGGTCTCGCGCCTGCCGGGAATCGGTCCGCGTACCGCCCGCACGCTCGGCGGCCTGTTCGGCAAGGACGCCGAGCGGGAGCCGACGGTGTCCGACCTGCTGTTCCACCTGCCGTCCGGCACCATCGACCGACGCCTGCGACCGGGGATCGCCCACGCGCCCGAGGGCGCGATCGTCACGCTCGAGGTGCGCATCGACCGGCATCAGGCTCCGCCGCGCGGCAGCCGCGCGCCCTACCGCATTCTCGCCCACGACGACACCGGCACGATCACCTTCGTCTTCTTCCATGCCCGTGGCCCGTTCCTGGAAAAGAGCTATCCCGTCGGCGAGGACATGATCGTGTCCGGCCGCATCGAGCATTTCAACGACCAGATCCAGATGGTCCATCCAGACCATGCAGTCCTTGCCGATGATGCCGACGACCTGCCGCTTGTCGAACCGGTCTATCCGCTGACCCAGGGCCTGTCGTCGAAGATGCTGCAAAAGGCGATGGCCGCCGCCCTCGACCTCGTTCCCGACCTGCCCGACTGGCTCGATCCGGCCATGGAGCGGCAAAAGGCATGGCCGGCCTTTTCGGATGCCCTCCACGCCATGCACCAGCCCTCGCCCGAGTCGCCCGAGGCCGGCGACCCGGAAGCGCTGGCCCGCCTTTCCTACGACGAGTTCCTTGCAAACCAACTCGCGCTCGCGCTGGTGCGCCGCTCCATGCGCCAGACGCGCGGCATTGCCCGTCACTTCACCGGAACGCTGAAGCAGAAGATGCTGGACGCCCTGCCCTATTCGCTGACCGAGGGACAGGCGAAGGCGGTGGCCGAGATCGAGGCGGACCTGGCCGCGCCCACGCGCATGTTGCGCCTGCTGCAGGGCGACGTCGGCGCCGGAAAGACGGTCGTGGGGCTCATGGCGGTGGCGGCGGCGGTCGAATCCGGCGCGCAGGCGGTCATGATGGCCCCGACGGAAATCCTCGCGCGCCAGCACTATCTCTCGCTCGCGCCCTTGTGCGAGGCCGCCAGCATCCGCATCGCCGTGCTGACGGGAAAGGATGGCGCAAAGTCCCGCCGCGAAACCCGCGCGGCCCTGGAGGCCGGCGACATCGACCTGATCGTCGGCACCCATGCGCTGTTCCAGGGCGACATCGCCTTCGCCAACCTGGGGCTTGCGATCGTCGACGAACAGCACCGGTTCGGCGTTCACCAGCGCCTTCAACTGTCCTCGAAGGGGGCCGGCGTGGACATGCTGGTCATGACCGCGACGCCGATCCCGCGCACGCTCGTGCTGACCTATTTCGGCGACATGGACGTTTCCCGCCTGACGGAAAAGCCCGCCGGACGGCAGCCGATCAAGACCGTCACCGTGCCGCTGGAGCGCATGGACGAGGTGGTCGAACGTCTCCGGCGCGCCCTTGACGAAGGCACGAAGGCCTATTGGGTCTGTCCGCTGGTGGAGGAGTCGGAAAAGTCCGACCTGGCGGCGGCGGAAGAGCGCTTCGAGGTGCTGACCCAGGTGTTCGGACCTCGGGTCGCGCTGGTGCACGGCCGCATGAGCGCGGAGGAAAAGGCCTCCGCGATGGCCTCCTTCAAGGATGGCGACGTGGGGCTTCTGGTCGCGACGACGGTGATCGAGGTCGGCGTCGACGTTCCCGCCGCCACGATCATGGTGATCGAGCACGCCGAGCGCTTCGGCCTGTCGCAGCTCCACCAGTTGCGCGGCCGTGTCGGACGCGGCAGCGAGGCATCCACCTGCCTGCTTCTCTACAAGGCCCCCGTCGGCGAGACGGCGCGCGCACG
Source organism: Stappia sp. (assembly GCA_002722295.1). GTDB lineage: Bacteria > Pseudomonadota > Alphaproteobacteria > Rhizobiales > Stappiaceae > Stappia. The sequence continues at coordinate 109,848 of PBLF01000035.1, read as the reverse complement.
CCTCTCCATCATGCGCGACACGAACGACGGATTCCTGATCGCCGAGGAGGATCTGCGCCTGCGCGGCGAGGGAGAGATCCTGGGCACGCGTCAGTCGGGAATGCCGGGCTTTCGCATCGGCGACGCGGCGACCCACGCCGATCTCATAGAGATGGCCCGCGACGACGCGCGTCTGGTGTTGGAAAGGGACCCCGACCTCACCAGCGAGCGCGGTCGCGCGCTGCGGGTTCTGCTCTATCTTTTCGCCCGCGACGAGGCGGTGCGCCTGCTCAGGGCCGGCTGACCTGCCTGGCGGGCGACCTCAGCGCTTGCCCCCGCCGGCGGCTTTCTGGCCGTCGTCGAGCGCCTCCCCTTCCAGAACCGCGAGCTTGGCGTATTCGGGGCTTACCAGACCGGCGGAGATCACCAGCTTGGCGGCTTCCTCGACGGTCATGTCGAGTTCGATGACTTCCTGTTTGGGCACGAACAGCAGAAAGCCGGAGGTCGGGTTCGGCGTCGTCGGCAGGAACACCGCCGTCACCTCGTGCCCCTGGTCGTTGAGCTTGTGCGCCACCTCGCCGCGCGCGTCGGTGGCGATGAAGACGATCGCCCACAGACCCGGGCGCGGGTACTCGATGATCGCCGCCTTCTTGAAGCTGTTGGAGCGCTCCGCGAGCACCGTCTCGAAGATCTGCTTCAGACCGCTATAGAGATTGCGCACCACCGGCATCCGCCCGAGCAGCAACTCGCCGTAGGACAGAAGCGTGCGCCCGGCGATGTTGGCGGTCAGGAACCCGATGAAGACCAGGCCGATGAAGGCGACGATGAGCCCGATCCCGGGCATGGGGAACGGCAGATAGGTGTCCGGATTGTAATAGTGCGGCAGTAGCGGCTTCACCCAGCCGTCAACCCATTGCACGATGGACCAGGACAGATAGGCGGTGATCCCCAGCGGTCCCGCCACCACGAGTCCCGTCAGGAAATAGTTCCTGAGCCGGGTCATGCCGCCCGGCCGCGCGGGCTTCGCCTCACCCTCGTGATGTTCGTCCGTAGTCTGTCCGCTCATGTGGTCCTGTCGTCCTGCCTCTGGGGCCCCTGGCCCCGTCTGCCCCTCAGCAATAGATAAGCGAGGCACAGGCCAAGGGAAACTGATAGAAGGTCCCTGGCGAAAATATGGGCGCATCGCACCTCAGGAGAGCACACTTCCCATGCTCGCACGCACCGTCTTTGCCACGCTGGGCGCGCTTCTGGTCGCCCTGGGTGTTGTCGGCGCCTTCCTGCCGCTGCTGCCCTCGACGATCTTCTTCATCATGGCGGCCGGCTGTTTCGCCCGCTCCTCGCCGACCCTCGAGGCCTGGCTCCTGGACCACCGCACCTTCGGTCCGCCGATCCGCGCATGGCGCGAGAGCGGTGCGATCTCGCGCCACGGCAAGATGCTGGCGCTGGGCGGAATGGCGTTCGGCTACACGATGTTCTACATCGGCGCGCGTCCCTCGCCATGGCTTGCCGCCGGCGTGGCGCTCTTCTTCGTCGGCAGCGCGCTCTTCGTCGCGACAAGGCCCGCACCCTAGCTTTTGCCCACATTTCCCTCGGCTTTTGTTTACCCTGAAGGGAGCTTCGGCCCGGAGGAAGGCTTGGAACAGCCCGTCCTGTGACCCCGGTCACGCTGCGTTCAGCTTCGCCCGGCCAAGCTTGTGTCGCAACGTCATCCCCACGGCTGTCGCAGGGGCCGGCGTTTCGTCACCAAACGCCGAGGACCTGGTCATGATCCGTCTTGCCCCAACCGGCCCCTGCGCCGACCCCATCCCCGACCGGCGCATGTTCCGCCTGGCCGCCGCATTGCTTCTCGCCGCACTGGCCGCCGTCCTGTCGGCGTTCCTGTCACCCGCCTCCGCCCAGCCGATCGAGATCCGTCCCGACCTCAGGCCGGTGATCCGCCCGGATGTGCTGCCGCAGACGCTGCCGCGCGTCTGCGCGCCGCCACGCGTGATGCGCAACGGGCGGTGCATCAACCCAGTTCAGCCGGGCCGCGACATCGTTTGCCGGCCACCGAAGGTCAGGCGCGGCAACCAATGCGTCGATCCGCTGCGACCGCCGGTGGTCTGTGTTCCTCCGCGCGTCGCGCGCAATGGCCGCTGTGTCATGCCCGCGCCATCGCCCATGCCGGTGGTGTGCCCCGCCCCGAAGATCCGCGTGAACGGTCGGTGCGTGGACCCGGTCCGTCCGATCGTCTGCGAGCCGCCGCGCGTGCGCCGGGGCAACCGCTGCGTGATGCCCGACGTCCGCCCCGCCTGCCGACTGCCCTATGTCTGGTCGCGTGCCGCCCGCCGCTGCATCCTGCCCGTGCCGGTTCCCCCGATCACGCCGCCGCCGGCGTGCGAGGCTCCCTGGCGCTATTCCGCCGAGGCCGGCGGCTGCATCTGCCCCAGCGGCCGCGTTGTGGTGAACGGCGCCTGCGTGCGCCGCGAGAGCCAGTCGTGCAGCTATCCCTTCGTCTGGTCGGGGTCCGCCGGTCGCTGCGTCTGCGCCAGGGGGTTCTCGCCCTACGGAACCGGTTGCGCTCCCGATCGCCCGACACCGAGCCCGCAGGACAACATCCTGTGGATCCAGTCCTGCCTGAATGCGGCCGGCTATGACGCCGGTCCCGAGGACGGCCTCGCGGGACGCCGCACGCGCAGTGCCTGGGATGCCTTCCGTGCGGACGAAAACCTTGCCGGCGACAGCTCCTACACGGACCCGGAAACGCTGGCGAAGCTCTTCAAGGCCTGCCGTCCGGAGGGCGCACCGCCGCCGGAGACAGGCAACGCGAACGACAAGGAGGAGCCCGCCGTGCCGGATGACACGAAGGCGGACGACGAGACGAAGGCCGGCTCGACGGACGCCGACACCGGTGAGAGCAAGGGGGAAGAGACCGATGCGGGGTCGCTCACGCCCGCGCCAGCCCAATGCGCCACCGGCAAGCTCTACACGATGCTGAGCGCGCAGGACGCCAGCGTCGAACCCTGCGGCCGCCTCTGCATTCCCGCCCCCGAGGGACTGGACGAGAACGAACTGGCGGAGCGGGCCGAAAGGCAGGGCATCACCTGGTGCCGCTCATGCGTCGCCGTCGGAGACCTGGGCCTGCTTTGCCCGCAGCCGGATGAGGCGGGAGACGCGGCGAACCCCTGACCGGCGAGTGACGCCAGCCACAAAACGACAAAGGCCGCCGGAAGAACCGGCGGCCTTTGCAAACCTGTTTCTTGTCAAGCCTGACGAGCCCCGATCAGAACGGGATCTCATCATCCATGTCGCCGCCGGGGCCACCGCCGAAGCCACCGCTGCCGCTGCCTCCGCCACCGGAACGACCGCCGCCGCTGCTGCCACCGAAGCCGCCGTCGTCGTAACCGCCCGAGCGGCTTCCGCCACCGCCGAAGCCGCCTCCACCGGCGCTTCCGCCACCGCCGCCGAAGTTGCCGCCGCCTCCGCCGCCGCCCTCACCGCGCCCGTCGAGCATGGTCAGCGTGGAGTTGAAGCCCTGCAGCACGATTTCGGTCGAGTAGCGGTCCTGGCCGGACTGGTCCTGCCACTTGCGGGTCTGGAGCTGGCCTTCCACGTAGATCTTCGAGCCCTTGCGCAGGTAGCTTTCGGCAACCTTGGCCAGACCCTCGTTGAAGATCACGACCCGGTGCCATTCCGTCCGCTCGCGACGCTCGCCCGTGGAGCGGTCGCGCCAGTTCTCGGAGGTCGCCACGCGCAGGTTGACGACCGGGCGCCCGTCCTGCATCCGCCGCACCTCGGGGTCAGCCCCCAGATTGCCCACCAGGATCACCTTGTTGACGCTTCCCGACATCCTGAACTCCTTAAGATCGGTCCTTGTCGCGGGAGCCCGTCCCGCTGGTCTCCTCGTCGCGGAACCGTGATTCCGCGGATCGCGATGGCGGGCCCCTGTCCCGCCTGCCGGCCCTTGCGAACATCGCGGAACGGGCTGGCCGAAAATGACATCGCCGCCGGTTTGCAGCGGTCTCGGCGCGGGCAAGGCCTCGCACGCGATCCGCCACCATAGGCGCATCGCCGCCGCGCTGCCGGGCCAAACTGCGCCTTTTCCACAATCGCCGGGCCATGCGTGAGAGGCATCGCGCCAAAGTTCCGCCTTTGTTCCATATCAGGGCGCTCCACACAAGTCTGCAGCGACATGCCTTGCACAAGATGCCGCGCGCCCCATCTCCATGCTTGGCGCAAGCCCTCGTTCCCGCTATGTTCCGTAAACTCATCGGATGGTCGCCCGCCTGCGTATCACAGGTCTGCCGCGCTCTTCCGCCAATCGACGCGCGCACTCTCATGGCGTAGAACGGCCCTCCCGCCGCGTCCGCGCCGGACACCGAAATTCCGTCAAAGGCCAAGCCGTCACGCCCAGGGCGCCGGTGCGCGCCTCACCGTCATCAGGGACCCGCCTGCCCATGCCGAAGTCGTCCAAGCCCACGCCGGCCCCGACCAGCACCGCCTCCGACGCCGCGGACCGTCGCGTCATCAGCGTGCGCGGCGCGCGCGAGCACAATCTGAAGAATGTCGACGTGGATCTGCCGCGCGACTCGCTGATCGTCATGACCGGCCTTTCAGGCTCGGGAAAGTCGTCGCTGGCCTTCGACACGATCTACGCCGAAGGCCAGCGCCGCTACGTCGAGAGCCTGTCGGCCTATGCGCGCCAGTTCCTTGAGATGATGCAGAAGCCGGACGTCGACCAGATCGACGGCCTGTCGCCCGCGATTTCCATCGAGCAGAAGACGACCTCGCGCAATCCGCGCTCCACGGTCGGCACCGTGACGGAGATCTACGACTACCTGCGCCTGCTTTTCGCGCGCATCGGCGTGCCCTACTCGCCCGCGACCGGCCTTCCCATCGAAAGCCAGACGGTCAGCCAGATGGTCGACAGGATCCTGGCCCTCGAGGAGGGAACGCGCCTCTATCTGCTCGCGCCCATCGTGCGCGGACGCAAGGGTGAGTACCGCAAGGAACTGGCGGAGCTCATGAAAAAGGGCTTCCAGCGCGTCAAGATCGATGGAGAGTTCCACGAGATCCCCGACGCTCCGGCGCTCGACAAGAAGCTCAAGCATGACATCGACGTGGTGGTCGACCGCATCGTGGTCCGCGAGGACATCGGAGGCCGTCTGGCGGACTCGCTGGAAACCGCCCTGGGGCTCGCCGAAGGGCTCGCCATCGCGGAGTTCGCCGACAAGCCGCTGCCTCCGGCGGGCGAGGATGCGGTGCTGCAGAACCGCAACGAGACCCACGAGCGGATGCTGTTTTCGGAAAAATTCGCCTGCCCGGTCTCCGGCTTCACGCTGCCCGAGGTCGAGCCGCGCCTGTTTTCCTTCAACAATCCCTTCGGCGCCTGCCCGACCTGCGACGGTCTGGGCACGACGCTCGCCTTCGAGCCGGATCTGGTCGTTCCCGACCAGACCCTGACCCTGCGCGAGGGCGCGGTGCTGCCGTGGGCCAAGACCGGCTCCACCTCGCCCTACTACGCCCAGACGCTCGAGGCGCTGGCGCGCCACTACGGCGCGAACATGGGCACGCCCTGGAACGAATTGCCGGAAGACCTGCGCAACGCGATCCTCTTCGGGTCGGGACGCGAGAAGGTCGAGTTCGTCTATGACGACGGTGTGCGCAGCTACCGCACCAGCAAGACCTTCGAAGGTGTGATCGGCAACATCGAGCGCCGCTGGCGCGAGACCGAGTCCGAATGGGTGCGCGAGGAGCTGTCGCGCTATCAGTCGGACCGTCCCTGCCCGGCCTGCAACGGCTACCGGCTGAAGCCCGAGGCCCTGTGCGTCAAGATTTCCGAGCGACACATCGGCGAGATCTCGCAACTCTCGATCCGGGACGCGGGAACCTGGTTCGAGGCACTGCCCGACGCGCTCACCGACAAGCAGCAGGAAATCGCCGTCCGCATCCTCAAGGAGATCCGCGAGCGGCTGAAGTTCCTCAATGACGTGGGCCTCGACTACCTGTCGCTGTCGCGCAATTCCGGAACGCTGTCGGGCGGCGAAAGCCAGCGCATCCGCCTCGCCTCGCAGATCGGTTCCGGCCTCACTGGCGTTCTCTACGTACTCGACGAGCCCTCCATCGGCCTGCACCAGCGCGACAACGCCCGCCTGCTTGAAACGCTGAAGCACCTGCGCGATCTCGGCAACACGGTGATCGTGGTGGAGCACGACGAGGACGCGGTTCTCACCGCCGACCACGTCGTCGACATTGGCCCAGGTGCCGGCGTTCATGGCGGAGAGATCGTCTCCCAGGGCACTCCGGAGCACATTCTCGCCGACCCCAACTCCCTGACGGGACAGTATCTTTCCGGCAAGATGGCCATCGAGGTGCCAAGCCAGCGCCGGCCGTCCCTCAAGGGGCGGCGCCTGAAGGTCGTCGGCGCGCGGGGCAACAACCTCAAGAATGTCACCGCCGAGGTGCCGCTGGGCACCTTCACCTGCATCACGGGTGTTTCGGGTGGCGGCAAGTCCACCTTCCTCATCGACACGCTCTACAAGGCGGCGGCGCGGCGGCTGAACGGGTCGCGCGAGACGCCCGCGCCGCACGATCACATCGAGGGGCTGGAGCTGCTCGACAAGGTGATTGACATCGACCAGTCGCCGATCGGTCGCACGCCGCGGTCCAACCCCGCGACCTACACCGGCGCCTTCACACCGATCCGCGAGTGGTTCGCCGGCCTCCCGGAGGCGAAGACGCGCGGCTACCAGCCGGGCCGTTTCTCCTTCAACGTCAAGGGCGGACGCTGCGAGGCGTGCCAGGGCGACGGCGTCATCAAGATCGAGATGCACTTCCTGCCCGACGTCTATGTCACCTGCGACGTCTGCCAGGGAAAGCGCTACAATCGCGAGACGCTGGAGGTGGAGTTCAAGGGCAAGTCCATCGCCGACGTGCTGGACATGACGGTCGAGGAAGGCGCGCGCTTCTTCCAGGCGGTGCCGGCCGTGCGCGACAAGCTGGAAACGCTGGCGCGCGTCGGCCTCGGCTACGTCAAGGTCGGGCAGCAGGCGACCACGCTTTCGGGCGGCGAGGCGCAGCGCGTCAAGCTCGCCAAGGAACTGTCCAAGCGGGCCACCGGCCGCACGCTCTACATCCTCGACGAGCCGACCACCGGCCTGCACTTCCACGATGTCGCCAAGCTGCTGGAAGTGCTTCACGAACTGGTCGAGCAGGGCAACTCCGTCCTGGTCATCGAACACAATCTGGAGGTCATCAAGACCGCCGACTGGATTCTCGATCTCGGCCCGGAAGGCGGCGACGGAGGTGGCACGCTGGTCGCGGCCGGCCCGCCGGAAGCCATCGTCGAGGTGGAGGAAAGCTACACCGGGCGCTTTCTCAAGGAGGTCCTGGAGCGACGCCCCGTCCGCCGCCGCCGGACGGTCACGGCCGCCGAATAACCGCCCGCTGACGTCGTTGTCCCCGCCCGGCGCGGCCTCGCGTCGGGCGGCACCGCCTTGCGGGAGCGGAAGACATTCACGCTTCCGCCCTTCACAAGACCCGCGCTTTCCGCGCGCTTTTCGCCGAAACGAACCCTCGCGAACCCTGACCTTTCGTGACGCCGAGCCACAGGCCGCATCGCAACGGATCGTTAACAAACTGATTTGCGTGCAATTATCGGAATTGGGGCGGACGTCTCGCGGCAATTATTTTGCAATGCACAATCCGCATGGCTGCCGTGCGAAAATCGCGCTTTTTTTCTTTATCCGAAAAAACTATCTCATGGGCATCGGATCGACGCGCTGGCGGGACACGAAATTCAGTCCCCGGCGCCCCAAGAGGTGACACAATCATGTTCGACACGCTGACCCGCAAGTACCGCAACTGGCGCAGCTACCATGCAACCGTTTCCGAGCTCTCGCGCCTCACGAGCCGCGAACTCAGCGACCTCGGCATCGCCCGTGGCGACATTCACTTCGTCGCCCGCCGCGCAAGCCGATAACAGATCACGATAAGGAAGACAGACCTCCTCCCCTGTCTTCTGTCGTGTCCCGGTGGGGTTACCTCCTCCCAACCCCGTCCGGATATAGCGTCGCCCGCCGGTTCTCCTCCCTCCGGCGGGCGATCGCTTTTTTATGTAGGCATGAGGTGACGGACCAGGCCTGACAAGGCCGGCCGCCCCGGCCTTCCCACTCCCGACCATCGTTCCGAGACCGGAAGACATCGTGCCCGAACGGGCCCGGTGACAGACGCGTCCGGCATGGATCGCGAAAGCGCGGAAAGCGACCGAACGCGGTCCGACCTCTGCAGTTTTCGCAGGCCCGGCATTCCGAGGTTGCGCGTTCAAAAAACGCCGACTCGTCCCATATCAGGGCCAACGAGATTTGGTGCAGCGCAACACGCGCCGCTCCACCGATGAAGCGATGAAAAAAAGCGGGCCGCAAACGGTCCGCATACACAAAGGAGACGCATCATGTTCGACACGTTCGTTCGCAAGTACCAGTCCTGGCAGAAGTATCGCCGCACCTACGACGAGCTTTCCCGCCTGTCCAACCGCGAGCTGGCCGACCTCGGCATCGGCCGCGGCGACATTCAGTTCATCGCGCGCGGTTCGCACCGCTAAGCGACTCGCGAAAGACGGGACGCACACGCGACCTGTTCGAAGCGACTGCAGTCAAAAAGCGCCAACCGGTTGTCCGGTCGGCGCTTTTTTCGTATCCGGCGAAGGGCTTTCCACCGCGAGAGGCAGACTTCGGCCTTGCTGCAGCGCACGATTCCGCTGCGTTCTTGTTGCATTGCAAAAAAGCAGGGCTGCCATGCAGGACCAGCACTGGAAACTCTGACAGGACTCGCCCATATATTGGCCATCGACACGGGCACTCCTCCTCCCAGCCCGCTGTCGTGTCGGTCGGTTTACCTCCTCCCAAACCGACCTCCTATAACGAGCGCTCGCCGGATCTCCTCCCTCTGGCGGGCGTTTGTTGTTTCTGGCTCCCGAAACATATCCGGACCCTGCACGCGGATTTGCAACCCCAGGCAAATCCGGGCGCCAAATTACGTAAACTTGCGCGAATCTTTTTGGAAAATTGAGTCGCCGACACGCGTCAGCGCGTCTCGTCGGACCCTGTCGGCGCAAGCGTCTCGAGCACGTCGCGCTCCGCCTCGGCGATGCGACCGGCAGCGGCCGCATTGGCCTTGAAGCTGTGCTCCGCCGAAAGCATGTCGATCATCGCCCCGGCCATGTCGGAAGAAAACCGCACGCCGTCCGGCGGTGGCGGCGTGCCGCCCTTCGGCAGAGTGCCGGCCTGTCCGGAAATCCCCGCTCCGGCCGTCGCGCCATTCGCGCCGGACACCTCGTTCGCGGCCTCGGCACCGGACGTGACGATGCGCTTGGCGCTCGCCTCGAAGCGGTCGCGGGCGCCGAGCATTCCGGCAAGGGATGTGTTGATCGCGGACATGGGGACAGATCGTAGATCACGCCCCTTAACGAAGCCTCACGCCGGCCGTTCGAATGCGATCGAACGGTCGTCGCTGCTGACAGCCGCGCGCGCAGGGGCCATAGTCGGCGCCACGACCCGACCCCATATGAAGCATACGCAGGCGCGGCCAGGCGGCCGCCATGCCTCCCGCCTTTCCTTCAGGAACCCCGGACGACCTCATGACGACCGACACCAAGCCCGACACCGCGACCGCAAACCCGCTGCTCACCGACTGGACCGCGCCCTTCGGCCTGCCGCCTTTCGGCGAGATCGAGCCCTGGCACTGGGAACCGGCCTTCGAGACCGCCCTCGCCTCGGCGCGGCGCGACATCGATGCGATCGCGGAAAACCCGGAGGCTCCGGATTTCGACAACACGATCGCGGCCATGGAACGCGCCGGTCAGGATCTCTCCCGTGTCGCCATGGTGTTCTTCAACCTCGCCGGAAGCCACACCTCGGAGGAGCTTCGCCGCATCGAGCGCGACATGGCCCCAAAGCTTGCCCGCCACTCGTCGCAGACGCTCTTGAACCAGTCGCTCTATGCAAGGGTCGCGACGCTCTGGGAGGCGCGCGGACAGCTCGGCCTCAATGCGGAAGCCGCGAGGGTGCTTGAGCGCTACCACCTGATGTTCACCCGTGCCGGCGCTGCGCTCGACGAGGCGGGACGCACCCGCATGGCGGAGATCACGCAGGAGCTTGCGGTGCTCGGCACCCGGTTCTCCCAGAACGTGTTGTCCGACGAGGCGGACTACAAACTGGTGCTCGAGGGCGAGGAGGATCTCGCCGGCCTGCCGCCCTTCCTGCGCCAGGCGGCGGCGGAAGCCGCCGGAGAGCGCGGACATCCGGGCAAGCACGTCATCACCCTGTCGCGCTCGCTGATCGAGCCCTTCCTGCAGTTCTCGACAAGGCGCGACCTGCGCGAGACCGCGTTCAAGGCATGGACCACGCGCGGTGAGAACGGTGGCGAGACGGACAACCGCGAGGTGATCGCGCGCATTCTCGCGCTGCGCCAGGAGCGCGCCGAGCTTCTCGGCTTCGACGACTTCGCGAGCTACAAGCTCGACGACACGATGGCCGGAACGCCGGATGCCGTGCGCGAGCTGCTGGAGACCGTGTGGACGCCGGCGGTGGAACAGGCGCGCCGAGAGGCCGCCGCGCTCCAGGAGATCGCCGCCGAGGGCGGGGACAACATCGTCATCGAGCCGTGGGACTGGCGCTTCTATGCCGAGAAGCTCAGGAGCCGCGACCACGCGCTCGACGAGGCGGAACTGAAGCCCTACTTCCCGCTGGAAAACATCATCCAGGCCGCGTTCGAAACCGCCAACCGGCTGTTCGGCCTCACCTTTCGCGAGGTCGACGGCGTAACGCTCTACCATCCCGACGTGCGCGCGTTCGAGGTACTCGACGGGACCGGCGGCCATGTCGGCCTGTTCCTGGGCGATTATTTCAACCGCTCGACCAAGCGCAGCGGCGCGTGGATGAGCGCCTTCCGCCGGCAGGAAAAGCTGTCCGGAGACATCCGGCCGATCATCGTCAACGTGATGAACTTCGCCAAGGCGCCCAAGGGGGAGCCCGCGCTGCTGACCTTCGACGACGCACGCACGCTGTTTCACGAGTTCGGCCACGCGCTGCACGGCCTGCTGTCGGACGTGACCTATCCGATGATCTCGGGAACCTCCGTCTCGCGCGACTTCGTGGAACTGCCGTCCCAGCTCTACGAGCACTGGCTGGAGGAGCCGGAGATCCTGTCGCGCTTCGCCGTCCACGTGGAGACCGGCGAAGCCATGCCGAAGGAGCTGATGGAGCGCGTGCTCGCGGCCCGCAACTTCAACCAGGGTTTCGAGACGGTGGAGTATCTGGCCTCCGCCCTCTTCGACCTCGACGTCCACGCAAGAACCGATGCGGCGAAGACGGATGTCGGCACGCTGGAAAGCGAAACGCTGACGCGCATCGGAATGCCGCGCGAGATCGTCATGCGCCACCGGCCGACCCAGTTCGCGCATGTGTTTTCCGGCGACGGCTACTCGTCCGGCTACTACAGCTACATGTGGTCGGAGGTGATGGACGCGGATGCCTTCACCGCCTTCGAGGAAACCGGAGACATCTTCAACGCGGAACTCGCCCGCCGCCTGCGCGAGGCGATCTACTCCGCCGGCGGACGACAGGACCCGAAGGACGCCTACATCGCCTTTCGCGGCGCGCTACCCGACGCGGGCCCATTGCTGAAGAAGCGCGGCTTCCTCTGAAATGCGACGGCCCCGGCGAAACATCGCCGGGGCCGGTCCGATTCCGTCTCCCGAAGGCGTCGGGGCAGCTACGCCGCCTCGGCCAGATGACCTTCGACGTACGGGGCGAAACTCGCCCAGCACTCGAGCACGAAGCTCTCCTCACCGGTGCGCCACAGCACGATCTCGGCCTTGGAGAACAGGGTGCGCGTCACATGCCCGACCGGGAACGCCTCGAGCGAGAGGTCGAGGAAGACATTCGCGTTGAGCAGGTCCGCCGCCCCCGCCCCCTCGATCATCAGCGACACATTGCGCTCCGAAACATCGACGAGGGAATGGGTGACGCCCTCGAGCGCCGCCTCTATCCCGGCAAAGGTTTCGCGCGCGAGCGCGTCAAGGTTAGCCGGCTCCGAACCTTCGGGCCTGGCAAGCAGAAGCCATTCGTCGGGCCCCAGCCAGAGTGCCGCCCGGTCGCCGACACAATTGGCGGCGAGCGGGTGAAGCGGCAGCGAAGCGCCGAATGCCGCGCCCGCCTTGCCGGCCGCGACCGCGTCGCCTCGAAAGGCAAGGCGGGCAAGCGCCATGCCCCGGCGGACCGTCACCGGCTTGCCGCCTTCGGCTGAACGGTCGACGAGCGGTGCATCGCCGGCGGAAACGTGGATCGCGTTGTCAGACATTTTGCCGGCTTCCTTCCGCATCGACAAAGACGGGAGAGACGACCTCGACGGCAATCGCGCCGCCGGGCATGGGCACATGCAGTATCTCGCCGGTTCGCGCCCGGCCGTTGGCGATCATCGCGAGCGCGAAGGGCCGGCCAAGGGCAGCGGACGCATAGGACGACGTCACATGGCCGAGAGCCGGGGTGCCGCGCGGCGGCGTGGCGCTCTCGGTGACCTGCGCACCCTCCTCGAGCAGGGTCCGGCCGTCCGTGGCCAGAAGGCCGACAAGCTGCTTGCGCCCCTCGGCGACCAGGTCGGGACGCGCGAGCGAGCGCTTGCCGACGAAGTCGCGCTTCTTCTTGCCGATGGCCCAGGTCATGCCGACATCGTCGGGCGTCACCGTGCCGTCCGTCTCCTGACCGACGATGATGAAGCCCTTTTCCGCGCGAAGCACATGCATCGTCTCGGTGCCGTAGGCACAGCCACCGGCCTTCTCGACGTTGGCATGGACCGCTTCCCAGACGTGACGTGCACGGCTCGGCGGAACGTTGAGCTCGAAGCCCATCTCGCCGGTGAAACTCATGCGGAACAGCCGGCAGGGAATGCCGCCCATCACATGGCCCTCGCGCACGGACATGTGCGGCATGGCGTCGGTGGACAGGTCGATGTCGTCGACCAGCGGCGCGATGACATCGCGCGCCTTCGGCCCCTGCACCGCGATCACCGCCCACTGCTCCGTGGTGGAGGTGAGCCAGACGTTCAGATCCGGCCACTCGGTCTGGAGGTAGTCCTCCATGTGGGCGAGAACGCGCGGCGCGCCACCGGTCGTGGTGGTGATGTGGAAGCGATCCTCGGCCATGCGTCCGACGACGCCGTCATCCATGATGAAGCCGGCCTCGTTGAGCATCAGACCGTAGCGCAGACGCCCGACGCCGAGCTTCTTCCACGGGTTGGTGTAGATGCGCTCCAGGAACTCCGCCGCATCCGGTCCGACCACCTCGATCTTGCCGAGCGTGGAGGCGTCGAACACGCCGACGCTGTCGCGCACCGTGCCGCATTCGCGCAGCACCGCGGCGTGCATGTCCTCGCCCCCTCTCGGGAAATACCAGGCACGCTTCCACAGCGACACGTCCTCGAAGGCCGCGCCCCGCTCTTCCGCCCAGTCGTGGATCGCGGTCTTGCGCACCGGGTCGAACAGCTCGCCGCGCGACGTGGTGGCGAGCGTGCCGAAGGTGACCGGCGTGTAGGGCTGGCGGAAGGTGGTGAGGCCGACCGCCGGGATCTCGCGCTGAAGCGCCGTGGAGGCGATCGCCAGCGCGTTCATGTTGGAAAGCCGCCCCTGGTCGGTCGCCATGCCGGTGGTCGTGTAGCGCTTGATGTGCTCGATGGAGTGCATCCCCTCGCGCACGGCAAGCTTCAGGTCCTTGGCCGTCACGTCGTTCTGGTAATCGACGAAGGCGCGGACGCGGGAGGCATCCCGGTCGTGCGGCACCGCGCCAAGCCACCAGCCGGTCACGGGCTGCTCGCCGGCGACGGTGAAGGCCGGCTGCTCCGCCGCATCGCCGCGCGCCGCCCTGACCGCCTCGACACCGGCGCGCGCGCCGGACGCCAGAGCCTCAAGGAGCCCTTCCGTGCCGCCACACGCTCCGGCGGAGCGATGCCCCGCCGTCTCGTCGGTGACCGGCAGGAAGGCACCACGCTCCGTATCGAAGGAGAGCTTGCCGCGCGACTGGGAATGAAGCGCCACATTGGGCGTGAATCCGCCCGACATGAGCAGCGCGTCACAGGACATCTCGCCAGCCGAGGTCACGTCGCCGGACTGCGAGACGCGGCCGAGCATGACGCCCTTCACCCGCTTCTTGCCCAGAACGCCCGTCACCGCGCAGGAGGTCTCGACGCGAATTCCGGCCGCCCGCGCGGCCTCCACGAGATCCGTGTCCACGTCCTTGCGCAGGTCGATGATCGCCGCAACCCTGCCGCCGGACGAGGCGATCTCAAGTGCGGCCGTCCAGGCGCTGTCGCAGGCGGTGAAGACGACGATCTCGCGGCCCGGCAGCACCGCGTGACGGTGCAGATAGATCCGCGCCGCCTCGGCCATCATGATGCCGGGGCGGTCGTTCTCCGGGAACACCAGCGGACGCTCGATGGCGCCGGTGGCGAAGACGATGCGCTTCGCGCGGATCTGCCACAGCCGCTCACGCGGCTGGTCGGCTCCGGGCGCCGCCAGATGGTCGGTGACACGCTCGGCCGCCGCCATGAAATTGTGATTGAACGCGCCGAAGACGGTAGTGCGCGGCAGCAGCGTGACGTTGTCCAGCGCCTCAAGCTCGGCGATCGCGTCGGCGACGAACTCCGCCGCTGGCTTGCCGTCGATTTCGGCCTTCGGATCGGCGAGAAGCGATCCGCCGAATTCCGGCTGCTCGTCGGCGAGGATCACGCGTGCTCCCGCCCGCCCGGCCGCAAGGGCCGCCGCGAGACCCGCGGGACCGCTGCCCGCGATGAGGACGTCGCAATGGGCGTAGCGGTTGGCATAGCGGTCCGGATCCGGCGCGGTCGGCGCCTTGCCGAGGCCGGCGGCGGCACGGATCACGGGCTCGTAGACCTTGTTCCAGAACGCCTTCGGCCACATGAAGGTCTTGTAGTAGAAGCCCGCGACGAAGAGCGGCGAGAACTTGTCGTTGATCGCGCCGACGTCGAAGGCGAGCGAGGGAAAGCGGTTCTGGCTTTCCGCCACCAGCCCCTCGTGGATCTCGACCTGGGTCGCGCGCAGGTTCGGCACGCTCTGTCCGCGCGCCGCCGCGTCGGCGGATTTCGCGACGCCGACGAGCGCGTTCGGCTCCTCCGACCCGGCGGTGAGGATGCCGCGCGGACGGTGATACTTGAACGAGCGGCCGACGAGATGAATGCCGTTGGCCAGCAGCGCGGCCGCCAGCGTGTCGCCGTGGAAGCCGGTCAGCCGCTTTCCGTCGAAGGTGAAGGTGACAGGGCGCTTGCGGTCGAGCCGCCCGCCCGAGGCAAGCCGGAACTCCTCGCTCATCGCGCGCCCTCCCCCTCGGCACCGGAAACCGCCGGGCGCGGCTCGCCCGCCTTGTAGATACACACGAACCGGTCGCTCACCGTGTCGCGCACGGCATTGAAGAAGCGCCCGCACCCGTGCGTGTGGCGCCAGCGCTCGGCATGCTCACCCTTGGGGTTGGTGCGATGGTAGAGATAGTCCACCCACGCAGCGTCATCGAGCGCCGACGGGTCGACCGGACGGTCGACATGGGCCTCGCCCGCGCAGGAGAATTCGATCTCCGGGCGCTCGACGCCGCAATAGGGACAGGGGATCAGCAGCATGGCGTATCCTCGGATGCGGAGCTTCAGTGGGCGACGGCGGCGGCGGCCGCCTCGTCGATGAGCCGTCCGGTGCGGAACCGGTCCAGCGTGAAGGGCGCATTGACCCGGTGGGGCTCGTCATGCGCGATCGTGTGCGCGAAGGCATGGCCCGAGCCCGGCGTCGCCTTGAACCCGCCCGTGCCCCAGCCGCAGTTGACGTAGAGCCCGGGGACCGGGGTCTTCGCCAGGATGGGCGAGCGGTCCGGCGTCACATCGACGATGCCGCCCCAGTTCCTCAGCATCCGCATCCGGCGGAACTGCGGGAAGAGCTCGCAGATGGCGTCCACCGTGTGGGTGGTGATCTGCAGGCCGCCGGTCTGGCTGTAGGAAACGTACTGGTCGGTTCCCGCGCCGATGACCAGTTCGCCCTTGTCCGACTGGGAGATATAGGCGTGCATCGTGTTGGACATGACCACGCAGGGGAAGACGGGCTTGACCGGCTCGGACACGAGCGCCTGCAGCGGGTAGGATTCCAGCGGCATCCTGACGCCGGCCATGTCCATCACCACGGTCGAGTGACCCGCCGCGACGACGCCAACCTTCTTGGCGCCGATGAAGCCGCGCGAGGTCTCGACGCCGGTGACGGCTCCGTCCGCGCCACGCCGGATCCCGGTCACGGCGCAGTTCTGGATGATGTCGACGCCGAGGCGGTCGGCACCGCGTGCATAGCCCCAGGCCACGGCATCGTGGCGGGCGACGCCGCCCCTGCGCTGAAGCGCGCCGCCGAGGACGGGATAGCGCACGTTCCCGGAAATATTGAGCGGCGGGCAGAACTCCTTCGCCTCTTCCGGCGTCAGCCATTCGTTCTGGACGCCGGCGAGGCGGTTGGCGTGCACGTGCCGCTTGAACACCTGCACGTCATGGATCGTATGCGCGAGCATCAGCACGCCGCGCTTCGAATACATGACGTTGTAGTTGAGCTCCTGCGACAGCCCCTGCCAGAGGTCCATGGCATGGTCGTAGAGCCCCTCGCTCTCCTCCCACAGGTAGTTGGAGCGCACGATGGTCGTGTTTCGACCCGTATTGCCGCCGCCGAGCCAGCCCTTCTCGAGCACGGCCACATTGGTGATCCCGTGCTGCGAGGCGAGATAGTAGGCGGTGGCGAGCCCGTGGCCGCCGGCGCCGATGATGACGACGTCATACGCCGGTTTCGGATCGGGCTGACGCCACTGGCGCCCCCAGTCCTGATGGGCGTTGAGCGCCTTCAAGGCCAGATCCCAGAAGGAGAAACGGGTCATCGTCACCTCTTTCAAGCAGTGCCGCCGGGTGCGAGGGCAGGAGCGCCGGACAACGGGGGCTCCATGGCCCGCGCGCCTCTCGCTTTGTGCAGCGCATCCGCCCCGTCGTCTTGCCGAAAAGCGACATCGCGTCGAGGCTTTGCGTCGCCCGGCCTGTCGAAGCGCGTCAGCCGCGCCGCATCATCCGGGCCACGCCGACCATCACCACGCCGGTCCAGCCAAGAATCATCAGTCCGCCGCCGATGGGCGCGGCCATTGGGAAGGCCCGCTCGCCCAGGAACGCCCGCAGGGACAGGTCGCCGGCGAAGAGCAGCAGGCCGATCGCGAGGCAGATCACGCTCGCGGGAACCAGATGGCGCGGACCGACACCGCGCAGGACCGCCAGCGCGAGGAACGCAGGCGCATGAAACATGAGCATCTGCGAGGCGGTCACCAGAAGTTCGGCCCCTGGAAGATGCGACCCGATTGCGGCGAACGCGACGCCGAGGCCACCGGAAATCCCGCCGAACAGGATGGCCGCGCCGCAGGCGCGTTCCTCGCCGAGCAGATGGTCGGCCTTGTCGGTGGTGTTGCTCATGTAATCGACCGTCATCCGTCGTTGCCCTTCACGATCACGTCCCGCGCCGACCAGGCCCCGGGCCAGACTTCCGCCTCGCCCGAACGGAGCCTTCGGATTTCCGCAATCGGCACATCCGCGACGAGGAACGGCTCCTCGCCGTCCATCCCGTCCGTCGCGGCAATTTCGCCGCCAATTCCGGTATAGCCGAGCGTCGGCTCGCAGGGGAGGAAAAGCGAGGCACCCGACACGTTCGAGGCCGGTTGCGTCGCCCCCTCGGCAACGCCGACGCACCCGCATGCGGCGACCGCCGCCATCAGTTCCACCGCCCGCGCCCTGGCACAGCCGAAGACGCGGGAATACCCGGCGAGATTCGACGTCATCGACGGCACGATGAGAAGGTCCGGCTTCAGCCCGGCAAGCAGCACCGACAGCGCCGGCATTTCCACGTCGAGGCAGATCAGCACGGCAATGCGCAGCCCCTCGTGCTCGAATACGCCGAGTTCTCCACCCGCGGTCAGCAGCCAGCCGTCCGCCTCCAGCTCGAAGGGCGTCAGCGCCAGCTTGTCGTGGACGAAGGAGGACGCGTCGGGAAGCAGCACATGGGCCCGGTTGAAGAAACCGCCCTTGCCGTCCGGGACGGGCATGGAGCCGGCAACAAGACCGATGCCGTGACGCGCGACAAGCGCCTCGAGCGAGGGCAGGATGCGCGCGCCCTCCTCCGCCATGAAGGCAAGCTCGCCGGTGACCGGCAGGCCTTCCGGCTTCCAGGCGAGAAACGCCTCGCTCACGTATTCGGGGAGAACGAGAAGGCGGGCGCCCTCCTCGCGGGCGCGGGTCAGACGCGCGTCCACACCGGCGACAAAGGCGGCCGGCGACTGTCCGCCGAGCGCCAGATTGAACGCGCAAAGGGCGATGCGCCAGGCATCGCCGGATTCCGCTGCGTCAGATTTCGTGTTGGGATCAGGCTGTGTCATGGCCGGGATGCTGGACCGGCCCGGGGTTCAATTCAAGTCCCGGAAATTGCAAAAAACGGCCATTCCCGACACCGGAAAACAAGCTCAGTCCTGCAGGCCGAGAACCTTTGCGCTCAAGAGCAGGCTGGCCAGAACGAGACCGCCGAGAAACGGCGCGACCGGCGCCTTCTTCTGCGGTACGGCACCGACGACGCCCTGCGCCTGCATACGCCTCAGCGCGCGCTCCGCGTTGTCCGCGGCTCCGTCGACTTCCGCCATGAGTTGGCGCAACTGTGCCCTTGGAGTCATGTTCCAAGCCTCTTGATCACCATCCGCGATCAGGCTAGGCGCGCAGGCGTTGCCCCTTCCTTAACAGGGCGGGAAAATCATGCCGGTCGGCAGGTTTTTCCAAAGGCCGCGCGCCCGGGGAACGCCGGTCGGCTCAAACGGCGAGGAAATGTCGCACCACCATGGCGGCCGCCACGCCGGCGGCCATGGCGGCAAGCGCATTGCGGGTGAAGTACATGACGAGCGCGGCGCTGACGAGCGTGGCCCGGGCGGCCAGGTCGCCGTCGTATGCAGCCGGTGCCAGCACGGCGACCAGAACCGAGCTGGACAGATAGCGCAGGAACCGCTCGATGGCGGGCGTCAGCGGCACGAAGCGCATCATGACAACGCCGCCGATACGCGTGGCGAAGGTGATCGCGCCCATGCCGAGGATCACCAGGGTGACGAGAACCTGCTCGCTCATGTCGGGGTCTCCTCGTCGCCCGCGCCGGTGATGTAGGGAAGCAGCAGACCGACGAGCCCGCCGACAATGCCGCCCGCGAGAATGTGCCAGCCCGGCGGCAGGACCCGTTCGGCAAGGATCGCGGCCGCGCCGGCGGCGATCCACGGCAGCAGATCCTGCCGGGGGCTGCGCCAGAAGGCGGCCGCGAGCGAGGCGAAGAAGGCAATCACCAGAAGGTCGAGACCGAAGCGCGACAGGTCGCCGAAATCGGAGCCCAGGATCGCGCCGAACGCGGTTCCCGCGATCCAGCACGCCCACATGGCGATGCCCCCGCCGGCGAGCGCGCCTGCAAGCCTGGCGGGATTGCGCACCCCCTCCACGTCATGCATCCGGATCACCAGCGCCCAGGTCGGCTCGCTGAGGACGATCACGGCCGCCACCTGACGCGAAAAGCTCACCTTGTTCATCCAGGGCGAAATGGCGGCTCCGAGAAGAATGTGGCGCGCGTTCAGCGTGAAAGCCGCAAGCAGCATGGGAATCACGGCGACGCCAAGCGAGGAATAGACCGCGAGGGCGGCGAACTGGGCCGAGCCGGAACACATGACCGCGCTGATGAGAAGGGTCGCCTCGACGCTCATTCCACCCTGGGTGGCGGCGGCGCCGAAGGCAAACCCCATCGGCGCGACATAGAGCGTGACCGGCAGGGTGCGGCGCATTCCCTCGACGAGGCCCGCGCGAAAACGTCCGAAGGACGCGGTGTCCTGCTGCATGGGTGTCTTGATCGCTTGTGTGAATGTTGCGCGCCCGAATCCTCATGCGCACACGTCAGGCAAGAGCCGAACGGCCCTTTGCACTTTGGCGCGCGATGACTGCGAGGTCAACGCGGGGACGCGTCGAAAGGACTGTCGGTGGCGATGTCCGCAACTCCGCTGGCAAAGACAAGTTCGACGCTGAACATCGGCCAGCACCCCGCGTTCACCTCGATCACGCGCCCGTCCGGGTCCGTGTTGAAGGAGCGCGAACGCAACAGCGGCGCCCCCTGGGAGACCTGCAGCTCGGAGGCTTCCGTCTCGGTGGCAAAATCGGCGGAAATCCGGGTCTCGGCCCGCACATAGCGCGGGATGCCCGCCGCCGCATAGGCATCCAGGATCGTGCCGCCCCGGGCCACGACCTCCTCGAGCCCGGCGAACACGTCGACGCGGAATTCCTTCGTCGCCAGGTAGACCGGCGTCTCGCCGATAACGATCGCGTTGCGCATCTCGAAGACCTCCGCACCCTCCCCAAGGTCGAACCCGCGCCGGGCCGCCGGCGATGGCGGACGGCGGGTGACGGAGAGGATCCTGAGTTCGGCCGCGTCGTCGCACACGGATTCGTTGAAGGCCTCGTAGCGGTGAACGACATAGCGCACGGCCGGCGCGCGCACGAAGATGCCGACACCCTTGCGTGCCTGAAGCCGCCCTTCGCGCTGATGGCGGTCAAGCGCGCGGCGGAGCGTTACCCGGTTGACCCCGAAGAGCGTGGCGAGGTCGTCCTCGCCCGGCAGGCGCTCCCCTTCCGCCAGCAGCCCGCTTTCCAGCGCCGTCCCGATCCGGTCGTAGATCTGGAGCCAGATCGCCCGCTCGCTCCGGCTGCCGTAGTCCGAGGAAGCAAGCCGCCTCAACTCTTCGATGGAACCCAAACCCCTGCCCCTCCGGCACTTGCGGAAAAGCCGGCTACAGAAGCCGGCCGGAATCACCGAACGATCCGAAAACCCATTGCGTCACATATAGTTAATAGTCCGGAGGTGTCACAGATCTTTCGTGCGGCCTTGATAGAACCACCCTGTCGCTGCTGTGTACACAGGAAAGGCGACGCGTCCCTCAAGCACCCGACAGGCTCTCCGAGAGGTTCCCGACATGGCAAACTTCACTCCCTCGCGTCGTACCTTCATGGCCGGCACGGCCGGCCTTGCCGCCGCGTCCCTGCTGCCCTTCCGCGCGCTCGCCAGCTCCGATGCGACCGTCACCATTTCCAGCCCCTGGGGCGCGAACCAGCCGTTCCAGAAGGTCGTCGACGCCTACAACGCGAAGAAGACGGGCGTCACGGTCGTCAACCGGATGGACGGCGACTACCAGGAGATGGCCACCAAGGCGCTGGCCTCCATCGCGTCCGGCCGCCCGCCCGAGATGATGATCACCGGCTGGAAGTTCGGCTACTTCGCCCGCCGGACCCTTGGTGCGCGCGACTTCAACGAGATCGACGCCGGCAAGGCGGAGGCGATCATCGGCCAGTTCAAGCCGTCCGTGCGCCCGCTCGTCACCATCGACGAGGCGCTGATCGGCCTTCCCTGGGCCATGTCGACCCCGGTCACCTGGATCAACATGGACCTGTGGCGCGAGGCCGGTCTCGACGAGAACATCCCCCTCGACGTGAGCCACGCCTGGCTGATGGAGCAGGCGGCGAAGATCGATAAGGCGCTCGGCGGCGGCAACCATCCGACCTACCGCTCGGCCATGGACCTGTCGAACAACGAGTGGACCTCGCAGGCCTACATCCAGAACGCCGGCGGCTTCATTCTCGACGGGGACACGCTCGCCTGTGACAGCCCCCAGGCCATCGAGGGCATGACCCGCTTCGCCGAACCGGTGCGCGCCGGTCTGTGGACCAACATGGACTATCGCGCCCAGCAGAAGGCCATGTTCGCCGGCAACATCGCCATCGTCACCACCTCCTCCTCGCGCGCCGCGGCCGCCGCCAAGTCCGGCATCGAGTTCAGGGACGTCATGTTCCCGAGCCTTACCGGCAACCGCAACATGAACTCCGGCGGCAACTTCCTCGCCATCTACGCCCGCGACGAGGAACTGGCCAAGGCGTCGATGGACTTCCTCGCCTTCTGCGCCTCGAAGGAAGGCCAGGAGATCTGGTCCGAGGTCGGCTATCTCAACACCTCCGTGCACGACCTTCCGCGCAAGCCGCTGCAGGAGGCCTCCTACGCCCAGCTCGAGGCCGGCCTGACGCCCGAGACGATCTGGCCGGGCGCACGCGGTCTCGAGGGGCAGGACGTGTGGCGCCAGTGGGTGGCCCGTATCCTGGACGGCCAGGTGGAACCCGCCGAGGGTCTTGCCCGCGCGAAGCAGGATCTCGCCCGCCTCGTCACCAACTGATCCGGCGCGAGAGCCGAACGAAAAGACCCGCCATGACCCGCAGCCTGCTGCGGTCCGCGACGACGACGCTGGCCCCGTATCTTCTGACGGGGCCGGCGATCGCCTTCGTGGCCGTGTTCCTCTACGCCCCGGTGCTGTTTTCCGTGGGGCTTTCCTTTTCCGACTGGGACTTCATCCATCCGGACGCCGGCTTCGTCGGGCTCGACAATTACACCCGCGTCCTGTCCGATCCGGACTTCCGCGAGGCCGCGTGGAACACGCTGCTCTATTGCGTCGTGCTGATCCCGGCACAGATCATCGTGCCGCTGGTTCTCGCCGCACTCCTGCTGCGCGTCAGCGAAAGCCGGGCCAGCCGCGTCTACAAGCCGCTGCTCTTCCTGCCCACGATCCTGGCGTATTCCACCGCCGGCATCGCGTGGCTGTGGCTGTTCGACCCGCTCAACGGATTTCTCAATACGGTGCTGACCGGTCTCGGGGCCGGCGCAAGCCGCTGGTACACCGATCCGGACCTGGCGCTGTGGTGCGTCGCCATCGTCACCTTCTGGAAGACCTTCGGGCTGAACATGCTGCTGTTCCTGGCCGCCCTCGTCGGCATCCCGAAGGACGTTCTGGAGGCGGCCGCCATCGACAACGCGGGGCCTCTCAAGCGGTTCTGGACCATCGAGCTGCCGCTGATCTCGCCGACGTTCTTCTTCGTCGCGGTCACGACGAGCTTCAGCGTTCTCGACGACATCGTCGGCGTGATCGACGTCCTGACCGGTGGCGGCCCCTACGGCTCGTCCACCAACATCCTCTACTACATGTACGAACGCGGCCTGAAATACTTCCAGTTCGGCCAGGCGAGCGCCGCCTCGGTGATCATCATCGCCCTGGTGCTCCTGGTGACCTGGGCCCAGTTCCGTCTGTTCGAGCAGAAGGTCCACTATGAAAGCTGACGCCTTCCTGCGCCGCCATCCGGTGAGCCACGTCGTGCTCGCCACGGGCACACTGCTCGCCATCTTCCCCCTGTTCTGGATGATGACGACCGCCTTCACCCCGAACGACCTCGTGCTCACCAAGGCGTTCCGCTTCTGGCCGGACGAGCCCTCGCTCGAAAACTTCCGCATGGCGTTCGCCACCCATCCGGTCGGCGCCTGGCTGGTCAACTCGGTGGTGATCGCGAGCCTCGTCACGCTCGGCAAGCTCGCCATCGCCTTTCCCGCCGGATTCGCCTTCGCCCACCTGCGCTTTCCCGGACGCGACTGGATGTTTCGCGGCATCATCGCGACCATGGCGTTTCCCGTCGCCATCGGCATCGTGCCGCTCTATGTGGGCGTATCGCTGACGGGCTGGTACGACACCCGCGCCGGTGTGATCGTGCCCTCGATCGCCTATGTGGGCTTCTACGTCTTCTTCGCCCGGCAGGCCTTCAAGACGCTTCCCGGCGAGATGTTCGAGGCCGCGAGACTGGACAACGCCGGCCCGTTCCGCCAGTTCTTCCAGATCGCGCTGCCCAATATCATGCCCGCCGTCGCCTCGTTGGCGGTGGTGAGTTTCATGGGAGCATGGAACATCTACCTCTGGGCCCTGCTCGTGCTCGACTCGCCGGAAAAACGCACACTCGCCATCGGCCTGAAGGCCTTCACCTCGCTGGACGACGTGGAGCCGCTCTGGGGTCCGATGATGGCCGTCGCCCTGCTCTCCGCCCTGCCCGTCCTCATCCTCTTCGCCTTCGCGCAGCGCTTCATCATGGCCGCCTTCAGCGGAAAGGTCGGAACATGAGCCGCATCGCGATCCTGGGAAACCTCGGCGTCGACCTGCTCTACCAGGTGCCGCATCTGCCGGCGCAGCACGAGAAGGTGCAGACCCGCGACCTCACGGTCGCGGGCGGCGGCGCGCCGGCCAATGTCGCCCACTGGCTCGCCCGCCTCGGCCATGACGTGCGGTTTCACGCCGTCACCGGAACCGATCCGCTCTCGCAAATGGCCGTGGATTTTCTCGCGCGTGCCGGCGTGGACGTCTCCGGCATCGACCGGCGCGATGACGTCGGCCCCTCGGTCGCTTCGATCTTCACCGGCGGCACGACCAAGGCCATGGTCTGCGGCGGCCCCCGCGAGGCGGACGCGCACTGGCGCGCAATGGCCGCGCGGGCGGACTTCACCTCCGCGCGCCACGTGCATTTCGCCCCGTCGTTCCACGAGCTTCTTTTCGGCGACGGGCGACGGGCCGATCTTCGCCAGGCAACCGTCTCGGCGGATCTCAACGGCAGCGTGAGCCTGCCGCTCCTGCGCGATCCCGACGTCGCCTTCACCAACCGGGACGAACTGGCCCGCGCGCTCGCGGGCCACGGGACGCCCGATCTCGCCGGACTGCTGGACAAGGCTCATGCGGAGGGCGCGCGGCGGCTGATCGTCACTGATGGCGAAACCGGGGTCACCTGCCATCGCGATGGCCAGCGGATCACCGTTGCTCCCGAGCCCCTGTCCCCGGTGGACCGGACCGGCGGGGGAGACGCCTTCGCCGCCGGATACCTGCATGCAATGCTGCGCGGTGACGACGACACCGGGGCCCTGCGCACGGGTCTTCGGCTCGCCGGTGCCGTGCTTGCAGGCATGGGAAGCCGCCCGGACACGGACGAGGTGACGGCGACGGTCGACGCGCTGCGCTGAAAGGGCCGACCACTCAGCGCTTCAGAGCCTGCTCTTGCGCGGATCGGCGGCGTCGAGCACGCGCAACTGCACGCTCTCGCGGCCCTGCCAGGTGTCGAGCGACAGCGCGCCGGCCACATGGACGGTCTCGCCGCGCTTTTCCATCAGGAAGGCGCCGAGCGGCGTATCGGCCGCCTTGAAGGCGATGGCCTTGAGGCTTCCGCCTCCCCCGTCGCCAAGGGTCAGGCGCACGTGCCCCTTGCCCACCACGTCGGCGAATTTCACCCTGTGGCTCGGCAACGCGAAGACGGGCTCGGAATGGCCCGCGCCGAAGGGGCCCGCCTTTTCCAGCTCGTGCAGCAGCGACACACTGGCGGCGCTCGCGGTCAGCGCCCCGTCGATCTTCAGCACATACGACTGGCGCGCGGCCTCGACGGCCTCCGCGAGCTGCCCGTCGAGAAAGACGGCAAGATCGGTGAGCTTTTCGCGGCGCACGGTGAGGCCGGCGGCCATGGCGTGTCCGCCGCCCTTTTCCAGCAGCCCCTCGGCCACGGCCTTGCGGACGGCGGCGCCGAGATCGACACCGGGAATGGAACGGCCAGAGCCGGTGCCCTTGCCGTCGGCGTCCCAGGCAATGGCGAAGGCCGGCCGGCGGTAGCGTTCCTTGATGCGCGAGGCGACAAGGCCGACGACGCCCGGATGCCAGCCGTCGGCCCCGGTCAGGAGCACGGCCGGATCGCCCGCCTCGGAGGCCGCGAGGGCCTGTGCGTCGCCCTCCAGCAGCATCTCCGCCTCGATGGCCTGGCGTTCGCCGTTGAGCCGGTCGAGCGTCTCGGCGATGGAGCGCGCCTCGTCCGCGTCATGGGTGGTCAGGAGCCGAGCGCCGAGCGCCGCGTCGCCGATGCGCCCGCCCGCGTTGATGCGCGGCCCGATCAGGAACCCCAGGTGATAGGGTGTCGCCGGCCCGTTGACCCGGGCAATGTCGGACAGTGCCGCGAGACCGCAATTGGCGCGCGCGTGCAGCGCCACCAGCCCCTTGCGCACGAAGGCCCGGTTGAGCCCCTTGAGCGGCACCACGTCGCAGACCGTGCCGACGGCGGCGAGATCGAGAAGCGAGAGAAGATCCGGCTGGGCGCGCCCCTGGAACACTCCGCGACGGCGAAGCTCACGGTTGAGCGCCACCACGAAGAGGAAGGTGACGCCAACGGCGGCCAGATGCCCGAGGCCCGAAATGTCGTCCTGCCGGTTGGGATTGACGAGACCGGAGGTCTCGGGAAGCTCCTCACCGACCTGATGGTGGTCGAGCACCACGACGTCGAGCCCGACCTGGCGCGCCTCGGCGAAGGCCTCGAAGGAGACGCTGCCGCAGTCGACGCAGACGAGAAGCCCGGCCCCCTCCTCGCGCAGCATCCGGATCGCCGGGCCGTTCGGCCCGTACCCCTCGATGATGCGGTCGGGAATATGGATGCGCGCCGGATGCCCGAGCTCGGCGAGATAGCGGTAGAGCACGGCCGAGGACGTGGCGCCGTCCACGTCGTAGTCGCCGAAGATGGCGATGGGCGCGCGCGCCGCTATGGCATCGGCGACCCGCTCGACCGCCCGGTCCATGTCCGTGAGCACGGACGGATCGGGCATCAGGCCCTTGATGGTGGGATCGAGGAAGGTTTCTGCCTGGTCGAGGCCGACGCCGCGCGCCGCCAGAACCCGCGCGACGATTTCCGGCAGGCCGAGGCGCTGGGACATGGCAAGCGCCGTGGCCGCCTCGCCGCGGCTCGGGCGCTCGCGCCAGGACCGGTCCCCGACCGAGCGCGACACACCGAGAACGAGACGGGTTTCCTCGTCTCCCTCCCCGGTGCCGGCCCCCGTTTCAGGTCCGCTGAGCGGTGATGTCATCGTCGACCGTCACCTTCCTTGTCGGCGCCCGCGCGCTCAGTCCAGGTGGAACTTCTCCACGTGGGTGTGGCGGGCCTTGATGTAGCGCACCGTTCCGGTCGTCGAACGCATGACGACCGTATGCGTGGTGACGCTGTCACGGCCGAGACGCACGCCCTGCAGGAAGTTGCCGTCGGTCACGCCCGTGGCCGCGAACAGCACGTCGCCGGTCGCCATCTCTTCCATGGTGTACTTGCGCTTGATGTCGTCGATGCCCATGCGGTGGGCACGTTCGACCTGCTCGTCGCGGGTGATCACCAGACGGCCCTGCATCTGGCCGCCGATGCAGCGCAGCGCCGCCGCCGCCAGAACGCCTTCCGGAGCGCCACCGATCCCCATGTAGAGATCGATGCCCGTCTCTTCCGGGTCCGTCGTGTGGATCACGCCGGCCACATCGCCATCACCGATGAGACGGATCGAAACGCCCGTGGCGCGCAGCTCCTCGATGATGCGCGCGTGACGCGGGCGATCGAGCACGCAGGCCGTGATCTCGCCGACGGAAACGCCCTTGGCCTTGGCCAGCGCATTGACGTTGTCGGCAACGGAGGCGTCCAGGTCGACCAGTCCGGCCGGGTAGCCGGGGCCGATGGCGATCTTTTCCATGTAGCTGTCCGGCGCGTTCAGCAGGCCGCCCTTCGGGGCCATCGCGATCACGGCGAGCGAGTTGGGCAGGTTCTTGGCGCAGATCGTCGTGCCCTCGAGCGGATCGAGCGCGATATCGACCGCCGGTCCCTCGCCGGTGCCGACGGTCTCGCCGATGTAGAGCATCGGCGCCTCGTCGCGCTCACCCTCGCCGATCACCACCGTGCCGTCGATGGGCAGGCAGTTCAGTTCGCGGCGCATGGCGTCGACGGCGGCCTGGTCGGCGGCCTTCTCGTCGCCGCGTCCGCGCAGGCGGGCGGCCGCGACGGCGGCGCGCTCGGTCACGCGGGCGAGCTCGAGGGTCAGGATACGGTCGAGAACTTCGGTGGAGGCATCGGCGGCAGTGGACATCATTCTTCCTCAGGACGGAGCAAAACGGGGGTCAGGCGAGTTTCTCGATGCGGATCATCTGCGGCGTACCGGCAATCACGTTCTGCGCGGTAATGGTCGCAAGCGCACGCTTCACGGCCGCTTCGGTGGTCTCGTAGGTGATCAGGATGACGGGCTGGGGCGCACCGGCTTCCCCGGCCTGGGTGCGCGCGCGGTCGCGCTGCATGATCGATTCCAGCGAAATGCCTTCGGCGGCCATGATGCGCGCGATCTCGGCGAAGGCGCCGGAACGGTCGTAGACGGCAAGGCGGATGTAGTAGCCACCCTCGTGCAGACGCATCCGCGCCGCCTCGTAGGGTTTGAGCCGCGACACCGCCAGCCCCAGCGCGGGAACGGCATTGTCCCGCGCCACGTCGACAAGGTCGGACAGCACGGCGGACGCGGTGGCATCGCCACCGGCGCCCGGACCGACAAGCACCACCTCGCCCACGGCATCGCCGTCGACGGCGACCGCGTTCAGCACGCCGTCGATCCGCGCGATGGCCGAGGTCTTGGGCACCATGGTCGGATGCACGCGCTGCTCGATGCCCGTGTCGGTCTTCTGCGCCACGCCAAGGAGCTTGATGCGGTAGCCGAGTTCGCTTGCCGCCTCGATGTCGGCGCGCGTGATGGAGGTGATGCCCTCCAGGTAGATCGCGTCGGCGTCGATCTCGCACCCGAAGGCGAGAGACGTCAGCAGCGCCAGCTTGTGCGCCGTGTCGTTGCCCTCGATGTCGAAGGTCGGATCGGCCTCGGCATACCCGAGGCGCTGGGCCTCGGCGAGACAGGCCGCGAAGTCGATGCCGTCCTGCTCCATGCGGGTCAGGATGTAATTGCAGGTGCCGTTGAGAATGCCGTAGATCCGGTTGATCCGGTTGCCGGCCAGCGCCTCGCGCATGGTCTTCACGACCGGGATGCCGCCGGCCGCCGCCGCCTCGTAGGACAGGGTGACACCCGCCTTCTCGGCCATGCGGGCAAGCTCGACGCCATGCCTGGCCAGGAGCGCCTTGTTCGCGGTCACGACATGCTTGCCGGCGGCAAGGGCGGCCCGCACGCTTTCATCGGCCGGGCCGCTGTCGCCGCCGATCAGCTCGACGAAAACGTCGATGCCCTCGAAACGGGCAAGGTCGGTCGCATTGTCGAACCACTGGATGCCGGAAACATCGACGCCCCGGTCCCGCGTGCGGTCACGGGCGCTCACGCCCGTGACGACGATCGGGCGGCCGCACCGCTGTGCGAGCAGGTCCGCCTTGCTCTGCAACTGGCGCACCAGCGAGGCGCCCACCGTACCGAGGCCGGCAACGCCGACGCGCAGTTCAGGTTTCATGAAGATCGCATTCCATTCGAGTTCGGGCCCGCCCGGGAGCGGGCGCGGGCGAAGGGATCAGCCCTTCGCTCCGATGGGGATCACGTTGTGCAATTTTTCATCCGCCGTTTCAAGGAAACGGCGCAGATTGCGCGCCGCCTGACGGATGCGCTGCTCGTTTTCCACCAGCGCGATGCGCACATGCGTGTCGCCGTGCTCGCCGAAACCGAGCCCCGGGGCCACCGCGACATCGGCGTGCTCGATGAGAAGCTTGGAAAACTCCACCGAGCCGAGGTGGCGGAACTTCTCCGGGATCGGCGCCCAGGCGAACATGCTGGCCGCCGGAGCGGGCACCTCGAATCCCGCCCGTCCGAAGGTCTCCACCAGCACGTCGCGGCGCTTGCGGTACACCTCGCGTGCCGAGACGATGCAGTCGTCCGGCCCGTTGAGCGCCGCCGTGGCGGCCACCTGGATCGGCGTGAACGCGCCGTAGTCGAGATAGGACTTCACGCGCGCCAGGGCCGCGATGAGCCGCTCGTTGCCGACCGCGAACCCCATGCGCCAGCCCGGCATGGAGAAGGTCTTGGACAGCGAGGTGAACTCCACCGCCACATCCATGGCGCCGGGAACCTGCAGGATGGACGGCGGCGGCGTGTCGCCGAAATAGATCTCGGAATAGGCAAGGTCCGACAGCACGAAGATCTCGTGCTTCTTCGCGAAGGCCACGATGTCCTTGTAGAAGTCGAGATCGGCCACATAGGCGGTCGGGTTGGCCGGATAGCACAGGATCAGCGCGATCGGCTTGGGCACCGAGTGGATCACCGCGCGCTCGAGCGCCTCGAACACCTCCGGTCCGGGCTCGGCGGGAATGGAGCGCAGCGAGGCCCCCGCCATCAGGAAGCCGAAGGCATGGATCGGATAGCTCGGGTTGGGCACCAGAACCACATCGCCCGGCGCCGAAATCGCCTGCGCCATGTTGGCGAAGCCTTCCTTTGAGCCGAGCGTCGCCACGACCTGGGTGTCGGGATTGAGCTTTACGCCGAAGCGCCGGCCGTAGTAGGCCGCCTGGGCGCGGCGCAGGCCGGCAATGCCCTTGGACGCCGAATAGCGGTGCGTGCGCGGGTTCTGCACGGTCTCGACCAGCTTGTCGACGATGTGCTTCGGCGTCGGCAGGTCCGGATTGCCCATGCCAAGGTCGATGATGTCCGCGCCGCCCGCGCGTGCCTTCGCCTTGAGCCGGTTGACTTCTTCGAACACGTAGGGCGGCAGGCGCCGCGTCTTGTAGAATTCTTCCATGGCTCAATCCTCACGCGAAGGGGCCCGGCGGGCCGGTTGCGATGTCGGGCGGACCCGTCCGGGGCTGGCGGGCATATACCAGCAGGACCGCGACCGCGCATCGTCAAAAAGAGTGAAATTCATTCAAGTGCCCTTCTCCCGCGCCGCCGGGGCAGCAGGAGACCGGCGGCACATGCCGCCACGAACGGGCGGCGGTTCAATCGTCCGCTGCTGCTGCCTCGATCTCGGCGATGGCATCCGCGCCATGCGTCTCGCGCAGGCGCAGAAGGTCGGCGGCGGTCGTCGACGACGCCCCGCCCGCCGGTGTGCCGCGTGTGCGGGCCATGTCGAGAAGCTGGTTGCGCGTCGCCGCCGCCTGGTCGGTCGACAGAAGCGCGCCGGGCGCACGCGCGGCAACGGCGGCGGCCGCCTGGGTGCCGGTGGCGGCCGTTGTGGTCTGCGTGCCCGAAGGCGCGACCGTCTGCCCCGGCGCCGCATAGGCGCTCGGTTCGGGCAGCGTCACGCCATCGGAGGACGTGCCGGACCGGGCCGCGGCAAGCTCGGACCCGGATGTGACATAAGGTCCCGTACCGGCGGGCTCGAGTGCCTCCACCAGCGTGCCCGACGGCGCGTAGGCGCATCCGCCAAGAGCCATGGCCAGGCAAAGCGCCGTTCCGGTCCAATGCAGTCGCATCGTTTCGCTCTGTCTCCGTGTCGTCCGCGCCCGGATGTCCTTGCAACACCTGTCCGGGCAACACCTGTCCGGATACCGCCCGGTCGCCGGTGCGGTGCCGTTCCCGTCCACACCACGCGACTTGCACGTTTCGACGGGAACTACGACATTGTAGGCGCTTTGTCCAACTTGTCAGCCAGACTTCATGAATGCCTATTATGGCGACAAGCGGACCGGAGGCGGGTCGGGGCCCGCACAGCCCGGCAAGCGGAGCCGGACGAACACGCAAACGGAGGGGAACGCGGGGATGACGGACGAGACGCCGAATCCGCTTTTACAGTACATCGTCAAGAATCCGGAAGCGTTCGCTCAGAACCTCGCG
Source organism: Stappia sp. (assembly GCA_002722295.1). Classification (GTDB taxonomy): domain Bacteria; phylum Pseudomonadota; class Alphaproteobacteria; order Rhizobiales; family Stappiaceae; genus Stappia. The sequence continues at coordinate 78,341 of PBLF01000035.1, read as the reverse complement.
CGCATCGTCGAAAACGCCGGAAAGGCGATGGCGGCCTACGTGGAGCCGCGCGAGAAGGGCGAGATCAAGTCGGGCATGGCCGACGAGATGACGGAGATCTTCAAGACGCTCGCCCAGGTGGGCGAATACTGGATGTCCGACCCCCAGCGCGCCATCGAGGCGCAAAGCCGGTTGTGGACCGGCTACATGAATCTGTGGAACACCTCGCTCAAGCGCATGATGGGCGAGACCGCCGACCCCGCCATCATCCCGGACCCGCGCGACAAGCGTTTCGGCGACCCGGAGTGGAACGACAACCAGTTCTTCGACTTCGTGAAACAGATCTACCTGATCACCTCCCGCTGGGCCGAGCAGCTCGTGGTCGAGGCGGGCGATCTGGACGAGCACACCCGCCACAAGGCGGATTTCTACGTCAAGCAGATCGCCAACGCGCTCTCGCCCTCCAACTTCGTGCTGACCAACCCCGAACTGCTGCGAGAAACGCTGGAATCCAACGGCGACAACCTGGTGCGCGGCATGAAGCTGCTGGCCGAGGACATCGCCGCCGGCAAGGGCGAACTGAAGATCCGCCAGTCGGACCCGACCAAGTTCCGGGTGGGAGAGAACCTGGCGCTCACCCCGGGCAAGGTGATTGCCGAAAACGACGTTTGCCAGGTCATCCAGTACACGCCGACAACGGAAAAGGTGCTGAAACGGCCGCTGATGATCGTGCCGCCGTGGATCAACAAGTTCTACATCCTCGACCTGAACCCGGAGAAATCCTTCATCCGCTGGGCGGTGGACCAGGGCCACACGGTCTTCGTCATCTCCTGGGTGAACCCCGACGAGCGGCAGGCGCAGAAGGGCTTCGAGCACTACATGCGCGAGGGCGTTCTGGAAACGCTCGACGTGATCAAGCGCGCGACGCGCACCGAGGAGGTCAACGCCATCGGCTATTGCGTCGGCGGCACGTTGCTGTCCGTCACGCTCGCCTACATGGCGGCGACCGGCGACGAACGGATCAAGAGCGCGACCTTCTTCACGACGCAGGTCGATTTCACCCACGCCGGCGACCTCAAGGTCTTCGTGGACGAGGAACAGATCCAGGCGCTCGAAAAGCAGATGGGCGAAAAGGGGTATCTCGACGGCTCGCGCATGGCCTCCGCCTTCAACCTGCTGCGCTCCAACGACCTGATCTGGCCCTACGTCGTCAACAACTACCTGAAGGGCAAGGAGCCCTTCCCCTTCGACCTGCTGTACTGGAATTCCGACAGCACCCGGATGCCGGCCGCCAACCATTCGTTCTACCTGCGCAACTGCTATCTGGAGAACCGGCTGACGAAGGGCACCATGGAGATCGCCGGCGAGCGCCTCGACCTCTCGAAGGTGACGATCCCGGTCTACAATCTCGCCACCCGCGAGGATCACATCGCGCCGCCGCGCTCGGTCTTCCTCGGCTCCCAGTTCTTCGGCGGCCCCGTCGACTACGTGCTGGCCGGGTCGGGGCATATCGCCGGCGTGGTCAATCCGCCCTCCCGCAACAAGTACCAGTTCTGGACCGGCGAGCGGCCGAAGGGCGAACTCGATGCCTGGATCGCGAAGGCGGAGGAACATCCCGGCTCCTGGTGGCCGCATTGGGATGCCTGGGTGCGCAAGCTCGACGACACGCAGGTGAAGGCTCGCAAGCCCGGCGCCAACCGCATGAAAATCCTTGAAGATGCTCCGGGACGCTACGTCAAGTCCGTGAGCTGACGCACCGCTCCGCTCGCCCCTTCGGCAAAGAAGCCTTCACCATCGGCAAGGCTCGCGATGGTGCGCATGGCGGTGATGGGCTAGACTTCCCCGTCCGACGGTCGCGCACAAGAAACGGCCGCGGACCATGGCCGCCGCCGGCAGGCAGCCGGCGTCGGCGACAGCGCTCAGGTGATGCCCCGCAAGGCGCGTCGCACGAGCCAGACAGGGGGCGAAACGCCGTGGCAAGGATGGAAAAGGAAAGCCCGCGCGGCACGGAGGATGCCGCTCCGGTTCGCACAGCCGCCTATCGTCCGATGATGGCGGGCGGCCTGTCGATGCTGGGCATGAACGCCGACACCTGGCGCCGACACGCCAGCGGATGGAGCGTGTGGACCCGGTTCGCCACCCTTCCCTTCCTGTTTCTGGCCCTGTGGTCGCATGCGTGGATCGGCTGGCCGGGCGCCCTCGGCCTGCTCGTGCTGGTGGCCCTGTGGCTCTGGATCAATCCGCGCCTGTTTCCGCCGCCGCGCCGATTCGACACCTGGCATGCGCGAGCGACATTCGGCGAGCGGGTGTGGCTCAACAGGCTGGCCGTGCCGGTCCCCGCCGCCGACAACCGCCGCGCCATGATCCTGTCGCTGGTGACGAGCCTGGGCTTCGGTCTCGGCATCTGGGGCGCGATCACGCTGTCTCTCCCGCTGGTCGCGGCCGGAACCGTGCTCACCTACGCGGGCAAGATGGCCTTCCTGAACGGCATGGTCTCCCTCTACGACCGAATGCGCGACGCGCATCCGGTCTACCGTTCCTGGTCGGTAACGCCCGACAACGACAATGCAAACGGAGCCGCTTCCCACAAGAGCGAGGCGGACGGCCGGCGAACGGGCTAGCGCGCGCGTTGACGAGAGAAATCAGGAAAGCCTGATCCCCAGCAAGTCCCGCAGGGCCGCCAGAAGGAACTCGTCCTGATAGTGACCTGCTGCGAGGGAAAGCCCGACGGGACACCCCTCGACGGTCATCAGGGGGGCCGAGATTTCAGGCAGGCGTGCGACCCCGGAAAACGCGGTCAGGGTCATCGTTGGATCGTAGAAGGCGGTCACCGCGTCCAGCGTGTTCAAGGAGCCCTTGAGCGGCGCGATGGACGGGGTCGTCGGAAAGCAGATGACCGTGCCCGCGGGAAGCGCGGCATTGATCCGTTCGAAAAACCGTTCACAGCGGGTCACGCTGTCCAGGGCCGCAATGCGGTCGAAGCTTCGAACGTTGCCGTAGGCCATGGAAAAGGTACGGCCGAGTTCGGGGCGCACGGCCTCGATCCAGTTGCCGACGGTGCTTTGAAACTCCGCCGTTTGCAGATCCCTCAACGCCTTCAGATTGCAATCGCCAAGCGGAATGTCCTCGCCGACAAGATCCGCGAAGCGGACCGGCTCCGGCACGATGCCGGTTCGCCGAGCGATCTCGGCCAGAGCCTTCCGGACCGCTTCCCGCACAGCCGCCTCGGCGACCTCCACACCGTCGCTCAACACCAACAGCCGCCGCAACGGGGCAACCGGCCCGGCTCCACTGCGCAACAGGACGCGCGCCGCAACCTCGAGATGCCGGTACTCCGCCGACAGAAGCCCAACCGTGCTCACGCTCGGCATGAACGGCAGCACTCCCGCTTCGGAGATCCGGTGCAGCGAGGGCCGCATCCCCCATATGCCGCAAAGGCTTGCCGGAACCCTCAAGGAACCGCCGGAATCCGTTCCGATCGAAAAATCGGCCAGTCCGTTTGCAACCGAAGCCGCCGATCCACTCGAGGAGCCGCCGGGAATCCGCTCCGGCGCCCTGGCATTGCAAGGCGTGCCGAAAAACTGGCTCTCCCCGTCGAGGCTGTAGGTAAACTCATCCGCGACAGCCTTGCCCACGCACCGCGCCCCGGCAGCCAGAAGCTGGTCGACGCAAAGCGCGTTGTGAACCGGTGCGGGATGGGCGTCACGCCAGGCCGGACTGCCGTAGGACGTGCGGTGGCCGGCAATGTCGATATTATCCTTGACCGTGAAACGTGTTCCGTTCAGGGGGCCGCTTCTCAGCGGGGCGATGTCCAGTCGTTCGACAAGAGCGCCGACGGAATCGGGAGACGTTCCTTGGGTCATGGGCCTCCAGATACCCCGGCCGGGAGCACCCGACAACGTGAACATGACCGGCCAAACGTCAAATGGCGCGGGCCGGCATCGAACCGGGAGACGACCTTGGGACACATGGCCCGGACAGACGACACCGGACGCAGCGGGTTCGGCACGGCCGACTACGGCGTCATCGGCGCGTTCGGGGGCTTCGTCTGTCAGCATCCCGCAAGGGGCTGAAATACGGCAATCGCGACGGCCACGGGTTGTTCCTGTCCAGAGCGAAGCAGACCCTCTTTTGAGGACCGGGGCATTCGGACCGGGCAAACCGGGAACAAGCTACTTCAAATTGCAACGCGTATGCGGTGACCAGATCATCAGTTTGTCCCTGACCCCATCCCAGAAGCGGTCGGAACAGGTATATTCCGTGTAGGAACTGCCGACTTTGGTGAGCCACAAATGCCGCCCCGCGACGTCCTCGCGTCTCAAGGTGCATTTCTGGTTCTCTGGTGGCGACAAGCCGCCGCCGCCCTGTCCGTCTTCGCCCTGTATCCAACCTTCGATGCCGTATCCCTTCCAAAAGTCCGTTTCGGAAATCACCAGGCAATCGACAACCGGAGGGTGGAGCAGAAGATAGTGCTCTCCATGTTCGGTGCGCCCGTCGATCTTCATCGTGCTGTGAAGGTCAATCGGAAAGAAGCTGTGTACGCCCGGTTCCAGCTCCTCCAGGTAGGCCCGCATCGCGGGGGTGAAGAAAATGGTTCCACGCAGAAACCCGAACACTTCCGGGATGCGCTTTTCCTGGAAATGGGCCCGCAGGAGGACTTTCGGGCAGCTCGGCAGCGCCGCGAGTTCGTCCTCCGACAGCATGTGCCGGGCGAGTTTGGCGACGGTGCTGCGTTCGACACCCGGCTCGAACTCAAACCCACCGCCGTTCCCGGCTTTGAGTGAGCCGTGGAGAATGTAAGCGTGATTCATCGGTCGGCGTTCAGCCAAACTGATCACGGAGCCGCTCTCCGGCTTACCAGGATCTGAAGACATGAATCTCCCCGGACATCGGTGTGCAATCCAACGTTGAACACGCTTCTCTCGCAAAAAGCCTCGACAGTCCAGAGCGAAGCAGACCCTCTTTTGAGGGCCGGGGCATTCGGACCGGGCAAACCGGGAACAAGCTACTTCAAATTGCAACGCGTATGCGGTGACCAGATCATCAGCTTGTCCCTGACCCCATCCCAGAAACGGTCGGAACAGGTATATTCCGTGTAGGAACTGCCGATTTTAGTGAGCCACAAATGCCGCCCCGCGACGTCCTCGCGTCTCAACGTGCATTTCTGGTCTTTTTCCGGTGACAAGCCGCCACCGTCCTGCCCGTCTTTACCCTGTATCCAACCTTCGATGCCGTATCCCTTCCAAAAGTTCGTTTCGGAAATCACCAGGCAATCGACAAGCGGAGGGCGGAGCAGGAGATAGTGCTCGCCATGTTCGGTGCGCCCGTCGATCTTCATCGTGCTGTGAAGGTCAATCGGAAAGAAGCTGTGCACGCCCGGTTCCAGCTCCTCCAGGTAGGCCCGCATCGCGGGGGTGAAGAATATGGTTCCACGCAGAAACCCGAACACTTCCGGGATGCGCTTTTCCCGGAAATTGGCCCGCAGGAGGACTTTCGGGCAGCTCGGCAGCGCCGCGAGTTCGTCCTCCGACAGCATGTGCCGGGTGAGTTTGGCGACGGTGCTTCGTTCGACACCCGGCTCGAACTCAAACCCACCGCCGTTCCCGGCTTTGAGTGAGGCGTGGAGAATGCAGGCGTGTTTCATCGGCCGGCGTTCAGCCAGACTGATCACGGAGCCGCTCTCCGGCTTCCCAGGATCTGAGGACATGAATCTCCCCGGACATCGGTGTGCAATCCAACGTTGAACACGCTTCTCTCGCAAAAAGCCTCGACAGTCCAGAGCGAGGCAGACCCTCTTTTGAGGATCGGGGCACCTCTTATCCCAGTCGCGTCAGCACCTTGTCGAAGCGTTCCAGCGCCCAGTCGACCTCGTCGGCGGTGATGACCAGCGGCGGCGCGATACGGATCGTATGGTCGTGGGTGTCCTTGGCAAGCACGCCTTCCTCGCGCAGGGACTCGCAGACCGCCCTCGCCCCTCCGGCATCCTCGTGCAGTTCGACCGCGATCATGAGGCCCCGCCCGCGCACCTCGCGCACCGCATTGGAGCGGATCGCGGAAAGCCCGGTCCGAAAGCGCGCGCCCTGCGTTTCCGCGTTTTCCATCATGCCTTCCTCGACAAGGACCTTGAGCGCCATGCGTGCCACCGCGCAGGCAAGCGGGTTGCCGCCAAAGGTCGAGCCGTGTTCTCCCGGGTTCAGAACGCCGAGCACCTCGGAGTTCGAAAGCACCGCCGAAACCGGATAAAACCCGCCCGAGAGCGCCTTGCCCACCAGCGTGACATCCGCCTCGATGCCCTCGTGCTCCTCGGCAAGCAGCTTTCCCGTCCGCCCGAGCCCGGTCTGGATCTCGTCCAGGATCAAGGTGATGCCATGGCGGGTGCACAGCTCGCGCACCGTCGCGAAATAGCCGGCGGGCGGGATGAGGATCCCCGCCTCGCCCTGGATGGGCTCCGCCAGAAAGGCGACGGTGTTGTCGGTGATCGCGTCCTCGAAGGCCCGTGCGTCGCCGAAGGGCACCACGCGGAAGCCCGGTGCGAAAGGCCCGAAACCGGTGCGGGCGGTCGGGTCGGTCGAGAAACCGACGATACCGAGCGTACGACCATGGAAGTTGTTGGCGCAGACGATGATCTCTGCCTTGTTTTCCGGCACGCCGCGCACCTCGTAGCCCCACTTGCGAACGGCCTTCACCGCGCTCTCCACGGCTTCAGCGCCGGAGTTCATCGGCAGGATCTTGTGCGCGCCCGTGAGCCTCGCCAGATCCTCGTAGAAGCCGGCGAGCTGGTCGTTGCGGAACGCACGCGAGGTAAGTGTCAGCCGGGCCGCCTGGTCGGTCATCGCCTTGAGAATCCGCGGGTGGCAATGCCCCTGGTTGACGGCGGAATAGGCCGCGAGGCAATCGAGGTAGCGCTTGCCCTCCACATCGGTCAGCCACACGCCCTCGCCCTTCTCGATCACCACATCGATGGGCTTGTAGTTGTGCGCGCCAAGGCGATGTTCGGCGGCGATATAATCTTCGGGCAGACGGCTCACGGCGGACCTCTTTCAGGCTTGGGCTGGATCAGGCGAATGCCTGCGTCGGACGATCCATGACGTCCTGACCGAACAGGCTCGCGACGAGTTCGGCGAGCGCGATGGCGCTGCGGCCACGCTCGTCGAGGAAGGGATTGAGCTCGACCACATCGAGCGAGACGGTGATGCCGGCGTCCTCCAGAAGCTCCATGACGAGATGCGCCTCGCGATAGGTCGCGCCGCCGGGCACGGTCGTGCCGACGCCCGGAGCAACGGCCGGATCCAGGAAATCGACATCAAGCGAAACATGAAGAACGCCATTTATATCCTTCACTTTCCTTATGAAGTCGCGCATGAGAAGCGAAACGCCATTCTCGTCGATCTGACGCATGTCGTTCACCGTGACGCCGCGACGGCGCAGCAGGTTGCGCTCCTCCGGATCGATCGATCGGGCGCCGAAGACGCAGATACGCTCCGCGGGAACCGGCGCAAGCGCGGCCGGACGTGTCATCATCGGAAGGAGTTCCGCCTCGCCGGACGCAAGCGCCAGCGACATGCCGTGCAGGTTGCCGGAGGGCGAGATCGCGGGCGTGTTGAAATCGGCATGGGCGTCGAGCCAGAGCACGAAGAGCGGCCGCCCCTCTTCCGCCCAGTGGCGGGCAACGCCGGTGACACTGCCCATGGAAAGCGAGTGGTCGCCGCCGAGGAAGATCGGGATCGCACCCTCGCGCGCCAGATCATACGCGGCATCGTGCAGCGGGCGCACCCACGCCGCCACGACCTCGGGCAGATAGGCCGCCCCTGGAAGGTCGAGGGTTTCCACCTGCTGGGGCGCAAGCGGGCGCACGTCTCCCCGGTCCGACACCTGCCAGCCGAGCGCCTCGAGACGCGCTCCCAGTTCGGCGACCCGCAGCGCCGCGGGTCCCATGGCCGCTCCCTTGCGCCCGGTTCCGGCCTCGATAGGCACGCCAAGCAGCGCGATCGGGCGAATGCGGTCGGTGGACATGGTCGAAAACTCCCCGGTTTTGCGAAAGACACAAGCGCAACGATCGAACGAACCGCATGTTCCCGCAAATCAGGCAGCCAGCCGCGCCGGAACCACGCCCGCGCGCCCCGCAACCACCTGATTGCCTGTAGGATGGCGCGCCGACGTGCTTGTCGAAACGGTGAAAAATCGCCATTTTGACCATGCAATTGATCAGGCTGACAAGAACGGATGATCAGACTGACAGGCCCTGAAAGACCTCACACCTGCATTGCCGGGAATCGCATGCCATGGACGACCTTGACCGGAAACTGATTGCGCTGCTCCGCCACGACGCGCGGCTTCCCGTCGCATCGCTGGCGGCGAGCCTGCGGGTTTCGCGGGCAACCGTGAAGGCCCGCCTCGACCGGCTGGTCGACACCGGCGTGATCCTCGGCTTCACGGTGACGCTCGGGGCACAGGACCGTTCGGCGCCGGTGCGGGCGGTGATGATGGTGGAAGTGGAAGGTCATCGCACGGAGGCGATCGCGCGGCGCCTGCAGGGGTTTCCGGAAGTGCGCGCGCTGCACGCCACCAACGGGCGCTGGGATCTTGTCGCGGAACTGGAGACGGAAACGCTCGCCGATTTCGACCGGCTGCTTTCCGCGATCCGCCTCGTCGACGGGATCGCGGCCACCGAAACCAGCCTGCTGCTCGCCACCCGCAAGGGGTGAGCGCCACAAGCGGGCCCGCAAACGCGAAACGGCCCGCCGATGGCGGGCCGTTCCTGAAGTCGGAATGTTCCGAAGCGGATCAGCGCTTGGAGAACTGGAAGCTCCGACGCGCCTTCCGGCGGCCGTACTTCTTGCGCTCCACGACGCGGCTGTCGCGGGTCAGGAAGCCTTCCTTCTTGAGGATGCCGCGCAGCTCGGGCTCGTAGTGGGTCAGGGCCTTGGACAGGCCGTGACGCAGAGCACCGGCCTGGCCGGACAGACCACCACCGGAAACGGTGGCGACCACGTCGTACTGGCCTTCGCGGTTGGTCAGCATGATCGGCTGACGCAGGATCAGCTGCAGGACCGGACGCGCGAAATAGGCGACGTAGTCCTTCTTGTTGACCGTGATCTTGCCCGTGCCCGGCTTGATCCAGACGCGCGCGATGGCGTCCTTGCGCTTGCCGGTCGCATAGGCGCGACCCTGGGCGTCAAGCTTCTGCACATGAACCGGAGCCTCGGACGCTTCCGCGTCCAGAGCGCCGCCGAGATCCTCGAGGGACTGGAGCTCAGCCATCGTTACGCCCTCTTGCCATCGTTCTTCGCGTTGAAGGCCTTGAAGTCGACCGGAACCGGCGACTGGGCCTCATGCGGATGAGTGGAGCCGGAGTAGATCCGGAGGTTCTTGAGCTGCGTGCGGCTCAGCGGGCCGCCGGGCATCATGCGCTTCACGGCCTGCTCGAGAACGCGCTCCGGGAAGCGACCCTCGAGAATGGCGCGCGCGGTGCGCTCCTTGATGCCGCCCGGGTAACCGGTGTGCCAGTAGTACTTCTTGTCGTAGTACTTCTTGCCGGTCAGCACGGCCTTGTCGGCATTGATGACGATGACATTGTCACCGCAATCGATGTGGGGCGTGAAGGTCGCTTTGGTCTTGCCGCGCAGCGTGTTGGCGATGAAGGCGGCCAGGCGGCCGACGACAACGCCCTCAGCGTCGATCAAGATCCACTTCTTCTCGACCTCGGCCGTCTTGGCGGAGTAGGCCTTCATGGTCGTGGTCCGTTGTTGGGTCCGTGTCCGTCACGGGCCTTCGGTGCGGAAACGCGACCAGGCCCGAGGTCAAGCAAAACGGGCCCAACCCGGGCCCGCTTTCCGTCGGCGCTGTGTCTACGCCGCTTCACTCATCCTGTCAACGCCCTTCATTCGCACATCGATGCGAATTACGCAGTAAAAACAACGACCTGGAAAAATGGTACCATGATACCACACAAATTCATGCCTTTCCGGCCGGTTCAGCGCGGCGGGATCGAATAGGTCGCGGTGGCGTGGGCAACGGGATCTCCGCCCGCACGGCCCGTCAGCGTGCATTCCGTGACGGCCAGCCGCTTGCCGAGCTTCAGGAGCCTGCAGGTCGCAAGGAGGTCGCCGGGCTCCGGTTTCCTCAGAAAGTTGATGTTGAGATTGGTGGTCACCGCCAGCGCCACCGGACCGATATGGGCGAGGATCACCGCATAGGCGGCCAGGTCCACCAGGGCCATCATGGTCGGGCCCGAGATCGTTCCGCCGGGGCGAAGATGCCGTTCCAGCGCCCGCACCGACAGCACCGCCTCCCCCTCGGACACCGTCTCCACCCTGTAGATCCGTCCATCGACATGGATCTGGGGAAACTCCGTCTCGAGAAACACCTCGAGCTCTTCCACGTTCATCACAGGCTGCAAGCTTCTCTCCTCCCCCGCCGGACCGGCCGGCTCCCTTGACGTGTTGGTCAAGGGAGCCCGAAAATCCGTCCTGTCGCAAGTGGAAACAGGATCATGCGTGGCACTCGCTTCCGCCGCTTGCCGGCGCGGGCTATAAGGTCGGCAACACGAAAACATTCCGGGAGAAACGATCATGGCGGACACGAACCATGCGGCGGGCCCGCTGCGCAGCGACCTGGCCGACGGCATCCTGACGCTGACGCTGGCCCGGCCCGAGCGGCGCAATTCGCTGTCGGAGGAGATGATGGCGGCGCTCCAGGCCGCGCTTGACGACGCGGCCGCGAACACGCACGTGCGCGTCATCGTCCTGAAGGCGGAAGGCCCCGTGTTCTCGGCCGGCCACGACCTCAAGGAGATGACGGCTGCGCGTGCCCATGAGGATCGCGGACGCGCCTATTTCACCGACGTCATGGGCCGCTGCGCGAAGCTGATGCAGACGATCGTCACCCACCGCGCGCCGGTGATCGCCGAGGTCAACGGCATGGCCACCGCCGCCGGCCTCCAGCTCGTCGCCTCCTGTGACCTGGCGATCGCGGGCGACAAGGCGCGCTTCTGCACGCCGGGCGTGAACATCGGCCTGTTCTGCTCCACCCCCATGGTGGCGCTGACGCGCAATGTCTCGCGCAAGCAGGCGATGGAGATGCTTCTCACCGGCGAGATCATCGACGCCGGCACGGCACGCGAGTTCGGTCTGGTCAACCGCGTCGTGCCCGAGGACTACCTCGACCAGGTAACCGCGAAATACGCGCAGACCATCGCCGAAAAATCCCCGCTGACGCTTAAGATCGGCAAGGAGGCCTTCCACGCCCAGGCGGAAATGCCACTCGCCGACGCCTATGCCCATTGCGCGCAGGTGATGGTGGAGAACATGCTCGCGCGTGACGCGGAAGAAGGAATCGGAGCCTTCATCGAGAAGCGCGAGCCCGTGTGGACCGGAGAATGAGCATGGCGAGCGAGACGACACCGGCCGACATGAGCCACCACGAGCGCTACACCGACGCCGAAATCCGCCAGGTGCTGGACGAAACAAAGAGCGTCGCCATGGTTGGTGCGAGCGCCAACCCCGCTCGCCCTTCCTTCCTCGTGCTCAAATACCTTCTGTCGAAGGGGTATCGCGTGTTTCCGGTCAATCCGGGCCTCGCCGGCAAGGAGATCCTCGGCCAGACGGTCCATGCAAGCCTCGCCGACATTCCCGAGCCGGTCGACATGGTCGATATCTTCCGCAATTCGGAGGCCGCCCTTGGCGTGACGAAGGAGGCCCTCGCCCTGACGCCGAAGCCGAAGGTCGTGTGGATGCAGCTCTCGGTTCGCAACGACGAGGCCGCACGCCTTGCGGAAGCGGAGGGCGTCACGGTCATCATGAACCGCTGCCCGAAGATCGAGTATGGACGGCTGTCCGGCGAAATCGGCTGGACCGGCGTCAACTCCCGCACCCTGTCCTCCAAGCGTCCGGCGCTGCGATCCGGCTTCCAGCACCGTGGCCTGCGCAAGGAGTGAATGAAAGGCAGCTTGACAATTGGTATCGCGTTATGATACCAAGTGAGAATAATTCCAGTCGGGACCACTCGGCCTTCTATCGAATTTTCATTCACCGGTTTGTCATGATCAAGGATTTCAGGGATCCGGTTGCCAGAGCCCTCTTTGAGGGGCAGGTACCAAGACGGTTTCCCGCCGACCTTCGGCGGGTAGCCTGCCGCAAGCTGGCCATGCTGGATGCGGCTGTTGATCTGAACGACTTGCGCGCCCCGCCTGGAAACAGGCTGGAAGCGCTGAGAGGGGACCGGTCCGGGCAATATTCGATACGGATCAATGACCAGTACAGGATCTGCTTTGTCTGGAACGACGGAGCGGAAAATGTCGAGATAACCGACTATCACTGAGGTAGGTCTCATGACTGCCGCAATTCACCCCGGAGAAATCCTGCGCGAGGAGTTCCTCGCCGAGCTTGACCTGACACCTTATGCACTCGCCCGGGCACTGGGCGTGCCGCGCACGCGTATCGAAAGGATCGTACGGGAGGAAACACCCGTGACGACGGATACGGCCTTGCGCCTTGGCCGTTACTTCGGCACCAGCGCCGAATTCTGGCTCAACCTCCAGACCCGCCGCGACCTTGACCGGGCACGCAACGAGCTTTCCGGGGAAATCGAGGCCATCCGGCCACGCGAGGTTGCCTGAATCCGGATGGCTCTCCCCTCGTCCCGGCGGGTTTGAAAAATCATTCCTCAGGCGCGGGCGGCCCCCATATGAAACGCGGCGGGATTTCCCCTGTTCGTTTCCGCCAAGCGGCGGAAAACGCAATCTCTTTGCTTTGACGGGGAAAGCGCCTTCGGACACTATGCCGGCCACGTTTCAACGAGGAGGACCTCATGACCGACCGCATCCCCGGTTTTTCGACGCTTGCGATTCACGCTGGCGCCCAGCCCGATCCCTCGACCGGAGCGCGCGTGACGCCGATCTACCAGACGACCTCCTTCGTCTTCGACGACGTCGATCATGCCGCCTCGCTCTTCGGACTGCAGGCCTTTGGAAACATCTACACCCGCATCACCAACCCGACGAACGCCGTGCTTGAGGAGCGCGTCGCCGCGCTTGAGGGCGGCACCGCCGCTCTCGCCGTCGCTTCGGGCCACTCCGCCCAGCTTCTCGCCTTCCACACGCTGATGACCCCGGGCGACAACATCGTCGCGGCCAACAAGCTCTACGGCGGCTCGATCAACCAGCTCAACCACTCGTTCAAGAGCTTCGGCTGGGAAGTGAAGTGGGCGGACGCGGTGGATCCGGCCTCCTTCGAGGCCCAGATCGACGACCGGACCCGCGCCATCTTCATCGAGAGCCTCGCCAATCCCGGCGGCGTGGTGACCGACATCGCCGCGATCTCGAAGATCGCCAGGGCGCACAACATCCCGCTCATCGTCGACAACACGATGGCGACCCCCTACCTCTGCCGTCCGATCGAGCATGGCGCCGACATCGTCGTCCACTCGCTCACCAAGTTCATGGGCGGCCACGGCAACTCCATGGGCGGCGTGATCGTCGACGGCGGAAGCTACGACTGGTCGTCCACCGACCGCTATCCGCTGCTCACCACCCCGCGCCCGGAATACTCCGGCATGGTGCTGCACGAGACCTTCGGCAACTTTGCCTTCGCCATCGCCTGCCGCGTGCTCGGCCTGCGCGATCTTGGCCCGGCACTCGCCCCCTTCAATGCCTTCATGCTGCTGACCGGCATCGAGACGCTGCCGCTTCGCATGCAGCGCCACTGCTACAACGCACTGAAGGTGGCGGAATTCCTCGCCGGGCACGAGAAGGTCGGCTGGGTGTCCTATGCCGGACTGCCGGGCGATCCGAACCACGAGCGCCAGCAGAAGTACATGCCCAAGGGCGCCGGCGCGGTGTTCACCTTCGGCCTCAAGGGCGGCTATGACGCCGGCGTGGCGCTCGTGTCCAACTGCGAGATCCTGTCGCATCTGGCCAACATCGGCGACACGCGCTCGCTGCTGATCCACCCCGCCTCCACCACCCACCGCCAGCTCACGGACGAGCAGAAGACCGCCGCCGGCGCCGGTCCGGACGTGGTGCGCATCTCGGTCGGTCTCGAGGATGCCGAGGACATCATCGCGGATCTGGAGAGCGCCCTCGCCAAGGGCTGACAGCCGCGGTAACGCATTGTCTTCGAAACACGAAAGGCCGGGCGATTGCCCGGCCTTTTGCATTCTTTCAAACACATTCTCTCAAGCGCTCATGCCCGCCGGGGTCGGATCAGGCGCCAGCCTGCCGCCGGAACCGGGCACGGCACCACAGCTCCATCACGACCGCCACGACGACCACCGCGAAGCCCTGGTGCAGGAGAGCCAGCCCGAAGGGAATCTGGCCCACCAGCGTGGCGATGCCGATTGTCATCTGGGCGACGAGTGCCCCGGCGGCGGCAAGCGCGGCCCCACGCAGGTGGCGGGTGTCCGCCCGCCTGGCAATGACCCAGAACACGGCAACCGCCAGCGCCACCACCACATAGGCGGCGATACGGTGCTGGAACTGCACCGTCAGCACGCTCTCGAAATGGTTGAGCCACACAGGCGACATCATCCACAGGCCGGACGGCACCAGCGCGCCATCCATGAGCGGCCAAGTGTTGAACGAATGGCCTGCCTTCAGCCCGGCAACAAGGCCTCCGAGGAAGATCTGGATGAAGACGGCTGCAACGAGCAATGCCGCGAGAAGCGACAGCGGATGCGGGCGCGCGGCGGCATCCCGGCGAACCGGTGCGAAGGCGAGGTAGCGTGCCAGCCCGAAGAGATAGGCGAAGATCAGACATGCCAGCGTCAGATGGGTCGCAAGCCGGTACTGGCTGACGTCGACACGATCGACAAGGCCGGAGGCCACCATCCACCAGCCGATGAATCCCTGCAGGCCGCCGAGCGCCAGCCCCGCGACAAGCCAGGGTTTCAGCCAGGGTTCAACGCGCCCGCGTGCCCAGAACCACACCATGGGCACGAAGAAGGCCACGCCGATGAGGCGGCCGAGCAACCGGTGGCTCCACTCCCACCAGAAGATGACCTTGAACTCCTCAAGCGACATGCCCTTGTTGATGAGCTGGTACTCGGGAATCTGGCGGTACTTCTCCAGTTCCTCCTCCCATTCGGCAACCGAAAGCGGAGGGATCACGCCGTGGATCGGTTTCCACTCGGTGATGGAAAGGCCCGATTCCGTCAGCCGCGTGGCGCCGCCGACGACGACCATGGCGAGAATGAGCAGGCAGATGGCATAGAGCCAGAGCCGGATCGTCTTGCGGTCCCGAGCGATCCTGTCCTCCCCGGAATTCGGGGAAACATGCGTGTCAGCCGTGATATCGCTCATGGTCCGTCCAGGCCCGTCATTGAGAAACAGCGCGCGAACGGCGCAAATCCGTCCGGCTGAAACCGGTTATAGGCAGGCGTGGAGAATGACAAGGGCACACGCCGGGCTTGACGCGCACCGTGCCCGTGACACATGACCTCAGGCATCAACGCGTTTTTGCGTCACGCTCAGGATCCGGACGACGACCATGACCAATCCCGCCCGCAAGTTCATCGGCATGACGGTGCTCGTCATCTTCGTGATCGTCTATGCTTTCGTGGCGATGGTCATCGGCGACATGACGATGCAGACGGCATCATCGGTTATCCGCTTCGCGTATTTCGCCATCGCAGGACTGGCCTGGACGATCCCCGCCGGCGCCATCATCTGGTGGATGGAGCACGGCTTCCGGCTCAGCCGCAGGCCGGATGCGGATTGATCACGTCGCGGACCCGCCGCATCAGGTTGTAGAGCGGAAACGGAGCGCCGGTCAGGAACTGCGACACGACGGCCGCATTCTGGAAGTAGCCGTTCAGTGACACGCGGGGCAGCGCGAAACGGTCCTCCCGACCGGACAGGACGCCCGGACGGGTGGTGACGGCGGCACGAAACCCCATCTCCCGCACCACGTCGTGCGCCTCGATGTTCACCGCCGCCTCGTAGCCATACGGATAGGCGAAGAACCGGGGGCTGACGTCCAATTCCTCCTTCAGGCGCTCAAGGCCGCGACCGATGTCGGCGCGCATCCGCTCCCGCGTGAGGCGGGCCAGCGCGAAATGGTCGTGCGTGTGTGCGCCCACCGTGAAAAGCGGATCGCGGGACAGTTCGCGCAGTTCGTCCCAGGTGAGAATGAGCTCATCCGCGAGCGCCACGAGATCGAGACCGTGACGCTCCGCCAGGCGCCTGAGCTCCAGGCGCTGGGAATCCTCACCCAGCTCACGGGTGAACCAGTGCAGCACATGGCAGAAGACATGCCGTTTCTCGGCGGTCGTTTCGGCCGGGAAGCGCCGCATCCCGGAGCCGACAGGAACCTCGATGGAATCGGCGCTGGCGACAATGCGCGCAAGAGCCTCCCACCAGATCTCCGCCGTGCGGTCCACGAAACCGCTGGTCACGAAGATGGTGAAGGGCACCCCCTGCCTCTTGAGAACGGGCCAGGCGTGGATCAGGTTGTCGCGATACCCGTCGTCGAAGGTGAGAGCGGCGAAACGCCTCCCACCCCCGTCCCGACCCTCGATGCCGCGCGCCACGGCCTCTTCAAGGGAAACGAGCTCAATGCCGGAGGCACGGATCTGATCGATGGTACGGTCGAGAAAATCGGGCGCGACCCGCAGGTGACGATTGGGCGCGAAGGCATCGCACGGCGACATGGGCGCGACACTGTGCAACGTCAGAACAAGCCCGTGTCCGCCCGTCAGCGGCGTCAGCGCACGGCCAAGGCCGCTGCGGTCAAGCAACGCGCAGCCTCCGGCCAGCAATCGGCGGCGCAGATCCATATGCCGTCCCCGGTCCCGTTTTCCCTTGGGACAACCCTATCGACGTTTTCTTTAGAACTCCTTGCTACCAATGAGCGCATCGACACGGTGAACATGGTGCCATGACGAGAGACGTCGGGGGGACTGACATGCAACACGCGACTGCCCGGGCAGACGACCTGCCCGTCATGCGCGCACTCGCGGACCTGCACTCCGAAGACATGGACGTGGAGGCGATGAGGCTGGACGGAATGCTGGAAACCGGAGAGTTCTCCATCCGCACCGAGTCCGATCCCCACCGGGTTGCGGACATCTGGCGCACGCTCCAGGAAAACGCCTTCGGCACGTTGTTCACCAGCTACGAGTGGCTGTCATCCTGGTACGACCACGTTGGACGCGCACGCGGCATCGAGGCGCTGATCGTTGTCGGCGAGGTCGATGGCGAGCCCGCGTTCCTGCTGCCTCTCTCGATCACTCGCAAGGCTCGCGGGCATCTGCGCATCTGCCGGTTTCTCGGCGATTTCCATGGCAACCAGAACAGCGGCCTGTGGCGACGCGACGTTCTCGCCGGCATTCATGTGCGAAGCCTCCGCAAGGTCCTCCTGAAGGTTGCCGCCAGCCACCGCATCGACCTGTTCGATCTCAAGTATGTGCCCGAGACCATCGACGAGCGCGTTCATCCGCTCATCTGTCCGCATGCGATCGCGAGCCTGAACGCCGTGCACGCCTTCCCGCTCGAAGCCGACTTCGACAAGGTCTACAAGGCGCGACGGAGTTCCAGCGCACGCAAGAAGCTGCGCACCAAGGAGCGCAAGCTGGCCGAGACCGGAACGGTGTGCCACCGACGCGCCGAAGATCCGGCGACCGCCCTGCGTTTCCTCGAAACGCTCATAACCCAGCGCGGGTTGCGTCAGGCCTCGAGCGGCATTCCCAACGTCTTCGACGCCCCCGACATGCGCGCGTTCCTGACCGAACAGCTCGTGCGCTCCATGGAAGCCGGCGACAACCGCTGCATGATCTACGGCCTCGAGGTCGATGGCGAGGTCCGCGCCACCTATCTTTGCGGAATGCAGTACGAGCGGTTCCACGCCTACACCAACAGCATCTGCGAGGACGCGGGCGTCTACAGCCCCGGAGACCTGCTGCTGCTTCACGTGATCGCCGACGCCTGCCGGCTCGGCGCCACGAGCTTCGATTTCGGACTGGGGGCCGAGCGCTACAAGACCTCCTGGGCCGATCGCGAGGCGCTGATGGACGTCGCCCTGCCGGTCACGCTGAAGGGCCGCGCCGCCATCTTCGCCATCCGCCGGATTCGCGACCTGCGCCGGACCATCCGCAACACGCCGGCCCTCTGGTCGCTGGTGCGCAAGATGCGTCGCCTGCGCGCCTGAGCCGCAGCAAGGGAACCCGAATGCAAAAAGGCCCGGCACCGGAAGACGGTGTCGGGCCTTGTCATGTTCGCTGGCATGTCACGCGATGAGAGTGCCCAGCCGGATCAGGCCGCCATGTCCGCACAGCCGCGCGTGCCGCCACCCATCTTCTCCACCACGACCGGCGCGCCGGTCTGGTCCTGCAGCATCCGGAGCGCCTCTTCCAGTTCCGGTCCGGCGGGCGAGCCACCACTGGCCACCACCACCTTGTCGGCCATGGCCAGGATCTGGGCGCTGATCAGCGCGTCGTCGATAAGGCCCAGATCGAAGAACACCTGATCGTAGGTGTGATCGATCGCGTCCATGAGAAGCTCGAAGCGGCCGGCCTGGGCAAGATCGTCGTCAATGTTGCGCTTGCCCGACTCGATCACATGCGCCCGCGACGCCGCATCGCGATAGATCACGCCGGCAAAGGACGCCGACCCGTCGAGCAATTCGGCGAAGCCGGGAACGGCCTCCGGGTCCGCAAGGTCCGGGCGCACTTCCAGGAAAAGCGGAAGAACGCCCTCCTCCGCCGCCTCGCGCACGAGGCGGAAGGCAACCCCCTGCGAGGCCTCGTCGCTGTCGACGGACAGCACCGCGACCCGGCGCGGACGGTCCTCACCGGCTTCAGCGGGCATGGCAGACGCGGCCGCGTCATGCGGAGCCGGAGCATCGGCCACCGCCAGATCCATGTGCTCGTCCGCCTGAACCGGCACATCCGCATCGCCCGCCCGCGTGGCGGCGGCGCGGTCGTTGCCCCAGCAAGCGGCGGCACTGGCCATGCCGCCGTATCCCGCCATGGCACCGGCGGAGGCGCGCCACTGGCCCTGGTTGAGGTCGTCATGCGCGTGGCGGGCACTTTCGGCGCCCCCCGTTTCGCGCGGAGCGGACATCGCGGCCACGGTGTCGGGAGCGCCCGCGTCCTCATGCTCGTCATCCAGCGGCACGCTGACGAAGGCACGGCCCGAGAGAAACTGTCCGAGAACCACCACGAGCGCGCCGAGCAGGAAGGTGACGACGGTCAGGATTGCGGTGATCGGTCCGACCTTGGGCGAATAGGGCTCAAGGGGCACGGTCGCCCTCGAGATCACGCGGGCATCGGCGCCCAGCAACGGCGCATTGCGACGCGTGTCGGCCTCCCGGTAACGCGTCATGAGCTGATCGAGCTGGGCCGCCTTGACCTGCGCCTCGCGCTCAAGCTCGCGGAGCCGGATCTGGTCCTCGTTGGACTTGCCGGCACGCGTCTTCAGTTCATCGAGCGTCTCGTTGAGGGAAGCGACCCGCTCCCGCTGGATTCTGGCCTCGTTTTCCAGACCGGAGGCGATCTTGGCCGCTTCCTGCCGCACCTGCCGGTCGATGTCGTCGAGCTGGGAGCGAAGCGCTCGGATCTGCGGATGATTCGGCAGCAGGGTCGTCGAAAGCTCGGCGATGCGCCCGCGCAGCTCCACCTGACGCTCGACCAGCCGCTGGATAAGCTGGGAGTTCAGCACCTCGTTGGCGCTCTCGAGCGAGCCGCCGCTCCTGAGCTGCTCGCGGATGAGCTTGGCTCGTGCCTCCGCCTGCGACTGCGCGGCACGGGCATCGGAAAGCTGCGTGCTGATTTCGCCGAGTTGCTGCTGGTCGAGGGTCTGGTTGTCGGCGCCAAGCAGAAGGCCGGCCTGCGAGCGCCAGGCCTCCACCTTTTCCTGCGCTTCCTTCACCTCGCCCTGCAGACGCTCGATCTGGGTCTCGAGCGCGGTGGCGGCGAGATCGGTCGTCTCGCGCTTCACCGACGACTGGAGGTTCAGGTATTCCTCGACGATGCCGTTGGCCACGCGCGCCGACAGCTCCGCGTCACGCGAGGTGTAGCGAACCGTGATGACGCGCGAACCGTCGACGCGAAAGACGTCGAGGTGCTCGTAGAGGGTCTTGAGCACGCGCTCCTCGAGGGAGGAGCGGCCCGGATCGCGCAACATGCCGAGCGCCACGAACATGTCGGAGACGAGGCTGCCGCCTCCGCCCTGGAACTCGGCCTCGGAGGCGAGATCCAGCCGCTTGGCCACCCGGCGCAGCAGATCGCGGGACATGAGCAGTTCGACCTGGCTCTGGATGCCCTCGTTGTCGAGAAGCGCCCGCTCCTCCTCCACGCCACGCGCATCGCCCGGATAGACGATGTCGGAGGTTTCGATGAGAACCTTCGATTCGGAGCGGTATTTCGCCGGGACGAGCTGAAGCACGACGAAGGCCAGCACCGCGACGGCTATCGTCAGCGGCAGCAACCACCGAAGGGAACGGCGCAGGGCGGCAAGGACCGAAGCCATGTCGATCTCCACCCGCTCTTCCGCCTCGGGGCGGATCAGGCCAGGTGCGCGCGACTCGTTCATGCTCGTGTCTCCAAGAAAGGCTTGAAGATGATGATGGGGCCTTATGGTAAGCGTAGGGTTAACCCTGTTTCCCGGCCCGCACGGTCAATCCCGCGACCGGTGTGATTGCGAAACCCGCCCCCGATTCACCGCACATTAACCACGTCGGCGGAAATACTGGCGCAACGCTTCAGGAGACCGGGATGTTCAGCCGTATCGCAGCCGCCATCTGCCTTTGCCTCGTCGTTGCCGCGTGCAGCGGCTACCGGCAGCCGCCGTCCGCGTTTCACGACGTGCTGACGAAGCCCTACCGTCTCGACTCGAGCGACACCCTGCGTGTCATCGTGTTCGGACAGCGCGACCTCAACAACACCTACACCGTCGATCAGGCCGGCTACATCTCGATGCCGCTGATCGGCAGCGTGCCCGCCCGCGGCATGACCGCCAGGGAGCTGGAAGGCGCGATCACCACCCGCCTCAAGAACGGTTTTCTGCGGGATCCGGACGTTTCCGTCGAGGTCGCGACCTACCGCCCCATCTTCGTCATGGGCGAGGTCGCCAACTCCGGCCAGTACCCCTACGTCGCCGGCATGACCGCCCAGAACGCCATCGCGACCGCCGGCGGCTTCACGCCGCGCGGGCAGCAGTCCTCGGTCGACATCACTCGCCAGATCAACGGCGAGGTCATGTCGGGACGCGTGCCGATCACCGACCCGGTTCGCCCGGGCGACACGATCTACGTGCGCGAGCGCTTCTTCTGAGTCGCGCGTCAAGAGCGAGTTGCTTCAAGCATTAACCTGAAACTCATCGCTCCCTGCTAGTCTCATCTGCGTCCGAACCGGAGAAACAAACCGGCGGGCGCAGTTCGACAGGGAGAGTTCCGATGACTGCCGCGCCCCTGCGCATCGTGCATCTCGTGCGAGCACCGATCGGTGGCATTTTTCGCCATATCGCCGATCTCGCCCTCGCCCAGACCCGGGCCGGCCACCAGGTCGGCGTGATCTGCGATTCCTCCACCGGCGGCCCCTTCGAGGACGAGGCGATCGCGCGGCTCGCGCCCCAGCTCGCCCTTGGCGTGAAGCGCTTTCCCATGCGCCGCCAGGTGACGCCGGCCGACCTCAAGGCTTTGGCCGCACTCTACCGCCACATCTCCGGCCTGAAGCCCGATGTGCTGCACGGGCACGGTGCCAAGGGTGGCGTCTTCGCCCGCACCATCGGCACGATCATGCGCCTGCGCGGCCACAAGGTCACGCGTGTCTACTGCCCGCACGGCGGCAGCCTGCACTACGACGCCGGCCGGATCGAGGGCCGGGTCTATTTCGCGCTGGAAAGGCTGCAGGAGCGCTTCACCGACGCGCTGGTCTTCGTCTCCGACTATGAATATGCCGCCTATGAATCCAAGGTGCGCGCGCCGAAGATCCCCGCGAGGGTGGTCTACAACGGCCTCGCGCCCGAGGAGTTTTCCTCGGTGGCGCCGGATGCCGACGCGGCGGATTTCCTGTTCATCGGAATGCTGCGCGACCTCAAGGGTCCGGACCTGTTCATCCGCGCGCTGCACGAGCTTGAAACCGCCTACGGCCTGAAGGCGAGCGCCAATATCGCCGGCGAAGGCGAGGACCGCCCCCGCTACGAGGCGATGGTGTCGGAATTCGGCCTCGGCGACCGTGTGCGCTTCCTGGGCCCCCGTCCGGCACGCGAGGCGTTTCGCACGTCACACTGTGTTGTCGTGCCCTCGCGCGCCGAGGCAATGCCCTATATCGTGCTGGAAACCGTGGCCGCCCAGGTTCCGCTGATCGCCACGCGCGTTGGCGGCATCCCGGAAATCTTTGGCCGCTTCGCCGACCAACTGGTGACGCCGGGCGTGGTATCCGAACTCGCCGCCTCCATGGCACGGGTGAAGAGCGATCCGCAGGCCGCGCGCCGCCAGGCGGAAAGCCAGCGCGCGTGCCTTTCCGAAACCTTCAATGTCGATCTCATGAACGATCGAATCACGTCGCTGTATCTGGAAACACGCGGTCCGCGCAAACCGGACCGTCTTCCGCGCGCGTATGACCAGGGAGCGCTTGCACCGGCCCGGCTGACCGTCAAGGCCGATGCAAAGGCTGAGGGAGAGTAACCAGCGCCATGACGACGACGCCCCATTCCGCAGGCATTCTCAAGAACGCCCTTGCAGGCGGCTCCTCCGGCTCGACGACCGGCTCCAACACCCGCGAGGACACGCCGGCGGAGCCGACCAACCTGTCGCCGCTCGCGCTCAAGGTCGCGGCCGGTCTGCGCAAGTCCGTGATCGCTCCGGCCGTGGTGAGCGGCACGACGCGACTCGTCGATTTCCTCATCGTCGCCGTGGTCGGGCTGGTCAGCATGCACCTTGGCGGGGTCGACCTGATGTCGGTCACGGCCCTCCTGCCCGTTCTCTCGGCCCTGATTCTCACGGCCGCCTTTTTCCAGGCCGCCGACTGCTACCAGATTCCGGTCATGCGGCAGGTACTCGCCCATGGCGCGCGCATCGCGGTCGCCTGGACGCTCGTCGTTCTCACGCTCTACATGATCAAGAGCGTCGGCAACTTCATGCGCGGAATAGACGAGGCGGTTCTCGTCGTTTGGTACGGTTTCGGCCTCGCGGCATTGCTGGTCGCGCGCGTCGTGACCTCAGGACTTGTGCGCCAGTGGACCCGCGACGGCCGCCTTGAGCGTCGCGCGGTCATCGTAGGTGGTGGCCAGGTGGCCGCCGACCTGATCCACGAAATCGAGAACCAGCCCAACAACGACATCCGCATCTGCGGACTGTTCGACGATCGCAAGAGCGCGCGTTCTCCCGACATCGTGGCGGGATACCCGAAGCTTGGAACCGTTGCCGACCTGGTCGAGTTCGGCCGGATCGCGCGCATCGACATGCTGATCGTGACGATCCCACTGCGTGCGGAAAAGCGGCTGCTGGAGTTCATGAAGAAGCTCTGGGTGCTGCCGGTCGACATTCGCCTGTCGGCGCACACGGACAAGGTGTCCTTCCGCGACCGTGCCTCCTCCTTCATCGGCACGGTGCCCTTCGTCGACGTGGTCGAAAAGCCCATGGCCGACTGGGACGGGATCGCCAAGCGGGGCTTCGACATCTGTGTCGCGACCGCCGCGATCATCGCCCTCTCGCCGGTGATGCTGGCCACGGCGATCGCCATCTGCCTCGACAGCAAGGGGCCGGTGCTCTTCCGCCAGAAGCGCTACGGCTTCAACAACGAGGTCATCGACGTCCTCAAGTTCCGTTCGATGTACCATGAGATGTCGGATCCGACCGCGAAGAAGGTTGTGACCAAAAACGACCCGCGCGTGACGCCGGTCGGCCGTTTCATCCGCCGCACGTCCATCGACGAACTGCCCCAGCTCTTCAACGTGCTGCGCGGAGAGCTGTCTCTCGTCGGTCCGCGCCCCCATGCGGTCAACGCCCACACCGACAACAAGCTGTGGGACGAGGTCGTCGACGGCTATTTCGCCCGCCACAAGGTCAAGCCCGGTGTCACCGGCTGGGCGCAGATCAACGGCTGGCGTGGCGAGGTCGACACGCCGGAGAAGATCCAGAAGCGTGTCGAATACGACGTCTACTACATCGAGAACTGGTCGATCCTGTTCGACATCCGCATCCTTCTCGCCACGCCGCTTGCCCTGTTCAAGCCGGAGGGCGCCTATTGAGCCACGCCGCGACCCGCTCCGCACGGTTCGCCCCTGTCGCGTTCGATACGGCGCGCCTGGGTCGGGCCGCGCTTTGGGTCGTGGTGTTTCTCGGCGGCTTCGTTCTCAACGAACCAGCCCCCTATGAACTCGCCATGGTCGCGGGACTCGGCCTCTGGCTTCTGAGCGCCCCCCGCCTGCCGGTCGCCATCGCACCGCTGATCGTGATCGTGACGCTGTTTCTTTCCGGCGGCCTGATCGCGACGCTCATGTCGGACGATTTCGGCGAGGCGATCATGTATATCGCCGTGACCGGGTTTCTCGCGGTCACGGCCCTCTTCTTCGCCGCCATCGTCGCGCAGGCTCCCGACCGGCTGACCACGATCAGCAACGCCTATCTCGCCAGCGCGCTTGTCGTCGGCGCGCTCGGAATCGCCGGATACTTCGGCTACGGCCACGCGATCTTCACGCTCTACGGCCGCGCCAAGGGCACGTTTCAGGACCCCAACGTCTTCGGCCCCTTCCTCGTGCTGCCGTGGACCGTTCTCGTGCACACGCTGATCACGCGCCCCGTCCTAGAGCGTCCGTTCTGGCGACAGGCGGGACGCCTCGCGGCGCTCGCCGTCCTGACGCTGGCCATCCTGCTCAGCTTCTCGCGCGCGGCCTGGGGCCTGGCCGTGTTTTCCGGCCTCGGCGTCTACCTGCTGGTGTTCATGGGAACCCGCGACGCACGTGAACGCGCCCGCCTGCTCGGCTTCGCGCTCGCCGGGGTCGTCGCCTTCGTGGCGCTTGTGGTGGTTTCACTGTCGCTCGATTCGATCTCGGGCATGCTGCTGCAGCGCGCCAAGCTCGTGCAGGACTACGACGCGGCCAGGCTCGGGCGTTTCGCGCGCTACGTGCTCGGGTTCCAGATCGTGGTCGATCACCCCTTCGGCCTCGGCCCGCTGCAGTTCCGCAACTTCTTTCCCGAGGATGAGCACAACACCTACATGAAGGCCTTCACCACCTACGGGTGGCTCGGAGGCATTTCGTATCTGGCGCTGGTGATCGTCACCTTCCGCGCCTTTCTGCCGGTCGTGTTCCAGCCCCGCCCCTGGCAATGGGCGGCGCGCTGCGTGTTCGTCGTGCTTGTCGGCCACATGATGATGTCCTTCATCATCGACACCGACCGCTGGCGTCACCTCTACATGCTCTACGGTCTGGCCTGGGGTCTGGTGGCGCTGGAACACGCCGTTCGCGCCCGGGCGAAAAGACCGGTCGAAAACCGGGGATCAACCGCCGTCTCCATGCTTGCGCCCGACGCACGAAGCGGTTAGGAAGAGCGGGCCTGCAGCGCAGGCAGTCGGGCAGTAGCGCAGCCTGGTAGCGCACTTCACTGGGGGTGAAGGGGTCGTCGGTTCAAATCCGGCCTGCCCGACCATCAAATTCAATCACTTGGCAATTTCATATGAAATCGGCTCCTGTTCTCATGAACCGGATGCCGTTCGCCTTTGTGGCTCACACCGCCTTCGCGATCCGGGGCGCGCCTGACGCAACGCGTCACCGCTCCCTCTTCCATCACGAACGACCTGCCAGCCACAAATGCAAAAGCCCGGAGCGATCTCTCGCACCGGGCCTGTTGCTCAATTCCGTCAGGGCCTTACTTCGTGTGATTCAGAAAGCTGATCACGGTGTCGGCGATCTGTGTCGGATGCTCCGGCAACATCGCATGCCCCATGTCGGGAAATGCCACGAGCCATGCATTCGGCCGCGATGTCGCGAAATCGAACGCGTTCTGCGGCGGCGCGATCTTGTCCTCGAGCCCCTGTATCACCAGCGCCGGCGCCGTGCCGCCCTTCATCATCGGCTTGAAGTCGGTCCTCATGGCCGCGTCCTTCTGCAACTGTGCCGTCTTCTGGTGCCAGCCGGTGAGGAACGGCGTCGGATCATTGCCCGGTGCGAACATCGAACTGGCCACCGCCTTGCGGTGTTCTTCCGGCGAAAGGTCGGGGTCGTACATGCTCCAGAAGACCTTCCAGGTCGCGGCGTCCGGCTCGACCTCGCCACCGCAGGCGAGCAGCATGAGCCCGATCACCCGGTCCGGCTTCAGCCATGACACCGCCCGCGACACGCGGGTTCCGTAGTTCTGGCCCAGCACGAACGCGCGATCGACATCGAGTTCATCCGCGACCATCCACACGTCGTTGCCGAGATCGTTGAGCGTGGCCTTGTCCATCGGTCCGGTGCTGCCGCCGATGCCACGCGGGTTGATCAGCACAACGTGGTAGCCGGCTTTCGCCACCGCATTGCCGAGCATCTCGAAATCCTGGGCCGGACGGCCAAGAGACGGATGCATCAGAACCGTTCTGCCGCTTCCCCTTTCAAAGATTTCAAGCTTCACATCATCCTTGCCAACCATCTTGCGCTCCCAGCCGTCCGGGGTTTGCGCGAGTGCTGCACCCCCCAGGATATCGACAAGAGCCAGGACCGTTGCGGCCACAATCCATGCGGCGCCTCTCTTGCGCAAAAAACCGATGCTCATGATGGATCTCCAACGATTGCGTGCAACTTGCCGCACACCGCCACGAGAGCCGGCAGGCAATTGCACCGTCCCCGTGCAGGGCCAGATGAATACACTTACTACTCCATCGAGATCGGACCTCATACCCCCCTGGATCCACGGACCTCGGCGAGGTCGTGAATGCGCCATTTTTGAGGTCTTCGCGGTTGTGCCGGAATTCCGGCCCATTTGCGCGTCAAAGCAATATCCGGGCGGCCCGCCGCACACTCACATCGCCTCAGGAAACCGCCTCGACCCATGCGGCGAAGCCTTGCGATCTCGCTCGCCCTGCACGGGGTGATCCTAGCCGCGCTGGCGTTTTACACCGCGCCACCGCGCCCGGTCGTGCGCGCCCGCGACGACGCCGTCGAGGTCGTTCTCGTGCGCGGGACAGCCAGTCTTCGGCCACAGCCCTCGCCCCCCGTCAGCGAAACCGAGCCTCCACCACTGGAACCCGCCGCCCCCCGGGAACAGTCACCGGCCGCCGCCACGACTCAGGCGCCGAAGCCCGAGCGCATCAGACCAGACCCCAGGACCTCCACCGGGAAGGCGGCGCCTCGCATGCAACTCACGCCGAAGCGGCGGCAGCGGGACCTCGTCGAGGCGACAACCCTCTATTCCGGAGCCGCCCTCGCCTCCCCGCTCGGGCGGGCGACATTGGCTCAGCTTGAAACGGCCGACCACGAGGAGCGGATCGTGCAGCTCTGCAACTACGAGGCCGTGGAACAGACACGCCGCGAGAACCCGAAGCTGCGGATCGACTACGCACGTGTCCAGGTACGCAAGGAGGCGACGATCTCCGGTCTTCACGTGACGGCGCCCGGTGCGGCCGTCCACGGGCACGGCCTGTGGTACGACCTGTCCTTCACCTGCGACGTGGCCCCGGACCTGGCCGGCGTGGAGCGCTTTGCCTTTGCACTCGGAGACCAGATCCCGCGCGCCGAGGTCGAGCAGCTCGAACTGCCGACGGGCGGCCCGATGCACTGAGTGGATCTGGGCACTTGTGCGGGGGGAAAGGGCCGTTACCATTGACCGCACCTCGGCACTCGCGACAGGACACGCAGACCGTCCGGGCGGGCGAGCCGTATTTCGGGAGGATCCCATGTGCCACATCTTTGCGGGGCAAGACCCCGACGACTACGAGCCGGAAACACGCCGCATGAGGCTCAACGGCCAGAGCACGAGCATCCGACTCGAGCGCTCCTTCTGGGAGATCGTCGACGAGATCGCCGCCTCCGACGGCGTGACCACGCCGGCCTTCATCTCCAAGCTGCACTCGGAAGTGCTGGAGCTGCGGGGCGAGACGCGCAACTTCACATCACTGCTGCGCTGTGCCTGCCTCATTCGCCTGCGCCAGACGCTTCCGGCCATGCATCTGGAAGCTGCCGAGTAAAAACCTCCCTGTAGTACACCAATACTACCCGGACAAAAGGTCTTGCCCACATCCTGTCTGCATCTCCGGCTGAACCGGCCGGAGAATGCTGCAACCGCTTTGTTGCAAGGCAGCATATGGCATGACCGATACGTCAGGTCCCTGGGCACGAGGACCGACGGAACGATCCGGGAGTAAATCGTGGCGAAATTTATTCATGCGATGGTACGCGTGATCGACGAAGCGCGCTCCGTCGCCTTCTACAAGACCGCTTTCGGGCTCGAAATCGCCGACAGGTTCGAGTTCGACAACTTCATTCTCATCTACCTGCGCAACGACGAAGCCGACTTCGAGCTCGAGCTGACGGTCAACAAGGGGCGTTCCGAACCCTATGACCTGGGCGACGGCTATGGGCACCTGGCCGTCTGCGTCGACGATCTCGATGCCGAGCACGCACGCTTCGAGAAGGCCGGCCTGGCACCGCGCAAGATCGTCGAGTTCAACCGCGAGGGCGCCCTGCTCGCGCGGTTCTTCTTTGTCCAGGATCCGGACGGATACCAGATCGAGGTTCTGCAAAGGCACGGACGCTACCGCTAGGAGGAGCGGGAGCGTCGAGGGAGGAGACAATGACCGATACACTTGCATCCCCGCGGGGACTTTCGCGGCGGCAATTGCTGTCGCTCGGCGCCGCAGCCGGCGCCGCCTTCGTCACCGGACCGGGCTTTCTGGCCGGTTCAGGCGCGGCATGGGCCATGGAGGTCGCCCATGTCGCCCCGAAGACGATGGCAACGCTCGTGCAGATGGCACGCGACATCTACCCCCATGACCACGTCGCCGACGAGTTCTACGTCCGCGCCGTGAAAGGCTACGACACCGCCGAAACGGCGGCGATGGTCGAAACGGGCATCGCCGGGCTCGACGCCGCCGCACGGGGCAAGGGACACGCGGACTATGTGTCCATCGGCTGGGAGCGCGACCGGGTGGAGATCCTGAGGGCGATGGAGGAGAGCCCGTTCTTCCAGACCGTACGTGGCGGCCTCGTGACCGGGCTCTACAACCAGAAGGCCATCTGGCCGCTCTTCGGTTACGAGGGCGAAAGCTTCTCCAAGGGCGGCTACATCGACCGCGGTTTCGACGACATCAACTGGCTGTGAGGGAGGACGCTGTCATGGCTGCACCATTCGCACTCGACGACGCGAGCGTCGTCGTCATCATCGGCACGGGGTCCGGCGGCGGCGTGCTCGCCAACGAACTCGCACAGAAAGGCATCGCCGTCGTCGCGCTCGAGGCCGGCGGACGTTACATGCCCGAGGACTACATCAACGACGAGTGGGAGAGCTTCGGCCAACTGGCCTGGACCGACCCGCGTTCGACCTCCGGCGACTGGCGCGTCGCGAAGGACTTTTCCGGCCTTCCGGCCTGGATCGTCAAGGCGGTCGGAGGCACCAGCATTCACTGGGCCGGCGCCTCGCTGCGCTTCCAGGAGCACGAGTTCAAGGCCCGCTCCACCTATGGATCGGTACAGGGCGCAAACCTGCTCGACTGGCCGATCGATCTTGCCGAGATGGAACCCTGGTACGAGAAGGCCGAGGCCAAGCTCGGCGTGACACGCACCGGTGGCCGCCCCGGTCTGCCCGGCAACAACAATTACAAGGTGCTGGAAGCCGGCGCACGGAAGCTCGGCTACAAGGAAGTCCACACCGGTCGCATGGCCATCAACAGCCGCGACTACGACGACCGGATGGCCTGCCAGCAGACCGGCTTCTGTTTCCAGGGATGCAAGTGGGGCGCCAAGTGGTCCTCGGCCTACACTGACATTCCACGCGGAGAGGCGACCGGCAACCTGGAGGTCCGCGACCGGTGCCACGCGCTCAGGATCGAGCATGACGCGACCGGCAAGGTGACGGGCGTGCTCTATGCCGACGAGAACGGCACCGAGCACCTGCAGAAGGCGCGCATCGTCTGCGTCGCGGGCAACTCGATCGAAAGCCCCCGACTGCTTCTGAATTCGGCGTCGAACCTGTTCCCGGACGGTCTCGCCAATTCGTCGGGACAGGTCGGACGCAACTACATGCGTCACACCACGGGCTCGGTCTATGCGGCCTTCGACAAGCCCGTGCGCATGTGGCGGGGCACGACAATGGCCGGCATCATCCAGGACGAGGCACGGCACGATCCCTCGCGCGGCTTCGTCGGCGGCTATGAACTGGAGACGCTGTCCCTCGGACTGCCCTTCATGGCGGCCTTCCTGGATCCCGGCGGCTGGGGCCGCGAGTTCACGACCGCGCTGGACTCCTACGAGAACATGGCCGGCCTGTGGATCGTCGGCGAGGACATGCCGCAGGAAACCAACCGGATTACCCTCAATCACGACCTGAAGGACCGGTTCGGCCTGCCCGCGCCCAATGTGAACTTCGACGACCACCCGAACGATATCGCGATGCGCAACCACGCCTACAGGCAGGGCATCGCGATCTACGAGGCCGTGGGGGCAACCCGGACGTTCCCGACGCCGCCCTATCCCTCGACGCACAATCTCGGCACCAACCGGATGTCCGAGAACCCGCGCGACGGGGTGGTGAACCGCAACGGGCGGGCCCACGACGTGCCGAACCTCTTCGTTTCGGACGGCAGCCAGTTCACGACCGGAGCAACGGAAAACCCGACGCTGACCATCGTTGCCCTCGCCATCCGGCAGGCGGATCACATCGCGTCGGAGATGGCCAGGGGCACGCTCTGACGACACAACGCCACACCGCCCGGTCCCCTGTGGATCCGGGCGGTGTGATTTCCTGAAGTGATTTCACTGAAGATAGCCAGTCCCGCCGGCTCGACCAGCCGGAAGCCGCTCGACAAGGGCTATCGCGCCTGATCGAGAATGCGCTTGCACTCCAGAAGCTCGAACAATGTCGCCTGGAGACGGCGGATGTCATCGCGCGAGAGCGAGCCGGCCGCCTGGGCCTCGCCGCGCTCTCCCAGAAGACGCTCCATCAGCCGGAAACCGCCACTGCCGCGTGCCTGCGGCGGCTCCACGCCATCGGGCAGGATACCGCGCGGCATCGGCTCCTCGTCCGCCTCTGCGACAGCCGTGACATTGCCATGATGCTGAACCGGCGCACCGCGATCGGGTGCGGCTGGAGCCTGGGGCTGCTGGCGGGACGGGGTCTCGCTCCCTCCGGGCGCGGGCCGTGCCGCCGGAGCGCGCCCGCGCGGCGGCGCAACCGGCTCCTCGGCCATCGTGGCCGCGGCCTGGGCCGCGAGAGCCGCAAGCGGGATTCCGTCCTCGCGCCAAACCTGCATGACGAAACGCGCGCCCTGCTCCTTCAGGATGCGCTGGACGCCCTTGATCGTATAGCCCTCGCCATACAGGAGATGGCGAATGCCGCGCAGCAGATCAATATCTTCGGGACGATAGTAACGCCGCCCTCCGCCACGCTTCAGCGGCCGGATCTGGGAGAAACGGGTCTCCCAGAACCGCAGGACGTGCTGCGGGAGGTCGAGGTCGTCGGCAACTTCGCTGATGGTGCGAAATGCGTCGGGGCTCTTGTCAACGCTCACGGGGTCTCAATCTGCGCCGGTGCCGCGATGGATCACGCGGCGTCGTCCGACGTGCCCATCATGGTCTCGTTGATCCGCTTCTTCAGGACGTTGGATGGCTTGAACACCATCACACGGCGCGGAAGGATCGGAACCTCCTCGCCCGTCTTCGGATTGCGACCGATGCGCTCCCCCTTGGACCGCACCACGAACGAACCGAAGGATGACAGCTTAACGGATTCGCCGGAGACGAGACAATCCGCGATCTCGGAAAGCACCTTCTCCACCAGTTCAGAGGATTCCGACCGGGAGAGACCTACCTTCTGGTAGACGGCCTCACAAAGATCGGCGCGTGTCACTGTCTTGCCGCCCATAGCTCCTCCTAGGCCGGGTCCGCCTTCCGGCATCAAGGGATGCGTATCGTTTTGCCCGCGTTCAAGACTATGTGGTCCCGCGGGAGGGGTCAACCACGTGACGTTACGTTGCCTTGAAAAACGCCAGTCACTCAACCCTTTGGCGGTTCACCAGCGAATAAGGGACGCTCCCCAGGTGAAGCCGCCGCCCATGGCCTCCAGCATGACGAGATCTCCACGGCGCACCCGTCCGTCGCGGACCGCCGCGTCCAGCGCCAGCGGAATGGAGGCGGCGGACGTGTTTCCGTGGTCCTCGAGCGTGATCACGATCCTGGCCGGATCGATGCCAAGCTTCTTCGCGCTGGCGTCGATAATGCGGCGGTTCGCCTGATGGGGAATGAACCAGTCGAGATCGTCGGCCGTGGTCCCCGTCTCGGCAAACGCCGCCTCGACCACATCGGTGATCATCGAGACCGCGTGACGGAACACTTCCTTGCCCTGCATGCGCAGGTGACCGACGGTCTGCGTGGAAGACGGTCCGCCGTCCACGTAGAGCTTGTCCTTGTGCTGGCCGTCGGAGCGCAGGTGCGAGGTCAGGACGCCGCGCTCGGGCTCCCCGTCCGCCACCTCGCTCGCCTCCATCACGATCGCGCCGGCACCGTCGCCAAAGAGAACGCAGGTGGTGCGATCCTCCCAGTCGAGAATGCGCGAGAAGGTCTCCGCGCCGATCACCAGCGCGCGCTTGGCCATGCCGCCACGCAGATAGGCATCGACGGTGGCGACCGCATAGACGAACCCGGAACACACGGCATGAACATCGAAGGCGAAGCCGGAGGAAATGCCGAGCTTGTGCTGCACGGTGACGGCGGTCGCGGGAAAGGTGTTGTCCGGTGTCGCCGTGGCCAGGACGATCATGTCGATGTCGCCCGGCTCAAGGCCGCTGGCATCGAGCGCGCGCCTGGCGGCCTTGACCGCCAGATCCGACGTCAGCTCGCCTTCGGCGGCGATATGACGAGCACGGATGCCGGTGCGCTGAACGATCCATTCGTCCGAGGTATCAACCATTTCGGCGAGGTCGCTGTTGGTAAGGCGGCGCTCGGGAACATAGCTGCCGGTACCCAGGATAATGGAACGCTTGACTGTCACAGATCACCTTCCGATCCGTCACGGCCACTGAACCGGCCGCGATGGTAGTGCTTCAAATCATTCGAAATCTTGTGCATCAGATCGTTGCGGGCCATGTCGTAGGCAAGCTCGACCGCGGCCGCGAAGCCTTCCGGGTCGGTGCCGCCATGGCTCTTGATGACGATGCCGTTGAGCCCGAGGAAAACGCCGCCGTTGACGTTGCGCGGGTCCATTTTCTCCCGCAGCCGGTCGAAGGCGTCCTTGGCGAGCAGGTAGCCCAGCCGCGCGCGCCAGGTCCGGTTCATGGCCGAACGCAGGTAGCCGCCGATCTGCTTGGCCGTTCCCTCGGCCGTCTTGAGCGCGATGTTGCCGGCAAAGCCTTCCGTCACCACCACGTCGACCGTGCCCTTGCCCAGGTCGTCGCCCTCGACGAAGCCGGCGTAGGTCAGCGTGCGCATGTTCGCCTCGCGCAGAAGGCGCCCCGCCGTGCGCACTTCCTCAAGGCCCTTCACCTCCTCCACGCCGATGTTGAGCAGACCGACGGTCGGACGCTCGATGGAGAAGAGAACACGCGCCATCGCGCCACCGAGCAACGCGAAATCGATAAGCTGCTGCGCATCGGCCCCGATGGTCGCGCCCACGTCCAGCACGATCGACTCGCCCCGCGCCGTCGGCCAGATCGCCGCGATCGCCGGGCGCTCTATATTGGCCATGGTGCGCAGGCAGAACTTGGACATGGCCATCAGCGCGCCGGTGTTGCCGGCCGAAACCGTCACATCCGCATGTCCGGTCTTCACCGCCTCGATGGCGCGCCACATGCTGGACTTCCAGCGCCCCTGGCGCAGCGCCTGGCTCGGCTTGGCGTCCATGCCCACCGCGACCTCGCAGTGATGCAGCGTCGAGGCGGCCTTCAGCGTCGGGTAGCGCTCCAGAAGCGGCCCCACGACGGCACTGTCGCCGTAAAGAGAGAAAGCGATGTCGGGACGACGCTCAAGCGCCAGTGCGGCACCCGGCACCACCACTTCGGCACCGCGATCGCCACCCATCGCATCTAGTGAAATTCGAACCGTTTGCGCCATCGTCCGCGTTTTCTGGAGCCCCGTCGCCAACCAGAGCGGGGATCAGGTCCGGCCACTCCGGCGATCCGCCCGTTTCCGCACCGGCCACTCTTACTTGCGTTCACCGCCGCGCGAAAAGCGCCGCGTGTCCCCTGCCCCGCCGGTATCCGTCCGCAAGGCACTCACCGGAGTCAGGCTCGCGAGAGACCCTGCACACCACGGGAAGCGTTCGGGAACATACCCGTTTGGGCCGCCGTGACAACAGCTTTCTCCCGCACGCCGAAACGGTCGCCTGCAGGGTTCAGTCCTTGTCCTTGCGCAATTGCGCAAGCTTGGCAAAGGGAGACGGCGGCTTGTCGTCGGGATCCTCGTCCCCCTCCTCCGGCGGCCGATACGCCTCCGGAACCTCGGCATCCGGTGCTTTCGGGAACGGATCGAGTGCCAGCGCGAACTGCTCGCAGATCACGGCTCCCAGGTCGATGCGTCCCCCCTCGAGCGGCTCGGGCGGATCCTCGCCAAGCGCGTCGATCTCGATCTCGTCGCCCTCGTTCATGCGCCGCGCCGAAGGGTCGAAACGAACCTCGAACGTCTCGTCGATGGGCTGCTCGACCGGAGCAAGCGTCACGACACAGGCCTGCGTCGCGATTGCGGTGAGGTGACCGGCCACGCGCACGCCGTCACGGCGGAACGGATACAGGGTGAGATCGGCGACCAGATCGCGCAGCCCCAAAAGCCCGTAGGCCTCTGCGATGCGGGCCAGATCCTCCTGCCCCGGGGCAATCGTCAGTTCGCGCGGCTTGCCGGCGGGCAACACGGCGTCGACGGAATGATGCAGCGGAAAAGCGATATCGCTCACCGGTTGGCTCCTTCACGAGTGAACAGGGTGGCATCCGGCCAGGCGGGCGCGCCATCCATGATTTCGGCCACCGGCTGGGCAGCAAGCGTTTCGGCCACCGAGCGCACATAGGCGGCAAGGGCCGCGACGGCAAGCGGATCCGGTTCATCCGGATAGACGTTGCGCGACAGCATGTCGACCAGCGGCTGGCGCCCGTCCTCCGCCAGGGCCGCGGCCAGCGCGGCCGCCCGGCCGTAGAAGGCCTCGGCCATCTTCTTGATCTTCTTGGGAACGGATGTGTCGCCCACGCCCATTTCGCGCAGCGAGCTGTCCATGTCCGCGAAGAAGAAGTCGAACAGGTCCTGGGCGAAGGCCGCGTTGCGCCCCTTTTCCCCCCGCAGCCTGTCGAGCACGAGGATCGTGTGCAGCGACACCATCTCGAAGCGGCCATCGAGCGTGTCGGGCACGCCGAGATCGCTGTAGAAATGCGGCTGCCGCGCCTGTGCCACGATCTGCGTGTAAGCGGCTGCGACCTGTTTGGGCAGGCTGCGCCTGAACAGTCCGAACACCATGGGCTCTTGCGCTCCGGATCGGGTGACGAGGGGCGAACGCGGGCCGGGTCCGGGGTGACCTCGCCCGCTTCACGGGTCGTGCGGCGCGCTTCCCTTGGGAGAAGCCCTCCGCACGACGGTTGCCAAGTGGCCTAGCGCAGGTTAGGGACTTTGCCAAGGACGCGCGTCCGGGCATCCGCACGATACGGGGATAAGCCGGGTCGGCACTGCCTGGAACGACGAACGAACGGGACACGCATTGATGAAGAACAGGCTTCGCGGGATCCTGCTGGCGGACACCCTTGCCCTGCCGCTTGGCGGCTGTTTCACCACGACGCTCCAGCACGGCAGCGTTCTGTCGACCGATCGCGTTCGCGAGATCCAGGTCGGCTCGAGCCGCGAGCAGGTGGAGCTGCTGCTTGGCTCGCCCTCGACGGTCTCGCGCCTCGGCGGCGACGCCTACTACTACATCTCGCAGACCAACGAGACGACGGCCTTCTTCTCGCCCGAGGTGGTCGAGCGGCGCGTCGTGGCAATCTATTTCGACGAGGACGGATTCGTGCGCGACACCGCGTATTACAGCCTCGAGGATGGCAAGGTCGTCGACATCCTGACGCGCAAGACGCGCACCGGCGGCTCCGACTACGGCTTCCTGACGCAGATCCTGCGCGGCGCGAAGAACCCGAGCCTGAACCTCTGAGGCACGCGCACCGGCGCAAGGGCAAGATCAATACGGGCGCGGAAGGATCTCCTTCCGCGCCCGTTTCGTATTTGGCGGATGGATGGTCCGCTCGCATGGCGAGGGGCCGGTCGCCCGGCCCCGCACGGTCATGAATGCGCGAGCACCGCAAGCAGCAGAAGCGCAATGATGTTCGTGATCTTGATCATCGGGTTCACCGCCGGGCCGGCGGTGTCCTTGTAAGGGTCACCCACGGTGTCACCGGTCACGGACGCCTTGTGCGCCTCGGACCCCTTTTCGTGGCGCACGCCGTCCTTGTCGACGAAGCCATCCTCGAAGGACTTCTTGGCATTGTCCCACGCCCCGCCGCCGGCGGTCATGGAGATGGCGACGAAGAGACCCGTGACGATCACGCCGAGCAGCATGGCGCCGAGGGCCGCAAAGCCCTGCGACTTGCCCGCGATCGCGGCGATGACGAAATACACCACGATCGGCGACAGGACAGGCAGCAGCGACGGCACGATCATCTCACGGATCGCCGCCTTGGTGAGCATGTCCACGGCCCGCCCGTAGTCGGGCTTCTCGGTGCCTTCCATGATGCCGGGCTTCTCGCGGAACTGGCGGCGGACTTCCTCCACCACGGCTCCGGCCGCCCGTCCCACGGCGGTCATGGAAATGCCGCCGAAGAGATAGGGCAGAAGACCGCCGAACAGCAGGCCGACGACCACATAGGGATTCGACAGCGAGAAATCGACGCTCACGCCATCGAAGAAGGAACCGGGTTCCGCGCGGCTGGCGAAGAACTTGAGATCCTCCGTGTAGGCGGCGAAAAGCACCAGCGCGCCAAGGCCCGCCGACCCGATCGCATAGCCCTTGGTCACCGCCTTGGTGGTGTTGCCGACCGCGTCCAGCGCGTCGGTGGTGACACGCACCTCGCTCGGCAGTCCCGCCATTTCTGCGATGCCGCCGGCATTGTCGGTCACCGGACCGAAGGCATCGAGCGCCACGACCATGCCCGCGAGCGCCAGCATGGTCGTCACCGCGATGGCGATGCCGAACAGTCCGGCCATGCCGTAGGCGCCCAGAATGCCGGCGATGATGATGATCGCGGGAAGCGCGGTCGCCTCGAGCGAGATCGCAAGCCCCTGGATGACGTTGGTGCCATGGCCCGTGACCGAGGCCTGCGCGATGGAGCGCACCGGACGGTAGTCGGTTCCGGTGTAGTACTCCGTCACCCAGATGATGAGGCCGGTCACCACCAGTCCGATCAGGCCGCAGAAGAACAGGTGCGCGCCGGTGAAGACCGTGCCGCCGGCGGTCGTGAACTCGCTGGAGAAGCCGAGCCAGAAGAACACGATCAGCAGCAGCACCACCGCGGACAGGACGGCCGTGGCCACGAAGCCCTTGTAGAGCGCCCCCATGATCGAGTTGCCGGAGCCCAGCTTGACGAAGAACGTCCCGATGATCGACGTCACCACGCAGGCGCCGCCGATCACCAGCGGCAGCAGCATCAGCGTCACCGCCGTCGCTCCGGTGAAGAAGATCGAGGCGAGCACCATGGTGGCTACGACCGTCACCGCATAGGTCTCGAACAGGTCCGCCGCCATGCCGGCGCAATCGCCGACATTGTCGCCCACGTTGTCGGCGATGGTGGCCGGGTTGCGCGGATCGTCCTCGGGAATCCCCGCCTCGACCTTGCCGACGAGATCACCGCCCACATCGGCCCCCTTGGTGAAGATGCCGCCCCCGAGTCGGGCGAAGATGGAGATCAGCGACGCACCGAAGCCGAGCGCGACAAGCGCATCGATAACCGTGCGGCTCTGCGGATCGTAACCGAGCCCCGCGGTGAGGATCGCGAAATAGACCGCAACGCCCAGAAGCGCGAGCCCGGCCACGAGCAGGCCGGTGACCGCGCCGGACCGGAAGGCGATCTCGAGTCCCGCGGCAAGCGAGGTGCTGGCCGCCTGCGCCGTGCGCACATTGGCCCTGACGGAGACATGCATTCCGATGTAGCCGGCGGCAGCCGAGAGCACGGCACCGATCGCGAAACCGATCGCGACCAGAATGCCGAGCAGCAGGGCCACGAGAACGAAGATGACGACACCGACGATGCCGATCGTCGTGTATTGGCGGTTGAGATAGGCCTGCGCCCCTTCCTGAATGGCGCCGGCGATTTCCTGCATCCTGGCATTGCCCGCATCGGCCGCCATGACGGACCCCACCGCCCACACGCCATAGGCGATGGACAGCAACCCACATACGATCACGAGAGCTAGTTCGAGCATTCTTCCCCCCAGTGAAGGACGCGCTCCGGACGGAGACGCGGGAAGGGCCCGTTTTGTTGTGGTTTTCGGGCCCACGCCCCTTGACGGTATCGTGCCTGCGTCCCGCGTCAAGCCGCCGTTTCAGTTCGCCGCTGCGTCACCTCTCCCGACGCAGGGAAAGAGAGCTGGTTGCGCTTACGAAAATCGTTTCCCGCAACGCGAGCATTCCAGCCGACGTGCCCGTCTCTTCGTCACGCCAACGACTTACCGCGCCGCATCACGAGCGGCATCGCAGCGCGCAAGATTTTCGCACCGTCGTCCGCGAAATCGACAGCGACGGCGAAGGCGCCCGGGAAAGGGCGCGTCAGATCGCAATGGACACCTCTCCGATCGAGCCGCGCCTTTCGGACATGGCGCGACTCGGGCCGCCGATCAAAGGCGGCTCTGCGCCCGCTCGGCCATCACCAGCCAGGCGATGAGGCCAAGGCAGAGCAGTGTGAAGGGGAACACGAGGGTGTTCACGGTCGACCAGCCATACGCCTGCAGCAGCGCGCCGGACGAGAAGGAGGCGGACGCAACGAAGCCGAAAACCAGGAAATCATTGACCGCCTGCACCTTGTTGCGCTCCTGCGGGCGATAGGCATCCGCCAGCATGGCGGTCGCGCCGATGAACCCGAAGTTCCAGCCAAGACCGAGCAGGATCAACGCCGTCCAGAAGTGACCCACCTCGACGCCGCTGAGCGCCACCGCCGCACAGCCGGCAAGCAGAGCCAGACCGACGATGACGATACGCTCGCGCCCGAAACGCGCGATCAGATGCCCGGTGAAGAAGCTCGGGCCGAACATGGCCAGAACATGCCACTGGATCGCATGGGCGGCGTCGGCCTGCGTCAGACCGCAGCCGATCATGGCGAGCGGCGTCGCGGTCATCACCAGACTCATCAGCGCATAGGAGGTGATGGCGCAGGCCGCGGACACGATAAAGCGCGGTTGCGCCATGATTTCGCCGAGCGGGCGGACGTCGCCGCGTGCTCCGCCACCACGTGGCGGGCGCGGGATCCACAGGAATGCCAGGATGAAGAGGCTGATCAGCGAGAGACACGCTTGCGCCACGTATGTGCCCGCGAAGAGGATCGGCGCGAACAGGTCCGCCGTGTTGATCACCGTCTGCGGACCAATGATTCCGGCGAGAACACCGCCAGCGAGCACGAAGGAAATCGCCTTGGGGCGGTAGCCGTCGCTCGCGGTATCGGCGGCGGCGAACCGGTATTGCTGCACGAAGGCCGAGACAAAGCCGCTGGCCATGGTGCCCAGGCAGAAAAGCAGGAAGCTCGCCTGGAAAATGGCGAAGGCGGACAACAGTCCACCAGCGACACCAAGAACCGCCGCACCGCAGAACCCTGCCCTGCGCCCGAACCGCTGCATGATCGCCCCGGCGGGAAGCGTCCCGAAGGCCGTGCCCAGCACGAAACAGGAGACGGGCACCGTCGCCAGCGACTTATCCGCGCCCAGCATACCGGCGCCCACCAGCGATCCCGAGGCGATCACGATCGACGCCGAGGCGCCGCCAAGCGCCTGCGCGGAGGCAAGCAGAACGGCGTTTCGCCGTGCAAGACGGTCGTCCACGAGAGGCGCGTCGTCCGCGCCGGCTTCAATCTGGCTCATGCTGGAAGTCCCCGGGTCGCCGACGGAAGACAGCCGGCATCGCAACGAGAAAGCGAGTCGCAACGACTCGTCAGGCAGGAGCGAGAGCCTATCCTGCCCGCCCCATGCCTGACCAGCATTTCATATCGAAACTATCGAATGTGTGATGGCAGCCATAGGCCGG
Organism: Stappia sp.; assembly: GCA_002722295.1. GTDB lineage: Bacteria > Pseudomonadota > Alphaproteobacteria > Rhizobiales > Stappiaceae > Stappia. The sequence continues at coordinate 38,058 of PBLF01000035.1, read as the reverse complement.
GAAATCAGTTCCCGGCCGGCCCGTCGTTGTTGCCCTCGCTCTGCCCCGCCACGGCATTCCCTGCCTGGGCGGCAGCGCCGAACTCCTCTGCACGATGCGTATGGGCGATCCGGTCGAGCACGCCATTGACCATGCGCGGCTCGTCGCCCTCGTAGAAGGCACGCGCGACGTCGATGTACTCGCTGATGACGACGCGGGCGGGCACGATCGTCATGCACATGAGCTCGTAGGCCCCGGCGCGCAGAATTGCGCGAAGGGTGGTGTCGATCCGCTTCAGCGGCCAGCCGGCAACGAGTGCCCGGTGGATTTCGGGATCGAGGCGACGCTGCTCGGCCACGACGCCCTTCACCAGATCGCGGAACCACGCCGGATCCGCTTCCCGGTACTGCTCGCCGTCAAGCTCGCTTCCAAGGCGGAATGCCTCGAACTCGGCCAGGACGTCGGCGAGCATGGAGCCGCCCACATCCATCTGATAAAGCGCCTGCACGGCGCCGAGACGGGCGGCGCCACGCTTGTTTGCCGGTTTGATGGCCCGTTCCGGGCGCGCCGGGGTGCGGTCGTCCGTCATGGGGTCAGGCTCCGAGACGGTCGCGCACGTCGATCATGTCGAGGGCGGCACGGGCAGCGGCCCCGCCCTTGTCCTTGCGCGCGGGATCGGCCCGCGCCCACGCCTGCTCGTCGTTCTCGACCGTGAGAATGCCATTGCCCACCGGCAGCGCGGCATCGATGGTCAGCTCCATCACGGCGCGTGCCGACTCATTGGCGACGATGTCGTAATGGGTCGTCTCGCCGCGAATGACACAGCCGAGCAGCACAAAGCCGTCGTAGTCGGCATCGCCCCCGTCCATCGCGGCAAGCGCCATGGCAAGTGCGGCCGGAATTTCCAGAACGCCGGGCACGGACACGCGGGTCACATCGGCGCCGGCGGTCTCCAGGACAGCCATGGCGCCCTTCACCAGCGCGTCGGAAATGTCATCGTAGAAGCGCGCGTCGATGACAAGGATCTTGGGAGCGGACATTGGAGGTCTTCCCTGCTTTGTCTTGGGCGTCCGCAAGGCGGCACGCGAGGATCGGGGCCCTGGGGGAACAACGCGGATCGCGCCACGAGGGCGCGCGTCGGGATCGTTCCGGAGGGCAAGGTGCGGGTAGGAACCACGACGCCGGCCATTTGTCCAGACCAGATTGCGCCGCCCGGCCATGCGCCGGCGGGCGGGCCGGTTTGCAGCGACGCCTCAGCGGTATTCCGCGAGCCGCGCGGCATAGCGCGCCATCATGTCCACCTCGAGATTCACCTTGTCGCCCGCCTTGCGCTCGGCCCAGGTGGTGGCGGACAGCGTGTGCGGGATCAGGAACACGGTGAAGGTGTCCCCCTCGACGTCATTGACCGTGAGAGAGGCGCCGTCCAGCGCGATGCCGCCCTTCTTCGCTATGAAGGGCGCGCATTCGGCCGGGGCGCGAAAGCGAAAGAACACGCTGTCCGGGTGGTCGACACGCTCCAGGATCTCCGCAACGCCATCGACATGCCCCTGCACGATGTGTCCGCCGAGCTCGTCGCCGATCTTCAGCGATCGTTCCAGGTTGACCCGGTCGCCCGTCGCCCAGTCCCGCACCGTGGTAAGGCGCAGCGTCTCGGCGGCCGATTCCACCTCGAACCAGCCGTTTCCGCCCTTCGCCGTCACCGTGTGACACACGCCGGCACAGGCAATCGACGCGCCGATCTCGATGGTTGCGGGGTCGTAGGCTGTCGCGATCCGGGTCCGCAGCCCGGCCGGGATCTTCTCCACCGACTCGATGCGGCCGATGTCGGTGACGATGCCGGTAAACATGGCTCAGCTCCTCTTGCGCACGTAACGCATCATGGTGTCCCGCCCCGCGGGAAAGGCAAACCCGAGTTCATGGCGCCCAAGGTCCGCGACAAGCGACAGGTCCCGGTCGACGAAAGGACGCAATCCTCCGTCGCCAATCTCCACATCGCCGCGCGAGATGCAGATCTCATCCGCCAGATCGGCATCCATCAGCGATCTGGCAACCCCTGCCCCACCCTCGACCAGCAATCGTGTCAGACCGCGCTGTCCGAGCGCCCGCATGACCGCATGGGGATCGAGACGCTGGCCTTCCGGCCGTGCAAGGCGAATGAGCATGCAGCCGGCCGCCGTCAGCGCCTCAAGGCGCTCGGGATCGGCATCCGCCCCCACCACGACCCACACGGGAATGCTCTCCGCCGTCTTCACCAGCGTCGAGGAAAGCGGCAGCCGCGCCTCGGTATCGAGCACCACCCGCACCGGGGAGCGATGCGTGAGCCCCGGCAGCCGGCACGACAGACTGGGGTCGTCCTCGAGAACGGTTCCTATGCCGACGAGAATCCCGTCGCACTCGGCGCGCAAGACGTGGACACGGCGGAACACGTCCTCGCCGGTGATCAGGACCTGCCCGTTTCCGGGACGGCCGATGTACCCGTCCCTGGAGACCGCAAGCTTCAGAATGACATGGGGGCGCCCGTCGGTAACGCGGCGCACGTGGCCCGCGTGCAGCTCCGCCGCGAGCCTTGCAGCCTCGCCGCTGGCAACACAGACCTCGACACCACCGGCCTCGAGCATGGACACGCCGCGCCCGGCCACGCGCGGATTGGGATCAAGCAGGCCGATCACCACACGCTTCACGCCGGCCTCGGCGAGCGCGACGGCGCACGGTCCCGTGCGACCCTGGTGCGAGCAGGGCTCGAGCGTCACGTAGCAGGTGGCGCCACGGGCAAGATCTGCGGCCTGGCGAAGGGCGACGACCTCGGCATGAGGTCCGCCCGGCGGCTGGGTGTTGCCGCGCCCGACGACGCGCGGCCCGTCTCCGTCGTCACGCACGATGATCGCGCCGACCGCCGGATTGGGCCAGACCTTGCCAAGTCCCCTGCGTGCATAGGCGGCCGCTGCGGCCATGAACCGGGCATCGTCCCGTGCGTTCGTTTCACTCAACGTTTTGCCCGCCGGTCAGCTTTCGCGAGCGGGCGGCGCCTCCGGCCCGCTCAGCTCGTCGAGAAGCGCCTCGAAATCCCTGGCTTCCCGGAAGTTCTTGTAAACGGAGGCAAAGCGCACGTAGGCCACGTCGTCGAGGGTCTTGAGCCCCTCCATCACGAGATTGCCGATATCGGCCGCGCGAATATCGCTCTCACCGGAGCTCTCAAGCTGGCGCACGATGCCGCTGACCATGCGCTCAAGCGCATCGGGGTCGACAGGCCGCTTGCGCGTGGCGATGCGGATCGATCGGTCGAGCTTGTCGCGATCGAAGGGAACGCGGCGACCGTTGTTCTTAATCACCGTCAGTTCGCGAAGCTGAATCCGCTCGAAGGTGGTGAACCGTCCTCCGCACTCCCCACACACACGCCGGCGACGGATCGCTGTGTTGTCCTCCGTGGGACGCGAATCCTTCACCTGCGTGTCGTCACAACCGCAATAGGGGCATTTCATGCGTGGTTCGAGCTCCACTCGAAAGGTCCGGGCGTACCCGGACCTGACGATGTCATGGAAAGGGCCGGAGGAACCGGCCCTTCATCCGTATTCCTAAAGCGTCGGGTAGATCGGGAAGCGGTCGGTCAGGGCGATGACCTTCTGCTTCACCCGCGCCTCGACCTCGGCATTGCCGTCCTCGCTGTTCGACGAACGCAGGCCGTCAAGCACCTCGCCGATAAGCTCGCCGATCTCGCGGAATTCCGCCTGGCCGAAGCCGCGCGTGGTGCCGGCCGGCGTGCCGAGGCGAATGCCCGACGTGACGAACGGCTTCTCCGGGTCGAAGGGAATGCCGTTCTTGTTGCAGGTGATGTTGGCCCGCCCGAGCGCCGCCTCGGCCTTCTTGCCGGTGGCGTTCTTCGGCCGCAGATCCACCAGCATGAGGTGGTTGTCCGTGCCGCCGGACACGATGTCGAGCCCCTGCGCCTTCAGGCTTTCGGCAAGCGCCTTGGCGTTGGCGACCACCGACTGGGCATAGGTCTTGAACTCGGGACGCAGCGCCTCGCCGAAGGCGACGGCCTTGGCCGCGATCACGTGCATCAGCGGACCGCCCTGCAGACCCGGGAACACCGCCGAGTTCACCTTCTTGGCGATTGCCTCGTCGTTGGTCAGGATCAGGCCGCCGCGCGGGCCGCGAAGCGACTTGTGCGTGGTGGTGGTGACCACATGGGCATGGGGGATCGGCGAGGGATGCGCGCCGCCGGCCACGAGGCCCGCGATATGCGCCATGTCGACCATCAGGTACGCCCCGACGGAATCGGCAATCTCGCGAAGGCGCTTCCAGTCCCATGTGCGCGAATAGGCCGTGCCGCCGCCGATGATGAGCTTCGGCTTGTGCTCCTCGGCCTTGCGGGCGATGTCGTCCATGTCGAGCATGTGGTCGTCGGCACGCACACCGTAGGACACCACGTTGAACCACTTGCCCGACATGTTCACCGGCGAACCATGCGTCAGGTGACCGCCCGAATTCAGGTCGAGGCCCATGAAGGTGTCACCCGGCTGCAGCAGCGCCAGGAACACGGCCTGGTTCATCTGGCTGCCCGAGTTCGGCTGCACGTTGGCGAAGGACGCGCCGAAAAGCGTCTTGGCGCGCTCGATGGCCAGCGTCTCGACGACGTCGACATACTCGCAGCCGCCATAGTAGCGCTTGCCCGGATAGCCCTCGGCATACTTGTTGGTGAGGATCGTGCCCTGTGCCTCGAGCACGGCGCGCGAAACGATGTTTTCCGAGGCGATAAGCTCGATCTCGTTTCGCTGGCGACCCAGTTCACGCGAAATCGCGTCGGTGATCTCCGGATCGGCGTCGTTGAGCGCGCGGGTAAAGAAATCCGGATAAATCGGCGTGTCGAGCGTGGTATCAGTGATCGACATCGTCGGGTCCCTCTCGCATCCTGAAGTCAAAGAAACCGGCCTGCGCCGCTTACCGGGCCCGTCACGACGGCTTCCGGCCCCCTGAGGTCCGGTCCGCCGTTGCACGATCGTCCGTTCGAGCGATCGCCTGTCCAACTGCCCGTTCCCGCCACCGGTCGGGACCATCCGCGGATGGCTGCCTCGACGCACCCCGTAACCCGGTGCAGGGGCTCCGCAAATAGCACAGGCTCCAGGGTGAACCAAGGCAAATTGCCGGCATTCAGGCGCGCGAAAACGCCCTCCCCCGGCCATCTGGCCCGGAGAAGCGGATCTTCAACCCATCGTGAACGCAAAAGGAACAGACATCCGGCGGCAATCGTCGCCGATCAGGATTCGCCGGCGAGCCTCCTCTGCAGCTTGCGCATGGCAAGCTGCTGGAGATCGGCGCGACTTGCCTGCACCGGCCCGATCACCACGACCTCGACGCCGCTGCCGGCGTCGATTGCCGTGACCTTGACCTGACGTCCGAGCGCCTGAAATTCGAAATAGACCTCACCACGCGGGCCGGACGCCGTCACTGCAAGGCGACTCCCGTCTCCGGCCCCGTCAGGCCGTAGCCGTCGCGGTCGTAGATGTCATCGCGGAAATGCACCACGCCCTCGGCGGTCGCCCAGGCAGTGATGTAGGTCATGTAGATCGGGATCTTGGACTGAAGCTTCACGTCCTCACGCTCGCCGGAGCGGATCGTCTGGTCCACACGGGCCCGGTTCCAGTCCGGCGTGGTGCTGGCCAGAAGCCACGTGATCAGCTCGCGCACGTTCTGCACGCGCACGCAGCCCGAGGAATGGAAGCGATAGTCGGAGCCGAACAGCGACTTGGACGGCGTGTCGTGCAGATAGACCTGGTGCTTGTTGTGGAAATTGATGCGCACCGACCCCAGCGAGTTGATCTCGCCCGGCTCCTGCCGGAACTGGTACTTGGTCGCCTCGTCCGTGTTCCAGTCGATCTGCTGCCAGGACAGCTCGTTGCCCTTCCAGTCGAAGATGCGGATCCGGTTCTTCTGCAGGTACTCGGGGTCCTGCTTCATCTTCGGGATGAGGTCCTTGCGGATGATCGAAACGGGCACCGTCCAGTAGGGATTGAAATTCAGCTCGTAGATCGAGGAATTCAGGATCGGCGTCTGGCGGTCGATCTTGCCGACGACAGCCGTATGGCGCGACCGCACGCGCCCGTTCTCCACCGCCTCGATCTCGGCGGCGGGAATGTTGACCATCACGTAGCGGTCGCCGAGAAAGCCCGACATGGAACGCAGGCGCACCAGGTTGGTCTCGAGCTGGGACAGGCGCACCTGGGCCGGAACGTTCAGCGCCTCGATGGTCGACTTGCCCACGACGCCGTCCGGTGTCAGCCCGTGCCGGATCTGGAAACGGCGCACGGCGGCGTCGACATAGGAATCAAAGGTGCTCGACAGGCCGGCCGTCTGCTCGAGGTCGCCCGAAACCATCAGCCTGCGGCGCAGGGACACGACATTGTCCTCGCGCGCGCCGAGCCGCATGGCCTTGCGACCGCTGGATACACTGTTCCACCCGCCCTGCTGGACGATTGCCGTGTATCGCTGGATCGCGGTCTCCACATAGGAGGCCGTATCCGGCGACAGGGTCGGATAGGAGGATTCGACCGACTGAAGGCTGCGCATCGTCATCGTGTCGAATTGGTCACGCCACTCGACCCGCTGCTGGTTCTGCTGGATGATTCCCTGCAGCGCAGTCTGCGCGGATGCCGTGCCCCACGGGGCCTGGCCGACGGCAACGCCCGCGACCACCGATGCAAGAACCATGGTCTTGCGTGCAAGGCTGCGCGCGCCCTTGCGCGCTTCGAAGGTCAGGCCTCGTCCAGTTCCCACCACGTCCACTCCAGTCTCGTCGCCGTGCCGGACGCGTTCCCGCATCCGGATTGCCCAGTCGGAAGAATGACATCAGGCGTAGCGTGATGACCTTAACAAACAATCACGCGCGCTGCAGGCCCGCCCGGACAGCAATCGGAAACACCGGAAACGGGCCAACGCGGCGCAGGGGCGCTGCGTCAATTTCTCCATGTCCATATGCACTCCAATGTGGCGCATTCATGTCCCACACGCATATCCGGCGCCGTACGGCATCGGAACACACCATTGAACGCCACCGGAAAAGCACAACGGGCCACCCCGTCGATCGGGGCGACCCGTTGGTGAGCACGTCATGTTCCACTCTCGCGGAAGCGACGTATCAGAGCCGGTAGAGGATCTGGTCGGTCCAGAAACGCTCCAGGCGACGCAGCGAGCGGTTGAGGACCTTGAAGTCGTCCGGGCCGATCTCGCCCACCTGCTCGACCGACAGCATGTGCCGCTCGTAGAGGGCCGCCACCTTGCGCGCCACATCCAGGCCCTTGTCCGTCAGGCTGACGCGGACCGAACGACGGTCGGTACGCGAGCGGCGGTGATGGATGAAGCCCATGTCCACAAGCTTCTTCAGATTGTAGGACACGTTGGACCCGAGATAGTAGCCACGCGTGCGCAGCTCGCCAGCGGTCAGCTCGGCGTCGCCGATGTTGAACAGCAGCAGTGCCTGCACGCTGTTCACGTCATTGCGACCTTCACGGTCGAACTCGTCCTTGATGACATCAAGCAACCGGCGATGCAGACGCTCGACGAGCGTCAGTGCCTCCAGGTACAACGGCTTGATGTCGTCTCCGTCTTCGGCCTGCGTAACAGCTTCAGCCGCCTTATTTGCCGTCAACATTGTTTGCGCCTCATGTATTGTTTGCGGTGCGTTTTTTGTCACCTTGAGGAGCAATGTAGCCGGAGGCCTCTAAAATCCGCTTAAAAAGGAGACTAAATCTCAGGTTAACGCGCAAATGCGTTGCAGGATGGGTCGATTTACCTCGAATTTACCATGAGAAGGTGCCCGAACCTTGAAAAGACAGCCGGATCCCGTCGGGACCCGGCTGTAGCAAGCGCAACCCTTTCGGGCACCTGATCCGGCGTTTCCCGCCCTATCCCTCCTGCGCGCCGCGCAGGAAACGGATGATGCCCGAGAAGTCCGTTCCGCCCTCGCCCGCATTGCAGAACATGTTGTAAAGCGCGGCAGCCTCCGCCCCGAGCGGCGTGGACGCCCCGGAGGTGCTGGCCGCCTCCTGGGCGAGCTTCAGGTCCTTGAGCATCATCGCCGCCGCGAAACCGGGCTGGTAGTCGCGGTTGGCGGGCGAGGCCGGCAACGGTCCCGGAACGGGGCAGTAGCTCGTCAGCGACCAGCACTGGCCCGAGGCTGTGGAGGAAATGTCGTAGAGCTTCTGGTGATCGAGACCGAGTCGCTCGGCCAGAACGAACGCCTCGCACACGCCGATCATGGAAATGCCGAGCAGCATGTTGTTGCAGATCTTGGCGGCCTGGCCGTTGCCCGGTCCGCCGGCATGAACGATCGTCTTGCCCATCACGTCGAGATAGGGCCTGGCCGCCTCGAACGCCTCGTCCGGACCGCCCACCATGAACGTCAGCGTCCCGGCCGTGGCACCGCCAACGCCACCGGAAACCGGCGCGTCCACCATGGCCATGCCCGCGGCCCTGGCGCCCTCGGCGACCGCGCGGGCGCTGTCCACGTCGATCGTGGAGCTGTCGATCAGAAGCGTTCCAGCCTTCGCATGGGCGAAGATGCCGTCCTCGTCGCCATATACCTTGCGCACATGGGCGCCGGCCGGAAGCATCGTGACGATGACCTCCGCATCGGCGGCCATCTCAGCGATGCTCGTCACCGGCGTGCCGCCGGCTTCCGCAAGCCTTGCGCGCGCCTCATCGGAAAGGTCGAGCCCCTTCACCTCGTGGCCGGCCTTGACGAGATTGGCGGCCATCGGCCCGCCCATGTTGCCCAGTCCGACGAATCCGATCCTAGCCATGCGTCTCACTCCCTTGTGCGGCCCGTCATGCGGGCCTTTCGGCATTACCGCTCCCTTGCGCGCCCCCGAGCACGCAAGGGAGCGTCGCTAACGTCTTTGCTCGCGGTCGGCGAGCCACAGCACGACCAGATAGATCGCGATCGTGCAGAGATAGAAAGCTATCTCGTAGGGCCTGCGTCCGTAGATGTCGGAGAAGGCCGAATGCATCACGACCTGGGTCAGCGCGCGCAGCAGCCACATGACTGCCCCCCACGAGACAGCAAGCCAGAGGCCGATCGCCGCCACCAAGTCGAGCACGGCGAAGAAAACCGTCGCCGCTTGCCACTCGACCGGCATGTCCCAGAACCAGACTCCGCGCCAGGGCACCAGCCCCACGATGCGCGCCCAATGAATGAGCCCGCCACCGATGAGCAGGATAGCCATCGCCCTCAGGTACCAGACCAGCACGGTCGACCATGCCGGGCGATTGTTCCAGTAGTCGCGCAGATCCGCGAGCATCGGCTCGTTTCCTTTCACGCCCCTCGCCCGTTTCAGCGAATTTCGAGGTCGCCACCCTCGGGCGCCTCGAAGTGGGCAAGTACGTCATCGCGGGCCACATCGGCAAGTCGGGACGGCTGCCAGACCGGCTGATTGTCCTTGTCGACGATAAGCGCGCGCACGCCCTCATAGAAGTCATGCCCCTTGAGGATCCGGCTCACGATCCGGAACTCCATGGTCATGCAGTCCTCGAACTCCAGTGCGCCGCCGCGACGAAGCTGCTCGAAGGAGATCTCGAGGCTCGTCGGGGACTTTGAGGAAATCGCGCCGAGAACCTTGCCGGCCCACTCGCCGTTTTCGCCGGCGGTCGCGGCTTCCGCCTCGAGCCCGGCGAGGATCGCGGCGACCGATGTCGCGGAAAAGATCTCGCTGATGCGCGCGGCCCGTGCCGCAAGTGGCGCCGGACCGGGATCGCACCGCCCGGCAGCTTCGGCAAGTGCCGCGTCGATGTCGTCGGCCTCGCAGAGGGTCGCCTGCAGCGCTTCCAGATCGGCCGCGTTGACCGCATGGGTCAGCACGCCGGTCCACAGCGCGTCCGCCTGTTTCAGGCGTCCGGCGGAAAGCGCCAGCATCATGCCCGTCTCGTCGGGCATCCGCGGCAGAAGGTAACTGCCTCCCACGTCGGGAAAGAAGCCGATGCCCGTTTCCGGCATGGCGAATGTCGTGCGCTCGGAGCCGACACGGTGGCTGCCGTGCGCGGAGATACCCACGCCGCCACCCATGACAATACCGTCGATGAGGGAGACAATCGGCTTGGGATAACGCTTGATCGCGATGTTGAGCCGGTATTCGTCGGCGAAGAACTCCGCCTGTTTCGGGTCGCCCGCCTTGCCCTGCTCGTAAACCTGCCGGATGTCGCCGCCGGCGCAGAAGGCCTTGTCTCCGGCCGCCCGCAGGATCACGCGCGTAACGGCCTCGTCGTCACGCCAGTCTTCCAGCGCGGCGCGCAGGGAAGCAACCATGCCCGGCGTCAGCGCGTTGAGCGCCTTCGGCCGGTTAAGCGTGAGAATGCCGGCGCGGCCATGCCGCTCGACCAGGATTTCAGCTTCGCTCATCGAGACCTCATTCGTTTGAAGACCTTACGACCCTGTCGCCCCAAAGCGCCAGCACCGTCGCGATGAGGCCGTAGCCCCACAGCATCATCGCGGCGAACAACGCCGCACGCTCAGGCGGGATAGAGGGAAATACGGTCGGGAAAGCCAGGGTTGTGGCGGCATCGCCAAGAAGTCCGGGGACAAGAATGCCCAATGCGAACCGCGCGCTCTTTCCCGCTTCGCAGACAAAGCGCGCCGCGAAAAGCACAACGACACCGGCAAGAAACCCGCCTGCCAGAAGCGCCACCAGATAGGCCCCGCCTTCCGCGGGAACGAACCAGGGACCGAACAGACGAAACAGAAGCGTTGCAACGAGCCAGCCCACAAGTCCGACAATCAGCCCACGCCTCATTCCCGCCTACCCCTTCAAGCAATAGCGCCCTCGGCGGCGCCGGACAGTCAATCCCTGAGAAGATCGCGAGCGATGATGACCCGCATGATCTCGTTGGTTCCCTCAAGGATCTGGTGCACCCGAACATCCCTCAGGAAGCGCTCGACCGGATAGTCGCGCAGATAGCCATAACCACCGTGGAGCTGCAACGCCTCGTTGACGATCTCGAAGCCTGCATCCGTGGCCTTGCGCTTGGCCATGGCCGCGAGCCGAGTGGCGTCGGGCGCCTTGGCATCGACGTGAATCGCCGCCTTGTGCAGAAGAAGGCGTGCCGCCTCCAGTTCCGTCGCCATGTCCGCGAGACGGAACTGAAGCGCCTGAAATTCGGCGAGCGCACGTCCGAACTGACGACGTTCCTTCAGATATTCGATCGAGCGCTCAAGGCACGCCCGCGCCGCGCCGAGGGAACAGGCGCCGATATTGAGACGGCCTCCGTCGAGCCCGGCCATGGCAATGGAGAACCCCTGCCCTTCCTCCCCGATCCTGTTTGCGACGGGAACCCGGCAGTCGGAAAAGTTCACCTGGGCGGTGGGCTGGCTCTTCCATCCAAGCTTCACCTCCTGCGCGCCGAACGACAGGCCCGGGGTGTCCTTTTCGACCACGAGGCAGGTAATGCCCTTGGGACCGTCGCCACCGGTGCGCACCATGACCACATAGACATCGGACATGCCGCCGCCGGAGATGAACGCCTTGGAGCCGTTGAGCACATAGTGGTCGCCGTCCCGTTCGGCGCGCGTGCGCAGGCTCGCCGCGTCGGACCCGGACCCGGGTTCGGTCAGGCAATAGCTCGCGAAGTGCTCCATGGTGCAGAGCGCGGGCAGGAACCGCTCGCGCTGTTCCGCGCTGCCGAAGCGGTCGATCATCCACGCGGCCATGTTGTGAATGGAAATATAGGCAGCGGTGGAGGTGCAGCCGCCGGCCAGCTCCTCGAATATCACCGCCGCGTCCAGCCGCGTCAGCCCGGAACCACCGACGTCATCGCCGACATATATGCCCCCGAAGCCCAGCTCGGCGGCCTTGCGGAGGGTTTCCACGGGAAAGACGGACTTCTCGTCCCACTCGCGCGCGTTCGGCTCCATCTCGTCGCGGGCAAACGCCCTTGCGACATCCTGAAACGCGCGCTGGTCCTCGCCGAGCGTGAAATCCATGCCCATCCTCCCACATCGCGCGAACGTGTCGCGCTCGGCCGCTCCCGCGCCGCGCATGAGCGGGTCGCTTCCTCCGGACGGCAGCCGAGAGGTAACGGTCCCCCGCTGCCGCGTCAATCTGTCGGCAAATCAGGCGAGTGTCCGGCTTTCGGCAGGAGCCCGGCCGGTGTTATGGTCGCGCCCCACATCATGACGTCCAGCCCAAGACGGGAGTTTCCACATGACCGCGCCCAAGCGCCCGGCCGGCGGCGAGTCCGCTTTCCAGATCGAAACCATTCTCGGTGGCCGGCGAATGCGCCGAAACCGCCGCACCGACTGGTCGCGCCGCCTTGTGCGCGAGAACACGCTGACCGTCGACGACCTGATCTGGCCGCTGTTCGTCACCGAGGGCGAGAATGTCACGGAACCCGTGCCCTCCATGCCCGGCGTGTTTCGTCACTCCGTCGACAGGATAGCCGATCAGGCACGCATCGCTGCCGACCTCGGCATTCCCGCGATCGCGCTTTTCCCCAATACCGATCCCGCCCGACGCGATCCGGAAGGCTCAGAGGCACTCAACCCGGCGAATCTCGTCTGCCGCGCCTGTCGCGAAATCCGTGACGCGGACCTTCCCCTCGGCATCGTCACGGACGTCGCGCTGGATCCCTACACCAGCCATGGTCACGACGGGCTCATGGACGGCGAGACGATCCTCAACGACGAGACCGTCAGCCAGCTCGTGGAACAGTCCCTCCTCCAGGCCGAGGCCGGCAGCAACATCATCGCGCCTTCCGACATGATGGACGGCCGCATCGGCGCCATTCGCGCGGCGCTTGACGCCAATGGTTTCGACGACGTTCAGATCATGTCCTATGCGGCGAAATACGCCTCCGCATTCTACGGCCCGTTCCGCGACGCGGTCGGCACGAATGCGACCCTGATCGGCGACAAGCGCACCTATCAGATGGACCCCGCCAACACGGACGAGGCCCTGCACGAGGTCGAACTGGACATCGCCGAGGGCGCGGACATGGTCATGATCAAGCCGGGCCTGCCCTATCTCGATATCATCCGCCGGGTGAAGGACACTTTCGTTCGCCCGACGTTCGCCTACCAGGTGTCGGGCGAATACGCGATGATCCAGGCCGCCGCGCAGAACGGCTGGCTCGACGGCGAACGCGCGATGCTGGAAAGCCTCATGGCCTTCAAGCGGGCCGGCGCGGATGGCGTCCTCACCTATTTCGCCGTCGACGTCGCGAGGAAGCTGACCGGCAAGAGCTGAGCTGGATGATGCGCGCCCGTTGCCCTCAGGGTGCGACGGGCGGACGCTCACCCGCCTGCCCGGCAAGCGAGGCGAGACGCGCCAGCGCCTCGCCAAGCCTTCCCTCGTCGGGCTCCGCGGCCAGGCAGATGCGGACCGCTTCCGGTGCGGCCCGCGTATCGACCGCGAAATGCCGCGAAGGACTGACCCGCACTCCAAGGCGTTCCGCCTCCTGCGCAAAGTCCTCCGCCCGCCAGCCGTTCCCAAGTCGCATCCAGGCGATACCACCCGTCATGTCGGCCGCGCGCACGTCCGGCAGGATCGTCGCCGCCTGTCCCGCACGGCGGTCGGCCTCGCACCGCAGCGCGTGGAGCCGCCTTTCGAAGTCGGGATGCTTCAGGACGAGCCGGGCAGCATGCGTGAGCACCGGGGACACCATCAAAAGCATGGCGCTCTCGATTCCCCTGATACGCCGGTTGAGCAACGGCGGCGCAGCCGCATAGCCGACTCGCAGAACGGGCGAGACGCATTTGGCGAGACCTGACACAAGCACGGTCTGTTCCGGCAGAAGGCGGGAAAAGCTCGCCGGCACTTCCGGTGACAGGAACCCGTAAACCTGATCCTCGACGATCGTGAGGCCGTGACGCGCGGCGACTTCGGCAAGTGCCACGATCCGCTCTCCCGACATGATGCGGCCGGTCGGGTTCTGACGTCCGGACATCACGAAGACGGCGCCAATACCTCCGCGCCTGGCCAGATGGTCAAGCGCCTCGGGACACATGCCCTGCTCGTCCATGGCCACGGCGTGGACGCGCGTGCCCACGGCCTGCGCGATGGACAGAACGCCTGGATAGGTCAAAGCCTCGCAGGCAAGCGCTCCCTGATCGCGCAGGGCCAGCAACGTTGCGAAGAGTGCGGGCTGGGTGCCTCCCGTCACCGTGATGCAGTCGATATCGAGATCGTCCCGCCAGCGTGACAAAAACGCCAGGGCCGCCTCCCTGTCACTCCGCTCTCCTCCAGCGGGAATATATCCCTGTCCCACGTCGAGCCTCGCCACGGCTTCCGCGAGTGCCGGCGAAAGAAGCGGCGCGGGATCCACCATGCGGAAGGCATTCAGCGCGAGATCGACCAGCCCCGCCCCGCCATTTTCCGCCGCAGGTGCCGCAGGAGGCGGGAAAGTGACGCCCTCGACAGCGGCTCCGACGAAAGTGCCGCGCCCTACCTCGCCATGGGCGAGCCCGGCCACCACAAGTCCCCGATAAGCGCGCGCCACGGTGCCCGGTGCGCAGTGCAGCTCCCAGGCCGCCTCGCGAATCGGCGGCAGCCTTGTCCCGGCGGGGAGCGTGCCCTGCGAGATCCTCATCCGCAGGAAGGCCTCGAGACCGCGTGCATCGACCGTCGCCGCGGCGGAGTTCGCGTCCGTGAAGTCGGAGAATATTGTCATGAGTACAATTGTATCATCGTATCACGAATTGTCTCGAACAATTCTTCGGTCGATTGACACACTTTTCCGGAGCACGCGGGATGTTTCCCGACCATCTCATGCCACTCGCCCAGTACGGGCTCCTCGTTGCCTTCATCGTCGCGCTGGTCGGCTCGCCCGGCCCGGCGAACATGGCGTTGATGGCAAGCGGGCTGACCTTTGGCGCCCGCCCCGCGGTGCCCTTTCTGCTGGGCACCATGACCGGCTTCCAGATCATCTTCTGGCTCAATGTCGCGGGTCTCTATGCGCTGCTTGAAAGCGCGCCGCAGGTCTTCGCGGTGCTGCGTTATGCCTGCATGGCCTACATTGTCTATCTGGCGTGGGTGGTCGTGCGCAGCCCGCCCGGCGATCCATCGGCGGCGTCCCGTGCACCCGGCTTTCCGCGCGGCGTGATCGTTCATCCGCTCAGCCCGAAGGCCTATGCGATGCAGGTCGCGGCCATCGCCCAGTTCGTCACGCCCGAGCGCTATCTCACGGACGCGCTGACAGTCTCCATCACCTTCTGGATGCTTGGCGGCATCCTGAACGGCCTCTGGCTGCTGGCCGGGTCGTGGCTGCGCGGAGCAAGCGGAAACCCGAAAGTGCTGCAGGTCCTGCGGCTCGCTCTGGCCGGCCTCATGGTGATCTCCACCATCCTCAGCTTGCAAATGGTGTCCTCATGAGGGAACACGAAGGCCCGACACCTGCCGAGGTCTTCCAATGCCGGTCACCATCGAGACGATCCGTGATGCCGCCCGCCTAATCGAGGGCGCCGTCATGCGTACGCCCTGCCTGCCGGCGCCCAAGCTCTCCCAACTCACCGGCGCCGAGATCTTCGTCAAATACGAGAACCTGCAGGTCACCAACGCGTTCAAGGAGCGCGGGGCACTCGTCAAGCTCGCCTCGCTGTCGGACGCCGAGCGTGCACGCGGCGTCATCGCCATGTCGGCCGGCAACCATGCGCAGGCGGTCGCCTATCATGCGGCGCGCCTTGGCATCCCGGCCACCATCGTCATGCCGGAGCCCACACCGATCGTGAAGGTGGCAGCGACCCGCGGTTATGGCGCGCGCGTCGTGGTGTCCGGCGAAATGCTTGCGGACGCACAGGCCGAGGCGGAACGCATCGCGAAGGCCGACGATCTCGTCTGGGTCCACCCCTATGACGACCCGGCGATCATCGCCGGACAGGGCACTATCGCGCTGGAAATGCTCGCCGACCAGCCGGGTCTCGACACGCTCGTCGTGCCGGTCGGCGGGGGCGGCCTCATCTCCGGCATGGCGATCGCGGCAAGGGCGCTGAAGCCCGGCATCCGCATTGTCGGGGTCGAGTCGGAGCTCTATCCCTCCATGATCGCCGCGCTGCGCGGCGAACCGGCCCGATGCGGCGGGGCGACTCTGGCGGAAGGCATCGCCGTCAAGAATGTCGGCACACTGACACTGGAGCTGGTGCGCCAGCATGTCGACGACATCCTGCTGGTCGATGAAACGGCCCTGGAGCGGGCGGTGAATGCCTATCTGACCCGCCAGAAGACAATGGCTGAGGGAGCCGGCGCGGCGGGACTGGCAGCGATCCTGGCCAATCCGGACGCCTTCTCCGGACAGAAGGTCGGACTGGTCATGTGCGGCGGCAACATCGACCCCAGGCTCCTGTCCTCGATCATGGTGCGGGCCCTGGCACGCGACGGGCAGCTCGTCTCCGTACGCATCACCACCGCCGACCGGCCCGGCATTCTGGGCGAGATCGCCTCGATCGTCGGACGCGCGGGCGGCAACATCATGGAAGTGTCCCACCACCGGCTGTTTCTCAATGTTCCGGCCAAGGGCACCACACTCGACGTGACGATGGAAACCCATGACGGCGAGCACGCAGCCACGATCCTCGATGCCCTCGAAAACGCCGGGCACCGCACCGAACGCATCGATCTCGGCGAATCCCGCCTGTGAAGCGACCGATTTGAAATCCTCCCACCGCACCCCCATTTTGAGGAAGGCGGACGGAAACATGCCCGCGACAATGACACATGCCCCGGGGGCCGCGAATGGCGCACTATGAAAGCAATGCAGAGACACCACACGTGACCGATACCTGGAGTCCCGCACGCCTGTCTTCCGTGCGAACCAACCGCGTCTTTGCATTCCTTGTCGATGCCCTCCTGATCGGCGCGCTGACGCTGTTGTCGTGCGTGCTTGTCTTCTTTCTCGGCATCTTCACGCTGGGGCTGGGATGGCTGCTGTTTCCCATCCTGTGGCCCGCGGTGGCGCTGGTCTATGTGGCCGTCACCCTTGGCGGCGTGACAAGCGCCACGCCTGGAATGCGCGCCATGGGCCTGACCATGCGCATGAACGACGGCCGCCGTCCGGACATGCTCATCGCCGCGATCCATGCGCTTCTTTTCTGGTTTTCCGTTTCGCTGCTGACGCCGCTGGTGCTGATTGTCAGCCTGCTCAATTCGGACAAGCGGCTCCTTCACGACATCATTCTTTCAACCATCGTCATCAATCGCGTTCGCGACTGAGCGAAGTGGAAAAGCCTCCTGCCAATCGCCCCTGCACGCGCTGCGTGCAGGGGTTTTCTCTTTCCGGCTAGGCGAAGCGACGCGCGGCCGCTAGAAATGTGGGTCGAATGCCGCGAGAGACCGCCTCTCGACCGGCAGTGTCACGACGAGGAGTGGATCCGACCGCATGATGCCAGCCGATCCCGCAATGATCCTCACGTTCGTGGTGATTGTCGTCACAATCGGCCTCTACGCGCTGGAACGCTACGCCCTCGAGGCTGTCGCGCTCGCTGCCGTGGTGGCGCTGCTCGTGGTCTTTTCAGTCTTCCCGGTTGCGACAGCAACGGGCGCGAGCTTCGGTCCGGCCGAAATTCTGGCAGGTTTCGCCAATCCGGCACTGGTCACGGTCATCTGCCTGCTGATTGTCGGTCAGGCGCTGTTCCAGACCAACGCGCTGGAGACCCCGGCCAAGATCGTCGTCACCGCGACCCGCCGTTTTCCCCATCTTGCAACGATCCCGATTCTCGTCGGAGTTGCGATCATCAGCGGCTTCCTGAACAACACGCCCGTGGTGGTGATGTTCCTGCCGATCCTTTCTGCCGTCGCCGCCGCCCAGGGACGTTCCTCGGCCCGCCTCCTGATGCCGCTTTCCTTCATCGCCATTCTCGGCGGCATGACGACACTGATCGGCTCATCGACCAACCTTCTGGTCGCCGACGTGGCGGCACGTTCAGGCGGAATCGAGCTCGGCTTCTTCTCCTTCACCCCACTTGGCCTGACACTTGCCGGCATCGGCAGCGTGTACGTGCTCTTCGTGATGCCGTATCTGCTCAAGCCGCGCCGAACCATGGCCGACGAACTGAAGTCCTCCTCGGGCAAGCAGTTCATTGCGCAAATCCAGATCAATAGCGGCCATCCGCTGGAAGGGGTCACATCCGTCTCGGGACTGTTCCCCGCCCTCAAGGACATGACCGTGCGTCTCGTCCAGCGTGGCGAGCGACCGATTCTGCCGCCGTTCGAGAATGTCACGCTCTCGCCGGGCGACACACTGATCGTCGCCGCCACACGCTCCGCGCTCACCGCCGCCCTGTCACAACGCCGCCCGCTCATGGCGGCAGAGGGTGACGACACCACAGAAAGCGAAACCGCCGCCCAGCCCCAGCGCTCACTGACGCTCGCCGAAGTGGTCGTCGCCCCCGCCTCGCGCCTTTCGGGCCGTACCATTTCGCAGAGCGGGTTTCACTCGGAGACTGGTTGCGTCGTCATGGGGCTGCAGCGTCGCTCCCGTATGCCACGCATGGCCATGACCGAAATCCGTCTGGAGCCCGGGGACGTGCTTCTCGTGGCCGGCAGCGCCAGCGAGGTGAAACGTCTGCGCACCTATCGCGACGTGCTGTTGCTCGACTGGTCCGCCTCGGAGGTACCGCCGCGCCGGCTCGCCCCCCGCGCGCTTCTGATCTTCCTGGCAATGGTCGCGGCCAGCGCCTCCGGCGTGGTTCCCATCGTCACCGCCTCGATCACCGCAACGATGGCCATGATCCTCACCGGCTGTCTCAACGTGCGCCAGGCCATGCGTGCCGTGGACAGCCGCATTTTCATGCTGATCGGAGCCTCGATCGCCTCGGCTTCCGCACTCGAGGTGACTGGTGGCGCCCATGCGGTTGCCGATCTGCTGGTCACCCAGCTCGAGAGCCAGCCACCGGGCATCATTCTTTCCGCGCTCTATCTTCTCGTGATGGTGCTCACGAATCTTCTGTAGAACAATGCGACCGCGGTCCTGTTCACGCCGATTGCCATCAACATGGCCCACCAGACCGGAATACCGGTCGAGGCGTTCGTGACCTGTGTGATATTCGCGGCCAATTCGTCCTTCGCGACCCCGATCGGCTACCAGACCAATTTGATCGTCATGGGCCCCGGTCATTACCGGTTTTCCGACTTTCTCCTGGCCGGAACCCCCCTTGCACTGCTTCTTTGGTTGTCGTTCACTTTTATCGCGCCACTATACTATGGTTTCACGATGCTCTGAACGCTGAGCGGAGGCTCTTCCGGTGACGCGCCACCCGACAGACACACCGCAATTCTATCTGACGGCGCCCTCGCCCTGCCCCTATCTGCCCGGCCAGCAGGAACGCAAGGTCTTCACCCATCTTGTCGGCAGCAGGGCACGGACGCTCAACGACGTCCTGACCCAGGGCGGGTTTCGCCGCAGCCAGAACATCGCGTACCGACCGGCCTGCGAAAGATGCCAGGCCTGTGTGTCGATCCGCATCCGGGTGGATGACTTCAACTGGACGCGCTCGTTCCGCCGTGTCTGGAAGCGCAACGGGGATCTGGTCGGCACCGAGACGTAGCCCGCCCCCTCCTCGCAACAGTACGACCTGTTTCGCCGGTATCTCGATGCCCGCCATGCCCACGGCGGCATGTCGGACATGACCGTGCTCGACTACGCGATGATGATCGAGGACACGCACGTCGACACGCTGGTGGTGGAATATCGAAAGCGCGGGCCCGATACATTTCTGAACGGGCGCGGCGAAGGCCCGCTCCTGGCCATCGCCCTCACCGACGTGCTGAGCGACGGCCTGTCGATGGTCTATTCGTTCTTTGACCCCGATGCGGAGACCCGCAGTCTCGGCACTCACCTGATCCTCGATCACGTGGAGCGCGCCCGCGCAAGGGGGCTGCCCTATGTCTATCTGGGATACTGGGTCGCCGGCTCTCCGAAGATGGACTACAAGGCCCGCTTCCAGCCGCAGGACCACCTTGGCCCTTCCGGCTGGACAAGCGCCGACGACATGCTCTCTTGACGCGAAAGCTTCAGAGTGCCGCCGCCGCCTCAGGGGCGGCTCGCGTCGACCTCCGCCCGCACGGCGGCAAATACATCACGGAACATTTCGGTCGTCAGACGGCGCGTGTTCGTGTTGTAGCGCGAGCAGTGATAGCTGTCGAAGAGCACAAGCCCGCTGCCGACCTCATGCCGCGCCCCGTGCCCGAAGGGATAGGCCGCACGTCGCAGACCGAGCGCGGAAAGTGTCGCGTCATGGGCGATGCGCCCGAGCGCGACAAGCACTCTCAGGTTTTCCTGGCTCTCGATCGTTGCCGTGAGATATGGCAGGCAGGTGCGGATTTCCGGCCCCGTCGGCTTGTTTTGCGGCGGCACGCATCGCACGGCATTGGTCACGGCGGCATCGCAAAGGGTCAGCCCGTCATCCGGCCGTGCCTCGTACCGCCCCGAGGCAAACCCGAAGTCAATAAGGGTCTCATAGAGAAGGTCACCCGCATAGTCGCCCGTGAAGGGGCGACCCGTACGGTTCGCACCGCGCAGGCCTGGCGCCAGCCCAACCACGAGAAGGCGCGGCGCCGGTGAGGAGAAGGTCTCCACCGGCGCATTGTGCCAATCGGGCGAGCGCTGCCTGTGCTCCTCGCGAAAGGCAACGAGGCGCGGACAGGCAGGGCAATTGCGATCGGGATCGCGCGGCGTGTCACCGCCACGGGCGGCAAAGGAAGGACCCTGCACGATCAATAGTCGTCGTCGTCGTCCGCATCGGGCCGGCGCGTCGGTGCCGCCGGTCGAACGGCGCGCTCGGACGGATCGCGACCGACCTTCTTGGCCAGGGTCGCGAGATCGACGAAATGATCCGCCTGGCGACGCAGGTCATCGGCAATCATCGGCGGCTGGGTCTGGAGTGTCGAAACGACCGTGACCTTGCGCCCCTTGCGCTGCAGCGCCTCGACCAGCGAACGGAAGTCGCCGTCACCGGAGAACAACACGATGTGGTCGACGAACTCGACAATCTCCATGGCATCGACGGCAAGCTCGATGTCCATGTTACCCTTGATCTTGCGACGGCCGCTGGAGTCGACGAATTCCTTCACCGGCTTTGTAACGACCTTGTATCCGTTGTAATCGAGCCAGTCGATCAGGGGGCGAATTGAGGAGTATTCCTGATCCTCGATGAGCGCCGTGTAATAATATGCGCGCAGAAGGTATCCAGTCTTCTGGAACTCCTGAAGAAGCATCTTGTAATCGATATCGAAACCAATCGACCGAGCCGTGGAATATAGGTTCGCACCGTCGATGAACAATGCCACTTTCTCGCGTGGATCAAACATAACGTAGAATGCCTTCCATCTTAATGCAGGTTTCCTATGCCTTGGGAGAAGAGACACCAGCAAAACATGACAAAAGTCTGTTCTGCCGGACATTTTCCAGGCCAGGGCCAGAATGCCGTGGCCGGCCTCGGCACATGCGGAGGAACCTGCCCGTCCGGATTTCGGTCCGGTTTCGCGTACCCGACAGGCGATTACCTTTGAGGCTGCCTGACTTCTTCTTCCGTATCACCTTCTGGTTCTACGGTTTCTTGCTCCCTACACCATTCGAGACAGGCTCGGCAACACAACTTGACCGCGATGTTCAAATGTCAAATTAGCCGAAACCGCGAGATTCCAAAATTTCCCCTAAGATCAACGGCATGAGAACTAAAAACAGACTAAACGCATCGTTAATAACTTCACTAAAATAACTTTCACGCCGACCGCAGGACGCCTGTTCGCGCACCTCCGATTGCCGTGACGTGACGCCATGGGCGCAGCAAGCCGTTTTGCGCCGCAGCAAGCTTCCCGAGGGTTGCCTTCCGCGGTGCGACACAGTACATATCGCGGCTTGCCGAGATATTTTGGACATGGAGACTGCCAATGGCACGCGTGACCGTCGAGGATTGCATCGACAAGGTCGAGAATCGTTTCGAGCTGGTGCTGCTTGCGAGCCATCGGGCGCGGATGATCTCCAACGGGTCTCCGCTGACCGTGGACCGCGACAATGACAAGAACCCGGTGGTCGCGCTGCGCGAAGTCGCCGAGGAGACCGTCAGCCCCGAGGACCTGAAGGAAGACCTCATCCACTCGCTGCAGAAGTATGTGGAAGTGGACGAGCCCGAGGCCGAGGCCGTACCCATGGTGCCGAATGCGTCTTCACGCGGCGGCACCGAGGTGAACACGGTCGACGATTCCGCCGTCGAGTTCGACCGCATGTCGGAGGAAGACCTCCTGCGCGGGCTCGAGGGACTTGTCCCGCCGGAACGCAAGGACGACATCTGAGCGTCCCGATCCGGCATCCGAACAGCGCGCCCGGCCGGCCCGGCAACCCGACTTCACGGGATCGCCAGCCGGCCGGCTTCGCCGCCGAACGTGTCGGAGGGCATTTGCTTCGACCGTGAGGATTAAGGCGGCACCGCAATGATGCGGCAATACGAACTCGTTGAACGGGTCCAGAGATACAATCCCAACTGCGACGAGGCCCTGCTCAACAAGGCCTATGTCTACGCCATGCAGAAGCACGGCACGCAGACGCGCGCGTCGGGAGACCCCTTTTTCTCACATCCTCTCGAGGTCGCCGCGATCCTGACCGATCTGCGGCTCGATGACGCGACGATCGCCGTCGCACTTCTCCACGACACCATCGAGGATACCAGCGCGACACGCGACGAGATCGACCGGATGTTCGGTCCCGAGATCGGCAAGCTCGTCGACGGACTGACCAAGATCAAGCGGCTCGACCTGGTTTCCAAGCGCGCCAAGCAGGCCGAGAACTTCAGAAAACTGTTGCTTGCCATCGCGGACGATGTCCGGGTGCTTCTGGTGAAGCTCGCCGACCGCCTGCACAACATGCGCACGCTTCATCACATGCCCGACCACAAGCGGGGTCGCATCGCCGAGGAGACGATGGAGATCTATGCCCCGCTGGCCGGGCGCATGGGCATGCACGATCTACGCGAGGAGCTGGAGGACATTTCCTTCCGCACGCTCTATCCGGAAGCCTACTCCACCATCGTGGACCGGCTCTCGGCGCTCGAGGAAAAGAACAAGAGCCTGATCGGCGACATTGAACACGATCTCGTCGACCGCCTCGAGGAGCGCGGCATCGCGGCCCTGGTGAAGGGGCGCGAGAAGCGGCCTTACTCAATCTTCCGAAAGATGCAGCAGAAGTCGGTCGCCTTTGAGCAGCTCTCCGATATCTACGGCTTCCGCATCATCGTCGGTACCGTTGAAGCCTGCTATCGGGTTCTGGGCGTCGTTCATACCACCTGGCCCTCGGTGCCCGGCCGCTTCAAGGACTACATCTCGACCCCCAAGCAGAACGACTACCGCTCGATTCATACAACGGTCGTCGGCCCCAGCCGGCAACGCGTCGAGCTGCAGGTTCGCACCACCGCGATGGACCGCGTGGCGGAATACGGCATTGCCGCCCATGCGCTCTACAAGGATGGAGAGTTCGGCGGACGCAACATCGCGAAGCACAACGATGACAGCCGCGCCTACGAATGGCTGCGGCGCACCATCGAGCTGCTGTCGCAAGGCGACACGCCGGAAGAATTCCTCGAGAACACCAAGCTGGAGCTCTTCCACGACCAGGTCTTCTGCTTCACGCCCAAGGGGCGCCTGATCGCGCTTCCGCGCGGCGCAACCCCCATCGACTTCGCCTACGCGGTCCACACCGATATCGGCAACACCTGCGTCGGAGCGAAGATCAACGGCCAGATCATGCCGCTCGTCACCCAACTGAGAAACGGTGACGAGGTGGATATCGTGCGCAGCCAGGCGCAGACGCCGCCGCCCGCCTGGGAAACGATTGCCATCACCGGCAAGGCCCGCGCCGCGATTCGCCGCGCGACCAAGGAGTCCGCGCGTCAGCAGTATGGCGCCCTGGGCCGCCACATCCTCGAGCGCGCCTTCCTGCGCGCCGGACATACGCTGACCGACGAGGCCCTCGGAGCCGCCCTGCAGCCGCTCGGCTTCGCCCACCAGAGCGATCTTCTGGCCGCGGTCGGTCGTGGCGGGATGCGCGCCCATGAGGTCGTTGCCGCGATCTATCCCGACTACCGCGACGATCGTGCCGTCTCGCCGCCGGTGGGGTCCGAGCCCGGATGGTTCGACCTGGAAGCGGGATCCGGCATGAAGTTCCGTGTTCCCGACGGAGACGATACTGGCGGCCGCCCGGCGCTGCCGATTCGCGGTTTGTCGGGCGACCTGCCCGTATCGTTCGCGCCCGAGGGCGGAGCGGTTCCAGGCGACCGGATCGTCGGCATCCTGACCCCCGACGTCGGTGTAACGATCTATCCGATCCAGTCGACGGCCCTTCAGGCATTCGAGGATGAAACCGACCGCTGGCTGGACGTCCGCTGGGACATGGCCGCCGACCGCCTTGTGCGTTTTCCCGCGAAAATCAGCGTCTCCGCCCTCAATGAGCCCGGTTCGCTCGCCACCATCGCGGGAGCCATCGCGGATCTGGACGCCAACATCGACAATCTCAAGATGGTGCGCCACGCGGCGGATTTTCACGAAATCCTCATTGATCTCGAGGTATGGGATCTGAAACACCTCACCCACATCATGAACCAGCTTCGGGCCAAGCCGAATGTCTCGGGGGTGACGCGGGTGATCGGCTAGAACCCGGATCCACAAGCGAGGTCTGTTCGGCGTGAAAACGGCAAGGAGAGGCTGGGAGCCGTGCCACGGGCGTCGTTCGCCCCCCTTCAAGGGCTTCGACACCGCAGGCCAGAATCGTTTCCGCATCCCTTCGGGATGTGTCCGCCTCGTTTGTCGGGCCACGTCCTAGGCAAGCCACACTGTTCCGGAAACCGGGCCGCCTTCCGGCACGGCCTTCCACTCAAGACCACGGGCACAATGCTTTTCAAACGCCGCACCAAACCCAGTCACCTGGAACGCCTGCGCGTCGCCGTCTGGCCGCGGCACAGCTTTGCCCGCTCCGCCCGCTATTTCTCCAAGCGCGTGCTGCGCCTGACCGCCAGTCCGCATGCCATCGCGCTTGGCTTCGCAGCCGGGGCATTTGCATCCTTCACGCCCTTCATCGGCCTGCACTTCATCCTGAGCTTCGTCATTGCCTTCATCATCGGCGGCAACATGCTTGCCGCCGCTCTCGGTACCGCGGTTGGCAACCCCCTCACCTTTCCGCTGATCTGGGCCAGCACCTACAAGGTCGGCACGCTGATCGCCTATGGTGAGGCAAAGACGCTCTCCACCGGAGAAATGAACCGGCATCTCGACGGCAGCCTGCTGGAGAAGTCACTCGATGTGCTGCTGCCGCTGATCAAGCCTATGCTGATCGGTTCGGTGCCGCTTGGTCTTGCCGCCGGTCTCTTCTTCTATTTTCTCGTGCTGTACAGCGTGCGTGGCTACCAACGCGCCCGGCGCCACCGCATCGCCCTGCGCCGGCGCGAGGAGCAGACCTCCGGTCTCGACAGCTAGGGTTCACCGCTCCATAGTCTCGACCGAAGCGGGCGGCCCTGCGTGGACGCCTGACGGACTGTCCGGGAACGACACAGCATGACCACCTCTGCCCTTCGGCTTGGCATCAACATCGACCACGTGGCCACGGTCCGCAACGCGCGCGGCGGGCTGCTGCCCGATCCGGTGCGGGCCGCGAAGCTCTCCGAAAAGGCCGGCGCCGACGGGATCACCGCTCACCTGCGCGAGGACCGGCGTCATATCCTGGACACCGACATCGAACGCCTTTCGAGCGAAATCCCCCTGCCGCTCAACTTCGAGATGGCCGCGACCCCCGAAATGGTGGAGATCGCGGTCAGGACACGGCCTCATGCTGCCTGCATCGTTCCGGAGAAGCGCGAGGAGCGTACCACCGAAGGCGGTCTCGACGCCCGGGGGCAGTACAACCACCTGCAGCCGATCGTCGCGCGCCTTCGCGATGCCGGCGCGCGCGTCTCTCTTTTCATCGAACCCGACGAGGCACAGCTTGAGGCCGCCATGCGGCTCGGCGCACCGGTCGTCGAGCTCCACACGGGACGTTATTGCGACCTGGTCAACGATAGCGAGACCAGGCAGGCGGCGCACGAGCTCAACCGGTTGCGCGATGCCGCCCGCCTTGGATCAGCCATGGGGCTTGAGATCCATGCAGGTCACGGAATCGCCTTCGACACAGTTACCCGGATCGCGGAAATTCCCGAGATCGTGGAGCTGAACATCGGCCACTTCCTCGTCGGAGAGGCAATCTTCATCGGCCTTGAAGGGGCAATCCGGGAGATGCGCCGGTTGATGGACGAGGCACGCGCCGGGGCACGTTGACTCATGATCATCGGTATCGGATCCGACCTCATCGACATCCGCCGCATCGAAAAGACGCTTGAGCGGTTCGGCGAACGGTTCGTCAATCGCGTCTTCACCGCGGAAGAACGAGCACGTTCGGACCGCCGTCGGCTGCGCGCGGCCTCCTACGCCAAACGTTTCGCGGCGAAAGAGGCCTGCTCCAAGGCGCTTGGAACGGGCATCCGCATGGGTGTGAACTGGCGTGAGATGGGGGTCGTAAACCTGCCCTCCGGCAAGCCGACCCTGCATCTCACGGGCTCCGCCGAACGTCGCCTGTCCGCGCTCGTTCCGATCGGCTTCATTCCACGCATCGATCTGACGATCACGGACGACGATCCCCTCGCCCAGGCGTTCGTCGTCATCAGCGCGTGGCCATCCGACTGGCCCGAACCGGTTTTCGCGGATCCCTCGGACGACTGATCCCGCGCCCGTGGCCCCTGCGCCATTGCGTCGGCGGGGCCTTGCGGCTACAAGCCAAGACGTGACTCCGGCTGCCCTCCCCGGCGCGGATGTCCCGGTCTTCCGTCCTCAGGTGTTTCGGATCGTTCCGCCTGACCATGAGATCTTGGGGCGTGCCCGCCCGGACGGAACAGATGGCGGAAAACGCTCCCGGCACCGGTCGGGACATCGCGAAGGAACAGAAAAGCGTGTCCGAAAAGTCGAAAGCCAAGGAAGGCGGTGTCTACGAAACCGTCAAGGTTCTCGTTCAGGCGTTGCTGCTGGCGCTGATTGTGCGCACCTTCCTCTTCCAGCCGTTCAACATCCCGTCCGGGTCGATGATGGACACGTTGCTGATCGGCGACTACCTGTTCGTTTCCAAGTACAGCTACGGCTATTCACGCTATTCGTTTCCTTACGGCATCGTTCCCTTCGAAGGCCGGATCTGGGCCAGCGAGCCGGAGCGTGGCGACATCGCGGTGTTCAAGCTGCCGGCGGATAACTCCACCGACTACATCAAGCGGGTGATCGGCCTGCCGGGCGACGAGATCCAGATGATCGACGGCGTCCTGCACATCAACGGAACGGCCGTGGAGCGCACGCGCATCGACGATTTCATCACCACCGATTCCTTCGGCGCCGTGCGTCGCGTCCCACGCTACAGCGAGACGCTTCCCAACGGCGTCAGCTACGAAACACTGGACCTCACGCCGCGCGGCACCTGGGACAACACCGGCGTCTACAAGGTTCCCCCCGGCCACTATTTCATGATGGGCGACAATCGTGACAACTCGACCGACAGCCGCGTGCTTTCGGCGGTCGGGTATGTGCCTTTCGAGAATTTCGTCGGTCGCGCGGAGATGCTGTTCTTCTCTGTCGACGAGCAGGCTTCGGCGTGGATGGTCTGGGAGTGGCCCTGGACCGTGCGCTGGAATCGACTGTTCCGCATTCTCTGAAGGCTCACGCAGACGGGGATGACGCCATGACCGCGCGCAAACGGCAGGTCGCCGGCGAGGCGGCGCTCCAGGAACGGCTCGACTATCGCTTCCATGATACGAGCCTGCTGACGCGCGCCCTCACCCACGGCAGCGCGACGGCCCGCTCCGGCGCATCGGACGCGAGCTACCAGAGGCTTGAGTTTCTCGGCGACAGGGTGCTCGGCCTCGTGGTTGCCACCATGCTGCATCACGCCTTCCCCAAGGCGGAGGAAGGCGAACTCGCCCGCCGGCTGAACCAGCTCGTGCGTCGCGAGACCTGCGCCGAGGTCGCGCGCGAGCTGGCGCTCGGGGATGCGCTTGTCCTTGGCGACAGCGAAGCTCAGACCGGCGGAAAGCGAAAGACGGCGATCCTTGCCGATGTCTGCGAGGCGGTAATCGCGGCCGTCTATCTGGACGGCGGGATCGAAGCGGCGCAAACTCTCGTCAGGCGGCACTGGGAGCCGCGAATGCGCAGCTACACGGGTCCCTTGCGCGACCCCAAGACAATGCTTCAGGAATGGGCGCAGGGCCGCGGCAAAGCAGCCCCGCACTATGAGATCGTCGAACGCAGCGGCCCCGATCACGCGCCGCGCTTCGTGGTGAGCGTCGAGATCGACGGCGAGGAGCCGGGAACCGGCGCTGGCGGATCCAAGCGCGTAGCCGAGCAGACAGCGGCCGAGGCAGTGCTGCGGCGCGAGGGGCTTCTGGGCGACGCCTGACGACTGACAGTACTGCCCTTGAGAACAAAGCGATGCCGGACGTCGTTTCTGTCGCGCCGGCTTGAGAGACCAGTTTTCCGGCCGGTTCGCGCGAAGCGCCCCGGGCCGGACCGATGGAGGCATGCAGACCTTGACTGAACGGCCCGACAGCGAAGAAGAGCTCAAGCACGACGCCCCCCCGAAAGGCGAGGAAACCCTCGATGAGCAATCGGACGGGCCGCTGCGGGCAGGTTTCGTCGCGCTGATAGGCGCGCCCAATGCCGGCAAGTCGACGCTGCTGAACGCGCTTGTTGGCGTGAAGGTCTCCATCGTCACCCACAAGGTGCAGACGACGCGCGCACTCGTGCGCGGCATCGCCATGGACGGCAACTCCCAGATCGTCTTCGTCGACACGCCGGGCATCTTCCGCCCCAGGCGGCGGCTTGAGCGGGCCATGGTCGATACCGCGTGGGGCGGTGCCCGCGACGCTGACATGGTCGCGCTGCTGATCGACGCGAAGAAGGGGATCACGGACGCGGTTGAGGAGATCCTGACAAAGCTCGCGGATGTTAAGCTCCCCAAGATCCTGATCCTCAACAAGATCGACATCACGAAACGCGAGAAGCTGCTCGAACTGGCCGAGGCGGCGAACCGGATCGTGTCCTTCGACCAGACCTTCATGGTCTCGGCCCAGACCGGATCCGGTCTCGACGACCTCACAGGCTTTCTTGCGGAACGCATGCCCGAAGGCCCCTGGCTCTACCCCGAGGATCAGGCGTCGGACCTGCCGATGCGGATGCTTGCCGCCGAAATCACGCGCGAGAAGCTGTTCATGCGGCTTCACGAGGAACTTCCCTACATGTCGACCGTCGAGACGGAAATGTGGGAGCAACGCAAGGACGGCTCGGCGCGTATCGAGCAAACCATCTATGTCGAGCGTGACAGCCAGAAGATGATCGTGCTCGGCAAGGGCGGGCGTACCATCAAGGCCATCTCGCAGGCCGCGCGCGCCGATATCGCCGAGGCGGCCGGCTGTCCGGTTCACCTGTTTCTCTTCGTCAAGGTGCGTGAAAACTGGTCGGACGATCCGGAGCGCTACCGGGAGATGGGACTGGAATTTCCGAGGTAGAACGGCGCGGGATTGGGAACCGACATCTCGCCGGAGCAGGCATCTCGATGGAATGGAGTGAAACCGGCATCATTCTCGCCACGCGCAAGCATGGCGAAACCAGCCTCATCCTCGAGGTGATGACCCGTGGACGCGGACGGCACCTCGGGCTCGTGCGCGGCGGACGTAGCCGCAAGATGCAGGCCGCACTCCAGCCCGGCAATGAGGCCGCCCTCGTGTGGCGGGCACGCATCGACGACCACCTGGGAATGTTTGCGGTCGAACCGCTTCGTCTGCGCGCGGCCGAACTGATGGCCAGTCCCACCGGGGTCTACGGCATCCAGACCGTTGCCGCGCTCCTCCATCTTCTGCCCGAGCGCGATCCGCACCCGATGCTCTATGACGGATTGGAGACGATCCTTACTCATCTGGGCACACCGGAGATCGCCGGCGCGCTCATGGCCCACTTCGAACTTCAGGTGCTTGCCGAACTCGGTTTCGGCCTGGATCTGAGCGAATGCGCGGCGACGGGACGGCGTGACGACCTGATTTACGTCTCCCCAAGGTCTGGCCGCGCCGTGTGCCGCGAGGCCGGACTTCCCTACGCGCCGCGCATGCTTCCCCTGCCCGCCTTCCTGCGCCGAGACGTGGATGATGCCGAGCACGAGCATGGGGCCTCTATCGATCTGGAGGCCCTGCGGGAGGCGTTTCGCCTGACCGGCTATTTCCTTCACCGGCACGTTCACGAGCCGCGTCAGGTTCCCGTATCGCCGGCACGCGACGGCTTCATCGCGGCACTTTCCAGAAGCGTTGCCGGCGACAATCGGGAAACGACCTCGACAGAGGCCGAAGCAAGCACCTGAAACGGCGGTTTTCCGCGCTTTCCCCGCGTCATCCGCGTTGCACGCACACGCGAATGCCTGTAGCCATGAGGCATGGGACAAGACCTGATTCCGCCGGACGGCATCGAGCCGATCGACCTGCGTTCCGCGCTCGAGGAGCGCTACCTCTCCTACGCGCTGTCGACGATCACCCATCGAGCACTTCCCGACGTCCGTGACGGACTGAAGCCGGTGCATCGGAGGCTGCTCTATGCAATGCGTCTCCTGAAACTCGACCCCAACGCGGGCTTCAAGAAATGCGCCCGCGTGGTGGGCGACGTGATGGGTAAATACCACCCCCACGGCGATCAGGCGATCTACGACGCACTCGTACGTCTCGCCCAGGATTTCGCCGTCCGCTATCCGATGATCGACGGCCAGGGCAACTTCGGCAACATCGACGGCGATAGCGCGGCGGCCATGCGTTACACCGAGGCTCGCCTGACCGACGTGGCGGTGCGTACGCTGGACGGTCTCGATGAGGACGCGGTCGATTTCCGCGAGACCTATGACGGGCTCGACAAGGAACCCGTGGTTCTGCCGGGCGGCTTTCCCAATCTGCTCGCCAACGGCGCGGCGGGCATTGCCGTGGGCATGGCAACGTCCATTCCGCCGCACAATGTCGCCGAGATCTGCACGGCCGCCCAGCACCTGATAGACAATCCTCAGGCGACAACCGCCGACCTGCTGCAGTTCGTGCAGGGGCCGGACTTTCCCACCGGCGGCGTGATGGTGCGCGACGACGCGGGTTTCCTGGAGACCTATGAAACCGGTCGCGGCGGCTTTCGCGTTCGCGCCCGCTGGGAGGTGGAGGACCTTGGACGCGGCACCTGGCAGGTGGTCGTCACCGAAATCCCCTACCAGGTGCAGAAGTCACGCCTGATCGAGAAGATCGCGGAGCTTCTCCAGGCCCGCAAGCTGCCGCTCCTCGACGACATCCGCGACGAGTCTGCGGAAGACGTCCGCGTGGTTCTGGTGCCGCGCAGCAAGAACGTCGACGCCACGCTGATGATGGAGTCGCTGTTCAAGCTGACGGATCTGGAAAACCGTTTCTCGCTCAACATGAACGTGCTCTCCGGCGGACGCGTGCCCATGGTGATGGGCCTCCGACAGGTGCTCCGCGAGTGGCTCGATCATCGCAAGGACGTGCTCGTCCGCCGGTCGCAGCATCGCCTCGCGCAGATCGAGCATGGCCTCGAAGTGCTCGGCGGTTACCTGATCGCCTATCTCAACATCGACGAGGTCATCCGCATCATCCGCGAGGAGGACGATGCCAAGGCCTCGCTGAAGGCCGCCTTCGGGCTCACGGACGTGCAGGCCGAAGCGATCCTCAACATGCGCCTGCGCTCCCTGCGCAAGCTCGAGGAAATCGAGATCCGCAAGGAGCACGAGAAGCTTACCAAGGAACGCGATGACCTGCTGACGCTTCTGGGCTCCGACCGTCGCCAGTGGACACGCATCGGCAAGGAGGTCGGAGCTCTTGCCAGGGCCTACGGCCCCGACACGCCACTCGGAAAGCGCCGCACGACCTTCGGTGAAGCGACCGACCTCGATCTGACCGACATCCACCAGGCCATGATCGAAAAGGAGCCGATCACCGTCATCGTGTCTCAAAAGGGCTGGATCCGTGCGCTGAAGGGGCATCAGAGCGACCTGTCCTCCCTCTCCTTCAAGCAGGACGACAGCCTGAAGCTTTCGCTCTTCGCGGAGACGACGGACAAGCTCCTGATCTTCTCGACCGGCGGCAAGTTCTTCACGCTCGGCGCGGACAAGCTCCCCGGCGGACGCGGGCATGGCGAACCGATCCGCCTGATGGTGGACATGGACGAGGGACACGACGTGGTCGACGTCCTGGTGCACAAGCCCGACCGCCGTTTGCTTGTGATCTCGGACGAGGCACGCGGGTTCGTGGTGAAAGAGGCCGACGTCATTGCCAACACCCGCAAGGGCAAGCAGGTGCTCAACGTGTCGGAACCGGCAGAGGCAAGACTCTGCGTCGAGGCGGAAGGCGACCACGTCGCCATCATCGGCCGTAACCGCAAGCTTCTGGTGTTCCCGCTCGCCCAGATCGCGGAGATGACGCGCGGCCGTGGCGTGCGCCTGCAGCGCTACCGGGACGGCGGTGTCTCCGACGCCGTGGTCTTCTCCGGCGAAGCCGGCCTGACCTGGGTGGATTCCTCCGGACGCAGCTACACCCGCTCGCTGGAGGAACTGACAGACTGGCGCGGCGACAGGGCCCAGGCGGGTCGCCTGCCTCCCAACGGCTTCCCCCGCTCGAACACCTTCACACCGCGCAAGGGATAGACGGAACGGGGCACCGCCCCGCTCCCTGTCCGTTCCACTTCCGATACAGGAGAGACGCAGGATGTCCGGCCGTCCCATCCCGTTTACCCGCGACGCGTTTCCGGTTCTGCGCACGATCCCCACGCGCTGGATGGACGTCGATACCTAC
Organism: Stappia sp.; assembly: GCA_002722295.1. Taxonomy (GTDB): domain Bacteria; phylum Pseudomonadota; class Alphaproteobacteria; order Rhizobiales; family Stappiaceae; genus Stappia. The sequence continues at coordinate 5,240 of PBLF01000035.1, read as the reverse complement.
GGCCACGTCAACAACGTGGTCTACCTCAGTTTCTTCGACACGGCCGTGAACGCCTGGCTCATCGAAAACGGTGCGATTGACCCAAGGACATCGGAGACGGTGTTTCTCGTGGTCGAGACCCGTTGCAGCTATTTTTCCGAACTCGTCTTTCCCGACGACGTGACCGCCGGAATCCGTGTGGCACGTCTGGGCGGCAGCTCCGTCACCTACGAGATCGCCCTGTTTCGCGGAGAGGCCGAAGAAGCGTCCGCGCAGGGGAGCTTCGTCCATGTGCTGGTTGACGCCAAGACACGGCGCTCGGTCCCCATCGACGAGGCACGCCGCAGCCTTCTCGCCTCCATCACCGTTTGATCCGGCCGCTCGACGACGCATGCGAAAAGGGCCGGAGAAATCTCCGGCCCTTCCCAACACGTCGATCTTTCGGCTTCGCTTGCGCTCGGCCTTGCAGCCTCAGCGCTTGACGACGACGCGGGTTCCCACCTTGACGTTGTCATAGAGGTGGATGACGTCGTCGTTCGCCATGCGGATGCAGCCCGAGGAGACAGCGGTTCCGATCGTCCAGGGCTCGTTGGACCCATGGATCCGGTACAGCGACGATCCCAGGTACATGGCGCGGGCACCGAGCGGATTGTTCGGACCACCTTCCATGTAGGCGGGAAGCTTGCGGCCCTTGCGACGCTCACGCGCGATCATCTGCGGCGGCGGAGTCCAGCCCGGCCACTCGGCCTTGCGGGTGATGTTCTTGGTTCCCGCCCACTGGAACCCCTCACGGCCAACACCGATGCCGTATTTCATCGCCCGACCGCCCGGCAACACGTGGTAGAGACGGCGCTCTCCGGTGTCGATGACGATGGTGCCCGGCGCATAGGGGCCGTCATAGCTGACGCGCTCGCGCGGAATCGGCGACTTTCCACTCGGAACCCCGTAGGCGGAGTATTCCTTCCACTCGCGCGTGACCGGGTCGAAAAAGCGGCTGGCGGAGGCCGGCGTTGCAACAACGGCGGCCGCGAGCATTACACCAAGCAAGCGAAACATGCGCATTCTGTCATTCCCATCCCTGCTCGGGGCTGCATGAAGAGACGGATCTCGAGCAACGCCCCTGCAACGAAAACGTGATCGGCTCAGGTCATCCGGAGCACGACGCTCCGAACAGGCCAGGCCCCGGTCTCCGCCACATCGGCAGTCAGGGAATTGGCCCATGTAAGCACTATCCCCGGGCGACGTTGCAGCGCGGTTAACGAAAGCCTGCCTCGAACCCAGAGTATGGCGAATGGAAGGCGAACGCTGTGGTGATCTGAATCACAAGGACGTGAGGTCAGTTGCAGGTTTCCCTGCATTTTTTGGACGGCAAATGCCACGAAAAAGGCCGGGGCGATCCGCCACCCCGGCCCACGCTTCGAGAATGTCCGCGCCTTGCAGCCTCAGCCGAGGTTCAGCTCCTTGAAGAAGTCGTTCCCCTTGTCGTCAATGACGATGAAGGCGGGGAAGTCCTCGACCTCGATCTTCCAGATCGCTTCCATGCCCAGTTCCTCAAACTCGACAACCTCGACCTTCTTGATGCAGTCCTGCGCGAGACGTGCCGCCGGGCCGCCAATCGAGCCAAGATAGAAACCGCCATGTGCCTGACAGGCCCGGCGCACCTGGGCCGAACGGTTGCCCTTGGCAAGCATCACCATCGATCCGCCTGCAGCCTGGAACTGGTCGACATAGGCATCCATGCGCCCGGCCGTCGTGGGACCGAACGACCCCGAGGCATAGCCCTCCGGCGTCTTGGCGGGGCCAGCGTAATAGATCGGGTGGTTCTTGAAATAGTCGGGAAGCGGCTCGCCCTTCTCAAGCCGCTCGCGCAGCTTGGCATGAGCAAGATCGCGCGCCACGATCAGCGGCCCCGTAAGCGAAAGCCGCGTCTTGATCGGGTGACGCGTGAGTTCGGCCAGGATCTCCGGCATCGGGCGGGTCAGGTCAACCTTGACCACATGGTCGGAAAGCGCATCGCTGGTGACCTCGGGCATGTACTTGTGCGGCTCGCGCTCAAGCGCCTCGAGGAAGATGCCTTCCTTGGTGATCTTGCCGAGCGCCTGCCGGTCCGCCGAGCAGGACACGCCGATACCGATGGGAAGCGAGGCGCCATGGCGCGGCATGCGGATCACGCGGACGTCGTGGCAGAAATACTTGCCACCGAACTGGGCGCCCACCCCCGTCGCCTGCGTCAGCTTGTGGATCTGCTCTTCCATCTCGTGATCGCGGAAGGCATGGCCGAGTTCGGAGCCGTGATCCGGCAAGGCATCCAGATAGCGCGCCGAGGCGAGCTTGACCGCCTTGAGGTTCAGTTCAGCGGAAGTGCCTCCGATCACCACTGCCAGATGATACGGCGGGCAGGCGGCAGTGCCGAGCGTCAGGACCTTCTCCCTGATGAACTCGACGAGCCGCTCGGGCGTCAGCAGCGAGGGCGTCCCCTGAAACAGGAAGGTCTTGTTGGCCGATCCGCCACCCTTGGCCATGAACAGGAACTTGTAGGCGTCATCGCCCTCGGAATAGAGCTCGACCTGTGCCGGCATGTTGTTCGCGGTGTTCTTCTCCTCGAACATGGAGATCGGCGCGAGCTGGGAGTAGCGCAGGTTCTTCTTGAAGTAGGCGTCGCGTGCGCCCTCGCCGAGCGCGGCCTCGTCACTTCCGTCGGTCCAGACCCGGCGCCCCTTCTTGCCCATGATGATGGCCGTGCCGGTGTCCTGGCACATGGGCAGAACGCCATGAGCCGAGATGTTCGCGTTCTTCAGGAGGTCGAAGGCAACGAACTTGTCGTTCTCCGTCGCTTCCGGATCCTCGAGAATGCGGGCGAGCTGCGCAAGATGACCCGGGCGCAGGAAGTGATTGATGTCGGCGAAAGCCTCTTCCGCCAGGAGCTTCAACCCCTCGGGCTCGACCACCAGAACCTCTTCGCCACGGAATGTCTCCGTGGAAACGAAATCGGAGGTGAGCTTGCGGTAGGGCGTTTCATCCTTGCCCAGCGGGAAAAGGGTGGAATGATTGTAGGACGGCGGAGTTTTCGGCTCGGACATGGTTCTGCCTTGGCTGGGTCGGCGTGTTGCGGACCGGAAAGCGAACGGGATCGTGCCGACCTTCTACGCCAAAGGGCGCCGCCGCGCCAAGTCGGCGCGGCGAACAAATTCAACTCGCTGGACAACCGGTCCCGAAGAGACGCCGGAGTGTTTTCCCCGGATCAGCGAGTGGCGGTGATGTCCAATATCACCTTCACCTCGTCCGCGACCGTTCCGGTGGGGATGTCGGATCCGAGCGAATATGCGGTGCGTGCCAGCGGGACCTCGGCGGTGGCATGGGCCGTGTCGCCGTCGATTTCCAGCGTGAACGGGAGAACGAAGGACTTCGACACGCCCTTGATCGTCAGTTCGCCGGAAGCCTCATAGGTATTCTCGCCGGTCCCGGTGATTTGCGACGACGTGAACACGGCCTCCGGGGTCGAGGCGACGTCGAACCACGCGCCCCCGGGCAGTGTGCCGTCGATCTGGGCCTGGCCGGTCGCGGCCGACCCGGTGCGAACCCGCGCCTCGATACGCGCGGAAGCGAGATCGGAGGGATCGAGCGTGATATCGGCCGACCAGTCGGAGAAGGCCCCCTCCACCGGCGCGCCGTTCTGCGTCGCGACGAAGGCAAGCCGGCTGTTGTCCCGGTCCACCGTCCAGGTGTCGGCAAACGCCGGAGAGACCAGAAATGCCAACGGCAGGAACAGTGCCGCACGGCGTGCAAGGGTCAATACAGTCATCAAGGTCTCCGTCAGAATGACAGTCAGATGCGCCTGGAAGAACCGGCGACATGCGTCGAGATCATGCGCCGAAGCACCACGTCCCGATTGATGAAATGATGCTTGAGTGCCGCGGCCACATGCAGCAACACCAGCACGAGCAGCAGGTTGCCAAAGATCTCGTGCACGCTTTTCAGCGTCGCCTCCGCAGCCGCCTTGTCACCAAGTGCGGTCGGCACGGGAAGATGGGGAACCGGCAGGACCTCGAAGAGAACCGTCGGAATGCCCCAGGGCGAAGCGGACACCATGAGCCAGCCGGACAGGGGCAGCAGGATCATCGCGCCATAAAGGCCGGCATGCCCGAGCCTGGACGCGAGTCGCTCGTACCAGGGCATCCCCTCGGGGAGCTCGGGGGACGGATTCAGCGCGCGCCAGGCAAGGCGCGCGAGAACAAGCGCCAGCGCGACAAAGCCGAAGGACTTGTGCCACTGGTACAGCGCGAAAGTGTCAGGCGCCATCGGGTCGAGATCGGTCATGATCTTGCCGAGCACGAAAAGCCCCGCCATCAGAAGCGCCATCGTCCAGTGAAAAGCGATCGCAACGGCCCCAAAGCCGCTGGTCGTGTTGCGTATCTGCATGGCCTGTCTCCGTGCCCGACAGGGCTCCCGGACGATTGTCGTCGTCCGGGAGGAACCCCTTACTTGGCCTGCAGCGCTTCGGCACTGAACGTGATCGTCACGTCATCGCCGACATAGGGGACGAACTTGTCCATACCGAAATCGGAGCGCTTGACGACGGTGGTTGCGTCGAGCCCGACGGCGGGAACCTTTGCCATCGGATGTTCGCCGATGGAGTTGACGGTAACATCAAAGGTGACCGGCTTCGTGATGTCCTTGATGGTCAGGTCACCGGACACGGAAAGAGTGTCGTCGCCGGTCTTCTCGACCGAGGTCGAGACGAAGGTCGCCTTGGGAAACTTGGCGACATCGAAGAAGTCCGCGCTCTTGAAATGCGTGTCACGCTCGCCCCAGAACGTGTCTAGGCTGTCGATGTCCACGGTGAAGTTGATCTTGGAATTCGCCGGCTCGTCCTGGTCGATCACCAGATCTCCCTCCCAGGAGCCGAACCGCCCATCGGTCGTGGAATATCCAAGGTGGCTGTAGGAGAAGGCCAGATTGGCGTGGGACTTGTCGAACTCGTAGGCGACGGGCTCGGCAAGAACCGGGGTCGCGAAAACGAGGGCGGCAAGAGCCGGGGCGGCAAAGCGGATCATGCGATACTCTCCTGTGAGTTCAGCCAAAGCAACGGCTTTGGCCGGTCATCTTGGGCGCGGGATCGTCCGCCCCGCGCGAGGGCTGTCCGCCAGCGGCGGTGACCCCCATGGGTCGTGTCCGTCAAGGTGGTGTAAATTCCCGGATGGCCTGAGGTCATGATCAGGCGGCTTTCGTGGTAATGCTGAGAATGGGGTCGATCTCCTCCT
>PBLF01000034.1 GCA_002722295.1 Stappia sp. | reverse complement strand
GAAGTCGCCAAACTCCACCTCGATCATACACCTCGGTGACCACCCGGGATTACACCTTCGACGGCGCTGAAATTACACCACGTGCGTGGACGCTACCGGGCCCGGAAGCGCCAATAGGGAACCGCCAGTCCCAACGGCAATGCCACCGTCAGCGCATTGAGGCGCGTGCCGCGAAACGGATGACCGTGCAGGACCTCGTGCTGAAGCGAGGAATGCAGCGCGATCACCACCGCGAGCAGGGCATAGGCGACGCTGCCAAGTGCGGCCGCGTTCCACGCCAGCGCGAAGAACGCGCCATGAACCGCGACCAGAAGTGTCAGCGTCGGCGCCTCGTCACGAATGCGGGCAGGTATCCGGAAGTCCCTCGCGGTATGTGCACCCGCGTCGGGCGCCTCACCCTCCACCGGTACGAATGCATGCGTATCGTGCTGCCGCTCGGCGAGACCCGGCATGGAACCCCCTCGAAGTGGTTGGAAAGGCGTTGTGTTCACGCAGACTTTCCACCGAGGTTCGGGCTCGGGACAATGTGTCAATCAGCATGTTGAAATGAGATGCTGCATGGTATTATCGACTTTCATGTATTTTCGTAATCTCCATGCGAAATCACAACACGCGAAACAGGGTCTTGTGCCCTCCACCACACCGGCAACGGGGACCCGATCATGAGCGGAACCGACAAACGCGAACTCGCGGCAGTGTTTCGCGAACGGCTCGGCCTTCTTCTGGCACGGCGCGGCGAGCCGCCGGCGCGCTTTGCCACGCGGGTCGGCCTCGACCGGTCCGCGCTCAGCCACTTCCTGGACACGACCTCCACGCGAATGCCGCGCACCGAGGCGCTGTGTGACATCGCCCGGGCCGAGGGCGTGACGACGGACTGGCTGCTCGGGCTCACCCAGTCGGAAACCGACGCCGCGGACATCGCCCCGGCGCTGGAGATCGAGCGCACCGAAAACGGTCACGGCGAAACATTGTTGGCAAGCTGGCACCAGCAGGCGATCGGCTACAAGATCCGCTACGTTCCCTGCACTGTCCCCGACCTGCTGCGCACCGAGGCGGTAACCGCCTATGAGTTCGGGCAGGACGAGAGTGCGCAGGCTGCCGCCAAGGCAGACCAGGGCCGCCGGCAGCTCGACTACACACGCCGGCCCGAGACCGACATGGAGGTCTGCATGCCGGTGCAAACGCTGGAGGCGCTGGCGGAGGGATCGGGCGTCTGGAGCCACCTCGATGCGAACGACCGGCGCGCCCAACTCGAGCACATGGCCCGCCTTGTCGACGAGCTCTACCCGACATTCCGCCTTTTTCTGTTCGACGGGCGCCACCACTTCGCGGCGCCCTACACGGTTTTCGGCCCCCAGCGCGCCGCGCTCTATCTCGGCACGCTCTATCTGGTGGTGAACTCCGTGGAACACATTCGCGCCCTCACCCGCCATTTCGACGGTCTCATTCGCAACGCGACCCTGGGGCCGGACCGCGCAGGCGCGCATATCGAGGCACTGGCCCGCAACGTGCGGGAGCGTCCGGTCACGGCTTCGTGAAGCCCGGCGTCTTGAGCCCGCCCCGCTTCGAAGGGACAGTCTGTGCTGGCCTGGGGTGCGGACCCGTCTCGTTGATGAGTCCTCTCCCTGAGTCGCATTCGAGGGAGATTGAAAACATGATCAAGACCGGCCTCCGGGCTTTCGCCGTGGCGCTCGCGCTTGCGGGTGCAACCTCCATTGCCAGCGCCGATCCGATCCAGACGCGCCAGGAGATGATGAAGTCCGTTGGCGCGGCCACCGGCACGCTCGCCAAGATGATCAAGGGCGAAACGCCTTACGATCCGGTCGCGGCCGGGCTGGCCATGCGCCTTCTGTTCACGACGCCGTCCGGTTTCGTCACCCAGTTTCCGGAAGGTAGCAATTCGGCCGAGAGCGAAGCCTCGCCGAAGATCTGGGAAGACATGGCCGGTTTCGAAAAGGCCGCCATGGACCTGCAGAACGCGGCTCTTGCCGCGATCCCCGCCTCTACCCAGGGCCTTGACGCTCTCAAGGGATCGTTCGGCTCCGTGGCCTCGAACTGCAAGGCCTGCCACGAGAACTACCGCGTGAAGAAGAACTGAGCACGGATGGCCGGGCCGGCGCCTGACATCGGACCGGCCCGGCCAACACCTCGCTCCGCCACCGGCCCGGCGGCGGAGTGCATGCACCTGTAAACGTCCCGGATCGCCGCATGACCCGTCGTACCGTCTTCCGCCTGTTCGGCCTCGCCCTTCTTCTGGTCGCCGGCCTGATTTACCTGACGCGTCCGGAGCGGATCGGCCCGGACGCGATCCCGACGCACACGGCCGATCTTGCCAACGGCGAACGCATGTTCTGGGCCGGCGGCTGCGCGTCATGCCACGCAGCCCCTGGCGCGAAAGGCGATGACAAGCTGGTGCTTGCCGGCGGTGTGGAACTCGACACGCCGTTCGGCCTGTTTCGTGCGCCGAATCTCTCGCCCGATCCCGAACACGGCATCGGCGGCTGGTCCGAGGCGGATTTCGTTACCGCCATGACCCTGGGCACCTCGCCGCAGGGCACACACTACTACCCGGCCTTCCCCTACGCCTCCTATCGCAACATGCGTCTGGAAGACCTGATCGACCTGAAAGCCTTCCTCGACACCCTGCCCGCTTCCACGAACGTCGTCGCGGACCACGATCTCGCCTTTCCCTTTTCCTGGCGAGGCACGCTCGGGTTCTGGAAGGCGCTCTACCTGAAGCGTGTGCCGCCACCCGCACCGCAGGACGCGGATGAGACCGTCCTGCGCGGGCATTATCTTCTCACCGGGCCGGGACATTGCGCGGAATGCCATACCCCGCGCGACCTCCTCGGAGGTCAGGACCTGGACCACTGGCTTGCCGGCGGCCCCAATCCGGATGGAGAGGGCATGATCCCCAACATCACGCCGTCGCGCTCGGGGATCGGAAGCTGGTCGGCGGGAGACATCGCCTACTATCTGGAATCGGGCTTCACGCCGGATTTCGACAGTGTCGGCGGCAGCATGGCCGACGTTCAGGAGAACTGGTCGAGGGTCCCGGCCGCCGACCGGGAGGCGATCGCGGCCTACCTGAAAACGGTCACGCCAATGCCCGCGCAGGACCAGCAGGACTGAATCAGACCAGGCCCGCCGTTTCCTTTCGGATCCAGTGCAGGAAGCCGGCGCTGCCGTCTTCCACCGGCAGGCTCAGCACCGCCGGCTCGTCATAGGGATGGGCGGCCTTGAGTGCCGCGATCGCGGCGGCGGACTGGGAGAGCGTCGTCTTAGCCAGGAAGACCACCTCGTTCGCCTCCTCGATCTCGCCCTGCCAGCGATAGATCGAAACCATGCCCGGCCACATGTTGATGCAGGCGGCAAGGCGCTCTCGCACCAGCGCCTCTCCGGCGGCCCTGGCGCTGTCCGTGTCAGGGAAGGTCGCGTAAATCAGGCGGATGTGACTGTCGCTTTGCATCGTCGAATGGATTCCCAAGCTGGTGGTGAGCGTGCTACGAAACCGAAGACCGGTCGCGGACAGTCCCGAGCCGGACGTGCCCCGATGGTGTAGCCCCGAATGCGGCCCGCGGCCAAGCGGTGACATTCAACAAGGTGGCTGGCGCCGGACGCGGACACGCCCCGCCGCCCGAATGTCCGCGTCATATCAAGGCAAGGCCGCCCCGTTCGCCGCCTTCATGCAGGATCCGGCATGACCGCTTCGCTTCCGCCTGCCGGCGAGATCACCCCAATCGAGCGCATTGCCTTCGTTTCGAGCGACACCGCCGAGGCGGCGGAGGCGCGCGCGACGCTGGAACGGCGCTTCGGCACCCATAACCCGAAGGGTGCGGACGTCATCGTCGCGATTGGCGGCGACGGTCTCATGCTGCAGACGCTGCATCGCTTCATGAACACGGGCAAGCCGATCTACGGCCTCAACAAGGGGTCCGTCGGTTTCCTCATGAACGAGTACCGCGAGGACGACCTTCTCGAGCGCATTCGCAATGCCGCCGTCAGCCGGATCCGTCCGCTCGTGATGGAGGCAACCGACACGCTGGGGCATATCCATTCCGCGCTCGCCATCAACGAGGTCTCCCTGTTGCGGCAGACCCACCAGGCCGCCAAGCTTCGCATCACCGTCGACGAGCGGGTGCGCATGGAGGAACTTGCCTGCGACGGCGTGATCGTCTCCACGCCCGCCGGCAGCACGGCCTACAATCTCTCCGCCCACGGCCCGATCCTGCCGGTGGACGCGCACCTCCTGGCGCTGACGCCGATCAGCCCGTTTCGGCCGCGCCGCTGGCGTGGCGCGCTGCTTCCCAACCGCGTTCAGGTGCGCATCACCGTGCTGGAAAGCGACAAGCGCCCGGTCAGCGCGGCCGCCGACTACACCGAGATCCGCAACGTGATCGAGGTTCGCGTGCGCGAGGAGGAGAACTCCCACAGCCTGGTGCTGTTCGATGCGGATCACAATTGGGACGAGCGCATTCTCACGGAGATGTTCCGCTACTGACCTCCGCAATACCACGAGTCCCGCGTTGATTTCGTGATTGCTTAACTTGTCCCGGGCAAGCTCAGGCTTCGGGCGGAACGGTCCGCCGGACAGTAATTCGCCGGGCGCTCATGTCTTTTCCCACGCTCAATCTCTCCAATCTGCGTGTTCTCGTCGTCGAGGACAACTTGCACATGCGCCGCATCCTCCGGCGGATGCTGTCGGGTTTCGGGGTGACGCTGATCCACGAGGCGGAAGACGGAGCCGAGGCGCTTGAGCAGGTCTCGCGACAGGATCCTGATCTGATCATCACCGACTGGCTCATGCCCATCGTCGACGGTGTGGAGCTGACACGGCGCATCCGGTCCGGCAACTCGCCAGGCTGCTTCGTGCCCATCATCGCCGTGACGGCCCACACCCAGAAACGGCGGGTGGTCGAGGCGCGCGATTGCGGCGTGACCGAGATCCTGTGCAAGCCGGTTTCGGCGAAGGCGCTCTACCTGCGCATCGCGAATTGTGTCTTGAACCAGCGCGACTTCATTCGCTCAAAAACGTTCTTCGGCCCGGACCGGCGGCGCTTCCAGCTCCCCAACTACAAGGGGATCGACAGGCGCGGCCGCCAGAAGGAAGACGGGTATGCTCTGGACGCCGGGGGCGAAGTCACGCAGACTCCGCCCGCGGAAGAACATCGGGAATCGGCCTGACGGCCGCAGGCCGCACCCGCGCGGCGCTTCCCTGACCGGGACTTTGACACATGGCCACAGATCGAAGCGGACAGAAAGACGACTACGAGGTTGTAAAGCCTCCGCGCGACCTTCGCTCCAAGGTGCGTGTCCTGAGCCCGCGCGAGGCGGCACGGTTCGACCCGGTCAAGGCGGCCGAAGCCGCGCTTGAAAAGCTCTCCGCCGACTTTGACGACTGGATGGCCAACGAGGCCCTGGCACTGTCTTCCGCCTACACCGACATCCAGGAAAACGGCATGAGCGACGAGCGTCGCGACACGCTGTTTCGCGCGGCCCATGACATCAAGGGACAGGCGGGAACGCTCGGCTATCCGCTCGTCGGCGGGGGGGCCGCAAGCCTGTGCCACCTGATCGAACATGTCGACGCCGCGACCTTGCCGCTTACCCTCGTCGGCCAGCATGTGGACGCCGTGCGCGCCATGGTGGCCGAAACGGGTCAGAAGGAAGACAATCCCACCGCGCGGGCGATCGTCGACCGGCTCGCCGACGTCACCGAGGACTTCGTGTCCCGCAACGGTACGCCGGACAGCGACTGACGCCGTCCGCGTCGCCGATCAGGCCGCCAGCGTGCGGTCGCGATAGGCGCGTGCCGCGTCCCGCGCGATCTCGGCGGAAAAGCGGCGCAGCATGACGACGAGATCGTCGGCCTCGACCCCGTCCTGTTCCTGATAGCGGGCCAGAACCTCCCCGATGAGGAGGCGCGACACCCTGGCACTGCCGGCGAGCGCCGGCGCGTTCGGCGTAGCGGAAAGCAGGTCGCGCCACACCGAAACCGCGACACAGAACAGCGAGTGGGTGCGCGAGGGCAGGCCCGCCCGGCCAAGGAGCGCACGCAGCGGCAGGGAACGCCCGCCCGAAAGAACGGCGGCCACGCGTTTGCGCGACAGGCCCGACAGGCGAACCAGAGCCGCCTCGAAAAGCACCGCGTTGCCCGTGCACACCGCGCGCAACATCAGGCCCGCGGTGAGCTGTCCCGACTGCAGGAGGTGCTCCACCAGGGATTCGGTCTCGTGCGGAGCCGCTCCGTTGGCGAGCGAAACGGTCGCGCGTTCACGCGCCTCGTTGACGACCGCCTTGGCACGCGCCTCGTTGAGGCCCCGCCGCACCAGCGGATGATCGCTCAGCAGGTCGCCTACCTGCTTCAGAAGCATCTGGCGGATCTCGATGGGAACCCCGTCGCGCTGCAGCAGGGCCTCGCGCACCGCCGGCTCGCGGCCATGGCGCTCCACCAGCGCCACGAGCAGCGTCGGCGTCAGATCCGCCCCCTCGTTGGCGAGCAGACCCGCGCAGGCGCTCGCCGAGCCGTGAGTCACAAGCGCCCGGCAGACCGGCTCGGACAGCTCGGAACGCTCGGCGATCGTGCGCGGAAGGGGATCGGTATAGCCCTCGACGAACTCCACGAGTTCGGCATCGAGAAGCACGGGAGAATGTCGCAGGATCGGCAAGGCGATCTGTGGCAGATCACCGGCAAGCGCCAGAACCACCTCGCGAGGGGCATCCCCGCTGCGCGCCAGGGCCTCGGCAAGCGCGCGGCGCACGCTCACACAGGGGTCGTCCAGGAGCAGGGTCAGCGCGGCGTCGGCCGCCTCGCGTTCGTCTTCCGAGAGGTCCGAATAGAGATACGCGCGAGCCAGCGCGCTCGTTGCCTCCGCCCGCCGGTCATCGGGCGCATCCGCCATCCATCGCAAGAACTGCTCTACGATCATCGTGCCACTGTCCTGTCAGGCGCCGCGAACCACCACGACGCGCCGACAAACAGTGTGCGCCAGAAACGCTTAATGCTTCGTTCACCATAAACGGACGCCGGTCCGCCTCAGGCCTCGACGCGCAGGAATCCCGCAAGCCCGGTCTTCTGATGCTCGATGACATGGCAATGAAAGGCCCAGTCCCCCGGGTTGTCGGCCACAAGCACGACCTCCATCGTCTCCTGGGCCTGCAGCAGGGCCGTGTCGGTCCATAGTGGCGGCACCTTGCGCTTGTCGGAGCGCAGCAGGCGGAACGTGTGGCCGTGAAGGTGAATGGGATGGTCGTTCTGCGTTTCGTTTCGGAACCGCAGAACATAGGTCTTCCCCTGTTTCAGCGTCGCGAGCGGATCGAGCGGCCCCGGAACGTCCCCCTTCCAGGCGATCCGGTTGATCGACCAGAAGGTATAGCCGAGGCTGCCGCAGATCGAACGCTGAGGCGCATCGCCGTCCGGTGTCCAGCCGAAGAGAAACTCGACCGTCTCCGCGTTGGCCAGATCCGGCTCCGCGAACGGGTTGGGCGAAAACGGCTTCAATTCGGCAAGCGTTCGGTTTGCGCTCGCGCCGACCGCCCGGAAGGTCGCGATGGCCACCGGGCCGGTTGGCGTGTCGCGCAGGAGCGCGACTTCCTCGCCCTCACGGTCCGGCACGCGAAGGGCGAAATCCGCCCTCTGGCCGGGCGCCAGAAGCGCCTCGTTGTAATCCTGCGGCACCGGCAGGGGATTTGAATCGAGCGCAAGAAGCCGCACCCGCGCTCCCGCATCCTCATTACCAGACACCCGGTACGTCGCGACACGGGTGAGATCCGTCACCGCCAGGCGCAGGCGCACCAGGCCGCCCGCCGGCACGTCATGGCGCGGCGTGACCTGCCAGTTGACCGTCGAGACGGTGCCGAGCGTCCCGCCACGCGCGGCGTTGCGCGGTTTGTAGAAATCGATGAAGGCGCCCTCACCGTTCAGGCGGAAGTCACGGATGTTGAGCGGAATGTCGGCATCGAAGCCCGGATCCTCGTCATCCTCGACGATGAGGACCCCGGTCAGCCCGCGCGCGATTTGCTCCAGCGTGTTGCAATGGGGGTGATACCAGAAGGTGCCCGCATCCGGAGGCGTGAAGGAATAGCGGAACCGCTCCTTCGCCTCGATGGGGTTTTGGGTGAGATACGGGACACCGTCCATGGCGTTGGCGATCCTCAGCCCGTGCCAGTGCACCGTCACCGCCTCGCCCAGGCCATTGTCCACGTCGACGTTGAACGTCTCCCCGCGCCGCATCCGCAGCACCGGCGGCGCGCCGGTCGAGACAAAGCTCATCATGTCCCGCGTGAGGGTGCCGGGCAGGATCTCGTGTGACAGGCGCGAGAGATCGAGCAGCGTGTCCGCTGCATGGGCCTGCCGGGCGGCCAGCCCGCCGATGAGCGGTGCCGCGGCCACCGCCGCACCGCCAAGAAGAAGTTCCCGCCGCGAGATCATCGCCATGACCGCACACCCCGTTCGCGTAGCCTGAATGGACGGACGAGACCTCACCCGGCCTCGCCACCGGGCCACCATACGCCTGCCCGCCGCCACGGGTGAACCCGCGCACGCCATTTTTCTTGAGTTAAACCGTCATGTTTTAAGCGTGAAGTTTTCCGCCCGGATGCGGATACAGGAAAACCGGCGGAATACCGCCGGTTTCAAAGCCCACTTCAAGCGTCCGTGCGTTCCTGCGACCGACCGTCACAGGGCACCTGCCGCGCCTCATACGGGCGGCAAAAGGTCTTTCTGCTCGACCGCCGGGCGATAGCTGAGAAAGCCGGTCAGATCCATCGGCTGGCCGCGAACCAGGCTCGCGGTCCGGATCTCCGCGCGCTCGGGAACGGGCACCGCGGCCCGCGTTTCCTCGCGCGCCCCGCCGCCTTCGGCCGGACGCAGTTCCGCCACACCGGTCAGAATGCGGGAGCGGCGTTCCGAATAGGCATCCGTCCCGGAAGCATCCACGACGGATTCGCGCCTTGCGGCGGCACGCAGTAGCGCTTCTTCCTGGCCGGCTTCCTGAGCCGCAAAGGCCGTGACGAAGCGCGAATCGAAGGAGGCCTTGCGTGCCTCGACGCCATTGCGGAACAGCGCATGAAAGGGTGAGGACACATCGGCGGTGGCCGACCAGGCCGAAAGGACGCGGCTGGTGGGATCGCCCATGGCAAGCGTCTGCTCGCCGCCCTGCGTCGCAGCGGCGACTGCCGTCTCCGCCCCCGGCTTGGAAGCGGGAACGGCGGCAAAGCGGGTGGCTCCGGGCAACGCGGGAGCCGTTCCCCCGTGCTTGGAAATCAGGTTGGCGTAAACCTCGCTCACCGAGCGCGCACCACCGCGATCGTAGAAGATCGGCTTGTTGGCACGTGCCTGGCGCGAAAACACCTTGTCGGCGGCGAGTTCGGGATTGCTCTCGGCAAGCGAGATGAGCTTGCTCGCCCCGCCCGCACCCAGGAAATGGGCGATGTAAAGCTCGCCCTCGGACGGCTGACGCCCGAGCTTGTCGCTCAGATAGGCCGCATTCTTCTGAGTCAGCTCACCGGCCATCGTCGAGGCGATCTCGGCATTGTCGCGCATGGCCAGGATTTCCTGGCGCATCTGCGGATCGCGAACCCGGTAGCGGCCACCGGAGGTGCGCTCGATCTGGTCGGCATAGGTGCCGAGCCCGTGCTTGTGCCCGGACTCCTTCATCGTCTCGAGCCAGGTGCTCTCGATGAACTGGAACAGGCCCGACGCGCTGGAGGTGCGTGCCTTGGCGTCCTCGTCGAAATTCGATTCGCGCTTGGCCGTCTTCACCAGATACTCGAAGGAGGCGCCCGTCGATGTGCTGGCGGACTGAAAGGCCTGCTCGATGCGCGAGGCAATCGAGAACGGTTCCCCGACTTTCATGTTCCGAAGCTCCCAGGCTGGATGCCGCAATCCTTACGATGCGGTTAAGACTCCCGCCCAAGTGGTTAACGAGTGGTTAACATGAACTAACTTCCCTTGCGAATTGCGATTTATGGGCTAAACCGGCAAGGGCGATTCGCCGGGCACGGCCGGCGGACACGAAACGGGAGGAGATAAAATGGCCGGATTGCACTTCGAGGAGTTCGAGATCGGGCATGTCTTCCATCACGCGCTGACGCGCACGGTCACCGAGATGGACAACATGCTTTTTTCCAACATGACGCTCAATCCGCAGCCGCTGCACATCGACCGCCATTTCTGCGAGACGCAGACCGAGTGGGGCCAGCCGCTGGTCAACAGCATCTTCACTCTCGGCCTGATGATCGGCATCTCCGTCCATGACACCACGCTTGGCACCACCATCGCCAACCTGGGCATGAGCGACGTGAAGTTCCCCGCCCCCGTGTTCCAGGGCGACAGCCTGCATTGCACGACGGAAGTGATTTCGAAACGCGAGTCGAAGTCCCGTCCCGATGCGGGAATCGTCGAGTTCGAGCACAAGGCGTTCAACCAGCACGATGCGCTCGTGGCCGTCTGCCGCCGTCAGGCGTTCATGCGCAAGACCGCCGGAGGCGCGTGACATGCGCTCGCTTCTCTTCGTTCCCGGCGACAGCGAGCGCAAGCTCGAGAAGGGCCTTGCAAGCGGCGCGGACGTACTGCTCATCGACCTTGAGGATTCCGTCGCACTGGAAAACAAGCCGCGCGCGCGCGCGTTGACGGCCGCCTTCCTGAAGGCGCAGGCAGGTAAGATGGGAAGCCGTACGCGACTTTACGTGCGCGTCAACGCGCTCGATACGGGCGTGACCGAGGACGACCTTGCGGCGATCATGTCCGCACGACCCGAGGGCATCATGCTCCCGAAATCCGTCTCGGGCCGCGACGTGGAACATCTCGATGCCAAGCTCGCCGTCCATGAGGCGGAAGCCGGTTCCGACGACGGTTCGACCCGCATCCTCTGCGTCGCGACGGAAACCGCCGCATCGCTGTTCAATCTGGGAACCTATCAGGGCGTCAGCCAGCGGCTTGAAGGCCTGACCTGGGGCGCGGAGGATCTCTCGGCCGACCTCGGCTCTCTTGCCAACCGCGATCCGTCGGGAAACTTCACCGAGCCCTTCCGCATGGCCCGCAACCTGTGCCTCTTCGGCGCGGTCGCGGCCGCGGTGGTGCCAATCGACACGGTCTTCACGAACTTCCGCGACATGGAAGGGCTGGAGCGCGAGGCACGCGAGGCCCTGACGGACGGCTTCACCGCCAAGATGGCGATCCATCCGGCGCAGGTGCCCGTCATCAACACGGTCTTCACCCCCTCGAGTGAGGACATTGCCCGCGCGCGCGCCATCCTTGCCGCGTTCGAGGCCGCCGGCAATCCGGGCGTCGTCGGTCTTGAGGGCGAAATGCTCGACCGGCCACACCAGCGCCGAGCCGAGAAACTGCTCGCCCGCGCCGCCGCCGCCGGCCTGACCTAGGTCGCGCCCCCGCAAACGACGATGTTCAGGCCTTGGGCCTGAACATCTCGAACACGTCGCTCACGACCGCATAATCCATGTAGCCAAGACGCGCGAGCGGACGGGCTCTCGTCACGTCGAAACGCCCGTCGACGATCGCGTCCTTGTCCAGATGGACGGCGACGACCTCGCCAAGCACCAGCCAGTTGTCGCCCTCCACGCCATCCAGCCCGGTCATCCGGATGGTCTGGAGATGCTTGCACTCGAGCGCCGCCTTCGCCTCGCCGACACGCGGCACCGACACGCACATCGACTCCGTCGCGGTGAGCCCCGCCTTTTCGAACTCCGACACGCCGTGCGGATAAGGCGCGGAACTGGTGTTCATCGCGTCCTTCAGATCCTCCGTGGCGAGATTAAAGACGAACTCCCCCGTCGCATCCACATTGGCGACCGTGTCCTTGTAGCCGGACGAGGAGAACGCGAGGATCGGCGGCGTGTCGCAGACCGCGTTGAAGAAGCTGTAAGGCGCCAGGTTGAGCGTTCCGTCCGCCCCGCGCGACGAGATCCAGCCGATCGGGCGCGGGGCCACGATCGCCTTGAAGGGATTGCGGGCCAGCCCGTGTCCCTCGCTCACCTTGTAGGAATGGGTGCTCATTGAGGGCTCCACTCGCTGACGATATCGGAAAGCTCCGGACGCGGGCGCTCCGCCGGTGTTTCACTCGGCGTGCCAACGTGGATGAAGCCCGCGACGCGCTCCGTCTCGGCGAGGCCGAGCAGGGCGGAGACCTCATCGTCGAAAGCCATCCACTGGGTCAGCCACTGTGCCGCGAAACCGCTCGCGTGAGCCGCGACAACGAGGTTCATGCAGACAGCGCCGACGGCAAGCTGCTGTTCCCAGACCGGGATCTTGGGGTGCACGCCCGCCTTTGAAACGACGGTAATCACCAGCGGGGCAAGCGCAAACCGGGAAAGCTCCTGCGCCTTGCGCTCGTCCGACAGCGGGCCGTCGCGCCGCTCGAGGATCTCGACCAGCTTTTCGCCAAGCCGCTCGCGCGCCTCGCCGCGAATGAGCACGAAGCGCCAGGGCGCGAGCTTGCCGTGATCGGGAACCCGCGAGGCGGCGGTCAGCATTGCCTCGAGCGTGTCGCCTTCGGGTGCCGGAGCCTTGAGCGTCACGGCCGGATGGGAGCGCCGGGCGAGAAGCAGGCGCATTGTCTCGGGAGAAGCCTGTATCATGATGAAATGTCTATCCTGGGAAGAACTGCCCGGATGGCACCGGGCCGGATATGGAGCCGAAGCCTCCATTGTGGCGCCATGAGGACGCCTTGGAACGCCCTTGTCAATCTCCCCTAGCCCCGCCACCCGACCGGGAATCCCGGCGTTCCGCCGTCGGGTAGGACTCCTTTCACGTCCGCGCGACTTGAAATCGCCCCAGTTTCGGGGTTTGAAGCAGGTCTGACGAAATGGAATTCACGGGAATCAGGGCAGGCTTGATGCTGGGCACATGGAAACTTGTGGCGGTCGGTGCCGCGCTTTGCGTCGGCATGGCCTCCGCGGCCGCGCAGGAAGTCGTCACGCCACCGGTCAAGCCCGAGACCGGACTTGGCGAGGCGATCGATGCCCCGCTTGTCGAAAACCCGCTGGAACGCACGCCCGATCCCGTCGACCCGCTGATCTCCGGTCCGGTGCCGGGCCTCGAGGCACCGGCGGTCCCCTATGCCCCCTATGCCACGCCCGATACGGGCATGCCCGACCTCGGGCACGAGGCGCCGGTCTATCTGGTCGCGCGCCTTTCCGAGGACGGGCCCGCACTGACGCGCGGACTGACCTGGCGCGTCTATGCCGACAAGCCCGCTCCCGACGGACGGCTCGACCTGGTGGCCACGGCCAAGGGCGGCGATGCGGACCTGAGGCTGAAGCCCGGCGACTATCTCGTCCACACCGCTTTCGGCTACGCCGGGCGCACAAGCCGCATCCACGTGCGTGGCGGCGTCACCAGCCAGACCATCCTGCTCAACGCCGGCGGGCTGAAGCTCGATGCGCAGTTCTCCGGCCATCAGCCGATCCGCACCGGCCCGGTCGTCTTCGACATCTACGAGAGTGAATTCAACAGCCGCGGCGAGCGCAAGCTCGTGGCCGGCAACGTCAAGCCCGGCGAGATCGTGCGCCTCAACGCGGATACCTATCATGTGGTGAACCGCTACGGCGCGGTGAACGCGGTGGTGCGCGCCGATATCCGCGTCGAACCGGGCAAGCTGACCGAGGCGACCGTCTATCAGAATGCCGCCCGCGTCACCCTCAAGCTCGTCAGCCAGGAAGGCGGCGAAGCCATCGCCAACACCCGCTGGTCCGTCCTGACGCCCGGCGGCGACATGGTCGTGGAAGCGACCGGCGCCTTCCCGGCCTTCGTTCTGGCCTCGGGTGAGTATCAGGTGATCGCGCGCAACGAGAACAAGCTCTATTCGCGCGAGTTCGCGGTCGCGACCGGCAACCACGGCGAGGTCGAGGTCCTGACCTCCCAGCTTCTCAAGCAGTAATACCGCTCAGGCAGCAATGCGCGGAACGCGGCGGCGCTCCAGCCGCAACCGGCGACGGCGGCGCGACGGCGCCATCGAGACCACCCGCTCGTGCAGATGCGCGATCATCGCCTTCTGGTCGGAAAAGGCGGCAAGCTCCTCGAAGGGAATCGCCGCCCCGACGCGCACCGGCAGATCACGCCCCATCATGCGCCGAAACTCGCGGATATAGAGCGACAGGCGCAACGTCAGCGACACGCGCGACACCAGATGGAACAGCGCCGAGTTCTGGCCCTCGAAATGCAGCGGGATCACGGTCGCGCGCGCCGAACGGATCATCTTGGCCGTGAAGGTCTTCCATGGCAGTTCGCGCGCCGGACCGAACGGCTTTTCGGCCGTGGCGACACCGCCTCCCGGAAACACGATGATCGTCACGCCCTCACCCAGGAGCCGCAACGCCTCCTTGCGGGTGCGCATGTTGGTCCTCAAGGCCTCGGCCGTTTCCTCGAAATCCACGGGCAGGGCATAGGGCCGGATCTCCGGCGCCTTGAGCAGTTCGTTGTTGATGAGGATGCGGTAGGGTCGCCCGAGACGCTCCGCCATCGACAGGATCGCGAGACCGTCGCTCAGGCCGAAGGGGTGGTTGGCGATCATCACCAGCGGACCGTCGGGCAGGTTCGCCGGCGGCCAGACACCCTCCTTCACGACGACATCGACGCCGACAAGGGCGAGAAGGTCAGTCCACTTGGACTGCGAGGTCGCCGCCACGGCATCGCGCCAGTAGCGGTAGTAGCCAAGCAGATACCCCCGCCCGGACAGGGTCTCGACGGCGCGGATCACCCCGCGCTTGAGCCAGGTATGGCCCTCGTTGGCATAGCTCAGTTCGATGTCTGTCACCCGTCGGCCCTCATGCCGATATGCGCCCGATGCGAGACAGGCGGCGAACGTTGTCTTCCGATCAACCGGATTTCTAGCCGCCGTTTCATGACGGTCTTGCGACAGACCGGCTGACAACCCCAGCAAACGCGACGGCAGATCGCAAAACGGACCGGCGCGGCATCCCGCGTCGGTCCGTTCTTGGTCTTGTTCCAGTGCGGCGCGAATCTCAGGCCGCGTCGCCGTCCCGCAGATCCGGCGCGACCGCTTCGGCCACGAGGCTCGCGATGGCATCATCGAGACCCATGGCGCTTTGCTGCTGCGACCCGAGCCGGCGGATGTTGACGGTGCGCTCTTCCGCCTCGCGCTTGCCGCACACGAGAATAACCGGGGTCTTGGCGAGCGAATGCTCACGGACCTTGTAGTTGATCTTCTCGTTGCGCAGATCGAGTTCGGCGCGAAGCCCAGCCTTCCTCACCGCCTGGAACACCTCCTCGGCGTAGGCATCCGCCTCCGAGGTGATGGTGGTCACCACCACCTGCTGCGGCGCGAGCCAAAGCGGGAAATGTCCGGCGAAGTTCTCGATCAGGATGCCGAGGAACCGCTCCATGGACCCGCAGATCGCGCGATGGATCATGACCGGCGTCTTCTTCTCGCCGTCCTTGTCCACGTAGAAGGCGCCGAAGCGCTCCGGCAGGTTGAAGTCCACCTGGGTGGTGCCGCATTGCCAGTCACGGCCGATGGCATCCTTCAGCGTGTATTCGAACTTCGGTCCGTAGAAGGCGCCCTCGCCCGGCAGGATGCCGGTCTTGATGCGCCCGCCCGACTGTTCCTCGATCTGCTTGAGAACGCGGGTCATCACCTCCTCGGCATGATCCCACATGGCATCCGAACCAACCCGCTTTTCCGGGCGGGTCGAGAGCTTCACCACGATCTCCGAGAAACCGAAGTCCTCGTAGACCGAGAGGATCAGGTCGTTGATCTTCAGGCACTCCGCCGCCATCTGCTCTTCGGTGCAGAAGATGTGGGCGTCGTCCTGCGTGAAGCCTCGCACGCGCATCAGCCCGTGCATGGCGCCGGACGGCTCGTAGCGGTGCACCGCGCCGAACTCCGCCATGCGCAGCGGCAGGTCGCGATAGCTCTTCAGCCCGTGCTTGAAGATCTGCACGTGGCCGGGGCAGTTCATCGGCTTCAGCGCGAAGAGGCGCGTGTCCTCGGCCTCCGGGTCGGCACACTGCACGGAGAACATGTTCTCCTTGTACCAGGTCCAGTGACCGGAGGTCTCCCACAGCGAGGTATCGAGGATCTGCGGCGCGTTGACCTCGTCATAGTCCTCTTCCAGGCGGCGGCGCATGTAGGCCACGAGGCTCTGGAACAGGCTCCAGCCCTTGGCGTGCCAGAACACGACGCCGGGTCCCTCCTCCTGGAAATGGAAGAGATCCATCTCGCGGCCCAGCCGGCGATGGTCACGCTTTTCCGCCTCCTCCAGCATATGGAGATAGGCCTTGAGATCCTTCTCGTTGCCCCAGGCGGTGCCGTAGATGCGGGTCAGCATCTCGTTGTCGGCGTCGCCCCGCCAATAGGCACCGGCCACCTTCATGAGCTTGAAGGCATCGCCGATCTGGCGCGTGGTGGCCATGTGCGGGCCGCGGCACAGGTCGAGCCACTCGCCCTGGCGATAGATCTTCACGTCCTCGCCAGCCGGGATCGCGTCGACCAGCTCGACCTTGTACGCCTCGCCCTTGTCGGCGAAGTACCGCTTGGCCTCGTCGCGCGACCACACCTCACGGGTGAACGCGTCACCGCGCTGGATGATCTCGCGCATCTTCTTCTCGATGACCGGCAGGTCCTCGGGCGTGAAGGGCCAGTCGTCGCCACTGTCCGGGTCGACGCGCTTGAAGTCGTAGTAGAAGCCGTTCTCGATCACCGGACCGATGGTGACCTGGGTGCCCGGCCACAGGGCCTGCACGGCCTCGGCCATCACATGGGCGGCGTCATGGCGGATGAGCTCGACCGCGCGCGGATCGTCGCGCGTCACGATCTCGATGCGCGCGTCGGCCTCGATGGGAAGCGAGAGATCGGCAAGCTCGCCGTCAAGCGTCACCGCCACGGCCTTCTTGGCCAGTGACTTGGAAATGCCTTCGGCGATCGCGGCGCCGGTCACGCCGGGCTCGAAATCACGCACGGAATTGTCGGGAAAGGTCAGGTGAATCATGGTTCTCTCCGGCTCACTCCTGCAAACGGAGCAGGTAAGCGATGTATTTTCGGACCGCCGTTAAATAGTGGATTTGCACCAATGCGGCAACCGTTGCAACGCGGTGGCGCGAGCCGCCCCCGGCTCCCATGCCCGCCGTGATGTACCGCGCGTCGGAAAGGCATCCGGTGAAACACCATTCGAACGTACCATGAAAAAAACAATGGGCCGGACCCTGAGGTCCAGCCCGCCCTGGTTCATTCGCTCCGGAAGCGTTCGCCGCTCAGGCGGCCCTGAGTGTCCGGAGGAACTGGCTCACCTCCTGCTCCAGCGTGCGGGACTGACCCGAGAGCGCACTGGACAGGCCCATGAGCTGCGTCGAGGCCGCGCCGGTCATTTCAGCCGCCGTGCCCACACCGGAGATGTTGTCCGTCACCTCGTTCGCACCCGAAGCCGCGCGATTGATGTTCGTGGCAATCTCGCTCGTGGCCGCGCCCTGCTGCTCGACAGCGATCGAGATGGCCTGAGCCGCATCCTGGATCGTGCCGATGGTGCTGACGATCTGCGAAATCGAGTCGACGGTCGTGCGGGTCGCGGCCTGGATCTCCGTGATCTTGCCCGAGATTTCCTCGGTGGCCCTGGCCGTCTGGCTCGCCAGTCCCTTGACTTCGGCGGCAACCACGGCGAACCCCTTGCCCGCTTCACCGGCCCTGGCGGCCTCGATGGTCGCGTTCAGAGCCAGCAGGTTGGTCTGCTCGGCAATCGTCGTAATCAGCTCGACCACTTCCCCGATCTTCTGCGCGGCTTCCGAAAGGGAGTTGACCTGGTGGCTCGTCATGCTGGCGGTCGTCGCCGCATCCTTCGAGATCGACACGGAACGCTCGACCTGTGAGGTGATCTCGTTGATCGAGGCCGACAACTCCTCCGCACCGACGGCAACAGTCTGGACGTTGGTCGAGGCTTCCTCGGCCGCACCCGAAACCGCCTGCGCCTGGCGCGAGGTTTCTTCGGCGTTAGCTGACAGACCCTCGGCGGCGCTGGCGACTTCGCCGGAAGCGCGGACCAGGGACTGGACCAACTGGCCCATCGTGGACTCGAACTGGTCGGCCAGGGCGCGACGCTGGCTCAGTGCCTTCTCGGCGTTGCGCGCCTCCGTTTCAACCTGCTCAGCACGCAATCTCTCATTCTCCCGCAGGCTGTCGCGGAATGTCTGCAGCGTGTTCGCCATATCGCCGAGCTCATTCTTGCGCCCTGCGCAAGGAATGTAGGCGTCGAAGTCACCACCGGCGATCTGGCTCATCGCGCCGGAAATCCCGACGATGTTCCGGGTCACGTGGGCGACGATGTAGTAGATGTAGACCAGACCAATCAGCCCTGCGATCGAGGCCGCGATCGTGAAAACCCAGAAAATCTTGGCGTATTCCGCTTCGGCCTGCGTTGCAGAGGCACGCGATCCTTGCTCGTTGAGTTCTATCAAGGTCGCAAGGTCACGGGACAGGCTATCGAAATCGGCGCGAATTTCGTCACGAAGAATAACCGTCGCTTCCGCATTCTTGTTCTGGCGCGACAACTCGACAACCTCGTCGCTGCGCTTCAGATAGTGATCCCACTTTTCCTTGAAGCCGTCATAAACGCCCTGCTCTTCCGAGGACGAAATGAGTTTCTCATATTTCCGGGTATTTGAATCGATGCTGGCCTTGATATCTGCCAACATCTTTTCAGCGGCGCGCATTGACGCCTCATCGACCGAGATGATGTGCTCGGCCTGATAGATACGAAAGTCGGATGTCGATGTATTGATAGCGTTTACGACGCTGACGCTTGGCAGCCAATTCTTGGCCATTTCCTCGGCGCTGCTGTTCACTGCCGCCAAACCCGAGAGACCAACCCACACAAGAGACGCCACTGCGGTC
Source organism: Stappia sp. (assembly GCA_002722295.1). Taxonomy (GTDB): domain Bacteria; phylum Pseudomonadota; class Alphaproteobacteria; order Rhizobiales; family Stappiaceae; genus Stappia. The sequence goes on along the minus strand of PBLF01000034.1, from coordinate 39,752 downwards.
AGCAGCGCCACAGTGAACGAAATCAAAAGTGTCCGCAAACTCATTTCCGTCACGCCTCCAAAAGCGGATTACTTCCGATATCTACATTCAAAAGAATTAAAGGAAGTTGAAATGCGAAACGAAGAAATATTTTTATTCGAAATTCTTCATTTCACCACCTGTATCTTAGGTTGAGCCAACACAACTCTAGGTGATCTGCGGCCCGTGGAGGAAGGCTGCGACATCGGAGCAGGCGGCGGCCGGGGAACAGACACGCAGCCACGCGCCACGAAAATTCCTCCTCTGCACCGGACCCTGTGGTCCGCGTGCAAGGCTCCCTCTTTTTCCAGGGGTGGAAATTCCTGGGAGGTCGCTCACGCTCTCGCGCCGGGAAAGCCTGCCGATCAGTCGTGCGACGCGTGTCCCGTCTCGTTGTGAGACCAGACCCTAGGAAATCTGACGCAAATGAGCGACCACGCCGCTACCGTCGTTTTCATCCGGCTCCGCAACCTGGATAAGGTTTCGCCCGGCCCGCTTGGCGGCATACAGGGCCTTGTCGGCGGCGGCAAAGGCGCGTTTGACCGGCTCGCGCGCGGGCGTCCACCCACAAAGACCCGCGGAGAAGCTCACCGGAACCTTGACCGTTCCCGCATCGACCGGATTTTCCGCGCAGTCACGACGCAAGGCCTCGAGCATCGCAAGCGCTTCGTCTTCGCTTGCTCCATCGAAGAGGACGGCAAATTCCTCCCCTCCGATGCGCGCACAAAGCCCCTCCTCGCCCACCTCATTGCGGAGGCGGGAGGCGAATGCACACAGCACCTCGTCGCCGACGCCATGGCCATGCTGATCGTTGATCGCCTTGAAATGATCGAGGTCGATGATCGCCAGATAGGCGGGGCGAGAGTCCTGCGCACGTTCGGCCGCCGCATCGGCGATGAACGCCCGGCGATTGAGCAAACCGGTCAGATGGTCGAGTGTTGCGAGGCGCTGCATTTCCTGTTCCGCTTCTGCCCGCTGGGTCTCCAGCCGGCGCGCGTGCAGCAACAGGCCCAGCGCCATCGGCAACGGCGCAAGAAGCTCAAGCAGCTCTCCTTCGTATTCCTCCGAACGGTTGGCCAGTCCGATCATGCCGAGCAATTCGTCGCCGTACTTGATGGGAAGGCCGAGAAACCGGGTAAGGACCGGATGACCGGGAGGCACCCCGCGTGCGAGCGGATGGGAGGCCACGTCGTTGGCCACGACGACACCCTCGCTCGTGATGGTCAGGCCGAGCAGATTGTCCAGGTTCTCGAAAACAAGCTCGCCACTTTCATGCAGCCCGTAGAGCCTTGCGCTTTCCGCGTTCCAGGAAATGTCGGAAATCGATTTTACGACGAGCGTCTTGTTTCCGGTGTCCTTGTGCCTTCCCACCTCACCGATGAAGCCGAACTGGCTTTCGGACAATTCAATGATGGGGCCGAGCAGCATGTCGCAGGCCTTGCGCACGTCCTTCTCAAGAAGGAAAGCCTGCTGACTGCGGTTCAGAAGGTCGAACAGCTCGCCCTGTTTGCTCTGGCGGAAAAAGGCCTTCTGCCGCTTGCTGACATCGCGACTGGCCCCGATGATGCGTGAAGGCCTGCCCTGCGCATCCTTGTCGGTCGTTCGCCCGAAACTTTGCATCCAGATCCAGTGGCCGTCTTCGTGACGCACCCGGCATTCGGCGCTGAAGACCTCCGTGCGTCCCTCGATGTGGTCGCGCCAGCGGCGTTCGAACTTCGCGCGGTCGAGCGGGTGGATTGCCTGCTTCCATGACAGGAGCGAAGGTTCGAGATGGTCGTAGGACTTTCCGACCAGCGCGGCCCACTGCTGGCTGCGATGCAACTCGCCGGTCGCGAGCGTGCACTCCCAGGACCCGAGCTGCCCGGCGTCCATGACCAGGTTCAGCCGGCCCAGCGCGGTGCGAACCTGCTGGGCGAGTTGTTTCTGGTCCGTCTGGTCGACAAGCAGCCCCTCGACGACGATCAGTCGGCCATCACTGCCGTAGAAACCCTGGGTGTACTGATGAACCCAGACCTCGCGACCGTCCGGGCGCAGGAGCCTGTACTCGTATTCCTGCTTTCCTTCCCCGTCGGCGTTGCGCTTCTGGTGACTGTTGAGGACGTGGATCAGCCCGTCCCGGTCATCCGGGTGCACGAACGAGAGGAACCCGAACCGTGCCGTGTCCGTGGGATCCTTTAGGCCGAGGAGCCGCGCCAGTGCCAGGTTTTCTCCCGCGAGCGGCCACGCCGGCTTGCCATGCCAGCGCATCCGCACGATGGGCCCGTCGTTGCTGAATTGCGTGAGCCGTTCCGCCGAACGTCGCGCCTGGGTTGCCTTGAGCAGCTCGGCGGCGACATCGGCAAACCCCTCCAGATCGGAGAGCGCGTCGTCGGCAAGCGCTCCGACGCGATGATCCTTGACGCAGATGACCCCCACAACCTGGCCATCAACCCGGATAGGCGCGCCGGCGTAGGTTCGGAAACGCGGGCCCTCCACCACGCTCCTGAAGGACTGGAAACGTTCGTGACAAGCCAGGTTGTCGATGAGAAGAGCGCTTTGGGACGAGATGACCTGGTCACAGATGGCATCATTGCGCCGACGCGTTCCGCAAGCCTCGCCCGCCGAGGCTTTCAAATATTGCGTCGTGCGATCCATGATGGAGATGGTGGCGACATCAACCTTGAACTGGCGCCGCATGAGATCGACAAGCCGATCCAGTCCCTGATCCCGTTCGAGAAAGATCAGTTCATACCGGTCCAGTGTCTGTTGACGTTCAATCTCCTGCGGCATGCGCCTCGCAACCCCGGATCCTCAAGTTCTCATCGGGATAATGCCGATCATTGGTAACCGAATGAAAAATACTTTGAACCGGATTCGAAATTCCACAACCCCTCTGCGTAAGAAACTCCCCTCACCTACCCTCGATACGCCGCACGAACCAGCGCACGAGCCGTTCCCATACAGCGTCCTTTTCCGCTGAATCCTCAACGCCGTGATCCAGGTTCGGGTTGTCGTTCACCTCGATGACGACAACCCGATCCCCGAAGGACTTGAGATCGACACCATAGAGCCCGTCCCCGATCAGCCGCGCCGCGCGAACCGCCGTTTCCACCACCGCGGGAGGTGTCTCGGCCAGGGAAACGGAGCGGAACGATCCTTCGAGGGACTGCTTTCCGTCCTCGTGCTTGACGATCTGCCAGTGCTTCTTGGCCATGAGGTACTGGACGGCGAAGAGCGGTTCGCCGTCGAGCACGCCGATGCGCCAGTCGAAGTCCGTCGGGCAGTATTCCTGCGCGATTATGATGTCGCTGTCGTCCAGAAGCTCCTTCAGCTTCGCCGCGATCGCCGCCTCGCCTTCCAGACGGTAGACGCCCCGGCTGAACGAGCCGTCCGGGATCTTGAGAACCACCGGCGATCCGAGCCGCGCCTCCAGGCCCGCCGCTTCCTTGACGCTCGACAGGATCGCCGTCCTCGGGATCGGAATGCCTTGGGATTCCATCAGTTCCGCCAGATAGACCTTGTTGGTGCAGCGGATCATGGACACCGGATCGTCGATGACCGGCATGCCCTCCTGCACCGCGCGCCGGGCGAAACGGTATGTATGGTTGTCGATGTTCGTCGTCTCGCGGATGAACAGCGCGTCGTGCTGCGCCAGCCGGTCGAGGTCGCCCTTGCCGATCGGCACGAGTTCCACCCCCTGGCGCGCCGCGACCTTCGCCATGTGCTTGAGCGAGGCGATGCTGGAGGGCGGCAGCTCCTCCTTGGGATTGGATAGGACCGCGAGCGAATACTTCATCGGCACGCGCTGCTTCGGCGCCCGCCAGGCCCGATGGGTATACCGGTCCAGGCTTTCCATCATGAAGGCGCGCTCTTCGGCGGCAAGCTCCGAGACCGGAACGACGCGAATGCGGGTGATGCGGTTCCACTCGCCCTCGGCGTAGCGCACTTCCAGGATCGGCGCCCTGTACCAGTCGAAAAGAAGCCGTGCGAAAGGTTCGAGAGCGGCGGTTCTCGTCATGCCCAGGCACACCAGCACGCGCGGCCCCGCCTCATCCGCCTTTCCGCCCTTGGCGAGGCACCGGTTAAGGCTGTCCTCGAGTTCGGGAAGGGCGTGACGGTAGAGCCCCTTGCGCGAGAGCTCGATCATCGTCTCCACCGCCGGCAGCACGCGATGCTGGCGCGCCTCGGCCAGAAGCGAGGCGTAGTAGCCCGCCCCCTGGTAGGCGTAGGACCGCGACAGGTTGATGATGTTCGGATAGCTGCCGGTGAAGAGCTTGGGGCGCATGAGGTACTCGCGCACGCTCATCACCTTGTGCGGCGTATCGGCGTTGGAAACGTCCCGGGGGTTGTCGACGAGAACGACCCATGTGGCCATCGAGGTCAGTCCTTCCTGTGATCGGGCGCATTGAGGATGATCTGGGCGCGCACCGGCGGCTTGCCCCAGCGTGCCATGCGTTCGAACTCCGCGTCCGGGATCGGCAGGGGCGCCGCGTCCTGTGCCGTCTCGTAGCCCTCATAGCCAAGCCACGGATCGTGAATGAACAGGTGGCGCGCGTCCTCGCCCTCGACAAGGATCCAGTGAGGCCCGCGCCTGCCGAGCATCCGGTATTCCGAGATCAGCACGATCGCGAGACCGCCGCCCCGCACGACCGCGGCGAGATCGCGGGGCGCAAGCTGCTCCTCCATCGAGACGATGCCGAGCCGGTTCGCCTCCTCTCGGTAATCGTCCTGGGTCACCTCCATCACGCGGCGCTTGTCGGCGTCGCGCACCGAGGACAGGAACAGGTGCCCGGGCGGCGACAGGCGCACCTCGGCGCGCAGCCCCCTGCGCGCGGCGGCAACCGCGAGCCCGAACGGCCCGCAACCGCCATGACCGGAAGCCAGGTAGATCGTCGTTGCCTCGCGCCACAGCCGCAGTTCCAGCCGCTCTCCCGGCTCCCGCTCGACGCCGAAATGTCCGAGCGCCATCATCAGCGCGCTTGGACCGCAGGTGAAATCCGTGGTCTGGGCGAAAAAGGGCACGCGCGAGACCGGGGCGGCCGCGTCATGCAGGACCTTTTCCATCCTCAGCGCCGCCATGCCGTCGGCGTAGTAGTCGGAAACGCGCCCATGTTGACGATAGCCGGCCCTTGAATACAGCGCGCGCGCCGGCGCGTTGTCCTCGCGAACCTCGAGACGCAGCACGATGCGGTCGCGGGCATAGGCGTCGCGCTCGGCCGATGCCAGGAGTTGCGCCGCGATGCCCCGCCCGCGCAGCCCTTCCAGAACGGCGAAGGAATAGAGCCTGGCCAGCGCCGTGCCGGTCCGGAACAGCAGCAAGGCGTAGCCGGCCAGCTCGCCGCCCGGCAGTTCCGCCACGAGGCACGACGCACCGGGGCTTTCCAGAAACCGGCGGAACGAGCGCCGCGAGATCCGGTCGGAGCTGAAACACGCCGTCTCGATGGCGAGCAGGGCGCCAAGGTCCTCAGCCCGCGCCGGGCGCACATGGATACCGGGAGATGTTTCCAGGGGAAGATGCGGGATCACGGGACCGGCCGCTCCACGACTTCACGGACGGCACGGACACAACCCGGCAACGCTCCGTTTCAAACGACAGGGAAGACTGAAACGCCCTTTTCCCCGTGATCGCCGCGGTAAAACCCGCAAGCGGCGCAGGCGCGGCACGCAAATCGCTTCATACGCCCGTTCGCGGTCCGCGTCTCGTGACGCTTTCGCATGGCTGTGACGGGTTTTGCATGGGCGCGGCGGGCAGCCCCAGGGTGTGGCCTCAGTCGAGCCGTGTGGCCGGGTCGATGTGATCGCTCGTCCACTGGCCATAGCGCCAGGGTGTGTACCAGCGCGCGGTATCCGGAAGCCGCTCGGGGATCGGATCGAAGCCGCTGCCCCCGCCCGGGCGGCAGCGCAGGATGCGCGCAAGCCCGACCCAGCCGCCTCTCCACAGCCCCCACCGCGCGATGGCGTCCGATGTATAGGACGAACACGTGGGCGCGTACCGGCAGGACCGTCCGAGAAAGGCGGAAAAGGTCAATTGGTAGACACGGATCAGCACCATCGCCACCCGTGCGACCGGTCCCGGCAGCCGCCTTCGCTCCTGTGCGGATGGAGACGGGGACGGGGACGGGGACGGGTCACGATGACCGCAACTGCCGCACATGGCACGCCCCCTGTTTCAGCTACGCCGCATCCGCATCGATGCCGGCGTCAGGCCACGGCCTCGGCGGCGCGTTTCGCGCGGATCTGGTCGAGCGCGTCGACCACCGCGTCGAAGACCAGAAGCGTGGACGCATGGCGCGCCTTGAAGTCGCGCACCGGCTCGAGCACGGCGCAATCGGCGAAGCGCCCCGTCGGAGCCGGACCGTTTTCCTTCAGCATGGCGCGCATTTCCTCGCGCACCTGCCTCAGTTCCGCCTCGCTCGCGCCGATGATGTTGCGCGCCATGAGCGAGGCCGAAGCCTGGCCCAGCGCGCAGGCTTTGACGTCCTGTGCGAAATCGGTCACAACATCGTCTTGCAGCTTCAGGTCGACAAGGACCGTCGAGCCGCACAACTTTGAGTGGGCCTTCGCCGAGGCATCGGGGGCCTCGAGACGACCGATACGGGGGATATTTCCGGCCAGTTCCAGGATCCGGGCGTTGTAGATGTCATCAAGCATGGATGCCTCTTCAAGAACGCGTGAACCGGTTTCAAGCCATTCACGGCTCCGACAAAGACTATATATAGGTCCGGGCCGGGGAAGGAAACGTGTCCGCCCGTCACAGGCGGGAACGAAATGGGGAGGGGCCAAAATCCTCCGCATTTCGGGCGTTTTGACTTGCGGCCCCGGCCGGGGCCGAACTGGTGGCCGGCACTGGTCCGAAGCCGCGGGGACAGCGTAAGCGATGCGACAGACAATACAATCGGGAGAGTCCTCCATGGATGCCATCTTGAATCCGGTCGGCGACAACGGCCAGGCCACGCGGCCCGAGCGTCCGACGCGCGAGGAAGCCGAGGCCGCCGTTCGCACCCTCCTTGCCTGGGCGGGCGACGACCCGACCCGCGAGGGACTTCTGGACACGCCCAAGCGGGTCGCCAAGGCCTATGGCGAGATTTTCGCCGGCTACGCCCAGGATCCGGGCGAGCACCTGGAGCGCACCTTCGAGGACGTTGGCGGCTACGACGATATCGTCCTGGTGCGCGGCATTCCGTTCTTCTCGCACTGCGAGCACCATATGCTGCCCTTCGTCGGCACGGCCCATGTCGCCTATTATCCCTCGGAAGGCGTGGTCGGCCTGTCGAAGATCGCCCGCGTGGTCGACATCTTCGCCAAGCGTCTGCAGACCCAGGAGAACCTCACCGCGCAGATCATCGGATCGCTCGACGAGCACCTCTCCCCGCGCGGCATCGCGGTGATGCTGGAAGCCGAGCACCAGTGCATGACCATGCGTGGTGTGCAGAAGCAGGGCGTTTCCACCATCACCACCCAGTTCACGGGCGTCTTCCGCGACGACCCGTCCGAACAGGTCCGCTTCATGAGCCTGGTGCGCGATCAGCGCCGTTGAGGCGACGCGCCCGGCCCCACCGGAATTCGACATGACCGAAACGCTTTTCGCTCCGCGCGGCACCGCCGCGGAGATCGAGGAAGGCACCGCCTTCCAGCCGAAGTTCGACGCCGACGGGCTCATTGCCTGTGTCGTCACCGATGCCGGCGACGGCACCGTCCTGATGGTCGGCTACATGAACGCCGAGGCACTTGCGCGCACAATCGAGACCGGCGAAGCCTGGTTCTGGAGCCGCTCGCGCAAGGGCTTCTGGAAAAAGGGCGAGACCTCGGGCCAGGTTCTGGTCGTCGACAGGATCCTCACCGACTGTGACCAGGACGCGCTCGTGCTGAAGGTCAGGGTGGGCGGCAACGGCGCGACCTGCCATGTGGGATACCGTTCGTGCTTCTACCGCCATGTCGTGCGCGACGCCTCCGGCAACGTGTCGCTGGCGCTCAACGGCGACGACAAGGTCTATGACCCCGAAGACGTCTACGGGCACAAGCACTCGCACTGATCATCATGGACCGGTGAAACATGCGGAACGGGCCAGAGCGCAATCGCTCCGGCCCGTTTTCGCTTGCCGTTTCCCGCTCCGGCGCAGCGCCGGACACGGTCAGGTCATGGCGATGTAGTTGCGCATGTCTTCCGCCTCGCGCTCGATCTGGGCGATGCGGTACTTCACCACGTCGCCGATGGAGACGAGGCCGTCGAGCTTGCCGTCGCGCACGATCGGCACATGGCGGAAGCGTCCGCCGCTCATGCGCGCCATGACGGAGTTGATGGATTCCTGGGCCTGGCAGGTGACGACCTTGCGCGTCATGAACTCGCCGACCGGCTTGTCGAGCGCCTCCGGCCCGTCCTGGGCGATGGCCCGCACCACGTCGCGCTCGGAGATGATGCCTTCGATCGTGCCGCTCGCCTCGGTAATGACGATGGCGCCGATCTTCTTTTCGGCCAGCGTCGCGCAGATTTCGCGCAAGGTGTCCCCGGCCGCCTTCGTGGTGACCTCACGCCCCTTCTCGTTCAAAATCGCTGCAACCGTCATGAGCCGCTCCTCCGCTGGCTTGCCGGTCCCGCCTTGCGCCTCGTCGAAAACCGCCCTCCCGAGGGATTCGACCGGATGGCGGGCCGTGCAGGCTGTGGCCAAACGACCGGCGTGATGCGCCGATCGAAACGTCATCATGCCATGTTGACGCATCATGTCCAGCAGCACGCCCCCGGCGCGGCAATGCCGCCGCAGGCCATCAGACGCGTCTGGCCGAAAGCGGATCGAACAGTGAAAACAGTACGAAGCCGGCAACGAAGCCGCCGATATGCGCTTCCCAGGCGATCGCGCCCCCCTCGCCCAGGATCCCGGGCGTCACCAGGCCGAACAGCAGGTTGATCCCGAACCAGACGGCGAGGAAACCAACCACCTGGCGATGCGCGAGCGCCTCGCGGAAGCCGGCCGCACGCACCCGGTACGCGCCGGGGTCGCTGCGCCGGATCGCGCCCAGCGGGCCGCCCAACTGGAACACGAAGCGCGTTGCCGCCGCCATGTGGCCGGAAATCGCGGCCGAGGCGCCGACCATGGGCGCCACCTCGCCAATGTGGAACAGGAGATAGAACGCCGCCCCGGCCACCGCGCAGGTCGCCGAGAGCAGCAGGAAGCGCAGGGCACCGAAGCGCCTTGCGACCGCGCCGCCGAAGATGACCATCCAGAGCATGTTGAAGATGAGGTGCATCCAGCTTCCATGCAGGAAGGCATAGGTCAGGAAACTCCACACCCGCGCGCCCTCGCCGCCGGGAATGCTCTCCGCCGCGCCGGCAAGGTAGCGGGCCGGAAGAAAGGCGAAGGTCAGGAGCATGGTGACCGTCTCACGCTGGGACAGGACCAGGGCGTCGACCGCATGGATCGCCGTCATCAGTCCCGCCAGCGCGACGATCACGCCCGGCAGGTTGGAAATCGGCTCGGACCGGGGCGGTGGTGGCGGCGGCGGTGTGTGATCGAAGGGATCGCGGGAGGGTTCCGGGGTCGACACGAGCGGCATTCTCCCTGACGCGGCAGCCCTTTCGGACCGAGGGATGGATACGGGAAGGGATGGGTAGCACGCCCGCCCCGCATGCCCAACCCCATCCCTCACGGTGTTTTGTCGCGGGCATCCACCCCCATGCCGGCGGGGGTTCCACGCATCCCTTCGCCCTTTTGAGCCGTCTGGCACGCTGCATGCAGCCTTCTGGTCAGGCGCCCGGTCAGGGGCCCGGATCTGTCCCGCATGGGGACAGACACGGGTGGAAGGGGATCGGGCGTCCCGAAACGAGGAACGAAGGGCGTGGAAATGAAACACCCGGTGACACAGAGGCTCTACGGCTACTGGGACGGATTGCGTGGCGACCGCCCCGCGCCGGACCGCAACGAGATCGAGCCGGGCGCCATTCGCGGACTTCTCGGCGACACGTTCATTCTCGAACTGATCGACCGGGACACCTACCGTTACCGCCTTGCCGGAACGCGTCTTTGCTCGCTGCATTGCCGTGAGCTGAAGAACCGCAACATCCTGCGCGGCTGGAACGACGAGGACCATGAAGCCCTCTCGACGCTTCTGGCGGCCGTGACCGAGGATGCCGCCGCGGCGGTCCTGGGCATTGCCGGCTTCACGGAACGCAAGCAGGCGGTGGAGATGGAAATGCTGCTTCTGCCGCTGCACATCCCCGGCGAGGGCTGCTCGCGCGTGCTTGGAAGCTGTGTCGCCCTGGAACAGCCCTACTGGGCGGGAATGCATCCGATCCTGTCGCAGAGCATCAAGAGCGTGCGCCTGCTCTGGCCGGACGAGCGTCCCTCGTTTCTGGACCTTCGTGGCAGCGCTGCCGCCTCCCCCGTTCCCCAGATCCGGCGCTCCATGGCCTCGGTCTCTCCGGCGGCCCACGCCGCCCATGCGGTGGCCGGCGCGCGGCAGGTCCAGCACCTGAGGGTCATCGAGGGCGGCAAGTCCTGACAGCAGGCGGCGATTACGCTATCTTAACGCTCCCGCCATAGGGTGAAAGCTGCAGCGTTCCGGCGGCTTTGACCGTCCTGGTGCTCAAGGGAAGGTCGTTGACGGATGGCGCAGGCCACTGCACTCACATACAAGACACCAGCCGCAACGAAGAGTTTCGACCGTCGCCGCCATTCGCGCGTGAAGGTGAACATCCTCGGGCGCTTCATGCGTGAGGATCGGCTGGAGTATCCCTGCCAGGTCGTGGACATGTCGCCCGGTGGCGCCGCGATGATCGCGCCCGTCGCCGCGCGCATCGGCGAACGCATCATCGCCTACATCGATCATATCGGCCGTGTCGAGGGCCAGGTCGTGCGCGAGATCGAGGGCGGCTTCGCCATCTCCATCAACGCGCCGCTGCGCAAGCGCGACAAGCTTGCCAACGTTCTCACGTGGCTGGCAAATCGCGACGTCCTCAATCTGCCGGAAGACCGGCGGCACGACCGCTTCACGCCGAAGAACCCGCTCACCCAGATCGTCCTGCCCGACGGGCGGCAGTACCAGTGCCGGATCATCGACCTGTCGCTGTCGGGTGCGTCGCTGCGGACCGACGTCAAGCCGGAGATCGGTGTGTCCATCGACATCGGCAAGATGCGTGCCCGTGTCGTGCGCCACACCGAGGAAGGCATCGCGGTCGAGTTCGCGAACGTGCAGAACCGCGACCTGCTCGAGCGCCACATCTCCTGATATCCTGCGGACCGCTTCCCATCGTCTCGCCTGCCATCGCCTCGCCACACGCCCCGTGTGACGGCGCGCGACGACACGTAGCCGCGTCCCTGCCCGCACCTGCCCGCTCCGGCGCCTGACCGTTCCGGCGTCCGGCTGTTCCGGATCGCGCCGGAAATGCGTCTCCCACCGCCTTGATGCTTGCGAACCGGACACGCGGGACCTCCCTCCACGCCTTCCGCCATCTCTCGTGAATGCGATTTTTCGACTTTTTTTCGCGCCCGCATGGCGGTCATTCGCTGATCGCCAGACGTGCCTGTCGAGCTCATGCCCGCGCTGCAGGCCACAGTATTCCGGGATCGATAAAATTTGAATCAATTTAAGATCAAAACAAGAAAAAAACTTCTTCAAATTCAATTCTACTTCGCTTCAAAACCGGATACGGGACTTATCCCGCGCTAAAATCGCGTCTGGCAATGTCGTTTCAACCTTGGGGAAGGGAAACGACATGAACAAGACATACAAAGTATTTGGAGCCATCGCCGCCGTCACCATGCTCATGGGCCTCGCGGAGGCTCGTGCGGACGGTGACACCGGCCGTTTCATGAAAGTCGGATCGGTCGCGAGCGCTCCGGCCGGTCACACGGGCTTCTGCATGGAGTTCCCGGATGAGTGCCAGTCACGCGGCGACCAACCGGTCGTGGTCAAGATCGACTCCGACCGCTGGGACGAGCTGATCGCGATCAACGCCGAGGTCAACCGCCGGATCCGGCCGGTGACCGATATGGAGCTCTTCGGCGTCGAGGAATACTGGACCTACCCGACCGACGGGGCGGGCGACTGCGAGGAATACGTTCTGGAGAAACAGCGGGTGCTGGAAAGCCGGGGCTGGCCGCGCAGCGCGCTTCTGATCACCGTCGTGAAGGACACCAACAACTCGGGGCACGCCGTTCTGACCGTCAGGACAGACAAGGGCGACGTGATCCTCGACAACCAGATCGAGGCCGTCCTGCCGTGGTATTCGGCTCCATACCGTTTCGTGAAACGGCAGTCGGCCTCGAACCCGGCCCGCTGGGCCGCTATCAGCGACCTCCGTGTCAGCACGGTGGCAAGCCTGAAGAACTGACCTGAACTGAACCTGTTTAACTGCGCTTCATGCCTTTCGGCACCTGTCCGCCCCTTCCCCACCCATACGGGCGGGTGCCGTCGGCCGGTCCCTCGTGGACCGGCCGTCTTTTTTTGTGACATCGCGCCTCAGAGCGCGACGAGCCCCTCGGCGAAGCGCTTCCAGTTGCGCACGTACGAGCGCGCGCCCTCGGTCAGGCCGGCGGCCGCCGCCTCGTCCAGGCTGCGCGCCACCCGGCCCGGCATTCCCACCACGAGCGAGTTGTCCGGGATCTCCTTGCCCTCTGGGATCAGTGCATTGGCGCCGACGATGCAGTTGCGGCCGATTTTGGCGCCGTTCAAAACGGTGGCACCCATGCCCACCAGGCTGTTGTCGCCGATGATGCAGCCATGAAGGATCGCCTTGTGCCCGATGGTGCAATCGCGGCCGACCGTGAGCGGAAAGCCCTCGTCCGTATGCAGCACGCATCCGTCCTGCACGTTGGAGCCCTCGCCGATTGTGATGGTCTCGTTGTCCCCGCGAAGCACGGCGCCGAACCACACGCTGGCGTCCTCAAGCAGGACAATGTCGCCGATGAGGGTGGCGCAGGGAGCGATCCAGTGACGGTCGGCGGCTGGAAGCCGCGGGGAACGCTCGCCGAGACGGTATAGGGGCATGTCTTGTCCTTCCTGCTGAAGCTCTCGCGCGGACGCTCGACCGCGCCCGCCATACGTCAGTTCAGGATGACGAGTAGCACATGGATCACCATCACGCCCGAGCAGATGCTCCACATTCCCGCGATCGTTGACGATGCGACGAGCCAGCCGAAAGGACGCTGCTCGATGCGCCGGCCGCGAATCGCGTTGCGCATGATGATGAAAGGCCCGGCGAAAACGCACATCAGGCAGGACGCAAGCCCGGCAAGCCAGGTCTCTACGGAAAACACGAAACGGGGCGGCTGCCCCGTCACAAGCTGATAGAAACTGCCAAGAATGCCGGCAATCACAAAGCCCGCGCACCCCAGATAAACCGCGAGCACCAAATCAACCATAGGCCCGTTAACCCCTCGTTAACCAATATTGTCCGAGCCTGTGCGACAAGCCCGTACCCTCACGCCTGCCAAGCAGCAAGTTGCGTGCCGGTTCGGATTGGCTGTTAAGGAAACGGTAACCAAGCAATGGCGCTGACGCGGCTCTCCATTCCGCCTCGAAACGGGACACCTGTCCCGTCGCGGAACAGCCGTGCCCGTCTCGTCCCGCCGCCGGGCAAGACGGGGAGCGCATGATGATGCCGCTCACCCTTCCCAGCGGCACGGGAATGCGGGCGCGCCACTTCGCCGCCATCGTCCTGGCCCTGGCCCTGGTGGGAACCGCCTATGTCGCCCACACGGTCGGCAACTGGATGAATTTCGCCCGCGCGCCCAGCACGTGGAGCGAACGCGACGTCCCCCTTCCCGTCACGCTTGGAACGCTGGAGCTGTCGGTTCCGGCCAATCTCATGCGCCGCGTCGAGGAGCGGGTCGCTGGCGGTGCGCTGGAGCGGGTCAATCTCGCCGTCCTGTGGCCCTCGCTCGAGGGATACAGCGAGCTGCGTTCGCGGATGTTCTCGGACTCCGGCGACATGTCGCCGGTGTTTCACATCGCGCTTGCCGACGATGCCACGACCATGGAGACGAGCGAACGGCTGAAGCGGGTCTGGCTGTCACTGGCCAGTGGCGAGGCGCTCCCGGGTCCCGACGGGCTCGCGCTGCTTCCCCTGCCCGGCGACACCTCCTCGGGCACCGACTTCGTGGCCCACAACGTGTCCGGCGACGGCGTCTTCGCCGCACGCTGCTTCACGCCCCGCGACCGCGCCCTTGCCGCCAACTGCGAACGCTCGATCCGCGTCGGCGAACGGCTTTTCGTGACCTACCGCTTCCGCCAGGCCTGGCTGTCCGACTGGCGCAGCCTCGATGCACGCATCTCGGCGCTCGCCGGCTCGCTGCTGCGCTGAGACTCCCCGCGACTTCGCGGTTTCCTCCTGGAAACGCAAAAAGGGCGCCGAACCCGCGTCCGGCGCCCTTTCTTCTCACGGCTCTCGCGTCCCGAAGACCTCACACCTCGTCGAGGTCGATCTCCAGGATGGCCATCTGGAAGTTCCAGCTCAGATCGTCGTCGTCGTCGTCGCGATACAGAACGCCGATGAACTCGTCACCGATGTAGACCTCGGCGGAATCGTCCTTCTTCGGCCGCGCCCGGACGGACAGCTTCGGAAGCTCGAACTTGTGCTGCAGGTAGGCTTCGAGCTTGCGGATTTCGTCTGCCTTCACGGTGGGCTCCTCTTCTCGGCCGGCCTGCGACATGCGGGCGGCATTCATCGGTTGCGTCTTTCCGGTCCCTTTCGGGCGAAACAAGGGCATCACGCCTGACCGAAGCACTTCGGCTAGGGCAACGCCGGCTGGGGAGACCCTACACATTCGCAGGGCCGAACCAACCCGCTAGCCGGCGTTCTCCCCATGCGCCTCCACCCCTGGGGAGAACGGCCCTCGCGCGGACGGGGAACCCGGCGCGATCAGCCGCCGGCGCCGCCGGTGTCCGCCAGAAGCTGGTTCATGCTGCGCGACGGCTCCGCGCAGCCCGCCTGGCCGACAACCCTGGCCGGCACGCCGGCCACGGTGGAGTTCTCCGGCACGTCCTGCAGCACCACCGAGCCGGAGGCCACCTTGGAGCAACGCCCGATCTCGATGTTGCCGAGCACCTTGGCACCGGCTCCGATCAGCACCCCGTTGCGGATCTTGGGATGGCGGTCGCCCTCCTCCTTGCCCGTGCCGCCCAGCGTCACGTTCTGCAGGATGGAAACATTGTCGCCGATCTGCGCCGTCGCACCGACGACGATGCCCGTTGCGTGATCGACGAAGACGCCCTGCCCAACCGGCACCGCCGGATGGATGTCCACCTGGAACACCTCCGAGCAGCGGCTCTGCAGATAGAGCGCGAAGTCCTTGCGCCCGCGCTTCCAGAGCCAGTTGGCCAGCCTATGCGTCTGCAGCGCATGGAAGCCCTTGAAGTAGAGCAGCGGCTCCAGGAAGCGCGTGCAGGCCGGGTCGCGGTCGTGAACGGCGACGATGTCGACGCGGAAAGTCTCGGCCAGTTCCCGGCTCTCGGCGAGCGCCTCGAGATAGGTCTGCCGGATGAGCGAGGCGGAGACGACCACATGACCCAGCCTGTCGGCCAGACGGTGGACGACGGCCTCTTCCAGGCGGTCGTGGTTGAGAACGGTTTCATAGACGAAGGAGGCGAGCGCCGGCTCACCCCTGACCATCGCCGAGGCCTCTTCGCGAAGACGCTCCCAGACGGGGTCGTGGCGCGGCAGGGACGCCGCCTCCGTGGCATTCGTGGATTGCGGCATTCCTGCCTCCTTGCCGCTCGGGGCTCCAGAGAGGAGCGCGGAGCGTGCGTTCAAGCTGCGGTCTCGTTGCTGATCATATAGCGAACGGGGGCTGGAAGACCATAGATCGCGACCGGGGCCGCAACGTCATGCCCGCTCCGGGCTCGCACCGCCCGCGCATCGCCGCGCCGGAGTCGGTTTGTTAACCGATTCCGGCCAGTCTCGGGATGAATGGAACCCCCGGCCCCGCATCTGCAAGGGGCTGCTTGACGGCAAGGGCGGGAGCTGATTCCCTGCGCCCGTCAAGTCCGCTTGATTCTGCATCTGAAGATGCGAATTCAACGCCTCAAGTACCTGAATCACCATCTCAGGCACGACGCGCGACCCGGCCCAAGTTAAAGCAGAAAAATAAAAATAATCACAAGCATCTGCCACCATTCCCTGATGCGGTAATTTAACACGAGCTCATGCTCCGCGTTAAGTTTCGGTTTACCATGTAAACCATTGAATTGACTTATCTCATCACACTTCAACGAGAAACGGAGCGAAAAGCGGTCAGGCCGCCTCCATACGCTCCAGGAACCCCAGCACCTCATCGGCGAAGGCATCGTTCCGGTCCCCCGCCACCATGTGGCCCGCGCCCTTGACGTCCGCGTGGCTCGCATGGGGAACGAGTTCCAGGAACTCCTCGACATGGGCGTCGGTGACGAGTTCCGAACGCGCGCCGCGCACCAGCAGAACCGGAAGCTTGAGCGCCGCCGCCGCCGCGATCAACTCGCCCTCGATGTCCGCCGGTGTGCGGTCGTCATGGGCCCGGGCGCTGATGAAGGCCGGGTCCCAGTGCCAGCGATATCGCCCGTCCTCGTGCAGGCGCAGGTTCTTCGACAGCCCGTCCAGATTGTCCGGCCTCTTGCGATGCGGCAGGTAGCCGGCGATGGCATCGGCAGCCTCTTCCACGGTGGCGAAGCCCTCGTGCATCCGGTCCGACATGAAGGAGATGATGCGCTCCACCCCGCCCCGGTCGAGCCTCGGCGTGACATCGACCAGCACCAGCCCGGACAGCGTGCCGGGCCGCAACCGCCCCTCTGCCAGCATGGAGGCCAGCCCGCCGAGCGAGGCGCCAATGGCGATGGGGCGCCTCCCCGCCTCGGCGGCGATCGCGTCGCTCACGGCAATCACGTCGCGACCGAAGTCGGCAAAGGCATAGGCCCCGCCGGGAATCCAGTCGCTGTCGCCATGGCCGCGCTGGTCGATGCTCCAGGCCCTGAGCCCCCGCTCCGCGAGTCTCTTGCCCGTGGCGCTCCAGGCGTGACGGGTCTGACCACCGCCGTGCAGGAGCAGCGCGGGTCGCCCCGACGCGCCATGCAGGTCGCCGACAAGCCGGTTGCCGTCGGCCCCGGCGATCTCGACGCGCCGCCCGCTCATGCGACGCCCTCGCGCGCCACCCCTTCCAGGAACTCGAGCACGCCGGCCTTGTAGACCTTGTCTCCCACGGCGACCATGTGATCGCGGTCGGGAATCTCCAGCACCCTGGCGCGCGGCAGCAGCCGGGCAAGCTGCTCCGGCGAGCCGGCGATGTCGTCCCTGGTGCCCACGGCCACGAGCACGGGCTGGGCGATGCGCCCAACGTCCGCCTCGGAGATCTTCTGCCGCGAGGAGCGCATGCAGGCCGCCAGGGCCAGCCGGTCGGACTTGGTCTGGTCGGCGAAGGCGCGGAAGGCCCTTCCGGTGCGGTCCGTCACGTCGGAGAGCTTCTCCGCCTCGAGCGCGCTGGCGATCGGCTCCGGGTCTCCGACGCCGGTGACCATCCCGTATCCGAGCCCGCCGAAAATGACGCTGCGCACGCGTTCGGGGTGGTTCAGCGCCAGAAAGGCGGAAATGCGTGCGCCCATGGAATAGCCCATGACATCGCAGCGCTCGATGCCCAGGTGCGCAAGCAGCCGCGCCGCGTCTTCCGCCATGACCGGTGCACCATAGTCGTCCGGGTTGTGGCTTCCCTGGCTTTCGCCATGCCCACGGTTGTCGATGGCGATGACACGCCGCCCCGCCTCGGTCAGAAGCTTCACCCAGCCCGGGTAGACCCAGTTGACGCCCTTGTTGGACGCGAAGCCGTGAATGAGCAGGATCGGCTCTCCCCGCCCCTCGTCGAGGTAGGCGAGACGCAGGCCGGCGGAATCGAAGAAGGGCATACTGTTTTACCTTTACGTAAAGGTCATATATCGGAGTCCTACGATAGGCGTCCCGCGTTCTCTTGAAAAGGCCCGCGACCACTCTCCCACGGGGCTCCATGTCGCGGGGACATGCGCAGTTTTGCCCTGTTCAAGCCTTGCCTTCCTGCGTATGGTCCGCCCCGAAACGAAGTGAAAAGGCCCGTGAGGGCAAAGGTACAGGTGCCCGCAGATCACGGGCGTCCCAAGGCAAGGATGATAGCGATGGCGGATGCAGTGATCCCCCATTTCCAGAACGACGGCGGTCATGACGTGGTCGAGATCGGCGCGAAGGAGTTCCAGTGCGTCGGCGCCCGTCCGCCCTTCGATCACCCGCATGTCTTCCTCGACATGGGTGACGAGACCGAGATCGTCTGCCCCTACTGCTCGACGCTCTACCGCTACAATTCCTCGCTCGGCGCGCGCGAAAGCAATCCGTCCGACTGCATCTGGTCGCCCGCCGCCGCCTGACGGCGTCTCGTCCCGCCCCGCGCCCGGAGAGGCACATGTCGACCCTTTCGCCGGCCCGTGAGCCGCTGCTGATCGCCGGCGCCGGCATCGGCGGGCTGACCACGGCCGTCGCCCTGTCGCGACGCTCGATTCCCTCCGTGGTCGTCGAGCAGGCCGAGGAACTCGCCCCGGTGGGGTCCGGCCTCCAGCTTTCCCCCAATGCGGTTCATGTCCTGCGACGGCTCGGGCTGGAAGAAGCCCTGCTGCGCCATGCCGTAGCCCCGCGCGCGGTGTCCATCCAGGGCGGCGAAAGCGGGCGCACGATCGCCGAAGTCCCCCTTGGCGCCACCGCCGTCGAGCGCTACGGCGCGCCCTATCTGGTGATCCACCGCGCCGACCTGCAGGGCGTCCTTCACGAGGCCGCCAAGCTTTCGGCCGGCATCACGCTGACCTTCGGAACCGGGCTCGTCGATGCGCGGCAGACCGAAGGGCGCGTGCGCCTGACCACCGAGCGCAACGGCCTGTCCGACATTCTCGCCGGCAGCGGCCTCGTCGCCGCCGACGGCGTGTGGTCGACGGTGCGGCGCAAGGTCATGAACATCCGCCAGGCGGTCTACAGCGGACGCACCGCCTATCGCGCCGTGATCCCCATCGACGACGTTCCCCCGGAATGGCGTGACGTCACCGGCCTCTGGATGGGGCGCGACGCCCATGTGGTCCATTATCCGGTGAGTGCTGGAACCCGGTTCAACATCGTGGTGGTCGTCAAGGAGGACTGGCGCGAGGAAACCTGGTCGGGGCCCGCCGACCGGGGCGCGCTTCTTGCGCGCTTCGCGCGCTGGTCGCCGCGCTGCCGGGGGCTGCTGGAACGCCCCGAAAGCTGGCTCAAGTGGGCGCTGTGCGGCATGGATCCGGGCATGCGCTGGGTTGACGGTCGCGTCGCGCTGCTGGGCGATGCCGCCCACGCCATGCTGCCCTTCGCCGCCCAGGGTGCCGCCATGTCGATCGAGGATGCCGACGCCCTGGCCCGCGCGATGGAAACGGCCGGGGACGTGCCCGAGGCCTTTGCCGCCTATGAGGCGGCACGGCACGGCCGCGCCGAACGCGTGCTGCGCCTTGCCCGCGAAAACGACCGCATCTATCACATGAGCGGGCCGATGGCCTTCGCGCGCGACATGGTCATGCGCACGCTGTCGCCCGAACGGCTTCTCGCCCGCCTCGATTGGCTGTATGGATGGCAGCCTCCGCGGGACGCATGAACGCGTGGCCGCCGATCAGCACGAATCCGGGACCGACATCATGAGCGGCGAAAGCAAGGACAAGATCGTCACCGCGGCGTTTCTCGTCATCGGCGACGAGATCCTGTCCGGGCGGACCAAGGACAAGAACATCGGCTATCTGGCCGATTTCCTGACCGCACTGGGCATCGACCTGTCCGAGGTGCGCATCGTGCCCGACGAAGAGGACAGGATCGTGGAGGCGGTGAACGCGCTGCGCGCCCGCTATACCTATGTCTTCACCTCCTGCGGCATCGGGCCGACCCACGACGACATCACCGCCGATTCCATCGCCGCCGCCTTCGGCGTGCCGATCGACCATGATCCGCGCGCGGTGAAGATCCTCACCGACTTCTACCCGCAGGGACAGGTCACCGAGGCCCGGCTTCGCATGGCCCGCATTCCCCAGGGTGCCGACCTGATCGAGAATGCCGTCTCCAGGGCGCCGGGCTTTCGCATCGGCAACGTGCATGTGATGGCCGGCGTGCCCTCGGTCATGCAGTCCATGCTCGACGCCATCGGCCCCACGCTGGAGACCGGCACCAGGATCCTGTCGCGCGCCATCGACGCCGATCTGCCGGAAAGCCGTATCGCCGGCCCCTTGCGCGAGATCCAGGAGGCCTACCCCGGCACCATGATCGGGTCCTACCCACGCTCGATCGACGGCCGCTTCTCGACCCAGATCGTCGTGCGCTCGCGCGACGAGGATCTGCTCGACACGGCGGCCGAGGCCGTGAGCGCGGCGGTTGCCGCAGCCGTCGCCGCCCGTTCCGCCTGATCCAATCCAACCCGCCGCCCCGGCACCGACGACGAGACAGTGATGGAAAACCCGACTCAGCCGAAAGCCTTTCCCGTTTCCTGGGACCAGTTCCACCGCGATTCGCGCGCGCTCGCCTGGCGCCTGTCCGGACAGGGCAAGTGGGAAGCCATCGTGTGCATCACCCGTGGCGGTCTGGTTCCGGCGGCCATCGTGGCGCGCGAGCTCGGCATCCGCATGATCGAGACGGTCTGCATCGCCTCCTATCACGATTACGAGAGCCAGGGAGACCTGCAGGTGATCAAGCCGGTCGACCCGGCCGTCATCGATCTCGACGGCGGCAAGGGCGCAAGCGTGCTCGTGATCGACGATCTGGTCGACACCGGCAAGACCGCACGCGTCGTGCGCGAGATGCTGCCCGACGCCCATTTCGCCACCGTTTACGCCAAGCCCATGGGGCGCCCGCTGGTCGACACTTTCGTCACCGAGGTCTCCCAGGACACCTGGATCTACTTCCCCTGGGACATGGGCTGGCAGTTCCAGCCGCCGATCGCCCACTCCACCCAGGGCTGAGCCGGCGCGCCCTCCATTTTCCGCAAACGCGGAATCCGCCGCGATTTCGGCGCAATTTGCGATACACAAGGGGACATGAGCGGTCTTCTCGCCAGATGTCGCCACGGTCTGACCGTGTGCCTTCTCCTTGCCTTCGCGCTTCACGCGGGCGGGGCGTTTCCCCATACGATGGCAAACCGTGTGGCCGAGGCCGCGCGCCAGCTTGCCATGCAGAAGGGCGCGGATGGCCAGACGACCCGGGCGCCCGCGACACGTCCCTGCCAGCAGATCTGGGCCAAGTGCGCGCCCTACCTTTATCCGGCTGCCGCCGGTCTCGACACACCGGAGCCGGTCGTCCACCCGCGCCCGCGCGGAGCGCCGCGACTTCTGGCGCTCGCCGACCCCGGTTTCGACGGTCCGCCCCCTCGCGTTCGGGCCTGAAAACCTCTCGTTAGAACTTTTCGAGGGAACCTGACCCGCGTCTTGCGGGTTCTATCAAGGCCCGCATGCGGAAACGGACCTCGCCGACGGCGGGGCATCGCCTGCCCGGCCGCACCCGCCTCTCGACCGGCGGCGTGACCGACCCAAGTGACACGACATGAAGAGAACAATGCCAGAAACCCTTGCCGCGCCGTCGCGGCGCGCCGTGCTCGCCGGTTTCGCCGGCCTTTCCGCGCTCACCCTCGCCGGTTGCCAGACGGGCCGGAACCCGCGTATCGCGCAGGCGGGGGCCGTGGCGCCGCGCCGCGTGATCGATCCCTACTACCTTCAGATGTACGCGGCCATGCCCGAGGAGAAGTACCCGGTACCGGCGGTGGATCTGAGCAAGCTGGATCCCGTGTACTTCCGTCAGGTCGTGCCCTATCGCACCACCGAGCGCCCGGGCACCCTGGTCGTCGACACCCCCAACCGCTTTCTCTATCTCGTGATGGAGAACGGCGAGGCCCTGCGCTACGGCGTCGGCATCGGCCGTGCGGGCTTCTCGTGGGGCGGACGCGCGCGCATCGCCTACAAGCGCGCCTGGCCGCGCTGGACGCCGCCGTCCGAGATGATCGAGCGTCAGCCGGAGCTGGAAAAATACCGCAACGGCATGGAACCGGGTCTGGAGAACCCTCTCGGCGCGCGCGCGCTCTACATCTTCGAGGGCGGGCGTGACACGCTGTACCGCATCCACGGCACGCTGGAGACCTGGTCCATCGGCCGCGCCGTGTCCTCGGGCTGCGTGCGCCTGCTGAACCAGGACGTCATCGATCTGGCGAACCGGGTGCCA
Source organism: Stappia sp. (assembly GCA_002722295.1). Lineage (GTDB taxonomy): Bacteria > Pseudomonadota > Alphaproteobacteria > Rhizobiales > Stappiaceae > Stappia. Next base: position 17,572 of record PBLF01000034.1, on the reverse strand, counting down.
AACGACACGCCGATCACCGTGATCCAGGGACCGTCCGAGGCACCGGCCGCCTGACGGCTCCGGGTACAGGCGCCAACTCACCATGGCGCCAACGCACGCCACCCAATGCTATAATGGCCCGCGCCCGCATGGAGCGCGGGCTTTTTCGTTCGGGCGGGTGCGACCGTCAGAGCGCGAACATCAGATCGCGAGCGTCACCGGCCGGTCGGCGACGATCTCGTCCTCGGTGATACGGCACCCTACCGCATAGGCCTCGACCCCGGCGGCCCGCGCCGCCTCGAAGGCACGCACATAGGCCGGGTCGATGTCGCCGGCAAGCGACAGGCGCTCGCAGTCGGGCCGCTGCACCAGGTAGACCATGGCGGCCCTCGCGCCCTCGCCCACCATCGTCGCCATCTCGTCCAGATGCTTGGCGCCGCGCGCCGTCACCGAATCGGGAAACTCCGCAAGGCCCGGCCGGCGCATCAGGTGGACGTTCTTCACCTCCACGTAGACGGAGCGTCCGTCGGCCTCCTCCAGCAGGATGTCGATGCGCGAGTTGCGGCCGTATTTCACCTCGCGCCGCAGCGACGTGAAGTCCGCAAGCTCCGGGATCGCGCCGGCGCGCAGCGCCTCCTCGACAAGCGTGTTGGGATGCGCGGTGTTGATCCCCACAAGCACCCCGTCGGCTTCCACCAGTTCCCAGGAGAAGGCGAGCTTGCGCTTCGGATTGTCGGAGCGCGACAGCCACACGCGGGCGCCGGGCTCCTTGAGGCCGGTCATGGCGCCGGGATTGGCGCAATGGGCGGTCACCTCCTCGCCGCTGCCGTCGAGGACGACATCGGCGAGAAACCGCTTGTAGCGCTTCACCAGACGCGCGGACACGAGCGGGGCGGGAAAACGCATGGGCAAGCTCCTGGCGGGCTGTTGATGCCGGCTCAGCGCGACCAGAAGTCGGGGTCGAGCAGCACGATGACGGTGAAGAGTTCGAGCCGGCCCATCAGCATGGCGAAGGAGAGGATCCACTTCGCACCATCCGGCAGCGAGGAGAAGTTGCCCGCCGGGCCGATGATCGGACCGATGCCCGGTCCCACGTTGCCGACCGACGTCGCCGCCGCCGACAGCGCGGTCAGCAGGTCGAGGTCGAAGGCGGCGAGCGCCAGCGTGATCACGCCGACCGTGCCCATGTAGACCACAAGGAAGGCAAGCACCGAGAAGGAGAGCTCCTGCGTCAGCCGCGTGTTGCCGTAAAGCTCCGGCACGACGCGGTTCGGCCGCACCATGCGGCGCAGGTGGGCGCGCACGGTGCCGAAGAACACCAGGAAACGAAAGATCTTGATGCCGCCCGTGGTCGAGCCCGTGCAGCCGCCGACGAACTTCAGCAGCAGCGCCAGCACGACGATGGGCGCCCCCCAAGTGGTGTAGTCGCCATAGGCGTAGCCGGTGCCGGTGACCACCGCGATCATGTTGAAGGCGGACATGCGCAGGGCATCCTCGAACTCCACCCGGTGCACGAGGCCGATGTAGACGGTCACGGCGAGCGACACGATGACGATGAAGCCGAGGAAGGCGCGCACCTGCGGATCGCGCCACAGGGCCATGGGTTCGCCGCGCAGGCCCTGGATGATGAGCACGAAGGGCAGCGCGCCGATCACCATGAAGACGATGGCGATCCAGGCCGTCGCCGGCGCGGTGAAATAGGCGAAGGACGCGTCATGGGTGGAATAGCCGCCCGTGCTGACGGTCGTGAACGCATGGTTCACCGCGTCGAAGGGCTCCATGCCGCTCGCCCAGTAGGCGAGGCCGCAAAGCGCCGTCAGGAACAGATAGGACACGCCGATGAGGCGCACCAGCTCGATGGAACGGGCAACGATCTTCTCGCTGCGGTCGGAATTCTCGCTCTGGAAAAGCTGCATGCCGCCGATGCGCAGGAACGGCAGCAGAACGATGGCCATGACGATGATGCCGACGCCGCCCATCCACTGCATGAGCGAACGCCACACGAGCAGTCCGGGAGGCAGGCCGTCGAGACCCGAGAGCACGGTGGAGCCGGTCGTGGTGAAACCCGACACGGCCTCGAACACCGCATCCGCATAGCCCACGCCCAGCCACAGGAACGGCAGCGCGCCGAAGGCCGGCAGCGTGACCCAGGACAGCGTGGTGAGGATGAACGTCTGGCGCATGTTGAGCCCGTCGCCCAGCGATCCGCCAACGGCAACGGACAGCAGCAGGCCGATGAGCCCGGTGATGAGCGCGGACATGACGAAGGCCTGCCAGTCGGCATTGCGCGCCGCGACATCCACCATCGCCGGAATCAGCATGGCCGTGGCAAGCCCCACGTGGAGGAAGCCGAGAACGTTCAGAACGGGGCGCAGCGAAATCACGTGCCGGGCGTCTCTCGTCGTCAATGACTCGGCAAAGCCTTAGCCCATTTCCGGCCCGAACCCTACCCCGATTTGACAGGGTCCGGACCCGGCCTTCACGGATCGCCACTCGGGATGTGCCGACATGGGACCGGGCGCGTTCACCCCCCGTGTCCGCCCGCGTCGCCATGTCGGACCGTTCGACCCCTCGCCCGTGCGCGCGATGCGCCTGGCGAGGGGCGTCGTCACCCTCTCGCGATCCTGCGCAACTTGACCGATGCACGATAGCGGTCATCACCATAGCTTTCGTACATGCCATCGAGGATCGCCAGCAGCCGGCCCGCGCCGAAATGCCGAGCCCATTCAAGCGGCCCCCTGGGGTAGTTGAGCCCGAAGCGCATCGCGGTATCCACGCCCTCGACGCTGGCAACGCCCGTCAGCACGGCCTCGGCCGCCTCGCTCGCCAGCATCGCCAGGGTCCGGGCCACGACAAGGCCAGGCGTATCGTCTAGCGCATGAGCCCGTATCCCCGCGGCCGCGAACAGCGCCACCGCGTCATTCAGCGCCTCCGGCGGGGCCGCGTCGTGCACCGCGATCGCGATATCCGTCACGCTGGAGTAGTCGTCGGCAAGGTCGAAGACGACGAGCCCCCTCGCCGCCGTTTCCTCGCGCAAGGTGGCCGGACGCCCGTCCGTGACGGTCAGGCACGCGCTTCCGAAGGACAGGACGCAGTCCCCCTCCCCCTGCTCGAGACGCAGTTCCACGCCGTTGTCCCGAAGCCGGGACAACAATCCCGCCAATGGCGCGCTGTCGCCGGAAACCTTCACGACACCGTCCACGGGGCGCGGCTGGAACGGCTCGGTGGCCGGCTCCTCCCCGTCGTAGTCGTAGAACCCGCGACCGGACTTGCGGCCCAGGCGACCGGCGGCGACCATCTCCCCCTGCAACTGCGAGGGACGGTAGCGCGGATCGCCGAAATAGGCCTCGAATGTCGAGCGGGTAACCGCGGAATTGACGTCGTTGCCGATCAGGTCCATCAGCCGGAACGGCCCCATGGGGAACCCGGCTCCCGCCGTCAGCAGCGTGTCCACCAGAGCGGGCGGAGCCGCGCCTTCCTCCACCACGCGAAGCGCCTCGGCATAAAAGGGCCGGGCCACCCGGTTGACGATAAAGCCCGGGGTCGACTTCGCATGGACGGGCTTCTTGCCCCAGCGTGCCGCCGTTTCGAAGATGCAGCCGGCCACCCCGGGGTCGGTGGCAAGACCCGAGACGACCTCCACCAGCTTCATCACCGGCGCCGGATTGAAGAAGTGCATTCCCACGAGATTGCCCGGGCGTTGCAGGCCGGCCCCGATGGCGGTAACGGAGATCGAGGATGTGTTGGTCGCAAGGATCGCCGTTTCGGACAGGATCTCTTCAAGGTCGCCAAAGAGCTGGCGCTTGATGTCGAGGCGCTCGACGATGGCCTCGATCACCAGGCCTGCCGGGGCAAGGTCCTTCAGCTCACCAGCCAGACGGATGCGCCCGACAAGCGCATTCGCGTCCGCCCTGGCCATGCGTCCCCGCGCGACACGGCGTTCCAGCCCCTCGGACAGGCGCGACAGGCCGGCGGCGGCGGCTCCCGGAACGGCATCGTAGAGCAGAACATCATGACCGCCAGCCGCCGCGACCTGCGCGATGCCGGCCCCCATCGTGCCCGCTCCCACGACCGCGACGACGACGTCGGTTCCCAGTGGCTCCCCGCTCATGCCGTGCCTCCGTCCCAAAGCCTGTCGGGGACAAGGACGATCTTTCCTCGCGCGGCTCCCTGTTCCAGCGCCTCGAAGGCATCGTGGATGCGCGAAAGCGGAAGCTTGCTGGAAATGCGCGGCTTCAGCCGCCCCTCCCGCCAAAGTCCGAAGATGCGCTCCTGCGCGTCGCGAACCCTGGCGAGGTCCCGTTTGCGATAGTCCGTCCACTGCAGGCCGGAAACAGAGATGTTCTTGACCAGCAGATAGTTCGCCCGGAAGGAGGGAATATCGCCGGCGGCAAAGCCGATAACCACGTAGCGTCCCTCCCAGGCCATGGCCCGCAAGGCGGCTTCGGCGACCGGACCGCCAACCGGATCGATCACGACATCCGCACCGTGCCCGTCGGTCAACTCCAGAACATGCGCCCGCAGACTGTCGCGAAGGTCCGGGGCGGCCGTGTCGACAACAGCATCCGCTCCCAGTTCACGAGCCACCCGCGCGCCCTCGGCTCCTCGTGTCGCCGCGATCACCTGGAGCGCGCCCAGCGCGCGCGCAAGCTGGATGGTGGCCATCCCGATGCCTCCGCTCGCACCGAGAACCAGAACCCGGTCGGCCGGCCTGAAATCGGCGCGGGCGAAAAGCCCGAACCAGGACGTCTGGTACACGAGGCCCAACGCGGCCGCGATGTCGGAGGGCACATCGTCGGGCACGGCGAAGCAGTGATCGGCCTTCACCGCCACCCTTTCCGCATGCATGCCGTGAACCGGCAGCGCCAGGACGCGCTGGCCCACCGTGAAGTCCCCGACCGCGCTCCCTGCGGAAAGCACGCGACCGACGCCTCCAAGCCCCGGGGCGAACGGCAGCGGGACCTTGACCTGATAGCGACCCTCCACATGCAGGATGTCGGGAAAGTTGACCTCGGACGCCTCGACTTCCAGGAGGAGTTCGTCATCGCCGGCAACCGGTTCGGCAAGGTTCCCGACCCGGAGGTCGCGCCAGGGGCCATACTGGGTGACGAGCGCGGCCCTCACGACGCACCCGCCTTCGCCCTGTCGGCGGCGATCACGGCTGCACGTGCCGGGATGAAGCCCGGCAGCCCGGTCATGCGATGGATGGCGGTCGTCACCGTCCAGTGACGGGCAAGACCGCCACGGACGGTCCGCTCGATCGGGCCGTCGGGATAGCCGAGCCCGAGGCTGCAGGTCTTGTCCATGTCCTCGGCGGAGGCAAGACCGTCGTCGAGGAAGCGCAGCGCGTCGTTGTACTTTGGACGGACAAGCCGATCGACGATACGCCCGGGCCTGTCGGCGCACACAACGGTTTCAAGGCCGACCACCTCGAACACGGCACGGGCGGCCTCGATCGCCGCCGGGCTGGTGTCGGGCTGACACACGATCTCTACGAGACGCGAGGGAGCGTCCGCACCGTTCCGGTAGCGCGCGAAACCGACGACATTCGAACCTTCGCGTCCCGGGGTCTCTTCTCCGGTATGGTGGGCGAGGCACTCGGTATCGAGTTCGACCAGCACGGCGAGCCTGGCGGGATCCGGCGCATAGGCTCCCCCGAGGCAAACCGTGACGTCGCCCGTTTCGGTTGCGGCGGACAGGAAAGCGTCGCCTGCGGGAAACGAGCGGCTTTCATTCGTCCCGGCAAGCGTGAAGTCCGGGGCCTCGGTCGCCTTTTCGCGCGACAGTCCGCTGAGCAGCCCGCGCCCGGATTTTGCGCCCAGGCGTCCGGCCGCCACCATCCGACGCAGGATCGGCGGAACCGACGCGCGCGGATCGAGCGTGATCGGATAGAACGCCTCGCCGAGGCGAACCTGGGTGTCCAGTCCGATCAGGTCGATCAGGCGGCACGGCCCCATCTTGTATCCGAGCCCCGTGCAGATCGCGGTATCGATGTCCTCGGGCGTCGCGACACCCGCCTCGACCGCGCGCAGGACGTCGTTGTTGAACGGCACCAGGAGCGCATTGAGAATGAAGCCCGGCCGGTCCCGGGTTTCGACGGGAAGCTGGCCCGCGGCTTCCGTCCACGCCCAGGCGGCGGCGAAGGCCTCGTCGTCCGTGTTCAGCCCGCGCGACATCTCGATCAGCTTCATCAACTGGGCAGGCAGGCAGAAATGCATGCCGACGACCCGGTCCTCACGACCGCACCCGCCGGCGATCTGCGTGATCGAGAGGGTGGAGGTGTTGGACGCGAAGATCGTCCGCGGGGCGCACACCTCGTTGAGACGGGAGAAAAGCTCCCTCTTGGTTTCGAGATCCTCGAAGATCGCCTCGATCACCAGATCGCAATCGGCAAGCGCGGAGAGGTCGGTCGCATCGATCATGCGCGCGAGCGCGGCATCGCGCTCCGCCTCGCTCATGCGCCCCTTCGCGACGGCCTTGGCGAAAAAGTCTTCCGCCGCCTTGCGAGACCGCTCGAGCCCCTGTGCGGACTGGTCGAAGCACACCGTCTCGAAGCCCGCGCGGGCGGAGACCATCGCAATGCCCGCGCCCATGGTGCCGCCGGCGCCGCAGACGCCCACTTTCCTGATACTGGTCATTTGGCAACGAAGCTCCGTCCGAGAAGTTGACGATGGATCTGGTTGGTACCTTCCCAGATCTGCGTGATCTTGGCGTCGCGCATCAGCCGTTCGGCACGATAGTCCTGGCAGTAACCGTAGCCGCCGTGAAACTGGACGCATTCGATCGCCATCTTCATGGCGAGGTCCGAGGCACGCAGCTTGGCGACCGACGCCTCGAGCCCCATGTCCTCGATGCCCTGGTCCACGAGACCTCCGACGTAGTCGGTCCAGTGCTCCACCATTGCGAGTTCCGCCGCCAGGTCGGCGAGCGTGAACTGGTTCGCCTGGAAGTCGAGAACCCGCTTTCCGCCCTGCACCCGGTCGTTGCCGTAGGCGACCATGTCCTTGAAGGCCGCGCGGGCGATCCCCCGGGCGTGGGCGGCAACGGAGGGGCGGGACTTGTTCAGCGAGGCCAGAAGGATCGCAAGGCCGTCGCCCGGCGCGCCGAGCAGGTTGGCGCGCGGCACCCGGCAGTTGTCGAAGGACAGCGCGCAGGTGGACGAGCCGTTGTGGCCCATCTTGTGTTCCTTGGAGACCACGTCGAAGCCCGGCGTTCCCCTCTCCAGGATCAGCACCGAGATGGACTTCTTCGGGTCCTCGATTTCGGACCACTTTCCGAACAGCAGGTAGAGGTCCGCGACATCGCCGTTGGAGATGAAGATCTTGGATCCCTTCACGAGGATGTCGTCACCGTCGGGCGTGAAGGTCGTGCGCATTCCGGTCGCATCCGACCCGGCCGTGGACTCCGTGATCGCAAGGGCGCCGAGACCACCCTCGGCGATGCGCGGCAGCAGGCGGGCGCGCTGCTCGTCGTTGCCGTACTGGATCAGCGGCTTCATGCCGTGAAAGTTCGTCGCCCAGATGATGCCCGTGGACGCGCAGGCCTCGGAGATGACCGAAACGATCTCGAGGTAGAGGCGGTAGGACATGGGCATCCCGCCGTATTCCTCGGGCACGAAGACCGCATTGAGACCCAGTTCGTTGAGCGCACGAACGTTTTCCCAGGGAAACTCGCTGGTGCGATCGACATGTTCCGCGTTGGGCGCGATCACCTCGTCGGCAACCCGCTGCACCTGATCGAGGATCAGGCGTTCTTCCTCGTTCCACCCGCGCGTACGGGCAAGCTGTTCCAGCAGTTTCATCAGTGGTTCATCCCCTGGCCGCCGTCGATGTAGATGGTCTCCCCCGTCAGGAAGGGAGTCGCTTCGCTGATGAGGGACCCGACCAGACGCGCGACGTCGTCCGGACAGCCCGGCCCGCCGGCCGGGATGCGTGTCTTCATCCAGGCCTGGACCTTCTCCCGGGCGAGATAGTCGCGGTTCAGGTCAGTCTCGATGTATCCGGGCGCGACATTGAGAACGCTGATGCCGTACCGCGCCCATTCCACCGCCATGACCCGAGTCATCGCGGCCACCGCAGCCTTGGAGGCGCAGTAGGCAAGGTTCCCCGGCGCGCCGATCTTGTCGAACAGCGAGCCGATGTTGACGACGGTTCCGCCGCGCTCCTGCAGGTGCGGAAAGACCTCGCGCGCCGCGACCATGACGGCGGTGGCGTTGAGCGCCATGGTGCGCTCGAAGTCCTCGACGGAGAACGACCCCGCCGGCGCGGTGATGTGAACCCCCGCGTTGTTCACCAGCGCCGCGACGGGCCCCTCGGCGGCAATGCCCGCCATGACCTCGCGCACGGCCGCCTCGTCGGTCATGTCGCAGGCCACATGGCGGCCGAACTCTCCGGTTCCGGAGCGCGACAGGCAGACGACGTCCCTGCCTCGCGACACGAGATCCCTGGCGATGGCGAGGCCGATGCCCTTGGATCCTCCGGTGACGACGATCTGTCCCTCAGCCATCGGTGAACTCCGGTTTGCGTTTTTCCTCGAACGCCGCCATGCCCTCTTCGGCATCGCGGGTGCGGTAGGCCAGCGTCGAGAGCTCCGCCTCGAGCTGGAGCCCTTCATGCAGGTTCAGGTCGCTTCCGCGCTGGACGGCGCGGCGGGCAAATTCGAGAACCGGAAGGCTGTAGCCGCTGAAGCGACGGGCGAACTCGAGCCCGGCTTCCCGCAGGTCCCCCTCGCCCACCAGCCGATGAACCAGCCCGATCCTCTCCGCCTCCTCGGCCTTCACCGAGCGGCCGGTCAGGATCATGTCGAGGGCCCGTGCCTCGCCGATCACGCGCGGCAGGCGCTGCGTTCCGCCGTAGCCGGGGATGAGCCCGAGCTTGACCTCCGGCAGCCCGAAGACCGCATTGGCGCTGCAAAGGCGGAATGTCGCCGCGAGTGCAAGTTCGAGCCCGCCTCCGAAGGCGTAGCCGTTGACCAGCGCCACCGAGGGAACCGGCAGCCGGTCGAGCCTGGCGAAGACCGCCTGGCCGAACTCGGCGCCGCGCCGCTGGTCGACCAGCGACCGGTTGCGCAATTCCTTGATGTCGGCGCCGGCGCAGAACGCCTTGTCACCGGCACCGGTGATGAAAAGCGCCCGGGTTCCCTCCATTCGCGCAGCCTCGTCCAGCGCCTCGCGGATTTCCGCGAGAATGGCGAAGGACAGTGCGTTGAGCGCTTCGGGACGGTTCAGCGTGAGGAGCGCGAACTCCTCCATCCGCTCCAGTCTGACGGACATGTTCAGGCCTTCACTTTGCTTGCGGCATAGCGCACCGGACGCGGTGAGATATCGCCGCGCTTCACCATTTCGGTCAGCTCGCGCTTGAGGATCTTGCCGCTGGGCGTCAGCGGAAGCTCTTCCATCGCGATGAACCATTCCGGCATGTCGAACTTGGACAGCCCCTCTCTCGCCAGGTGGTCGAGGATCTCCTCGCCCTCCACGCTGCCGATGACCGCGAGGCACACCTTCTCGCCCAGCCGCTCGTCCGGCACGGGAAAGGCTGCCGCCTTGCTCAGGCCCGGATGGGTGAGGCTCAAGGCTTCGATCCGGGAGGGGAAGATGTTGTGGCCGCCACGGATGATCAGGTCCTTGGAACGCCCGAGGATCTTCAGGTTGCCGTGCTCGTCGAGGACGCCCAGATCACCCGACATCATGTATCCGTGCCGGTTGAAGGACTTCGAGGTGGCTTCCTGGTTGCCGTAGTAGCCGAGCATGAGCAGGGCGCCCCGCCCGCCGATCTCGCCGGGCTCGCCGACCGGCAGTTCCCGGTCAAGGTCTTCGGGGTCCCAGATCTTCACGTCGTAGCACCGGCCACCCCGACCGCACGTCGCCACCGAGACATCCAGCGGATCGTCCGGATGGGTATACTGGTGCGAGGAGTTTTCCGTCATCCCGTAGATGTTCTGCGGCGTGATGCCCTGTTCGACGAAGGACCGCGCGAGCACCTCGGGGATCGGCGCGCCCGCCATGTAGAACACGCGCACCCGCCCCATCTTGGCCATGCCCCGGCTCTTCTGCTCGGCAAGGATATCCATGGCGTGGGTGGGAACGCCCAGAACATAGGTCGCTCCCGTCGCGACGACCCAGTCGAGCCGGCTCTGTCCGGGTTCCGGATCGTCGACAACCAGTTCGGCGCCGCTGACCAGCCACTGCCCCGCCGCGACCCATGCGATGTGGTGCGACAGCGGGCTCAGCGTCAGGATCACGTCGCGGCTGGAAATCTGCCAGTCGCGCACAAGGTCACGGGCGTTGGACAGGAGCGTGTTGGACGAATGCATCACGCATTTGGGCTTGCCCGTCGTCCCGGACGTGAACGCGAGATAGGCAACGCTGTCGGGGTTCTGGTGCACACCGCCGGCACTGCCGGTGATGTGTAGCGGAAAGTCAGCAGGCGTATAGAGCTTCCGCACGAAGGGAAGCGCCGTCACCATCGCCTCGAAGTCGTGCCGGTCGCGATCCGCGCCCCACCCGTCCTCGGTGATCACGATGGCCGGCTTGAGTTCGTTGAGCAGGTCGACGATCTCGCCACAGGTGTAGCTTCGGTGAAGCGAGGGGTTGCAGGCCACGCCGAGCCGCGAGCACGCGAGAAACGCGACGATCACCTCGACCCGGTTGGACATCCAGATCGATATCCGGTCGCCGGCGCCGATGCCGCGATCCGCAAAGCTGTCGGCGAGGGCGTCGACGCGGGCCAGCAGGCTGCGCCAGTCCAGCCGAAGTCGGCTGTCGCGAATGGCGGGCGCGGACGGCATGTGGTTGGCATGCTTGACCAGCAGATCGTAGAACGTGTCGTTCTGCCAGGCGCCGCTTTCATAGTAGCCACGGGCGGTCGCCGGATCGTGAAGGGTCAGGAACGGTCGCATGGCAGCCTCCTACTGTCCGAACCGCGACGGGTCCGGCTTGCGCCGTTCCTTGAAGGCCTCGCTCAGTTCGTGGTGCTCGTCGGAAACGAGATACTGGCTGAGCAGCAGGTCGTGGGTCACCCGCGAGAGACCACCGACGCCACCATGGCGGGCGTTGAAGGCGCCCTTGATCGAGGCCAGCGCGAAGGCGCCCCGCTCGGCGATCTCCAGCGCGAACTCGCGGGTCTTCTCCCGCAGTTCCCCATCGGGAGCGATGCGGTTGATGAGGCCCATGTCCTTCGCTTCGGCGGCGCTGATCTTGGGGTTCGCGTACCAGATTTCCTTGGCGCGCTTCTTGCCGACGAGATCCTCCAGGTACCAGGTGCCGTAGCCGGCATCGAACGACCCCATCATCGGGCCGACCTGGCGAAAGACCGCGCTTTCCTTGGCGATGGTCACGTCGCAGACCATCTGGAGCACGTTGCCCCCGCCCACGGCGAAGCCGTTGACCGAGGCGATCACCGGCTTCTGCAAACGGTCGATCGCTTCGTACATCTCCAGCGTCGGCAACGTTCCCGCATAGAGACGCGTGTCCTCCATGCCGGTTTTCTCTCCACCGATGCAGAAGAACTTTTCGCCCGCCCCCGTCAGCACGATGACGCGTGTGCGCGTCTCGCGCCGGATCGCCTCGATGCAGTCACGGATCTCGTGACACATGACCTGGGTGAACATGTTGCCATTGTCGGGACGGTTCAGCGTGATCGTGCCGATCGGGCCGTCCTCTTCATAGAGAATCTCTGTGAAAGACATTGGTGTTTCCTTCCCTTTCGAGGTCCTGCCGTTCAACGGGGACGCAGTTTCTTGAGAATGTCCTGGGTGTGTTCTCCAAGCCGCGGCGGAGCGGCGCGCGGGACCGCGATCTGCTCGTCGATGCGAATGCCGAGCCCGATCTGCGGAACACAGCGCTCCCCGTCGCGCAGGGTGAAGAAAAGGCCCCGCTCCTGAAGCGCGGGGTCATGGGCGACGTCCTCGACGCTATTGATCGGCCCGGCCGGAACCCTGACCCGGGCGAACAGGGCCAGCCATTCGGCGCGCCCCCGGGTCAGCAGGATCGACTGGATCTTCTCGACGATGACCGCCCGGTTCTCGCGCCGCCTGCTGTTGCCGGAAAATTCGGGCCGCTCGGCGAAGCCCGGATCCCCCAGCGCGTCCCAGAACCGCCGCCAGATCGCGTCCGACCCGAGGCCGAGGTTGATCGGCTTGTCCGCCGTTTCGAAGCTCTGGTAGATCGCGATGACGCTGTCGGTCCCGCCGGAGCGGACCGGCACCTCGCCCGAGCCGAGATAGCTGGCGATCCGGCAGCTGAGAAACCGTGTCATGCTTTCCAGCAGGCTGATGTCGATCTTGGCCCCCCGTCCGGATTTCAGGCGCCCGAGGTAGGCGGCCATCGCCGCCATGGCCGCATCCTGCCCGGCGAGCATGTCCGCCGCCGGCGCCCCGATCTTCTGGGGCGGGTTCTCGGCCGAGCCGGTGATGTCCATGATGCCGGAGTAGCCTTCCGCGATCAGGTCGTAGGAGGTCAGCGCCGAACGCTCCCCATCCAGGCCGAACCCGGTGATGGACACATGGATCAGGTCGGGCTTGCGCGCGGACAGGGTCGCGTGGTCGAGCCCGAGCTTGACCTGGACGTCCGGCGGCTGATTGCTGACGACGATATCCGCCTCGTCGAGCAACTGCTCGAAGCTGCAACGCCCCTCCTCGGTGCGCATGTCGAGCACCAGGCTTTTCTTGTTGCGGTTCACAGCCGTGAACCAGAGCGCCTCTCCCTCCAGAAAGGGCGGGCCCCAATGGCGGGCATCGTCACCGGTCGGCCGTTCGATCTTGATGATCTCCGCGCCGAAATCGGCAAGAAGCATCGTGGCATACGGGCCGGCAACCGAAGTTGTCAGGTCGAGAACCTTGCAACCCTCTAGGAAATCGAACCCGCGCCCGGCTTCCAGCACCGGCAGCCTGCGCCAAGGCGCGTCGTTCTCGTGCGGACCCGGCTCGGCCGTCTCACTCAACATAGAACCTCTCCCTGTTCGGTCGGGAAAAGGTCCGCAATTACCGTGCCAGAGACAGGGGCCGGCCACACCCTACTCGAGGAACTTCTTGTAGAGGTAGCTGCGCGAGATCCCGAGATGCTCCGCCACCCGCTTCTTGTTGCCGCGAAAGCGCACCATCGCCTCGGCCACGAGTTCCCGCTCGTACCGCTCAAGCGCATCGCGCAGGGTCTGGCCGTCTTCGCCGACGCCCGCCGGCGACGGCTCCGCGCGCATCGGCTCGCCGCCCTTTTCGGTTCGGAAATTGGAGAGCTGCAGCCGATCGTCCTCGTAGAAGACAAAGGCGCGCTCGGTCAGATGACGCAATTCCCGCACGTTTCCGGGCCATTCGCGGCTCATGAGGTAGTCGAAGACATCACTGTCCACCTCAGGGACATCGCGGCCATAGCGCTCCGCGAGATCCTTCAGGAAATGGTTGACCAGCAACGGAATGTCCTCGACGCGGTCAGCCAGTGGCGGGACGTGAATGACGACCGGACTGATGCGGTAGAAGAGATCGAGCCGGAACTTGCCCTGCTCGACGAACTGCTCGAGATCCCGGTTGGTGGCCGAACACAGGCGAAAGTCGATCTGGCGCGGCTTTTCGCCGCCGACACGCTCCACCATCCGGTCCTGCAGCACCCGCAGCAGCTTGGACTGCACCTCCAGCGGCATGTCGCCGATCTCGTCCAGGAAGATCGTCCCCTTGTCCGCCTGCTCGAACTTGCCGGCGCGTCCCTTGCGGTCGGCGCCGGTAAAGGACCCGGCCTCGTATCCGAACAGCTCGCTTTCCACCAGTTGGGCGGGAAGCGCGGCCGCATTCACCGTGACCAGACGCTCTTCCCGGCGCGGGCTCATCATGTGCAGGGCCTGCGCCACGAGTTCCTTGCCGGTGCCGCTCTCGCCCTGGATGAGAACGGGAATGTCCAGGGGCGCGATCTTGCGGATCTGGTCGCGCAGCTTCCGCACCGCCGCCCCCTGCCCGACGATGGCTTCCAGAAAGCTCTCGGCCCTGGCCGTTTCCTTCGCCTCCGCCCGGTACGTCTCGATTTCCTGCTCGAGCGCGTTGATGCGCTTGGCCAGCGCCTCCACCTGCTGCGGTCCCTTGAACATGACCCGCCCGATCGCGCCGACGACCTTGTCTCCGCGACGGATCGGATGGCGGGACACCACGCGCTCGCGTCCGTTCATCCGCTGGATCTGCCCGACCTCGGCGACCCCGGTGCGGATGACGTGAGGCAGCCGGGTGTTCTCGATGATGTCACGCACGCGCTCGCCGACGCCCTCACCGGCCTGCAGGCCGAAGAACTTCTCGTGAATGGGAGAGACAAAGGCGAGACGCGCGTTCGCGTCGATCACCGCCATCGCATCATAGGGGTCGTTCAGGAGGTGCTCGATGATGTCATAGGCGAAGTCGACGCCGAGGAGGAATTGCAGCGCTGTCGGGCTAGTGTCTCCAAAGAGGACAACAAGGCGCCCCTGCTCGTAAGGGGCGACCACCGCGACGTAACTTGCATCCGTCAGGCTGATCACGACGATACGCCGCTCGGTGGCCGCCTCCAGCCATTCCGTGTCCGTCAGCATCGCCCGAATTCTGGGCTCCGAGGCGGCACCATTATGCAAGATCAACTGGTTGTCGTCCCCGACCATGGCAATGCCGAGAATGCCATGCGTGTCACCGCTCTTCGGCGTCTTGTTCATCGGATCCTCCCGTATCGGACGCAACACTGTCCTCACAGCGGACACAACGTCAAGGGCCCGGACACCGAAACCGTACGTCCGGGGCCCGGACCCCGCGGCATCCGCCGGCCCGACGCCGGCATGTCGCTCTGGCACGGAACTTGAAATGGAGCGGCAAAAACAGCCCCGCGCCGGACCGCGGGGTCAGACTACCGGGAGGAAACCGCATGAACGTCGCCATGAGACTGGCGCCGGAAGCGCATCAATCGCTTCTGGTCACCCGCCAGACCATCCAGGCGGTCGAGATCCTCGAGTACGGTCTCGACGAGCTCGACGCCTTCCTGCAGGACCAGTCGGCGAGAAATCCGCTGTTGCGCGTCACGCCTCCGCGTGCGCGTGCGGCCCGCTCCCTGTCCCTCCCGCGCGGCGCGCGGGCGGGGCCCTCGCGGGACGGGGCCGGCCTCGTCGAGGCGCTGACGGCGGAGCCGCAAGGTCTGCGCCAGGATCTTCTTCGACAATTGTCGCTTGCAAGGATGGAGCAGCGGACGCGTTTTCTTGCCGCGTATCTCGTGGAATCTCTCGATGATGCCGGATATCTGCGGACGGATCTCGACGTGATCGGCGACATGCTGGGCGCCGGCGAAGACGAACTGATGCTGGCCCTGCGGGAGGTCCAGAAGCTGGAACCGACCGGCGTCGGAGCCCGGAGCCTGCGGGAGTGCCTGCACCTGCAGCTTCTCGAACAGGGGCCCGTCGAGGCTCCCGTGCGGGCGCTGCTGGACAATCTCGAACTGGTCGGAAGCGGCAATCCCGGCCGCCTGGCCCGGCTGTGCGGCGTGGACAGGCAGGAGATCCCCTCGCTGCTTCGGCGCCTCAGGAAGCTGGATCCGCGACCGGGTCACCGCTTCGCGCCGGAGCCGACCGAATACGCTCCGCCGGATATCCTCGTGACCGCGACGCCGGACGGCGGGCTGAAGGTCGAGGTCAATCCCGATCTCCTGCCGCGCGTGCTGATCGACAATGAGTATTACGCCGAGTTGAGCGGCCGGATGACGACCGCCGGGGACCGCACCTATCTGCGTGGCTGCCTTCAGGAAGCCGGCCAGCTCGTGCGCAACCTGGACCAGCGCGCGCGAACCACCCTCGCGGTCGCCGCCGCCATCGTCCGCCACCAGTCGGGCTTCTTCCGCGAAGGGGCGAAAGCGCTGCGGCCACTGTCGCAAAAGGACATAGCCCGGGCGGCCGAGATACACGAATCCACCGTCAGCCGCGCGATCGCCAACCGCTATCTTCTCTGCTCGCGCGGACAGTTTCCGCTGAAGTTCTTCTTTTCCGACGGATTGAGCACGGCCGGCAGCGAGAGCGTCGCCGCAAGCGTCATCCGCGAGAGGATCCGGGAGATGGTGAAAGGCGAAACCGCGGCCGGCGTCCTGTCGGACGATGATATCGTCTCCCGCTTGCGGAGGGAGGGAACCTCCGTCGCCCGCCGCACCGTCGCCAAGTATCGCGGCCAGTTGCGCATCCCCCCCTCGACCGAACGCCGACGCCGCCTCGCCTTTCTGTGATATCGCACTGGCACGGGAATTGCGGCCTGCCGGATATCCCGTCGACGGACTGAACGCCGACGCAACGGCACCCTCTACAGGAGATGACATGGCCCCGCTCAAGGACCTTCTGATACTCGACTTCAGCACGTTGCTGCCGGGGCCGATGGCAACTTTGATGCTCGCCGAGGCCGGCGCCGAGGTCATCAAGGTGGAGCGGCCCGGCACGGGCGACGACATGCGCGGCTACGAGCCGAGCGTGCAGGGCGAAGGCATCAATTTCGCCATGCTGAACCGTGGCAAGCAAAGCATCGAGCTCAATCTCAAGGATCCCGCCGCCAGGGACAGGCTGCGCCCGCTTCTGGAGCGCGCCGACGTGGTCATCGAACAGTTCAGGCCCGGCGTCATGACACGACTGGGCCTGGGCTACGAGGATGTGCGGGCGCTGAATCCCGACATCATCTACTGTTCCATCAGCGGCTGGGGCGCATCCGGGCCGAAGGCCTCCGAGGCGGGCCACGATCTCAACTACATGGCCGAAACCGGCATTCTGGGCCTGACCCTTGGCTCCGACGGAGCCCCCGTCCTGCCGCCCATCCTCGCGGCGGACATCGCCGGCGGGGCCTATCCCGCCATGGTCAACATCCTGCTGGCGCTGCGCCAGCGCGACAAGACCGGGGAAGGCTGCTGGATCGACGTCGCGATGGGCGAAAACCTGTTCCCGTTCCTCTACTGGGCACTCGGCAACGCAAGTGCGCTCGGCCGCTGGCCGCGCGCGGGCGGGGAGACCGTGACGGGTGGCACGCCGCGCTACAACATCTATCGCACCCGTGACGACCGCTTCATCGCCGCCGCCCCGCTCGAGGACAAGTTCTGGGCCAACTTCACCCGCGTTGTCGGCCTTCCCGCAGAGCTTTGCGACGACGACAAGGATCCTGCGGCGACGACCGGGGCGGTCGCGCGCCTGATTGCGGAAAAGACCGCGGACGAATGGCTTGCCGCATTCGAGGGAGTGGACATCTGCTGCTCGCTGGTCCGCTCGCTCGAGGAAGCGCTGGCCGATCCGCACTGGAATGCGCGCGGCGTTTTCGGTCGCGGTCTCAGGATGGGCGGGCGAACGGTTCCCGCCCTCCCCTCGGTTATCGCCCCCTGCCTGCGCGACGACCGGGCCGGGGACCTCGCTCCCGGTCTCGGCACGTCAAACGATACATTGTCCTGACCCCTTCCAGGGGCCCGCGCCTCCGGCCGGAGACGCGGGCCCCATTCTTTCAGTTGCCCCTCCCCCTGGACCGCCGCTCCGGCGAAGGAGATCCCATGCGCGAAGCCTTCATCTGTGACTATGTCCGCACGCCGATCGGCCGCTTTGGCGGCGCGCTTTCGGGCGTTCGGGCGGACGATCTCGGCGCCGTTCCG
>PBLF01000033.1 GCA_002722295.1 Stappia sp. | reverse complement strand
GGCTTCGGCTTCGGCTTCGGCTTCGGCTTCGGCTTCGGCTTCGGCTTCGGCTTCGGCTTCGGCTTCGGCTTCGGCTTCGGCTTCGAAAGTGGACTCCTCGGCGGTGGCGTCTGCAAGCTCTTGTTCGGGCTCGCTTTCAGACCCGGCATGAAGCGCGAGCAGTTCCGCCTCAAAGACGTCCGCCTCCGGATGACCATCATCCGCCGCGGCCCCGGCAAGGTCGGCGCGATCGTGGTCCACACTCTCCTGATCGCCAACCTCTTGATCATCCGCGAGGTCGGCCAACAGGTCATCCTCGCTGAGCGATACGAGCGGCGCGGATGCTCCCTCCGTTTCGGGAGCGGCCTCTTGCACCGTCTCATCCGCCGCGTCGAATGGCGAGCTTTCACTCACGATGTCGTCGAGAAGCACGTCGAGGGCATCGTCGTCAGTGTCGTCGGTGTCATCAGACCCGGTTTCCTGCGCCTGGGCAGGTGCGGCGATGGGCTCCTCATCCGGCGTGGAGCCATCCTCGTCCGCGAAAAGGTCGTCCTCGCCGCCGGTCCCGGATGCCGAGGTTTCACGCCCCTCCATGACGAGTTCGCCGAGAAGCGCCTCGAAGTCGTCGTCGTCGGCAAGCACCGGTTCGGCTTCCTCGCCGGACGCAGCGTCCTGCGCCTCATCGGTCTCTGCCTCAAGGCCGGCCGAGGCGGAAAGCTCCTCCTCGAAGGCTCCGGCAAGATCAAGATCGAGGCCGGACCCGTCCGTATCCTCGGATGCGGCGGCGAAAAGCGCGGCCTCGGCGGCGGACGCGATGGCCGCCCGTGCGGCCTCATGATCGGAGAACGGAAGAACCTGGTCGCCAACGATCTGGCCTGTCTCATGGCCCTTGCCGGCGATGCAGAGCACGTCACCATCCTGCAACATGCCGACGGCAGCTTCGATGGCTGCGTGACGGTCGGGAATTTCCAGCGCCCCCGGCGCCGCCGCGAGGATCTCGGCCCGGATCTCGGCCGGATCCTCCCCGCGCGGATTGTCGTCGGTGACGATCACCACGTCCGCCTGACGCGCGGCCGCCTCGCCCATCAGTGGACGCTTGCCCTTGTCCCGGTCCCCGCCCGCGCCAAAGACGACCACGAGGCGTCCCTTCGTGAAGGGACGCAGGGCCGCGAGCGCCGTATCCAGCGCGTCAGGCTTGTGGGCGTAGTCGACGAAGACAAGAGCGCCGTCATCGGTTTCGCCGACGCGCTCAAGGCGACCCGGCGCGCCTTCAAGATGTTCGAGCGCGGACAGGGCAACGTCGCGTTCGACACCCGCGCAGATGGCGAGCCCCGCCGCGATCAGTGCATTGGACACCTGAAAGCGCCCCGCGAGCGGCAGGCGCACCTCGCGCGACCCCTCCGGGGTCTCGAGCGACAGAACCTGCTCGAAGCCTTCATGCCGGATATCGACGAGCGAAAGATCCTCGCCCCCCTCTCCAACGGTGAACAGCGGATGCCCGCAGGCGCGCGCCACCTCCATGATCGCGTCGGCATAGGGCGCGGAAGGCTCGACCACGACCGGGCGCCCCGGGTCCAGCAGGGTGTCGAACAGGCGCAGCTTGGCCTGAAGGTACTCGCCCACGCTCGCATGATAATCGAGATGGTCCCGGCCCAGGTTGGTGAAGCCGGCAGCGCAAAGCCTCAGGCCGTCCAGCCGGCGCTGGTCGAGACCATGGCTCGAGGCCTCCAGAGCGGCGTGAGTGATCCCGTCGCGATCGAGCTCCGCCAGTGTTTCATGCAGCGTGACGGGATCCGGCGTCGTCAGCCCGCCATAGTGTGCCCCCCGGCTCGTGACCGTGCCGATGGTGCCAAGGCTCGCCGCCTCAAGGCCCGCGAAGGCGAAGATCTGTCGTGTGAAGACGGCAACCGACGTCTTGCCGCTGGTACCGGTCACGGCAACGAGCTTTTCCGGCTGGCCCGCATGGAAGCGTGCGGCCATGAGGGCGAGCGCCCGCCGCGGGTCGTCACTCAGGATAACGGGACACCGCCCCGAGACCCGTTCAAGCACGTCGAAGGGCGTATCGGCTGCCACCAGGACCGCGCTCGCTCCCGCATCGCAGGCCGCGTCGATGAAGTCCGTGCCGTCGCTGCGCGCGCCCTTGAGTGCGGCAAACAGATAGCCTTCGCCGACGGTTCGGCTGTCTGCGGACAAACCGGTGATTTCGGTTTCGAGTTCTGTCGCGGCGAGCGCCGCGTCGCCGGTCAGGTCCTTCAGCAGCATGATGTGCGCCAATATCCGTTTGCGTCGTCGTCGGGAGCAATACGGAACATTGGTGCGACCCCGTTCCGCCTTCCTCCGCTCAGTAGGAAATCGATATCGTCTCGGTCTTGTCCCCGAACTTGGGCAGGACACCCAGCATGGGCGCGATGCGTCCAATGATCCCCGACACGGTCGGAGCGGCATTCAGACCCGCCGTCGCGCCAATGCCCTCGCGCTCCGGCTTGGGTTCGTCGATCACGACAAGCACGACGTATTTCGGCTTGTCCATCGGGAAGGCAGAAAGGAAAGAATTACGGCGCTTGTTGGAAACATAGCGGCCGCCCTCGATCTTCTCCGCCGTGCCTGTCTTTCCGCCGACGAGATAGCCGGGCACTTTCGCGCGCCGGCCGGAGCCCTGCAGCACGTTCAGGCGGAAAAGATAGCGCATGATCGCGCTCGTGTGTTCCGACACGACGCGCTTCTTCAGCGACGCGGCCTCCTCGGCCGTGCGCGGCAGGAATGTCGGCGGAACCAGTTCGCCGCCATTGACGAGCGCCGCCGCCGCCACCGCCGTTTGCAGCGGCGTCACCGAGATACCGTGACCGAAGGAGATCGTGATCGCGGCCAGCTCGTTCCACTTGGGCGGCAGAAGCGGCGTGGCCACCTCCGGAAGCTCGGTGTCGAGCCGCGTTGTCAGGCCCACCTTCTTCAAGAACGCCTGCTGGTGATCGATACCGGCGGAAAGCATCATCTTCGCCGTGCCGATGTTGGACGAATAGATGAAGGTCTCGGCAACCGAAAGCGGACGATGCTTGCCGTGGAAATCGTTGATGGTGCGCCCACCGATGCGGATCGGACGGGTGGCGTCGAACATGTCGTCCATCGTCACCTTGCCGCTGTCCAGCGCCATGGCGACGGTGAAGCCCTTGAACACGGACCCCATCTCGTAGACGCCGCCGCTGGCGCGGTTCATGCGGTTGGGGTCAAGCGCCTGGGACCGGTCGTTGGGATCGAAATCGGGCAGCGACGACATCGCGATCACCTCGCCGGTTTCCACATCGAGCACGATGCCCATGGCCGCGATGGCCTTGTAGCGCTCCATGGCCTTGGCCAGTTCGTCCCGCACCACATGCTGGGCGCGCAGATCGATCGACAAAGCCACGGGCTCCATCGAGCGATTGCTGGTCAGGCCGAGTTTCTGCAGGTCGCCAAGCCAAGCCCGGTCCACGGAGAGCTCCATGCCCGAGATGCCCTGGTTGTCCACATTGACTGAACCGACGATATGGCTCGCGGTCGGACCGCCGGGATAGAAGCGGCTGTTCTCCTCCAGAAAGCCGATCCCCGGAATTCCGAGATCGTGCAAGCGGTTGCGCTGTCGCGGCGTGAGTTCGCGCTTCAGCCAGATGAAGCCCGCATTGCTGGCGAGACGCGCGCGCACGCGGTCCGTGCCCAGTTCCGGCAGCACGCTGGCAATACCTTCAAGCGCCTCGTCCACGTCGATGATCTTGCGCGGCTCCGCGTAGAGCGAGGCCGTCTTGATGTCTGTGGCGAGGATCTGCCCGTTGCGGTCGACAAGATTGGGACGCGCCGCCGCAACGCTGTCCTGCGCGGAGATGTAGGACGCCGAGCGCGCTTCCTCGCTCATGCCCAACATCACGAGCCGGCTGGCGATCGCCACGAAAACCAGCGTGAACATCACCATCGCCATATGGACACGTGCCCGCGTGGCGCGGGACGACGGCGCACGCGGAATGCGCCGCTCGCCCACGGCGCGGCGCTGAAGAAAGGAAACCGGCTGCTCGGTGATCGCCATGCCGCTACCTCACCACCGGCGCGGCATTGCCGGCATAACCGCCAAGCGTCGCATTGCTGTCGATGGGCTCAAGCTCCACCGGGCGGATCGGAATATCCTCGATCCGCGTGATCTGGTCGACGCTGAGCGGTTCCAGATGCAGGTGATCCTTGTAGCGCTCGACGAGCCCCTGAAGACGGCTCGGATCGTTGAGCACGCTCCATTCCGCACGCAGGAGCTGGATGCGCTCGCGTTCGTCGTCGATGCGCTTCTGGAGCGCCGACACGTGCTCCGCCGAGCGTTCCGCATCGTGCTTCATGTTGTAGACGCTGGCCGCCGCGGCAAGGACGCCGACCGCCAGCACGACATTCGTGATCCGACCCATGTCCGTCAGCCTCCGACCTGCTCGACCGCCGCCACACGCGGCAGGCCAAGCGCCCCGCCATCGATGTCCCGCGCCGGCGCGTCCGTGCGGCGGCCAGCGCGCAGCTTTGCCGAGCGCGCGCGGGGGTTGCGGGCGATTTCCTCATCCGACGGGTCGCGCGCACCGCGCCCGACGAGCTCGAAAGTTGCCGGCGGCACGTCGACCTCCGGCATGTGACGGGATCCGCCAGCCCTGGTTCGGCTGCGGTCTGCGAAAAATCTCTTCACGATCCGGTCTTCCAGTGAATGGAACGTCACGACCACCAGCCGTCCGCCCGGCTTCAGCGCACGCTCGGCCGCCGCCAGCGCCTCGACCACCTCGTCGAGCTCGCGATTGACGTGAATGCGAAGCGCCTGGAACGTGCGGGTCGCCGGATGGATCTGCTTGCCCTTCGACGGACGTCCAACCACCTTCTCGATCACCGCCGCCAGATCGGCGGTGCGCGAGAACGGCTCGCTCTTGCGTCGTTCGGCAATCGCACGCGACACGGCAGACGCCCGCTTCTCCTCGCCGAGAAGACCGATCAGCCGGGTCAGATCGCGCTGGGGCATCGTGTTCACGACATCCGCCGCCGTAGGCCCCTCACGCTCCATGCGCATGTCCAGCGGACCATCGAAACGGAAGGAAAAGCCGCGCTCGGCCTGATCGAGCTGCATGGACGAAACGCCAAGGTCCAGCACGACCGCATCGACGGGCGCCCGGCCAAGATCCCCGGCATGAACATCAAGTCCCGAAAAACGCCCGTGAACGAGCCGGAGCCGCCCGCCACTCTCATCGACAAGAGCCTGACCGGCCTCGATCGCGGTCGGATCACGGTCGATGCCGATCACGTCCGCGCCCGTCGCCAACAGCGCACGCGTGTAACCGCCCGCACCGAAGGTCCCGTCGATGACGGTCTCGCCGGCGGTGGCGCCAACGGCCTCAAGCACCTCATCCAGAAGGACCGGCACGTGCGGCGCGCCACCTTCCTCGGAAACGACGTGATGGTCTCCCCGCGCCATTACTGCACCTCGCCGGTGCTGCGGGAGATCGCCTGCATGGCAAGTTTCATGGCCTCGGCCCGATGCGCCTTGAAGCGCTCCGGCTCCCAGAGCTGGAACTTGTACCCCTGCCCGACGAAGGTCACATGGTCGCTGATACAGGCATGATCGCGGATCATCTCGGAGAGCATCACCCGTCCGTCCCCGTCGATCTTGAGAGTTTCGCTGGCACCGAACAGCGCCGTGGACAGCGCATCGTGATCCGCCGTCAGCGTGGACAGTCCGTTGAGGCGCTTCTCGATTTCCTCGATGAGCTGGTGTCCGCCGGCGTCGACCGCATTCTGGTGAAGAGAGGGAAAGCAGTAGAGACCCTCGAACCCGTCGCGGGCGAGCGCCTGTCGGAACGGAGCCGGGATTGAAACCCGCCCCTTGGCGTCGAGTCGATTTGTGTAGTGCGACACGAAGCCGGACATCGATTCTCTCGCCCCAATGCCCGGCCATCACGGCCCGGCGACACACGTTCTCCCGACACCTGGAAAATCCGACGCAACGCGCAACCTGAACGGCGCGCTCGCAGGCCCCACGCAGTGGCCCGGCGAGCCATTCCAGCCCAGCCGCCTCAACTCGAAACGGGATGATTTGGGATACCATGGGACCTCATGGGCGTCAACGGAATCGGATGGTCAAAGCCCCTTCCCACGCGCCTCTCGCGTGCCCCCAAAAGGTTATCCACGGTTAAGCTTAAAAATGAGTTGCCAAAGGGAGAGATCGCGGAAAGCCGCGATTCTGCCGCCAACGGCATGCACGCGCCCGCGGCCATCCGTGTTTTGCACAATGCAAGAACGCCCCCTGAAGGGCGTTCAACACGCACCGTTGCGCTCGGCATGATGGGGAAGGAGTGTCAGCCGGCCTTTAAGCCGGGTTCTGTAAGGCGTGACGCGAAGCCACGCGTGACGGCCATTCATCTTGGGCGCCCGTTGCCGGACGCCTCTCGCAACCTACCCGGGCGACTGGCGTGGAACCGCCGGGGACCTTTCAGCCCCCACGCCGCCCCTATTCGGTTTTGCTCCCGGTGGGGTTTGCCGTGCCGCTTCCGTTGCCGGTCGCGCGGTGGGCTCTTACCCCACCCTTTCACCCTTGCCACGGCCTCGGCCGTGGCGGTTTGCTTTCTGTGGCACTTTCCCTGGGGTCGCCCCCGCCGGGTGTTACCCGGCACCGTTTTTCCATGGAGCCCGGACTTTCCTCCCCCGCGGCGTTTCCGCGCTTGCGGGAGCGGCCGTCCGGCCGGCTGACGCGCGACACCTATGCGGGTGGAGCCCCCCGGTCAAGCGACTCCATGTCCGGCAGGCGCATTTCCCGTTTCCCTGTCGAGGGCATCGGCAACGGCCTCGGCGCATGTCTCCGCCTCGCCGTCACGCAAGGCGGCGAACCCGATCACCAGGCCGCTCGCCTTGGCGGACAGGGCATAGGCCGAAAGCGCCGCAACACCGAACGCGCGCTCGTTGACCCGCCTGGCCACCGCCTTGTCATCGCATGGCATGTTGAAACGCACGGCTATCTGCACGCCGCCCACGGGGTCGGCTGCAACGATCCGGTTGCCGAGCCGCGCCCTCAATGCCTCGGCGAGCCCGCGACCACGCTGCGCGTAGACCTCGCGGATACGGCGCAGGTGGGCACGATAGTGGCCACTCTCGATAAACTCCGCGAGGGCTGCCTGGGTGGCGACATTGGCGAAGGCGCCCGTGACCCTCTGCACCCGGGCAAGCGGTGCCGCGAGCGCGGGTGGCACGACCATGTAGGCGACCCGCAGCCCGGGAAGCATGGTTTTCGAGAAGGTCCCCAGATACACCGTGTCGCCTTCCCCGCCGAGCCCCTGCATCGCGGCGAGCGGGCGCCCCTCGAACAGGAACTCGCTATCGTAGTCGTCCTCCACGACGAGGCCGCTGCAAGCGCGAACACGCTCCAGCATCATCAGGCGGCGGTGCAGCGGCATGCGCATCCCGAAGGGATACTGGTGCGAGGGGGTTACATAGACGAGGCGCGGCGCTGGCCCATCCGGCATCCGGCGCGGATCCGCGCCCTCGTCATCGACGGGCATGGGCCGGATATCGAGGCCGGCGGCCTGGAAGGCTGCCCGGGCCCCGAGGTAGCCCGGATCCTCGAGCCAGACGCAGTCGCCGGGATCGGTCAGCGCGCTCGCGAGCATGAAGAGCGCTGCCTGGGTCGAGGGGAGCACGATGATCCGCTCGGCGGAAGCCCTGAGGCCGCGCTCCTCCACCAGATACGAGGCCAGCACCTCGCGAAGCGGCTCATATCCCGGAATCCGGTCGTAGAAGAGCTCGGGGCCCTTGAGCCGGCGTGCGGCCCGACGCAAGGCCCGCGCCCAGGCGTCCTGGGGAAAACAGTCAAGCGCCGGCGTTCCCGGTTCGAGGCGGCCGCCACGCCTCCGTCCGCTCGCGCCCCACGGATTGGAGGCCATTGCGTGACCACGCGCGGACAGGGCCGGTTCGGATGCTGATGCCTGGGGCAACAGCTCGCCCGGAAGATCTCCCACGCCCTCACCGCCATCGACGACGCGCGGCGCGGAGCCCGGCCGCACCTCGATCATGCCTTCCGCCATCAGCAACTCGTAGGCCGCGTTCACGGTATTGCGCGACACGCCGAGGCCGGTCGCCAGTGAGCGGCTCGAAGGAAGGCGTCCGCCAAGTGCCAGCCGGCCATCGAGGATGGCCCGCCGCGTGCTGCGATAGATCTGCTCGGGAAGCGGCACCGAACTGTCACGGTCGAGCGTCAAAAGTCCCACCAGCAAAGTGGCCTCCTGGAATTGAAACAAACCGGATCTTCAAGAGGACCAGTTTAGTGACACACTCGCGCCCGTCAGAAAAGGAAGAAACGCATGCCGCACACGCCTCCCCACCCGGCCTCCCCCCAAGCAGGCCAATCCCCGGACGCACCCCGTCCGCCGGTCTGGGCACGCACCCGCGTCCGCGACCGTGATGTTCCGGAACGCGATGCGGCATTTGCGGTCCTGCGCGAGGGGCGCGTCGCTCACGTCGGCTTCATTGATGCCGGACGGCCAATGGTGGTCCCGATGATCTATGCGCTATTCGGCGAGACGCTCTATCTGCACGGGGCGAAAGCAACCCGGTTCATCAAGGCCAACAGGGAAAGTGCCCCGCTCTGCGTCACCGTCACGCTTGTGGACGGCATCGTGGTCGCCCGCTCGGCGTTCCACCATTCGATGAACTATCGCTGCGTGATGGCCCACGGCACGGCGCGGCTGGTGACTGGGCCCGCGGAGCGTGAGGAGGCCCTGATCGCGCTGACGGACCATATGCTTCCGGGCCGCTGGTCGGAGATCCGTCCCATGACGGAGAAGGAGAATGCGGCAACCGGCATCCTCGCGCTCGAACTCGAGCACATGACCCTCAAGGCCCGCAACGGGCCGCCCAAGGACGATGAGGAGGACTACGACCTGCCGGTCTGGGCCGGCGTTGTCTCGCTCGGGGAAACCGTCACGCGGGTGCAGGAGGACCCGCGTCTTCGAGACGGCATCGAACGGCCTGCCTCGGTCGAGGCCTGCCTGAAACCGTCGCGCGAGACAGCAGGGGCGTAGGGACGCATGTATGCGATCGAACAAAGCCGCGAGACACGCCTCGATGTCCTTCTGGAAGCAATCCGAAGCATCGGCCTTGCGACCCTGGCAAGCGGAACGAACGGGCTGCACGCCACGTTGCTTCCGCTGACGGTGCTGTCGAAGGACGACGGGAAGCTGGTGCTTACCGGGCATTTCGCCCGGGCCAACAGGCACTGGCGCGCGGTCGGCTCCGGCATCGAGGCGCTTGCGCTCTTCCAGGGACCGCACGCCTATGTGTCGCCTGGCTGGTACGCGACCAAGGCGGAAACAGGAAAAAGCGTTCCGACCTGGGCCTATGTGGCTGTCGAAGCGCGCGGAACGCTACGCCTCGTGGAAGATCCCGAGAAGCTGCGCGCCATGCTCGATGCCCTCACCGCCGACCATGAGAGCGGCCGCGAGGCGCCCTGGGCGGTCGGCGACGCGCCCCAGGACTACATTGCCGCCATGATGCGCGGCATCGTCGGCCTCGAACTCGACGTGAGCGAGCTGTCCGGGGTCTGGAAGCTCAACCAGGCCAAGAGCGAAGCCGACCGACGTGGCATGATCGACGGCCTGGGCCGTGAGGAAACCGCCGACGCGACAAGCCTTGCCGCTCTCGCACAGGCCGGCCTTCCCGATGCCGGTACCACCGGAAAAACCTAGGGGACGGCCCTGTCCTAACGGGTTCGTCCGTCAGGAGTTCGCCATGATCCGCTTGACCTTCGAACAGTAGGCCTTGCTTACGCGGTTCATGCGCTTGGCGTAGTGTCCCGCGTTGTAGCGCAGGATCGTGCCGCAGGTGTCACCACCGGCCCGCTCGTGCGCTCCGGCGAGATAGAGCATTCCGTAGGTGATGTTCGTCTTCGGATCGTAGAGCGCCTTGGCGCTGCCGCGGAATCCGACGCCACGCGCGGTCTGCGGCTTGATCTGCATGAGCCCGATCTCGCCGTGCCGGCCACGGGCACGCGGATTGTAGTTGCTTTCCACTTTCACCACAGCCCGGGCAAGCTTGATCGGAATGCCGTGCTTCTTGGCTTCGGTGCGAATGATCTCGTCGTATTTTGCAGCCTTCGCCCCTGCGGAAAGGATTGCAGGATCGACCGTCGTCGTGCTCACCGCATCCGTCTGACAGGCGCCCAGAGCGAGCGCGAGCGACACGACGCCGGCGAGGCGCGCGAGGGAAGAATTCATCATGTACCCGACCTTCAAGTTTCCGTGCTTGTCTTGAGGGCGGGTGTATGACCCTGCGTTAGGACGAAAATCTGTTCCCGCAGGTCACGAAATATTACAAAAACGCCGGTAGAATGTGGGTGTTTTGCGGCACATTCAGAGGTATTTGGCGGGACCGGGGCAGTTCATGCTGCAATGCGGCAAAACCGTGTCGCGCGCCTGACGAGGGCCTGCCTCATTCGGCCGACGGACGTAGCGACAGCAAGCGGTGCAGCGTGGTGATCGTGGACATGTCCGCGATCCCGTCCACGCAGGTCTGGCGATGGTGGCGCTGGAATGCCTCGACGGCCAGCCGGGTCGGGTCGGAGAACCAGCCGTCGATGTCCATCTCGAAACCGTAGAGCGCCAGCATCGACTGCAACGCCTCCACCGGCTGCCCCTGATCCCCTTCCTGGAGATAGCGCCCTCCGGTGACCGGCTCGGGATCCACATGATCTCCAACGCCCGCTGCCGCCAGAAGGTTCCACGGAAACAGCTCGCCCGGGTCGCGCTTGCGCGCGGGCGCCACGTCGGAATGGGCCAGAACCCGCCATGGGGGAATCTCGTGACGTGCGCAGATGTCCTTCGCCAGATCGCAAACGGAAGCGATCTGGGCGTCCGGAAAGTCACGGTAGCCGTACTCGTGGCCGGGATTGACGACCTCGATGCCGATGGAGCTGGAATTCACGTCCCGCTCGCCTGCAAAGTAGCTTTCGCCGGCGTGCCAGGCGCGGCGCGCTTCCGGCACCATCTGCAGGATTGAGCCATCCTCGTGCACGAGGTAATGCGCGGAGACCTCGGCACGCGGGTCGCACAGGCGCCGGACAGCCTCCTCCCCGTCCTTCATGCCGGTGTAGTGAAGAACGAGCATGTCGATGCGCGCGCCCTCGCGACGCTCGCCGTGGTTCGGCGAGGGATGAACGCGCGCGGGAAGGGAAGTGTCGGTCCTGGGAGCCATGACGTATCTCGTTTGCGGGGCCACGCCCTAAAGTCCGCGTTCCGCGGATATCTTGGAATAGGCGGCATTGATCGCCGCCATGCGATCGTTGGCGATGCGCAGGAACTCTTCCGGAACGCCTCGCGCGATCAGCCGGTCGGGGTGGTTTTCCGCGACCAGGCGGCGATAGTGGCGACGCGCCTCGTCGTTGGAGGCGGACGTCTCGAGCCCAAGAACCAGATAGGGATCCGCCCCCTGGCGGGTGTGTCGGGCCAGGAGCCGGTCGAATTCTCGCGGCTCCAGTCCGAAGATCTCCGCGACGCGGGCGAGATAGGCGACCTCGTGTTCGTGAACCACGCCATCCGCCTTGGCGATGTGAAACAGCACGTCGAGGATATCGACCCTGATTTCCATGTCGTCGGGAAACAGGCCCGCAAGCCGTGCCGCATAGACCTCGAAGCCGGCGACATCCTGCTTGGCGAGGTTGAAGAGGCGCGCCACATTGCGCTCCTCGCCGCGCGGAATCTCGAACACATCGAGAAAGGCGATTTCCTCGTCGCCCGTCACCACGCCGTCCGCCTTGGCCATCTTTGCCGCGAGCGCGATCATCGCGACGGTGAAGGCGACAGATCGCTCTCCGCGCCCGCCCCCAGGGGCAGTCACATAGCCTATCAGCCGATCGACGGCCTCCATGCCGCTCTGACCGATCGCCTGGACGATGACGCTTATTCTTTCCCAGATCGACATGGGGCGGGTTTTCAGACCGGACGCGCGATGCCGCCGGAAACACTCCTGTCGCTCATGCCCTCACTCCCCGCCCCTCGGCGCCGCTTCGATTCGTCGTGACACGCATCGTCACCGACGCACGCCCATGCGCAACCTCTTTGTGCGTGTCACTGTCGCGTCAGATCCGGCATGGGACCCGTCATCCGGCTCGCGTCCACGATGCGGTCGAAGGTCTCCGCGTCGACATGTCCCAGGTCGAGCGCCGCCTCGCGCAGCGTCATGCCGTGATGATGGGCATGATGGGCGATTGCCGCAGCCTTGTCGTAGCCGATCTCGGGCGTCAGCGCCGTCACAAGCATTAGGGACCGGCCGACCGTTTCGGAGAGCTGCGCCTCGTTGGCCCGCATCCCTTCGACCGCGAAACGCGCGAAGTTTTCCATTCCGTCGGAAAGCAGGCGACAGGCATCGATGACGTTCGATCCGATCATGGGCTTGTAGACGTTCATTTCCAGAATGCCCGCTGCCCCCGCCTGCGCGGTCGCGGCGTCGAGCCCCATGACCTGAACCGCCAGCATGGCAAGCGCCTCACACTGTGTCGGATTGACCTTGCCCGGCATGATCGAGGACCCCGGTTCGTTTTCCGGCAGCAGGATCTCGTTGAAGCCCGCACGCGGACCGCAGGACAGAAGACGGATGTCATTCGCGATCTTGTTGAGTGAGACGGCAAGCGTTCTCAACATGCCCGAGGCGGCCACCATGGCGTCGTGGGACCCCATGACGGCGAACTTGTTGCCCGCCGCCACGAAGGGCAGCCCCGTTTCCCGGGCCAGCGCCGCCGCGACCCCGGTATCGAACCCCTCGGGGGCATTCAAACCGGTCCCGACCGCCGTTCCTCCGATGGCAAGCGGCATCAGCCCGTCCCGGGCGAAGACCAGGCGCGCGCGGTTGTCGTCGAGAACGCCTACATATCCCGCCATTTCCTGGCCCAGCGTCATGGGCACGGCGTCCTGCATGTGCGTACGGCCGATCTTCACCAGATCGCGCCAGGCCTCGGCCTTCGCCGCAAGTGCCGAGCGCAACGTATCGAGCGCCGGCAGAACCCGGGTCTCGATCATCAGCGCGGCCGCGACGTTCAGCGCGGTCGGCACCACATCGTTGGAGGATTGCGACCGGTTGACGTGGTCATTCGGGTGGACCGGATCCTTTGAACCGAGCGTTCCGCCGGCCGCCTCGATCGCCCGGTTGGCGATCACCTCGTTCACGTTCATGTTGGCCTGTGTGCCCGAGCCGGTCATCCAGACATGCAGGGGAAACTCGGCATCCAGACGCCCCTCGACGATCTCCCGAGCCGCAGCCTCGATGAGCGCTGCACGGCGCTCGTCCAGAACGCCGAGATCCGCGTTGACCCGGGCCGCTGCCCCCTTGATGCGCGCCAGGGCATGGATGATCTCGAGCGGAAAAAGATCACGCCCGATGGAGAAATGGTGGCGGGAACGCTCCGTCTGCGCTCCCCAGTAACGCTCCGCGGGCACCTCGATCGCGCCCATGGAATCCGTTTCCTTGCGTGTCCTGTCCGCACTCATCGAACGTCCTCGTCTTCCGGCATGCCTTTACGGCAACGATTCAGGGTATGGAAACTTCGGTAAGCGATGATCTCCCGGTTGCGTGGCGTTTTGGTGAGTACCACGCGGGAGATCGGGTTTGCGCCAGTTTCGTTCATTGGCAGGAGTTCTTGTCGGCTTTTTGATCGTCGTCGCGTTTGCCGGCGCGATCCACGCCGCGAACCTGCTGTTTTCCCACGCACTCTATAGCCGCGACGCCGTGGAGACGGCACAGCGCATCGCATGGGAACTGCCGAACTTCGGTGAACGGGGCAATATTGGCGCGCACACAGAGGAAGCGCCGGACACCGCTCCCGAAGCCGCTTCCGACCTCGCTGCTTCCCTTCCGGCCGACGGCACGGCCTCCGTGCTGCGTCCTTCGCTCGACGGTACGGCACCGTCCGTACAGGAGCCCGTCGCCCGGGCCTCCACCCCCAAAACGCCCTCGCCTCATCCCTCCAAGTCACCAGTCCCCGACGGCCCGCACGCTGAAAGTCTGGTGGCCTGGGTGGACGACTTCGCCGAGCATCTTACCACTCATGAGGACGTCAACCCACTGTGGGTCATGGTGCTTTCCGGGTCCGAGCCGGTCGAGATCGCCCGCACCGACGAAACGGATGTTCTGAGGCGCGCGAGCCCCCGCATCGGTCCGCTCATGGAGCGCCTGCGCAACGCCGATGAACCGGTCGTGGATATCCCCTCGTCGCTGTCGATACTCGGCAGCGCGGACAAGATGACACTGATCGCCGTCCCGGTCCACGCCAAGGGCAAGCTCGCCGCCGCGCTCATCCTGTCCTACGACCAGAAGACGACCGGCGCGTTCCTGACCAACCTCATCCAGCTCGGCGTCGCCATCATGGTGACCATGCTGTTCGTGGCCACGGGCCTTGCCGCCCTTCTCGTCTGGCTGAGGTTCCGTGACCGGCTCAAGGCAAGCAAGACGATCCAGTTCCTTGCGCACCACGACGCCCTGACGGGACTTCCCAACCGCACGGTCTTCAACACCAAGCTTACGGAAGCCCTGCGTCTCGCTCATGCCAAGGCGAGCAGCATCTCTGTCATTCTCATCGATCTCGACAAGTTCAAGGACGTGAACGACACCCATGGCCATGCTGCGGGCGACCTGTTCCTGCAGGTTGTCGCGGATCGCATGAGCACGGTGTTCTCGCGACATCTCGTGGCCCGGCTGTCCGGCGACGAGTTCGCGGTCCTGCTGACGGCGGAGAGTGACCATGCCAGCGCGACCCGGCTCGCGGAAACGATGGTCGCCGCGACGAAAATGCCGACCCGCATCGATGGCAAGGACATTCCTGTCTCGGTCTCCATGGGCATCGCCCAGGCCTCCGACTCCGCCTGGCGCGCATCGCGACTGCTGCATTGCGCCGACCTTGCCCTCTATCGTGCCAAGCAGGGCGGGCGCTCCACCTTCGTGTGGTACACGCCGGACATGGACGCGGAGGCCAAGGAGCGTCGCCGGCTTGAGCACGACCTGCGCAAGGCGCTTCGCGACGACCAGTTCCGCCTGCTCTACCAGCCGCAGTTCAGTCTCAACGACCTGAAGCTGACCGGCTATGAAACGCTTTTGCGCTGGGAACACCCGGAGCGGGGCACCATTTCGCCTGCCGTTTTCATTCCGATCGCGGAAGAAGCGGGACTGATCGAGGAAATCGGCACCTGGGTGCTGCGTCGCGCCTGCATCGAGGCCGCCGCCTGGGAGGACAGCACGCTCACGGTCTCGGTCAATGTGTCCCCGGCACAGTTCAAGGCCGGCATGACCGAGCAGCGCGTCGCGGAAGCACTGCGGGCAAGCGGCCTGGATGCCAAGCGTCTCGAAATCGAGATCACGGAAAGCCTGCTGATTTCGAACACCTCCGCCGTGGTCAAGACCTTGACCACCGTGCGCGGAATGGGCGTTTCCATCGCGATGGACGACTTCGGCACCGGCTACTCGAGCCTGAGCTATCTTTCGCGCTTTCCCTTCGACACGATCAAGATCGACCGCTCCTTCGTCGCGACACTCGGGCGCAATGCGACCACGGACGCGATCATCGCCTCGATCGTCGGACTCGGCCGATCCCTCGGCGTCACGATCACCGCCGAGGGCGTGGAAAACGAGGACCAGGCGATGCTCCTGCGCGCGGCCGGCTGCGACAAGGTGCAGGGCTTCCTGTTCGGTCGTCCGCTGGACCTCTCCGACGCCCGTGCCAGCGCGGATGCGCTGCGCAGGCAGGAGGAAAACCGCAACTTCCTGCAGAGCCGGCGCGCGTCCTCCGTCCTCCTGACCCCATCCACCTCCCGGCCTACAGTCGAGACGGACGGCGAAGTCGGGTTCGCGGATCCGGACATGACTGCGGATGCCGGCACGGGGCCTGCCCGCGAGCCCATTTGCGCGGACGACCCGACTGGTCAGGAAGAACCGCAGGCGAGCGCCGAGACACCGGATGCGATACGGTTGGAGGATGAAGCGGCCAAACTGCCTGCCGGCGCCCTTCTCGAACAGGTGGGTGAGACGCACCAGGAGGCGACTGGTCCCTCTCGCAAGTCGGGGCGATCCGTATAGCGGGACCCAGGCCCAACATGCACGGTCGACCTACATGGCCGCCGCGGCACGGGCGGCCTGATCATAGTGCCCCGAGACGGATCGAAGCGTTGCCGCCAGGCGCGACAATTCCTGTTCGTCCATGCCGAGCCCCTTCACCGGGCCAACCAGCAAGGCCTCGCGGAGCCGGCGATACTCAAGGCAGATCTTTTCCCCCTCGGCCGTGATGGCCACGGTCTTCTCCTTTCCGCGCCTGCCGGTCTCCACCAGTCCGGCGGCCTGAAGCTTTTTCAGCGCATAGGTAACCGTGTGCGTGTCCTCGATGTTGAGGACAAGGCAGATGTCGGCGAGCGACTTGGGACGCCCGCGATGGTTGACCGAATGCAGTACGAGGGTTTCGAGAGGGCTGATCCCGGGAGCCCCCGCTGCCGCCATGCAGCGCGCCATCCAGCGATGATAGGCGTTGACCATCATGGTCACCGCGAATTCCACCTCCGACAGTGCCGGCATGGCACCGGAGGCAAGATGCGCCGCCGATACGACCGGACCTACTCCGGGATGGGCCGGCTCGTTCTCCGTCTCGCTCGACATATTGATCCTGTCCCTGGTTGGTGATGTGGACGTGTCATCGAATGGCCCGCACAAGCGGACCGCCCGTCACGACACGGGATAGCGCGCCGGATCAAGGCCCGACTGGAACCACGTGACGAGGCTCGCCACCGAATAGACCGGCACGCCGCAGGCCGCCCGAATGTCCGCCGCATAGGGCACCATGTTCGTGCATTCCAGAACGATGGCGCCGACCTCGGGATGCCGCGCAATCAACGCCCGCCCGGCCGCAACGAGGTCGGCACGCGCCAGATCCACGTCGAGCTCCTCCTCGTTTGCGAGGATGACACGGGAAAACTCCCGCCCGCCATCCGTGCCGGCAATGGGCGTGTCCGGCGCGCAGCCGGCCGCAGCGAGATCCCCCGGACCGAGGGATTGTGCCGAGATCGTCAGGATACCGACACGCTTCCCGGCAGGCAGAAGCGCCTGCACCACGGGAACCTGCATGAGCGACGAGGTCGCGACCGGAACGCCCAGCGCATCGCGCAGGCGGTCCTGAAACCGCACGAGGAAACCACAGCTCGTGACGATGCCCTGCGCGCCGTCGACGACGAGCCCCCGCCCGGCCTCGATGAAGGGGGCCAGAAGCTGCTCCGTGTCGCCGCTGACAGCAAGCTCGGGCCGCGCGCCGCGCACCACGCGATAGAGCACGGGAAACGGCCATGTCAGTGCGTTGCCGAGATCTCCGGGAATGCGCGGGAACCGCGTGTCGAGCATCGCTATGCCGACCGCCGCGCCCGCAACGGGTGCTCCGCCCCTGACACGCATGACCCGGACCTCCTTCTGCCGCGCGCGCCCAAGGGGACGCGCTTCCTCCCGCCGGATTTATCACGTCCGCCATCCGGCGGTCCGTCTTCTTTTTTCGGCGTTTCGTCGGAATGGTGCGCCAACAATGGCAATTTGTCGACAAATTGTTGACACCATGTCGTCCGCCGATAAGACTTCCCGAGTCTCGTCTGCTGTCGCGCCCGGTGTCCCCCTGTCGGAACGCCCCCGTGGCGGCTAGAGTGAGGCCGACCCCGCGACCAGACGGGGCGCGAGAAACAATATGACCGACCAGAGATCAGGAACCCGCTTCCGCGCCGCAACGCATCGAGTCGGAAGCACACCGGAGGACTGCAGCATGACCGCATCGACCCAGACCCGTCGGGCCCTGGCCTATACCACCAGCCTGGCCGCCGCCGGCCTCGTGGCCACCGCCCTTGCGGGTCCGGCCGCGGCCGAGAAGTGGGATCTGCCGATGGCCTATCCGGCCAGCAACTACCACACGGAAAATGGCGGCACCTTCGCCGCCTGCGTCACCAAGGGAACCGACGGCGCGATCGAGATCGTCACCCATCCCAACGGTTCCCTGTTCGGCGGCGCCGACATCAAGCGCGCCGTCCAGACCGGCCAGGTGCCGATCGGCGAGCGCCTTCTGTCCGCCCATGCCAACGAGAATCCGCTCTTCGGCGTCGACAGCATCCCTTTCCTCGCCACCTCCTTCGACGATTCCGTGAAGCTGTGGGACGCCGCCGAGCCGGCGATCGCCGAGGCGCTGGACGAGCAGAATCTGGTGCTGCTCTACACCGTGCCGTGGCCGCCCCAGGGCATGTACTTCAACAAGGAAGTAAACTCCGTCGCCGACATGGAGGGCCTGAAGTTCCGCGCGTACAACGCCGCGACCGCCAAGCTCGCCGAACTGACCGGCATGCTGCCGGTGCAGATCGAGGCCGCCGAGGTGCCGCAGGCGTTCGCCACCGGTGTCGCCCAGTCGATGGTCTCCTCCGGTGCGACCGGTTACGACAGCAAGCTCTGGGAGAACGTGTCCAATTTCTACGAGGTCGACGCGTGGCTGCCGCGCAACGCCGTCTTCGTCAACAAGGACAGCTGGGCCGCGCTCGACGACGCGACCAGGAAGGTCTTCACCGACTGCGCCGCCACCGCCGAGAGCGAGGGCCTGCAGAAGGCGAAGGACTACACCACCTTCACCCTCGAGGGCCTGGCCGAAAACGGCATGAAGGTCGAGAAGCCGAGCGATCAGCTCAAGGCGGATCTTGCCAAGGTCGGAGAGACCATGACCGCCGAGTGGCTGAAGGCCGCCGGCGACAAGGGCAAGGCCATCGTCGACGCCTACAAGGCCAACTGAGGCGGGACCGCGAACGGCGCGCCCGCGCGCCGTTCGTCCCATGCGCGGGGAAGCGGTGTGTCCGCTGCCTCGCGCCACTGCCGGCCAACGGTGCCGAACGCGCCGCGCATTCTCGTGAGCGGGCGCAAGCCGACAGGACCTCGACATGATCCGACTTGCTCGGGCGCTTCGCACCGCCCTTGACGGCCTCTATTTTGCCGGCGGCGTGCTCGCCGCGCTCTGCCTCGTATCGATCCTCGCCATCATCGTCGGCCAGATGGTCGCCCGCTGGACCGGTCTCACCTTTCCCGGAGCCACCAGCTACGCGGGCTACGCAATGGCCGGCGCGTCGTTCCTGGCCTTCGCCCATGCGCTCAACCGGGGCGCCCATATTCGCGTGAGCCTGCTTCTCAGCGCGCTCGGCCGCCACGCCCGCTGGCTTGAGGTCTGGTGCTTCGGCATTGGCGCCGCGCTTGCCTGGTTCCTGGCCCGCTATGCGATCAAGACAGTCTACTGGTCCTGGAAGCTCCATGACGTGAGCCAGGGCCAGGACGCGACCCCATTGTGGATTCCCCAGACCCTCATGGCCGCCGGCTCCGTCCTCCTTGCCGTCGCGCTCACCGATCACCTCGTGCGCGTCCTCTTCACCGGCACCTCCGGCGTGAAGCAGGACACCGTCGAGCAGAGCCACGCGGAGTAGGCCCATGGAAACCTTCGCCCCCATCGTCCTGTTCCTCTTCGTGCTCTTTCTGCTTCTGGGCACCGGCGTCTGGGTCGGGCTCGCCCTTCTCGGTGTCGCCTTCGTCGGCATGGAACTCTTCACCTCGCGGCCCGCCGGCGACGCCATGATGACGGTGATCTGGGCCTCGTCCTCCTCCTGGACGCTGACCGCCCTGCCCCTGTTCATCTGGATGGGCGAGATCCTCTATCGCACACGCCTGTCGGAAGACATGTTCCGCGGTCTCTCGCCGTGGATGGCAAGGCTTCCCGGCGGCCTGCTGCATACAAACGTCGTCGGCTGCACGGTCTTCGCCGCCGTCTCGGGATCGTCGGCCGCCACGCTCACCACCGTCGGCAAGATGTCGGTGCCGGAGCTGCGCAAGCGAAACTATCCGGAGAAGATGGTGATCGGCACGCTTGCCGGCGCCGCGACCCTTGGCCTGATGATCCCGCCGTCGCTGACGCTCATCGTCTACGGCGTGACGGTCAACGAATCCATCACCAAGCTGTTCATGGCCGGCATTCTTCCAGGCCTCGTGCTCGCCGCGCTGTTCATGGGCTACATCGCCATCTACTCGAAGCTCGCCCGCGACTACGAGCCGACGCCCGAACCGCGCATGACCTTCGCCGAGAAGCTTGCCAACTCACGGTTTCTGGCCCCCGTCATGCTTCTGATCATCGCCGTGATCGGGTCCATGTACCTGGGCTATGCCACGGCGACGGAAGCGGCCGCCATCGGCGTCATCGGCGCACTGGTGCTTGCCGCAAGCCAGGGATCGCTGACACCGCGCGCGTTCGGCGAGAGCCTCATGGGCGCGACCAGGACCTCGGCCATGGTGGCCCTCATCCTCGCCGGCGCCGCCTTCCTGTCCCTGTCCATGGGCTTCACCGGGCTCCCCCGTGCGCTGGCAACCTTCATCGGATCGCTGGAACTCTCGCGTTTCGAACTGCTGATGGCGCTGCTGGTGTTCTACATCATCATCGGCTGCTTCCTTGACGGCATCTCGTCCGTGGTGCTCACCATGGCCGTGGTGGAGCCCATGGTGCGCGCGGCCGGCATCGACCTGCTGTGGTTCGGCATCTTCATCGTCGTGGTGGTCGAGATGGCGCAGATCACGCCGCCGATCGGCTTCAACCTGTTCGTTCTGCAGGGCATGACGCGGCACGAGATGACCTACATCGCCCGCGCCGCCCTGCCCATGTTCGCGATCATGGTCGTGATGGTGTTCCTGCTCATCAGCATGCCCGAGCTCGCCACATGGCTGCCGGAGAACGCCCGCAGCATACCCTGACCCCTCGCCTGCCGCTCCCCTGGGGAGGCAGGCTCTC
Organism: Stappia sp.; assembly: GCA_002722295.1. Lineage (GTDB taxonomy): Bacteria > Pseudomonadota > Alphaproteobacteria > Rhizobiales > Stappiaceae > Stappia. The sequence goes on along the minus strand of PBLF01000033.1, from coordinate 34,867 downwards.
GAATAGACGTTGACATTTTATCGATAAAAAATCGATATTATCACATCGAAAGACATCCTCGCCTGCGAAGGCGGCGGCAACGACCCGGGAGAAACGGCATGACGAGCGGAAAGTGGGATTTCTGGATCGATCGCGGCGGCACCTTCACCGACATCGTCGCCCGCACGCCCGAGGGCGGGATCAAGGCTCACAAGGTCCTGTCGGAAAATCCCGAGGCCTATCGCGACGCCGCGATCCAGGGCATCCGTGAACTCATGGGCGTTGCCTCCGGCGAACGCGTTCCCGCGGAGAACATCGCCACGGTGAAGATGGGCACCACGGTCGCCACCAACGCCCTGCTCGAGCGCAAGGGCGACCGCACCCTTCTCGTGACGACCCGAGGCTTCCGCGACGCGCTGGAGATCGGCTATCAGGCCCGCCCCGACATCTTCGCCAAGAAGATCGTCAAGCCCGAGTTGCTTTATGAAACCGTGGTCGAGGTCGACGAGCGCGTGCGTGCCGACGGCACCCTCGAGGCGGCCCCGGATCTGGCAACGGTCGAGCGGGACCTGAAGGCCGCCTACGACAGCGGCATCCGCTCGGTGGCGATCGTCTTCATGCACGCCTATGCCTTCCCCGAGCACGAGAAGAAGGTCGCCGAACTTGCCCACAAGGTCGGGTTCCCGCAGGTCTCCGTCAGCCACGAGGTTTCGCCGCTGATGAAGCTCGTCGGACGCGGCGACACCACGGTGGTCGATGCCTATCTCTCGCCGATCCTGCGCCGCTACGTCGAGCAGGTGGCGAGCGAACTCCAGATCGAGGGCACCGACTGCCGGCTGATGTTCATGCAGTCGTCGGGAGGTCTGACCGCGGCCGACCTGTTCCAGGGCAAGGACGCGATCCTCTCCGGACCGGCCGGCGGTGTCGTCGGCGCGGTCGAGACCTCGCGCATGGCAGGGTTCGATGCGGTGATCGGCTTCGACATGGGCGGCACCTCCACCGATGTCTCCCACTACAACGGAGACTACGAGCGCGCCTTCGAGACCGAGGTCGCGGGCGTGCGCATGCGCGCACCCATGATGATGATCCACACGGTCGCGGCCGGTGGCGGCTCGATCCTCCATTACCGCGACGGGCGCTTCCAGGTCGGCCCGGATTCGGCCGGCGCCAACCCCGGCCCGGCCTGCTACCGGCGCGGCGGCCCGCTTGCCGTGACCGACGCCAACGTGATGGTCGGCAAGCTGCGTCCGGACTTCTTCCCCAGGATCTTCGGCCCCGGCCGTGACGAACCGCTCGACCGGGACGTGGTCGTGGCGAAATTCGAGGCCCTGGCCGAGCAGATCGGCGACGGACGCACCGCAGCCGAGGTTGCCGACGGCTTCCTGCGCATCGCGGTGGAGAACATGGCCAATGCCATCAAGAAGATCTCCGTCCAGCGCGGGTATGACGTCACGGACTACGCCCTGACCTGCTTCGGCGGCGCGGGGGGCCAGCATGCCTGTTCGGTGGCCGACAGCCTGGGCATGACCACGGTGATCGTGCATCCCTTGTCGGGCATCCTCTCCGCCTACGGCATGGGGCTTGCGGACATTCGCGCCACCCGCCAGCAGGCCGTCGTCAAGCGGCTTGAGGAGGAAAGCCTCGGCGAGATCCGCGCGCTGGTCGACAGCCTCACCGGCGAGACCCGTGGCGAGGTCGAGAGCCAGGGGGTCCCAGCCACCGACATCAGCGACCTCCCGCGTGCGCTCCTGCGCTACGAGGGCACGGACACGCCGATCGCGGTCTCCTTCGCCGATGGCGACATCGACGCGATGACACAGGCCTTCGCGAACGCGCACCGCGCCCAGTTCGGCTTCGTCTACGACGACAAGCCGATCGTGGTCGAGGCAATCGAGGTGGAATCCGTCGGCGGAGGCTCCGGCATCGACGAGCCGGATCTCGCGCCCACTGACTCCGAGCCGGTTGCCGCCTCCACCGGCGGGATCTTCGCGGAAGGCTCCTGGCACGAGAGCGGCTTCTTCGCCCGCGAAGACCTGAAGCCGGGTCAGAGGATCAGCGGCCCCGCCCTCATCGTCGAGCCCCACCAGACCATCGTCATCGAGCCGGGCTGGCAGGCCGAGATCACGCCCAAGGACCACGTGGTTCTGAAACGCGTGGAACGGCTGGCACGGGCCGAAGCCATTGGCACCAAGGCCGACCCGGTCATGCTCGAGGTGTTCAACAACCTGTTCATGTCGATCGCCGAGCAGATGGGCGTGACGCTGCAGAACACCGCCTACTCGGTGAACGTGAAGGAGCGGCTCGACTTCTCCTGCGCCGTGTTCGACGCTTCCGGCGCACTGGTCGCCAACGCGCCGCACATGCCCGTGCACCTGGGCTCCATGGATCGCTCGGTCGAGACCGTCATCAAGCTCAACGAGGGCAAGATCCGCCCCGGCGACGTCTTCGCCCTCAATGCGCCCTACAACGGCGGAACGCACCTGCCGGACATCACCGTCGTGTCTCCGGTCTTCGACGATGCGGGCAAGGAGATCCTGTTCTGGGCCGCCAGCCGCGGCCACCACGCCGATGTCGGCGGGTCGGCGCCGGGCTCCATGACCCCGCTTGCCACCACCGTGGACGAGGAAGGCGTGCTGATCGACAACTTCAAGCTTGTCGACCAGGGCCGCTTCCGCGAGGAGGCTCTCGTCGAGCTTTTGACGGACCACCCCTGGCCCGTGCGCAACGTCACCCAGAACGTCGCCGACCTGAAGGCCCAGATCGCGGCCAACGAGAAGGGCGTGCGCGAGCTGCGCAAGATGGTCGGCCATTTCGGCCTGGAGGTCGTCCAGGCCTACATGGGTCACGTTCAGGACAATGCCGAGGAAAGCGTGCGCCGCGTCATCGAGGCCCTGAGCGACAGCGAGTACGAGTATCCGACCGATCAGGGCGCGCTCATCAAGGTGTGCATCTCCGTGGACCGGGAGAAGCGGGAAGCGACCGTCGACTTCACCGGCACCAGCGACGTGAAGGCGAACAATTTCAACGCGCCCGAGCCGGTCACCCGCGCGGCCGTTCTCTACTGCTTCCGCGTCATGGTGGAAGGCGACATCCCGATGAACGCGGGCTGCCTGCGTCCGATCCACATCGTCATTCCCGACGGTTGCATGCTGAAACCCTCCTATCCGGCCGCCGTGGTCGCCGGCAACGTGGAGACCAGCCAGCATGTCACCAATGCCCTGTTCGGCGCCCTGAAGGCCATGGCCAACAGCCAGGGCACGATGAACAACCTCACGTTCGGCAACGACACCTACCAGTACTACGAGACCCTGTGCTCCGGCTCGCCCGCCGGCCCCGGCTTCGACGGGACGGACGGCGTTCACGTGCACATGACCAACTCGCGCCTGACCGATCCGGAAGTGCTCGAGTTCCGCTACCCGGTCCTGCTTGAGGATTTTCATATCCGCGAGGGATCCGGCGGAAAGGGACAGTGGTCGGCCGGCAGCGGCACCAGGCGCACCATCCGCTTCCTCGAGGAAATGGAACTCGCGATCCTCTCCTCCCATCGCACCATTGCGCCGAAGGGCATGGAGGGCGGCGCCGACGGAGAACTCGGCCGGACGCTTGTGCGCCGACTCGACGGCAAGAGCGAGGAACTGAAAGGCTGCGACCAGACCGTCCTCAAGGCCGGCGAGGCCGTCACGGTCATCACACCGACGGCCGGCGGATGGGGCAAGGCCTGAGGGCCTGTTTCCCGCGAAATTGGGTGAGGAGGCCGCGCCAAAGGCGCGGCCTTCGTATTTTTCGGGATCAGAACCGCCATTCACCTGCTGAAGGTGCAAGCAATAATGTCGATGTATAAAAATTTAATCTGATTTCAGATACGCATGAGATCGTATGTTTATTTAAGTTCCAAAAATAAATCCGACCGATAAACGTGACTTCACGACATTGAAAACAGAGAAATTTAACACATTCCGTAAAGTAATATAAGCGTGCAGCCTGCTCCAGGATGCCTACCGTTCATCTCTCAAGGATTGCTTCCATGCACGAGACGCGTGCCGGTTCCTCTCGCCTGCGGTCGGTTTCAGCCAAGATCCTCGGACTCGTGGCATTCCTCAGTTTCACCATGCTTCTGATTGCCGGAGTCGGGCTGACGCAGATGCGACAGATCGGCAAGGAACTTGAGGAAATCGCCGTCGAGACGGTTCCCCTTGCCACCAACGTCAGCAAGGTCACAGCGCATCAACTCGAACAGGCTCTCGTTCTCGAACGTCTGTTTCGCCTGGCGGACCTCTCCCCCACGAGCGAAACCGGAGACCGGGCCGCGCTTGAAGAGAAGCTGAAAACCCTCTCGGTCCGGGTGGGCGAGGAGATCGGACTTGCAAGGGAGATCGCCAGGAAGGGTATTTCCCTCGCCGTTTCTCCCGATCATGCGGCGAAATACGAGAGGGTTCTCGACCAGCTTGGCCGCATCTCGTCCGAATACGAGGCCTACGAAAAGCATCTTGGCCAGATCATCGGGCACATCGATGCCGGCAATCTCGACGCGGCGCAGAAACTTTCCGCAACGCTTGAAAGAGAGCAGCACCGGCTGGATGCCGAACTGCTCGCCCTGACCGAGGATCTCGACCGCTTCACCGTCGAGGCCAGCGCCGCCGCCCTCGACCATGAACAACATGGCCTGCTGCTGATGAGCACCACCACCGTCGTGGCCGTGGCTGTCGGCATCGCCGTCGCGATCCTGCTTGCGGTCTTCGGCATCAGTCGCCCTTTGCGCACCGTCGTGACCGCACTCAACCGGCTCGCCATGGACGACACCTCCGTCGAGGTCAATATCCGCTCCCGCGATGAAGTCGGTGAGCTTGCGCGCGCGTTCGAGGCTTTCCGCGAGAAGACGATCGAGATCAAGCGCCTCCAGGAACAGGCCCGCGAGGAAGAGGAACGCATCGAGATCGAGAAGCGCGAGGCGACGCTGCGTCTCGCCGACGCCCTCGAATCCTCGCTGATGAACGTGTCTCGCGGCATCGGTGCGGCGGTACGCGAACTCAAGGACGCCGCGGACGCCATGGCCCGCAACGCGGAAGTCACGTCAGATAACGCCGGCACCGTCGCCGCGGCGGCGGAACAATCGACCTCCGGCATCCAGACGGTGGCAAGTGCGGCGGAGGAGCTGAACGCCTCCATCGGCGAGATCAGCCGTCAGGTCACGGCGGCGCTTGGAGCCGCCGGCAGCACGAGCGAGAACGCACGCGAGTCGAGCGCGGTCGTCGGCGGTCTCACCGCCTCGGCACGGCGTATCGATGACGTGGTGAAGCTGATCAACGACATTGCCGCGCAGACCAACCTGCTGGCCCTCAACGCGACCATCGAGGCAGCCCGCGCCGGCGAGGCCGGCAAGGGGTTTGCCGTGGTCGCCGGAGAGGTCAAGGCCCTTGCCGGGCAGACCGGACGCGCCACGGAGGACATCAGCGCCCAGGTGCAGGACATGCAGACCGGAACGCACAAGACCTCCGAGGCGATCGGCGCGGTCGTCGAGGCGATCAACCAGATCAACGGCCAGATCTCGGCCATCGCGTCCGCGATCGAGGAGCAAAGCGCGGTGACGGCGGAGATCGCCCGCAACGTCTCGGAAGTCGCATCGGGCAGTTCCGAGATCACCCACACCATCGGCTCGGTGCGCGAACGAGCGGTCGACTCCAGCGCCGGTGCCCGCCAGGTGCTCACCGCCGTGGAGAGCCTCGCCTACCAGTCCGGCACGCTAGAGCAGGAACTCGACACCTTCCTGCGCAACATCCGCGCCGCCTGAAGGCGGCGCCGGCACGCGTCAGGTGATCTGGCCACCGCCCGACGCCCTCCGGTCGAACACCATCGACACCGGCTTGTGGTCGCTCGTATGGGCGTGGGACGGGCGCGTTCCGGTCACCGCGTGATGGATGTCATGCTCGACCAGCCCGCCACCGGTGCGCGCGCGATAGGCGAAAGGCGTCACCTGGGTGTTCCCGGTGAAGCTCTGACTGAACAGGATGTGATCGAGCAGGATGCGCGGGTCGCGCCCGGGATCGAGCCTGTCGCGAAAAAAGACCGACCAGCGCTCGTCCTGCGGCGCATCGAACAGCGCATGGTTCAGGAACGCACGAGCGAAGAAGATCTCGCCCTGCAGCGTGCTGATAAGGTCGTGATAGAGAAAGCGGCGCTCGATCCGCTCCTTGCCCGGTCCGTCGTTGAGGTCTCCGGCCACGATGATCGGCGCACTGGCATCCGCCTGGAAGCGGGCATCGATATAATGGCGAATATCCGCGCACTCGGTCGTGATCTTGGTACGTGCCTTGATGAGTTCGGCCACGAGCTTCGGATTGTCAGCAAAGAAGGCATCGTCCGACGGCGAACCGGAACTGCCCGTACGCGTGTACTTGCTCTTCAGGTGGCAGCCGATCACCTCGAAGCGTTCTCCCCCGATTTCCGCCAGAAGCACCTGGGGATGCCGCCAGTGTGAGTGGTTGCGGTCGATGTCAAACTCCAGCACCCCCTCCCGGAAGCGCGGATAGGACACGTCCCAGCGCCCATTTGCATGCTCTCCGGCGGAATTGGCCTCGACCAGCCGCCGCCACTGGTCGAGATGGAGAAGCCGCCCCGTGATCCCCGCCCCTCGCCGCAGAAGGAACCAGATCCACTGCCTGCCAGTGGTCGCGTCGGTGCCCTGCATCCCGTAGTCGCGCCGCTCACCGCTCCCGCGCACGACCAGATCGTGACCGGGCGCGACGGCGGCGAAGAACTCCCTCGCCCGCGTTTCCCCGTTCGGTCCCTCGCACACCATCAGGATGTCCGGGTCGATTGCGGCAATCTCGGCGGCAATGGCGTCGCGCCGTTCCTCCGCCTCGTCTCGCTTGCGCGGATCGGCGTCGCCAAGCGCGTCGATCAGCTTGTCCGAATGCTCGATATTCCAGCAGGTCAGCTTGAAACTGTTCATCTCGCCCTCCCGACGAGCACTATCGACAAATGCAATCAGGAGGAGAGTGTCAGGAAAATTTCCCTTACGTCAACAAACTTCAGATGCCGCCGACAATTCCCTTGTAGAGAAGGATCAGGGCCGTGATCGCCAGACAGGAGAAGGTGAGGAACATTCCCGCCATGCGGGCTTTAAGGTTCCGGTCGCCAGGCGCCAGTCCGAAGGCGTGAAGCAGCCGCCCCACGATCAGCGCGATGCCGAACCCGTGGATCACATAGGCGGAGGTCGCCTGCATTTCGCAGAGCGCCATCAGGAGAAGGATCAGCGGCCCGTACTCGGCGGCATTGCCATGCATGCGGATACGACGCTCGAGCTCACGGCTCGCTCCGTCGCCGACACTCACCCGGTCGCGCTTTCGAACGGCGATGATCCGCGCCGCAAGGCCGATGTAGAGAAGCGCAAAAAGCGCCGCGTAGAGACCCGTTACCTGAACCATGCAAATTCTCCCAAGACCCGGCGTCAGCGCCCGGTCACCGCGAACATCCAGTTGAGCACCAGCCGCCAGTCCGTCATGCGGATCGGCGTCCCGTGCGTGCCTGTCTCGAAGAGCACGAACCGGGCGGGATAGTTGGGGTTCCGCGCCTTGATCCGCTCGAAGAACGCTGCCTGCTTCCGCCAGTCGTAGACCTTGTCCCAGCTTCCGTGGCCGAGATAGATCGGCAAGCGGCCCTTACGAAACTGGGCGGTGTTCAGATAGTCGTCGTCCCAGGAGGAGCCCATCAGCAACATGCCCCCCATCATGGCCGCCGCCGAAGGATCCCTGGCCAGTCGCCAGCACACGAAGCCGCCCATGGATCCGCAGGCCACATAGACCTTCGCGCCCGGCGCCTGCTGCGTGTAGCGGCGCATCAGCGCCTTGACGTCGCCGGCGCCGCGCTGGTCGAAGTCCTTCACGTCCAGCGTGATGTAGACACCGGAATTGCGAACCATAAGGTTCTTGATGCGGTTGAAATTTCCGCCAAAGCTCTTGTCGTTCATGCCCTGGAAGCGATTGCCGCCCTGGCCGTGCACATAGATCACGATCGCCTTCGCGCCGCGCGGCTCACCCACCCGCATGTAGGTGATGCGCCGCCCGTTGGCCGTCATCTCCAGGTCCTCCTGCGAGCTGCTGGGCCGCATGGAGACATATTCGCCGAAGACCTCCCGCTCCCACACCTTGTCGCGGCGGTGGATGTCGCGGCGCTTGTCGTAGTCGACGATGACGAAGGCATCCTGCGGTTGCCCCGCAAGGAGACCCGGATAGCGGAAGAGCCTGTCCTTGTAGCTGTCCAGCCTGTAGGCCGCCTGCGCATCGGCAACAGCGACGGGAGATACGAGCCCCGCCACCATCACCGCGACCACGAGAAACAGGTGCAACGCACCACGCACCTGCGCGGCGGAAACGATGGAGCGGCGAAAAAGCTTTGAAGTCATTCCGGTCCGTTCATGCTGGTGGGGCGGCCGTGCCTGAGCGCTCAGGCGCGCGGACACCGCAATCATCCCTCGCCCCTCGCCGCTTTCGCAAGGGCGACGAGACGCGGGCGCAGTTCGGCCGCACTCTCCAGCGGCGGTTCGAAGGCGATCCGCGCCACCCTGTCACCATCTGCCAGATCCATGCCTTCCGGGTCGAAGGACGTCATCCGCCAGTTCCCCGGCGTCCGGCCGGCAAGCTTCTCGGCGTAGAGCGCGATGGCATCCAGGTGATCCTCGTTCATGTGCGCGACCGCACCCTCCTCCATGGCCGCGAGCCCTTCAAGTGCTGGATGATCGCGCAGCCGGAGATCCTCTTCACCCATGGCATAGGCGCGCGCGACCCCGCCGTTCAGGCTGGCGCGCGCCATGTCCAGGCGGACGAACGAGAAGTCGGCGAAGTCCGCGTAGAGCTTCGCCTTGGGATGGCGGGCCAGAAAACGCCGTCGCGCGGCCGCGTGTTCCGGCGTATCCCGCTCCAGGAACAGCGCCTCGCCGGTGATCGACAGGCGCGGATGCGCAAGAGGATCGCCCTTGCCGGGTTCCCCGACAAGCAGGGAGCAGCGCGGATCCGCCCTGAGCGCCTGGGTATGGCGGGAAAGCTCGGAAACGAGCATCACCGGACGGCCGTCCAGTTCGCAGGCGAGCGCGACCCGTGACACGAAGGGCGCTCCATCGGCCGGATCCAGCACGCCCAGCGCCCCGAAACGGGCCTCCCGGATGAGCGTACGGGCAAGCGCGCGCGCCGTCTCGTCGGTCTCGAGAACGGTTTCAGGCCGTTCACCCGTCACCGCTTCGCGCAGGAGCGTCCCGCCCCCGGCGGCCTCGTCCATCTTGTTTCCGGCCGTCATTGAACCATTTCCTTCCCGAGACGTTCTTCCAACGACAAGTCTCCCTCTCGCCACAATGAGGGCGATGGTTGACGGAAGTTGGATCGAATGACAACCGGGAGATCCGCAATGGGTACGTCCTCCGTGAATACAGACCTTGAAATGTCAGGGGGCTCCCAGGGCCGGCCGACACCCGTGACGGTACGCAAGAGCGGCAACCGCCTCTCCCGCCTTCTCGTGAGCGCGGCGACCTCGCTCGCCCTCACTCTTGCCGTGGCCATGCCGGCAACCGTCTCCGTTCCAGGCGTCGCCATGGCGGACGACCCGGCCCACAACCAGGACAACTTCGGCCAGTACGGATCCGACCGGGCCTACTGGCGCTACAAGAACCAGCAGCAGAACACCGGACGCACCTACCGCCGCCATCGCGGCGACGGGTATGACCGCCACAGGTACCGCCGCGACAGGAACCGGGGCTACTACCGCGACCGTGATCGCGGCAGCAACATCGGGGCCGGCATTGCCGGTGCGATTCTGGGCCTGGGAGCGGGAGCGATCCTTGGACAGTCGCTTGCACAGCCGCGACGAGTCGCTCCGCCGGTGCGATACCGGGGGCGCCCCGAGCCCTGGACGCGGGCTTGGTACAACTATTGTTCCCGCAAGTATCGCAGCTTCAATCCGCGTACCGGCTATTACACCGCCTACTCCGGTCGCAAGCGGTTCTGTCGCTGACCCTCGCAGATGAACGCCGGATGAACGGGCATCTCAGGGACGGTTCAACAGCCGTACGACAAGGTAGGCGTGACTGAAGCTTCCACGCGAAAGGATGCGCAAATGGCTATCAAGCGTCTTTCCACCCGTCTTCTTGCCGCGGCCCTGATCGGCGCTTTCGTGCTCCCGACCGTCGCGGCCACCTCGGCAGAGGCCAAGGACCGGCGTCACGGCTGGCACAACCGCCACCACGACAACTGGCAGGGCCGGCACCACCGTCGCCACAACAACAACTGGCGTCGTGACCGTGACCGCGACAACGGCGGAGATGCCGCCGCGGCGATCGCGCTCGGCGTGATCGGCCTGGCCGCGGGCGCGGCGATTGCCTCCTCGGCCAGCCAGCCGGACTACATCGACCCTCCCTATGATCCGCGCTATGAGCCGGGCTACGGCTATGTTCCCGACCGGGACACCTACATCGATCCGGCCAACCGTGGCACGGGCTTCCGCAAGCCCTACTATCCCGATGCACCGACCGTGGTGACGGGTGCTCTCGAGCCCTGGACCTCGGAATGGTACGCCTATTGCGCCGACAAGTACCGCAGCTTCGATGCCCGAAGCGGAACCTACACGACCTACTCCGGCGAGAAGCGCTTCTGCCGCTGATCCCCTCCCCCTCTCTCTGACTGAACCCCACGGCTCCGGATGCCTGACGCATCCGGAGCCGTGGCTCATCCGCGTCTCTCCCGATTGCGCCGGCAAAACACCCTGTGCAACGCTCGGTCCGTCATTCGACGTAGCGGAATCAGAGAGGATAAGGCTGGTGGCGGACAAGACGGCATCGAAGGTTCAGGCAGAACAAGCGTCTCCCGACGATCCCGGCACGGCGTCCGGTGTCACTCCGCAGTCCGGCGTGCCCGAAGGTGTCGAACCGAACCGCGAGGTGTCATCCGTCCCCGGAGAAAAGAGCGCCGCTCCACGACCCGACGGAGGAGCCGCCCGGCGCCATCAACTGGCCGGAATGCGCCATGACCCCAGCGCGATCCGGGAGGTTTTCGAGACCGGCTCCTATCCCTACGCCGCACGAATGCGCCGCAAGGTCTATGAGCGACACAAGGCGGAGCTCCAGGTCGAGCTTCTGAAGGCCCAGCGCTGGGTCGCCGAAACCGGCGAGAAGATCGTCGTGCTCTTCGAGGGACGCGACGCGGCCGGCAAGGGCGGCACGATCAAGCGCTTCATGGAACATCTCAACCCGCGCGACGCACGGGTCGTGGCCCTGTCCAAGCCGAGCGAGCGGGAACGCACTCAGTGGTATTTCCAGCGCTACATCGAGCAATTGCCGTCCGGCGGCGAGATCGTGTTCTTCGATCGCTCCTGGTACAATCGCGCCGGTGTCGAGCGCGTGATGGAATTCTGCAAGCCTAATGAATATCTGGACTTCATGCGCCAGTGTCCGCTCTTCGAGCAGATGCTGGTGCAGTCGGGCGTCAGGCTTTTCAAATACTGGTTTTCCGTTTCCCGCGAGGAGCAGCGCCGCCGCTTCCGGCAACGCGAAACGGACCCGTTGAAGCAGTGGAAGCTCTCGCCCATCGATCGGGCCTCCATGGACCGCTGGGACGACTACACCGAAGCGAAGGAGGCGATGTTCTTCTACACCGACACCGCCGACGCGCCTTGGTCGGTGGTCAAGTCGGACGACAAGAAGCGTGCGCGCCTCAACTGCATGCAGCACTTCCTCTCCAGCCTGCCCTATCCCGACAAGAACCGCTCGGTGGTGCGCGGTCCCGATCCGCTGATCGTCGGAGCCAGCGCGCATGTGATCGGACGCGACGCCCACATCCTCGGCAAGTCCCTGCATCCGGGAAAACGACGTGGTTCCTGACGCGATCCGTACCGCAAAGCCTTGAAACGGCTTGCAGAGATCCTTCGCATCCGAAAAAATCGCAGGAGAGAATCCACCTCTGACCGGGGTGGCCTGGCGCGGAATGGCAGGTGGCGAGAACGCGGGAGCGTGCCTCTCGGCCCTCTTCATGCGCAGCTTGCGGGAGGAACACCATGCTTTCGGCGCTGGATCTGGCACGGGCCCTTGAACAGGGCAGCGAACGACTCGACGCGATCTACGACGGGATCGCTGAGCGCATCGCCAAGCGTGAAGGCGAGATAAGGGCCTTTGCGAGCCTCGACCTCGAGCGCGCCCGCGCGGCCGGACATGCGGTTTGCGGCCCCTTGCGCGGCCTGCCGCTGGCGGTGAAGGACAATATCGAGACCGGCGACCACCCGACTGCCTACGGATCGCCGATTCACGCCGGACACCGTCCGGCGGTCGATGCGGCTGCCGTGGCCCTTGCCCGGCGCGCCGGCGCGGCCATCATCGGCAAGACCGTCACGACCGAATTCGCGTTCTTTTCTCCCGGGCCCACGCGCAACCCGCACAATCCGGACCATACGCCGGGCGGCTCCTCGTCCGGCTCGGCCGCCGGCATCGCCGCCGGATTCTTTCCGCTGGCGCTCGGCACCCAGACCGGAGGATCGGTCGTGCGGCCGGCCTCGTTCTGCGGCGTCGCCGGTTTCAAGCCGACCTTCGGTCGCCTCCCGACGGTCGGGCTCAAGATCTTCTCCTGGTCTCTGGACACGCTCGGCGTCTTCGGAAAGGGCGTCCGGGACGTGGCGTTCGGCGCGGGCCTTCTCGCGGCGCGTGACTGGCGGATCGACAACACCGAGGCAGGCGCACCGCATCTCGGATTCCTCGAGCCCCAGCCCTGGGCACAGGCCGACGACGAGATGACCGCCGCGTTCGACCGGGCACGCGATCTGGCCCTGCGCGCCGGCGCGCGCGTGACCACCGTCTCCCTGCCGCCCGTCTTTCGCGAGGCCTTTGCCGCGCACAAGACCATTCAGGACTACGAGGCGACACGGGCGCTGGCCGCGGAACGCGACCTTGCGCCCGAACGCATCAGCGACGTGCTTCTCGAGACCCTGGACGAGGGCGCGACCATCCAGGCCTCCGACTACGACGCGGCACAGGAAACGGCCCTCGCTGCAAGGCGCGCCTGCGCCGAGGTGATGAGCTCCGTCGATGTCCTTGTGACTCCGTCCGCGCCCGGGGCCGCCCCGGAGGGCCTCGCCTCCACCGGGTCGTCCGTCTTCAACCGCGTCTGGACGCTGATGGGGGTGCCGGCCGTCAACGTGCCCGGCCTCATGTCGCCGACCGGCCTGCCGCTCGGCATGCAGGTGCTGGCACCGTTCGGGCGCGACCGCACGGCCCTCCTTGCGGCCGACTGGCTGGAAACCTGCCTTGCGGACGGTTGAGCAGCCGCTCTCCGGTCAGAGGTTCGCGGGGGTCAGAGGTTTGCGGGAAGCTTCAGCTTTTTCGCCATGGCGATGAAGGCGTTGCGCGCCTCGCCGGGACCGAGTTCCTGGTAGCGGCGCATCGACTCGCTTGCGGTGGCCGACGACAGACGCATCCGCTTGGAGCGCATCCGGACCACCTTGCCATAGGCCTCGTTGGAGACGCCGCTCACCCGACACAGCACGAAGAGCGGCTTCTCGTCGTCGCGGAAGACGAGCGGCACCACCACGTTCTCCGGCCAGTCGACCTTGCGCGCCAGCAACTGCGCCAGTTCGAAGGCCCGCTCCTTGTCGGCGAAAGCGGAGACCGCAACATCGACCGGAACCTTCCCGTCGATCGCGGAATCGATGAGCTGCTGGGTTTTGGACGCCGCGCCCGAAAACTCGCGCAACTGGATCTCGACCTCGCGCGCGGTGCGCGTCGCGATCGCGTTGACCAGCGCCTCGTTCTTGCTTCCGTCCCGAATACGCTGGGCGAGTTCGCGCGAAAGGAACGGCACCAGCCGCTCCGCCGAGGAAACCGGCATGTCGGGGCGCTCGCTGAGCGCCTCCTGCAGGTTCTCGTCCTTGCGGGCGCGGGCGACCAGAAGATCGAAGGTGTCGCCGCCGAGCGTGGCGGCGTGGTTCCGGGTGAGGCTGCGAAGCACCTCCGCATCGCCGCGTTCGGCGAGAACGCGGGTCAGGACGGGCCGGATCGGCCGCCGCCGGCACATCACCAGCATGTGCGCGTTCGACACCTCTGTCACGATGCTGGCGAAGTCCTCGTCGCTGAGCACCGGCGAGTTCAGCAGAACCGGGGTGGCCACATCGAGTTCTTCGTCACTGGCGAGCTTCTTGAGCAGGGGCTTTGGAACCCTGTCTTCCGCGCCGATACGCTCGGCGAGAACGACCCTCGAGGCCGCCTCGAGCCGGTCGAGAACCTTGAGCAGCACTTCCGAGAACACCGCACTGACGCGCTCGCGCTCGGCCTTGCCGGATCGGCAGAACATGTCCGTCAGCACGCTGACCAGTTCACCGATTTTGTCCCCGGATGCCTCAGCGGACCGGGGGGAAAGATGCGAGGCGTTCATGAAGCATCCCTTTTCCCTAGGTCTCGCAGATTATCGCAATGCGGTTTCCCTGAGGTTAACCAGAGGAACTGGGCAAAAGTGGCGGTTTCCCGGTCTTTTTCACTGCGCATTGCCAGGAAAAGCTTGCGAGAAGACAGGAAACTCTGTGGCTCAACGTCCCGTGGTCCCGACAGCCCCTGTCCTCGCCGGCCGATGTCCGCGAGCGGACGAAAAACCTCCGGGCACCGGCCCCGGATGCCCCCGATTTTCCTCAGCCGGCGTACCTGCGACATTCGCCCGCTTTTTCAGCCCGTCCATGCACTTGCAAGGTGTTCTTGAGCTCCCGGCGCAACCGTTATCGCAGCGCAGCATATTTTTCGCTTGCCGGTTTTTCGCGGTAACTTATTATTTACGGGTCGAAAGACTGCGGGAGGCCACAGCATGACACTTGTCCGCAATGTTAACCTCTTGGCCGCGTGCGCTGCATTTGTGTTCGTCGCAGCGATTGTCGTCGGGGTTCTCTGAGAGGCTCGCACATCCGTAAGCCGGTCCGACCGACCGCCGGAACAGTCAGCGAGACCTGCGCATAGAAGCGCGATCCAGCTTAAATCCGACAAGAAACGACGCAAAATTGTCGTAATATTGAGCGGAATTGACGTATCCCATGACATCTCTCCCGGGCGGGTGACCGCCCGGGTACCAGAAAAGCTCCCGGGGCGGAATCGCCCCGGCCGTCAGTTCGTGCCCCTTCCCCGTTTCAGCCTGATCGGGGGATAGCGGGTCGGGAAATCGTGTGCTTGCAAGGCGTCGTTCGCGACGTCGCAGGCGGGGATAGGGGTGTGGCCTCACGCCCTCCTCCGTCTGCAGAGACGCACGTCCGGGGAAACAGGTCCCTGCAAGAATCGTCCAGGGTGGGCGCGCCGGTCAGCGCTTGTCGCTCCAGCCGACGCGGGCGTCCGGCCGGCTGTCGGTCGAGGCGAAATAGGGCTTGATGTCGATGAGCGGTGTCCCGTCCAGGCAATCGAGGCCGCGCACGCTCAGCACGTTTCCGTCCACCGCGAGAAGCTCGACCACGGACAGCGAGACCGGATTGGGCCGCACCGGCGAGCGCAGCGCGAAACAGCCGTGGGTCCGCTCCGCGAAGGACGGCGCCTGAACGATCAGGTCGCGCCGTGCCTCGTGCATCCAGTACAGAAGAACGAGATGGCTGCAGGTCGCGACCGAGGCCAGACCCTCGGCATATTCCGGCCTGACCACGACCTTGCAGATTTCGCGGGTCTTGCCGCCGTTGCGCGGACACTCCGAAACCGTCCGCCACGGCGTTTCCACATGGCCAATGAAGACCAGTCCGGCATCGGCCTGCAGGCTGGCTGGATCCTGCTCCAATATGACTTCGCCGGGCCGCGCCGCCTTCGAGTCGCCCTTGCGCGATGCGCCCGTTTCCGCGTCCGCCTGATGCCCGACCATACGCTCCTCCACAGTTTTTATGCCGCTACGTCAGCCCGCAAAGCGAATGCGGGTGCGCGCTCGAGAGTGCCATCCCGCGTCCGTTTCGCAAGCCTCTACGACCTCATGCCGGCGGAATTCCGCGACGTACACAATTTTAATCGAAATCGCCTCGAGCTTTCCTAAAACAGGACTAAAACAAGTTTCATATATTAGTGCTCGAGATCGCGTTTTTGTTTAGTCGGCCCGTGCTACCCAAGAGCATCGAATTCCCTCGGTCAGGAAAAAACGATGTCTAACTTGCCGAATACCGAGCTGGTCAACTTCGAGGCCCTCGCCAACGAAAAGGACATGACGCGCCGCAACGAGCTTGCCCGCAACGTGGCGACCCTGTTTTCGCTGACCTCCGAATCCTGCTCGGACGAGCAGATCGAGATCTATGATTCGGTGCTCGTTCGACTGTCGGACATGGTCGAAACCCAGGCGCGTGCATTCATCTCCGACCGGCTGGCCTCCCTGCGCCGTGCTCCCGAAGCCACGATCCGGCGGCTCGCCAGCGACGAGATCGCCGTCGCGCGGCCGGTTCTGGAGAAGTCGACCGTCCTGCGCGATGCCGACCTCGTGGAGATCGCCAGCGGTCACGGCGATGAACACCGGATCGCCATCGCCACCCGCGAGATCCTGTCGGAGATCGTGACCGACGTTCTGGTGGAGCGAGGCAGCACCGACGTTCACCGCAAGGTCGCCGGCAACGGCGGCGCCAATCTGTCGGAGCGTGCCATCACGAGCCTCCTTGAGGTTGCCGGTGTGGACGAAGACCTGCAGATGGCGCTCGCGAAACGCGGCGACCTGGACGAGACCACGGTCGAGACGCTCGCCGGGCTGGCCAGCGAACGCGTGCGCATGCAGCTCCTCTCCAATGCCGGAGCCAACACGGACAAGGTTCCCGATGCGGCCCGCGTCGCGGCACAGAAGCTGTCCAACGACTTCTGGCTGCATCGCTACGATTTCGAGACCGCCATGGGCCGGGTGTATGCGATCGCCCGCGGTCCCGGCATCTCGGAGGAGACGCTGCTGCGCTTTGCCGAGGAGGATCGCTTCGCGGAGGTCGTGGGCACCTTCGCCCTGCTTGGCGACATCGGCCTCGAGGAGGCCAAGCACTGGATGGTGCGTGTCGACACGGATCCCTTCCTGATCGTCGCCCGTGCATGTGAGCTGTCGAGCGAGACCGTTGGCAAGGTCCTCACGGTCGGCCCCTGGCGCTACCTGCTGAACGACGCCCTGCGGGCGAAGGCCGTGGCGCGCTTCGAGGCGATCAACCCGCTCTCGGCCCGCAAGCTCCTGAGCGATTGGCACGGCCGCCTCGCCTGCTGAAACATGGTCCGCCTCCGGTCGTTACGGTCGGAGGCGGTCTCGCTCACAGCCGAAGCAGGCTCCCTGATCGGCCCCGGCGTTTCCATGACAGGTGGTGAGACCGGTTTTCGGCGTTCCACACGCGGCGGATCGCCGAATTTCCCTCGCCTGCAATAACTTCCTTTACATTCATACGCTAAGATGCCCCGAAAGTTGGACCTCGCCGCACGGACAGCGGGATCCGTTTTAGTCTTGGGGGCATCATGACCGATCGATCGATCATGCGGGGGCGAGGCGTTCGACAGCCTTTCGCACGCGTCGCATTTCTTCTGGCAAGTCTGTTGGCGTTGGCCGGCTCGCTGGTATCGGTCCCAGCCCTTGCCGCCGAAACGGCCACGGAGATGGCCGGCGAACGCTACTTCGTCCGTCTCGGCCTGCAGGTGCGCGAGGCCCTCGGCAAGACGCTGGCCTCCCTGCCCGACTTCGACGCGCAGACCATGCGCATCCTGACCTCCCATTCCGCGAACGGCTCGCTCGACTGGATCTGGAGCAGCCTGATCGTTCTGGCCGGGTCCTTCGTCGCCGGCGCCATGGCCCTGACGCTTTGCGAACGCTGGCTGTTCGCCCGCTTCCTGAACGAACGCATGCCCGACGGCGCGGGAACCCGCTCGACCCGGATCATTTTCCTGATCGCCCGTGGCGCCATCATGCTGCTCGCCGTCGCGCCCTTCATGGCGGTAGCGGTGGCAATCGCCTTCGCCTTCATTTCCGGCCATCCGGCCTCCCGCGTTTCGGTGCTGATCGGGCTCGAGGGCGCCTTCACCTTCCTGGTGCTGCGCATCGTGCTGCGCGCGATCCTGGCGCCCGGCCTGCCCGGCGGACGAATGCTGCCGCTCAGCACCCGGCAGTCCAACTCGCTCTACCGTGGCCTGATGACCGCCGGCGGGCTCTCCATCGCAATGATGGCGGTCTGCGACTGGATGGAGGCGCTCGGCCTCGAACCGGCCGGACACCGGCTGGGCCTCATTCTTACCGTCGGCATGACCTGCCTGCTGCTGTCCGCCGTCGCGATCGTCAATCGCAAGGCGCTGACCGGCCTTCTGGCCAGCGCGGGTCTCCATGAAGAGGAAACCCCCAGCCCGGTTCGACGTTTCATCACGAGGATCTGGCTGCCGGTCCTGATCGCCTATTTCGCGATCGCCTTCCTCGTCTCCGCCCTGCGCGTTCTGCTGCAGGAAGACGCGGCCATCGGTCTCGTCGCGGCACCGATCTACGCGCTCATCATCTGGGCCGCCGTGCTCGGCATCCTCATCCTCGTCATCGACCGTCTGCTGCTGCCGCGCCTCGACAGCGAGCGGCAGCTCGACCGGCGCGCCCGGGACCTGGCCCGCGCGGAAGCCTCGGCGGGAGAAGTCCACGACGAAGGTGAAACACGCGCCCAGGCCGCGGCCGAGGCCATGGAGGCCGAACGGCACCGCCTGCCCTATCGCGACCTGCTCGACCACGGCGCAAGCATCCTGGCCGTGGTGGTCGCGGCCGGCTCGATCCTGGTCAAATGGGGCGTGGACATCACCGGCAGCGATTCGATCGTCGGCAACGCATTCGAAATCTGCGTCATCGTCTTCCTGGCCTACATGGCCTACCGGGCGGTGGAACTGGCCATCGACCGCCAGATCCATCGCGAGAACGGCAACAAGAGCGAAGGCGGCCACGACATGGAGATCGGCGGCGTCGGCGAGAGCCGCCTGGCGACCCTTCTGCCGATCTTCCGCAACTTCCTGCTGATCTCCATCGTCTCCATCGGCGCGATGATCGTGCTTTCGGAAATGGGCGTGAACATCGGGCCGCTCTTCGCCGGTGCCGGCGTGGTCGGCCTTGCCGTCGGCTTCGGCGCCCAAACCCTCATTCGCGACATCTTCTCGGGCGCCTTCTTCCTGTTCGACGACGCCTTCCGAAAAGGCGAGTACATCGACATCGGCAGCGTGAAGGGAACGGTGGAGAAGATTTCCATCCGCTCCATGCAGCTTCGCCACCACAACGGCCCGCTCAACACGGTGCCCTTCGGCGAGATCAAATACGTGAAGAACTTCTCCCGCGACTGGGCGGTGATGAAGCTGGCCTTCCGCGTCACCTACGACACGGACGTGGAAAAGATGCGCAAGCTCATCAAGAAGTTCGGCCAGAGCCTTCTGGAGCACGAGGAGTACGGGCCGAAGTTCCTGCAGCCGGTGAAATCCCAGGGCGTCACCGCGCTCGAGGATTCGGCCATGATCGTGCGCGTCAAGTTCATGACGCGTCCCGGCGACCAGTTCGAGCTGCGCAAGGTGGTCTACTCGGGCATCCGCGACCTGTGCGAGGCCAACGGCATCCATTTCGCCCATCGCCAGGTCACCGTGCGTGTCGCGCAGGAAGACGGCGAACATCGCGAATTGAGCGAGGCGGAGAAAACGGCCGCCGCCGGCGCGGCCCGCGCGCTGCTCGACCAGGAGGCCGCCGCCCGGACCGGCGGCGGGTCCACCGACGACCGCTGATCCGGAAAGTCACGGGTCCTGACCGGGTGCTTGCAGGCTCCGGTCAGGCCCGCGCGACCCAGCCGCGAAAGGTGAAGGCGGCATAGAACAGGGAGACGTCGGCAAAGCCCGCCTCGGCGATCAGCGCCTCGTCTTCCTCGGGAGACAGCAGTGGCAGGCGCTCGCCGAGCGCGACGGCACCGTTTTCCGCATTGCCGGACGGAATGCCCGAGGCGGCGGCAAAGGCGGCATAGCGCGACAGCCAGAGCGAACGCTCGTTCTCGCCTTGCGGAAAACTGTGATGGGCGACGACCAGCGGCGCGCCCGGCTTCAACCGCCTGCGGATCTCGCGCAGGGTGCGAAGCCGCTCCTCCCGATCGACGAAATGCAGCGTGAGGAGACATGCAGCCCCGTCGAAAGGCCCCTCTGGCGCCACGTCGACCAATCCCTCGTGCAGGCGCACCCGCTCGCCGAAGGGTGCCAGGACGTCCGAGGCAAGCGAAAGCATCTCCGCCGAGGTATCCACGCCATCGAAGGACCAGCCGGGACGTGCCCTTGCAAAGACATCGATCTCCATGCCGCCACCGGCCCCGACAACAAGCATGGCCGCGTCCCGGGCGGCGCCTTCCCCAAGCAGCAGCAATGCCATGAGGTGGAGCGCGGACAGCCCGGGAACCCGCTGGACGGTCCCTTGCGCGTAACGGGAAACAGTCGCGGGATCGTCAAATCCTGTCATGGCGCTCACGTGTCCTGGAAAAGTGGTTTCGAGGGAGGCGGAGACTATGAGGGAGAACCGGCAGCGGCAATCCCCGCCTGCCGCGCGATGGACACACGCCCTTGCACTTGGATCAATACAGGTATAAACATATCTTTATATCTTCCTGCGGGACAGACATTCGAGGATGCGCATGACCACCGACGCGACCACCCCCAACGCACCCGGAGAGCCGCAGCTCAGCGCCGAGCAGCTGCTGGTCGGGCTGCGCACGGTCGGCGAGGACACGCGTCTGCGCCTGCTTGCCCTGCTGGCCGACGGTGAGCTGACGGTCAAGGACGCGACGACGATCCTGGGCCAGAGCCAGCCGCGCATCTCCCGTCACCTCAAGCTTCTGACCGAGGCCGGCCTGGTGCAGCGCTTCCCCGAAGGCGCCTGGGTGTTCTACCGGCTCGGCGAGGGAGCGCTCGGCGGTTTCGCGCGCATGTTGCTCGACCGCCTCGACCCGAACGACCCGCTGCTGGCGGCCGACCGGGTGCGCCTTGCAGCGCTGCGCCGGGCCAAGGCCGAGGCCGCCGCCGCCTTCTTCGCCTCGCGCGCCGCCACCTGGGACCAGGAGCGCTCGCTCCACGTGCCCGAGGCGGCCGTGGAGGAGGCCATCCGCGAACTCGTCGGCAAGCGGCCCTTCCGCACCATGCTCGATCTGGGCACGGGCACCGGCAGCCTGCTGAAGCTCTTTTCCGACCAGTACGAACAGGCGCTCGGCCTCGACGCCAGCCACGACATGCTGACGGTCGCGCGCGCCAACATCGCACGCGAGGAACTGCGCAACGCGCAGGTGCGCCAGGGCGACATCTACGCCCTCACGGTTCCCGCCGAGAGCTATGACCTGGTCACCCTGCACCAGGTGCTCCACTTCCTCGACGATCCGGGCCGTGCCATCGAGGAGGCCGCCCGCGTGCTGCGTCCGGCCGGGCGCCTGCTCATCGTCGACTTCGCCCCGCACGCGCTGGAATTCCTGCGCGACGACCATGCCCACCGCCGTCTCGGGTTCTCCCACGACCAGATGGCCCGCTGGCTGGAGAGCGCCGGCCTCGACCTCGTCGAGGCGCGCGATCTGGATCCGGGTCCGGGCGATTCCGACCGGCTCACCGTCACGATCTGGCTGGCTCGCGATCCGCGCATCGTGTCCGACCTGCCCGAACTGAACCTGACCCAGGAGGTCGCCTGATGTCTTCATCCGACAAGTTCCGCCGCTTCGAGCTGGGCAATGACTCCGCCAGCCGGGTCAACGTGTCCTTCGAGTTCTTCCCGCCCAAGACGGAGAAGATGGAAGCCTCGCTGTGGAACGCGGTGAAGCGGCTGGAGCCGCTCAACCCGGCCTTCGTCTCCGTGACCTACGGCGCGGGCGGCTCGACCCGCGAGCGCACCCACCGCACGGTGGAGCGCATGATCCGCGAGACCTCCCTGCGTCCGGCCGCGCATCTGACCTGCGTCGGCGCCAGCCGCGAGGAGATCGACGAGGTCATCCGCTCCTACCACGAGCTTGGCGTGCGCCACATCGTGGCCCTGCGCGGCGACCCGCAGGAAGGCATCGGCGCCATCTACAAGCCGCATCCGCAAGGCTATGCCTATGCGGGCGATCTGGTCGCCGGCATCCACCGCATCTCGCCCGACATGGAAGTGTCCGTTTCCGCCTATCCCGAGCGCCATCCCGAGAGCGCCGACTGGCAGACCGAGATCGACAACCTGAAGCGCAAGATCGACGCCGGCGCGACCCGCGCGATCACCCAGTATTTCTTCGACAACGATCTCTTCGAGACGTTCCTGGAGAAGGTCCGCGCCGCCGGCATCACCATTCCGGTCGTGCCGGGCATCCTGCCGATCGTGAACTTCGAGACCACCATGGTGTTCTCCGCCAAGTGCGGCACCTCGATCCCGCACTGGCTGGCACACCGTTTCTCGGGCCTCGACGAGGACGCCGAGACGCGCAAGCTGGTCGCCTCCGCCGTCGCCTGCGAGCAGGTGCTCGACCTTGTCGACCGGGGCGTCACCGACTTCCACTTCTACACCATGAACCGGTCCGAGCTGACCCTCGCCATCTGCCGGATGCTGGGCCTCGTGCCCGCCCCGGTGGAACAGCAGGCCGCGTGAACCAGGACCGCGACGAGATCATGACCAAGACAACCGACGCCGCCGCAACCCTCACGGCTGCCGCGAAGGACCGCATTCTCATTCTCGACGGTGCCATGGGCACCATGATCCAGACCATGAAGCTCGACGAGGCCGGCTATCGCGGCGAGCGCTTCAAGGACTGGCCGCAGGACGTGAAGGGCAACAACGACCTTCTCAACCTGACGCAGGGCCCCGCGATCCGCGACACCCACATCCTCTACCTCGAGGCGGGCGCGGACATCGTCGAGACCAACACCTTCTCCTCCACCACCGTCGCCCAGGCCGACTACGCGATGGAGGAACTGGCCTACGAGCTGAACGTGGAAGGCGCGCGGCTCGCCCGCGAGGCGTGTGACATTGTCACGGCGCGCGATCCCTCGCGCCCGCGCTTCGTCGCCGGCGCCATCGGCCCGACCAACCGCACGCTCTCCATCTCCCCGGACGTGAACAATCCGGGCTTCCGCGCCATCACCTTCGACGCGCTGAAGGATTCCTACGCGGAGGCCGTGCGCGGTCTCATCGACGGTGGATCGGACCTCATCCTGGTCGAGACCATCTTCGACACGCTGAACGCCAAGGCGGCCCTTTTCGCCATCGACGAGGTGTTCGAGGAAAAGGGCGTCAAGCTGCCGGTCATGATCTCCGGCACCATCACGGACCTGTCCGGACGCACCCTGTCCGGCCAGACGCCCGAGGCGTTCTGGTATTCCGTGCGCCACTCGAACCCGTGGTCCATCGGCCTCAACTGCGCGCTCGGCGCCAAGGAGATGCGCGCCCATATCGCCGATCTCGCCCGGATCGCCGACACGCTGGTCTGCGCCTATCCCAATGCCGGCCTGCCCAATGAGTTCGGCGAGTACGACGAGAGCCCCCGGGCCATGGCCGCGCTGGTGGGCGAATTCGCCGCAAGCGGGCTCGTCAACGTCGTCGGCGGCTGCTGCGGCTCCACGCCCGAGCACATCCGCGCCATCGCCGAAGCCGTCGCGGATCATGCCCCGCGCGAGCTTGCCCATCCGCCGCGCCGCCTGCGCCTGTCGGGCCTCGAGCCCTTCGTGCTGACGCCCGAGATCCCCTTCGTGAACGTGGGTGAGCGCACCAACGTCACCGGCTCGGCCCGCTTCCGCAAGCTCATCAAGGAAGGCGACTACGCCACCGCCCTCGAGGTCGCGCGCAGCCAGGTCGAGAACGGCGCCCAGATCATCGACGTCAACATGGACGAGGGCCTGCTGGATTCGAAGGAGGCCATGGTCACCTTCCTCAACCTCGTGGCCGCCGAGCCGGACATCGCCCGCGTTCCGGTGATGGTCGACAGCTCCAAGTGGGAGGTGATCGAGGCCGGCCTGAAGTGCGTCCAGGGCAAGGCCGTGGTGAACTCCATCTCCATGAAGGAGGGCGTCGACGCCTTCATCGCCCAGGCGAAGCTGGTTCGCCGCCACGGCGCGGCCGTGGTTGTCATGGCCTTCGACGAGGACGGCCAGGCCGACACGCAGGCGCGCAAGGTCGAGATCTGCAAGCGCTCCTACGAGATCCTGGTGAACGAGGTGGGCTTCCCGCCGGAAGACATCATCTTCGATCCCAACGTCTTCGCGGTCGCCACCGGCATCGAGGAACACGACAACTACGGCGTGGACTTCATCGAGGCGACCCGCTTCATCCGCGAGAACCTGCCCCACGCGCATGTGTCGGGCGGCGTCTCCAACCTGTCGTTCTCCTTCCGCGGCAACGAGCCGGTGCGCGAGGCCATGCACTCGGTGTTCCTGTACCACGCCATCAAGGTCGGCATGGACATGGGCATCGTCAACGCCGGCCAGCTCGCCGTCTATGACGATCTGGATCCGGAGCTGCGCGACCTCGCCGAGGATGTGGTGCTGAACCGCCGCTCCGATGCCACCGACCGCCTGCTCGAGGCGGCCGACCGCTTCAAGGGCAAGGGCGGCAAGCAGAAGGTGCAGGACCTTTCCTGGCGCGAGCTGCCGGTGGAGAAACGCCTCGCCCATGCGCTGGTCAACGGCATCACCGACTATGTCGAGCAGGACGTGGAAGAGGCTCGAGCGAAGGCCGAACGCCCCCTGCACGTCATCGAGGGGCCGCTCATGGACGGCATGAACATCGTCGGCGACCTCTTCGGCGCCGGCAAGATGTTCCTGCCGCAGGTGGTGAAGTCCGCCCGCGTGATGAAGCAGGCGGTGGCCTACCTGATGCCGTTCATGGAGCAGGAGAAGCGCGAGCAGGGACTGGAGGGGATGTCCAGCGCCGGCAAGGTGCTGCTCGCCACCGTGAAGGGCGACGTGCACGATATCGGCAAGAACATCGTTGGCGTCGTGCTCCAGTGCAACAACTTCGAGGTCATCGACCTCGGCGTCATGGTGCCGGCGACCAAGATCCTGGAGACCGCACGCGCGGAGAAGGTCGACATCATCGGCCTGTCCGGGCTGATCACGCCGTCGCTCGACGAGATGTGCAACGTGGCGGCCGAGATGGAGCGCGAAGGCTTCGCCCTGCCGCTGCTGATCGGTGGCGCGACGACGAGCCAGATCCACACGGCGGTGAAGATCCACCCCAACTACCGCCGCTCCCAGGCCGTCTACGTGACCGACGCCAGCCGCGCGGTCGGCGTGGTCTCCAAGCTGCTCAGCAAGACCGACAGCGCCGACTACATCGAGGCGATCCGCACCGACTACGCCAAGGTCGCCGAGGGGCATGCCCGCTCGCGCGGCGGCGCAAAGCGCACGCCCATCGCCGAGGCGCGCGCCAATGCCTTCCGCCCCTCCTTCGAGACCTACCGTCCGGTCAAGCCCCGGATCGCGGGCACCCGGGTGATCGAGGACATCTCGCTGGAGGAGCTGGCCGCCGTCATCGACTGGACGCCGTTCTTCTCCACCTGGGAGATCAAGGGCACCTACCCGGCCGTCCTGACCGACAACCGCTACGGCCCAGCGGCCAAGGCGCTTTACGACGACGCCCGGCGGATGCTGGACGAGATCGTGCGCGAGGGACAGCTTCGCCCGAAGGGCGTGGTCGGCTTCTGGCCGGCGGCGGCGCGCGGCGACGATATCGTGCTGTTCAATGACGAGAGCCGCATGAGCGAGCGCACGGTGCTGCACACGCTGCGCCAGCAGATGGCACGTGCGAGCGGCACGCGCGCCAATGTGGCCATGTCCGACTTCATCGCGCCCGAGGACAGCGGCATCGCCGACTGGATCGGCGGGTTCGCGGTCACGTCCGGTCACGGCGAGGAGGAAATCATCGCCCGCCACGTGGCGGCCCGCGACGACTACAACAAGATCCTCGCACAGGCGCTCTGCGACCGTCTGGCGGAAGCCTTCGCCGAAAAGCTCCACCAGATGGTGCGCACGGAGTTCTGGGGCTACGCGCCGAACGAGAACCTCTCGGTCGAGGACCTGATTGCCGAAAAGTATCAGGGCATTCGACCGGCACCCGGCTATCCGGCCCAGCCGGACCACACCGAGAAGGGCACCCTTTTCGATCTGCTCGACGCACCGAAAGCCACCGGCATCGAGCTCACCGAAAGCTTCGCCATGTGGCCCGGCTCCTCGGTCTCGGGGCTCTATTTCGCCCACCCGGACAGCCATTATTTCGGCGTCGGGCGCATCGAGCGTGACCAGGTCGAGGACTACGCCGCGCGCAAGGGCTGGGACCTTGCCACGGCAGAGCGCTGGCTGGCCCCGATCCTGAACTACGACCCGCACCAGATGGCGGCGGCCGAATAGGCCGTCGTCGACCGGAGAAATAGTCCGCCCTGGGGTCCTGGGCGGGCCACCCTTGCCCGGGGTGACCGTGGAGAGGGCGCTTCCACGAAAGCGCCTCACCATTGGCTGTCATCCCGGTTTCGGCCGAGCCGAAGACCGGGATCCAGTCGCCACCGCCGGGTGCGAGGGGATCCGTCGGTGCCTTGCATGACCGTTCGGGGATACTGGATCCCTGCCTTCGCAGGGATGACAGGTGGAGCGCGACGGCCCCTGCCCCCGTCAAACTTCCGCACCACCACGCTCCGACCATGCCGCCCTCCTCAACCGTCACCCCGGACGAGACCCGAAGGGACGAAGATCCGGGGCCCAATCCACGTGGCCCCGTCCGACGACGGCGCCAGGCGCCGTGCCCTTGCCGGGACCTCCAAGACCGTCCCACCCCGGCCGAGAGTGCCAACAGGCCCCGGGTCGCGGGCATACCGCCCTTGCCCGGGGTGACCGTGGGGAGGGAGCGTTCCACGGCATTAAATCTTTCGACCGCCCGGTAACCCACCACGCCCCGCCAGAAAGACGGAGTTGATGACGCGGGCAAGCTCCGGGATAGTCGCAAGAGGCAAAACGGATGGGGCGGAACATGGCAGGCGATCTCTTCGGACGCGACACGCTGGACGACATGGAAATCGTCGCGCGGCGCAAGGTCAGCGGCACCGTGCGCGAGGCGCTTGCCACCCCCTCCTCGGAGAGCTTCGAGACCGTCTGGCAGGCGGCGCTGAAACTCACCTTCGACGGCATCCCCGGAGACCTGCACGCCGGGCGCACGCGGCGCTCGGGCTCGCGCGAGCCCTGGTACTCGCGCGGGACGGAGATGTGCAACGAACGTCAGATCTCGCTGGTTTCGGAAGAGGAACTGGCCGCGATCGCCGCCGACATGGATCTCGCGGCCATCGAGGCCGGCTGGATCGGCGCCAATGTGCTGGTCGCCGGCATCCCCCGCTTCACCATGCTGCCCCCGCGCACGCGTCTGGTCTTTGCCGGCGGCGCGGTGGTGCGTGTCGACGGCGACAATGCCCCCTGCCGGCTTGCCGGCGAGGCGATCGGCAGGAACGTGCCCGACCGCGAGGGACTCGACCTCCTGTTTCCCAAGGCCGGACGGCGGAGACGGGGTCTTGTGGGCTTCGTGGAGCGCCCCGGCGTCATCCGCCCTGGCGAAGAGGTCATCGCCCACCTTCCCGAACAGTGGATCTATCGCTGATCGCCGGACGGAGTTTCCAGGGCATGGCCCGCCTCGGGCTCCGCCTCGTCGAACGTCTCCTCGTCGGCGTCGACCAGCCGTTTCGATCCCCAGCGCGTGAGCACCGCGTTCATCTCGTCCACGACGAAAAACCGGGCGGAATCCCGGTCGTAGCCTTCGACCAGCATGGCCTCGTAACCCGTATGCCGGTGCCGCACGTGGGAGGTAACGGCCAGCCAGAGCGCGACCGAGGGCGGAAGATGCTTGAGATGGCGTGCGAGCGCCGCCTCCAGGATGGGGGCGGCATCGGCAAGCGGCGCGAGCGGAATCAGCCGGCGCAAGGCCAGACGCATGTCGCGGCTGCGCTTCGTTCCGCCCGCCATTTCACGATCACGCCGCGCTTGTGACGCCGGCGGCGGCGGGGTCCGGCAGCGGCGGCCTGACGTCGCCCGCCATGGCCGCGGTGATGCAATCGGCAAGCGCCAGGAAGTCACGCTTGCGCGGCGAGGATTTGCGCCACACAAGCCCCACCGACCGCTGCGGCTGCGGATCGGAGAAGCGCAGCAGCGCCACCCGTTCGTCACGAACCTCCACCGAGGCGCAAAGCTCGGGGAGCAGCGTCACCCCGTAGCCGGCCGCGACCATCTGCATGACCGTCGAAAGGCTCGTCGCGCCGAAGGCGGAACGCCCCTGCGGCCGCAACCCCTCGCAGTAGTTGAGCGTCTGGTCGCGCAGGCAGTGCCCCTCCTCCAGCAGCAGCAGGCTCGACCCGTCGATGCCAGCCGGATCGACGCGCTGGCGCTCGTCCAGATCCGGACTGTTCTGCACCGCGAGCAGGAACCTGTCCTGAAACAGCGGGCGGGTTTCGAGGTCCGCACCGGCCACGGGAAGGGCGGCAAGGATCACGTCGAGACGCCCCTGCGCCAGTTCCTGCATGAGCGACTGGGTGTGCGTCTCGCGCACCTGCAGGTCCACGTCCGGATAGCTGCCGGTCAGTGCCGGCAGGATGCGCGGCAGAAGATAGGGGGCGATGGAGGGGATGATGCCAAGGCGAAGCTCGCCCGACAGCACGCCGCCGGCCTGGCGACCGTAGTCCACGAGGTCCCTTGCCTCCGCGAGGATCCGGCCGGCACGCCGGGCGATCTCGTGGCCCTCGCTCGTCAGGCGGACACCAGAGGGGCGCCGCTCGACGAGCGCGATGCCGAGAATGGCCTCGAGCTCGCGGATCTGCATGGACAGCGCCGGCTGGGAAACATTCACATCGGCCGCCGCATGGCCGAAGTGAAGGTGGCGGGCAAGCGCATCGAAGTAGCGCATCTGGCGGAGCGTGATCATATTCATCAGATAGGGTTATCACCCCTGGCGTGCAATCGTCTTTTTCCTGATGGGAAGCTGGGATCACGCCCTCCGCCCGGGACAGGCGGCAGCTTGGGCCGGCAAGCGCGTTTCACCGCCCTTAACCCGAGTGCGGCAAGCTGGAACCAGGGACAAGGGCCACGAAACCAGCGAGGGGAGAGCCGGCAATGGCGCAAGGGGACGCACAGGACCGGCCGGACGGCCGGCCTTCGAACACGGTTGCCGACTACGCTTGGGGCCGGGCAGCCCCGCGTCGCACGAAGCGCAAGGTGCCACGCTCCCCCGCCACGGCAAGACCGCCGGCGATGCGTCGGCCCGGCCTCGACCTGCTGCGTGTGCTCGCGGTCGCCGCCGTCGCCTGGTTTCACTTCGGATTCCGGATGCAGGTGACCGGAGAGGCCGGCGAGGCGCTGGTCGGTGATCCGGGCGGGCTTGCCCGATACGGTTACCTCGGCGTCTCGGTGTTTTTCGCGATTTCCGGCTATGTCATCACCATGTCGACAGAAGGACGCGATCCGATTGCCTTCGCCGTCGCCCGCTTCGCTAGGCTGTGGCCCGTCTTTCTCGCCTGCATGACACTCACCGCCCTCGTGACGCTGGCGACGCCGGGCTTCGGCTTCACCGTCACCCTGCCTCAGGTGCTGGCCAATGCGACGATGCTCGCCCCCTTCCTGGGCCAGCCCCTTGTCGACGGCGCCTATTGGTCGATCGTTGTCGAGATCATCTTCTACGGCTGGGTCTTCGTCCTGATGAGCGTCGGGCTCTGGCACCGACACCGGGTCATGATCGCGATCATGTGGGTGCTGCTCGCGGGCATCGAAAACCTGTGGCTCGACAGTGACCTGCTGCGCAAACTGCTACTGCTGGAGTTTGCCGGCGTCTTCGCCTTCGGCATAGCACTGAGAGCCTGGGAGCACGGCGAGCCCATGGCCCTGCCCGTGACCATGGTGGCGCTTCTGCAAGCAGTATCAAGCAGCATCAATTTCGCGAAAAGCCTCGCACCGCTGTACGATGAGCCGTTTTCGATCCTGCTCGCCGCCATGTTCACCCTGGGCGGCCTGCTGTTGCTCGCCCTGCTGACCCGCGTGCCCGAAAAAGCACTGCCCACACGGCTGTGCGCGGTCGCCGGACGTGCGACCTACCCCTTCTACCTGCTGCACCAGCACATTGGCTATGCCGGCTTCCTTTTGCTGACACCGCTCGCGGGCTTTGCCGGTGCCGCCACGATCATCGTCGCGGCGCTGACCGCCATGGCGCTTTTCCTGACGCTGACGCTGGAACGCCCGGCCGGACGGCTGCTGCGCGAGGCCGGCGATCGGCTGGACGCCCGCTTCAGGACCTATCTGGCGGGCGGGCGCGCCGGCGCCTGAGCCTGCGCAACAGGGAAGCCGAAACGCAAAACGGCGGCGCCATGGGCACCGCCGTTTGCCAGCTTTCCGCGGATCGACGCGCTCAGCGCGTCAGCGGCTTGTACTTGATGCGGCGCGGGTCGGCCGCATGGGCGCCGAGACGACGCACCTTGTCCTTCTCGTAGTCCTCGAAGTTGCCCTCGAACCACTCCACGTGGCTGTCGCCCTCGAAGGCGAGCATGTGGGTCGCGAGACGGTCGAGGAACATGCGATCATGGCTGATGACCACGGCGCAGCCGGCGTAGTTCTCCAGCGCGTCCTCGAGGGCCGCCAGCGTCTCGGTGTCGAGGTCGTTGGTCGGCTCGTCAAGGAGAAGCACGTTGGCGCCCTTCTTCAGCACCTTGGCAAGGTGCACGCGGTTGCGCTGTCCGCCCGACAGGTTGCCCACCTTCGCCTGCTGGGCCGGGCCCTTGAAGTTGAAGGACGAGCAATAGGCGCGCGAATTGATCTCCTTGCCGTCGAGATAGATGATCTCGTTGCCGTCGGAAATCTCCTCCCAGACCGTCTTGTCCGGGTCGAGCTTGTCGCGCGACTGGTCCACATAACCAAGGTGAACGCTGTCACCGATGGTGACCGTGCCGGAATCCGGCGTCTCCTGGCCCGTGAGCAGCTTGAACAGCGTCGTCTTGCCGGCGCCGTTCGGGCCGATCACACCGACGATGCCACCGCGCGGCAGCTTGAAGGTGAGGTCCTCGATCAGCAGGCGGTCGCCGAAGCCCTTGGAGACGTTCTCCAGGTCGATGACGTTGTTGCCGAGCCGCTCGCCGACGGGAATAAGGATCTGCTCGATGGTCGGCAGACGCTCCTCCTGCCTGGACAGAAGATCCTCGTAGGCGCGGATACGGGCCTTCGACTTGGTCTGCCGGCCCTTGGGCGACATGCCCATCCACTCGCGCTCGCGGGCAATCGCACGGGAGCGGGCCATGTCCTCGCGGCCCTCCTGCTCCATGCGCTTGGTCTTCTTCTCCAGATAGACCGAGTAGTTGCCCTCGTAGGGAATGCCCTGACCGCGGTCGAGCTCCAGGATCCAGCCGGTGACATTGTCCAGGAAGTAGCGATCGTGGGTGATGATCAGCACCGAGCCCTTGAACTCGCGCAGGTGCCGCTCGAGCCAGTGGACCGTCTCGGCGTCCAGGTGGTTGGTCGGCTCGTCGAGCAGCAGCAGGTCCGGCTCCGACAGCAGAAGCTGGCAGAGCGCCACCCGGCGGCGCTCACCGCCCGAGAGGTTGTCCACCGACGCGTCGGACGGCGGGCAGCGCAGGGCCTCCATCGCCATCTCGACCTTGCTGTCGAGGTTCCAGAGATCCTCCGCGTCGATGATGTCCTGGAGCTTGGCGCCCTCTTCCGCCGTCTCGTCGGAATAGTTCATCATCAGTTCGTTGTAGCGGTCGACGATCGCCTGCTTGTGGGCGACGCCCTCCAGCACGTTCTCGCGAACGGTCTTGGAGGAGTCGAGCTGCGGCTCCTGCGGCAGGTAGCCGATGCGCGCGCCCTCGGCCGCCCAGGCCTCGCCCGTGTACTCCTTGTCGAGACCGGCCATGATCTTGAGCAGGGTCGACTTGCCCGCGCCGTTCGGGCCCAGGATGCCGATCTTGGCGTCCGGGTAGAAGGACAGGTGGATGTTGTCGAGGACCTTCTTGCCGTTGAAGGCCTTCGACAGACCGTGCATGTGATAGATGAACTGGCGCGCCATGTAGCCTGCCGCTCCGCTTGATCGGGATGAGGGGAAATTTGTCCCGTTCTTAGTCGAAGGCAGGTCTCCGGGCAAGGCCCCGCTGCCTTCACGGCAGGACCCCGCGCCCCGCCTCGCGCCGGTGTCGCTCCCCTTGCCTTCCTCATCCCGCCGCTCCGCTGGCGCGGGCGTTTACGCATGATTCACCTTGTTCAAGGCATGGTCGAAGCGGCTGGGACCGTTTTTCGAAGGAACTGAGTACATGCGTATTCCGAGACCGCTTGCCCTCGCCGGGCTCCTCACCGTGACGCTGGCGCTCGGCGCCTGCGGCTCCAACAAGTTCGAACGCGGCGTGACGGGCGGCGCCCTGGGCACGGCCGCCGGTGCGGGCGTGGTCGCGCTCGCGGGCGGCCCCGTTCTCGTCGGCGCGGCGGCCGGCGCGGTCGGCGGCGCGGCCATCGGCGCCCTTACCAATGAGTGCCAGATCGACCTCGGCCCGCAGCGCCCGAACAACTGCTGAGACCGCGAGACAAAAGATCTGCGTCCAATTCGTTGCGCGGGATCAGGTCCCGCGCAACGTTTCCCACGAAAGACGCCTGAATACAGAGGCGTGCCGCGCAAGATCACGAGCCTGGATACCTATAAAAATTCACAATGTTGATCCAACTCTCCATCACCCGTACACAGAGGCCTCCGAAAAAGCCTGGGTGAAGTGGACGTGTTTGTACCAACAAGAAAAAAGACCGGACTTCTTGGTCGGGCCGAAAAGGCCAACCTCCTGTTCGTACATGTTCCCAAATGTGGCGGATCGTTCGTTGAACAGGCTTTTCAGCCTTGGATTCTGAAATGCCCGTCGCGACGCCTGCGCGATGCGCGCGGCCATCTGACCTATCGGCAGTATGCCCAGGTTTTCGCCCGCCACCGGGTTGATCTCGCTGGCATGACAAGCTTCACGGTGGTGCGCAATCCCTGGGACTGGCACGTCTCCTGGTTCCACTATCTGAAGGAAGACAGGGGGCGCGGACAGTCGGGAATGCCGACCGAGGTCGAGTTGTTCCAGAAGTTCGACTTCTCCGACTACCTCGCCTGGCTGGCCGACGATAACGCCCCCACCTCCCCGAGTGGATACATCCGCAAACAACTCGTCGATTACATCACGGACGATGACGGCGAGATCGCCGTGGACGTTATTCTAAGGCAGGAGAAGCTTGAGGACGATCTCGCCGCCATGATCGGGGACCTCAACCTGGCAACCGAGGTTCCGAGGCAGCGCGCCAACTCCTCCGAGCGCGGAGACTACCGCGGCTACTATGACGATGCGGGCGCGGAGCTGGTAGCCCGTCGTCATCGCGACGACATCGCCCAGTTCGGCTACACCTTCTGACAAGACGCGGCTCGTCGCCTCTCAAGCTTCCAGGCTTCCGTGCGAAGACTTGCTTTCCGCCGCGCGACCTGCGATCCCTTGGCGCGTACCATGTGGGCGGCATGAGGTCTCCGGTCGACAGAACCGGACAGGAAATCCGCGCCATGGCCACTGCTATCCTCATGAATGAGCTGTGAGACATGGGATTCAATCTGATCCGCTTTGCACTTGATCCCCAGTACCGTGCGATCAAGCGCTGGAAGTGGGCCAGGGGCGATGAACACCTGCTGCTGGACGTTCCGCTGGACGCGGATTCGATCGCAATCGATGCCGGCTTCTACCAGGGAAGCTTTGCCACCCGGGCGGTGGCACGAGGATGCGGCCGAGTTCTCGCCTTCGAGCCGGCTCCGGATTTCTGTGAAGCGGCAGCCAGCCTCGTCAAGGGGCTGGACGGCGTGGAACTGGAATGCGCCGGTCTCTCCGGTTTCAACGGGACGGCCGAATTGGTCTATGACAACGACGGCAGCAGCACCCAGCGCGGCATCGAGGGAAGACGCGTGGAGATCCGGCTGCGACGCGCCTCCGAGGTGGTGGCCGGCGCCGGGCAGGACAT
Organism: Stappia sp.; assembly: GCA_002722295.1. Taxonomy (GTDB): domain Bacteria; phylum Pseudomonadota; class Alphaproteobacteria; order Rhizobiales; family Stappiaceae; genus Stappia. Next base: position 960 of record PBLF01000033.1, on the reverse strand, counting down.
CAACCTGCTCAAGCTGAATATCGAGGGTGACGAATATCCCGTTCTGGAAGACCTCATCGAGACCGGAACAATCCGGAACGTTCGAACCATGATGGTCCAGTTTCACCTGATCGACGAAACCAGCCGTTCCCGCTATGCGGCAATCGCCGAACACCTTCGCGACACCCATGTCCTAACCTGGCGCTACCCCTTCGTCTGGGAACGCTGGGACCGCAAGCCCTCCTGAACATCACGTCAGCCACGCTCGGAAAGCGACAGAACGAGCGTGTCGGCGGCAATGCGCAAGGGCCGGAGGAACTGAGCGACACGGGCACGCCTCCTGCGCGGCGAGGGCAGGATCGCCTCGGGCACAGGGAGAGGCTCCACCAGGTCGGTGTCCTTTCGGCGAGCCAGAATTTCCCGCGCGAGAACGGGAAAGAGCTGGTGCTCCCGCATCAGCCGGCGCCGGTTTTCCAGCATCGCCGCCTGAACCTCCGGACGTGCGACCGGGTCACTCTCCAGTATCTCGCGCACGGCCTCGACGGCGGCGCGTGGTCGCGTGATGTCGATGCGGGAAAAGCCCGCGGGGTCGAAATAGTCCTCCAGCCCTTCCCCGCCGGCGAAGATCGGATAGACGCCGGCGAGCAGCGGATCCGCCAGCTTTTCCGTCCATGCGTCGCGCTCTAGGTTGTTTTCCAGCACCAGATGATACCGGTATGGCTCTATTCCCCTCGCCTTGTCGGGAAGGTCGGAAAAGCCACGGCCGAAAATATCCAGCCCCGGGCCCAGGTCCCCCTTCAACCTCTCGAGGAACCGCAAGCGGCGGACCTGGTTGCGATTGAGGCGCTTGCGCGAGCAAATGGCCGAAAGAAGGCCTCTCCCCTCGGGTCTCGGTAGCGTCCACGCACGTGGTGTAATTTCAGCGCCGTCGAAGGTGTAATCCCGGGTGGTCACCGAGGTGTATGATCGAGGTGGAGTTTG
>PBLF01000032.1 GCA_002722295.1 Stappia sp. | reverse complement strand
GAAGTCGCCAAACTCCACCTCGATCATACACCTCGGTGACCACCCGGGATTACACCTTCGACGGCGCTGAAATTACACCACGTGCGTGGACGCTACCTCCCGGCAGGTCTCCTGGCTTGCGGCTCGAGCGTCTTCCGTCACCTTCCCGGCGTTTGGCCAGTGGCATTGACGGCGGACTTGCCGCTTACAGTTGCGAGGGCAGCCCCGGTTTTGGCCCCTGATGGGTAATCCGCACCGTGTTCCCTTTTCATCCGCGCTCAATTGGCGGAACCGTGACACGCTTCTTTTAGGCGAGAGGTGATCGGAGAGGCAAGGGCCTTCATCTGCTGGTTGAAAAGGCTCTCGGGGATGCGTATTTCGCGCTGCGCGTGGCCGCGATCTGCTCGAGATCCATATACGTGGAATGCAGGCAGCGCGGATTGAGGCATTGGGCGAACACCCGGCACCGATCCTCTATGAGCTGGCCGACCGTTCCATGGGGATAGCGTAAGGCATGGGGTGGCCAGAGTTTCTGCCCGTATTTCTGCCCGATTTGGCAGTTTGCGGGGAGAGGCAACCATGTAAGTCATTGGAAGTAATGGTCGGAGTGGCAGGATTCGAACCTGCGACCCCCTCGTCCCGAACGAGGTGCGCTACCAGGCTGCGCTACACTCCGACTTCCTGGTCGACGGGGCGGCGCAGAGCCGTCGAACCGTCTGTGAGGCGGGTTATTATCACCAAGGTTCGGGGACTGCAACCCCGCTTGGAACCTGTTTTCCGACTGGGCTGTGGATGATAGCTCCGGGACTGTTTCATTCCCTCCCGGCACCCGTTTCCCATGGTCTTGCACGCCTCGCCCGCGATGGCTATACAGACGCTCTCTTGGGGCGTCGCCAAGTGGTAAGGCAGCGGCTTTTGGTGCCGCCATTCGCAGGTTCGAATCCTGCCGCCCCAGCCATCCTCCCGGTATTGGCCTGTACGAATACTTCCGTCGATGGTGCCTGGCGACTCTGCGAAGTGTTCATGCGTGGCCGAATCATACCGGAAGGCGCCGCTTTCCCGCTGAAAAGGCGCTTTGAGACCCCTCTGAAATATCTGTACGTAGTGATGCTTATGCCGAAGCGTAAGTGTTGTCGTTTTTATGGTTATCGAAGGTGAATTTCGTAAGTGTGTGCTTTATAAAGCGTATTTAAAATATGTATGAAATTTTCCCGGTAACCAATCATGCATGAATAAGTGTTCGATTCGATTTTCCTGCAATGAGAATGGCCGTGAAGGGCAGGGTTAGCAAATTTTAAAGAGCGTAAGGGTGAGGATCATGGTGATCTTACCTAGGGGTATGAAATGGCGAGCATCAATAAAGACACCACGCACCGACGCGTCGAATTTGCGCGGATCGACGACCCGACCCGAACGATGTTGCGCCAGCTCTGGCCTGTCGTGGAGCCCTGCCTGGATGGCATCCTGAAGCGTTTTTATGAACACCTCGTCACGGAGCCTTCGCTGAAGGCGCTTCTGGGAAATCGCCAGTCATCTCTTGAAAATGCCCAGAAGGTGCATTGGAAGCGCCTGTTCACGGCGACTTTCGACGACGACTACGTACAGAGCATCGATCGCATCGGGCGTGCGCACAGCCGTATCGGGCTGGAACCACGCTGGTATATCGCGGGCTACCAGTTCGTGCTCAACGAACTGGTGAGCGTGGTGATGAAGAAGTTCCGCCTGTCTCCGGCGCGGGCAATCAGTGCGATCCATGCCCTCAACCGCGCGGTCATGCTGGATCTCGATTTCGCCATCTCGACCTACCAGCAGATTCTGATGGAGGAGCAGGAGGCGCGGACGAAGGCTCTCAGCGACGCCATCGAACGCTTCCAGGGCAGGATGGGAACGAGCCTGCAGTCTGTAGGCGCAGCCGCCGAGAAAGTCGGGTCCGGCGCCGGAGCGCTGTCGTCCGTGGCAAGTTCCGCGGCCCGCGAGGCGGTGTCCGCGGCCGCCGCTTCCGAACAGACGTCCGGCAACGTGCAAAGTGTGGCCTCCGCCGCCGAGGAACTGGCGAGTTCGATCCTCGAGATCGGCCGACAGGTCTCCGGCGCATCGAACGTGACGCGCCGGGCGAACGGAATTACCGAGACCGCTTCGTCCGAGGTCGGAATGCTGTCGGTTTCCGCACAGAAGATCGGTGACGTGATCGGCCTCATTCAGGCCATCGCGGAACAGACAAACCTTCTCGCGTTGAACGCGACCATCGAGGCGGCCCGCGCCGGAGAGGCAGGGCGCGGTTTCGCGATCGTCGCGCAGGAGGTCAAGCAGCTCGCGGGCCAGACGTCCAAGGCGACGGAGGACATCGCAAGTCAGGTTGCCGAGGTGCAGGCCGCGACGACGCGTGCCGTGAGCGCAATCGGCTCGATTTCCTCCACGGTCGGCGAGATCGACAGTCTGACGGCGGCGATCGCCGCCGCCATCGAGGAGCAGGGCGCTGCGACGCGTGAGATTTCCCAGAGCGTCCAGCACGCGGCCGAAGGCACCTCGACGCTCACGCGCAATGTGGCCGGGGTGACGGAATCCATCGAGAAGACCGAGAGCGCGGCAACGGATTTTCTCGCCGTGTCGAGCGACCTCCAGAAGCAGTCCGGCGATATCGCCGAGCAGATTCGGGAGTTTTTCGAGGATATCCGCCGCAGCACCTCGGGTGCGGCTGGCAGCAAGCACGCCGCCTGACCGGCGGACTTCAAGGCTGAAAAAAGACCACCCGCCCGGTTGCCCGGACGGGTGGTCGACCCCTCTGAAAACGTTCGCATTCTACCTTCTGAAGTATCCCCCTCCGGTTCTTCCGGATCCCTGCATTTCCCTCGTGTCGTCTCTGGCTCCGGTTCCCGTTGCCCACCGGTCCCGTACCAATTGCCTCGTGCCGCCGCCTTCCGGTGCCGGAAAAATGGGCCGGGGTAGCAATCCCCGGCCCAGTTGGGTCACGTGCGATCCGAGGCCGGAAAGCCTTGCACGGCTCGCAGTGCATCGGATGGCGGTCTTCGCGAGCACTGCGGAAGACGTTCAACCGATGGCACCCCTGAACACGGGCCACATGCGCGGCCCGCGTGTTTCCTCACCCGGCCCCGATGCGGCCGGCCGGCAATCTGCTGGTGGTGCTTGGCAAATCCCCCGATCAAGCCATTGTCGGGTTCCCTGCGACGGAAACCGACATGAGGAATAGTCTTGCCGCCCCCTGCAAGAACCTCTTGTGAACGCGATGCAACACCATTTAGCGTTATCTTTGCGTGATTTTGTCGCACGGCTTGCAGGGAGGAGCAGGGCGAGAGGAAGCGACCGGTTCCGGAGGCAGGGACCGGATGCTTGTGCGTCGCCTGGCCCGCGGGCCGGATAACCGTGACTGCATCCTGATGGGGGGACCGGCTTGGAGGGCAAAGCGGGGGCAGCTTCCAGACGCGGGACAGGCCGCGAGAACGGTTTGGCGCACGGACCGACGCTTGATGTCGCTGTCCTTGGAACGCCGGCTTTCGCTGTTGCCGGAATGCCTGTCCAGTTTCGCTCGCGCAAGGCGGAGGGACTTCTCGCACGCTTGTGTCTTGCCAGCGACGGGCGCCTTTCGCGTGAAGCGGCGGCCAATCTTTTCTGGGAAGACAGCTCGGAGCACCACGCCCGCTCGTCGTTGCGCCAGACCTTGCTCATCCTGCGCCGCAATCTCGAGCCGCTCGGGTTCGACGGGCTGACCAGCGACAAGCAGGTAATCTCGATCGACCTGGCCAGGGTGAGGCTCGATCTCGACGATCTTCTGGCGGGGACCGGTCCGTTGCCGTTGCGATTGCTGCATGAACGGCGTCTGTCGGAGCGCCTTTTCGAGGGCGGGGAACTTCTGTCGGAGCCGTTCACGGACTGGCTGCGGGAGCGGCGCCAGCAGCTCCATGACGAGCTGCGGGCAATGCTGGAGCCGTTGCTCGTGGATCCCCGGGCAGACTTCGAGCAGATCGAGGAAGCGGCCATCGCGCTCCTCAACCTGGATCCGACCCACGAGCCGGCCTGCCGGGCCTTCATTCGTGCGCGTGCATCCCGCGGCGACTACGCCTCGGCGCTCAGGGCCTACGAGGATCTTTGGAACGTGCTCGACGACGAGTTCGACACCCAGCCCTCGAGTGAGACGCAGGAACTGATCGTGGAGATCAAGCTCGGCAAGTTTCCCGAGCGGCAGGATATTGCGGAGCCGGCCGAGGTGAGCGCCGTGCATGGAGGTATGGAGGAGCGTTCCAGAGCATTTCCGGTTCAATTCCCGCGCCATGCCGGAGGGCCTGTTCCGGAACTGGGGCCAAGGGTCGCGGTTGTCGTTTCACCGGTGGTCCAGGACGCGCGGAACGGGCAGGACGCCGCCTGGCTGACGCGGGTCTTTTGCCAGGATCTCATTGCGCGCCTGGTGCGGTTCCGGGAATGGACGGTGCTGGAGGAACTGGGGGAGGGGCTCGACCGGTCGGGGCTGCCTGTCTATCGCATCGCCGTTTCTGCCATGCGTGAGGGCGGGCGGCTGTTTTATACCGTGACGGTCAAGAGCCATCGCAGCGGACACTACGTGTGGGGCACCAATCGTGAACTGCCGGTCGACGGCGGTCTTGCGGCCCAGGCGGAGGTCGTGTCCGAGTTCGCGCTCGTGACCCATGCCCGGATTTCCATGGAACAAACGGTTTCCCTCGGTGCCCAGGAGGTGCCGTTGCGTGCCCATGACCGGCTTGTGCGGGCCCGCCAGCTGATGCAGACGCGCCGCATTTCGGATTCCCTCCGGGCGGAGGAAATGCTGTCGGGCCTGATCCAGGAATACCCTCGTTTTGGCGCGGCCTATGCGTGCCTTGCTCATGTCCTCAACAGCAGGCCGCTGGTTTTTCCCGGAACGCGCCACACGCGGCGCTCGCTTGAACGTGCGACCGCCCTGGCCGGCACCGCGATCGGCCTCGATCCGCTCGATTCCCGCGCATTGGTCACCTTCGCCTGGAGCGCTGCGCATCAGAACCGGCATGACCTGGCCGAACAGACCTACCGCCGGGCGCTCGATCTCAACCCGTGCGATCCGTGGACCGTGCTGAGCTGCGCTCACGGGCTCGCCGGATATGGCGCGTTCGACGAAGTGGTGGTGATCGCGCGACGGATGGGCGAGGCCGGAGTTGTCACGGGCCCCGCGCTCTGGTGCCTGCATGCGGGAACCATGGTGCTCGGAGGAGACCATGAGGCGGGACTCGCAAGTGCGCAAAGGATCGGAGCCGACTGCCTTGCCGGCGAACTCTGGCGGGTTTTGGCCCTCGTGGGTCTGGAAAGGGAAGCCGACGCGCGCACCGACGCAACGAGGCTGCAGAAGCGTGTTGCAGAAAGATGGGTGCAGCCACGGACCCCGACGCCCGGTGACATCGGACGCTGGCTCGTGAGTTGTACTCCGGCGGGTATCCCGCTGGTGCGGGAGCGGATCACACGGCATCTGCTTTCCGCCGGTATCGTCTTGCCGGACGATCTTGTGCCGGGTCGCGAGGTGGATCCCTGGCACGCGGCCCCATGAACGGGCGTGCCATACCCTGGCTCATGCGTAGCGCGAGGCCGTCCCTGTGGCATGTTCCCCCACGCGTCCAACTGATCCGTGCAGGGGGCCGGAGCGTATCGGACTTGGTCAAACTGCCACGTGGTGGAACAGGACCGGATGGCGTAGGCTGAAGAAGGCTCAGGCGGCTGGCAAGCCGCTGCAAGAACCGACAACCCCGGGGCAAGCTGCGAGCTGACCGTTGCAGGCACCCGGGGGCGACAGGGGTGGACAGAACGCGCATGACGGAGAAAAGACCGACGGTCTTGCTCGTCGAGGACACCTATGCCCTCGCGGAGACCTATCGCGCCTATCTCGATCCTCAGGATCTCGATGTGCATCTGGCCGCGAACTGCGCCGAGGCGCTGGAGGCCGTCGAACGCCTTTCGCCATCCGTGATCGTGATCGATGTGAACCTTCCCGACGGCAGCGGGCTTGACCTCATGCGCAGGATCAAGGGACGCCCGGCGCCGTGCGAGGTCGTTCTGGTGACGGGCATGGCCTCGGTGAACATGGCCGTCGAAGCCATGCGCGAAGGGGCCTACGACTTCATCATGAAGCCCTTCACGGCCGAGCGCCTGCGCGTCACCCTGCGCAATGCACTGGAGCGCTTGCGCCTTGCAAGCCGTATCGAGGAGCTTGCGGCTGAAGCGGAAACGCTTCCGGACGGAGAGGGCGTTGCCGGCATGATCGGCAGGTCCCGGTCCATGAGGACGGTCTATCACATCCTGGCCAATGCCGCCCCGACGAATGCCACGATCTTCATCACCGGCGAAAGCGGCACCGGCAAGGAACTGTGCGCCGCCGCCGTCCATGCGCTGAGCAAGCGTGCGTCCGGTCCGCTCATCACGATCAACTGTGCCGCGATCCCCAAGGGAATGCTGGAGAGCGAGATCTTCGGCCATGCCAGGGGGGCGTTCACGGGGGCCCTGTCGGACCGTCAGGGGGCGATGCTTTCCGCCGACGGGGGGACGCTGTTTCTGGACGAGATCTGCGAGATGGAGCTCGAGCTCCAGTCGAAGATGCTGCGGGTTCTCCAGGAAAAGGCGGTCCAAAGGGTTGGCGAGGATACGGTGCGCCCAGTGGATGTGCGCATCGTCTGCGCCACCAACCGCGATCCTCAGGCCGAGGTGGCGGCCGGTCGGTTCCGGGAGGACCTCTACTACCGCCTGCATGTGGTGCCGGTGGAGCTTCCCCCGTTGCGCGAGCGTGACGACGATGTGCTTCTGATCGCGCGCCATTTCCTGCAGAAGTTCGCCGCCGAGGATGGCAAGCGGTTCCGGGGGCTGAGCCGTGACTGCGAGACGGCATTGCTGGAGTATGACTGGCCGGGCAATATCCGCGAACTTCAAAACAAAATTCGACGCGCTGTCGTGCTCAATGACGGGGACGTGGTTGAACGGCAGATGCTGCCGTTGCCGCGCCCCTCTATTGCACCGGAAGGCGTTTCAGGGGTGGCGGTGCCCTCTGCGACGAAGCGCGATGGTCTCGATTCCGGGCCGGAGAGGTCCGGGGGCGGCGTGAGAGACGAGGGTGGGCGTGAGATCGTCCCGCTCGAGACGGTGATCCGCGAGACGATCGAGAATGCCGTCAGGGACTGCGGAGGCAACATTCCCCGTGCCGCCCAGGCGCTTCACGTGAGCCCCTCGACCATCTATCGAAGAATGCAGGTCTGGAGCCTGGAGCCCGCGGAACCACAGGAGCGTTCCTGAGGCGGCCCGTTAACGGGGCTCCTGCTCTCTCAGGTCAGGTCTCGCGCTTTGTTGCCGGTGTTTCGTTATCCGAAGGTGCTGGTTCGTCTTCCTCGGGTGCGGTGGCGTTCATCCGTGTGCGCTCGCGTGCCATGCGGTCCATCTCTTCACGCAACGCAGGGTCTTCCTCCAGCAGGCTGTGGAAGTCGCTGCGGGCGAGCATCAGCAGATGGCAATAGCCGAGCGCGCGCACGTCCGCCGTGCGGGGCGCGCCGGTCAGCAGGGCGATTTCTCCGAAGACGTCACCGCGCCCCAGGCGGATGTGCCGCCCGCCGGCCGCGACCTCCACCGCGCCGGTTGAGATGAAGAACGCGCTGTCACCTCGTTCGCCCTTGCGGATGATGGTCTCGCCGGGGACGGCGAACCGCGGACGCATGAGCTGCGAGATGGCCTTCAGCCTCTCAGCGGGCAGGTCCCGGAAGAGCGGCAGTTTCGCCACCAGGTCGTCGGTGTTCATGCCCAGGTCGAGCGGGGGACGGTCACCGGCCCGGCCCCGTCCTTCGCGCACGTATTGCGCAAGATTGGAATAGAGTTCGTTGCCGATCAGGTTCTGCGCCAGAAGAGACTGGTAGCCGTCCTCCTCGATGCGCAGGCCGACTTTCAGCAGGAAGCGCTGGTCAAGCTGGTCGGCGTAGTCGGGATACTGAAGCCTCAGGGCCTCGAGGGCCGTAACGGTCGCCTCCCGGCGATGGAGCAGGATCTCGGTCAGCAGTTCCGCGACCCTGTGACCGAGCAACGGCTCGACCTTCTCGGTGGCAAAGTTCAGGAGTTCGTCGAGAACGATACGCGCCAGAAGCAGGATCTCGTAGCGGTCGGCAAGAAGGCGCGCCAGCCAGCGGTCATGCTTCAGGTGTCGCTGGCACCACTGCGCGATGCGCATCGTCGGGGCGTAGGCGAGGCTTGCCCTGACCGCGCGATTGTATTCGATGCGCCCGCCCGCCCGCGCGGCGTCGCCCATCCGGCCGGTTCTTGCAAGCAGCACTTCCGCCGTGTGGATCGAGACCGTGCGCTCCCGCAGGTGCCTCAGAATGATCTCGCGTTCCTGGTTGGTGATGACGATGAGGGCGAGTGTGATGCGGTCGCGGTCCAGAATCTCGGCGCCGTCGCCCGCTCCCTCGCTTTCGGCGGCGAGACGCTCCCGGTAGGGCCGGTCGACATTGTCCGCGATCTCGCTCTTCATGCCGTAGCCCTCGGCGGCATTTGAAATGCCCTCGCGCACCCGCGACAGGGCAAGCGCCAGGACCTGCGAGCGCATCGCCTTGTCGAGAGGCGAGAGCTGATCGAGCCCGAAGACCTTTATGAGCGGCTTCAGGGTGGTGCCGTAGACGAGCAGGGTGAACAGCACGAAGCCGGTCGCAAGCACGGCGACGAAGCGTTGCACCTGCGGATCGATGGCGGCGTTCTCCGTCACGCCGAGGGCCAGCGTGAGCGTGATCGCACCACGCATCCCGCCCCAGAGCATGACGGTCTTGAAAGGCGTACTGACGGGCTGGGAAATGCGCATCAGGCTCATGAGCGGCAGCAGGCCGAACAGCACGACGCCACGCGCGACGAGGGCCGAGACGACGACGATGGCAAGCAGGCCCAGATCCGTCCAGCCGACTTCGACCAGCAGCTTGGGGATGAGGATCGATGCCAGCATGAAGATGAGGGACGAGGCCCAGAAGGCGATCTGGTCCCAGACATCGTTGAGATAGGTCCAGCCGTCCGGCGTGACGCGCGAGGGACCGACCAGGTTGATGACGATGCCGGCGGTGACGACGGCAACGACCCCCGAAACGCCGGCCATGTGCTCGGCGATGACATAGACCAGATAGGGCAGCGCGAAGCTCAGCGTCACCTGCGCGAGGCGGAACTCGCGTACCAGCGGAAGCAGGCGAACAAGGATCTGCCCGCCCGCATAGCCAAGCGCGATGCCTCCGGCGAAACTCCAGGCAAAGAGCTGCGCGGCATCGCTTGCGGTCGGCTTCTGGTCCCACAGGAGCGCATCGAGCAGCAGCACGAAGAGAGCGATCGCGGCCGCGTCGTTCAGCAGGCTCTCGCCCTCGACGAGACGCGCAAGGCGCGCGGGGGCCCCGATGTCCCGGAAGATCGCGACGACGGCGACCGGATCGGTCGTGGCGACGATCGAGCCGAGCAGCAGGCAGGCAATGAGCGAAAGACCGGCGAAGGGCGCGAGTGCAAGGCCGATGAAGAGCGTTGCGACGAGAACCGCCACGACGGCCATGGTGAAGACGACGGCCCCGTCCTCGGCCATGCGCCTGACGTCCAGTGTCAATGTCGTCTGGAACAGAAGGATCGGCAGAAAGAGATTGAGAATGCCGCTGGAGTCGAGCGGCAGGTTGACGAAGACGTTCGCGATCTCGTTGAAGGCGTCGGTCTGTGTGGTGTGAAACAGCCAGGTCGCCGCGGAGCCGATGGCAACGCCCACCACGGCCAGAAGGACCGAGGGCGCAAGGCCCATGCGGCGTGCAAGCGGCTGGATGAGGGAGATGATGACGAGAAGGCCGGCGATCGCCCCGATCAGCAGCGGTGACTGCATCGCGGCGCTATCCATCGGACCTTATCCCCGTGTTCGGACCGATCATCACCTTGGCTTCCCCCTCGTATCCGTTTGTCGCGTCAGCCCCTTTTCGCGTTCGACCGTTCCGACAGGGCGATGCCCAGCAGGACCAGGGTCAGCGCGATGGCATGATAACCGTGAAACGGTTCGCCAAGCAGCATCACGGCGAGCAAAGACGAGAATATCGGCACAAGATTGATGAAAACACCAGCACGCCCCGGTCCGATCAGCTCCACGCCGCGCATGAAGAAGATCTGGGACAGGCAGGACGGGAACAGCGCGATATAGGCAACGATCAGCCACCCCTTTGCCGTGGGCATCTGCAGTGTTCCCTGGGCAATCTCGAGAACGAAGAGGGGCAGGGAGGAAACAGCCGCGACGACCGACAGAACGGTGAAGAACACGAGGCCGGATACGGCCGGGCGCTTGCGCAACAAAACCGCGTAAAGGGCGTAGAGCACACAGGCGATGATCATGAGGCCGTCGCCGGGGTTCACCTCGAACTCCGCAAGTCGTGCGAAATCGCCCTGGGAAGCGATGAAAGCCACGCCCGACATGGTCACCAGTGCTCCCACGATCTGCAGCATGCGAACCGGCGCACGCAGGATCACGAAGGCGCCGAACAGCACGAACATGGGCATCGCTCCCTGGATGATGCCCAGGTTGACGGCGGTTGTCTCATGCGCGGCGATATAGAAAAGCGAGTTGAAGGCGGTGAAACCGCAGATGCCCATGACGACGATCATGGGCAGGTGCTTCTTCAGGAGCGGCCATTCCGCCACGGTCTGGCGCCCGTAGAGCGCAATCATCAGCGCCGAGACCGCGATCCAGCGCAGGAACACCACCGCAAGCGGCGAAACCTCGCCGATCGCCAGCCGGCCCGCGATTGCATTGCCGCTCCAGAAGAGTGTCGTGAGCGACAGCAGGAGAAGCGGGCGCGAGTAGAAGCTGGTCAGGGCGAGGGTTCCGGTGCGGGCCATGGGGGCTCTTGCGGTTCGAGAAGACAGTTGCCGAATGTGTCCGGGCACGGAATGGACATCCCGGTTCGGCGCGGTCGCTGGCAGGCGGGAAAGTGGCGGCGACGCGGTGAGGCGCTATCCTATGTCCAATTGGCGGGCCGGATGCAAGGGAAGCAACTTCGAAGGATGATTGTTTCCATGGCGGATCAAGTCCTTCCCATTTGTGAATAATTGACCGGGAAGGCGTGTTTTCCGAATATGGCGCCAACTTGAATGCCCCGTGCGGCTTGCCGGCGGGGAGAGTGCCGCAGCGCCTGGCCGCAGAGCCGGGCAAGAGCCCAGGGAGCAAGCGGGATCATGGAACGTATCGATCTTGCCGGACTGAAGGTTGACGGGGAACTCGCCGCGTTCGTGGCCGAGGAGGCCCTGCCGGGAACCGGAGTGACGCCGGAGCGCTTCTGGGAGGGACTGGCCGCGATCCTGCGCGATCTCGCGCCCCGCAATCGCGAGTTGCTCGCCCGCCGCGATGATCTTCAGGCCCGTATCGACGATTGGCACCGGGCCAACCCGGGGCCGGTCGATCTCGGCACCTACAAGGCGTTCCTCAAGGAGATCGGGTATCTGGTCGAGGAAGACGGTGCCTTCACCGTGACGACCGGCAATGTCGACCCCGAGATCGGCGAACTCGCGGGCCCCCAGCTCGTGGTTCCCATCACCAACGCCCGCTATGCTCTCAACGCGGCCAACGCCCGCTGGGGGTCGCTCTACGATGCGCTCTATGGCACCGACGCAATGGGCAGCATGCCGAAGCCGGGCGGCTACGACGCCGCGCGCGGAGCGGAGGTCGTGACCTTCGCGCGCAAGCTTCTCGACGAGCGCGTGCCCCTCGACGGGTCCTGGAGCGATGCGGCCGGACTTGCCGTGCGTGATGGCGCGCTGGTCGTCGCGTCCACGGCCGGCGGCGAGATGGAACTTGCCGATGGCAGGCAGTTCGTGGGCTTCAGGGGAAGCGCGGAGGAGCCGGCGGCGGTCCTGCTTCGTCGCAACGGGCTGCACATCGAGATCGTCGTCGATCGCGAGAACCCGATCGGCAAGACCGATCCGGCCGGTATCGCCGACGTGGTTCTGGAGTCGGCCGTCTCGACGATCATGGACTGCGAGGACTCCGTCGCAGCCGTCGATGCCGAGGACAAGGTCGTCGCCTATCGCAACTGGCTTGGCCTCCTGAAGGGGGACCTTGCGGCCCGCTTCGAGAAGGGCGGCAAGACGGTTGAGCGTCGTATGGAAGGCGATCGCACCTACATTGCCGCACAGGGCGGTGAACTCGTCCTGCATGGCCGGTCATTGATGCTGGTGCGCAACGTCGGCCATCTGATGACCACGCCCGCGATCCTCGATGCCGACGGCAACGAGATTCCCGAAGGCATCCTCGATGCGATGGTGACGGCGGCAATCGCCATGCACGACATCGGCTCCGGCGGACCGGGCGGTGGCGGTCGGCGCGGCAACTCGCGCGCCGGGTCGTTCTACATCGTCAAGCCGAAGATGCACGGGCCGGAGGAAGTCGCCTTCGCCAACGAGCTCTTTGCACGTGTCGAGACGGCGCTGGGCATGTCCGCCAACACGCTGAAGATGGGCATCATGGACGAGGAGCGCCGCACCACGGTGAACCTCAAGGAGTGCATCCGCGCGGCATCCGAGCGCGTGTGTTTCATCAACACCGGCTTCCTCGACCGGACCGGCGACGAGATGCACACCTCCATGGAAGCGGGGCCGATGATCCGCAAGGGCGACATGAAGTCGGCCGCCTGGATCCAGGCCTACGAAAACTGGAACGTCGACATCGGGCTCGAGTGCGGTCTGCCCGGTCACGCCCAGATCGGCAAGGGCATGTGGGCCATGCCCGACCTGATGCAGGCGATGCTCGAGCAGAAGATCGGCCATCCCAGGGCCGGCGCGAACACTGCCTGGGTGCCGTCGCCGACCGCAGCCACGCTCCATGCCCTGCATTACCATGTGGTGGACGTCGCCGCGCGTCAGCAGGAACTGCGTTCGCGTGGACGTGCAAAGCTCGACGACATTCTCTCGATTCCCGTTGCCGAGCGCCCCAACTGGTCGGCGGAGGAAATCCAGGCCGAACTCGACAACAACGCCCAGGGCATCCTGGGGTATGTGGTGCGCTGGGTCGATCAGGGCGTTGGCTGCTCGAAAGTGCCGGACATCAACAACGTCGGCCTGATGGAAGACCGGGCAACGCTGCGCATCTCCTCGCAGCACATCGCCAATTGGCTGCGTCATGGTGTCTGCAGCGAGGCACAGGTGATGGAAACGATGAAGCGCATGGCGGCGGTCGTTGATGGCCAGAATGCCGGCGATCCGCTCTATCGGCCGATGGCGGCCGACTTCGATGCGTCCATCGCGTTCCAGGCGGCCTGTGATCTGGTGTTCAAGGGAACGGTCCAGCCTTCGGGCTACACCGAACCGATCCTCCATGCCCGTCGTCTGGAAGTGAAGGCAGCCGCTCGCGGCTGACGACGGCACCGGACGTGGAAAATGAAAGGGGCGTGCCGTGGCGCGCCCCTTTTTCGTTGTCAGGGCGCGGCATGTGGCTCCTCAGCTCCGGTCGGGAGAATAGGGCTTTGCGTAGCGGGTTGCGTCGCCGTTTCCAACGGCATCCGTCAGTGCATCCGCAAGGCGCTTCTTTTCATCGTCGCTGTAGAGAAAACGCCAGCCCGACTTGTCCCCGCGTAGCCAGCGTCGCTCGGCGCGGATCTCGAGCCCGTATGCGGGAAAGGCGATGCGCGCATTGATCGCGAATTGCGGAAGGCCGGGGGTCAGCATGCTGCAGCCCGTCAGGCTGAGATCAAGCAACTGACCGGGCAGGGGGCCGCGAATGGTGATGACCGAAACGTCGAGCTCCCCCTCGGCCCGGGGCGCGCGTCTGCGCTCGCGAGGATCCTGCCCGGGGCGCTTCACCGTGCGCGGCCGCTTCGCGGGCAGGCCGTTCTCACCCTCGGGGTTTCCGCGCCCTTGCCCGTTTTGCCCAGATAGATGGCCACCCATGCTGTCCCCCACCTCACGCCCGGGACCATCCGGAACGCCAACCCGGCGCAATTGTTGATCGTGCACCTCCGAGAATCAAGAAAACAGAGAGGCATGGAGCAAGGCTCTTCCTTGGAGAACAATGCTCCTGCCGCATTGAACGGTTTAACGTGCTGCCGGCAGTGTGATCCGCGCCCTCAGGCCGCCATCGATACGATTTTCCAGCTCCAGGGTGCCGCCATGTGCGTGGATGATCGAGCGGGCGATGGAGAGCCCGAGCCCGATGCCGCCGGTCTCCTCGGAGCGTGATTCCTCAAGCCGCACGAAGGGCTCGAAGACGTCCCGGAGCTTGTCGTCGGGAATGCCCGGTCCCCGGTCCTCGACGAGGATCTGAAGCGTGTCGCCTTGCTGGCGAAGCGAAAGCTCGGCGGCTCCCGCATAGCGAACCGCGTTGTCGACGAGATTGCGCACCGCCCGCTTCACGCTGAGCGGGCGGAAGGTCGTCACCAGCCTGTGCCCGAAGGGGGCGAAGGAGACGTCCTGACCGATGTCGCGATAGTCCTCGGCGATGGAATCGAGGAACTCTCCCAGGTCGACCCTCGAGGCTTCCTCGCGGGATGCCTCGTCCCGGGCAAAGGCCAGGGTTGCCTCCACCATCCGCTGCATCTCGTCCAGCGTCTCGATCATCTTCTCCCGGTTCTCGTCGTCATCGATGAACTCGGCCCGAATGCGCAGCGAGGTGATCGGCGTCCGCAGGTCGTGACTGATCGCACCGAGCATTCGGGTCCGGTCGCGTACGAAACGGGTCAGCCTGTCCTGCATCTCGTTGAAGGCGCGGATCGTTCCGGTGAGCTCGGACGGGCCGCGCTCGGGCAACGGGTCTATGCTTTCGCCGCGACCCAGCCGCTCCGCTGCGGCGGAAAGCTCGCGCAACGGACGCGTCAGTCCGCGCACGCTCAGGGCGATGATGAGGATGATCGCGACGGCCATGATGCCAAGAGCGACGAAGACAGGGGTGAGCGTGTTGCGGGGCACGCGGAAACGGCTGGTGCCATTCAGCCAGCGTCCGTCCGCAAGCTGTACCGACGCCGTCAGGAACGTCGGCGCGTCACGCCAGTGGTGCGAGTGCTTGCGCTTGTCCTTCTTCTCGTCCTTGTCCGGGTCGTCGTCATCCTCATCCCGATCATTCAGCTTGCGCTTGAACCGGTCGCGCACGGAATCGGGCAAGGGGCTGCGCAGGATGTCGATGCGCACCTCGCGGTTGTCGCCGATCTCCTCCTGAAGCATTTCGGCAAGCCGTTGGTCCGTTTCCCGCTCTCCGCCTTTGGCGAGGGCGGCCTCCGGCGTGATCCAGAACCGCAGGAACGGACTGGATACGGCGCCGATGATGTCGGCGTGCTGATCGCGCGGGGCGGCATCGACCCATCGCACCAGCGAACTCGTGCGCGACAGGATGACATTGCGCGCGAGTTCCGTGAGCGCAACCTTGCGCTCGCCGGCGAAGAGCCAGAGTGTCAGGCCCTGGGAGACGATGAGCGCCAGCAGAAGCAGGGCGACGAGCTGACCTCCGAGCGAGCGTGGCCACAGGCGGAAATGCGTCATTCGATGCCCCCCTCGACGTCCGAGGTGAAGGTGTAGCCGCCGCCCCAGACGGTCTTGATGAGCTCCGGGTTTTTCGGGTCCGCCTCGATCTTGCGCCGCAGCCGGCTGACCTGGTTGTCGATCGAGCGGTCGAAGACACCCGGGCTGCGGCCCGACGTGAGATCCAGGAGCTGGTCGCGCGAAAGCACCATGCGCGGGCGCTTGAGAAAAGCGACGAGGAGCTGGTACTCGCCGGTGGACAGCGGAACGGCGACGCCATCGCTTCCGGTCAGCAGGCGCCGGGGCACATCGAGGGTCCAGCCCGCGAAGGACAGGCAGTCGGTCTCGACGGGATCCCGTTCCTTGGGAACCTGGGATGAGCGCCTCAGAACCGCGCGCACGCGAGCGAGAAGCTCACGCGGGTTGAAGGGCTTGGTCACATAGTCGTCGGCGCCGATCTCGAGTCCGATGATGCGGTCGGTCTCCTCCGCCATGGCGGTGAGCAGGATGACGGGAATGGACTCGCTCTCCATCAGATGGCGGCACAGTGAAAGCCCGTCTTCGCCCGGCATCATGATGTCGAGCACGACGAGGTCGACGGCCGCGGCTTTGAGGAATTTGCGCGCCTGCGCGGCATTCTCCGCTACCGAGGCTCGCAGGCCGTTCTTGCGCAGGTAGCGTGCGAGCGACTCCCGGATGTCGCGGTGATCGTCGACCACAAGGATATGATGCCCGGTGTCATTCATGTCTCGGCTCGGTCCTTCTCCGGTTCGGCGCTGACCGTCTTCTGTGTATCCCCGCCAGGCGTGCGCGCGAAATCGGGTTTGTATCCATATGTATCAGGCCCCGATCCGGCGACAGCTTGCGACACAACAGGTGGTTCGCAGGCATAGTTTTGCGACAAGCCGTCCGTATCTCTTGGTCATCGCTTCAACAGCCGATGAGGAGTATCGCAATGAAGGGTTTCCGGAAAATCGCGCTCGTGGCCATGTCCGCAACGCTGCTTGGCACGCTGGCCGGTCCGGCTTTCGCCGATCGTGACGGCAAGGGTCGCGGAGACGGTCACGGCTGGCGCCACGAGCAGATGCAGGGCAAGGGAAAGTGGTCCGGCAAGCGTCATCATGGCCGCCACGGGCATCACGGCGGGCGCATGGCGATGGTCTTCATGGAGATCTTCGACACCAACGGTGACGGCAAGCTCACCCAGGACGAGATCGATACCCGCCGCGACGAACTGTTCGTCGCCGCCGACACCGATGGCGACGGCCGCGTCACCCTCGAGGAGTTCAAGGTCGCCTATGCCGCGACTGTCGTGACGCCGAAGGTTCGCGCCTTCCAGCGCCTCGATCGTGACGGCGACGGCAAGGTCACCGAGGATGAGTACAACCGCCGCGCCGAACGCATGCTGTCGCGCATGGAACGCCGCGACCGGGATGACGACGATGATCGCGGTCCCCGCCGTGGCGGGATGCGGCCCGGCATGGAAGACTTCGATGCGGACGGCAACGGACGTCTGAGTGCCGACGAGATCCGTGCCGCGCGTGCCGACCGGTTCGCCAAGGCGGATGCGGATGGCGACAAGGCGCTGACGCTCGAGGAGTTCTCGACGATCTGGACCGCCCGCATGGACCGCCACATGGTGCGCATGTTCCAGCGTCTCGACCGGGACGGCGATCTGGGGATCACCGCGGAGGAGGTCGCGCGTCCGACCGCCAATCTGGTGACCCGCATGGACCGCAACGGTGACGGCGCCCTGTCCTTCGAGGACCGCAAGGGCCGTGGCAAGGGCAAGTGGGGCCACGGATGGCACGGCAAGTCCGGTAATCGTGGCGAGCGCGGCGGTCGCGACAAGGACTGATCCGTACACGAGGAACAGCCCGGGCTTTCTGCCCGGGTTCCGACCGGCCTGGTCCGGTCCCGCGAATGCCTTCTCGACGACACGGTTTTTGCCGTGTTCCGAGGGGGCGTTTGCGTTCCGGAACGCCTTGCGGCCCCTACGTCCGCCAATGGGATCCGGCTTGCGGGAAAAAATCGGCGTTCATGCGGATTTTCCCTTGATTGTGACGGCCTGTTGCCGCATATCTCCCCTTGCCCAAATTCGCACGTGCCCGTGGTCATCCAACCGCAAGGTGGCAGTCGCTCGCTAGGGCCCGGATCACTCCGGAAAGAGCGGCAAAACGGATGGCTTAAAGCAACGACGTAAGAGGGCTTTTTTGGTCTCTGCCGGGTTTCCAAGTCCCGGGGTCACTGAAGAGGCACTTGTTACATCCTTGCCGGCTGTGCGGTTCGGTACGTCCGATCCAATCCAAGGCATTACCAAATCGCGGAACGGCAGGTCCCGCGCCATTCAGGCGCCGTCCCGGCCCGACCGCTCGCAGATGAAGCCATGCTCGTTCCGTCTCCAAAGCGGACTGGGAGCGTTGCCGCATCCGCGACCCTGTGACCGCCGTTCGGAACGGGTGACTGCCATGACGGATCGTATCCGCAACTTCCTTCGCCAGCGACGAGACGACGAGCCCTGCGTGGTCGTCGATCTCGACATCGTGCGTGACAACTACACTGCCTTCGAGCGTGCCCTGCCGGACACGCGCGTGTTCTACGCGGTCAAGGCCAACCCGGCCCCGGAGATCCTTGAGCTGCTCGCGCGGCTCGGATCCTCCTTCGACTGCGCCTCCGTCGCCGAGATCGAGATGGCGCTCGCCGCTGGCGCCGGTCCCGAGCGCATTTCCTTCGGCAACACCATCAAGAAGGAGCGCGACGTCGCCGCCGCCTTCGAGCTGGGCGTTCGCCTCTTTGCCGTGGATTGCGAGGCCGAGGTCGACAAGATCGCCCGTGCCGCTCCCGGCTCCCAGGTGTTCTGCCGCATCCTGTGCGACGGCGCCGGTGCCGACTGGCCGCTTTCGCGCAAGTTCGGTTGCGCGCCGGAGATGGCGCCGAACGTTCTGGAGCATGCCCATCGCTCGGGCTTGATCGCGCATGGCGTGTCCTTTCACGTCGGATCGCAGCAGGCCAACGTCGAGGCGTGGGACACCGCGCTTGCCTCGGCCGCCGGCATTTTCCGCGAGATGGCGGAGCGCGGCATCACGCTGTCGATGGTCAACCTGGGTGGCGGCTTCCCCGCACGCTACCTCAAGGACATGCCGGGCGTTCCGCGCTACGGCGAGGCGATCCTGCGCGGCCTGTCGAACCATTTCGGCAACCGCATTCCGCAGACGATCATCGAGCCGGGCCGTGGCATGGTTGGCGATGCCGGCATGATCGAGGCCGAGGTGGTTCTGATCTCCAGGAAGTCCGAGGCCGAGGACGAGATGCGCTGGGTCTACCTGGACATCGGCAAGTTCAACGGCCTGGCCGAGACCATGGACGAGGCGATCCGGTATCCGATCCGCACGGACAAGGACCACGACCGCAAGACCCCTTGCGTGCTCGCCGGCCCGACCTGCGACAGTGTGGACGTGCTCTACGAGAAGGAGCCGTATGAGCTTCCGGTGAGCCTGTCCATCGGCGACAAGGTGCTGATCGAGGCGTGCGGCGCCTATACGACCACCTATTCCTCCATCGCGTTCAACGGCTTCAAGCCGCTGCGGTCCTACGTCATCTGAACGCGTTTCCCCGCTGACACAATCGGCGCCGACCGGTCGCATCCGCGACCGGTCGGCGTTACGCTACCCATGACTGCCCGCCAGCCGCGCGGGGCGGTCCGCATGACATGACGAGAGGATGCCCGAAATGAGCGAACAGACGACCAGGGCCGCGACGAAGAAAACCACCCGGCGCGCGCCGGCCGGCAAGGCCGCCAGGGCGAGCGCTCCGGCCAGTTCCGCTGCGCCGGTCGCGGCGGCGGGAAGCCATCCGGTTCACGGGACGATTTCGGGCCCGATCGTCATGATCGGTTTCGGCTCCATCGGCCGCGGCACGCTGCCGCTCATCGAGCGTCACTTCAATTTCGACGCCAAGCGGCTCACGGTCATCGACCCGGTCGACGCCGATCGCGGCATGGTCGACGAGCGTGGCTACCGCTTTGAGCAGGTGGCGCTCACCCCGGACAACTATCGTGAGGTTCTGACGCCGCTTCTGACCGAGGGCGAGGGGCAGGGCTTCTGTGTCAACCTGTCCGTCGACACGTCCTCGCTCGATCTGATGAAGCTGTGCCGTGAACTTGGCGTTCTCTACATCGACACCGTCGTCGAGCCGTGGCTCGGGTTCTACTTCGACGAGAGTGCCGACAACGCGTCGCGCACCAACTACGCCCTGCGCGAGACCGTGCGCCGGGAGAAGAAGAAGAACCCGGGCGGCACCACTGCCGTGTCGTGCTGCGGGGCCAACCCGGGCATGGTCTCCTGGTTCGTGAAGCAGGCGCTTGTCGATATCGCCCGCGATACCGGCACCAGGTTCGAGGAGCCGACCACCCGCAAGGGCTGGGCCAAGCTGATGAAGAAGGTGGGCGTGAAGGGCGTGCATATCGCCGAGCGCGACACCCAGCGGGCCAGGAAGCCCAAGCCGATGGGGGCCTTCTGGAACACCTGGTCGGTCGAGGGGTTCCTCTCGGAGGGCTTCCAGCCGTCTGAACTCGGCTGGGGCACGCACGAAAAGTGGATGCCGAAGAACGCCCGCAAGCAAAAGAAGGGCTGCAAGGCGGCAATCTATCTGGAGCAGCCGGGAGCCAACACCCGTGTGCGGACCTGGTGCCCGACGCCGGGCGCCCAGTACGGCTTCCTGGTGACCCACAACGAGTCGATTTCCATCGCCGACTATTTCACGGTGAAGGAGGACGGTAAGGTCAAGTATCGCCCGCCCTGCCACTACGCCTATCATCCGGCCAATGACGCGGTGCTCTCGCTGCATGAACTGTTCGGAGCGGCGGGCAAGACGCAGGAAGTGCTGCACGTGCTGACCGAGGACGAGATCATCGACGGCATCGATGAACTCGGCGTGCTCCTCTATGGCCACGAGAAGAATGCCTACTGGTACGGCTCCCAGCTTTCCATCGAGGAGACGCGGGAGATCGCTCCCTATCAGAACGCGACCGGCCTTCAGGTCACCTCTGCGGTTCTCGCCGGCATGGTCTGGGCGCTGGAAAACCCGACCGAGGGCATCGTGGAGGCGGACGAGATGGACTACCGCCGCTGCCTTGAGGTGCAGCGTCCCTATCTGGGGCCGGTCAAGGGGTACTACACCGACTGGACGCCGCTCGAGGGCCGTCCGGGCCTCTTCCCCGAGGACCTCGACGAGAGCGATCCCTGGCAGTTCCGCAACATCCTGGTGCGCTGAGACTGCTTTTCCCGTCTGACCGGCCGGCTCCGAAGCCATGTTGGCTCCGGAGCCGGGAGGTCGGTGCTGACGCGGCTTCGAGGGGTCGAAGCCGCGCATGATCGGGAGCCGACCCTGGGCCGCCGGCGAGCCTGGGGGAGTGGCTCTGGAAATGTCTGCCCGCGACCGTTGTTGCACGGTATTCCGGCGCGCGGTGTCGTTGTGTGACACCTGTCACGTGTCCGGGTTTTCCCCTGAACCGTCCTCGGGCTTTGTACGGATGTCGTAGCCCGAAGCATTTCCCCATCCTCGACAAGCGCCCGCGCACGTGTCTACAAAGCGCGGCAGTGCCAGTCCCGAATGGGCCCGACAGGCGAGGATCCGAGCCAGCATGAAGCCGACCAATCCCGTATTCACCGGTCTCCAGACAACGATCTTCGAGACCATGTCCCGTCTTGCGATCGCCCACGGGGCGATCAACCTCGGGCAAGGGTTTCCCGACGTGGACGGTCCCGAGGACGTGCGGCGTGTGGCTGCAGAGGCCCTGATGAGCGGGCCGAACCAGTATCCGCCCATGCTCGGCCTGCCCGAATTGCGCCAGGCCGTGGCCGAGAGCAACCGGCGCTTCTACGGGCTCGATGTCGACTGGCAGAGTGAGGTCATGGTCACCTCCGGCGCGACCGAGGCGATTGCGGACGTGCTGCTCGCCCTGCTCGAACCGGGCGACGAGGTGATTCTCATCGAGCCGCTCTACGATTGCTACCTGCCGCTGGTGAAGCGGGCGGGCGGCATCCCGGTGCGTCTGCGTGTCACGCCGCCCCAGTGGCGGCTCGACCTCGATGCGCTTGCCGGCGCGTTCACCGAGAACACCAAGGCGATCCTGCTCAACAACCCCATGAACCCGGCCGGCAAGGTCTTCTCCGAGGAGGAGCTTGCCGCGATCGCGCGTCTTTGCAACGAGCACGGCGTCTATGCGATCTGCGACGAGGTCTACGAGCACCTTCTGTTCGATGGGCGGCAGCATCGTCCGCTGATGGCCTTCGAGGGAATGCGCGAGCGCGCCGTGCGCATCGGTTCCGCCGGCAAGACCTTTTCGCTCACCGGCTGGAAGGTCGGCTATGTGACCGCCGCGCCGAACCTGCTCGAGCCCATCGCCAAGGCACACCAGTTCGTGACCTTCACCACGCCGCCGAACCTGCAGCGTGCCGTTGCCTACGGGCTTGGCAAGCAGGATGACTATTTCGAGGACCTGAGCCGGTCCATGCAGGCGAAGCGGGATCGCATGCTTGGCGGTTTGCGTGATCTCGGCTTCGGTGTCCTGCCTTGCGAGGGAACCTATTTCGCCACCTGCGACGTGACGACGCTGGGCCTCGAGGGCGGAGACGTCGAGATCTGCAAGCGCATGGTGGAAGAGGCCGGCGTCGCCGCCGTTCCCGTGTCCGCTTTCTATGTGGCAGACGCGCCGACGAACTTCGTCCGTTTCTGCTTCTGCAAGAAGGACGAGGTCATCGACGGTGCGCTCGAGCGGCTGGATGGCTGGGTCCGCAAGCAGACTGGCGCGGGCGCATCGGCGCCGCTTGGCGTTGCCTCCGTCGGTGGGGACTGATCATGGAAAACCCGGTTCTGGTCGAGGTCTTTCGCGGCGATGCCGTCGAGAGCCGTCATCGGGGCACCGTCGCGGTGTTCGATTCCGCCGGCGCGAAGATCGCGGCGCTCGGAGATGTGTCGCGCCCGGTGTTTCCCCGCTCGGCGGTGAAGGCGCTACAGGCCCTGCCATTGGTTGAGTCGGGGGCTGCGGATGCGCTCGATCTCGAGCCAGCGGAACTCGCGCTGGCCTGTTCCTCTCACAATGGCGAGAGCGTTCACGTCAATTCGGCCCGCATCATGCTGATGAAGGCGGGGCTGGACGAAGAGGCGCTCGAGTGCGGCAGTCACTGGCCCAAGCGTATGCAGGATGTCGCGGAACTCCATCGCGCCGATGCCTGTCCCTGCGCGCTTCACAACAATTGCTCGGGCAAGCACGCGGGTTTCCTGGGCCTTGCGCGGACCCTTGGCGTGCCGACCAGTGGCTATGTCGAGCCAGACCATCCGGTGCAGCGCGAGGTGAAGGCCGCGATGGAGTCCATGCTCGGCATCTCGCTCGATGACATGGCCCGTGGCACGGACGGCTGTTCCATTCCCACCTACGCCATGCCGCTCGACAGGGTCGCGCGCGGCTTCGCCTGCTTTGGAACCGGCGAGGGGCTGGAGCCCTTGCGCGCCGATGCGACGGCGCGTCTCTACGACGCCTGCGTCCAAAACCCGCTCATGGTGGCGGGCACCGGGCGTTTCTGCACCGATGTCATGAGTGCGCTCGACGGGCGCGTTTTCGTCAAGACCGGAGCGGAGGGCGTGTTCATCGCCTCCATTCCGGAAAAGGGCGTGGGCGTGGCGCTCAAGTGCGAGGATGGGGCGACGCGGGCCGCGGAAGCGATGATGGCGGCGGTGATCGAGGCCCTGATTTCGCTGAACGACACTGAACGCGAGGCACTCGAGCCCTGGCTTTCCAACGAGTTGGTCAATTGGAACGGTCGCCATGTCGGTGCCGTGCGGCCGGTCGCGGATGCCTTTCGCAGCCTGCGTGGCGCTGCCGGCTGACCACCGGCGCGGCAACGCACTAGCCTGCCAGGTTTCCCGAAAGCGTCAGATGGGCGGGGAGGTTGGCACCCGCGCGGATCAGGTCGCCGGTCGCCGGATCCTTCCAGCGGTAGCCGACGATGGCTCCGTCGCTGGCGCCTGAGATCATATTGTTGGCGAGGAGCGCGGGGCCTGCGTCTTCCACGACGGTGACGGCCACGCCGGTCGGGCAATCGCGGATGATATTGCCCGTTGCACTGACATCGCGCAGATACCGGCCCCAGCCCATGTGGAGCCCTATACGGGCCGCGCCCTCGATCACATTGCCGGTCACGGCCGTGTCCGCTTCGACGGCGATGCCTATGCCGAAGCCCTGGACCTCGGCCGGGTAGGGCCCCTCATTGGCAATGTTTCGGATGATGTTTCCCGAACACGTCGCCAGACGTCCGCCATCGAGGAAATTGGCGATCGAGATCCCGATCGCGCCACCGTCCACGAGGTTGTCGGCAATCACCGCGCCCAGGAAGGCGAATTCCGAATAGATGGCCGTTTCGCCCGAGCGCAGGCAGGAGTTGCCGGACACCAGAAGTCCGGAGCCGGAGTTGGAGCGGATGGCGGAGAAGGCGCAGTCGGTGATCCGGTTGCCGCGCACGATCACCCCGGATGCGCGGAACACGTTGATGCCGTTTCCGTTCTGCCCGGTGCCTCCGTCTATTGCGCGGATCCGCTCGATCCGGTTGCCGGAAACGATCGTGCCGTCCTCGCCCGCGTTCCAGCGGTAGACGAGAATGCCGGCGTTGCCGCAGTCCAGCACCGTGTTGTCGAGAATTGCCAGGCCGCGCGCCTCGATGGAGCGGAGCCCGGCCTGGCGCGCGCCACTCAGTGTGTTGCCCGTGACGCGGCCCTGGCAGCGGTCGAGCGCCAGGCCGGATTTGCTGCTGCCCTGAACGGTGCACCCCGTGATGTCCAGATCGCTTACATCGGCGAAATGCAGCAGGCCCGGCGTGTACTCGCCGAGCGCGCGGTTGCCGCCGTCGAAGCGGATGCCTTCCATGCCGACGGAACTGGCGTTTTCGGCGAAGAGGAGATGCCCGCCGCCCTGGTAGTCGAAGCGGGTCTGACCGGCGAGGCCGACGAGGCGTGAGCCCGGCCGCAGGCGCAGGTTGGAGACGGCATAGCGTCCGCCGGGCAGGAAGAGGGCGCGCCCGCGTTCCGCAGCCGCGTCGATCGCCGCCTGCATCTGGGCGCTCTGGTCGTCGGGGGCGCCGGGGCGAACGCCAAGCTGGTCGGCATCGATGGAGCCGCGCAGGTCGGCGACGCGTTGTGCCAGCGCGGGACGCGCGCAAAGCAGGGACGCGGAGACGCCACCAAGAAACGCGCGTCGATCAAATCGCGCGGGCGCGGGAGCTTTTCTGGTCTTCGATCCGGTTCGGGTCATGCGCGTGTCCTTTGGGAAAGGACGCGCAACCGTCATGCCAGCCTGAATGTTCCGTTTTGAAACGGGGTTCGCTCAGGGCGCGGTCCAGATGATGCGCTGAAGCGCGGCCTTGCGCAGTTCGGCCGCCGGCGGCAGCCGGTCGAACGGACCGGCATACTGCGAGATGGCGTAGACCAGTGTCACGTTGTCGGTGCCGCGCGCGGAGCAGATCGCCATGCCGCGCCACAGGTTGCGGCCGTCGCGGCAATCGCTGCGCGGCGTGCCGATCTCGGCGAAGGTCATGCCGATACGCTCTCCGTTCGGACCCTTGAGGTGATGGGTGACCCCGTGCACCTCGCGGATCTTTCCGTCGTTGCGCTTGAAGATCTGAAGCACCTGGAAGCCGTCGGAGTTGAAGGCGCCAATGGCCCATTCCGTCCGGTCCTCGGTCGCGGACTGAAAGCCCTCGGCGCGAAAGCCCGGCAGTGCCGCCTCGATCGCCTTCTGCGAGTAGCGGGTCTCCGCTGTCAGCCCGCCCGCACCTGCGTCCGTGATCTGGAGCAGGGTCACGTCGGACGTGCGGTCGACGAAAACCGGGCCGTCGGCGTCAACCGTCGGAGAACAGGCACCCGTCAGGAGCGCCGTCAGAAGGAGGGAGACGGAAAAGGCTTTGCCGAGCATGGAAGAAGAGGGCATGGCGGGACCTGGGTCTTGCACCGCACGGCGCGGGCGCGCCGGACAGGCAGCAGCCTCGCAAGCCGGTCGGCGCCGGGCTGATGCGTATTCCCGGGTGGGATAGCATCCGCCAAAGCGGCATGAAACCCCCTCCCTGCGGGCTGGGGAAAGAAGAGCGGGAAAATTGTCGATATACAATCCATGGTATTCATTTGTTATACCTGCACCTCAGGAATCGGTTCGACTTGCACTGCAAGAGTCGCTGTGTTCTCCGCAAGATCGGGGAAGGCGGGGCCGAGCACGGAGGCGACGAGAAAAGCCTGCGGAAATTCGCGAGGCCGGTTCCGCTGGTAAAGGGTGGTGTTGATTGTTGTTTTTGGAGGTTTCCGCTACGTGCACCGGAGGGCGCGCGGTCCAGGATGGCGAAAAACGCTTTTGCAAGGGATGTAACATGTAGATTGTACGTATTTTACGTTGTATCTTCTACAGAGGGAATCCGCGCACATCTGACGTGGGCCTGGATGTTATTGTCGGTGTTGACCGGGGTGAATGCTCAACCGACGGCCATCCGGGCAGTCCGCGGAAACCTGAAGGGAAGTCGTTCGGTCGGGATCGGGATCCGCCGGGCGGGACGATGGCAGCACGAAGCGTTCGCGCGCGGGGGACCATGCGGAGGTCGCGTGACGCAAGCAAGGCACGACGCTGGCGATGGGGCCCGGCATGTCGTGCGGGGGTGGGCAGATCCGGGATTGCGGACTGCCAGGAACAAGAAGGCGGTAACGAATGGCCGAGCCGATGGAACTTCAGTCAAAGGCGCTCGCGATTGCGGAGGCCCAGTCGGGAAAACATGTGCTCGATATCGTCGAGGCGCAGCTTCGCCGCATGGGCGCGACGCACATTCTGGTG
The DNA here is from genome assembly GCA_002722295.1 of Stappia sp. Lineage (GTDB taxonomy): Bacteria > Pseudomonadota > Alphaproteobacteria > Rhizobiales > Stappiaceae > Stappia. The sequence goes on along the minus strand of PBLF01000032.1, from coordinate 108,082 downwards.
ACGGGCTTGCCGATGCCGAATCGTCCGATTACCGGGCTGGTGCATCGCTTCCGCTGGGCGGATGATCGCGCGGGCGGTATCGAGCGTTCCGACCTTGATGCGGACGATGGCGCCCTCATGCTCGGTCTGATGCGCAATCGTCCGTTCATCTGGGACGTGACGACGGGTGAGACGGAACATTCGGACCTGCTGGCCTCGCTCGGGCCCGACACACGCGTCGTGGTGGTTCCGGTGACCGAAGCGCATCCCTTCCAGGCCCTGGTGCTTGGTGGTGGCACCCATCTCGAGGGCGGCAAGATCGAACTCGCCAACCTGGAGCTCATCTGCAATGCGGCGTTCCGCAGGCTGATCGAGCTCGGCACGATCAACACGCAGCGGCCGGGCGACCTTTCCGCGCGTGAGCGCCGTGTTCTGGAGCTCACGGCGCTCGGCAAGACGGCAAGCGATATCGCGGCCCTGCTCGATATCTCCCAGCGCACGGTGCACGCCCACCTGCAGAACGCGAGCGCGAAGCTCAACGCCTCCAACAAGACCCATACGGTCGTCGAGGCGCTGCGCTACGGCCAGATCGCGCTCTAGGTCGGGGACTCCTTATGAACGAGGGCCGGGCGATTTCGTCCGGCCCTCGCGCTATTTCGGGGAAGGTGGCGGGCTGAAAGTCATCGCCCGGTTTTGAGGGTTTTCCGTTTCCTGCCGCGCGCGTCTCGCATGTTTCCCGTTCGTTCGAACCGGGGTCAGATCGCCTGTTGTCGCGAATTTCGACATCTCCTGCCATAGCGTGCCATTGATGTGGCCGGGGTGACCGGGAGGCGTGCCGGAACCCGTTCCGCGAACCGTGCCGACCAATCCTTCGCGAGATGCCGGAGGCGGGTCGGTTTCATTTCTCGACGCGCTCGTCTAGGCTTTGCCTCTCTCCATTGCCCTCGATCGTTCTCCACGATCTCTCCGGGAGCCTTCTTTGATATGACGTCCTCGTCGGTCCCGCCCATCCGCCTCGCCGCGGGCGGTCTCCTGTGTCTTGCTGCTGCAATGGGCATCGGCCGTTTCGTGCTGACACCCATTCTTCCCGACATGAGCGAACAGATCCCGCTGTCGGCGTCGCTCGCGGGCCTTATCGCCTCGGCAAACTTCCTCGGTTATCTGGTTGGTGCGCTCGCTGCAACGGCGCTTCCGCGTGCGCTTGTTCCGCAAGGGTTCGCGATTTCGCTGGTCGCGAGCGTGCTCACCAGCGGGGGAATGGCTATTTCCGCCGACATTCTGTGGCTTGCCGGAATCCGCGCGCTCGGCGGGCTGGCAAGTGCGGGTGTGCTCGTCTTCTCCTCGTCCCTGGTTCTGGAACGCCTCGCCGCGCGTGGGCGCCCGGATCTGGCCGACCTGCATTTCGGTGGTGTCGGCCTTGGCATTGCCGGATCCGCCGCGCTCGTTGGCGTTCTCGTGGCGCAGGGAGCCGACTGGCGTGTGTTGTGGGAGGGGGCGGGGGCCCTGTCGGCGCTCTTTTGCCTTGCCGCCTGGATTTGCCTTGCTCCGGTCGCCCGGCGCGGTGCGCCGGAGGAAGCGCCTGCGCCGCGCGTGCGGAGAGACCGCCCCGACCGGGTGGTGTCTCCCGCGCTCGTGCGTCTCGCCCTTGCCTACGGCCTGTTCGGGGTCGGTTATGTGGTGACCGCCACCTTCTTGACGAGCATCTTGCGGGCGTCGGAGACGCTCGCTCCCTATGAGGCACTCGCCTGGGCGGCGGTTGGCCTCTCCGCTGCCGTCTCGGTCTGGGTTTGGCGGAGGATCAGCCTGCATCTCGGGGGCGGGCGGGCGTTCGCGCTGGCCTGCCTGATCGAGGCGCTCGGGGTGGCTGCCAGCGTTCTGGTGCCGGGTGTTCCCGGACTTGTGCTCGCCGCCGTTCTGCTCGGCGGCACCTTCATGGGAATCACGTCTCTCGGCCTGCTTGAGGCGCGCCGGATTTCCTCCGGCGATCCCCGCAAGGTGCTTGGGGCCATGACGGCCTGCTTCAGTCTGGGGCAGATGATCGGCCCGAGCTTTGCCGGGGTGATTGCCGATGCCACGGGCAGCTTCTTCTGGCCGTCGATCGCGGCGGCGGCCGTTCTTCTTCTGGCCGCGGCCCTCGTTGGCCCGTTTGCCGATCCCGCCTGAGGTACGCATCAAATGAAAAGGCCGGCGCAGGAGGCCGGCCTTTACGCTTCCGATCTGTCTTTCCAGTGCTCAGCCGTGCGAATAGTCCCAGTAGAGGTCCTTTGCACGAGCGGCGATCGGTCCGGGCTGCAGATCGCGATCCTCGATGCGGTTGACCGGGACGACCTTGAAGTAGTTGCCGGAGGAGAAGATCTCGTCCGCGTCGAGGAAGTCGCCGTAGCCAAGCGTGCGCTCGTGCACCTCGATGCCCGCGTCACGCATGAGCTTGATGACACGGCGGCGGGTGATGCCGTTCAGGAACGTGCCGTTCCATGCCGGCGTGTGGACGGCTCCGTCCTTGACCATGAACACGTTGGCCGTGGTCAGTTCCGCGACATTGCCCAGCATGTCCAGGACGATGGCGTTGTCGAAGCCGCGCGAGCGCGCCTCGACCAGCGCCCGGGCGTTGTTGGGGTACAGGCAGCCCGCCTTGGCGTTGACCGGCATCGTCTCGAGCGTCGGACGGCGGAAGGGCGACAGCGTCAGCGAGATCGCGGTGTCCTTGGGAGCCATGCCGGCCTCGAAGAGGCAGAGCGCGAAACGCGTGCCGTCCGGATCGGGCGCGATGGTGCCGATTCCCTCGATCTCGCCCCAGTACATCGGCTTGATGTAGACGGCGGCGTCGGAGGGGAACTTCTTGAGGCCTTCGGCGACGAGTTCCATCATCTGGCCCGGCTGCATGGTCGGCTTCAGCCCGAGCGCGAGGGCGGAATCATTCACGCGCTGGCAATGCAGGTCCAGGTCCGGCGTCACGCCCTCGAAGGCGCGCGCGCCGTCGAACACGGTTGAACTGAGCCAGGACGCATGGCTGCGCGTCCCCATGATCGGTGCATTGCCTTCCACCCAGGCGCCATCGATCCAGTTCCAGGTTAAAGACAATTCAGCCATGAGAAGCTCCCGATCACGTTCCAAATGTGGAGGGGATCGAACGCCCTTCGCCCGTTGAGGTCAAGCCTTTGGCGAGCGCGTGCCGAAAAACGACCGGATTGTTTTTCAACCCGACCGCAAACGCCGTTTGTCGCGCCGCATGTGGGCGGAAGCGGGAATATTTTCCCCGTTGAAACCGGTCGGGATTGGAAATGGTCCGCTTAGCTCTCGCTGCGGGGAAAGCGGTGCCCCGGCTCGAAGTTGTCGGGTGTTCCTGATGCGTTCATGTTTACGAGGCGCTGGTTTACGAGACGTTGGAACCGGTGCATGCGGGCAGAGGTGGGCGTGGCTTTCGCGAGGGCTGGCAGATGTTGCTTCCGACACTGACAGGCAGGGGAAAGGGCCCTCAAGCTGACAAGAAGCCCGGCTTGCCCATTGACACGCCAAACGTCGCGGGACCAATCTGAACGCTCTGTCAGGCCAGATACTTGCCTCGAATTCCGTTCAAGGACGCGTGATGTCTACCCCCGCCCAACGCCCGATTTCCGCTTTCGTCTTCGATGCCTATGGAACGTTGTTCGACGTTCATGCGGCCGTGCGCCGTCATGCCGGCGACCTGGGCCCGGAAGCGCAGCGCCTGTCGGCGATATGGCGGGAGAAACAGCTTGAATATTCATGGACGCGGGCTCTCATGGGCCGCTACCTGGATTTCTGGGTGCTGACCGAACAGGCCCTTGATACGGCCATGTCGATCGTCGGCGTCTCGGATGCGGCGCTGCGCGGGCGCCTGCTGGAAGCCTACTGGAAGCTCGACTGCTATCAGGAGGTTCCCTCGGTCCTGAAGAAGCTCAAGGACGGCGGTCACCGGCTTGCGATCCTGTCGAACGGCTCTCCGGCCATGCTGGAGGCGGCAGTCGCGGCGGCCGGCATCGGCGACCTTCTCGACGAGGTCTTCTCGGTCGACATGCTCAAGACCTACAAGACCAGTCAGGACGTCTACGAGATCGTCACCAATCACTTCCGCATCTATCCGGAAGCGGTGTCCTTCCAGTCGTCGAACCGCTGGGACATCGCCGGCGCGACGGCCTTCGGGTTCCGTTCGGTCTGGATCAACCGGACAGGGGCGGCTGATGAATACGCGGACCTTCCACCCGTGGCGGTCCTGAACGACCTTCAGGGCTTGCTCAACCTGGCGTGATGGTCGCCGGCGCACGGCATCTCGCGATGCGCCGGCAACGGGTTCAGGTCTCGCCGCGCTCGATCCACTTTGGCGTTGCGGGCGGCAGGTAGCTCTCGAAAGCGGCCAGCATCTCTTCCGCCGTCTCGCGCACCAGCACCATGTCGCGCATTTCGGCACGAACGAAGCCCTCGTCGCGCTGCCGGTCGAGGAAGGTCAGCAGTCCGTCATAGAAGCCGGCCGCATTCAGGAAGCCGCAGGGCTTTTCGTGATAGCCGAGCTGTCCCCACGTCCAGACCTCGAACAGTTCCTCCAGCGTGCCGGCGCCGCCGGGAAGCGCGATGAAGCCGTCCGAAAGGTCCGCCATCATCGCCTTGCGTTCATGCATGGAGCTCACGACGTGCAACGCGCTGAGCCCCGGATGGGCCAGCTCCTTCTCCTGCAAGGCGACCGGCAGCACGCCGATCACCTCGCCGCCTTCGGCCAGGGCGCCGTCGGCGACGGCCCCCATCAGCCCGACCCGCGCCCCGCCGTAGACGAGACGCAGACCGGAACGGGCGATGGCCGCCCCCGTGGCGCGCGCGGCCGCCTCATATTCCTTTCGGTTTCCGAAGCTGGATCCGCAAAAGACGCAGACTGATTTCATGGACTCAGTCCCTCGACAGTTCGTCGAGGATCCGCGCCCAGGAGCGGATGCCCTTGTGATAGCTGGTCATCTCGTATTTTTCGTTGGGCGAGTGGACCTTGTCGTCATCCAGTCCGAAGCCGACCAGCATGGAGTCCATGCCCAGCATGGTCTTGAAGTCGCCGACGATCGGGATCGAGCCGCCACAGCCGATCAGTGCGGCCTCGCACTCCCACTCGTCCGAAAGCGCCTTGCGCCCCTTTGCGAGCTCGGGGCTGTCGAAGTCGAGCCGCAGGGCCGGACTTCCGCCATGCTTGGAGAAGCTCACCGAGCAGTCCGAGGGCAGGTGCTCGCGCACATAGGTGCGGAAGGCGAGGCGGACCTGGTCCGGGTCCTGATCGCCGACGAGGCGGAAGGACACCTTGGCATGGGCCTGGGAGGGGATGACCGTCTTGAAGCCGGCGCCGTTGTAGCCGCCCCAGATGCCGTTGACCTCGCAGGTCGGGCGCGTCCAGATCTGCTCGAGCGCGGTACGGTCCGTCTCGCCGGCGGGATCCTTGAGGCCGACGCCGCCAAGGAAGGTCTGATGGTCGAAGCCGAGCTTCTCCCAGAGCGCGGTCACATCCGCCGGCATGTCGATCACGCCGTCATAGAAGTGGGGCAGCGTGACCCGGCCCTTGTCGTCATGCAGGCCGTCGAGGATCGTCGCGAGCACGTGAATGGGATTGCGGGCCGCGCCGCCGAACGCGCCCGAGTGCAGGTCGCGATTGGCCGCCGTGACGGTGATTTCCTCGCCGACGAGGCCACGCAGCATCGTCGTGATCGCCGGAGTGCTGCGGTCCCACATGCCCGTGTCGCAGACGAGCGCCAGATCGCAGGACAACTCGTCCTTGTTGGCCTCGAGGAAGGGATGAAGCGACGGGGAACCGGATTCCTCCTCGCCCTCGAGCAGGATGGTGACCGGGACGGGCAGCCCTCCGGTTTCCTTGATCCAGGCGCGTGCCGCCTCGACGAAGGTCATGAGCTGGCCCTTGTCGTCGGCCGCACCGCGCGCGACGATGATCTTCGACCCGTCCTCGCGGGTGATCACGGCCGGGTCGAAGGGATCGCGCTCCCATAGGTCGAGCGGGTCTACCGGCTGGACGTCGTAGTGGCCGTAGAAAAGCACGTGGGGGCCGCTCTTCGCGCCGTCCTTGTGGTGGCCGACCACCATGGGATGCCCGGTGGTGTCACGCACCTCCGAAACGATTCCGAGCGCGGACAGCTCTGCCGCAAGCCAGTCGGCGGCGGCGCGGCAATCGCCCTTGAAAGCCGGATCGGTGGAGATGCTCTTGATCCTGAGAAGGTCGAAGAGGCGGTCGAGCGAGGCGTCGAAGTCGCTGTCGATTCGGGAGAGAACCCGGTCGAGATCGGACATGGAAAGGCTCCGGGGCTTGAAAGGGGGCCTCGCGCACAGGCGGCGCGGGACGGAGAGGTTCCAACTTGGCCACAGATCCCCGGGCGAGGCAAGACGCACAAGGGGCCGCTTCCCTGTCCGGAAAGCGGCCCCCTGGCGTGAGCTCGGCCTGACGCTTCGTCAGAAGTTGCTGGCCTCCTGGCACTGGCTGGTCAGGTTCGCGCCGGTGATCACCGTTCCGTTGACCGCGAAGCTGTCTCCGGCGCCCTGGGTAAGGGTGGAGGCCATGTAGGGCGAGCGTCCGCAGGCGGGATCCGTGTTCGTGACCGTCACATTGCCGTTCATTCCGGAGAAGGTGCCCATCATCCAGAAGCCGGCGTTGGCGGCGCGGTCGATGGTGATGTCGGCGAAGGTAAGGTTCTCCGACGGCCTGAGCATCTGCATCAACTGGATGCCGATGACGTCCACGTTGGAGATCGAGATGTTGCGGAAGCTGGAGTCCCGCACCTCCTGGACCATCATGCCGCTGTTGCTCGCGCCGTCGATGACCAGATTCTCGAAATCATAGCCCTTGTTGGACTCCGCGCCCACCAGGATGGAGCCGTCGGAGCTGAAGCCGCTGATGTTGATGCCGCTGCGCATTCCGATGTTGGTGACGCCGCCGAGGTTGGTCAGCGATGAATTGCGGTAGGCTATGTCGCCCGATGCGACGAATGCGAAGCCATCGGCACCGGTCATGTCGATGTTCACCCGGTCCAGCGACGACTCATGCACGTAGTGGAACACCGCGCCTTCCTTGGCGGTGTTCGAGATCGACATGTTGGTGACGGAAATGTTCTTCGACACATTGGCGAAGAGGCCGGTGCCGACCGTATCGATCGTGACGTCGTCGAGTGTCGCGCCGTCCACCCGGTTCATGCGGATGCCGACTCCCTTGACCAGCGCGGTCGGGTTGCCGTTGCTGAAGCCGTCGGCGCCGGAGAAGCTGATGTCCGACAGGCGAACCGCGGAAATCGAGTGGCCGCCGCCGTTCTCCAGGTTGATGCCGCCGACCGCCTGGCCGGAGAGCGCGAGGCTCGCGAGCGTGACGTTGTCGACGCCGTCCGCATTGATCGCGGTGCGTCCTCCGGTCAGCGTGAACCCGGTGACCGAGGTGTCGTTCGCCATCTCGAAGATATCGGCGCCGGCGTCGGTGCCGTTCAGGTGAGTGCCGCCCACGCGTACGCTGCGGCCCGTCAGCGGGTTGCGCGCGTCGAAGGCGCCGGCGACGCGCTGGTTGGCCGACAGGCTGATGGTGCCCGAGATGTCGACGGCGCCGTCGCCGCCATGCACGAAGATCTGCCGCGTGGCGCCGGCGTTCTCGATGTCGCTCTCCAGCGTCGCGCTTCCCGCATCGAGAATGGTAAGGTCATCGAGCGACGCGCCGGTCGCCGCATCCACGGCAACGACCTCGCGGCCGTAGGCGCCGCCTTGCGTGACGATGTCGACGTCGCGGACGACCGTTTCGGTCATGCGCTTCTCGAGCGGGGTGAGGGTCGGAGCCTCGTCCATGCCGAGCACGCGTTGCAGGGGGAGGCGCAGGCGGGCGCCGAAGAAGCCCTGGTTGCCGCGTGGATCGTCGTACTGGTATTCGGCGTGGAGGCTGAGGCGGGTGCCTTCGACCAGAACGTCGTCGATGCGGTATTCGGCGCGCACGCGAGGTCCCCAGATGGTGTCGGCTTCGTCGTCGAAGAATGCGTAGCCACCCGCATGGACCCAGAACTGGTCCTTGCCGTCCGGCAGCAGGCTCAACCCCTTGAGCAGGGCACCTGCCTCGGCGTCGAAGCCCGTCATCGCGCGTTCCTGACCCTCGCGGACGGTGATCCGGTCGCTGCCGACGTTTGCCGCGTCGAAGGCGGACAGCGACTGGGTCGTCTTGCCGAAGGGAAGATAGGCATTGGCGCGCAACGTCAGGGACTCCGTCATCAGCTCGCCGCCGATGGTCACCTGGGTGAAGTGGTTGTTGTACTCCGAGCGCCGGTAGTCGAAGAAACCGTATGCGCCGGCGATCCAGCGCCCGTCGATGATCTGGCGCACGCCAAGGCCGGCGTTGAACTCCTGCGAGCCCTCGCGCCCGAACGTGCCGCGCAGGTCGGTGTAGATGAGCCGGTCGAAGGTCTGGAAAAGCGGCACGAACAGGCTCGTCTCGCCCGTTGCGGTCTTGGTGCCCACCTTGCCGCCGATCTCGATATGCGGCGTCCATTTCGCCGGCTGTTCGGCGCGCGCCGGCGCGGTGGCCAAGGTCAGTGCGAGCGGAGAGCAAAGGGCGGTGGCCAGCAACAGTCGGCGGGAGCGCGGACGAAGGGCCGAGGGCGTGGAGGCACGGCCGGTATCGAGGGAGGCGGTCGGCAGGGTCATGGTCACGTGTTTCTTGGTCCGCGTGCCGGACGGCCTGCGTCATGGCCGCAACAGGCCATGCCGGCGCGCACGAGGCGGACGGGTGGTAAGCTTGAGATGAGGTGGAAACCGGCCTGGCGCGAAAGGCTTGGAGGTCCCGGAGTGTGGTGCCGGCGATCCGTGCGCCCGGCGGGGGTCTGGATAATGTGGCAAAAAACAGGAGTCAACGACTCATGTTTTTATTCAGGCGTTGAAATAAAAGAAAAAATTCTTTTCCGAAGGCATCCATGCGGTGAGCGGCTTGAAGCCGCTGCGTCAGGCGGGGCCTGTCAGTTCGAACGGTTCATATCCGTTCATTACCCGTTTTTGGCCTGATAAAATTTACGGGTCGGCGCGGGCGTCAGAATCCCCGCTTGAGAGAGCCGAGAATGCCGCGCACGAGCGCCCGGCCGAGCGCGGACCCCACGGAGCGGGCAACGGACTTTGCCGCTGTCTCCACCACGCTGTCGGAGCGTGAACGGCGGGTGGTTCTCCGTCGGGGCGTGGGCGTGTCGTCCCGGCCGAAATCGGGCAGCGAGAAGCCGGAGCGCGTGCGTCGTGTGGTGCCGCGTCTGGCAACCTGCTGCTCCTCGCGCTGTTGCTGGCGCTCCTCCATGCGCGCGGCTTCCGCAGCGCGTTGCTGCAGAACCTCGAAGGCGGACACGCGATCGATCGTCTCGTCGTAGAGATGCGCCACCGGACTGTCGGCGATCACCGCCCGCCGCTCGTCATCGGTGATCGGGCCCAGGCGCGAGGAGGGCGGCCGGACCAGCGTGCGCTGGACGATCGAGGGAATGCCCTTCGCCTCCAGCGTGGAAACGAGCGCTTCGCCGACACCGAGTTCGGTGATCACCTGTGCCACGTCGAGGTCGGGATTGGGGCGGAAGGTCTCGGCCGCGGTCCTGACGGCCTTCTGTTCGCGCGGGGTGTAGGCGCGCAACGCGTGCTGGACGCGGTTTCCGAGCTGGGCGAGAACGCTGTCGGGCACGTCCATCGGGTTCTGCGTGACGAAATAGACGCCCACCCCCTTGGAGCGGATCAGGCGAACCACCTGTTCCACTTTCTCCAGCAAGGCCTTCGGCGCCTCGTCGAAGAGCAGATGCGCCTCGTCGAAGAAGAAGACGAGGCGGGGCTTTTCCGGATCGCCCACCTCGGGGAGTTCCTCGAAGAGTTCCGAAAGCATCCAAAGCAGGAAGGTGGCGTAGAGGCGCGGTGCGCCCATCAGCTTGTCGGCGGCGAGCACGGAGATCACGCCACGCCCGTCGCGCGACACGCGCATCATGTCGCGGATGTCGAGCGCGGGCTCGCCGAAGAAGGCTTCGCCGCCCTGTCGCTCGAGCACCAGGAGCTGGCGCTGGATCGCGCCGACCGAGGCCTTGGAGACATTGCCGTAGACGCGTGAAAGCTCCGAGGCGCGCTCGGCCACATGCGCCAGCAGCGACTGGAGGTCCTTCAGGTCGAGCAGCAGCAGGCCCTCGTCGTCCGCCAGTTCGAAGGCGACGTTGAGAACCCCTTCCTGGGTGGCGTTGAGATCCATGAGCCTGGCGAGAAGAAGCGGCCCCATCTCGGAAACGGTGGCGCGGATCGGATGGCCCTTCTCGCCGAAGAGGTCCCAGAAGACGGTCGGAAAGGCCTCGTAGAGATAGTCCTCTTCGAAGCCGATCTGCCGGGCGCGCTTTTCCAGGAAGTCCTTTTCCTCGCCGGATTCCGCGAGGCCGGCCAGGTCCCCCTTCACATCGGCGCAGAAGACGGGAACGCCGGCGTTGGAGAAGCCCTCGGCAAGGATCTGCAGCGATACGGTCTTGCCCGTTCCCGTGGCGCCGGTGATGAGCCCGTGCCGGTTGGCGAGCTTGAGCGAGAGATATTCCGCCTTGTCAGAGCCGCCGATGAAGATCCTGTCCGTGTCCAGCACCCGTATCCCTCCAGCCGGCACCGGGGCAGGGGCCCGGCGCATCCTGTTTCCCGCTTCGTTTAGCCTGACGCAGCGATCCTGTATAGCGGTTGAGCTTGATGCGGCTCTGGTGTGAGATGGGCTTCGCACAAGTCCTGATTCTGGAGGATCGCATGAACGAGATCATCAGCCGCATTGCCGCGGCGGCGGGCATCAGCGAGGAGACCGCGCTGGAAGCAGTGACGATCATCCTCAACTTCCTGAAGAAGGACGGTCCCCAGGAGGAGGTGGATAAGGTTATCGCGGCCATGCCCGGAGCGGAAAACCTGGTCAGCGCGGAAGAGCGCGGCGGTGGCATGCTCGGCAACATGCTCGGTGGTGCCATGGGGGCCATGGGCGCGCTCAACAAACTGACCAGCGCCGGTCTCGACATGGGCGAAATCCAGACGGTGACGCGCGAACTCGTGAAGGTGGCGCGCGAACACGCCGGCGACGAGATCGTGGACAAGGTCATCGACGGCATTCCGGGGCTCGGCCAGATCGTCTGATCGGGCGGGCAGGCAGGGGCAGGGACCGGAGGTCGCGGGGCAAGAGCGGCGTTCCGGGCACGTTGTCTTGAGAAGGGGCCGGGTCGCTGGTGGCCGCGGCCGGGAGCACGGAGAGAAGCATGTCCTATTCCATTGACGAGATCGAAGGCATCGGGCCGACCTACGCCGGCAAGCTGAAGGCGGTCGGCATCAGCACGACCGAGGCCTATCTGGAGCGTGCGAAGGATCCCAAGGGCCGCAAGGCCCTGGCCGAGGAGACCGGCATCGACGACAAGCGCATTCTCAAGTGGGCCAACATGGCCGACCTGATGCGGATCAGCGGTGTGGGCGAGGAGTATTCCGAGCTTCTGGAGGCCGCCGGCGTCGACACGGTGAAGGAACTCAAGCACCGCAACGCGGCCAACCTTGCCGAGAAGATGAAGGAAGTGAACGAGGAGAAGAAGCTCGTTCGCCAGGTGCCGGGCGAGAGCTCGGTCGAGAAATGGGTCGAACAGGCCAAGACGCTTGCGCCGATGATGACCTACTGATCGTTTTCCGCCGCGCACTCCGGTGCGTGGCGGGATGCCTGAACGTGGTCGGGCTCACGTCCGCGCGGGCCTTCAGAGGGGGCAGGACTGTGGGCGGTGTGGCCGGGAACTATGGGTTTTTCCGCAGGTCACTGGTTGCCGTTCACCCGGATGGCCCCTATTTTCCCTTTCGAGTCAGGCGCAGCCGGGGTGATTTCTCTCCGGTCGCCGCTCCGGACCGCCGGTGCCTTCGGCGCTGTGCGATCCGCATCGCATAACCCGCGCGGGCGACCGTCTTTGCGTGCCTCTCAGATTTGGTTCTCGTTTCGCGATCGCCCCGCAATCTGATCGCCCGATACACTCGGAGGACGTCACATGGCTTTTGAACTTCCGGATCTTCCCTACGCTTACGATGCGCTCGGGCCCTACATGTCCGCTGAAACGCTCGAGTACCATCACGACAAGCACCACCAGGCCTATGTGACCAACGGCAACAAGCTCCTTGAGGGCTCGGGTCTCGAGGGCAAGTCGCTCGAGGATGTCGTGCGCGAGAGCCACGGCAAGAACGCCGGCCTCTTCAACAATGCCGCCCAGCACTTCAACCACATCCACTTCTGGAAGTGGATGAAGCCGAATGGCGGCGGCACGTCGCTTCCCGGCGCGCTCGCCTCGAAGATCGACAGCGATCTCGGCGGCTTCGCCAAGTTCCGCGAGGACTTCCTCGCCGCCGGCGCCGGCCAGTTCGGTTCCGGCTGGGCGTGGCTCGCCCTCAAGGACGGCAAGCTGGAGATCATGAAGACGCCGAACGGCGAGAACCCGCTGGTGCACGGCGCCGCGCCGCTGCTCGGCGTCGACGTGTGGGAGCATTCCTACTACATCGACTACCGCAACGCGCGCCCGAAGTACCTCGAGGCTTTCGTCGACAACCTGGTCAACTGGGAATACGTCGCCGAGCTGCTCGAGCAGGCGTCCTGAGCGGTTTCGCTCCGGCTTTGAAAACGCGAAAGGCGGGCCTTCCGGCCCGCCTTTTTCATGTCCGTGATCTCTCTCGCGCCTGTCTGGGCGCCTGCGGCGGGAGGGTTACCCGCCCTTGCGGCAGGAACTGGTGAAGACCTGCAGGAAGTACGTGCTCATGTAGTTCAGGAAGGCCTTGCACTCGGCCTCGGTCTGGAAACAGCCCTCGCGCGAGAACTGGCGCACCCGGCGAATGTCGACCTGCTTGCGACCGCCGATGAGTCCGTGCCAGACGTTCTGGGCCCCGTATTTCTGTTTCGCCGCCTTGCAGTCGTAGCGGGTTCCATAGGTCTGCGGCACGTATTCGGGATCCTGCGTCGGGGCGAAGAGCAGGTCCTCGAGAAACCCTGCCTGGGCCGGCGTGCCCTGCGCCACGGCGAGGGTCGCCGCGAGTGTCAGGGTCGCGACGGTCTTGGAAAAACGGTTGCGCATGATGTCCTCTTTCGGGCTCGGGAGGGCGTTTCCTGAGTTCTTGAACGCCCCGCCACTCCGCAGTCTGTCCGTGACGGACTCTTGCCACAAATTGCGGCGGAAGGGTGAGACGGACACTCTCTCCGCCTTGCCTTGCGATTTCCTTATCCTTCGCACGAACAACCGCTTTGCGCATCGCATACGTGTCTTTGCGGCTTGTCTCTATGTTAATGGATTAGTACATACGGAAAAGCGAAATAAATTGCGGGCCGCGATATCGTCGGGCCTGCGTGAGACGCCCTTCAAGGAGGCTGCCATGTCGATGATCACTCCCAATGTCGGCGGTTTCGACCGTATCCTTCGCGTGGTCGTGGGGCTTGCCCTGATCGCCTTCGCGATCCTGGCGCCGGCCGGGGTCACGTGGAGCTGGGTGGGCTGGATCGGCGTCGTGCCGCTTCTTACCGGGCTGCTGCGCTGGTGCCCTGCGTACACGCTGTTCGGGATCCGGACCTGCCGCGGCAACTGACGCGGCGGGCAGGCCCCGGAACGACCGCCGGACAAATGCACGCGCGCCCCACGCTGCATGGCCGGCGGACGCATGAGGCGGACGGGTTTCCCGTCCGCCTCTTCGTTTCCGCCTACTTGCGGAACGTGACCTCGACCTTGCCGACGGCGATGCCGTATTTCATCACGTCCGCCGTGTTGCGCACCGTCCGGCTGTCGATTTTCCTCAGCGTGTCGAAGAAACGCAGCGCGACCGGCCCGTCCGCGGTCTCCACCGTTGCCGGATAGTCGAAAGCGCAGCACCGGGCCTCCCGATGTGATGTTGACCGGTGTCAGGACGTCCGAGCGGGTTGCGATGTAGCGGTCGGCGGCGACCTTCTGGAAGAACCAGACCTTGGTGTCGCGCTCGCCATCGGCGAAGCGGAAGTCCTCGCGCAGGCGCAAGGTGAAGGTCTTCGGATTCCAGTGGCCGCGTGTCACGACCGTGAAGCGTCGCTCGATGCCCGCGATGTCACTCCTGAAGACGCCCTGGCCGGTCGTCGTGCCACGGAAGAACGTCTCCAGTACCAGGGGGCGTTCGGCCGAAAGGGCAGGTGTGGTCAGGAGAAGCGGTAGAAGCGCAAAGAGCGCGAACAGAAGGCGAAGTCGTCCGACGTGGTCGCGTGCGGCCTCGCGGCAAAGGATGAGGGCGGGCATGGCGTTCTCTCCGTTGACCGTTCGGGACGGTGCCGGATAAGGCCCGTTCCCCTTTTCCGATCTACGGAGGCAACGCCCGGGCGGATCGTCTTCCCTGGCCCGGTGCCGGTCGTGGTCACGTTGCCAGCGTGCGCTCGAAGAATGCGACAAGCTTCTCGTGGTGCTCGTTCTCGGCTTCGCTGCGCGGAACGTGGTCCTCGTCTTCGTAAAAATGGACCTCGGGCGTCCGCTGGTGACGGTGCAGCCTTTCGGCAAGGCGGCGCGTCATGTCGACCGACCAAACGCGATCGCGCGTGCCGTGGCTGAGAAACAGCGGCCCCTCATAGCGCTCGATTTCGATTGGCGTGGTCGGAAGCAGGGCTTCGCTCGTACCGCGCCAGGTCCAGGCCCGTTCGGCGGGATCCCAGGGCAGCCATCCCGGATCGCCGCTGTCTCGCCACGTGCGGCCGTCGAAGGCTCCACAGATGACGTCCGGGGCGCTATGCACGGCGATCGCGTCGGGAACACCCTCGACCTCGTCGCGCAGCATGAGGGAGGTCAGCAGAAGCGCGTGCTCCGCGCCGCGCGAGACGCCATAGAGACCGATCTTCTTGCCAACGCAGGGAAAGGCGCGCAGTGCCGCCAGGGCATCCACCGTCCTGTCGAGCGGCACCTGCGAAATGCTTCCGGCATTCCATGCGTTGCCGCCCTGTGAGTAGGGAAAGGGGAACGCGAGAAATCCGTGGGCGGCCAGCAGCACCGCGTTGCGATGGCTCCATCCCGACCACCCGCCCTCCGATCCGTGCAGGATCAGGATGGCGGGGAAGGGCCCGTCGCCCGGTGGCCCGTAGGTCGTGCCGAATTCCGGAAGCAGGCGGCGGACGATCTTCAGCGGCATGGCGGCTCCTCAAGGTGGTCCTGTCGGCGCATGACATCCTGTCGTGCCGGGGGAAGAGGCCGCTGTCCGGGACGCGGGCCCTCAGGAGGCGAGCTTTGCCGAAGCTGGTCAGCTTCGGCCTGTCACTTTCAGCGCGAAGGCATAGACAAGCGCGACTTCCTTGAGCCGGTCGAAGCGGCCCGACGCGCCGCCGTGGCCTGCTTCCATGTTGGTCTTGAGGTAGAGCGGCGCGTCGTTGGTGCGAAGCTCCCTGAGCCGTGCGACCCATTTCGCCGGCTCCCAGTAGGTGACACGCGGGTCCGTCAGGCCGCCGACCGCCAGAAGCGGCGGATAGGCCTGCGCGACGACGTTGTCATAGGGCGAATAGGCCGCGATCGTGTCGTAGTCGGTCTCGGAGGCGACGGGGTTGCCCCATTCCGGCCACTCGGGCGGCGTCAGCGGCAGCGTGTCGTCCAGCATGGTGTTGAGAACGTCGACGAAGGGAACCTCGGCGATGATGCCGCCGAAGGCCTCCGGGGCCATGTTCGCCACCGCGCCCATGAGCATCCCGCCGGCCGAACCGCCCTGGGCGACGATCCTGTCCGCCGAGGTGATGTTTTCCGAGGCCAGATGCCGGGCGGCGGCAATGAAGTCGGTGAAGGTGTTCACCTTCTTTTCCCGCCGGCCGTCCCGGTACCAGCGGAAGCCCTTGTCCTTGCCGCCGCGCACATGGGCGATGGCATAGACGAAGCCGCGATCCACCAGCGACAGGCAGGTGGTGGAAAAGCTCGCCGGAATGGTGATGCCGTAGGAGCCGTAGCCGTAGAGCAGGCAGGGCGCCGAGCCGTCGAGCGGCGTATCCTTGCGATAGAGCAGCGTCACGGGAACGGTCTCGCCGTCCTCCGCGGGCGCGTGGATGCGCCGTGTCACATAGGCGTCCGTATCGTGGCCGGACGGCACCTCCTGTGTCTTGCGCAGCGTCCGCTCCCGCGTCTCCATGTCATAGTCGAACACCTGAGCCGGCGTCGTCATGGACGAGTAGGAAAAGCGGATGCGGTTGGTGTTGAACTCGTAGCCGTCCGACAGCCCAAGCGAATAGGCCTCTTCCGCGAAGGAGATCGGATGCTCGACGGCATCGGCGATGCGGTGCACGACGATGCGGGGCAGGCCGTCCTCCCGCTCCAGCCGCACCATGTGTTTGGCATAGAGCGTATGCGAGAGGATCAGCCGGCCGGGCTTGTGCGGCACCAGGTCCCGCCAGGTCTCGCGGCCCGGACTGGCGAGCACCTCGTCGGCCAGCGCCGTCACGATGCGGAAATCCTCCGCGCCGCCCGCGTTCGTCAGGATGAAAAGCCGTCCCGCGCCGTCATCCTCGACCGAATATTCGACGCCGGTCTCGCGCGGGGCGACCAGGCGCGGTGCCGCCGTCGGATCGCCGGCCGGGATCAGCCAGGTCTCCGAGGTCTCGTGGTCGTGGATGTCGATGGTGAGATAGGCGCCCGACTGGGTCTTGCCCACGCCCATGAAGAAGCCCGGATCGCTCTCCTCGTAGACGAGGACGTCGGACGTGGGGTCGCTGCCCACTTCGTGGCGGAACAGCTTCGACGGGCGGTGGTTGGCGTCGAGGTGCACATAGAACACATGCCGGCCGCAGGCCGACCAGACGCCGCCGCCGCCGGTGTCCGGAATGGTGTCGTCGAGGTCCTTGCCGGTGGCGAGGTCGCGGATGCGCAGCGTGTAGAACTCCGAGCCCGTGTCGTCGCAGGCCCAGGCGAGGCGGGAGTGGTCCGGCGCGTGCATCGCGCCGGCAAGCCGGAAATACGCCTTGCCCTCGGCCTCCCGGTCGCCGTCGATGAGAACCTCTTCCGCGCCGCCCTCGCGCGGCTCGCGAACGAGGCGCGGATGCTGGCCGCCGGTGACATAGGAGACGCCGTAGGCAAACGGTCCGTCCGGCGAGGGAACGGTGCTGTCGTCCTCCTTGATGCGCCCCTTCATCTCGGCGAAGAGCGTCTCCTGCAGATCGGCCGTGTCGGCCATCCCCGCCTCGAGATGGGCGTTTTCCGCTTCCAGGAAGCCTCGGATCTCCGCGTCCAGCGTTTCCGGCTGGCGCATCACCTCCTGCCAGTTCGAGGCCCTCAGCCAGTCGTAGGGATCGACACGGCGACGGCCATGGACCGTATGGGCGACCGGGTGCTTCGCGGCCTGCGGGACGCTGCGTTCCTCGGCGGTGGGGGAGGGGGCCTGTGCGGCGGCGGCGGATGGGGAGCGGGTGTCTTTCAGCATGGTCGGGAGGTAGGCTTTCGGGCCCGGCTTGGCAAGGGTCTCATGCGCGTGCGATGTCGGGATTGCGCGCGAGGATGCATGGGGCGCCGAATTGTGCTATGCACTCCCCACGGCACGGGCCCGGAAGGGCCGGATCCCGCGATCCCGCCGCTCCGTTCCCGACGATCGCACTACGAGCGCGCCCGGTCCTTCCGCCGGGAGGCCCTGCTGCGACGCCGGGACGCGGACCCGGACATCTGGACGAGAACAGCAGCCAAAGGGCGACGAGGCGGTCATGAGCGAGCGCAACACGACGACGCTTTCCCCGGAAACCCGTACGAAGACAGAGCGGCCGCGCCTGCACAAGGTGCTGCTGCTCAACGACGACTTCACGCCGCGCGAGTTTGTCGTGCAGGTGCTCGCCGTCGTCTTCCGCATGGGCGAGTCCGATGCGGTCCGCGTCATGATGACGGCGCACCAGCAGGGCGTCTGCGTCGTTGCCGTCTTTCCCCGCGATGTCGCCGAGACCAAGGCGACGGAAGCCACCGAACTCGCCAAGGCCAATGGTTTCCCCCTGCGCTTCGAGACCGAACCGGAGGAGTGAGGGCCGCTTACTTTTCGATGGTGCGATCGGAGACGTAGCACTTGTCGGGATTGCGAGCGACCTCGCGACACTTCTTGAGCGCGAGTTTGTCGGCAATGGCCTGGGATCTCTGTCCTACGCTCATGCCGCAACCCTTCATCCCGGTAATTGTAAATGCTCGACCTCTCGCGAAGGCGGAATATTTTACCTGCTGATGCTTCATGCGGAAGCGCTTGAGGTCGAACGTGCAGCTGTAATGGGCGCGCTGGGACGGGTCGATGCCCGGAAAGTCGGGGTCGTTCCAGGATTTGGCCAAGTCGTTCCAGGACTTGTTGCTGGATGCGGCCTGCGCGAGGCCTCCGTCGTACGCCGTAAATGGGACACCGGAGATGGCCAGAGCGGAAATGACGAGCACCTGGGCCATTCTTGACGTTCGCGTCATACCAGTTCCTTTCCAAGTCAATCAAACGAATGAAACAACAAGCCCGTCGTGAGCCGGAGCGGGACAGGAATACAAACACTGTGGCTCATCGGCAACGTCGAGAGCCGCCCAGTCTTCAGGCGCCCGGTCTTCAGGCGCTGATAAAAGATCCTGCCGCGACACCAAGGGTGCCTGGTCGGCGGCTTCTTGATCCGCAGACCCGAAGGCGGGCCGACCAGGCCCAGGATTACCTCGCAAGCAATCCCGACAGCGGCCCGCAACACCTTGTCTTCGCGAGTTGCCGCCGAGGCGGCCCTACTGCCCCGGACGCCCGCTCTTCTTCGGGCGGCCACGGCGGCGCTTCTCCTCCGCTGGATCCTCGTAGGACCCGGCCCCGATCTTGCCACGCACCAGAGGCTTCACGTCGTCTTCCGGGGATGCCCCGTCCTTGCCCGCAACGGGTTTCGACGGCAGCGGCCCCGACGACAGCGGCACCTCCGTCCGGCCCACGGTCATCTCGTCCAGGGAATTCTTGCGCACTTTTGACGTGTTAGGCAAGTTCGCACTCGCGCCATACTTCTTGTCGCCCTTGTAACCGCCGGTCTTGCCGTCGACGGCGGACTGGCGCGACAGCGGATCGTCGGCAAGCGCGAGTTCCGTTTCCTGCAGCCGCTTGACCTCGTCGCGCAGCCTGGCCGCCGTCTCGAACTCGAGATCGGCCGCCGCCTCGCGCATCTTCTTCTCCAGGTCCTCGATGTGGGCCTTGAGGTTGTGGCCGACGAGATTGCCGTCCTCTGCAAAGCCCGCCTCGACCGTGACGTGGTCCTGCTCGTAGACGCTTTCCAGAATGTCGCCGATGGAACGGCGCACGCTCTCGGGCGTAATGCCGTGCTCCTCGTTGTAGGCCTGCTGCTTCTCGCGGCGGCGGTTCGTCTCCGCGATGGCGCGCTCCATGGAACCGGTCTTGCGGTCCGCATAGAGGATGACCTTGCCGTCCACGTTTCGCGCCGCGCGGCCGATGGTCTGGATCAGCGAGGTTTCCGAGCGCAGGAAGCCCTCCTTGTCCGCGTCGAGAATGGCCACCAGCGCGCACTCGGGAATGTCGAGGCCCTCGCGCAGCAGGTTGATGCCCACCAACACGTCGAAGGCGCCGAGCCGCAGGTCCCGGATGATCTCGATCCGCTCCAGCGTGTCGATGTCCGAGTGCATGTAGCGCACGCGCACGCCGTTCTCGTGCAGGTACTCGGTGAGGTCCTCGGCCATGCGCTTGGTGAGCACGGTCACCAGCGTGCGGTAGCCCTTGGCGGCGACCTCGCGCACCTCGCCCAGAAGGTCGTCGACCTGCGCGGAGGCCGGACGAATGTCGATCTGCGGGTCGACGAGGCCGGTGGGACGAATGACCTGCTCGGCGAAAACGCCGCCGGCTTCCTCCATCTCCCAGTTGCCCGGTGTCGCGGAGACGCAGACGGTCTGCGGCCGCATGGCGTCCCACTCCTCGAAGCGCAGCGGGCGGTTGTCCATGCAGGAGGGCAGGCGGAAGCCGTATTCCGCCAGCGTTGCCTTGCGGCGGAAGTCGCCCCGGTACATGCCGCCGATCTGCGGAATGGTGACGTGGCTCTCGTCGGCGAAGACGAGCGCGTTGTCCGGCAGGTACTCGAACAGGGTGGGGGGCGGCTCGCCCGGCGCGCGGCCGGTCAGGTAGCGCGAGTAGTTCTCGATGCCGGCGCAGGAGCCCGTCGCCTCGAGCATTTCCAGGTCGAACAGCGTGCGCTGTTCCAGTCGTTGCGCTTCCAGCAGGCGGCCGTGGGCGGTGAGTTCCTCCAGCCGATGCTTCATCTCGCTCTTGATGGACTTGATCGCCTGGGCAAGCGTCGGCTTGGGCGTCACATAGTGCGAGTTGGCGTAGACCTTCACGGATTTCATCTCGCCCTGCTTCTGTCCCGTGAGCGGGTCGAACTCCGTGATGGCCTCGATCTCGTCGCCGAACAGTGACACGCGCCAGGCCCGGTCCTCGTAGTGGGCGGGGAAGATCTCGACCGTGTCGCCGCGCACACGGAAGGTTCCGCGCTGGAAGGCCGCGTCGTTGCGCTTGTACTGGAGCGCAACGAGATCGGCGAGAAGCTGGCGCTGGTCGATGCGCTCGCCCACCTCCAGCGCGAAGGTCATGGCGGTGTAGGTCTCAACCGAGCCGATACCGTAGATGCAGGACACCGAGGCGACGATGATCACGTCGTCGCGCTCCAGCAGCGCGCGGGTCGCCGAATGGCGCATCCGGTCGATCTGTTCGTTTACCGAGCTTTCCTTCTCGATGTAGGTGTCCGTGCGCGGAACATAGGCTTCCGGCTGGTAATAGTCGTAGTAGGAGACGAAATACTCGACCGCGTTGTCGGGAAAGAAGCTCTTGAACTCGCCATAGAGCTGGGCCGCCAGCGTCTTGTTGGGCGCCAGGATCAGCGCCGGACGCTGGGTGCGGGAGATCACCTGCGCCATCGTGTAGGTCTTGCCCGAGCCGGTGACGCCAAGCAGGACCTGCGTCTTGTCCTCGGCGGACAGGCCCTCCACCAGATCCGCGATGGCTGTCGGCTGGTCGCCCCTCGGCTCGTACTCCGAAACAAGCTTGATCGGCACGCCGCCTTCGGACTTCTCCGGCCGGGCGGGGCGGTGCGGCGCCCAGGCCTCGCCGTTCTTGTGCAGCGGATTGCCGCTCTCGATCAGCGCCGACAGCGCCTCGACGGTCGCAGTGTGGCCGGTGGTGCCGTCCGACATCACCGGCTTGGCGGCCTTGCCCTTGCCCTTGTTGCGCTTTTTGGTCTCGGCAACCTGCTTTGCCAGAAGCTCCTCGGCGTCCTCCAGACTCATGTCGAGGCCGGCGACCGGGTTCAGCCCGCCCGAGGCCCGCTCGCGGGGATCGCTGGTCGCGCCCATGGAGGTGCCGCGCGCCGAACGGGCCGGCTTTTCGGTTCTGGCGGTGCCTTTGCCCTGTTCCTTCGCGGCCTTGCCCTTCGCCCGCGTGGGCTCGGCGCGAGGCGGCGCGTCTTCCTCGATCTGGCTTGCCCAGCCGGAGACAGGGCCGGTCAGCGGCACGCCCTCGAACGCGGCCTGGGGTGCCTCGCCGAATCCGTCGCCATCAGGTGTGCCCGTGCCCGCCGGCGGCAGGTCGTCGCCGGACGCGGCCCCGCGGTCGGAAGGAGTGGAGGAACGGGAAGGGGAGGACGGTCGCTTTGCCATGGCGGCAATATGGTCCCAAAGCCGCCGTTCGAAAACCCCGCGTTCCGGCTTTGTCCTCCGCAACCTCGCGACATGCTGACACAACGGTGTCAGGAGACATCAGCTCTTGAAGATGTTTTCCCGGTGCCAGGCCAGATAGTGGGGGTGAGGTTGAAGGTGCGGCTGTTCGGGAACCCGTGCCTTCATGTCTCGGTGTAGAAGATGCGACACATCATAGTTCAACTGCCGGGACGGCAGAATACTGAAGTCATCTCCCAGCGACAGAAGGCCTCGGTCGAACATCCAGTGAACCGTTCCCGAGAGCGCGATTCCGTTTTGGATTGAATCCGATCCGCCATGCTCCACAGGCTGGATGTGCGCGGCTTCAACCTCCGGACGACCGCCACCGTTGATGAGCCTCAGGCCGGTAAAGGCGCAGGTCCGATCATAAATCTTGCGAATGTTCTGGCGAAACTTGGCGTCACGAAAGGGCCGGTTGAGCAGTTGGGAAATGACAGGACGTTCGTATTCATCGCTGATGAAGGGCGTTTGCGATACATCACCAAAACCTGGGACCGAAGGCGCAGTGTCGGGCGGGTCAATCCTGTCCGGCCACTCATCGGGGTTGGCAAGCCCAGCTTGAACGATGGCAGCGAATTCGGTGGGAAGCAGCAGGCGTACGGCTTGAATTGAGCGCCCGGGATTCACGGAGCCATCAGCGCGAAACATTTTCGTCTCGTAGCCTCCTTCTTCCGCGTAGTCGACGAGGCGATCGAAATCGAGATAGTCGTCCAGGTAAGCGTAGAAGTGGCTGGCTAGGTTTGGGTCACCGACGATCTCGCGAACTTTGGCGAGGCCACTGTAGAACCGACCCCGCCGCTTCGGGATCGGGCCATAGTAGACGATCCAGTCGCCGATCGTTTGCTCTATGCGGCTCAGGTACATTTTCGGGAAATGGTATCGTTCCCCGGTAATGTCGTCATAAGCGCTGTCGAGCTTGTGATAGAGAACCGCCTGGACCATGACTGCTCGCCCCCAATTGGTTCACAGATAGGACGACATCGGTTTCATTGACAAGGACTTACCCTCTTCACCCTTCCCGCCTGTGCCCGTCCGAGTGGCCCAGGTCCCTGTCCGGCCAGACAAGGTCGCGCAGGCGTTGCTTCAGCACCTTGGCTTCCGGGAAGCCGCCATCCGCCTTGCGGTCCCAGACCGGCGCGCCGTCGCAGGTGATGGTGAAAATGCCGCCCGTGCCCGGCACGAGCGTCACCGAACCGATCTCCTCGGAGAAGGTGGACAGAAGCTCCTGTGCCATCCAGGCCGCGCGCAGCATCCAGTTGCAGTGCCGGCAATAGGTGATGACCAGCGCCGGCTTGTGCTCGCGGGAGATTTCGTCGTTCATGTCTGCCGTCCGGGTGAGGTGTCTCGGGACGGTCTTTTTGCGCCCTCATGTGGCGAAGCTGCAAGGGCGTACGAACCTCGCGGCCGCAGGGCCCGGGAAAAAGTTTCCAATGTCCGGCGAGAGGCTCGCGGCTTTGCGCGGCCATGGGAGGGATGAGGCGGTCAAGCAGGGCCGACGCGGGAAGCGATCCCGCGCCGGCCCCGTTCCCCTGTCAGCCGGCGGCGGTCAGGGCCTCGCGCACGGCTGCTTCCAGTGTCTTCGTCGGGTGACCCGCAAGCGTCGAGAGCGCGGTGCTGTCGCTGTAGAGCGCGCCCTTGCCGGCAGCCGCGTCGGCATCCGCGACGACGGCGGCGAACCCCTCGGGAAGTCCGGCTTTCACCAGCAGCGCGGCGAACTCGGCCTCGCCCATGTTGGCGAAGGCGATCTCGCGGCCTGTCTGGCGGCCGATCTCGGCGGCGAGCTCCGCGCGGGTGAAGCCGGTGTCGCCGGCCAGTTCATGGGTTGTCGAGGTCGCCGGCGGGTCGCGCAGGACGGCTGCGGCCGCGTCGGCGTAGTCGCTGCGAGCGGCGGCGGAAATGCGCCCCTCGCCGGAGGTTCCGGCCACCGCGCCGTGGGCGAGTGCCGCGGCCACGTCGCCAAAGTAGTTCTCCAGGTACCAGCCGTTGCGCAGCAGGACGACCGTGCCGGGATAGCCGGCCAGCATGGCCTCGGTCTCCCGGTGTTCCTCGGCCAGGATCATCGGCGAGCTGTCGATGTTGAGAATGCTGGTGTAGGCGATCAGTCCGACGCCCGCAGCCCGTGCGGCCTCGATCACGGCTCTGTGCTGGGGCGCGCGCTTTCCGACCTCGCTGGAGGAGACGAGAAGAAGCCGGTCCACGCCGGTCAGCGCCGGCGTCAGGGTCTCGGGCCGGTCATAGTCGGCCTCGACCACCTCGACGCCACGCGCGGCGAGATCGGCGATCTTTTCCGGGCTGCGGGCGAGGGCGCGGATGGAGGAGGGGGCTTCCGTCCCGAGCAGGCGCTCGATGACAAGGCGGCCAAGTGCGCCGCTGGCGCCGGTTACTGCGATCATGGATCTGTCTCCTTGCTTCGGATCGGCCCCGCTCGCGTGAGGCCGGTTGACTGCCATATGCGCCTCTTGCTTTCAAATTGTAAGTACGCACATAAAGGTTAGTATGAAGTCGGGCAGCTGCCGCGAGACCCTTGAATGGGCAGGCGCAAGAGGTTGAAATGTCTGCAGGGATGAAAAGTATCGCGACTGTCGGCGGGGCTGCCGGTGCAACCGGCTCCGGGGAGGTGTCGCTGTCGGAGCGCCTGCGCCGGGGCGAGCTTTTCGATGTCGGCTGTCCCTCGCGGGAGGTGCTCAAGCATCTGACCAGCCGCTGGGGCGTGCTCGTGCTTCTCGCGCTGCTCGACGGCACGCTGCGCTTTGCCGAGGTGAGGCGCAAGATCGGTGGCGTGAGCGAGAAGATGCTGTCCCAGACGCTCCAGCAGCTCGAGGCGGACGGTTTCGTCGACCGGCGCGCCTATCCGGTGGTGCCACCGCATGTGGACTACACGCTGACGGACCTCGGTCGCGAAGCCGCGACCCGCGTGCGGGCGTTGGCGGACTGGATCGAGGTCAACATGTCGCGTATCTCCGACGCGCAGGAGCAGGCCCGGGCGAGAGCCCGGACGCCGGGCGGGTAGCACGGCCGGCGCCGGTGGAAGGCGCAAGGGAGTGGAGACGGTGAACATGTCGGCGAACGCCGAAGCGGCTGAGGGGCTTGCCGTGCGGGATATGGCCGTCGGGCCGGAGGGCGCGCGTCGCTTCGTGCGCGCGTGGATGCCGCATCCGGAGGGGAGCCATGTCGGCCTGCCGCCTCTCGTCCTGTTTCACGAGTCGCTTGGCTGCGTTTCCCTATGGAAGCGGTTTCCCGAACGCCTTGCCCGGGAGACCGGGCGCCGCGTCATTGCCTACGACCGGCTGGGCTTCGGTCGTTCGGATCCGTTGGGCCGGCGTCCGGGCTTCGATTTCATCGCGCGTGAAGGCGTCGGGAGCGTGCCGCTTCTGCAGGAGGCGTTGGGCTTTACGCGTTTCGTTGCCTGCGGTCACTCGGTCGGCGGCTGCATGGCGGTCGAGACGGCGGCCCGCTTGCGGGAGCATTGTGCCGGGCTGGTGACGCTCGCCGCCCAGTCCTTTGCGGAAGAGCGCACGCTTGCCGGCATTCGCCAGGCCGAACAGACGTTTCTGGAGGAGGCAAACCTCGCCCGCCTGGCCCGCCACCATGGTGACAAGGCCCGCTTCGTGGTCGAGTTCTGGACGCGGACCTGGCTCGATCCCGCCTTCGCCGGCTGGACACTGGACGAGGCGATTGCCAGCGCAGGCTGCCCCGTGCTTGCCGTGCATGGGGACGCGGACCAGTACGGATCGCCCGACCACGCCCGCCGGATCGCGGGGGATCGCGGTGACCTGCTTCTGATGAAGGGCGCCGGCCACATTCTCCACCGTGAGCGCGAGGCGGAGGTCGTGACCGCCATCGCGGCATTTCTGGCGCGAAACGGGATCTGAGAGGTCGCCGGATCGCGGTCAGCTCTCCAGTGCGTCGCGCAGCCGGTAGTACCAGATCGCCAGAGTTGCGTAGACCGGATGCAGGGCGTGAACAGGAAGCGGCCGAATGTCGGTGAAGCGGAAGGGGAGAGGTCGCGCGGCGTCGAGAAGATGCGCGCCGATGGCGGTCCCCAGGGCGCTCGACAGCGCAACGCCGCGACCGTTGTATCCGGCTGCCATGACAAGGCCCGGCAGGGGCTGGTGAACGTGGGGCAGGTGGTCGGCCGTCATGGCCACGCGTCCCGTCCAGCGGTAGGCAATGGGCAGGTCGCGCGTCTCTGGAAAGGTTGCGTGCAGATCGCCCGTCACCCGGGCGAATGCCGTATCGGCCGGAGTGTCGGTGAACGTGCCGCGCGCGCCCATCATCAGGCGGTTTTCCGGGCCGATCCGGAAATAGTTTCCGACGCGGCGCGTGTCCGAGACCACGGACCGCCCGGGAAGGATGCGCGAAAGCAACACCTCTGGAAGCGGAGCCGTCGCGACCTGGAAGCTGCCGGCCGGAACGAGGCTGGCCCTCAGTTCGGGAAACAGCGGTCCGCTGTATCCGTTGGTGGCGACGATCCCCTGGCCCGCCGTCACGCTCGCGCCATTGGCAAGGTCGATGCGCCAGTCCCGCCCCTGCCGGGCAAGCTGCGTCGCGGCGGCGCCGACGCGAATGTCCGCCCCTGCCGTCCGAGCGGCTTCGGCGAGGCCCGTTGCGTAATTCAGGGGGTGGAGCCTGCCGGCCCGCCCGTCGAACCAGCCGCCCTCGAAGATCGCCGATCCTGTCCGGGCGCGGACCTCTTCACGCGAGAGCAGCGCCACGTTGGCACCGCGCTTTCGCCACTGCTCCGCGCGCCGCTCGATCTGCGCCAGATGGGCCTTCTTCACGCTGCCCTGGATCCAGCCGTCCCGATGCGCGTCGCAATCGATGTCATGGGCTTCGATCAGCGCGAGAGTGGTGTCGGCCGTTTTCCCGGCAAAATCCGTCGTGGCTTCGCCGTAGACCCTGTCGATCCCGTCCGGGTCGATCTTGATGCCGGGGATGATCTGACCGCCGTTGCGGCCCGAGGCCCCGAAGCCGGGCGCATGGGTGTCGAGAACGATCACGGAGGCTCCCCCGCCGGCAAGCCGGAGCGCCGCCGAGAGGCCGGTGAAGCCGGCGCCGACAATCGCGACCTCCGCGCGCATCTCGCCCTCGGGGGCGGGAAGATCGAGCGGCGGGCGGGCGGGCGCCGCCCAGAGCGAGGGAATGGTGTGGGACATGTGACTGGCCTCAGACGGGATGGGTGACCCTGCGCAGGAAATCCTGTGTGCGTTCGTGCTGCGGATTGCGCAGCATCTCCGCCGCCGGCCCCTGTTCGACGATCCGTCCGCCGTCGAGGAACAGCACATGGTCGGCCACTTCGCGCGCGAACTGGATCTCGTGGGTGACGACGAGCATGGTCATGTGCTCCTCGGCGAGCGAGCGCATCACCTGCAGCACCTCGCCGACCATCTCCGGGTCGAGCGCGGACGTGGGCTCGTCGAACAGGATGGCCTCGGGGCGCATGGCGAGGGCGCGGGCGATTGCCACGCGCTGCTGCTGTCCGCCGGAGAGGGCGGCGGGATAGGCGTCCGTCTTTTCGGACAGTCCCACCCGCTGCAGCAGGGACTCGGCGCGCTCGCGCACCTCGCGCGGGTTTTCCCGCAGCACGTGGACGGGCCCCTCCATGACGTTTTCAAGCGCGGTCCGGTGCGGAAAGAGATTGAACCGCTGGAACACCATGGACACCCGTGTGCGGATGGCATGGATGCCCGCGCTGCCCGCATCGACCGTCTCGCCGTTGATGGCGATGCGGCCCTGCTGGTACGTCTCCAGGCCGTTGACGCAGCGAAGCAGTGTGGACTTGCCGGAGCCTGACGGCCCGATCAGGCAGACCACCTTTCCCTTGCCGATCTCGGCGTCGATGCCCTTCAGCACTTCGTGGGTGCCATAGGACTTGTGAACATTGTCGAAGGTGATCATCGGGCTTTCCCCATCGCCACTTCAACGCGGCGCATGACGAAGTTCAGCGGCAGCGTCAGGCACAGGTAGAGCAGCGCGACCAGCGTGAAGACCGTCAGGTTGTTGAAGGTGGAGGACGCCAGCATCTTGCCCTGCATCGTCAGTTCGGCGACCGAGATGACGGAGACCTGCGAGGAATCCTTCAGTAGCATGATGATGTTGTTGGCGTAGGGCGGAACGACGATCCGGAACGCCTGTGGCAGCACCACCCTGCGCATCATCAGGCCCTGGCGCATCCCGATGGACTTCGCCGCTTCGATCTGGCCCCGGTCGACCGCCTCGATGCCGGCGCGGAACGTCTCGCCGATGTAGCAGGAATAGGTCAGCGCCAGTCCGATCACGCCCGCCTGGAAGGCGGTGAGATCGAGGCCGATCTCCGGCATCACGAAGTAGATGTAGAACAGGATGACCAGGATCGGGATGCCGCGGATGAACTCCACGAGCAGGCGGACGGGGGTGGCGAGGGCGGCGATGCCGGACGTGCGGCAGAGCGCCCAGACCAGCCCGAGTGCCGTCGCCAGGGCCAGCGACAGCACGGTGACGGCGATGGTCAGCCAGACGCCGGACAGGAGGAAGGGAAGGTATTCGGCGGACTGGGAGAGGAACGTGCTCATCTGCGGGGTGCCTGTGACGGTGAACGGCTGCGGGGCGAACCGGCGGCCGGCTCACCCCGCGTCGGGTGGCTGCGACCGTCTCAGAGGCCGTATTTGGCGAAGATCTTCGCCAGTTCGCCGCTCTCCTTCATCTTGGCGAGCGCCGCATTGACCGTCTCGAGAAGCTCGGGATTGTCCTTTGCCACGGCGAGCGCCACGGTACCCTGGCTCATGGGCTCGTAGCCCTCGACGAGGCGGACGCCGAAGCCCGGGTTCTGGGAGATCTGGTAGGCGACGATGGGCTTGTCGCCGAAGCCGGCCTTGATGCGGCCGAGCTTAACGTCGCGCATGATGTCGGCGAGGGAATCATACTGTTTCACCTCGCTGAAAATTCCCAGCGCGTTCAGCTTGTCGGCAAACACCGTGCCGACCTGGGCGCCGACGGCCTCGCCCTTCAGCATGTCCACCGTATAGGCGGTGTCGTCGTCCGCCGCCACGAACATGGCGTCGCCATAGGTGTAGACGCCGGTCGAGAAGTCGACCACTTCCTTGCGCTTGTCCGAGGCGAACATGCCGGCGGAGATCAGGTCGATCTTGCCCGTGGTCAGGGCCGGGATCAGGGCGGAAAAGGCGGTCAGCTCGAACTTGGCGGTCATGCCGGTGTCCGAGGCGATGGCTTCGGCGATGTCGACCATGGCGCCGGTCGGCTTCTGGGTCGCGGTGTCCACGAAGGTGAACGGCACGCCGGTGGTGGTGACACCGACGGTGAGGTCCTCGGCAAGCGCGGGCGTGGCCAGGCCGATGGATACGACCAGTGTGGCGGCGAGCTTCTTCATCATGCGTGTTCCCCTTTGGTTGTCTGGTTGCACCACTGCCGGTCCGTGCGGGCGAACGAAGGCGGGGATGCGTGGATATCTCGTTCGGCTATCCTGATTTTCACCATAATGAAAAGTTGGAGAGTTTCAATCCCGGTTTCGTCACGGGGTTCATGATGGTGAAGAAGTGGGGGCTTTTGAGGAGGCTGATTGGTTTTGGTTTGCCGATCCGATTGATCTCGCTTACCCTTCCCGGCGTCTCGCTCTCCGGATCGGCGGTCCAGTCCGGACGGGCGGTTTTTCATGGTGGTGAATTTGGGGCGTATGAAGGTATGACGATTTCCGGATCGCAGGCTCCTGGTGTTGCGGAGACCGGCGACGAGCCGACGGAAGACGATCGCACGCTTGGGCTGGCGGTGCGCCGGGCGCGTCAGGCACGTGGCCTGTCGCTGCAGCGGGTCGCGGAAGCGGCCAATGTGTCCGTCGGTCTGCTGAGCCAGATCGAGCGCGGCATCTCCTCGCCGTCGATCCGCGTCTTGCGCGCGGTGTGCAACGTGCTGGAGATCTCCGTTCACGCGCTCTTTGGCGATGCGGAGGCGGCCCTTGAACAGGAAAGCCGCCGTATCGTGCGGATCAACCAGCGCCGGCGTGCCGATTTCGGCGACAAGGGCATGGTGAAGGAGTTTCTGACGGCACGCGATGAGGGTGCGCTGCAGGTGATGGAGATCGCGCTGGAGACGGATGGCGGCTCGGGCGAGGATCCCTACAATCACGAGGGCGAGGAATGCGGCGTCGTTCTCGAGGGGCGGCTCGAGCTCTATGTCGACGGGGCCGTCTACAGGCTCGCGGAGGGCGACAGCTTCTATTTCGAAAGCACGCTGCCGCACAAGTTTCGCAACATCGCCAATGGCCCGACCCGCATTCTCTGGATCACCACGCCGCCCGTCTGGTGATCCCTGTCGCATATCCAGACTTGTGGGGGCTGCCCGTCCTGATATCCTGGCGGTTGTATTTCACGCAAGCAATTGACCGGGGCCGATGGCGCTCATCCGCAGCTACACGCAGATTGAAGAGATGCGCCGCGCCGGTGAACTTACGCCGGCCGAGGAACGGCTTCTTGCTGAATGCCAGAGCGGCGAACTGGTCGTGTTTGGTGACGGTATGCGGCCGAAACGCGCCACGCCCGAGCGGACGATCCGAGCGGACCTGCTGCGCTACCTGATCCTCGGCGGCTGCGAGCAGTTCCGGACACATGAGCATGGCATCCGGGTCCATGGTGCCTGGATCGACGGTTTGCTCGACCTGAGCGAGACGACTGCGCACAGCGCGACGGTGCTCAGGGATTGCGTGTTTCCGGACGGGATTAGCGTCACGCGGGCCAGGCTGAAGAGTCTCGATCTGACCGGGGGGCGACTGAAAAGCCTTGCGGCTGCCGACTGCAATATCGCGGGAGATCTCACGCTCGACGAGATCGAGACCAGGGGGACGGTAAACCTGGCCGGAGCCCGGATCGCCGGCCACTTGTCTTGTATGGCCGTGAAACTGAACGGTTGCGGAGGCATGGCGATCGACGCCGGGCGCCTGCGGGTCGGCAAGAGCTTTGTCTGGCGGCAGGTGGCCTACGCAAAGGGCTGCGTCAACCTTGCCTTCGCGCGTGTCGGAACGCTGGTCGATGACTGGAGCGGCCTGAAGGCGATGAAGAAGGTCCGCCTTGTGGGGCTGACCTATGATCGGATCGACGGTAGCGCGCACAGCGAGCGTGTACGCTGGCTTCGAACGGGCTCCTGTCACAATGGAAAATTCCATTTTCAGCCCTATGATCAACTTATAGGGGCTTTTGGCCGGAGCGGCGATCACGAGGCGGAGACCGCTGTCCGCAGCTGGCGGAAGGCGCAAAAGCGGCGCGAAGCACGTGAGCGACTACTGAGAGAGGCGGACTCGCCCCTGCAGCGCATTGCCATCAGGGTCCGAAATCTTCCCTATCGCATCTGGAGTGGTCTTGTCGGCACGGCAGTGGGCTTTGGTCTGCGACCTTGGTCTGCGATTTGGATATTGCTGTTTTATGCCCTGATGCAGACGCCGCAGATCCGTGCCGACTGGAGTTCGGGGCGCTTCGTTCCGGCGTCCGAAGCTGTCCTGTTGTCGGACGAGTGGCGGAGGATCGTGAACGCCTCAAGCCCGCCTGTGACCAATCCGTCCGCGACCTGGATGCGTCATACGGAAGCGGGGCGCAGTTATCAGATGTTCAACAGTGAACTCTATGCGTTTGATATGCTGCTGCCCTTTGTGGACTTGGGGCAGGAATCCGCCTGGGTCCAATTGCCGGCGAGGGGGTGGAGGGATCGCTTCAGCGACGTGCTGCAGAAAGTTCAACTCTTTCTCACCTGGGTCGTCGCGGCGATCTTTGTCGGTGCACTCACCGGCATTATCCGCCACGACGACTGAAGGCGGGGGGGCGGGCAGGCGCGGGACGCCTGTCTTCCCTCACTCCTGCGTGAAGGTCATCGCCAGCCCGTTCATGCAATAGCGCAGGCCGGTCGGCGGCGGGCCGTCCGGGAAGACGTGGCCGAGATGTCCGTCGCAGGCCGCGCAGCGGATCTCCGTGCGCACCATGCCGTGCGAGTGGTCGGTGATCTCGGTCACCGCATCGGGGCTTACGGCCTCGAAGAAGCTCGGCCAGCCGCAGCCCGCGTCGAATTTCGTGTCCGAGCGGAAGAGTGGTGCGCCGCATCCGGCACAGGAATAGAGGCCGGTCTCGAAGGTGTTCCAGTAGGGGCCGGTGAAGGGGCGCTCGGTGCCCGAGCGGCGCAGCACGTGAAACTGCTCCGGCGTCAGCTCGGCCTGCCACTCGGCCTCGCTCTTGGTGACGCGGGGGCGTGAGGCTGTTTCGGTCATGCTGTGATCCTCGTCTGAACGCTCCGCGCGCGGACATGGCGGGCGGCAATCTCGGGGTGTTCAACAAATCCCGCGCCGGTGTTCCCAAGATCCGGGCCCGCGGACGGACTGGTGCCGACAGCTACAAATAGGAGCGGGGCTTGCCCGTGACAATGGGGCAATGTCTCGCGTCGAAAAGCTTGCGAAGACATGCGTAAATCGCTTGCCCGGGGGGATGTGGCGGTTATATGTGAGGCGAATTTCTTAACCGTTACGCCATTACAAGGTCGATTCGAGGCCTTTCGGGTCATCAGTTTCGACAAGCAGTTTCGAGGAGGCCCATGCCGCTCCCAGGTTCCGAGGCGACGTTCATCGCCGTCCTGGCCCCGTTCGCCGCCGCCGCCCTGGCGCCGGTCCTGACACGGGCGATGGGCCACAATGCCGCATGGCCGCTGGCGCTTGTTCCGGCCGCGGTCTTCCTCTTCTTCGCCGGGCTCGCGCCCGAAGTGGCCGAAGGCGCACGATTCACGCCGTCGATGTCCTGGATCCCGTCCTACGGGGTCAACCTGTCCTTCCTCATCGACGGTCTCTCGACGCTTTTCGCGCTGCTGATCTCCGGCATCGGCACCTTCATCATTCTCTACGCGGGCGGATACCTGAAGGGGCATCCGCATCAGGGGCGGTTCTTCTCGTTCCTGTTCCTCTTCATGGGCGCGATGCTGGGGCTGGTGCTCGGCAACGACCTGATGACGCTGTTCGTCTTCTGGGAGCTGACGTCGATCACGTCGTTCCTGCTGATCGGCTTCGATCACCTTCGCACCGCCTCGCGCCGCGCCGCGCTGCAGGCGCTGGTGGTGACCGGCGGTGGCGGCCTGTCGCTTCTGGCGGGCTTCCTGCTCATCATGTCGCTCACCGGCGAGACCTCGATGGCCGGTGTGCTCGCCTCCGGCGACATGCTGCGTGAGAGTCCGTTCTACGCGCTGGTGCTGGTCCTGGTGCTGGGCGGCGCCTTCACCAAGTCGGCGCAGTTCCCTTTCCACTTCTGGCTTCCCAACGCCATGGAGGCGCCGACGCCCGTGTCGGCCTTCCTGCATTCGGCGACCATGGTGAAGGCGGGCGTCTACCTGCTGATGCGCATGCATCCGGTGCTGGGCGACACGGCGTTGTGGACCACGATCCTGCCGCTCTTTGGCGGCGTGACGCTGCTCGTCGGCACGCTTCTGGCCGTGCGCCAGACCGACCTCAAGCTGATGCTGGCCTACACGACGGTCGCCTCGCTCGGCCTGCTGGTCATGCTGACCGGCACGAGCTGGGAGCGGGCCATCGAGGGCGCGGCGCTCTACCTGCTCGCCCACTCGCTCTTCAAGGGCGCGCTGTTCATGGTCGCCGGCACCATCGATCATGAAGCCGGCACCCGCGACGTGACGAAGCTCGGTGGCCTGCGCGGTGCCATGCCGGTGACCTTCACCGCCGCCTGTCTCGCGGCGCTGTCCATGTGCGGCCTGCCGCCCTTCATCGGCTTCATCGCCAAGGAGTACATGTACGCTGGCACCTGGTACGCGATGGAAGGGGCCGGCACGGCCGGCCTTCTGGTCACGGCAACTGCCGTGCTCGGCAACGCGCTCATGCTGGTGATCGCCGCCGCCGTCGCCATCAAGCCCTTCATGGGGCCGAAGGTCGAGACGCCCAAGCATGCCCACGAGGGGCCGCTGCTCCTGTTCGCCGGTCCCGTCGCGCTGTCGCTCACCGGTCTTGCGGCGGCGCTGCTTGCCCATGCGACGGGCGAGATGTTCATCGCGCCGGTGGTGACCTCCATCCTTGGCGAGCGTTCGGATGTCGTGCTGCATCTCATCCCGACCTATATCGGCGCGCCGCTGATCCTGTCGCTGGTGACTATCGCGCTCGGCGTGGTCCTGTACCTGTCGCTCGACCGGCTGCGTGGCGCCATGGCCGGCGTGCTCGCGGCCATCGGCTGGGGCCCGGACCGGGGCTTCGACCAGGGGATCGCGGGCATCGTGACGCTCTCGACCCGCCTGACGCGCGCTGTGCAGGGAGGCAGGCTCGACGTCTACATGACGATGACGTTCCTGTTCGCCGCGCTCGCGATCCTCGTGCCGCTGGTCTCGACCGGCAACTGGCCCTCGGCGATCTCCTGGCCGTCCTTCCGCTTCTACGAGTGGGGTGTCCTGCTGATCGCCGCCTCGGGCCTCTATGCGGTGCTGGTCGCACGCACGCGCCTGACGGCCATCGTCTCGCTCGGCATCCAGGGCTTCGCGGTGGCGCTGATCTTCATGCTCTTCGGCGCGCCGGACCTGTCCTTCACCCAGTTCTTGGTGGAAACCCTGTCGGTGGTGATCCTGGCCCTCGTCATGACCCGCCTGAACCTGCAGCCGCGCGACCATCGTCCGATGCTGCCGCGGCTGATCCACGGGACCATCGCGGCGGCGGTCGGCTTCGGCTTCGCCGCGCTGCTGATCCGCATCACGCAGCTGCCGTTCGATCGCTCGCTGTCGGACTTCTTCGAGGCCTACAGCCGCACCATCGCCCATGGCCGGAACATCGTGAACGTGATCCTGGTCGACTTCCGCGGCTTCGACACCTTCGGCGAGATCTCGGTGGTCATGCTGACGGGGCTTTGCGTCCTGGCCCTGATCCGCGTGCGGCCGAAGGCCGACCGCGCGGCCGCCTTCGACCGGGCCGCCGGCGACGAGGCGCATGAAAAGCGCGAGGAGGCCCGCGTATGAGAACGCTCATCTTCCGCACCATCGCTCCCTATCTGGCGGCGCTGATGGTCCTGTTCTCGATCTTCGTGCTTCTGCGCGGTCACAATGAGCCGGGCGGCGGCTTCATCGGCGGCCTGATCGCGGCCTCCGCCTTCGCCATCTACGGTATCGCCTGCGGGGTGGCCGCCGTGCGCCGGGCGATCGCCTTCCACCCGATGAGCATTTCCGCCGCCGGCGTGTTTCTCGCCGGCCTGTCTGGCATGCCGTCGTTCTTCACCGGCCAGGCCTGGATGACCAGCCAGTGGTGGTACCTGCATCTGGCGAATGTGGAAGTGCCGCTGTCGACGCCGCTGTTCTTCAACATCGGGGTCTATCTTGTCGTCGTGGGCTCGATCTCCTCGATCGCGCTCGCGCTCGAGGAAAGGGAGAGCGACTGATGGAAGCCGCCCTGTCGATCCTGATCGGCCTGTTCTTCACCGTCGCGGTCTACCTGCTGATGTCGCGCCAGCTCGTGCGCATCCTGCTGGGCATTGCCATTCTGGGCAATGCGGTGAACCTGCTGATCTTCACCTCCGGACGTCTGCTGCGCGAGGTGCCGCCGATCATCCCCGAGGCGCTGATGACGCCTGGCGAGACGATCGCCAACCCGCTGCCCCAGGCGCTGATCCTGACGGCGATCGTGATTTCCTTCTCCTTCTTCGCCTTCCTGTTGGTGCTGTCGTTCCGCGCCTATCAGGAACTGGGGACCGATGACGCGAGCGAGATGCGCGTTGCCGAGCCGACGGGCGAAACCGCGCCGCCGCAAGGGTATTGAGAATGGCCGCTTCCGAGATTTCCGTGGACATTTCCCAGGCGATGAGCACCCAGCCGGTGGCGGCCGCCGACTGGCTGATCGTCGCGCCGCTGGTCATCACCGCCATGGGCGGCGCGCTCTGCCTGATGCTGCGCAAGAACACCAGGCTGCAGCCGGTCGTAGGCGTGGCGGTGCTTCTGCTTCTGGTCGCCGCCTGCGGCGCGCTGCTCGCGCGGGTGATCGACCACGGCGTGCTGACCATGGTCGCGGGCAACTGGCTGCCGCCCTTCGGCATCGCCTTCACCGTCGACCCGCTCGGCGCGACGCTGGCGTTTTCCTCCTCCATCGTGGCGCTTGCGGCGGGCGTTTACGCCATGACCGACATCGACACCTCGGGGCGGCGCTACGGCTTCTATCCGTTCCTGCTGCTGATGATGACGGGCGTGTGCGGGGCGTTCCTGACCGGCGACCTGTTCAACCTCTATGTCTGGTTCGAGGTCCTGCTGATCTCGTCCTTCGGCCTGCTGGTGCTCGGCAACGAGCGCAGCCAGCTCGACGGCGCGGTCAAATACGCGCTGCTCAACATCATCGCCACGACGCTGTTCCTGATCGCCACCGGCCTGCTTTACGGCATCCTGGGCACGCTCAACATGGCCGACATCGCCATCAAGGTGCGCTCGGCCGGCATGTCCGGACCGTTGCTCACCGTCGCGGTGCTGTTCTTCCTGGCCTTCGCCATGAAGGCGGCCGCCTTCCCGGTGAACTTCTGGCTGCCGGCCTCCTACCACACGCCGCGCATTGTCGTGGCGGCGGTCTTCGCCGGTCTTCTGACCAAGGTCGGCGTCTATGCGCTGCTGCGCATCTTCGGCCTGATGATGCCCGAGGGGCGCGAGATCCTGGGCGACCTGATCGCCCTCGTCGCCATCGCGACCATGCTGACGGGCGTGTGCGGGGCGATTGCCCAGACCGACGTGCGCCGGCTGCTCGGCTACCTGGTGATCTCCGGCATCGGGTCCATGCTCGCGGGCCTTGCCATCGGCACCACGCCGGCGCTTGGCGGCGCGGTCTTCTACGCCGTCCATTCGATCATCGTCATGACGGCGCTCTACATGGCCGCCGGCATGATGAACGGTCTCGGCGGCTCCTACTCGCTGCGTGAGCTCGGTGGTCTCTACCGCATCAGCCCGGCCTTCGCGGCCGTGTTCCTGATGCTCGGCTTCGCGGTGGCGGGCCTGCCGCCGTTCTCCGGCTTCTGGCCCAAGGTGATCCTCGTCGACGCGGCGCTGCAGACCGGCCACGGCTGGATCGCGGGCGCGATCCTCGTCACCGGCTTCCTGACCACCATCGCGGTCGGCCGGGTGTGGATCTACGCCTTCTGGCGCGGCGGCGCGGAAGGCGTGGCCGACGGGTCGCTCACCACCTTCTCGGTTCCGGCCCCCGGCGCGACCGGCGCCAACGTCTGGATCCCGCTTCTGGTGCTTCTGGCGATCGTCGTCCTGCTCGGCGTCCAACCGGAGCCGATGATGCAACTCGCCGGAAAGGGAGCCGCCAGCCTGAGCGATCCCCTTGGCTATCTTCGCTCCGTCTTCGGGGAGGCTGCCCAATGATCGGCCTTTTTCTCATCAACATCCTGATGTCGCTTGCCTGGGGCGCGGTCACGGGCAGCTTCGAGGTCGCCAACCTGATTTTCGGCTTCGCGCTCGGAGCGCTGGCGCTGGGCCTCATCCGCGAACAGGTCGGCACCGGCCGCTACGTCAGCCGTGCCTGGCAGGTGGCGAGCCTCGCGGCGCTCTTTCTCTATGAGCTGGTGCTGTCGGCGCTGCGCGTCGCAGCCATTGTCCTGCGTCCGAAGATCGAGCTTTCTCCGGGCATCATCGCCTGTCCGCTGACCGTGGATCGTGATTTCGAGATCACCATGCTGGCGAACCTCATCACGCTCACCCCCGGCACCCTGTCGGTGGATGTGTCCGAGGATCGCAAGACCCTCTATGTCCACTGCATCGACGTGCCGGACCCGCAGGCGACGATCGACGACATCAAGAACGGGTTCGAACGCAAGATCCTGGAGGCCTTCCGATGACCGATCTCGCCGTCTTCTCGGCGCGCTTCCTCGATGTCTGCGTGTCGATCAGTCTCGCGCTGCTGACGATTGCCTTCGTGCTGATCGTCATTCGCACGGTGCGCGGTCCCACGCTCCCGGACCGGGTGGTCGCCCTCGACATGCTGGTCGCCGTCGGTATCGGCTTCATCGCCGCCATCGGCGTCCAGACCGACTATTTTCTCTATGTCGACATCGCCATCGCACTCGGACTGGTCGGCTTTCTTGCGACGGTCGCCTTCGCGCGCTTCGTGCTGAACCGCGGCCTTGCGAAGGACGCGACCATCGTGGACGAGATCCGCGCGAGCCAGACCCGGGAGGAGGCCGGACGATGACCACACCGCTCTTCGAGATTGCCGTCGGCATCGTCCTGGTGATCGGCTCGCTGTTTTCCCTCATTGCCGCCATCGGCCTCCTGCGTCTCAAGGACGTCTACATGCGCATGCATGCGGGCTCGAAGGCGGGCACGCTCGGCTCCGGCCTGATGCTCATCGCGCTCGCGGTCCACGCGCATCAGATCGATGTCATCACGCGGGCGATCGCCGGTGTCGTGTTCTTCCTGCTGACCGCTCCCGTCGCGGCGCATCTGCTCGCCAAGGCTGCGCTCGAGGTCGGCTACCGGCCCTGCGCGGATACCAAGATCGACGAGATGCCGCGCGACAAGGCGTGATCTTTCCGGTGGTGCGGTTGTGGTCGTGCCACCGGTCATTCACGTTTTGTGCCATGAATTAATCGTATTCTGCTTCCCCGGTATCCTGCGAAGACTGTTGTGCGGAACGAATTCCGCAATCGTGAAACAGCTTAAACAGCCAGATACCTCAAAAATTTCCCTTGTGATCTAGGATATCCCGATATATACGACGGGCGTGGCTTTTGTCCGGCAGAATCAAGGTCGGAAACGCTCTCCACCCAGTATCCGGAAGTAGGCGGAGCGTTTTTCTTTGGTTCCTGACGGTGATTTTCGTACCCGTTTCGGCTCCAATGGTGGGAAACAAATGACTGAGACAGTCGCTGACGACAATCTTATCGATCTGACCGCCGATATCGTTTCGGCCTATGTGTCCAACAACACTGTTGCCTCGAGCGACCTTTCCGGCCTCATCAGTGAGGTTTACGGCGCCCTGCAGCGCACGAGCGGCGCGGCGGCCGAGCCGGAGCCGGAGCCCCTGCGCCCGGCCGTTTCGATCAAGAAGTCGGTGACGCCGGACTACATCATCTGTCTCGAGGACGGAAAGAAGTTCAAGTCGCTGAAGCGTCACCTGCGCACCCACTACGACATGTCTCCGGAAGAGTACCGCGAGAAGTGGGGCCTGCAGAGCGACTACCCGATGGTCGCGCCGAACTACGCGGCGGCCCGTTCGGAGCTCGCGAAGAAGATGGGTCTTGGCCAGCAGCGCAAGCGCGGCAAGTAAGATCCTGCCCGTCCCTGGACGGGCGGTCGATTTGAGACCTGATGCAAGGGCCGCCGCGAGGGATCGCGGCGGCCTTTCGCGTTTGAGGACCGCAACGGTGCGGAGCGCTCATTCCCCGGCGCCCAGCACCCGGTCCAGCAGGGTTTCCGCCTGATGGAGGGCGATGAGCCGGTTGGCGTCATAGAGCCAGGACCCGTCCCGCCCGAAGCGGATTTCCCGGCATCGCGCCGCCCGGATCCGTGTCCTGTCCCCGGAAAGGGTCGGCGGGGATGTCTCGTTCGCCTCGGCCAGGCGCAGTCTCCGGCGCAGCCGCAGATAGAGCGTCCTGGCCTCTTGCCGCGACAGAGACGCCGGTAGGCCGGCAAGCCGCGAAACCGGGCGTTCGATGTTCTTGCACATAGCTGGTGGCGTCCCCTGCGGGGCGCGGGCGGGATGCCTCGCGCACCCGTCCAGTATTCGGCGTGCCGGCCGGGGCGGGGACAAGCGGACAGGGCGTGTGCCGCCGGCGCGTCTCGCGCGTGACTTATCCCCGTGGTTGCAAAAATCCCGTAAAAGAATAGGAAAATAAACCTATGATTGCTTCAGGGGTGTTGTTGCGGAGGTAGGAGAATGATCGGTCAGTCTGTCGTCATGCCGGTGAATGCGAGCAGGGAGGGACACGGGCGAAGAGCGGGGATCAGGCAGGGGAGGGCGGATGCGATCGTGAATGCCTGCGTCATGTCCGCCTTCGACGTGTCGACGGAGGAGATCGCGCTTGAAAGCCGTGGGCCGGCGCCCGTGGCGCTGGCGCGTCAGGTTGCCATGTATCTCCACCATGTCGAGCTGCGCCAGTCGTTGACCGAGGTGGCGTCGCGTTTCGGACGTGACCGCACGACGGTCGCACATGCCTGCCGGACGGTGGAGGACAGGCGTGACGATCCGGCTTTCGACGGCTTCATCGGGGCGCTGGAGGCTGCCATCCGTAGCGCCCGGGCCTTGCTTCCGGGCGCAAGGAGCGGGGCATGAGGGCGCGGGAGAGCGCCGGGCCGGCGGGGGATGCGGTCTCGCCGCGTGCGATCGAGCGCGTGCTGGCGCGTCTTGCGGGCGCGCGCGACTGGCGCATCGCGGAGACCGGCGACGCGTTTGGCGGCACGCTCACGCTCAGGTCCGAAACTCGGTCGGGCAGGCTCGTGCTTGACGCGTCGCTGGTGGACACCGCCGTCCACCTTGGCCTCGTGGACCGGCGCGGGGAGACGGTCACGCTCGCGCGCGCCGGTATCGCCCGGCTGCGCCGGGCCCGGGCCGGCGGCGATGAGGATGCCTTTCGTCGCCAGCATCAGCTTCGGGGCAGCAGGCGGATCCCGGAGGAGGGCGGCAGGATCCGTGTCGTCGAGGTGGATGACAGTGAAAGTCCGCTTGCCTGGTTGCGGCGGCGGCGCGGACGCGGCGGGGCGCCGATGATCGACGAGGCCCAGTTCGCGGCCGGTGAGCGTCTGCGCGCGGATCATGCGCGCGCGGGCATCGGACCCGCGCTTGCCAGCCCCGCGTGGAGCGTTCTGGAAAGCGGCGTCGGGGGCGGTCAGGGGCATGGAGGCGCCGGCGGCATGGCCGATCTGCACGATGCGACCGTCGACGCGCGCGCCAGGGTCGAGCGTGCGCGCAGTGCCGTCGGGCCGGAACTCTTTCCCGTTCTGGTCGACGTGTGCTGCGATCTGAAGGGACTTGAGGAGGTAGAGCGCGGGCACCGCTGGCCGGCGCGCTCGGCCAAGCTCATCCTGTCGCTGGCGCTGACCCGTCTTGCGCGCCACTACGGCTATGCCGAACGGGCCGGGTGAGCGGTTCGTCTCAGGCGGCTGCCTGCACCGCGCGGGCGTCGCCGCGAATGCGCTCCACCATCGACTTGAGGCCGTTGGCACGCTGCGGCGAGAGGTGCTCCTTCAAGCCGATCCGCGCGAAGATCTCGTCGATATCCGTCTCGACGATCTCCTCGGCCGGACGGCCCGAGTAGGTGGCGAGCACGATGGCGACCAGCCCCTTGACGATATGGGCATCGCTGTCGCCCTGGTAGACGAGCACCGGCTTGCCGTCCGCTCCATCTTCCAGGCTGCGGGTAAGCCAGACCTGAGAAGCGCAGCCGCGCACCTTGTTTTCGTCGGTGCGTTCGGCCTCGGGAAACTCCGGCAGCATCCGGCCAAGCTCGATCACGTAGCGGTAGCGGTCGTCCCAGTCCTCCAGGAAGTCGAAATTGTCCAGGATCTCGGAAAGGGGAGGGATCATCTCGGGCCGTTTCGTCGCGTGAATGGAAGCCCCCTTATACAGATCCGGACCGGGGGCTGGCAAACCGCGTTGCCCTTGCGGGGCATGAAAAGAAAGACCCCGCGGCACGCAAGGGCAGTAGCGGCCGCGGGGGCGGGAGGTCCCGCTGAGTGTGGCGCTTTGAACGTTGGTGCGAGGCGCCGGAAAGCTGTCTGTGTTCGCCCGGATCAGGCCGGACGGTCGCCGCCGCGCGGCTTGGGACGCGGCAGGACGGCCACGTCGCCTTCGCGCGGGGGGAGCGGAACCGGAGCGGCATTGGCCGGAGCAGCATCCGCAACCCGGGGCTCGGGAGCTTCGCCCTCGTGCTGGGGCAGGGTCCAGCCGGGAATCAGGTCCTCGGCCTTGAGCGTGTCGGTGCCGCCGGTCACGAGGCCCGAATCGGAATTGGCGGCGGCCTCCTCCTCGTCCAGGTATTCGTAGATCAGCCGTGCGCTGACCTTGGCCTTGGCGCCGATGCGCGCGATGGCCTGGCCGCCGGTCTCGCAGGTGTCGGGATTGCGGTCGCAAAAGCCGCCGATGTCACTGATCGTGGACTGCGCCGCGAAGAAGGCGCGGACCGGATTGAGGCCCGGCGTGTCGGCGCTCTCGGGACCTGTGTCGATCGGAAGGAGCAGGAGAACCAGCCCGATCCAGAACGCGGATTTGAGAAGAAACGACATGTTTTCTGCCCTTTTGAACCTGTCATCCGTGGCCGGTCGCCCTGATCTGGCAAGGTCGCCGGACATCGTTATGAGGGCACCCTAGCACCCGTGTTCGAATGTGCGGTTGCGTCTCGCGTTCGAGTTTTCGACAAGTTCGAGGCAAATTTTTCGAAGAATTGATTCAAATTTTAGCGATCCCGCCGCGCATTGGCCTTCACCGCAGTGAACGTCTGGAAATCACGTGGAAAATCAGTTGCCCCCGCCCGTGGCCCGGCAGGGCGCGGCGCGGCGTTTCACGCTTCCTTAAGCCGTTCTTGGGACCATCGCGGCCATGAAATTTCGTATCGGGCGCGAGCGCGCCGGCAGGATCGACATGAAACCGGATCACCCGCGAGAAGGAACGGCGCTCAGGGGATTTCTCGAGAGCCTGGTGCACCCGCAGGTGGCCGGCGACGCGGGCGCGCGCCGCCTCCACCGCAGGTTCATTCTGCGCCATCTGGCGCTCGGCGGGCTCGCGCTTGCGCTTCTGCCGCTGACGCTTGCCTTCAACGGAGCGACGACGCCGGCGGTGACGCTGGCCTTCGCCTGGCTGACCGCGCATCTGCCGGTCGCCATGTATGTGTCGCGCACGGGCGCGCTCGAACGCGCCCAGACGGTTTCCGCCACGCTCTTCGCTCTCTTCATCGCGGGCCTTGCGGTGATGACCGGCGGGCTTGCCTCGCCGGCGCTTCCGTTTCTGGCGCTGGTGCCGCTGGAGGCGGTGCTGTCGCGCTCGCGTCGTGCGCTCATCGCTCTGCTGGGCATCTCCGTGGCGCTGGTCGCGGGCCTCGCCGGCCTCACCCTGACCGGCAGCCTTCCGGCGGACGCCGGCTTCGCGGACACAGGCCTGACGCTGCACGCCATCGCGCTGGTCGCGGCGCTCGTCTATGCGACGCTTCTGGCCGCGCGGGTGCTCGAGGCGTTTTCCGAGGATCGGGGCCGTGTCGAGGCGGCCGAGGCGCGGACCTCCCTGGTCGCCCGTCTCGGCGGCGAGGCGGTCGCGGTGCTGCGCGCGGGCGGCCGTGTCGAATCGCTGTCGCCCGAAGCCCTTCCGGGGCTGGAGGGCGTCGGCGCCGCCGACCTCGTCGGTGACGGGCTCTTCGAGCGCCTGCACGTGGGCGACCGGCCAGCCTACCTCAAGGCCGTGTCCGACGCTCTGGCCGGCGCGCGCTGCGAGCGTCTCGACCTTCGACTGCGTACCGGCGGTACGCGCCCCGGAGAAGCTGGCCGCGCTGCCTATGCCTGGGCGTGTCTCGCGGTCGCGCCGCATCCGGCCCGTGCCGACATGCTGGTCGCGACCCTTGCCGGCATCGACGCGCGCAAGGCGCAGGAAACCGCCCGTGCCGAGGCGGAAAGCACCGCCGCGGAGGCTCTGGCCGCGCGCAGCCGGTTCCTGGCCACGGTGAACCACGAGCTGCGCACGCCGCTCAACGCGATTCTCGGCTTCTCCGACCTGATGCGCGGCCTGCCCGAGCGCAGCCTCGACGCGCGCCGGGTCGGCGACTACGCCACATTGATCCACCAGTCGGGCCGGCACCTGCTGACGCTCGTCGACGACATGCTCGACATGGCGCGCCTCGAGGGCGGAGCGATGAGCATCGCGCCGGAAGCCTTCGACCTGCGCACCTGCCTGGAAAGCTGCCGCCGCATGATGGAGCCGGAGGCCGCGCGCCTCGGTGTGACGCTGACCGCCGACCTGCCGCTGGGCATCGGCGAGATCAGCGCCGACCCGCGCGCCTGCCGGCAGATCGCGCTCAACCTCATGTCGAACGCGCTCAAGTTCACGCCCTCGGGCGGCCGCGCGGTGGTCTTCGCGCGCAAGGAAGGAAGTGGCGTCGTCTTCGGCGTGCATGATACCGGGATCGGTATCGCGGACTGCGACCGGGAGCGCATCCTGCTTCCCTTCGTCCGCCTGCCGGTCGATCCGCCGCGCGAGGGCGCCG
Source organism: Stappia sp. (assembly GCA_002722295.1). GTDB lineage: Bacteria > Pseudomonadota > Alphaproteobacteria > Rhizobiales > Stappiaceae > Stappia. The sequence goes on along the minus strand of PBLF01000032.1, from coordinate 64,278 downwards.
GCATTGGCCTGTCGGTGGTCAAGGGGCTGGCCGAACTTCATGGCGGCCGGGTCGAGATCGAGAGCCGGCCGGGCGAGGGCGCCTGTGTGAGCGTGCGCCTGCCGCGTCGTGCCATGGCCGCGCGTGATACAGGGCAGGCCGGTGCCGGCGCGACCGCCGAACCGATCCGCGAACCGGGTCCCGCCGCGAAGCTCGCGGAAGTCGCGGCGACGGTGGCGGAGGATGCGCGTGCGGCCGGTCTCGCGGCCCGCCCCTTCGCCCGCAAGCCGGAGGCAACCCGCGCGCCGGCCCGGCTGAGCGCGTGAGGAGGCGAGTGTCATGAGCCGCAATCGATCCTCGGCCCCACCGGCGCGCGGCCAGCGCGCCACCGGCAAGAGCCGCAAGGCCGCGCCGCCCGAGCCGGAGCACGGGTCGGGCGGTCTCGGCGCGGCCGCGCTGGACAACCCCGTTGCCGCCGGCGGCTCTCTGGTCATGGCGCTGACGGCCTCGCTGATCGTGGCGAACGCAACCTTTTTCCAGACAACGCCGCATCCGGCGCCGCTGATGGAGACGCGTCAGGACGCTGGCGGTCCGGCCGGAACCACGGCGGAACGGCCGGATCCGGCCGCCCTTCGTCGGCAGAAGCTGGTGCTCGACGCGCAGGTCGAACTGCGCCGCCTCGGCATGTACGAAGGCTCCCTCGACGGGCTGACCGGTCCGGCGACGGAACGCGCCGTCAGGGCGTGGGAGCGCGCGCGGGGCCTCGCCGAGACCGGCGTCGTCGACGAGAAGCTGCTTGGCCGTCTCGCCATGGACCGGGGCGGAGCGCTTTACGGCGTGCCGGTGCCGCCTCCCTCTCCCGTGTCGCCCGATACGGGTTCTGTCACGCCTCGCGCGACCGCCGGCGTTCCGGCTCCGGCCACGGCACCGCGTCCGCCCACGAGCGCGCCGACGCCCGCGCGAAACACGTCAAGCGCCGGCATCGGCGATCTGATCGCGCGCGAAACGGGCATCCCGGTGCCGCCTGCCGACGTCGGCGGATCATCCGTGGACCGCGCGCGCGTTCGCGCCATCCAGGCGGGCCTCAGGGACCTCGGCTACGGCCCGATCGACGTGGACGGACTGATGGGCGAACAGACCGCCAATGCGGTCCGTCGCTTCGAGCTCGATCGCGGCCTTGCCATTACCGGCGAAATTTCCGACACCGTGTTGCAGGAAATCGACCGCGCCCTGCGCCGCTGACGTGCCCCTCAAGGTGCCGCGCGCCAGTGTCTGGCCGGGCGGCAGAGGGAGCGATCCATGCGTCTCACATCGGAATTCTGGGTGGCCGCGCTCGTGCGCCGCTGTTTCGGCGAAAACGCCTTCGCGGCCGTCGTGTCGAAGGGCTCGGAACAGGCGGGCGCGATCTATATCGTTCTCGACCGGCTCGACGGCACCCTCGACCTTTTCGGCCCCGCCCCGCAGAGCGCCTTCGACGACGACAACGCCGGCACGCGTCTTTTCGAGCGACTGCTTGAGCGCGTCGAGCGCGAGGCCATACAGGCGCGCCTCGCCTCCGAAGCGCGCATGGATCCCGACATCTGGGTGGTGGAGATCGAGGACCGCGAGGCACGGGTCTTCTGGGACCTCGCCGAGGACTGATATTTTCTGCATTATGTGAAGGGATATATTGTCAGGAATTACTATTATGGTTGTTATTTACAGTAGGTCTGACTGCGTATCATCGATGAAATAAAGAATAGATCATGTATAGATTCAGTCCGCATTAACCGGCGAAGGTCAGCTTCCGTAGAGGTCCTTTTGGGTGTGGAGTGATCTCAATGAACGTACGGATGCGAATTTGGGCGGGTTTCGCCGCTGTCGCCGCGCTGACCGCGCTGCTTGGAGCCTTCTCGGTTGCCGGGTTCATGTCGTCGTCGAAGGCGCTGAACGAACTCGCCGAAATGAACGGCGACGCGCAACTCGCCGCTGAAATCAACGCCGACATGGCCAAGGCGATGGCGGCGACCAATCTCTATCTTGCCTCGCGGGACCCGTCCCAGGTTGCCGAGGCACAGCGCTGGCTTGGCCAGGTGGATGAGGATCTCGGCATTGCAAGGCGCGAGATCGAAAATCCCGCCCGGGTTGCCAATCGCGAGGTCATCGAGGCCGGCGCGGGGGTCTTCTCCGGCGCGCTCGCCGATGTGGTTGACCTCTACAAGGAACGGGACGCACTGGTGAAGGACTCGCTCTATGTCATCGGGTCGGATGTGCGCAAGATCCTGACCGAGGTCAACCGCAAGGCCACCGCCGACGGTGCCTACCAGGTCGCCAACAATGCGGCTCAGGCGCAGGAGTTCCTGCTGCTGGGGCGCCTTCGCATGATGAAGTTCCTCAGTGACAACCAGGCCGCGGACTTCGCGGAGGTCGAGGCGAACCTGAGCCGCTTCGAGGCAAAGGTCGGTGAGCTGCGCGAGGAAATCGAAGACCCGAGCCTTAAAAAGCTCATCAGCGGGATCGGGCCCCTTGCCACGACCTACATCGGGAATGCCCGGCGCGTGCGCGATATCATCGGTGAGCGCAACGTCCTGCGCGACGAGAAGCTCATCGGGAACGGGCTGACGATCGTCGATGAAGCGGGGGAAATGAAGAACAGCGCCGGCGACGATGCCAGGGAGTTGAGCAAGGCGACGGTCGCGGCCATGTCCAAAACCATCCTGGGGGCCATCGGGGCGTCGGTGGTTGCGCTTGTCCTTGCAGCCCTTTGCGGCTTCCTGATCGCGCGGGGGATTACCGGGCCGCTCGCGCGTCTCGTGGCCGACGCCGAGGAACTGGCGGAGGGCAACACCTCGGTTGCCTTTGCCGAGGCGGAGCGCAAGGACGAGATCGGCGACGTTGCCCGCTCGGTGGCGGGCTTCCGTGACGGTGTCGTGGAGCGTCAGCGGCTGGAGGCCGAACAGAAGGCGGAAACCTCCAGGCGAGAGGCGCGCAACGCGCGTGTCGCGGCCGCCCTCAAGGAGTTCGAGACGGATGTGCAGCGTTCCCTGTCCGAGGTGTCGTCCGCCGCGCAGAACCTGCAGTCCACGGCGACGATGCTGACCGAGAACGCCCGCGACACCAATCACCAGTCGACCACGGTCGCAACCGCCTCCGAGCAGGCATCCGCGAACGTGCAGACCGTCGCGGCGGCCACGGAGGAGCTTGCGGCCTCGCTTCAGGAGGTCAGCTCGCAGGTTACCCATTCGGCGACCATCGCGGGCAGTGCCGCCACCGAGGCCTCGCGCACCAACACCCAGATCTCGGGTCTGGCGAGCGTGGCCGAGGATATCGGCGAGGTCATCGCTCTGATCTCCAGCATTGCGGAGCAGACGAACCTGCTGGCGCTCAACGCCACCATCGAGGCGGCGCGTGCCGGCGAGGCCGGCAAGGGCTTCGCGGTCGTGGCGGCCGAGGTGAAGGAACTCGCCAGCCAGACCTCCAAGGCGACCGAGGAAATCTCGACCAAGATTTCCGCGATCCAGAACGAGACCCGGGAAGCGGTCGGCGGGATCCAGTCGATCTCCAGGATCGTGGAGGAGATGAACGCGGTTTCGTCGGCAATCGCCGCCTCGGTGGAGGAGCAGACGGCAGCCACGTCCGAGATCTCGACCAACGTGGATCAGGCGTCCCAGGGAACGGCGGACGTCAGCCGGTCGATCATCCGCGTGTCGGCGGCCGCCGGCGAGACGGACCAGGCGGCGACCTCGGTCGTCGGTGCGGCCGAGCAGCTTACCTCCCAGGCGGAAACCATGCGGCGGCTGGTCGAAGGCTTCCTTGGCGAGGTGCGTGCGGCCTGATCCGGCTGCAGGATCGTTCGCGAACCGTGAGGGCGGCGCCATGCGCCGCCCTTGGCTTTTCCGCAAGGTGGTCTCTTTCTTGCGTTCCGCAACTGCAGGTACGCGCCTGACGCGGGAGGATACGCAGTTTTCGTGACCTGAACGCTTCGGAACTCGTAAGTCTATGTTCATAAATCCCTGTAAAATTCACCTAGTATCTGGCCCCCTTTGGGCGTCGACCTGCTCGTGAAGTTTCTTGCGCGATTGAACGCGGGGCTCCGGGGTTGGTGTGTTCCGGGAGAATATCGGGCCGACTTGTGGCGACCGTGTCAGCGGAATCAGGGAAGACGTTATGTTCAAGCGCATGAAGTCCAGGAGCGACGAGCTCATCGAGGTTTTGGGAAATTTCTGCGGTGTCGGTCTGTGGGACGCCGTTCTCGTCGATGAAGACGCGCTCCACCCGCGAAGCCAGTGGACATGGACGAACGAGTTTCGCCGCCTGGTGGGCTATACCTCCGAAGCGGACTTTCCCAACAAGTGCCAGAGCTGGTCGGACAAGCTTCATCCGGACGATGTGGCATCGACCTTCGCCGCCTTCGGTGAGGCGCTGAAGAAGAAGCCCGGCCAGAAATCGTTCTATGACGTCACTTACCGCCTGAAGTGTGCCGACGGCGCCTACCGCTGGTTCCGGGCCACGGGTGGCGTCGTTCACGATGCCGCCGGCAAGGCGGTTCGCGCCTGCGGTTCCCTGGTCGATGTGCACGAGGCGACCATCGCCGCCGAGGCCACCAGGGAGCGCGCGAGCGAACTGGCGCGCATCAGCGCCGAGTTCAACAGCCAGATGGAAGACCTGACCGGGGCGCTGTCGGGGGCCGCCGGCGAACTGGAGAACACCGCGCGCCAGCTCACCGATTCCGCGACGCTCACCTCCAGCCGTTCGGAAGCGGCCGCGAATGCCGCCGAAGAGGCGAGCGACAACGTGACCTCCGTGTCCAGCGCCTCCGAGGAACTCAGCCAGTCGATCGCGGAGATCGGCCGGCAGGTGCATCAGTCCGCCGATCTTTCCAAGGGCGCCGTGCGCGAGGCCGAGACCACCGTAGGCATCGTGTCGGACCTGAGCAGCTTTGCCGCGTCCATCGGCGGGGTCGTGGAACTGATCTCCGGTCTTGCGGCCCAGACCAATCTTCTCGCGCTCAACGCCACCATCGAGGCGGCGCGCGCAGGCGAGGCCGGCAAGGGGTTCGCCGTCGTTGCCGCCGAGGTGAAGCAGCTTGCGGACCAGACCGCGCGCGCGACCGCCGACATCTCCGACAAGGTCGCGGCCATCCAGAACTCCACCGAGCGCGCCGTGGAGGTGATCGGCGGAATTTCCGAGACCATCCGGCACATCGACGAGTCCTCCTCCTCGATCTCCTCCGCCGTCGAGCAGCAGACCGCCTCGACCCGCGAGATCGCAACAGCCGTCGCGCGGGCCTCGTCCAGCACGGGCGAGGTGGCGACGAACATTTCCGACATGACACGGGTTGCCGCCGATACCGGTGAGGCGGCCGGCAAGGTGCTCACCGCTTCCGGCGACGTCGCGGCGCAGGCCGCGCGGATGCGGGACCAGGTCTCGCAGTTCGTGCAGCGCGTCAGCGCGGCCTGAGCCGGGGCAGCCGGACCGACAGGCAACAGGAACAGACGCAACAGGAAAGGGGCGGTGCCATGCACCGCCCCTTTTGCCGTCCAGCTGTTTCAGCGGCGTGTCAGGGTGAGAAGGGGGCGCCCGCCACGCCCGGTGAAGGTCACCGTGTTGCCCTGCCGCTCGACCCGGTTGGCGTTTGAGAGCGCGGTCAGGACATTCGCCTCCGCCACCTGCTGGGCCCGCACCCGGCAGAACATCTTGGTGCTCATGCCGGGGCCGCGCTGGTTCACCCGGCTGTCGCGGATCGCCAGCTGGCCGGAAAGCCTGTTGCAGCCGACCGTGGCGCTGACGCGGCCCGAGCGGTCGAGCGAGAAGCTGGCCTGACGGGCGAGATCGCGGCCAAGGCGCACCAGATAGCCGTTGTCGGCGGCCACATGGGTGATGCGGTACTGTCCGGCGATGTCGGCGGCGTCGATGCCGCCGGGCCGCTGCTGTCCGCCCTGGTGGGTCCCGGGACGCCCGCCGGAGGGAGGCGTGTTCACCCGCGCCGGCAGGATGCGAAACTCGGTGGCCGCGCCCGGACGTTCGGCACGGGCCGCGAGACGGGCCTTGCGGCCCTGGTTGACCCGCACGTACTTGCCGTTCTGGACCGATCGCAGCGCGATCTTGTCGCCGCGCAACCGGATCTGCTCGAAGGTTTCCCAGCCCCGGATATGCGGGCTTGCAACCGACAGAAGCGTCTTCTCGCCGACACCGGCGCGCAGGAAGCGACCGCTGCGGGGATCGCGGAAGGCGACCCGGCCGCGCTGCAGCTTCACCGTATCGAGCCGCACCGCACGCCTCACGTCGGGGGTGGCGGCGGCCAGAACGCCGCCGACTTCGGTGACGTAAAGACCGTTTTGCGCCGACTGGAGGTAAACCTCGCGGGCGAAGGCGACGGATGACAGCGAGGTCAGCGCGACGAGCGCGCAGGCCGCGCCAATGGCAACGCGTCGCAGGCGGGGAAAGACGGAAACGGAAGGGATCAGGCGAAGCATGGTCGGACCTCTTAAGGGTTGCCGTGAAAAGCGTTTCGATGGGAAAGGCTTAGCGAACCTCCGCTGATCGGGTCTTGAACGCGGCGTTCAGGAGGCGTTCATGTGGCCCGGGCAAGGCGGGCGTCGAACCACGCCGCCCGCGCCTCGGTAACGAGCCGCGCGTCGAAAGCGCTGGCGCGGGCCTTCACCTCCAGATAGGCGCTGACCGCGCGGACCTGGGCGTCATCCAGCATGGACAGGCGGTGGCGGGCATTGTCGCCCCAGGTGCGCTCGCCGTAGAGGCGGGGATTGATCCGCCGCTCCCGATCCTCGTCGGTGAGCCCGCCGACGATGGTGTGGAGCGGCCGTGCGTGGGAAAGCTCCCCGCGCAGGTCGGCGATCAGGAAGGCGGGAAGGTAGAAGCGCCAGGCGGCATCCGAAAGAAAGGAGAGGGCGGAACCCTGGCCGTCCGGTGCACGGTCGAGAAAGGCGCTGTCGAGCGTGCGCCAGTCGGTCTTGTCGGCGAAGACCTCGGCCACCCGGCGCGGTTCGTCGGTGACGGGCCCGCCAGCCGAAAGGGTCCAGTGTCCGGGAAAGGCGACGTCGGCGAAGGCATCGCGGATCAGCGCTTCCGCCCCTGCGGCGTCTATGCCGTCCGCCCGGGGAAGCGGATCCCCGTTGTCGTCATAGGCCTCCCACCACCTGTCCTGCGTCATGATCGCTCCCTGTCGCCGAAAGCGGCATCATGCACCCCGGATCGTCCCGGGCCTGTGTCGCGGATCACGGATCGTACCTGTCACTTCTGCGGAGGTGGACGCTCGGTGCCCCAGTTGGAATAGATGCGGGACCGTCTGGCCGGAGCGTCCTGGTCGTAGCGGTTGCCGTCCTGGCAGCCCTTCTCCAGGGCGACCACCTCGGCGGCCAGCCGCTTCCAGGCGACGTTGGCGTCCCACACCCGGTTGTGCGACGGGGTCTCGATCTCCAGCTTGTCGATCGCTTCGCGGTAGGACACGAGCCGGTAGCGCAAGGCCTGCCCGGCCCAGTCGATGTAGCGCCTGTTTTCCCAGACCCGCGCCTGGGCGCCGGCGAGATCCTCCTCGGAGGAGATGTCGCGCCGCCCGAGCGCGCGCAGCCGCTCGGTATCCGCCGCACTTACCCGCTCCGCCACCTCGCAGAAGGGCTCGACAAGGGCCGCGTCCGCCAGCGCATCGGCGGCGACGCGGTCGTAGCGTGCCTCGCTGGAGCGGTAGCGGTCGGAACTCAGATAGGCGTAGTAGCGTCCCGGATCGGCGGACCCGGCCTCCGGCAGGATCCGCGTGCGCATCAGTTCGGTGCGCGTGCCCTCGATCCAGTCCTGCGACGACGGCGGGCGGATCAGCGTCCAGCCCCGGTCGCGCAGCTCGCGCTCGTCGTCCGTCAGGTTGAAGCGCGAGACAGGTTCGCCACGGTTCGCGGCGAGTTCCGCGCCGGCAGCCGGCATCACCTTGTCGTGGATCACGGAGGGCGCGGCCCGTCCGAAATCGCCCGTCGGGCGCTGGCACGCGGCGGCGAGCGCGGTCACGAGCACCAGTCCGGCGAGCGACGCGAGGCGCGTGCCGGTCCTGCGCCCGATGCGCGGACGCGCGTGACAGGGGCGAGAGGCGATGATCACCCGTCGGTCTTTCCGGTCAGGGCCCGTGTCGAACGCCGGCCGGCATGGCCGGACGCCGCGCGGGCGGGAAGAGCCGCCTTGCGCGATGCGGATCCTGGGGGCCGAACGGTGTCAGTGACGCCGGCCCGGCTTCGGATCCACGCCGCAATAGGGCGACCCATCCTGTTTGCGCCCGATTCGTGCGGCCAGATCAAGGCCGCAGGCGCTCTCGCCGTGGCGTTCGATGCGCACGCCGGGAAAGATGACGATCTCGCCCCAGGTGCCCGAGCGTGCCGCGCCGGCGCGCATGTGCGGGCGGACAGGGCGATTGCCGCGATGGAAGTCCAGAACCGTACCCATTGCATCCTCCTTGGATCGCGGGGAGGGGGATCGCTTCCGATCCCGTTCCCCCAACCCGGACAGGCGACGCCATACAAGTGCTGCCGTAGGGTTAGCTGAACCCTGAGTAGGAACGAGTCACAGTTAACAAGTCGCTAACGCTTTTCTGCCAATTTGAGCAAACGTGCCGGCCCGCGCTCCGGCGCGCGTGTATCCTGCGTAACGCGTGACAAGTCCGGCCGTGTCGAACCAACCGAAGAACCATCCCGCCGTGCCTCAGGCCGGCACCCCGAGACCTCAGATGGATGGCGTCGTGGATCTTCCCCTGGAGCCCGATCGCGAGCGCAAGGCGCATGTGCTGCTCGCCGCCAGCGAGCTCTATGTCGCGCGCGGGTACCATGATGCGGGCGAGGCACGCATCTTCGAGGAATTGTTCCGCCAGCTTCTTCCCGAGACACCCGCCTCACAGCGGCTCGCCATCGCGCGCCTTCTCGCGGCCTACGAGCATCCGCCCGAGGGGTGCCTGGAGACGCTTGCCGCGGACAGCGACGAGGCGGTCGCCGCCGCAGCCCTCGCCGGCCCCGCGCCGCTTTGCGAGGCCGCGCTCATCGCGGCCGTCGGCCGGGGACCGGAACGCGTGCGCGCGGCCGTTGCGGCGCGACCGGACCTTGCCGCGCCCGTGCGTCTCGCGCTTGCCCGTCACGCCGCGCCCTCGACCCTCAAGCGCCTGCTCGCGATGGCGCCGTCCGGTCCCGACGACGATGTTCTGGATGTGCTGTTCACCCGCCCCGAGGTGATTGGCGAACTTGCCGTTCCGTTGGCACGGCGCCACGTGCTGCCGGCCTCGCTGCTCTTCGCGCTGTTCCTCGATCTCGACGAGGCGGGACGCATGGAGGCGCTTGCGGCGGCCGAAACCAGGGCGCTTGCCGATTTCGCGCGGCGCGGCGATCCGCGCGTGCTTCATGCCTCCTTCAAGCCGGACGTGCTGAAGCACCTTGTCGATGCGGCGCTGTCCGGTGGCGCGGCCGCCTTTGCCGCCCACCTCGCCTACACGCTGGATCTGGACGGCGAGACGGCGGCGCGCATCGTGGAAGACCGGGGCGGGGAGGCGCTCATGGTGGCCCTGCGCGCGCTCGGCACCAGCGACACCGAAAGCGGACGCATCGCCGTGCGCCTGCTCGGCCAGCGCCTGCCGCTGGACCGGCTGCGCGCGCTGCTCGCGCTGCATGACCGCATCACGCCCCATGCCACCCATCACCTGATACGCGGGCTCTCCGCCGGGCTCGAGGCCGCCCTTCGCGAGGCGCGTGAGGCCGCAAGCGTGCGGGCGGTCGCGGGAGAAGCACTGCCGCTGGCAGCCGGTGGCGAGGGGCAGCACCACATGCCGCTGTTCTCCGGCCAGGCGCGCGGCGAGGCCCGGGCGTCGGACCCGCGCGGCACGGATGCGCAGCGCCAGCCAGCGGCCCGTCCGCTGCCGAGACGCGACCGCGACGCAGGCTAGCCCGTAGACGAGATGTGATTCAGCCCTGGCTGTCCGAATCGAGCGGCCGGCAGGTGGCCGCGTCCATGGCCTCCACGAGCGCCTGATGGGCCAGCGGGTCACCGTCGAAGGCACGCAGCAGGGCGTAGCCGCTCGTCTCGTCCGTCTCGATCACGATCATGTCCTCGAGCCCGATCGGCGGGTTCTCGCGCAGGATGGCAAGCTGCTCGCTGGAGAGCACCAGCGCCTCGAGCCGTCCGCCGTTGCCCGACGTGCGGTCATTGAGCGAATAGATCGCCTCGCCCTTGGCATTGAAAAGTGCGAACGACCAGAACGGAGGCGGCAGGGCGGCCTCGATCATCAAGGGACCGTCGGCGAGGGCGAAGCGGCAGGTGGCATGAAGCATGGTCGGGTCGAGCATGGGCAGGGGCTCGGCACCGGCCCGCGAGGCGGGCAGCATGTTGAACCGCCCGTCCGGCCCGAAGGCGGCGATCCGCGCGTGCGCCGACTGCGGTACCTGCCCGGGGATTCCCATCACCGTCGCGATATGGATGATGCCGCCGAGGAACAGGCCGGCCAGCATCACGAGCGCGAACCGGGACAGATGCAGGCTCTTGAGCCTCGCGCGGATCATCGGCATTGCTCCCGCGTGATCTCGGGCATGGGCACGTTGGCGACACCCGTGCCGGTGGTCAGCGGCGTGTCGTAGAGCCTGAGTGCCAGCACCAGACCATTGGCATCGCGCGAGGTCGGCAGCCAGTTGCCCGGGCGCGCCCGGGCCGCCGCGGTCGCGACGAAGGATCCGTCCGGACGGCGCAGGATCTGGCGACTGGAAAGCCCCTGGCGAGCATCGCCCGTCTCGACCAGACGCAGCCCGGCGTCGAGGGGAACCAGTGTCCACATGCGCGCCGGTGCGGCCTGGCCCGAGATCGTGTAATCGCAGGCCGGCGAGAGTGAACGTCCGAGCGAATCCGTGTCGGCGAGGAAAAGAAGCCCCTCGCCGCCGGCCAGCGGAACCCGGCCCGTGCGCGCATGGGTGGCGGCGGAATAGGGATCGGCCTCGCGCGTGCCCTCGCTTGGCCGCGCCTCCCAGACGCCGAGCCGGAGATGGTCGAACCCCGGCCCCCGTTCCACCGCGAGATAGGCGGTGGTGAAACCGGATACGGCGCCGATGAGCACGACAAGGAACACGGTCAGCCAGAGACTGCCGCGCCGGTCCGACAGGATCGCCGGCACCTTGTCGGGAAACTGGCCGTCCGTTTCCGGATTGACGACATGACTGGCGGTCACGCGCATACCCCGATCACTCGACTGCCCTTGTCATTCGGTTGCCCCGTCACTCGGCTATCCTGTCACTCGGCTGTCCGGTCACTCGATCGATCCGGCCGCGCCATCGGCGGGCGCCAGGGCCGCACGCTTGCCGATCGCCTCGAGCCGCGCGCCGATCCCGGTGAGAACCTCCATCGACGGTTCGCGCAACAGGCGTGGCCTGTCCCCGCTGCGGGGCGCGCCGGCCACGAGGGCGGGGTCGGTGCCGCCGGGCGCCGCGTCGACACCGGGCATCGGCTTCAGCTCGATGCCGTTGTGGGCATATTCCATGATCGACTGCCAGGTCATGGCCGGAAGACTGCCGCCGGTCATGCGGCCGGTGGAGGTGAAATCGTCGTTGCCGAACCAGACGGCGGCCGCGTAGTTGCCCGTGTAGCCCACGAACCATGCATCGCGATAGGCCTGGGTCGTGCCCGTCTTGCCGGCCGCCGTGACACCGGGCACGCGGGCCCGGCGGCCGGTGCCGTGCTCGATCACGTTGACGAGGACGTCGTTCATCTCCTCGGACGCCTCCCTGGTGATGACGCGCTCGGGCACCGGGCGGTCGCGGGAGAGGTCGTAGATCGTCTCGCCGTTGGAATCGCGCACCTCGAGGATCGGCGTGGGCGGCACCCGCAGGCCGTCATTGGCGAAGACCGAATAGGCGGACGCCATGTCCAGCACGCGCACCTCGGCGACGCCGAGTGGCAGCGCGCGGGTGATCGGCAGCTCGGAGGTGAGGCCCATGTGATGGGCATTGTCGACGATCTTGTCGCGTCCCAGTGCCTGGGCGAGGCGCACCGGCACCGTGTTGATCGACTTGGTGAGCGCCGTCTTCAGCGTGACCGCGCCGGCGTAGCTGCGTCCGTAGTTGCGCGGGCTCCATCCGCCGATGGTGATCGGGGCGTCCGGCACCACGGAGGAGGGCTTGTAGCCGTTCATGAAGGCAGTGATGTAGACGAAGGGCTTGAAGGACGAGCCGGGCTGGCGCAGGGCGTCGACGGCACGGTTGAACTGGCTGGCGCCGTAGTCCTTGCCGCCGACCATGGCCCGCACGGCACCCGTTTCCGGCACCACAACGGCAACGGCGGCCTCCTCCACCCGATAGCGCGCGCCGTATTGGCGCAGCGTGTCCAGCGTCGCGCGCTCGGCCTGGCGCTGCAAGCCGGGGTCGAGCGTGGTGCGCACGGTCACGATCCGGTCGTTGGCAAGGCGCGGATGCGTGCGCGCCAGCTCCTTGAGCTGGTTGAAGGCGTAGTCGAGGAAATAGTCGGGCGACCGCTCCTTGGACCGATCGATGGCGACCGCCGGGTTGCGCCTGGCGCCGATCACCTGGCCCTCGGTCATGAAGCCGGCCTGCACCATGTTGGTGAGCACCTCGTTGGCGCGCGCCCGGGCCGCCGGAAGGTTGACGTGCGGGGCGTATTTCGTCGGAGCCTTGAAGAGGCCGGCAAGCATCGCCGCCTCGGCAAGAGACAGCTCGCGCACGTTCTTTCCGAAGTAGAATTCGGACGCCGCCGCGACACCGAAGGTGCCGCCGCCCATGTAGGCGCGGTCGAGATAGAGTTTCAGGATCTCGCGCTTGGACAGGTTCATCTCCAGCCACAGCGCGAGAAACGCCTCGTTGATCTTGCGTTTCAGCGTCCGCTCGTTGGACAGGAACAGGTTCTTGGCGAGCTGCTGTGTGAGGGAGGAGCCGCCCTGCACGACGGTGCGCGCGCGCAGGTTCTCCACCATGGCGCGGAAGGTGCCCATCACGTCGATGCCGAAATGGGAGAAGAAGCGCCGGTCCTCGGTCGCAAGTGTCGCCTTGACCAGATAGTCGGGGATCTCCTCAAGCGGCACGGTGTCGTTGAGCAGGATGCCGCGATGGCCGACCTCGTTGCCGAACCGGTCGAGGAAGGTGACGGAAAAGTCCTCGGTCGTGCGCCAGTCGGCGCGCTCCGTCTGCTCGAAGGCGTCCTGGGCGAGCACCAGCATCAGCACGAGGCCGAGAAGCCCGAAGGTCAGGCCGTCCGAGCCGAGTTCGGCCGCCACGCGCCCGAAACCGCGTGCCCGGAAGCGCCTCAGCCAGGCGGAATATCCCTCAAGGCCCGTGCGCAGGCCGGTGAGGACCCGCCACAGCATGGTATCGACCCAGGCATCGACGGACAGCATCCGTGCCCGGATCCTGCCGTGCCGGGGCGCGCTGTCGCGCCGCGTGGAAACGGTGTCGTCCCTGTCGCCGTCGCCGGATCGCTGGTTCACCTTGGCCGTCCGTTTTGGTATGCCCGGTCCGTGGTGCGGGTGCACCGCCGGCGGGTCATGCCGCCGCGTTTCCTTTTACCCCTGATCGCGCCGCCGTTTCAAGAAACGCGAACGGCCCGCGCGTCCGAGAACCGGCAAGGCCAGATGACCATCTCCGACAAGGATGCAGCTCCCGGCGCGGCAGCGACGGAAACCGGGGCGGATGCGCCGTTCTGGCGCGTGAAGGGCCTCGGCGAGCTGAGTACCCGCGAGTGGGAGTCGCTTTGCGACGGCTGCGGGCGCTGTTGCCTCAACAAGCTGGAGGACTGGGACACCGGCGAGATCGTCTGGACGTCGCTTGCCTGCACGCTGTTCGACGGCGAAAGCTGCCGCTGCCGCGACTATCCCAACCGCTTCGCCACCGTGCCCGACTGCCTGCCGCTGACACCGGAGACCGTGCCGGGCCTGACCTGGCTGCCGCCGACCTGCGGCTATCGCCTGATCGCCGAGGGGCGCGACCTCTACTGGTGGCATCCGCTCGTTTCCGGCGATCCCGATACGGTGCACCAGGCCGGCATTTCCGTGCGCGGGCGCTGTCTGTCCGAGGATGGCGTGGAGCTTGAGGAATACGAGCATTTCCTCGTCGACTGGCCGGGCGAGAACCCGATGGAGGAAAAGCCTCCGGTGGGCTTCATCAGCTTCCCGCGCAAGGATGACGCCTGACGGTCTCGTGCCCGGGGCCGGGTCACTCGGCCGGACTGACGACCTCGGCCTTCTCGTGGCGCGCGTCCTCGGCGAAGGCGACATAATACTTGTAGATGTTGCCGACGTAGCGCACCGGCTCGCGGCTGACCCGCGCGCGAACGATCCACTCCACGTTGCCGAACCACTCGTCGGGATCGTAGCCCTTCGTCTCCGCCTCCTTGCGCAGCCGCGCGAAGCGGCTCGGCCCCGCGTTGTAGGCGGCGAGCGCGAAGAACGCCTGGTTCACCGGATCGTCCGCCAGGTCCTGGAAATAGCTGTCCGCGAGAAAGCGCAGGTATTTCACGCCGGCTTCCACGTTGCGGTCCGGGTTTTCGGCAACCCCCTTGATGCCCACGTTCGGATCGGCCGCCGTGGACGGCTTGATCTGCATGAGGCCGACCGCGCCGGCCCGGCTGCGCACGGACTGGTCCCAGCGGCTTTCCTGGAACGATTGCGCGGAGACCAGAAGCCAGTCGATGTCATAGGACCCGCCGTGGCGGGCGAAGAGCTCGCGCACGGCCTCGTAGCGTCGGACGTGCTCGGGGTCGTCCAGCTTTTCCAGGTACGTCGTGTCCTTGAGATAGCGCTTGAGGATCATGTTGCCGATGAGCGTGCCCTGCCGCGCCGTCTTCACGAAGGCATTGAGCTCGGCGGCAAGCTTCGGCGCGTCCTTGCGCAGCGCGATGGCGATCTCGCCGCCCTCGCGCAAGGGAGCCTTGTCGTGAACCCGGAGGCCGTCGAGCACGCCCGCCCAGAAGGCCGCCTTGTGGCTGTCCATGACGATGAGGTCGATGCCGCCGGCGGCGACGATTTCCGCAAGGTCCTCGTCCTCGAGCGCGTCGTCCACCTCGACGATCTCCACCAGCGGGCGTCCCGCCTTCGCAAGGCGTTCATTCAGCGCGCTCAGGCTGGAGAAGTAGCTGGACGAGCGGCGCACATGGACGGTGCGGCCCGAAAGCGCCTCGGCGGTCTCGAGCGCCGGCATGTCCGTGCCGCTGACCGGCACCTCGGAGATGCCGGTGTAGAGCGGATCACTGAAGGCCGTAAGCGCCTTTCGGTCGTCGGTG
Organism: Stappia sp.; assembly: GCA_002722295.1. Lineage (GTDB taxonomy): Bacteria > Pseudomonadota > Alphaproteobacteria > Rhizobiales > Stappiaceae > Stappia. Next base: position 49,071 of record PBLF01000032.1, on the reverse strand, counting down.
ACGGTGAGATTGCCCATGGCGATGTCGCCCCGTCCGGCCGCGAGATCCGAAAACAGCCGCTCGCGCGGGGTCGGCAGGAAGACGATGTGCCCGTCCCGGGCCGCCTTGCCGTGCCGCTTGACCAGGAACTTGCCGAACTCGCCCATCATGTCGACCGTGGTGCCGCGCTGGGTGCCGCCGTCGATGAAGTAGAAGGTGCGCGAGAAGGGCACGAGCACGCGCAGGAAGCCACGCTCCAGGATCGCGTCGAAATCGCCCTTGAACGGCGCGCGCATCGTCTCGCTGAGCCGGTCCGAGAGGTCCGGCGTCATGGCGCGTGCCATCGGGGAGACGGCGAGCAGAAGCAGCGCCGGCAGGACGACTGCAACGAGGCGGGGGAAGCGTCGGGAAGCGTTCATGTTCGGGTCCGGGACGGGAGGCGTTCGGTGCGCAGTTTGCGCATCTTCGCCGTGCGTCGCAAGGCGGAAGCCCCGGATATGCGCGACAGTGTCGCGGGAGGTCGGCCGAACCAGCCGTTTCGAAAAAGAGAAAGCGTTCACAAGGTGTTGGAAGGTCGAGCCGTGTCGCGGACCGTCACACGGATGAGACATGTCTCTGGAAAGAGACGGGCTCACGCATTCCGCGAGAGGTTCCCATGACATCCTTCACGAGACGCCGTTTCCTGTCTTCCGCCGCGAGCCTTGGCGCGCTGGCCGCCCTGTCGCCGGTGCTGGTGCGCCGCGCCAACGCCCGGCCCGGCGCGGGCGAGTTGCAGATGGTCTCCGTCACGCCCAATCCCGCCGGCTCCGCCGAGCGCGTCTTCCTGCTCAAGGGGGATCCGCTCGCCGGTCCCGTGACGACCATCGTCGCCGAGGACGGCGCGCCGGTGCCCGAGCGCCGTCTTGCCGACGGCGAGCGCCATGTGCTGCGGCTGATGCATTTCAACGACATGCACAACCACATGACGGACATGCACCCCAGGCGCGGCGACACCCACCGCATGGCCCAGATGGTCAAGCGGGTGAAGGAGACGCGCGCGGCCGCCGGCGACGACGAGACGGTGCTGCTGCTGTCGGGCGGCGACGACCACACCGGTTCGATCTTCGACGAACTGCTCGGCTGGAACGAGGCCGAATACGTGGTCGACGCCGGCTACAGGGCGGCTTCGGCCGCCGGCGTCGACATCGCCGTGCTCGGCAACCACGAGTTCGACCGCGGCGCGGCCCAGCTCAGGCTCGGCATCGAGCGGGACGCGGCCTTCCCCGTGCTCTCGGCGAATGTGGCGGAGTCCGCCCATCTCGCCCGCGACCGCGACTATGTGGCGGCGGCGGTCATCGAGGCCAACCGGCTGCGCGTCGGCGTGATCGGCCTGACCACCAACGTCGACATCCGCACCGGCATGAAGGCGGATCCGTCCATGCGCGTCGCCAGCCCGGTCGAGGCGGTGACCAACGTCTACAAGGCGGTGGAGGCCGTGTCCGACGTGGTCGTGGTGCTCTCCCACTGCGGCTACGGCAAGGGAATGCACAAGTCCGGCAAGGCCGGCTCCCTGCGCGAGATCGGCGAGGGCGACTTCACCATCGCCGAGGCGGTCGGTCCGCTGGCCGAGAAGCCAGTCGTCCTGATCGGCGGCCATTCGCACACGGAGCTCAACACGGACGGCATCGATCCGGACAACATGGTCTCGGGCGTGCTTCTCACCCAGGCCAAGGCCAATGGCGCCTTCCTCGGCGAGATCGCCATGTCGATCGCCGCCGGCGAGGGCCGCGACAAGTGGTTCTCCAGCGTGTCGCTGCATCCGGTGAAGAAGCGGGACGACACGGTCGCCGCAGGGGCGGAAGGCCATGACGCGCTCGAGCACGAGGGCGATTACGACGCGGCTTTCGAGACCGAGGTCATGGCGCCGATGATCGCGGCCCTCGACGACAAGCTGGCCGAGGTGATCGGCGATGTCGCGGCCGACGCGCCGGTGTCGACGGAAGAGACCCGGGCGACCCGCTACATCGGCGAAACCGCGCTTGCCAACTTCATGAACGACACGCTGGTGCGCCAGTCGGCGACCTTTCCTGGCGGGGCGGTCGATTTCGCCCTCTTCAACGCGACGGGCCTTGCGAACGGCATCGCGCCGGGTGAGCCGCTGAGCTTCCGTGCCTGGTTCGACGTCATGCCCTATGCGGACCAGGTCGAGATCGCGACCATGACCGGCGCGCAGATCCGCGACATGCTGACCTCCAACGCCAAGCGCCTGCTGCGCCCGGACGAGGTGGCCTCCACGGACCTGTCGGCGTTCGTGTCGCGCGGACTGCTGCATTTCTCCTCCGGCATCCGCTACCGGATCGAACTGGGCGAGACGGCGGCCGATGCGCGCGCGGTCGACATCACGCTCGCCGGCAAGCCGGTGGAGGAGGTGCTCGACGCGCCCTTCCGCTTCGCCTTCAACACCTATGTGATGCTGGGCGCCTTCTCGGAAGCCTGGAACGGCAAGGCGATCGGCGGCGGCGTCGCCGGCGACATCGCGACGCCGGACCTGCGCAAGCTGCCGTTCGAGAACACCGGCCTCGTCTACCGCAACGAACTCATCAGCGCGATCCGCGAGATGGGCACCGTGACCCGGGCCGGGGGCGCGGACCTCGACGGCCGCCTCGTCGTCACGGGGTGAGGAAAGGGGCCGGAAAATAGTCCTAGGAAAAAAATCCTTGACAGCGTGACGCTGGTTCGCTAGTGTTCGGTCATGGTCGCAGAGTTGCGGCTGAACGGCGGCGGGTCGAAAGGCCCTGCCGCCGTTTGCGTTTCAGGTGCCGTGTCATTGCCGCATCCTCCGGGGCCTCACCATCCCGGCCGAGGTTGCCAATGGGCCCCGGGTCGCGGGCTGGCGCCCTTGCCCGGGGTGACGGTGGAGGGTGGGGTGATGTTGGAGTGCGTGGGCTGGCGATGTGCTGAGGTGGTGCGATCCTCCTTCGGCGTCACCCCGGACGCGCCCCTCAGGGGCGACGATCCGGGGCCCAATCCACGCATCCTCTCAAGACATCGGCCCTTGGGACGGCGGTGCCTCTGCCGCACCCCCCGGGACCTTTCCGCCTCGGCCGAGGTTGCCAATGGGCCCCGGGTCGCGGGCTGGCGCCCTTGCCCGGGGTGACGACGGAGAGTGGGGGGATGGCGGAGGGGGCAGCAGGCACGGCGCGCGCACTCTTGTTTTTGTCGCACCAGTCGGCAACTCTCGAGTGTGGAGTTCTTTGTCTACATTCTCGCGAACCGAACGCGCGGAACACTCTATGTGGGTGTGACCAACGACCTCGCGCGGCGGGTTTTCGAACACCGTTGCGGAAAGGCGGCGGGGTTCACGCAGAGGCATGGCGCGACGAGACTGGTCTACTACGAGACGTTGGCGTCCATTGTCGACGCCATCGCGCGCGAGAAGCAACTGAAGCGCTGGCATCGCATCTGGAAAATACAGGCAATCGAGGCGTTCAATCCCGACTGGAGGGATCTCTACGAAGATCTCAATCAGTAACACCGGCCCTTGGGACGGTGGTGCCTCTGCCGCACCCCCCGGGACTTTTCCGCCTCGGCCGAGGTTGCCAATGGGCCCCGGGTCGCGGGCTGGCGCCCTTGCCCGGGGTGACGGTGGAGGGGGGGTGATGTTGGAGTGCGTGGGCTGGCGATATGCTGAGGTGGCGCGATCCTCCTTCGGCGTCACCCCGGACGAGCCCCGCAGGGGTGATGATCCGGGGCCCAATCCACGTATCCAGGCGCGACACCGGCCCTTGGGACGGCGGTGCCTCTGCCGCACCCTCCGGGGCCTCGCCGCCTCGGCCGGGGTTGCCAATGGGCCCCGGGTCGCGGGCCGCTGCCCTTGCCCGGGGTGGCGGTGGAGGGTGAGGTGATGGCGGAGTGGGCGGGCTGGTGATGTGCTGAGGTGGTGCGATCCTCCTTCGGCGTCACCCCGGACGAGCCCCGCAGGGGCGACGATCCGGGGCCCAATCCACGTATCCAGGCGCGACGCCGGTGCTTGGGAAGGTGGTGCCTCTGCCGCACCCTCCGGGACCTTTCCGCCTCGGCCGAGGTTGCCAATGGGCCCCGGGTCGCGGGCTTGCGCCCTTGCCCGGGGTGACGGCGGAGAGTGGGGTGACGGCGGAGAGTGGGCGAGCGGACAGTCACGCAAAAGGAGATCCGTATGACCGGGGCAAGCGGGCAACCGGACGGGCAAGCCCTGTCCGGGGCGCGGGCCGTGCCGGCGCGCAAGCAGCCGGTCCATCTGGGGACCGATGCCTGGCGCGAGGCGCGTCACCTGTATGAGGAAGGGGGCTGCGGGGCGGAGGAACTCGGTCAGCGGTTCGGCGTCACGCGCCAGACCGTCGAACGGCGCATCCGCGTCGAGGGCTGGGTCCGTCAGGGGCATCTGCGCGAGCTGATGGAAAAGGGCGACACGCGCGGCCTCGCCCGCATGGTCGCCCGGCTGATCGCCGCCTTCGAGGCGCAGATCCGTGCGGTCGAGGCCCAGTTTCTCGGCGGCGACGCGGTGGAAATCGCCACCGATCCCACGTCGGTGGAGCGCAACGCGCGAACCCTCGGCAGCCTGGCAAAGACGCTCGACATTCTCATCGAGCTGCGGGGCGGACTTTCGGGCAGCGAGACACAGGCGGAAAGGGATGCCGATGGCCTCAGGCGAGAGCTTGAAAAGCGCCTTGAGCGCCTGTGCCGGGAAGCACCTGCTGCCGCAGTTCCTGGCGGCACTCGGCCCGGGCGAACTTGAATTCCTGCGTCACGACTGGGACCTGTGGGCCCACGATCACCAGCGCCCGCCGCCCGGCGACTGGCGCGTATGGATGCTGCTCGGCGGACGCGGCGCGGGAAAGACGCGGGCGGGCTCCGAATGGCTGCGGGCCCGCGCCGGCGGACAAGGACCACGGGCCGGGCGCATCGCGCTGGTGGGCGAGACGCTGCAGGACGCGCGCGAGGTGATGGTGGAGGGCGTTTCGGGCCTGCTGGCGGTGCATCCGCCACGCGACAGGCCCCAGTGGCTGCCCTCGCGGCGGCGGCTGGAATGGCAGAACGGCGCGGTGGCGCAGGTGTTCTCCTCCGAGGACCCGGATGCGCTGCGCGGCCCCCAGTTCGATCTCGCCTGGTGCGACGAACTCGCCAAATGGCGGCACCCGCAGGAGACCTGGGACATGCTGCAGTTCGCGCTGCGCCTGGGCGACAGTCCGCGCCAGCTCGTGACAACGACACCGCGCCCGATCCCGCTGGTGAAACGCCTGCTCGCGGACCCGGAAACGCGCGTCGTTCGCGCGGCGACGGAGGCCAACGCCGCTCACCTGGCCAGGGGTTTCGTCAGCGCGATCCGCGCCCGCTACGCGGGAACGCGGCTCGGACGGCAGGAACTCGACGGCGAACTCGTCGACGACCGGCCGGGCGCGCTGTGGACCCGCGAGATGATCGAGAGCGCCAGGGCGGAGCGGGTGCCGGACCTTGAGCGCATCGTCATCGCGATCGATCCGCCGGCCTCCTCCGGCAGGCGGTCCGACGCCTGCGGCATCGTCGTGGCGGGGCTCTCGGGCGAGGGCATCGCCTATGTGCTCGCCGACGCGAGCATGGAACGGGCCCGTCCGGCGGACTGGGCGGCGCGGGCGGCGCGTCTCTGGCACACCCACGAGGCCGACTGCCTGGTGGCGGAGGTGAACCAGGGCGGCGAGATGGTCAGCGCGGTGATCGGCGGCGTCGATCCCGGCATTCCGGTGAAGGCGGTGCACGCATCGCGCGGCAAGCTCGCCCGCGCCGAGCCGGTGGCGCTTTTCTACGAGCAAGGCCGGGTACGGCACGCGGGCGCGTTTCCGGAACTCGAGGACGAGATGGCCGACTTCGGCCCCGGCGGACTTTCGAGCGGCCGGTCGCCTGACCGGCTCGACGCGCTGGTCTGGGCGTTGGGCGAACTGCTTCTGGCCCGGCGCGGCGAGCCGCGACTGCGCAACCTGTGAGGCGGTGACCCCCGCGCGGAGCGCTTCCGGCGGCGCGGGATGATTCAGCGTGTGAAGAGCTTGAATCACTGTCTCAAGACGGACGAAAAGGTGTTTCCGATCATGGCATTGAGAGGGTTTCTCGAATCGGTTCGCAAGGGCTTTCGCCCGGCCGAGGCGAAGGCGTCGCGCACCGGTCCGCTGATCGCGCTGTCGGGCAGCGGGCGCCCGGTCTGGACCCCGCGCGACTATGCGGCCCTGGCCCGCGAGGGCTATGCACGCAATCCGGTGGTGCACCGGGCGGTGCGCATGATCGCGGAAGCGGCGGCAAGCGTTCCCTTCACCCTGTTCGACGGCGAACGCGAGCTCGACCGCCATCCGCTGCTCGCGCTTCTGGCGCGGCCCAATCCCGGGGCTTCGGGCAAGGGCTTCCTGGAAGAGGTCTACGGTCACCTTCTGGTGGCGGGAAACGCCTATGTGGAGATGGTGTCGATCGAGGGCGAGCCGCGCGAGCTGTTCGCCCTGCGGCCCGATCGGGTCCGGGTGGTGCCGGGCCGTGACGGCTGGCCCGAGGCGCATGACTACACCGTCGCCGGGCGCACGGTGCGCCTTGCCGCGCGCGAACCCGGCGGTCGCCCGCCCGTGCTGCATCTGAAGATCTTCCACCCGCTCGACGACCACTACGGCTTCGCCCCGATCGAGGCGGCGCAGGTGAGCCTCGACCTGCACAATGCGGCGGGCGCCTGGAACAAGGCCCTGCTCGACAACTCCGCAAGGCCCTCCGGCGCGCTGGTTTATGGCGCCGACGGGGCGAACCTGTCGGAAGAGCAGTTCGACCGGCTGAAGGCCGAACTCGAGGAGGGATACCAGGGCGCGCGCAACGCCGGGCGACCGCTGCTTCTGGAAGGCGGGCTCGACTGGAAGCCCATGGGGCTAACCCCGAAGGACATGGATTTCGTCGGTGCGAAGAACCAGGCGGCGCGCGAGATCGCGCTCGCCTTCGGCGTGCCGCCCATGCTGCTGGCGATCCCCGGCGACAACACTTTTGCCAACTATCAGGAAGCGAACCGGGCCTTCTGGCGCCAGACCGTGCTGCCGCTGGCCGCGCGCACGGGAGAGGCTCTGGCGCGCTTCCTCGCGCCCGGTTTCGCGACGGAGGGGCGGGAGGCATCCCTGCGGCTCGAGCCCGACGGCGATGCGGTCGAGGCGCTGTCGAGCGAGCGTGCCGCCCTCTGGCAGCGGGTCGAGGGGGCGAGCTTCCTGACGCGGGACGAAAAGCGTGCCGCCGTCGGCTATGGCGCGGGCGACGACGCCGGGGAGGGGGCGGCCTCGTGATGGTCGAGCCACACATGCTGGAGCCTCGAATGCTCGAACCCATGGCCCGCATCCTCGGCGGCGCGGGCGATCTTGCCCATCTCGTGCTCTTTCTCTGGGCGAGTTCCGCGACCAGCCTGCTTGTCTGGTCCCTGCGCGAGATGGCGCGCGCCAACAGGCGCTTCGACGACTTCGTCGCGGCCATCGCCCGGCTGAACCGCATCTTCGCGGATTTCGACGACGACTGACCGCTTTCCGGTCCGCTTCCACAAGGCAACGGAGACCTTCATGACGCGATCCCGACATCCGGGCCCGTGCGCGACCGCGCGCGCGTGGCCACCCCGTTCGTCCGGCGGCGGGCGTGCCGCGCAGGGCTGCCACCGCGTGGTGTTCCGCCATTTCGCGAACCGCCTCGGGCATCTGCTCACGCGCCGGCGCGCGGCGGACGCGCCCGCATGAGCGCGGTGACCCTGGCCCCCGGGCGCAATCCGGGCGAGGGCGCGCGCATCTCTGGCTACGCCAGTGTGTTCGGCATTCCCGACGAGGCGCATGACGTGGTGGTGCGCGGCGCCTTCCGCCGCTCGCTGAAGGAGCGCGGCGCGGCAGGTATCCGGATGCTCTGGCAGCACGACCCGGGAAAGCCCATCGGTATCTGGGACGAAGCGCATGAGGACCGGCTGGGCCTGCGGCTCGCCGGACGGTTGCTGACCGCCACGGCGGCGGGGCGCGAGGCCGCACTTCTGGTCGCCGCCGGGGCGCTCGACGGCCTCTCCATCGGCTTTCGCGCCCGTTCCGCCCGTCGCGATCCGGCAAGCGGCATGAGGCGGATCTTCGACATCGACCTCTGGGAGGTCTCCCTGGTGACCTTCCCCCTGCATCCCGCCGCCCGCCTCGACGCCCTCGCCGGGGCCGCGCCGCGCGCGACGTCTCGCTGAGGCGTTCCCTCCCTTCCCACGACGGCCCGAGGGCCGAAACCCTGGAGACTGCCCATGACCCGATCCGCCCGCGAACTGCGTTCCGCCGCCGATCCGCGCGAGCGTGCCGCCCCGGCCAGCGGGGTGCCCGAAACCAAGGCGCCGGCTCCCCCCGCCACGCCGAGGCCCGCGCCCGAAACCAAGTCCGGGTCCGCCGGCGAGGGCCATGCCGACACCCGGCGCGAGCTCGACGACATGCGCGCCACCTTCGCCGCCTACCGGGAGGTGAACGAGGAGCGGCTTGGCGAACTGGAAACGCGCGGCAACGCCGATCCGCTGGTGTCGGAGAAGCTGGCGCGCATCGATGCCGCCCTCGATCGCCAGCAGGCGCGTCTCGACCAGATGGCGCTCAAGGCGGCCCGTCCGGCACGCGAGCCCGCCGCGTCGGGCCGTCACGGGACGGGGGCGGCCGATCCGGCGGTGCTCGAGCACCGCGAGGCGTTTTCCGGCTACATGCGCAAGGGCCATGAGGAGGGCCTGCGCACCATCGAGCAGAAGGCGCTTTCGGTCGGGTCCGACCCCGACGGCGGCTATCTGGTGCCCGAGCAGACCGAGAGCGAAATCCTGACCCGCATGGCGTCCGTCTCGCCGATCCGTGCCATCGCCGGATCGCGCCAGGTCACGGCGAGCGTCTTCAAGAAGCCGTTCTCCGTGACCGGTCCGCAGTCGGGCTGGGTGGCGGAGACTTCGGCGCGCCCGCAGACCGGCGCGCCGACGCTGGCCGAACTCGCCTTCCCGACCATGGAGCTCTACGCCATGCCGGCGGCGACGCCCTCGCTTCTGGAGGATGCCGCCGTCGACGTGGAGGCATGGATCGCCGGCGAGGTGGAGATGGCCTTCGCCGAGCAGGAGGGCGCGGCCTTCGTCAACGGCGACGGGACCAACCGGCCGCGCGGGTTCCTCGACTATCCGCGGGTGGCCGAAGCCTCGTGGAGCTGGGGCAGCCTCGGCAAGCTGGCGAGTGGCGTCGACGGGGCCTTTCCGGCGAGCGCGCCCGCCGACGTGCTGATCGATCTCGTCCATGCGCTGAAGGCCGGCTATCGCCAGAACGCCCGCTTCGTCATGAACCGGCGCACGCAGGCGGTGGTGCGCAAGATGAAGGACGCGGACGGCAACTACCTCTGGCAGCCGCCGGCCTCCGTCGGCGCGCCGGCGACCCTGATGAGCTTCCCGCTCACCGAGGCCGAGGACATGCCCGACATCGGCATCGAGGCGGCGGCGATCGCCTTCGGCGACTTCCGCCGGGGCTACCTCGTGGTCGACCGGGCCGGCGTGCGCATCCTGCGCGATCCCTATTCCGCCAAGCCCTACGTGCTCTTCTACACCACCAAGCGCGTCGGCGGTGGGGTGCAGGATTTCGACGCGATCAAGCTGCTCTCCTTCGAGGCCTGACGGCTGGACAGCCGGTCGGCGGCGCGGGCAGGACCGCGCCGCCGGAACGCCTCTTCCCGACAAGGAAAACCGCATGACCGCACTCGTGACCTCGCCGCCGGCGCTGGAGCCGGTGACGCTGGCGGAGGCGCGCGCCCACCTGCGCGTGACCGCGACCGCCGAGGATGCCCTGATCGAACGCCTTGTCGCCGCAGCGCGCGCCGAGGTGGAACGCCTGACCCGCCGTGCGCTGATCCGCCAGGGCTGGCGGCTGTATCTCGACGGATGGCCGCCGGGCCGGGCGGTGCGCTTTCCCGTCGCGCCCGTGGTCTCGGTGGAAAGTCTCACCGTCTACGACGACGACGGGATGCCCGTCTTGCTACCCGTGGGCGCCTACACGCCGCGCCTGAACAGCGAGCCGCCCGGCCTTTCGGTCGCGGTGGGTGCCGGCGGTCTCGCGCCCAACGGCATCGAGATCGATTTCACTGCCGGCTATGGCGCGGCGGCGGACGACGTGCCGGAGCCCTTGCGCCAGGCGGTGCTGCTGCTTGCCGGCTTCTGGTTCGAGCGTCGCGAGGGGCTGGCGGAGGCGGGATCGCCGCAAGGGCTCGGCCTGCCGGGCGCGCTTGCCGCGCTGATTTCCGGATACCGCAGGGTGCGGCTGTGACGGGCGGCGGAGCGGGTGGGCTCGACCACGTGATGCGGCTCGAACGGCCCGACCGGATCGTTGCCGTCAACGGCGAGACGGTCACGCAGTTCGCCGACGAGGGAGCCCATTTCGTGGCGCTCGCGCCCGCTTCCCTGGCCGAACGGGTGGCGGGCGAACGCCTGGGCGGCACGGCCACCCACAAGGCGCGGCTGCGTGCGCCGAACCCGGTTCGCGCGGGCTTCCGCCTCGTGGACGAGGACGAGCGCGTCTTCCGCGTGCTCGGTGTCGATGACAGCGCCAGGCGGAGCGGCTTTCTCACCTGCCTGCTGGAGGAGGAGGCATGACGGACGCGAGTCTTGCCCTGCGCGGAGCGGCATTCGCCCTTCTGTCCGGCGATGCGGACCTTGTCGCGCTGACCGGAGCGCAACGGATCCACGACGGCGCCCCGCGCGGCGCGGCGTTCCCCCACCTCGTCATCGGGGCGATCGAAAGCCGCCCGCTCCTCGCTCTGGCGGAGGACGGCGAGGAGCACCGGCTGGACCTGGCGGTTTTCTCGCGCGCGGATTCCCGTGACGAGGCGAGCCGGATCCTGTCGCGCGCCGTCTCCCTGCTTGCCGACAGGGCGGGCGTCGCGGCCGCGTTGGCCACACAGGCGTCCGGCCACGCTCTCGTCGCAACGCGTCTCGTCGAGCGGCGAATCGAACGGCTGCCGCAGGCGCGCCTGTGGCGGGCACGCGCAAGGCTGCGGCTCGTCACCGAACCGCTCGGCTGACGGTCGAACCTTCTGAAACCCAAGGAGACCCGAAATGGCGGCCCAGGCTGGCAAGGACCTTCTTCTCAAGTGCGACACCGCCGGAGCGGGCAGCTTCGTCACCGTGGCGGGCCTGCGCGCCCGGCGCATCGCCCTCAATCAGGCAAGTGTCGATGTGACCGACGCGGAGAGCGTCGGGCGCTGGCGCGAGCTGCTGGAGGGCGCGGGTACCCGTTCGGCCAGCCTGTCCGGCAGCGGCCTTTTCAAGGACGCGGTGGCGGACGAAAGCGTGCGCGGGCTGTTCTTCGACGGGCTGATCCGGCCCTGGCAGGTGGTGATTCCCGATTTCGGCACGATCACCGGGCCGTTCCAGATCACCGGCCTCGACTATGCGGGCAATCACGATGGCGAGGTGACCTACGAGCTGGCGCTGGAATCGGCCGGCGCGCTCGTCTTCGCCGCAAGCTGAGGAGAAACGGCATGGTCAACCGGCATCGTGGCGAAGTGGGTGCGGTCCTGGATGGCAGGCCGCGCGTTCTGGTGTTGACGCTGGGAGCGCTCGCCGAGCTGGAGGCGGCCTTCGGCGTGGGGGATCTCGCGGGGCTCGCCGCGCGCTTCGAGCGCGGACGGCTGTCGGCCCATGACCTGTCGCGCATTCTGGGCGCCGGGCTGCGCGGGGCGGGCGAAACGGTCTCGGACGCGGAGGTCGCGCGTTTCGCGATGGAAGGCGGGGTGCCGGCCATGGCCCGGCTCGTCGCCGACCTGCTGGCCGTGACCTTCGCACCGGAGACAGGCGATGAGCACGGGGAGGGCGCGGGCGAACCGGCCGGCCCTTTCCCTGGCGGCTCGTGATTCACCTCTGCCTTGCCCGGCTCGGGTGGTCGCCGGAAGCCCTGTGGCGGGCGACCCCCCGGGAGGTCGCGCTTGCCCTTGGTCCGCCACCGGGCACCGGCCCGGCCGGACCGCTTGGCCGTGAACGGCTGGGCGAGCTGATGCGCCGGTTTCCCGATTGAACCCATGACAGGAGATGCAAGGCATGGCGGATGAACGCGGTGGCGAGACGGCCGGCGGGCTGGACGGCAGGCTGGACGGGGGACTGGGAGACGCACGCGCGGAGGCGGCCGAACTGGACCGGCTGATGCGCGGCGTCGGCGTGAGTGCGCGGGCGGTCTCCTCCTCCCTTTCGGGAGGCCTGAAACGCGCGCTGGTCGACGGGCGTTCCCTGGAGCAGGTGTTTCGCCAGATCGCCCTGTCGCTGTCGAGCCGGGCGCTTTCGGCAGCGCTTGCCCCGCTGGAAGCGGGCATTGCCGGCGGGATCACGCAGCTTTTCGGCGGCCTGACGACCGGTTTGGCATCCGGTCTGTCGGGAGGTCTTGGCGGCGGGCCGGTGAGGGCCTTCGCCAAGGGGGGCGTCGTGGCATCGCCGAGCTATTTTCCGCTTGGCGGCGGCACGGGACTGATGGGGGAGGCGGGGGCGGAAGCGATCCTGCCGCTTGCACGCGATGCACGCGGGCGGCTCGGCGTTGCCGCAGGCAGCATGGGCGAGGCGGGTGTCCCGGCGGTCGTCTTCAATGTGCAGGCGAGGGATGCGGAAAGTTTCGCCCGATCCGAAACCCAGATCGCGACGATGGTAGCCCGCGCCGTCGGACGGGGACGGCGCGGGCTCTGACGTCGGGCCTGAAGAGGAGGGGCTCAGGCACCGGCGCTTCTGTCTCCGGCGGGCCGGAGAAGCAGGTCAGGCGGCTACGAGAAGGGCCGCGATCTGGTCCTTGAGCTGGAGCCGGGTCTTCTTGAGCTCTTCCAGCGCCTCGTCGGAAGCGGGGGCGACCTCGGTCTCGATGCGGTGAATCTCGCGGTTCACCTCGTGATACTCGTCTGCAAGCTTTGCGAAGTGGGCATTGCCGGTCTTCAGCGCGTGCAGCGCGTCCGCCTTCCCGGGGAATTCCTCGTGAAGCTCGTGCGGAACATGGCTCATGTCTTGGCGTCCTCCGTTTGTTGTCCCGACCATGCGCGAGGCCGGAGCGTCGCGCCTTGAGGGAAATCAAACCGACGGCGTCTTCGCGTCTCCCGCGTCGCTTTTTCACCTCTCCCTGTCGATGTCCTGTTCTGGAGGCCCGCATGGCGGCAAGCTTCATCGAGGAGCGGTTTCCGCTCTCCGTTTCCTTCGGCGCCAGCGGAGGCCCCGAGTGGCGGACGGAAGTCGTCACGCTCGCCTCCGGCGCCGAGGCGCGAAACGCGCGCTGGGCGCGGGCGCGCCGCCGCTATGACGCGGGAACGGGTGTGCGCTCGCTGGCCGATCTCGCCGCCGTCGCCGCCTTCTTCGAACGCATGGGCGGACGGCTCACGGGGTTCCGCTTCCGCGACCCCTTCGACAACACGTCGGCCCCGCCCGGCGCGGAGGTGTCCCCGCTCGACCGGGAAATCGGCGAGGGCGACGGGACACGCACGGCCTTCCGTCTCGTTCGTGCCGCCGGCGCAGGGCACCCGCGTGAGATCACCAAGCCTGTGGCCGGAACGGTGCGAATTGCCGTCGGCGGCGAGGAACAGGATGAAGGGGCGGGCTTTTCGCTCGATGCGACGACCGGGCTCGTGACCCTGGCCGCGCCGCCCGGCCCGGGCGTTCCGGTCACGGCGGGCTTTCGCTTCGACGTGCCCGTGCGCTTCGACACCGACCGGCTCGACATGAGCCTGACCCACTTCGAGGCCGGGCGTGTGCCGACGATCCCGCTCATTGAGATCGATCCGGCCACATGACGGGCAGGCCGGCCGCTTGCGGAGGTTTTCATGAAGACAATCGATCCGGATACGCTGGCGCGTCTTGGCGCGCCGGCGGCGACCCGTGCGACCTGCTGGAAGGTGACCCGCCGCGATGGGGCCGTCTTCGGCTTCACGGATCACGATTGCGCGCTTGCCTTCGATGGCGTCACCTTCGCCCCCGACCTGGGACTGGAGACCAGTGTCACCACGCTGGAGCCGGAGTTCGCCTCGGGAAGCGCCGAGACCGCCGGTATCCTGTCCTCGAAGGCGGTCGCGGAGGCGGACCTCGCGGCGGGGCTTTGGGACGGCGCCGAGGTCGAGATCCATGTGGTGGACTGGGAGGACCCGGCCCACCGGGTGCTGATGCGGCGTGCGGTCATCGGCGAGGTCACGCGGGCGGGCGCGGCCTTTCGCGCGGAACTGCGCGGGCTCGCCCATCTGCTCGACGTGCCGCAGGGGCGCGTCTTCTCCCACCTGTGTGACGCCGTGCTCGGCGACGCGCGCTGCCGGGTCGATCTCGTCGCTGGCGGCTTTCAGGCAAGTGCGAGCGTGGTCGAGGCGGGCGCCGCCGACCGTCTTGTCGTGGACGGCGTGCCGGACCACCCGGCGGAATGGTTCTCCGGCGGCCGGCTCGAGGTGCTTTCGGGGCCCTTGTCGGGGGCGGTTGGCGACATCGTCTCGGACCGCAAGGATCGGGACATGCGCCGCCTTGCCCTGCGCGACCCGCTGGGCGGCGTTCTGGTGGCGGAAACGGTGCTGCGCCTGTCGGCGGGATGCGACAAGCGGTTTGCGACCTGCCGGGCGAAATTTGCCAACGCGCTGAACTTCCAGGGCTTCCCGCACATGCCGGGCGCGGATCACGCGCTTGCCTACCCGAGCCGCGGGGCCGCCGAGAACGACGGCGGCGCGCTGGTCGGCTGAGGCGGGCTTCGAAGAGGAACTCCATGGTCACGCGAAACGACATTCTCGCCGAGGCGCGGGGCTGGATCGGCACGCCCTATCGCCATCAGGCAAGCTGCAGGGGCGCGGGCGCCGATTGCTTGGGCCTGGTGCGCGGCGTCTGGCGCGCGCTTTACGGCGCCGAGCCCGAACCCCTGCCGCCCTACACCCGCGACTGGGCGGAAGCCGGGGCCGGCGAGACGCTGCTCTCCGCCGCGCGACGGCACATGCGCGAGGTCGCCCCCGAGCGGGCCGGGCCGGGCGATCTGCTGCTCTTTCGCTGGCGGGACGGCGCGCCGGTCAAGCACGCGGGGCTTCTCGGAACGGTCTTTGCCGAGCGCTGCCCGAGTTTCATTCATGCCTATGAGGGGGTGTCGGTCACCGAAAGCCCGCTCATCGCGCCCTGGCGCCGCCGGATCGCGGCGGCCTTCCTCTTTCCCGGGATCGATCCATGGCAACCCTGATCCTCGCCGCCGCCGGAAAGGCGCTCGGCGCGGCCGCCTTCGGCGGGTTCGGCGCGATTTTCGGTCAGGCCGCCGGCGCCATCGCGGGCTCGCTCGTCGACCAGCGGCTCTTCGGCGGCAGCCGGACCGTGGAGGGGCGCCGGCTCGGCGACCTCTCCGTCCAGTCCTCGACGGAAGGCGCCGCGTTGCCACGGGTCTACGGACGCGTGCGCCTTGCCGGCCAGGTCATCTGGGCGACCCGCTTCGAGGAGGAGGTGCGCGAGGAAAGCGCCGGCGGCAAGGGCGGCGGGGGCGGCGGCACCACCGTGCGCAGCTATGCCTATTTCGCCAGCTTCGCCGTGGCGCTGGCCGAGGGGCCGGTCGCGCGCATCGGCGCGGTCTGGGCGGACGGCAAGCCGATGGATCTCGACGGTGTCACCTGGCGCATTCACCACGGCACCGCCGACCAGCTTCCCGACCCGCTGATCCTCGCGCGCCAGGACGATGCGCCCGCCTATCGTGGCACGGCCTATGTCGTTTTCGAGCGCCTGCCGCTGGCCGCGTTCGGCGATCGCCTGCCGCAGCTCACCTTCGAGGTGATCCGCCCGGTCGAGCCGCTGGAGGAAATGGTGCGCGCGGTGACCGTCATTCCGGGCGCGGGGGAGTTCGTCTACCACACCCGCCCGGTCACCTGGACTGTGCGCCCGGGGGTCTCCGAGACGGCGAACCGGCAGGTCTCCCATGCGGCCAGCAATTTCACCGCCGCGATGGACGAATTGCAGGCGCTGTGCCCGAACCTGGAACAGGTGGCGCTCGTCGTCGGCTGGTTCGGTGACAGTCTCGACTGTTCGGCGTGCACGATCCGGCCGAAGGTGGAAACGCGTGGCCGGCAGACCGCCGGCGCGCAATGGGCCGTGTCGGGTCTGAACGTCTCCAGCGCCGGGGAGGTCTCTCGCCACGAGGGGCGTCCAGCCTACGGCGGCACACCGTCCGACGAGAGCGTGCTCGCCGCCATCGCCGACCTCAAGGCGCGAGGTCTCAAGGTTGCGCTCTATCCCTTTCTCATGATGGACGTTCCGGCGGACAATACCCTCGTCGATCCGCATTCTGGCGCGACCGGCCAGCCGCCCTATCCCTGGCGCGGGCGCATCACGGCATCGCGTGCACCGGGTGTTCCCGGGTCGCCCGACGGAACGGTGGCGGCGACGGCCGAGATCGCTTCATTCCTCGGCGCGGCGGTGCCGGCGCAGTTCGTCACCTTCGGGACCAGAATTCTCTACACCGGCCCGTCCGAGTGGAGCTATCGCCGCTTCATCCTTCATCATGCAAGGCTTGCCGAGGCTGCCGGCGGGGTGGACGCGTTTCTCCTCGGCTCGGAGATGCGCGGGCTGACGCGCCTTTATGACGAGACGGCGGCCGCGCCCTTCGTCGCGGGGCTGAGGCAACTGGCGGGCGAGGTGCGCGCGATGCTGCCGGACGCGGCACTCACCTATGCCGCCGACTGGTCCGAATATGGCGCGCATCAGCGCGGGGAGGGCGAGTTGCGCTTTCCCCTCGATCCGCTGTGGGCCGATCCGGCCATCGATGCGGTGGGGATCGACGCGTATTTTCCGCTCGCCGACCAGCGCGAGGACGGCGATCCGGACGGCAACGCCAATCCCTACGC
The DNA here is from genome assembly GCA_002722295.1 of Stappia sp. Classification (GTDB taxonomy): domain Bacteria; phylum Pseudomonadota; class Alphaproteobacteria; order Rhizobiales; family Stappiaceae; genus Stappia. The sequence continues at coordinate 32,274 of PBLF01000032.1, read as the reverse complement.
GCTTGCTCCCCTGGCAAAGGCCGTCGCCGGCGGGGAGGATTTCGACTGGTACTACGCGAGCGAGGAGGACCGGCGCGCGGGTCTTCGCACGCCGATCACTGATGGCGCATATGCCAAGCCTTTCGTCTACCGCGCCAAGGATCTTGCCGGATGGTGGGGCAATGTCCATGTGGAACGCGTCGGTGGGGTGGAGCTTGAGGTGCAAAGCCCCTGGATGCCGGCGTCAAAGCCTGTCTGGCTGACCGAGCTCGGGGTTCCGGCGGTCACGTTCGGGGCCAACGAGCCCAATGTCTTCGTGGACGCGAAGTCGGCTGAAAGTCGCATTCCGCGTTTTTCGGACGGCGCGCGCGACGATCTGGTCCAGCGGCGCGCGCTGGAGGCGGTGCTTGGCTACTGGTCGGGCGAACATCCGCATCTGGAGCAGGGGGAAAACCCGGTCTCGCCGGTCTATGGCGGGCCGATGCTCGACCCCGGCCGCGTTCATCTGTGGGCGTGGGACGCGCGGCCGTTTCCGGCCTTTCCCGCTCATGAGGACCTTTGGTCGGATGGGGCCAACTGGCACAGGGGGCACTGGCTGAACGGCCGGCTGGGCAGCGTTTCGCTTGCCGGCCTCGTTGACGCGCTTGCCCGCGACTTCGGCCTTCCCGAGGGCGTGCTCGAGCGCGCGGAGTTCGGCGGCATGTTGGACGGGATCGCTCTTGGCGGGCCAATCACGCTGCGTGCGGTGCTGGAGCCCCTGCTTGCCGCGCACGGCATTGTCGCCGTGGACCGGGGAACGGCGGTCGCGCTTTGCCCCGCTTGGTCGGAACCGGTCGCCGATCTCGATGCGGACGCCATCGCCGTTTCCGCGCCCGAACAGGCCGCCGTTTCGATCCGCCGGACGCAGGAGGCCGACCTTCCAGCCGAGGTGCGCATCGCCGTGCGGGACACCATGCGCGATCACCGGCGCACGCTCGCCGCCGCGCGCCTTTCGTCTCCCTCCGCCGGCAACCGGGTGGAAGAGCTGGACCTGGGAGCGAGCCTCGATCCCTCCCTCGCGGCGGTGCTTGCGGACCGGCTTCTGCTCAGGCGCTGGAACGAGCGCGAGGAGGCAGGCTTCGAGCTTCCCGCCGGGCGGCTGGAACTGGAGGCGGGCGATGTGTTGCGGCTTCGCGCCGACGTGCGCATCGGCGGTGAGGAGGAGCGCTTTTGCCGTATCGAAGCGATCGAGGACGGCGAGACCCGCCGTATCACTGGCCGTCTTCTGCGCCGGCCGGTGCCGGTCGCGGCGCGCATGTCCGGTGGCGGGGCACGCCCGCGCGCGGTGACCGGGGCGACGGGTGCCCCGGACGCGATCCTTCTCGACCTGCCGCCCTTGCCCGGCCTCGATGAGCCCGAGCGGCCGCGCCTTGCCGCCTTCGCACGTCCCTGGCCGGGCGCGTTCCAGATCTACCGGGCGCGCGAGGGGGGAGGCCTCGCGGCCCTCGCGCTGGTGGAAAGCCCGGCGCTCCTTGGCACGCTGACCGCGCCGCTTGCCGCCGGTCCGGCGGCGGTGTGGGACCGGGGTGGACGGCTTTCGGTGGAGATTTCCGGCGGCACGCTGTCGTCAGCCGCAGAGGCGGACGTTCTGGCCGGCGCCAACGCGCTCTGCCTTCTTGCGCCCGGAGGCACGCTGGAGATCGTCCAGTTCGCGCGGGCGGAGCTGACCGGACCGCGCCGCTACGATCTCACCATGCTGTTGCGCGGCCTGGGCGGAACGGAAGCCGCCGCCGTTCGGGAAACACCGGCGGGATCCCGCATGGTGGTGCTCGACCGGAGCCTGGTTCCCCTGCCGCTGGCGCTGGACGAGATCGGCACGGCCTTCACCCATGCGCTGGTGCCGGCCGGCGCGCCGCTCGACAGTCCCGCCCGAGTTGACCTCGACCATGTGGCGAGCGCGCGCGGGCTGATGCCTTTCGCGCCGGTGCACCTGCGGCTTTCGCGCCCGCCATCGGGCGACTTCGCCTTCACCTGGATCCGCCGCACCCGCATCGGCGGCGATGTCTGGCGGGAAACCGAGGTGCCGCTTTCCGAGGAGCGGGAGGCCTATCTCGCCGAACTGCTGGACGAGGAGGGCGAGGTGCGGCTGTCCCGCGAGACGGAGACGCCCGCGCTCGTCGTGAGTGCGGGCGAGGTGCTCGCCGCCTTCGGGTCGCCGTCAACGCACATGCGCCTGCGGGTGCGCCAGATCTCGGCCATCGCGGGCGCGGGCCTTGCCGGCGAGGCGACCTTCGCCCTGTGAACCTTCCTGTCATTTCACGGCACCTTGAGGAGAGACCCATGCGGCTCAGCGAAAGGGGGGCGGCGTTCATCGCCCGCCACGAAGGCTTTGTCGATCATGCCTATCGCGATCCGGTCGGCGTGCTGACCATCGGCTTCGGCTTCACCATGCGCTCGGCGGTCTTCGCCGGGAGATGGCGGGCCCGGCACGGTCGCGATCTCTCCCCCGGCGACCGGATTTCCCGTGCCGAGGCGGAAACGCTTCTTCGCGAACTGGTCGACCGGGAATACGGCGCAGCCGTCACGCGCGAACTCGGCCCCATGCCGCAGCACCGGCATGATGCCTGCTGCTCGGCGGTTTTCAACCTGGGACCGCGTGCGCTCGTCTGGCGCTGGGCACGCGCGCTGAAGGACGGGGACGTGGCGCGTGCCGCCGACATTCTCGCCGCCAACTACAACACGGCCGGCGGCCGCAGGCTCAAGGGGCTGGTGCGGCGACGCGAGGAGGAGGCGCGCCTGCTGCGTTCGGGCGACTACGGCGACGGCCGTCCGCCCGCGCTCGATGCGCGTGGCCCGGACGAGGCAGCGGAGCCGGAGGGGCTTCTGAAGATGCTCGTCGCCTTCCTGAAGCGGCTCCTCGACCGCTGAGGACCCGGATTTTCCAACCAACGACACAGGAGTGGCTCATGCAGGGCTGGCGGACCTTCTTGCTCAACGCGCTCGCGGCGGCGAGCATCATCGTGCTGGAAATCGTGACGATGCTGGCCGGTGTCGACTGGCAGGCGCATCTGCCGCGCGAGGTGGCCATCTGGATCGTGGTGGCGGTCAACATCGCCAACATCGTGCTGAGGCATGTCACGAGCGGACCCGCCGGCTGGCGCAACGCTGCGGCGCCTGGAAAGGAGCCGTCATGAGCGCACTCCTGTCCTTCCTCGCGGGGCCGCTTCTGGCCGCGCTCCTGCGGCTGGCCGAGGCGCGGCTGAAGAACACGGGTGCGCGCGAGAGCGAGGCGGCCGGACTTGCCCGCGAGGCGATCCGCGCCGAGGTCGCCGCCCGGGCGGAGGCCCGTGCGCTGCTCGTTGCCGAGGGGGAGCATTTTTTCTCCGCCGCCCGGCTGGGACGGCTCCTGTTCGTCTTGCCGCTGGGGCTGTGGTGGGGCGCCGTGATGGCGGATTCCGTCTTCGCCTTCTCCTGGAACGTGGCGGCGCTTCCCGCTCCGCTCGACGACTGGGCCGGAGCCATTCTGGCCTCGCTGTTCCTCGTCGACGGCATGAAGGGGGTGGCGCGGGCATGGCGCGTGCCGGGCGCGCGGGAGAACGGCGGATAAGCGTCATATTCATGTGCCATTCAGCCGGGGCGCGCTAGTGTGGCCCACATGAGCAGGGACCATATTCGATTCACCAGCGGGGCACGTCGCCGGCAGCGGCGAGGGCGGTGGCTTGCGGCCGGATGTCTGGCCGTGGCGCTTGCCTTCTCCGCGACCACCGGAGCCGAGGCGGCCTGCCTCAGCCAGAGCGAGGCCCGCGCGGCTGTGAGTTCCGGCGAGGCCAGACCGCTCGGCAGCATTGCCGGAGCCGTGTCCGGCGAGATCGTTCGCGCCGACCTGTGTCGGGAGGGCGGGCGGCTCGTCTACGTGCTCTCCGTGTTGACCGGCGGGCGTGTCGCCAACATGGTGGTCGATGCCCGCAGCGGGCGCGTGCTGCGCTAGGGTGTGGATCCACCTCGTTTATGGGGCCACACCCTGGGGCTTGCCCCCTCATTTCAGGACCGAATGATTCCATGCGACTTCTTGTTGTCGAAGACGATGCAGACCTGAACCGCCAGCTCAAGGAGGCACTCGGCGAGGCGGGCTATGTGGTCGATACCGCCTTTGATGGCGAGGAAGGACATTTTCTCGGCGATACAGAGCCCTATGACGCGGTGGTGCTCGACATCGGCCTGCCGCTGATGGACGGGCTCAGCGTGCTGGAGCGCTGGCGCCGCGACGGGCGGGCCATGCCGGTGCTCATCCTCACCGCCCGTGACCGCTGGTCGGACAAGGTGGCCGGCATCGACGCCGGCGCCGACGACTATGTGGCCAAACCCTTCCACATGGAGGAAGTGGTGGCCCGCATTCGCGCGCTGCTGCGTCGCGCGGCCGGACACGCCAGCAACGAGATTTCGGTTGGGGACCTGCGCCTCGACATTCGCGCCGGCAAGGTGACCCAGGACGGGACCGCGGTGAAGCTCACCTCGCACGAGTTCCGCCTGCTGTCCTATCTCATGCACCACAAGGGACGCATCGTCTCGCGCACGGAACTGATCGAGCATCTGTACGATCAGGACTTCGACCGTGATTCCAACACCATCGAGGTTTTCGTGGGACGCCTGCGCAAGAAGCTCGACGGCGACCTGATCGAGACCGTGCGCGGTCTCGGCTACCGGCTCGGCGAGAGCGAGGCGTGAGCAGCGACAGCACGGACGAGAAGGAGGCCGCGCCGGCTCGCCATCGGGCGAAACGGTCTTTGTCCAGACGACTCGTCATCGTCGCCGCCGTGTGGTCCACCGTGGCACTGGTGGCCGCGGCCCTCGTTCTCGTGGCGTTGTACCGGGAGGCGGCCGAACGCGAGTTCGACGCCCGGCTGGATGTCTACCTGCGGGCGATCATCGGCGAGATGGCCGGTGGGACGCCCGAGGAGCCGGCCGCTCCGGGAAATCTCGGCGAACCGCGCTTCGACCTGCCCGCTTCGGGGTGGTACTGGATGGTCACCCGCGAGACGACCGGCAAGGTGGTCTTTGCCTCCGCCTCCCTTTTCGGCGACCAGCTCGCCCTGCCCGCACCCGCTCCCGGGGCGGTGATGCGATCCTCGATCACCGGACCGCGCGGTCTGGAATTGCGCGTGGTGCAAAGGACCATCATCTTCGGCGAGGCGGCCGCCTACCGCATCGCGGTTGCCGGAGCGACGGACGAATTGCGCTCCCGCGAGGCCGACTTCGCGGGGCAGGTCGCGCTCACGCTCATCGTGCTGGGGCTGGGGCTGGTCGGCGCGATCGTGCTGCAGGTGAGGATCGGCATGAAGCCGCTGGTCGCGTTGCGCGCTTCCCTTTCCGACGTGCGTCGTGGGGACGCCGAGGCCGTCGACGAGGACCTTCCCCCCGAACTGGCCCCGCTTGCCCAGGAGCTCAACGCGCTGGTGCGCTCCAATCGCGAGGTGGTCGAGCGAGCGCGCACCGATGTCGGCAATCTCGCACATGCACTCAAGACCCCGCTCAGCGTGATCCTGAACGAATTGCGCGGTCGCGACGATCCGGTCGCCGCCAAGGTCAGCGAACAGGCGGAACTGATGCGCTCGCAGGTCCAGCACCATCTGGAACGCGCCCGCATGGCGGCACAGCGGCGGGTGATCGGTGTCTCGAGCGATGTGGAGCCGGTGCTCGACCGTCTCGTGCGGGCCATGGCCAAGATCCATCGCGGCCGGGGCATCGACGTGGCCTTCGAGGGCGGCGAGGGCATCCGCTTTCGAGGCGAGGCGCAGGATCTGGAGGAAATGGCCGGAAACCTGCTCGACAATGCCTGCAAGTGGGCGCGCTCCAGCGTCGATGTACGCGTAGCCCGCATGGAAAGTGACCGGGGCGGGCCACGCTTCACGGTGACCGTCACGGACGATGGCCCTGGCCTCTCCCCCGACGAGATGGACGAGGCGGTCAAGCGCGGTCGCCGTCTCGACGAGACCGTGCCCGGCACCGGGCTGGGGCTTTCGATCGTCGTCGATCTCGCGAAACTCTATGGCGGAGACCTCAAGCTCGCCCGCGATTCGGGCGGCGGTCTGTCGGCCCGCCTGACCTTGCCCTGCCTTTGACGGGCATCCTCCCGAACTGTCGAAAGTGCCTAGGCCGCTCGCGATCGTCCCACGATTCCGGCTAGGGGACGTCGCGAGGAGGCGGCATTTTGTCGGGCTTTGTCTTGTGTGTGTGGAACCGGAAGCCCATCCTCGCGTTCTGAACAATGTGCCGTGCCGTGGCCTTGGCGCGGTCCTGCCGCCCCCGGGTGGCAACGCGACAGGCTTCTGACACGCAAGGGGGGCGTTTCATGCAATTCATCGAGAGCTTCTTCGCCGTCATCGGCGATCTCACCTGGGGATGGGCGCTTATCCCGATCCTCGTCGTGCTGGGCGTGTTCATCACGCTGCTCACCGGGTTCGTGCAGCTTCGCTACTTCAAGCGCATGTTCCGTGTCCTGTCGTCGAGCAACCAGTCCGGCGACCCGAATGCGATTTCCGCGCGCGCGGCGCTTCTGGTGTCCGTCGGCGGACGGGTCGGCGGTGGCAACATCGCCGGTGTCGCCGTGGCGATCACGCTCGGCGGGCCCGGTGCGGTCTTCTGGATGTGGATGGTGGCGCTGCTCGGCATGGCGACCAGCCTCGTGGAATGTTCGCTCGCACAGCTCTACAAGCGGCGCGAGGAGGACGGCACCTTCCGCGGCGGTCCCGCCTATTCGATCATCCACGGGCTCGGCACCGATTTCCGCTGGCTCGCCGTGCTCTATGCGCTGTGCCTGATCGCGGCCTTCGGCCTGGGGTTCAACGCCTTCCAGGGCAACACGGTCGCCGGCGCGGCGGAGGAAAGCCTCGGCATTTCGCGCCTTTGGTCGGGCCTTGGCCTGACGATCGTCGCCGGCTTCATCGTCTTTGGCGGCATTCACCGTATCGCCAAGGCGGCCGATGTGGTGGTGCCGGTCATGGCCACCGCCTATCTGCTCATGGCGATTGTCGTGATCGTGCTGCACGCTGCGGAGCTCCCGGGCGTTCTGGCCTCCATCGTGCGCAACGCCTTCGGCTTCGAGCAGGCGGTCGGTGGCGGCATGGGCGCCGCCCTGGCGCAAGGGCTGCGGCGCGGGCTGTTTTCCAATGAGGCCGGGCTCGGCTCGGCCCCCAACGTGGCGGCGACGGCGGACGTGCGTCATCCGATCAGCCAGGGTATCACCCAGTCGTTCTCCGTTTTCATCGACACGATGGTGATCTGCACCTGCACGGCGTTCATCATCCTGCTCGGCAACGTCTACCAGCCGGGAGCTGAGAACATCGACGGCGTGGTGCTGACCCAGCTTTCGCTGGCCTCGCACCTGGGTGATTGGACGCAGTATTTCCTCACCTTCATCCTGCTGCTCTTCGCCTTCTCGTCGATCATCTACAACTACTATCTCGGCGAGAACGCATTGGCGGTGATGACGGAAAACCCCATCGCCATCAACGTGTTCCGGATTGTCGTCATGGCGATTGTCTTCGCCGGCGCCGCGGCGCCGGGGGCGACGGCGGTGTTCTTCTTCTCCGACCCGCTGATGGGCCTGCTGGCGCTGGTCAACCTGATCGCCATCATGATGCTGCTGCCGGTGTGTCTGCGGCTGCTGCGCGACTTCCGTGGCCAGCTTGCCGCCGGCGTCGAGCGTCCGGTGCTCAACCCCGACGACTATCCCGATCTCGACCTCGACCGCACGGCCTGGACGGGCAAGGTCGGCGAGGAAAGCGCGCGCTGACGTGCCGGCTTGCAACAGGTGTGGCCGGGATGCACAACCGACGCAATCCGGCCACAAATCCGTGGCGAGATCGGCTACAAGGGACGGGGGAACCGATGGCAGGGTCGAAGGACCCGGATCCCCTTGCGGACTTCGCGGGTGGCGTGGCGCATGGCGCTGCTCCTCGCGGAAAAATCGGCGGGCGGCCCGGGGGCGGGGACGCGAAACGCCTGAACTTTCGGGACGTATTGGCGGTATGAAGCGAATGACGAGCCTCGGTCGCAATCTTGCCTGCGGGCTGGCACTGCTTGCGGGAGCGTGCAGCACCGGCGGAACGGTGGACACCGGACCTGTCGTGGTCGGGGGAAGCCTGTTCGGCGGCGCGTTCAGCTCAAGCGCGGTGCCCCAGTCGGAAGCCGACGTGGTGCTGGCGGATCTCCTGCGCACCGATGCGGGCAAGGACCTGTCCACCGGCGACCGCCGTGCGGCGGCGACGGCCCTTCGCGATGCGTTGGCGGCGGACCGCACCGGCACGACCGTGCGCTGGGAGAACCGCTCCAGCGGCAGCCAGGGGCGGGTCGTCACCGGCCCCGCCTATCAGGTCAACAACATCGTCTGCCGCGATTACACCCACGTCATCGAGGCGGGGAACGGGGAGCGGTCCATGCGCGGTTCCGCCTGCCGTTCGGCCGAAGGCGCCTGGCAGCCGATCGTCTGACCCGGCTGGCGGCCTCGCGCGGCTGCGGCTGCGCCGTCCGCCAACCTTCGATTAAGTGTTTTCTGGCAAGGTCATTGGGTTCGAAACGCCCGATGAAGCCGAGCTCACAAAGATGACGGACAGGCGATTCCTGACCGCCAAGATCAGAAGCTACCTCGACGAGTTGTCTCCGCGCGCCGTGCAGACCCTTCTGCGCAGCCTCGAGACCGCGCGCGACCGTGGCTCGGACGATCCCAACCTGGATCTGATTCTCGACGCCTGCCTGCGCGTCGTGCGTCGCTCCGACAGCCTCGTGGCCGAGATCGAGCCGCGCGACAACTGGTTGCAGCGGCTGTTCTTCACGCCCGTGGAGGACCTGCTCGTCGACGAGATCCTGCCCGGGCCGGACCGGGGCCGCATCAAGCGCACGAGCCTGGACCTCATCTGGAGCTGGCTGCATCGCGATGTCGCGCCCGACCGGGTTCGCGAGGCGATGGAGATCGCGCAGCGGCTCGAGACCGATCCCGACGACATCGCCCGCCTCGCCAACGATCTGCGCGACGAGGTCGAACCCATCGTGCGCAACTTCATCGGCGATGCGCATGAGAACGACCGGGCCCGCCAGAAGCTCGTCATGCTGGTGGGCGGCGAGCGGGCCATGCGCGATCTGGAGACGGTGTTCGACGCGTTCCGCGCCCGAAGCTGGCTCGACGGTCTGCGTGAGAGCCTGCCCGAACGGCTGACCGAATGGGATTTCAAGGCCGGAAGCCCGTCGCTGAAACGCATCAAGTCGGTGACCGACCGGCACGCGGACATGGCCCATCTGGTCGCGGCGGTGGTCGTGCGCCGGGTGGATGCGGCCGAGTCCATGATGTCGCTCGCCTGCGGGCTCGCCGGTGCGGCGACCATCAAGAAGATCGCGGCGTCTCCCTATGCCGCCTTCGCCGAAATGGCGCTGTCCGAGGCCGAACGCTATGCCGTGATCGCCTGCGGCGACTGCCCGACCTCCGTCCTGTCCGATGCGCTCAACGCCTATTGCAGTCTGGTGCGGGTGCTCGACCGGCAGTTCGAGCTTCCGGACAAGCCCGACTGGTTGCGCCGCATCGCCCAGACCCGGCGGATGCTGTCCGGTCTCGTCACGCGTGAGCTCGAAGCCACGCTTGGCCATATCCGCCGACTGCTGAGCGTGCCGCAGTCCCGCGACGGCATGGAGCCCATGCTCGAACCCGGTCTGATGGCCGAGGGATTGCGCGGTGTCATGCTCGTCATCAAGATGCGCGACTTCGCCGAAAGCCTTGCCGTCAACGAGATCACGGCGCGCACCCGCCAGGCGCTGGAGCAGTCGCTGGAGATCAAGACGCGCGCGCTCCTGTCCCGTCTCGCGGAGGCAAAGGGGGGAGAATCGCGCAAGGCGCACCTGGTGGCGGTGGATGCCGCCATCGAGTTGTGCGAGGCCTACTTCGGGAAGGATTACGCCGACCAGCTCCGTCGCAGCCGCAAGGCGGCGTTGACCGCCAATGCGCCTCTCGCGGAGAAGATCGCGCTGTAGGCCTTGTTTGTGAGGACTGCATCCCGGCACCCGCATAGGGCTTCCACCTTACGGGATTTCGCGACGCGCGACCCCCTGTCACACCGGTCGAAATCACGCCGGTTTTCCTTGCGAAAGCCCTAAAGTCACGGTCTATATGCCCCATGAGCATATGGATCGTCTTTGCCGTGCTGACCGCGCTTGCCGCGCTCGCCGTGCTGGTGCCCCTGATGCGCGCGCGACGGCGCGCCGCCTCCGCCGCGCTTCACGACGTGGAGGTCTACAAGGCACAGCTTGGCGAGGTGGAGCGCGATCTCGAGCGTGGCCTGGTGACGCCCGAGGCCGCCGAGGCCGCGCGCACGGAAATCGCCCGCCGCCTGCTTGCCGCGAACCGCGAGGCGGAGCGCGGCGCGTCCGGAACCGTTTCGGTCAGTGGCTCCGGTCCCTTGCGGGCGGTGCAACTGGTGGCGATTGTCGGCGTGCCCGCCCTTGCGCTGGGAGCCTATCTGGCCACCGGCTCGCCCGATCTTCCCGACCAGCCGCTGCAGGCGCGCCTCGAGGCACCCGCGACCGGGCGCTCGCTTGAGGAACTGGTGGCGCGCGTCGAGCATCAGCTTTCGCGCAACCCGTCCGACGGGCGCGGCTGGGCGGTGCTTGCTCCGGTCTACATGCGCATGGGCCGCGCCGAGGATGCGGCTGCGGCCTATGCCTCCGCGATCCGCCTGCTCGGGTCCTCGCCCGAGCGCGAGACGGACATGGGCGAGGCTCTGGTCATCGCCAACAAGGGCATCGTGAGCGCCGAGGCGCGCGCCGCCTTCGAGCGGGCCGTGAAGCTCGACCCCGAAGCGGTCAAGCCACGCTTCTTCCTGGCGCTTGCGCTCACGCAGGAAAACCGCAAGGACGAGGCCATCGACGCATGGCAGGCACTGCTTGCCGAAGCGAAGGGAGACGAGCCCTGGGCCGAGGCCGTGCGTGGCCAGCTTGCCGGCCTTGGGGTCGAAACCCGGGTCGCGAGCGCGCCGCCCGGACCGACCCGTGAGGATGTCGAGGCGGCGGCCGGGCTTTCGGATGCCGGGCGTGCGCAGATGATCCGTGGCATGGTCGACCAGCTCGATACCCGTCTCTCGGAGGAGGGGGGCTCGCCGGAAGAGTGGCTGCGGCTGATGCAGGCGCTTTCGGTGCTTGGCGACACGCAGCGTCTGGACGCGGCCGTAAAGCGGGCGCGCCTTGCCTTGAAGGACGACCCGGAAGGGCTCGCGCGCATCGATGCGGCGGCGCGTGATCTGGGCGCGGGCTCTTGAACGCGGGTTGGGGAAATCGGGGCAGGGGGCTGCCGCAGCGGGGGAACGCCCCCGACCGGAATGGTGACGTGAGGACGAAATGACCCGGAAACAGAGGCGCATGACCATGATCGCAGCCGCCGGCGGCGTGCTTGCCGTGGCGCTGGGCCTGATCCTGTTCGCGCTCAACGACCAGATCGCCTTCTTCCAGAGCCCGAGCGATATCGCCGGAAAGCAGTTGCCCGATGGCCAGCGCATCCGCCTCGGCGGACTGGTCGAGGAGGGAACGGTGGAGCGCGGCCGCGATGCGGAAGTGCGCTTTCAGGTCACGGACACGGTGGAGAGCGTCAAGGTCGTTTACGTCGGCCTGTTGCCCGACCTGTTCCGGGAAGGGCAGGGTGTGGTCGCGGAAGGCGTGATGCGCCCGGACGGATGGTTTCATGCCGACAAGGTGCTCGCCAAGCATGACGAGAACTACATGCCCAAGGAAGTCGCGGACGCGCTGAAGGACAAGGGCGTCTGGCAGGGCCAGGAAACGAACTGAGCCGCCGGACCGGGTCCGGCACGACCCGGAAGTCTGTCGTCCGGGCGAAGGAGGGAAGCCCCAAATGATCGTCGAGATCGGCCATTTCGCACTGATTCTGGCGCTCGTCCTGTCGCTGGTGCAGTCGGTCGTGCCCGTGTGGGGCGCCATGACCCGCGATACGCGCCTGATGGCGGTGGCGCCGCCCGTCGCCGGTGTCATGTTCCTGTTCGTGGGCATCGCCTTTGCCGCGCTGACCCATGCCTACATGACCTCGGACTTCTCGGTTCTCAACGTCATCGAGAACTCCCATTCCGCCAAGCCGCTGCTCTACAAGCTCACCGGCGTATGGGGCAATCACGAGGGCTCGGTGCTCCTGTGGGTGCTGATCCTGGTGCTTTTCGGTGCATTGGTCGCGGCGTTCGGACGCAACATTCCCGCCGAGTTGCGTGCGGCCACGCTGGGTGTGCAGGGCTGGGTGACAGCCGCCTTCCTCATCTTCATCCTGGCGACGTCCAATCCCTTTCTGCGCGTTTCGCCCGCACCGATGGAGGGGCAGGACCTCAATCCGATCCTGCAGGACGTCGGTCTGGCGATCCATCCCCCGCTTCTCTACGTGGGCTACGTCGGGTTCTCGATCGTCTTTTCCTTCGCCATCGCGGCCCTGCTGCTCGGGCGCGTCGACGCCGCCTGGGCGCGCTGGGTTCGGCCCTGGACGCTGCTTGCCTGGATGTTCCTGACCCTTGGCATCGCCATGGGATCCTACTGGGCCTACTACGAGCTCGGGTGGGGCGGGTACTGGTTCTGGGATCCGGTCGAGAACGCCTCCTTCATGCCCTGGCTGACGGGCACGGCGCTCCTGCATTCGGCCATCGTGATGGAAAAGCGCGGCGCGCTGAAGGTCTGGACGGTGCTGCTCGCCATCCTGACGTTCTCCCTCTCGCTGCTTGGTACCTTCCTGGTGCGTTCCGGCGTGCTCACCAGCGTGCACGCCTTTGCGACGGACCCCCTGCGCGGCACGTTCATCCTCGGCATCCTGGTCGTCTTCATCGGCGGGTCCCTGGCGCTCTACGCGTGGCGGGCGCCGATGCTCAAGCAGGGCGGCCTGTTCGCCCCGGTCAGCCGGGAGGGCGCGCTCGTCCTCAACAACCTGCTGCTGACGGTCGCGGCCGCGGCGGTCTTCGTCGGCACGCTCTATCCGCTGGCCCTCGAGGCCCTTGGCGGCGACAAGATCTCCGTCGGTCCGCCGTTCTTCAACCTGACGTTCGGTCCGCTGATGATCCCGCTTCTGGTGGCGATGCCCTTCGGTCCGCTCCTGGCGTGGAAGCGCGGTGATCTGGCCGGCGTCTCCCAGCGCCTCTATGCGGCGCTCGGCCTGTCGGTCGCGGCGACCCTGGTGGTGGCCTGGATGCAGGGCACGCAGAGCATTCTCGCCGCCCTCGGCTTCGGCCTCGCCGTGTGGGTCATCGCCGGTGCGATTTCCGAGATCGTGTCCCGGGCCCGTTTCACGGACGTGGGGCTGTCCAGGGGCATTTCACGCCTCGTCGGCCTTCCGGGCTCGGCCTGGGGCACCGCGCTCGGGCATCTGGGCATCGGCGTGACGCTGCTCGGCATCGTTGCCGTGACCGCCCTGCAGGAAGAACGGGTGCTGACGGTGCACCCGGGCGAGCAGTTCGAGATCGGCGGATACGAACTGACCTTCGGCGGGCTCGCGCGCCGCACCGGTCCGAACTACGTCGATGACGTCGGTCATTTCGACATTTCCCGTGGCGGGGTGAAGGTGGCCGAGGCCGATCCGGCCAAGCGTCTCTACCTCGCCCGGCGGATGCCGACGACCGAGGCCGGTATCGTCACCTTCGGTCTGTCGCAGGTGTATATCTCCATCGGCGAGGTCCATGGCGACGGTTCGGCGGACGTGCGCACCTTCTACAAGCCTCTGGTGACGCTGATCTGGATCGGCTGCCTGGTCATGGCGCTGGGGGCTACCCTGTCACTGGCCGATCGCCGGCTTCGTGTCGGCGCACCCAAGCCCGCGCGCGGGCGCATGGTGGCGGCCGAATGACCCGGCTGGATCTCATGATTGCAAATCTGGCCTCGCGCGTCGGGCGGCTTGCCGCCGTTCTGGCGCTCGTCGTGGCAACGGCTCTTCCCGCGCTGGCGGTGGCGCCGGACGAGGTCCTCGACGATCCGAAACTGGAGGCACGTGCCCGGGATCTGTCCGCCGGCCTGCGCTGCATGGTCTGCCAGAACCAGTCCATCGACGACAGCGACGCGCCGCTTGCCAAGGATTTGCGCATTCTCGTGCGTGAGCGGCTCAAGGCGGGCGACAGCGACGAGGAGGTGATTGCATTCCTTGTCGATCGCTATGGCGAGTTCGTCCTGCTCAAGCCGCGCCTGTCCCTGCATACCATCGTGCTCTGGGGGCTGGCGCCCGCGGTCCTGCTGATCGGCGGCGCGGTGCTCCTGTTCAACGCGCGCGGAAGGGCCGGCCGGGAGAAGGTGGCGGCCGCCGCGCCCGAGGCCCGGTTGAGCACGGATGAAAAGGCGGAGCTCGACCGCATTCTGGCAAGCGAGGCCGCCGGCGGACCGGAAACGGACGCGGACACGCCAAGGGGCTGACCCCGGGTCGGGTCCGTTCGCGCCGAAAGGACGAACCACGTGAGGCCCGCACGGGTGGACGAGAGGGGCGAGGGATGGCGCAACCGGTCAGGCTGAACTTCAAGGGGCACGATGGCGCGGAGCTTGCCGCGCGGCTGGACGTTCCCGCCGGCGAGGTGCGGGCCTATGCGCTTTTTGCCCACTGCTTCACCTGCTCCAAGGACGTCACGGCGGCGCGGCGGCTCGCCGAGGCGCTGACGGGAGCGGGCATCGCGGTGCTGCGCTTCGATTTTACAGGCCTTGGCGGATCGGGCGGCGATTTCGCCTCGACGAACTTTTCCTCGAACATCGCCGATCTTGTGAAGGCGGCCGATTTCATGCGCGCGCACTACGAGGCGCCGAGGATCCTCATCGGCCATTCGCTGGGTGGCGCCGCGGTCCTGGCCGCAGCCCACGACGTTCCCGAGGCCGTGGCGGTGGCGACCATCGGCGCGCCGGCGGACGCGGAGCATGTGGTGAGAAATTTCGAGGCTGACCTGGACACCATCCGCGAGGACGGGCGCGCGCGGGTCACGCTGGCCGGACGCGAGTTCACCATCGAGCGGCAGTTTCTGGAGGATGTGGAGGGCCACACGCTTTCCGACCGCATCGGCCATCTGAAGAAGGCGCTGCTCGTGCTTCACGCTCCGCGTGACGAGGTGGTTGGCATCGACAACGCCACGCGGCTCTTCGTGGCCGCGCGTCATCCCAAGAGCTTCGTGTCGCTGGACGACGCGGATCACCTGTTATCCGATCCGCGCGATGCGGCCTACGCGGCGCAGGTGATCGCGGCGTGGGCCGGGCGCTATCTGGACGAGGCGCGCCCGCGGGAGCCGGACGTGATGGAGGACGGCGTCACCGTGACCGAAACCGGTCTCGGCAGCTTTCAGGCGATGGTGCGCTCGGGGGCGCACCGGTTCCTGGCCGATGAGCCGGAAAGCGTCGGCGGTCTCGACAGCGGTCCCTCGCCCTATGATCTTCTGTCGGCGGCACTCGGTGCCTGCACCGTCATGACCCTGCGCATGTACGCCGATCGCAAGGACATCGATGCGCCGCGCTTTTCCGTGACCGTGACCCACGGCAAGGTCCACGCCCGGGACTGCGAGGAATGCTCGAAGGCGCGGAAAGAGAACGGTGGGCGGATCGACCGCTTCGAGAGGGTGGTCACCATCGAGGGCGATGTGGACGAGGCCACGCGCGCGCGCCTTCTCGAGATCGCGGACAAGTGCCCTGTTCACCGCACGCTGGAGGCGGGAGCGGTGGTCGTGACCCGCGAGGAACGCGTGGCCCGGGACACGGGGCGGGAAAGCGCGGGTTGAACCGGCGCTTCCTGCCGCCGTTTCGTCTCAGACGCCGAGGTAGGCCTCGCGCACGCGCTCGTCGGTGAGGAGCCCCTTGCCGTCGCCTTCCATGGCGATCTCGCCCGTCTCGATGACATAGCCGCGATTGGCGATGGACAGGGCCGCGAAGGCGTTCTGCTCCACGAGGAAGATCGTCACACCGTTTTTGTCGCGCAGCCGCGTCACGATCTCGAAAACCTGGTCCACGAGCACCGGCGCGAGGCCCATGGACGGTTCGTCGAGAAGCAGCAGCTTCGGCCGGCTCATGAGCGCGCGGCCGATGGCGAGCATCTGCTGCTGCCCGCCGGACAGGCCGCCGGCCGGGTTGCGCCGGCGCTCCTTCAGAACCGGGAAGAGATCGTAGACATGATCGAGATCGTCGGCGATTTCCGTGTCCTTGCGCAGGTAGGCGCCAAGACGCAGATTGTCCTCGATGGCGAGCGGGGCGAAGATCTGCCGGCCTTCCGGCACCTGCGCGATGCCGGCCGCCACGCGTGCGTGCGGCGACAGGCGCGAGATGTCGCGTCCCTCAAAGCGGATCTCGCCGCCGGTCACGGGCTGCACGCCGGACAGGGAGCGCAGGAGCGTGGTCTTCCCGGCGCCGTTGCCGCCCACCAGAGCGACGATTTCGCCCGCGTGGACCGAGACGGAGACGCCGTGCAGCGCCTCGATGCGCCCGTAGGCGGAGCGCAGGCCGGAAACGTCGAGAAGCGGATCAGTCGAGGGCAAGGTTCGCCTCCCGGGTGCCGTGGGTTCCAAGATAGGCTTCGATGACCTTCGGGTTGGTGCGGATTTGCTCGCCTGTTCCCTCGGCCAGCATGCGGCCCTGGTCGAGCACCAGGATCTTGTCCGAGATGCGCATCACGAGTTTCATGTCGTGCTCGACGAGCACCATCGCGACACCCTCGTCGGCAATGGCGCGCACCAGCTTCTCGATCTCCTCGGTTTCGACGGCATTGCAGCCGGCCGCCGGTTCGTCGAGCAGGAGAACCTCCGGCTCGGCGGCAAGCGCGCGGGCGATCTCGAGCCGCTTCAACGCGCCGTAGGGCATGCTCGCAGCCGGCGTATCGGCATAGTCCGAGAGCCCGACACGGGCGAGAAGGCGGTCCGCGACTTCCGCGCTCTCCCGGTTCTGCCGTCCCGTGGAGGGCAGGGCGAGCAGGTGGGAGAGAAGGCCGCGCCGCTCCTTCAGGTGCCGTCCGACCATCACGTTTTCCCGCGCGGTCATGCGGAAGAAGACCTGCAAATTTTGGAACGTTCGCGATAGCCCGCGCGTGGCGAGCCGGTCGGGCGACAGGCCGGTCACGGCTTCATCGCCAAGGGTCACCTTGCCGGCCTTGGGCTGATAGACACCCGAGACGAGGTTGAAGAGCGTGGTCTTTCCGGCGCCGTTCGGCCCGATGATGGAAAGCACCTCGCCGGTCCGGGCGGTGAAGGACACCCCGTCGACGGCTTTCACACCACCGAAGGAGATGCCGATATCCTCGACCGTGAGGCGCGCGGGCGCTGCCTGCACCGACCGGGAGAGGGGGGCGGGTGAAGCGGTCATGGGCGCCTCCGCGAAACGAGTGCGGCGAGGCTCGGCACGATGCCGGCGCGCAGCACGATCATGATGACCATCATCAACAGGCCAAGCAGCATGTGCTCGTAGTCGTGAAAACTGGTGAGCACCTGCGGCAGGACGACCAGAATGGCCGCTCCGGCGAGGGATCCGAGGATCGAGCCCATGCCGCCGAGCACCACCATGGTCACCAGTTCGATGGAGTGCATGAAGTTGGCGCTGTCGGGAGTCACGAAGCCGTTGACCAGCGCAAGCGTCGCGCCCCCCACCGCCGCGTAGACGGCGGAAATGACGAAGACGGTCAGCTTGGCGCGCGCCACGTCGATGCCTGCAACGCGTGCCGCGACTTCCGAATCGTGCAGGGCCCGGAGTGCTCGGCCCGTTGGACTCGCAACGAGATTGACCGCGATCCAGGCACCGATGACCAGCAGCGCGCCGGAGATCCAGTACCAGGTATCCGCACCGCGCACGCGCCAGCCGAAGAGCGTCATGCGCGAAACGGGCATGCCGTCAGGGCCGCCCGTGAGCCATGCCTCGTTGGAAATCGCCATGGCGACGAGGATGCCGAAGCCGAGTGTCGCGACGGCGAGGTAGTGGCCCTTCAGCCTGAGGATCGGCCGCCCGACGAGGAAGGCGACCGCGCCCGCGATGATCGCGCCGGCAAGGGCTGCAAGCAGCGGGTGAACGCCGAACTGGGCGGGCAGCACGGCGACCGCATAGGCGCCGATGCCGAAGAAGCCCGCGTGCCCGAGACTGACCTGCCCGGCATAACCCATGAGCAGGTTGAGTCCGATGACCGTCAGTGCGGAGATCCACACCAGCGCGGCGACGCGGAGATAGAAGTTGGAAGGAAGGACGAAGGCGAGCGCCACCACGATGAGGGCGATCAGCGCCGGAACCGCGAGGCGGTGAGACATGAGGGAGCCGCCCATCACACGCGCTCCACGCTGGCCCGGCCGAACAGGCCGCCGGGCAGGAAGAACAGCACCGCGAGGATGACGATGAAGGCGATGGCATCCTTGTAGGTGGACGACAGGTAGCCTGCGCCGAACGCCTCGAGAAGTCCGACGGTCAGGCCGCCGACGACCGCGCCGAGCGGGTTGCCCATGCCACCGAGCATCGCCGCCGCGAAGCCCTTCAGTGCCAGCAGCGTCCCGACGTCGTAGCTCGTCAGCGTGATCGGCGTGACGAGAATGCCCGCAACGGCGCCGATTCCGGCCGAAACCACGAAGGAGAAGCCGACGACAAAGGACGTGTTGATGCCCACGAGCCGTGCCGCAAGCCGGTTCGCGGCGGTTGCTAGTACCGCCTTGCCCAGCAGGGTGCGGTTGAAGAAGGCCCACAGGGCCACCACGATCACTGCGGCTCCACCGAGAACCCAGAAGCTCTGCGGCAGGATCGACGCGCCCGCGAAGCGGATCGGCGTGTCGCCGGAGAAGGCCGGCAGCGAGTGGAACTGCTTGTCGAACACCACCTGAGCCGCACCACGCAGGAAGATCGAGGCACCGATGGTGATGATGATCAGCGTCACGGGCGAGGCGCCGCGCGCCGGTTCGATGGCGAGCCGGTGAAGCAGCAATCCGACGCCCATGGTGATGACCACCGCGATCAGTGCCGCCAGCGGCAGCGGAACGCCGGCGGCCGAGGCGAAGACCGTGGTCATGCCGCCAAGCATGACGAACTCGCCCTGGGCGAAGTTCACCACGTCGGAGGCGTTGTAGATGATGGTGAAGCCAAGGGCGACCAGCGCGTAGACCGCGCCGACCGTCAGGCCGGAAATGCAGAATTGCAACAACTCGGGCATGGGGCTCGGGCCTTGAACGTTCCTGTCGTGCCGTGATCGCGTGAGGGTGATCGCGCGTCCGCGCTCCGGCACGCGGCCGGGGAGCGGGATCCCGCCGGCGCGAACGCCGGCGGGCCGTCGGTTGGAAAGGCTCAGTCGGCGAGGGTCCAGTCGCCGCCCTTGATCTCGAGCATGCGGAATGCCGTCAGGTCGAGGCCGAGGTGATCGTTGGCGGACATGTTGACGACACCGGCGGTGCCCATGAAGCCCGAGGTCTCCTCGATCGCGTCGCGGATCGCCTGGGGCTCCTCGGAACCGGCGCGCTTGATGGCGTCGACCAGGATCATGAGGCCGTCATAGGCATGACCGCCGAAGGTCGACACCGGCTGGCCGGTGGCTTCCTCGTAGGTGGTCTTGTAGTCGACCACGACCTTCTTCTGCGGATCGTCGTCCGGCAGCTTGTCGGCGACGAGCAGCGCCGACGCCGGCAGGCGCACGCCTTCGGCCGCGTCACCGGCAAGATCGATGAAGGACTTCGAGGCAACGCCGTGGCTCTGGTAGAGCGGCACCTCGATGCCGAGCTGGCGGTAGTTGCGCGTCACGATCGCCGGGCCCTGGCCGAAGCCCGGGTTCGCCACGGCCTGGATGCCTTCGGCGTTCTTGATGTTCGTGAGCTGCGGCGTCATGTCGGAATCCTTGGGGCCATAGGATTCGTCCGCCACGACCTCGATGCCGTAGTCCCCCACCACCGACATGCACTGCTGTCGCATGGACTTTCCGAAGCCGCCCGTGCCGGAGATCATGCCGATCTTGGCGATGCCCTTGGCCTGCATGTCCTCGAAGATCTTCTCGCATGCCATCTTGTCGGTGTGCGGCGTCTTGAAGGTGTACTCCTTCACCGGGTCGATGACGACCACGGCGCCGGCCAGCGAGATGAAGGGAATGCCGGCGTCCTCGAACACCGGGATCATGGCCATGGTGGTGCCGGTGGTCGAACCGCCGACCACGGCCACCACGCCGTCGTCTTCCACCAGGCGGGTGGCGAAGGTGCGGGCCTTGTTGGCGTCACCGCTGTCGTCATAGACGACGAGTTCCAGGTCCTTGCCGTTCACGCCACCGGCCTCGTTGATCTGCTTGACGTAGATCTCGAGCGTCTTGGCTTCCGGATCGCCCAGGAAGGACGCGGGGCCGGTGACCGAGAGCGGGGCACCGATCTTGATGGTTTCGGCAACCGCCGGAGCGGCCGCGAAGGCAGTGGCGCCGGCGGCGATCATCGTGCCGGCAAGCAGGGTCGTGTGAATGCGCATGTGTTCCTCCCATTGCACTTCAAGGCAGTCGACCGGCCCCTCCTCCAAGGGGCCGGCTGGTGCCGTCCGGTCGTCAGGCTGCGACCGGGCGGCGCATGGCCGCCACTCGGAACCGGTTCGCGACAAAGGCACTGTCGCACAGACAGGCGTTGCCGGCCGGGTTCGCTCCGGTGACGTGGTAATCGGAATAGGCGGCGGACTGGTTCACGAAGATGCCGCCGGTCAGGTTGACCGAGAGCGCGACACCGGCGTCGGCGAAGGCATCCGCTGCCTTGTCGACCAGGGTTTCATCCGTCGCATAGAGCGCGGCGGTGATGGCGCCGCGCGACTTCGCCGAGGCCGCGGCACGTGCGATGGCCTCATCCGCGTCGTCCGTGGCGATGATGAAGCTGATCGGGCCGAAGCGTTCCTCGAGATAGGCGTCCTCGTCCTTGGCATCGACCGCGAGGATGAGCGGTGAGGCGGACCGCGCCCCGTCCATGCCCTCGACGCCGGTGCTGTCGCGCAGGATCTTGCCAAGACCGCGCGCCGCATCGATCCGCTCGAGCGTTGCCTGGCTCTGGATCGCGCCGAGCACGCCGGCGGCACGGGCCGGGTCGCCGAGCAGCTTGTCGACGGCGGTCGCGATGGCGGCCGCGACCTCGTCGAAGGACTTGTGTCCCTCGTCGGTCTCGATGCCGCCGCGCGGCACGTAGATGTTCTGCGGCGCGGTGCACATCTGGCCGGAGTAGAGCGACAGCGAGAAACCGATGTTGCCGGCCATCCCGCGCAGGGAGTCGGTGCCGGTCACGACGATCGAGTTGACGCCGGCTTCCTCCGTGTAGACGAGCTTGTCGCCGGCGTTCTCGCGCACCCACTTGCCGAAGGCCGGCGAGCCGGTGAAGTCGATGATCGCGATGTCGGGATGGGTGACGAAATCCTTGGTCAGCGGTGCCTCGACCGTGTCGGCGGCGAGCTGGAGGACGTTCGGATCGAAACCGGCCTCGGAGAGCACTTCACGCCCCATCTTCACCGTGATGGCAAGCGGCAGGATGGCGCCCGGGTGCGGCTTGACGATGACCGGGTTGCCGGTCGCCAGGCTCGCGAACAGTCCGGGGTAGGAGTTCCAGGTCGGGAACGTGGCGCAGCCGATCACGAGGGCGGGACCGCGCGGCACGATGCGGAACACCTTGTCGAGCACGAGCGGATCCTTGGGACCCTGCGGCTTCTCCCAGCGCACCTGGCCCGGAATGCGGCTCATCTCGTCATAGGCGTAGGCGACAGCCTCGAGGGCGCGGTCCTGCGCGTGCGGGCCTCCTGCCTGGAAGGCCATGACGAAGGCCTGGCCGGACGTGTGCATCACCGCGTTGGCGAAGAGGAAGCTCTGCGCGTTGATGCGTGACAGAAGCTCCAGCAGCACGCCGGCGCGCGCGTCGGCGCTCGCGGACGACCAGCCCTTCATGGCCTCGCGCGCGGCAGCGACCGCGAGATCGGGCGTCGTGGCGGGATAGGTGACGGCAAGATCGAGGCCGAACGGGCTCACCTCGTGACCGACACGGTCGCCGGTCGTCGGCTGATCAAGCTCGAAGGGCTTGCCCAGAAGGGCCTTGAAGGCATCTTCCTGGTCGGCTTTTGCCGTTTCGCCGTAGATCTTGCCCGACGGCATTTCCGGGTAGGCGGACCAGTAGCCGCGGCCGTGGATGGTCTCGACAGCCTTGTCGAGCGTCGCCTTGTGCTTGTCGAAGAATGCAGCCATCCCCGTCTCCCTTGTGCCCCGCGTCTTGTCCGGATCCGGCGCCGGGGAGCGGAAACCGCGCTCTTCACCAGGCCACCCGTTGCAGGGTCGTGTTGTGTTTCGTCTCGTTCGCGGAGCTGATTGACAGCGCCCGATTGAGGGTCATAATAATTTACCGACCGGTTGGTCAGTCAAGTTAAAAATCCGCGATCCGCTTCCCTGGCCCACGGGCGGGTGAGGGCTCCGTCAGGGAGCGGACCGAGAGCGGAAAAGGACGTTCAAGGGAGGTCTCATGGACCAGTCAGACACCACCGCGCCCGTTCTCACGGCGCGGGACGGCGGCGTGCTCGTCGTTACGCTGAACCGGCCGGACAAGCTCAATTCCTTCAATGAGGCAATGCATGCCGGAGTGCGTGAGGCACTCGACTTGGCCGAGAACGATGCTTCGGTACGCTGCCTGCTGCTGACCGGCGCGGGGCGCGGCTTTTGCGCGGGGCAGGATCTCTCCGACCGCATGAGCACACCCGATGCGCCTCCGCCCGACCTCACGCGCACCATCGAATCCAACTACAACCCGCTGGTGCGCCGCCTGAAGGCTCTTCCGAAGCCGGTCGTTTGCGCCGTCAACGGCGTTGCCGCCGGCGCGGGAGCCAATATCGCGCTCGCCTGCGATATCGTCCTGGCGGCCGAGAGTGCCAAGTTCATCCAGGCCTTCTCGAAGATCGGTCTCGTTCCCGACAGCGGGGGAACCTGGACGTTGCCGCAGCTCGTGGGGCTTGCCCGCGCCAAGGCGCTTGCAATGCTCGCCACGCCCGTACCGGCGAAACAGGCCGTCGAGTGGGGCATGATCTGGCAGGCTGTGCCGGATGCGGAGCTTATGGACAACGCGCTCGATCTTGCGCGCGGCCTTGCCGACGCGCCGACCTACGGGCTCGGCCTCGTCAAGCAGGCGATGGAAGCGGCGACCATCAACGATCTCGACACGCAGCTTGATCTGGAACGCGACCTGCAGGGCCGTGCCGGGCGCTCGCCTGACTATCGCGAGGGTGTCGCAGCATTTCTGGCCAAGCGGCCGGCGCAGTTTACCGGCCGTGCGCCGGACGGGGAGGGACGGGAATGAGCGAGGTCACCAAGGCCGCAGGACTGGACGCCGACGCGCTGGCGCGGGCCTGTGCCGACGTCATGTGGGCCAGCGACAAGGCGAGCCAGGGGCTCGGCATGGAGATCGTGGAGGTTGGCCAGGGCAGGGCGGTGGTGGCCATGTCCGTCAGCGAAGCCATGGTCAACGGTCACGGGATCTGTCACGGCGGTTTCGTTTTCACGCTGGCGGATTCCGCCTTCGCCTTCGCCTGCAACAGCCACAACCAGAATACGGTTGCCAGTCATTGCTCGGTGAGCTTCCTGCGCCCGGGCAAGCTGGGTGAGCGGCTGGTCGCGACGGCTGTGGAGCGCTGGCGTGAGGGGCGCTCGGGCATCACCGATGTGACCGTAACCAACGCGGACGGCGAGACGGTCGCCGAGTTTCGCGGAAATTCCCGCACGATTCGCGGAACCCTGCTGCCGGAAGCCGAGGCTCCGGCGGGGGCGTGACGAGGCCGCCGGTGGGGAGAAACCGGCCGCCACCAGACGAGAATTCAGGACAATTCCGGGAGGAAAACCATGCTTGACCTGTCGCCCAGGCCTGGCGATCTCGAGCCTATCGAGACTGCCTCGCGTGACGAGATTTCCGCGCTCCAGCTCGACCGCCTCAAGTGGTCCCTGCGCCACGCCTACGAGAATGTCGCGCACTACCGCAAGAGCTTCGACGAGGCGGGTGTCCACCCGGACGACCTGAAGAGCCTTGCCGATCTGGCGAAGTTTCCCTTCACCCACAAGCAGACGTTGCGCGACAACTACCCCTTCGGGCTGTTTGCCGTCCCGCGCGACCAGATTTCGCGCGTTCACGCCTCGTCCGGCACGACCGGAAAGCCGACGGTGGTCGGCTACACGCGCAATGACATCAGGACCTGGTCCCAGGTGGTGGCGCGCTCGCTGAGAGCGGCCGGTGCGCGGCCCGGCATGATCTGTCACGTGGCCTATGGCTACGGCCTTTTCACCGGTGGTCTCGGCATTCACTACGGTGCCGAGGAACTTGGCATGACCGTGGTGCCGATCTCCGGCGGCATGACAGAGCGCCAGGTGACCCTCATCGAGGACTTCAAGCCCGAAGTCATCATGGTGACACCGTCCTACATGCTTGCCATTCTTGACGAATATCGCTCCCGCGGTCTCGATCCGCGCAAGTCCTCGCTCAAGATCGGCGTCTTTGGCGCCGAGCCCTGGACGAATGCCATGCGCGAGGAGATCGAGGAGGCGTTCGACATGAACGCGGTCGATATCTACGGCCTGTCGGAGGTGATGGGGCCGGGCGTGGCGAATGAGTGCGTGGAGACCAAGGACGGGCTGCACATCTGGGAGGACCACTTCTATCCGGAGGTGATCAACCCGGAGACCGGCGAGGTCCTGCCCGACGGCGAGGTGGGCGAGCTTGTCTTCACCTCGCTGACCAAGGAGGCGATGCCGGTCATCCGCTACCGCACCCGAGACCTGACCCGTCTCATGCCGGGCACGGCGCGGTCCATGCGGCGCATGGAGAAGATCACGGGTCGTTCCGACGACATGATGATCGTGCGAGGCGTCAACGTCTTCCCGACCCAGATCGAGGAGCAGCTTTTCCGCGTGGAAGGTCTTGCTCCCCACTACCAGGTGGAATTGACACGCACCGGTCGCATGGACGAAATGACCATCCATGTCGAAGCGCTGGCCTCCCACGCCGATGATGCGCATCGCGCGTCCGCCGCAGCGGAACTCAGGGCGCATCTGAAGAATGTGATTGGCGTCAGCGCGCGCATCCACGTGGCCGATCCGGACACGATGGAACGCTCCCAGGGCAAGGCACGACGGGTTATCGACAATCGTCCGAAGGAGGGCTGAGCCCCTCTTTTCGGATGCATGGAACATGCGCGGCGGTCTTGGGCCGCCGCGCGAGACGACGGAGAGCGGCATGGCGCGCCCGCGCGCGGACGATTACGACGAGAAGCGCAAGGTGATCCTGAAGGCGTCGGCGGAGCTTTTCGCCGAGCACGGTTTCGATCGGGCGTCGATGAACCAGATCGCGCTCGCGTGCGGTGTCTCGAAGGCGCTCGTCTATCACTATTACGCCAACAAGGATGCCCTGCTGTTCGACATCATCCGCGATCACCTCGACGACCTTATCGCGTCTGTCGAGGAGGCGGGCGAGACGCATGCGGATGGCGAGGAGCGGCTTCTGGCGTTTGTGAACGCGCTGCTGGACGCCTATCGCGACGCCAATGCCGAACACAAGATCCAGATCAACGAGATGAAGCGCCTGCCCGAGCCCCAGCAGGAAGAGCTGAAGGCGCGCGAGCGCGTGCTCGTGAAGCATTTCGCCGCCGCGCTTTGCCAGGCGGTTCCGGCGCTTTCGGGCGGATCACCGCTGCTGATGCCGGTGACCATGAGCCTCTTCGGCATGGTCAACTGGCATTATCTGTGGTTTCGCGAGGGTGGAGCGGTCTCGCGTGAGGACTATGCGAGAATCGCCACCAGGCTGATTCTGGATGGGGCCCGCAGCCTTGCCGGGTAAGGCGTGGCGGGAGATGGTTCCGATCACGCCTTGAGATCGTCGCTCCGGACCGCCATGATCGGGCTTCACATGCCCACCGCTTTTCCGCGAAAGGACTCCCATGCTGCAACTCGATGAAGCCGCGACGCGCCAGGCACTTGACTGGTCGGCGCTGATCGAGGCGCTGCGCGCGATGTTTCGCGACGGTTGCGAGATGCCCGTGCGCCATCACCACGATTTCGCCATTCCGGGGGAGGACGACGGCACGCTCCTGCTGATGCCGGCCTGGGTGCCGGGACGCTACATCGGGGTCAAGCTTGCCACGGTCGTTCCCGGCAACGGCAGGCGTGGCCTGCCGGCCATCATGGCGTCCTACCTGCTGTCGGATGCCGTTACCGGCAAGATGGTTGCGATGATCGACGGTGGAGAGCTGACCGCGCGGCGCACGGCGGCCGCCTCGGCACTTGCCGCCGACTATCTTGCCCGCCCCTCGGCGCGTCACCTCGTGATCGTCGGCACCGGACGTCTGGCGGCGAACCTCGCCGCCGCCCATGCCGCCGTCCGGCCGCTTTCGCGCATTTCCGTGTGGGGGCGTGACCCGGAAAAGGCGGCGGCGGTCGCCGAGGACGTCTCTGAGCACCTGGACATTCTCGCCCGCCCGGTCGACGACCTGGAAAAGGCCGTCGGCGAGGCTGACATCGTCAGTTGCGCGACCCTGTCCCAGACACCGATCATCCAGGGCGAATGGCTGCGCGAAGGCTGTCACGTCGATCTGGTCGGGGCTTTCAAGCCCTCCATGCGCGAGACAGATGACGAGGTCATGCGGCGGGGCCGGGTGTTCGTCGACACGCGCGCGGGTGCCACGAAGGAGGGCGGCGATATCGTCCAGGCACTTTCGTCCGGTGCCCTGAGCGAGGACCGCATCGAGGCCGATCTTTTCGAGCTTGCCGGTGGCAGGTTCGCCGCCATGCGCGACGACAAGGACATCACCGTGTTCAAGTCCGTGGGTGCCGCGCTTGAGGATCTGGCCGGAGCAATCCTCGCCTATGAAAGCGCTTCCGGCGCTGGCAGCGGCGAAGGCGAAACCGCCTCCAGGCTTCCGCCGATTTTCTGATCCCGGCCGGCGCGGGGCCGATACGCGCTGTCAGTATTCGATATCGGGCGTTCGGCCGGAGATGATGTCCGCGAGGTAGCGCGATGTGCCGCAGGCCTGGGTCCAGCCATTGGAGCCATGGCCAGCGTTGAGGTACAGATTGGCGATCCTTGACCGCCCGACAATGGCGGGACCGTTCGCCGTCATGGGACGGAAGCCGCACCACGCGCTGGCGGTCGTGTAGTCCGCCGCCTCGGGAAAGAGGCTGCGGACCCTGTCGATCAGTCCTTTTAGCGCACTTGGCCTGAGCGTTGGGTCGAAACCTGCGAGCTCCGCGACCCCTGCGGCCCTCAGTCTTGATCCAAGCCGCGTGATCATCACTTTGGAGTGCTCATCCATCACGGAGGAGACCGGTGCTCCGTCGCCGGAAGCGATGTCGCAGGTGATCGAGTAACCCTTCACCGGATAGACCGGCAGGGACAGGCCGGCAGTCTTGAGCAACTGCACGGCGAAGGGGCCGCAGGCAACCACATAGGCGTCACCGGTAACGGGGCCGTTCTTCGTGGCAACACCTTCGATCCGCCCGCCGGAAACGTCGAGGCTTGTTGCCGTCGTATCGAACATAAAACGGCAGCCGAGCGGTTGCAGAAGCTCCAGCAGGCGTTCGCAGAAAAGCTTGCTGTCGCCCGTCTCGTCGCCGGGAAGATGCAGGCCGCCGGCAAGGGAGGCAGAGGTTCGCGCCAGCGCGGGCTCGATCGTTTCCATCCCGGCACGGTCCACGAGACGGTGCTCTATGCCAAGATCCGCCAGAACGGCGGCCGATCGCTCTCCACCCCTCAGTTCCTCTTCCGTTGCGAAGATCTGGAGCACGCCGCGCGCCATGTCGTCATAGGCGATGCCGGTCTGCTTGCGAAGGTCGACAAGGCTTTGCTTGCTGTAGTGGGCCATGGCCTGCATCCGCGCCTTGTTCGCGGCAAAACGGCTGGCGGTGCAATTGGAGAGGAAGCGGGCGAGCCAGCGCCACTGGGCGACGTCAAGGCTCGGCCTGATCTTGAGTGGCGCGGCTTCGGCGAACATCCACTTCAGCGCCTTGAACGGCATCCCGGGGGCGGCCCACGGCCCTGCAAAGCCCGGACATACGCCGCCGGCATTTCCGAAACTCGTCTCAAGCGCCGGACCGGAGTTGCGCTCGACAACGACCACCTCGTGGCCGAGTGCCGTCAGGTACCAGGCGCTCGTCATGCCGACGACGCCGGCGCCGATCACGATCACCTTCATGAAGCGGTGTCCCTTGCTGCGCATCTTCGGGCATGGCTGCATCCCGCCCGAATTTCTTTTGTCAGGACAATGCCACGCGCGACGGCGCTTGTCCGGCCCGATCCGAAAATCTCCCACAGAAGGCTTGAGGGACATGAAAAGGACGGTGTGCGGCAACACCCGCACACCGTCCCGAGTTCATGCCCGGCTCTTTCCGGGCAGGCAGGCTGTCTTACCAGGAACCCGTGTTGGCCATGGAGGCCCAGGGCTCGGCCGGCTCAAGGCGTTCGCCCGCCTGCAGGAGCTCGATGGAGATGCCGTCCGGCGTCTTGATGAAGGCCATGTGACCGTCGCGCGGCGGACGGTTGATGGTCACTCCTGCGTCCATCATGCGCTGGCACGTCTCGTAAATGTTGTCCACGTGATAGGCGAGATGGCCGAAGTTGCGCCCGCCCGTGTAGGTCTCGGGCGCGCTGCCGTCTTCCGGCGGCCAGTTATAGGTGAGTTCGATCTCCGCACGGGCACGCTGTCCCGGCTCGGAAATGTCCTCGGGGGTCGCAAGGAAGATGAGCGTGAAGCGTCCCGCCTCGCTGTTCATGCGACGGGTTTCTTTGAGGCCCAGAAGTTCGAAGAACTTGACGGTCGCATCCGGGTCGGTGACGCGGATCATGGTGTGAAGGTAGCGGATCATCAGGCTGTTCCCTCTGTCATGTCAGTCTGAACGAATTTAGCCGCGGGCGCGGCGAAGGCGGGTCGTCTGGCGCGCGACGGGAGTACCATCGTGCAGGCCGGCGGCTTGAAGCCCGGCGCGCCGGAGAGTCTGCTCCGGCATACGCCACAGGCGGCCGCCGGATCATCCGGCGGCCGCCTGTGCTACCATATGGAAAACAACCGCTTTTCGGCTAGCCCATGTAGTCGGTGTCGGAAACCTTCTCCATCCACGTGACCGCGGAACCGTCGATGCTTTCCTGAATCGCGATGTGGCTCATGGCGGTATCGGGCGCCGCTCCGTGCCAGTGTTTCTCTCCGGCGGGGAACCACACGACGTCACCGGCGGAAATTTCCTCGACAGGACCGCCTTCGCGCTGAACGCGACCGCTCCCGAAGGTCACGATCAGGGTCTGGCCAGCGGGATGCGTGTGCCAGGCGGTACGGGCACCGGGCTCGAAGGTCACATGGGCGCCACTCGTGCGACCGGGCTCCTCGGCCGCAAACAGCGGGTCGATGCGAACGGTGCCGGTGAACCAGTCCTGCGGACCGGGAGCGGAGGGGTTTGAACCGGAGCGAATGATCTTCATGACAGTCCTTTCCCTGCGCGGTCAGCGCAGTTTTTCGAAGCGGTAGGTAAGGGCGGGGCCGCCCGGCTGGTCGTAGGCAAGTTCCGCCGTGACCATTGCAAACGGCTCAATGAAGCGCGCCGTGCGCAGCGGGCCGGCCGCGAGAGGTTCGAAGCCGAGATCCGTGATGAGGCTTTCGGCAACGTCTTGGGCTTCTTTGTCATCCGAGCAGACGAGAACCTGCGGGCGTGGTGTCGTTTCGCGCCGGGCAAAGACCGGAGCAAAGGACTCGGAAGGGGTGGTGTTGAAGCAGGACACCCAGCGTGCGCCCGGGCGCATCCGCGCCAGATTCTCCGCGCCTGACGTCGTCGGCCCCAGAACGAGGTTGGTGTCGGTCGGGTCGAGGGGGACGCAGCAGTTGAGCACCACTTTGCCCTCCAGGTCACCTGCCTGCCTCAACACGTCCTCGACGCGGGACCAATGCACGGCGAGAAGCAGGACGTCGGCTTGGACGACCGCGTCGGCGACGGTGCCGCTCGCGCCGCCGCATTCGCGCGCCAGCCGCTCGAGCTTGTTCGGATCACGTGAATACGAAAACGTCACATCATGTCCGCAGCGGGCCCAGTGTCGCCCGATCGCACTTCCCATCAGGCCCGAGCCCAGGATTCCGATCTTCAATTTGCGGCTCTCCCTGTCTGTGCCGGCATGTGGCGACCGTGCCTACTTCTTGCGGCTTTCGAACACGTCTTTTGCCACCGGAAGCGCAGAGAAGACCTTGGGCCAGCCCGCATAGAAGGCAAGGTGTGAAAGCATCGCCCCGGCTTCTTCCTGCGTCAGGCCGTTGTCCATGGCCCTGCCGAGGTGGAAGGTCATCTGTTCCGGCTGACCGGCGGCGATGAGGGCGGCCACTGTAACCAGACTGCGATCGCGGGGCGCGAGGTCCGGTCGCAGCCAGAGGTCGCGGAACAGCAACTCACGAGTGTTGTCCACGACACCCTTGCTGACATCGCCATAGGTGCCGCTTACGAATTCCTCGCGAGCGGCCTCGGCTGCCTCGTCCAGTGGAAGCAGCTCGGGCTCGGCGCCCGGCAGGTCCTGCAGGGTGATGCCGCGAGCCTCGAAAACCGGAGCCACGGCTTCGCTCGCGGCCGTCGCGTTGCCCCAGCCTGTGTAGAAGGCAAGGTGTGTGACCGTTTCCGAGAGCTCGGCAGGCGTCACTCCTGCATCAAGCGCCAGGGCGGCATGTTCACCAAGGGCATCGCTTTCACGGCGCGTCATGAGCGCAGCGAAAGTCACGAGCGCACGGTCGCGAACCGAAAGGGCTTCGTCGTCCCAGACCGATCCGAACAGGGCGTTCTTCGAATAGGCCTCAAGTGCCGGCGCGACCTTCCCGACGCTTTCGGGGAGTGTGCGCGTCACATCCTGTGCCCCGGCGGCGGTGCTTACGAGAAACAGGGCGGCTGCGGCGATGCGGGTCTTCATGGGGAGATGCCTCCTCGAACGTGATTGCTGCCCGTTCAATGTGGTGCGTCTCCGCCTGCACTTAATATCTTCTCTCCTCACCCCATTCATGATCGCGTTTCATGAGTTCAGGCCTTCTCGCGAAGGGCGTCCAGCACCACCTGGAATGCGGAGGAGGGGCGCTGGCGGCTCGGATAGAACAGATGAAAACCCGGAAAGTAGGGCGAGTATTCCTCGAGGCAGGTTGTGAGGGTTCCAGTCTCGAGTGCCGGAATCGCGAGGCGTTCCGGAACAAGCGCCAGCCCGTGCCCGTCGATCGCGGCCCGGAGCACCGGGTTGATCGTGTTGAAACAGGTCTGCCCACGTACCTTCACCCTGATTTCGTTGCCGTCGCTGTCTTCGAATTCCCACGCATAGAGCGCACCGTGCGTGGACAGGCGCAGATTGATGCACTGGTGATCCGAGAGCTCCTGCGGGGTGAGCGGCACGCCGGCGTCGGCGAAATAGTCCGGTGCGCCGATACAGACCATTCGCTCGTCCGGTCCGATGCGCATGGAGATCATCCCGTCGCTCACCTGCTCGCCGTATCGAACGCCCGCGTCGCACTGTGCGTCGGCAAGGTCGGTGAAGCCGTAGTCCATCAGAAACTCGACGTTGACCGACGGATGCTCTTTCAGGGCGGGGGAAAGCTTGGGCCAGAGAAGGCTTTCGATCGCATATTCGGTTGCCACGATGCGCACGGTACCAGTCGGGTGATCGCGCGCATCGTTGAGGGCCTGAAGCCGGGCCTCGATCTGCTCGAAGCAGGGGGTGAGTGTTGCCAGGAGATCCTCGCCCTCGATCGTGGGGGCGACCGATCGTGTGGTTCGGGTGAGGAGACGAAGGCCAAGCCGGGTCTCAAGCGCCTTGATGGTGTGGCTGAGGGCGGACTGGGAAATGTTCAGTCGCGCGGCGGCGCGCGTGAAGCTGCGCTCCTCGGCGACCGCGGCAAGCGCGATGAGATCGCTGATGTTTTCGCGAAGCATGGACGCTCTCGGGTCGAAGCCTGCCATCCTGTCGACAGACAGGGGCGAGCATGGTGCCAGTTGGTTCACTCATGAGTATCCTTCATGAGTGCCAGTGTGCAACCGCAAGAAGCCGTTCTGCCGGCGGGATGTTCGCCGTCGTGGAGGCGTGTCGAGGTCCGCCGCCGTTGCTTGGCCTCATTGGACCGGAACTGAGCCACCGTCCGGGTCTCGGGGTCATCGACGCGCGACCGGTCATCTGCCGATTGGAGAAAGGTTGAGACCGACACCACTCAGCCCACGCATGGGTATCTCGCGCGTCCCGTCGTGTAAGCAGGAGCGGTCGTCATCCAGGCGTGATGGGGGTCGTGTCCGTCAAGGTGGTGTAAATTCCCGGATGGCCTGAGGTCATGATCAGGCGGCTTTCGTGGTAATGCTGAGAATGGGGTCGATCTCCTCCT
>PBLF01000031.1 GCA_002722295.1 Stappia sp. | reverse complement strand
GAGGAGATCGACCCCATTCTCAGCATTACCACGAAAGCCGCCTGATCATGACCTCAGGCCATCCGGGAATTTACACCACCTTGACGGACACGACCCCGGTCTCGGGGCAAGAGCGGCCAGACCCGCCTCCTCGAAGGCGCGGAAGCCGGTGGACTCCCCTCCCCGTTCCCGACCGCCGATCGTGCAGCCCAGGAACCAGGGCGCGCAGGGGTGCGTCCTGACCCACCGCACATTTTCCAGCACAACGGGCGACGGGCTGAGCACCGTACCGAACTGGGAAATGAAGTCCGGCTGATATGTCTTGATCGACGCCGGTTCAGGCAGAAGCACGATGCGCCGCTCTCGCGGAACGCGGGTCACGAGGCCGGGCTCGGGCGTATCGTAGACGACGAGCCAGTCCGCCACGCGCTCGTCATCACCGGGCGAGAACCACACCTCTCCCCAGCGTCCGTCTCCCTCGGGCGTCTGTCGTAGCGAAAAACCCAGACTTTCTCCCGGGGACAGATGTACCCTCACCATGAAACGCCCGCCTTGCTCGCCGTCGAGGGGATGTGCATGCGAATTCCGCATCCTGACACACGGGTGTCTGACGGCAGGTCGGCGTTATAGAATCCGGCGACCGGCGGGGCCCCCCCCGCCGGTCGCCGATTTCCTCGTCCCTTCGCCTCAGCGCACGTAGGGTGACCGGCAGCGCCTGCGCGGACCGTTGTAGGGCTGGAAGGTGTTGTCGCTGGCGCGATAGGAGCGGTACCGGTTGAAGCACCAGTTGTAGTGGGCGCGCGGCAGGGCGGCACGATACCGCGGACGCGGCGCATAGTAGCGCGGCGCGGGACGCCACCGACGGTAGTAACGACGCGGGCGATAGTAGCGCCGGGGACGGTAGTACCGGCGATACTGGACTGTCTCCGCCCGCAGGCTCGATCCGTCGAGCACCCCGGTTCCGGCGATGACCGCGCGCTCCGTGTATCCGCCGGTCACGGTGGCGGCCCGGGCGGGCGACTGGGCCAGCACGGCGCCAAACACAAGCGCGGCAACGGCAAACGTTCTCCTGAAGATGCTCATCTGGATCTCCTTCCCTCGCTTCGCGCGGGGGAACGGCCCCGACGCGGGAGATGGCGGATGGTCAACCTGAAAGGCTGACCAGGCGTCACCCATGACCCGATCTTGGCGCATCGGGTCGGGCAAGACTGTGACGAAGATCAAGAAAACCGCCAACCCGAGCGCCGCGCGCCGCGTCAGACCGCGCTCGGAGTGATGCTGTTGGCCGTATCGAGCAGGATGGGCACGATCTCCCGCTCCACCCGCTCCGGGGTCCAGTCATAGGCGGAAACCGCGCACTGCACGGCCGCCACGGGGCGCCCCTCCGAGGAGATGACCGGCGCGGCAACGGCGATTTCCTTCAGGATCATCTGGCCGGTGGTCAGCACGAACCCGCGCGCTGCCCCCTCCTGAACGCTGCGCGCGATCTCCTCGCGATCCAGCGTCGTGGCCGGCGTGAACCGGCGGACGGGCCAGTTGGCGATGCAGGCCTCGCGCTCGGCCTCGGGCAAGCCCGCCAGCATCGTGCGCCCCGAGGACGTGACGAGCGCGGGAAGGCGCCGTCCGAGAATCGTCGCCGCGAAGCTTGTTCGCTGGCACGGCAGCCGCATCACATAGACGATGTCGGACCCGGACAGCTGGGCCATGTTCACCGTCTCGCCGATACGCCGGGAAAACTCGATCAGTTTCGGCATGGCGAGCTGCACGATCGGGTCCGACCACATGTACGCATAGGCCATCTCGAGAAACTTGTGCGAGGGGCGGTAGCGACGGGTGCGTTCGTCCTTGGTAAGGTACCCGGTCTGGTGCAGCGTGTTGGCCAGCCTCTGGGTCGCGCTCTTGTCTATCCCGGAACGCGCGGACAGCTCGCTGAGCCCGAGCGCCTGATTCTCTTCGTCGAACACCTCGAGAAGCCGCAATCCCTTCGCCAGCGAATTGACGAACAGTGTATCCTGACGCGTCTGCTTTTCCTGCGACATCCGTCCCCCCGACGGCCCGGAACCATGGCCAATTTATGCAAGCGCCTCTTGACGAGGCGGCATTTCACGTTTGAAATGTCATAATCAGATACAAAGTATCATATAATGATACAACAAAAAGCTGACCAAGCGGCATTGAACCTTTGTCGCAAGCCAACCGGAGGGCACATGAAGAACTTTCTCCTCACCTGCAGTGCAGCCGCGCTCGCGCTCGGCATGACCACGGCCGCGCAGGCCACCAAGTCCGACGACACGCTCAACGTCGCCTTCACCAAGGAGCTTGAGAACGTCGACAGCTACTTCAACTCCTCGCGCGAGGGCGTTGTCCTCCAGCGCGCCATCTGGGACGGCCTCATCTATGCCGATCCGGAGACGGGCGAGTACAAGGGCAACCTCGCCACCTCGTGGGAGTGGATCGACGACACCACCCTCGAGCTCAAGCTGCGTGAGGGCGTGACCTTCCACAACGGCGAGGAATTCGACGCCGACGACGTCGTCTACACGGTGAACTACGTCGCCGACGAGAAGAACGGCGTGAAGACGCAGCGCAACGTGAACTGGATGAAGTCCGCCGAGAAGGTCGACAAGTACACGGTCCGCATCATGCTCAAGGCGCCGTTCCCGGCCGCTATCGAGTACCTGGCCGGCCCCGTCTCGATCTACCCGAACGAGTACTACGCCGAGGCGGGCCCCTCCGGCATGGGCCTGAAGCCCGTCGGCACCGGCCCCTACAAGGTGCTCAGCGTCGAGCCCGGCAAGCACTTCGTGCTCGAGAAGAACGAGAACTATCACGATAGCCCCAAGGGCCAGCCGGAGATCGGCAAGGTCGACATCCGCACCATCCCGGACGTCAACACCCAGATGGCCGAGCTGTTCAGCGGCTCGCTTGACCTGATCTGGCAGGTGCCGGCCGACCAGTCCGAGAAGCTTGCCGCCATGGGCCGCTTCACGGTCGCCAACGAGAGCACCATGCGCATCGGCTACCTGACGCTCGATGCCGCCGGCCGTACCGGTGAGGACAACCCCTTCACCGACGTCCGCGTGCGTCGTGCCGTGGCCCACGCCATCAACAGCGAGGCGCTGGTCTCGGCCCTGCTGAAGGGCAAGTCGCGCGTCATCAAGACCGCCTGCTTCCCGAGCCAGTTCGGCTGTTCGCAGGACGTCGTGTCCTACGAGTACGACCCGGAGAAGGCCAAGGCCCTGCTGGCCGAGGCCGGCTATCCCGACGGTTTCGAGACCGACTACTACGCATACCGCGATCGCGAGTACGCGGAAGCCATCGCCAACTACCTGACGGCCGTGGGCATCCGCGTGAACTTCAACATGCTGCAGTATTCCGCGCTTCGCGAGCTGCGCATGAAGGGCGGTACGCCGATCTCGTTCCAGACCTGGGGCTCCTACTCGATCAACGACGCGTCCGCGATCACGAGCCAGTTCTTCAAGTTCGGCTCGCTTGACGACAGCCGCGACGAGGAAGTCCGCGACTGGCTCGACATCGCCGACAGCTCCACCGATCCGGAAGTCCGCAAGGAGAACTACGCCAAGGCCCTCGCCAAGATCGCCGACCAGGCGTACTGGGTGCCGATGTTCTCCTACAACACCAACTACGTCTTCACGGACGAGGTGTCCTACACCCCGACCCCGGACGAGGTGCTGCGTTTCCACACGATGAGCTGGAACTAAGCTCTAAGCCAGCGACACTGGACAGGGTGACCGGCCGGGCATGACGCCCGGCCGGCACTCCGCGTCTCGGGCTGGAAGGGATTCTCCTCCGGCCCGGCGGACCGACCGAAGCCTGCGGGAGCCGAACGTGCTGACCTTCATCCTCAAGCGGCTGGGCCTGGCCCTGCTCGTTGCGCTGACCGTTTCGGCGATCAGCTTCTCCCTTCTCTTCATGGCCGGCGACCCGGCGGCAGCCCTTGCCGGCGAACACGCCAACGACGCCGACATCGAGGCCATTCGCGTCCTCTACGGCTTCGACCGGCCGATGATCGTCCAGTACTGGGAATGGCTGTCCCATGCGATGATGGGCGACTTCGGCGAAAGCTATTATTTCAAGCTGCCCGTCTCCGACCTGATCATCGACCGCCTGTCGATCACGATGACGCTCGGCGTATGCGGCATCTCCTTCGCGCTGCTGACAGCCGTGCCCCTCGGCGTGATCGCCGCGATCCGCCCGAACTCGATGATCGACCGTTTCGCGCTGTTCGTGTCCGTGATGGGCCAGGCGATGCCGAGCTTCTGGTTCGGCCTGATGATGATCGTCGTCTTCTCCATCCAGCTCAACCTGCTGCCCCCGTCGGGCACCAAGAGCTGGATCAACTTCATCATGCCCACCGTCGTGCTCGGCTACTACGCCATGCCGGCGATCATGCGCCTGACCCGCGCGGGCATGCTCGACGTTCTGGGCTCGGACTACATCCGCACGGCGCGCGCCAAGGGCGCGGGCGAATGGCGCGTTCTCTTCAAGCACGCCCTGCGCAACGCGATCATCCCGGTGGTCTCGCTCGCGGCCGTCCAGATGGGCTTCATGCTCGGCGGCTCGATCGTCGTGGAATCGATCTTCGCCCTGCATGGCGCCGGTTACCTTGCGTGGGAATCCATCGGCCGCAACGACCTGCCCACCGTGCAGGCGCTGATCCTGGTGTTCTCCATGTTCTACATCGTCTTCACTTTCCTGTCGGACGTGCTCAACGCCTGGCTGGATCCGCGCATGAGGGTTGCCTGACATGTCCAGCACGACAGACACCCTCCTCCAGGAGATCAAGGGCCCGACCCCGGGCCAGCAGCTCCGCCGCCGCATCTTCGGCCACATGGGCCTTCTGTTCGGCGCCGGCGTCCTTGTCGTCCTGTTCGTGATCGCGGTCTTCGCCCCCGCGCTCGCGCCGCATGATCCCTATGCACAGGACCTGATGGGCCGCATGCAGCCGCCGGTGTTTCTCGGCGGCACCTGGGAGCACATCCTGGGAACCGACCATCTTGGACGCGACTATCTCTCGCGTCTCATCTACGGCGCCCGCATCTCGCTGCTGATCGGTGGCGTCGCGGCCCTCATCTCCGGCATCATCGGCACCACGATGGGCGTCGCGGCCGGCTATTTCGGCGGGCGTGTCGACGCGGTGGTGACCTTCCTCATCAACGTGCGCCTGGCCATGCCCGTGGTGCTGGTGGCGCTTGCCGTCGTCGCGCTTTTCGGCGGCTCGCTGGAGATCGTGATCCTCGTGCTCGGCCTGCTGCTGTGGGACCGCTTCGCTGTGGTCATGCGCTCGTCCACCCTGCAGGTGCGCTCGCGTGAATACGTGACCGCCGCCAAGGCCATCGGCTGCTCCACCACCCGCGTGGTGCTGAGCGAGATCATGCCGAACATCGTCAACAACCTGATCGTCGTCGTCACGCTGGAGATGGCCCACGCCATCTTGCTCGAGGCGGCGCTGTCCTTCCTCGGTCTCGGCGTTCAGCCGCCAACGCCCTCCTGGGGCCTGATGATCTCGGAAGGCAAGCAGATGATGCTGTTCGATCCCTGGCTCGTGGCCATTCCCGGTGTCGCGCTCTTCGTGCTCGTTCTCGCCATCAACCTGATGGGCGACGGACTGCGCGACGTGACCGCCCCCGAAAACCGCAATTGAGGAGGCGGAACATGAGCGAAACCGTCCTCACCGTCGAGAATCTGCGTCTCGACATTCCCACCGCCGCCGGCACGCTGCATGCGGTTCGCGGGATCGACTTCGAGCTGAAGCGCGGCGAGACCCTGTGCATCGTCGGCGAAAGCGGCTCGGGCAAGTCGCTGACCTCGCTTGCCATCATGGACCTGCTCGGCAAGCGCATCCAGCGCAAGGCCGACAAGCTGGAGTTCGACGGCACCGACCTGATGACGGCGGGACAGCGCAGGATGCGCGCCCTGCGCGGCGATCGCATGGCGATGATCTTCCAGGAGCCGATGACGTCGCTGAACCCGGCCTACACCATCGGCGACCAGCTTTGCGAAGCTCTGCTCCTGCATCGCAGCGTCGGGAAGGCGGCCGCCCGCGCGCGCGCCGTCGAGCTGCTGGAGAAGGTCGGCATCACCGGTGCCGAGCGGCGCATGTCGCAGTATCCGCACCAGCTCTCCGGCGGCCTGCGCCAGCGCGTCATGATCGCCATGGCGCTCATGTGCGAGCCCGAGCTCATCATCGCGGACGAGCCCACCACCGCGCTTGACGTGACCATCCAGGCGCAGATCCTGCGCCTGCTAATCGATCTCACCCGCGAGATGAACGTGGCGATGATCCTCATCACCCACGATCTCGGCGTCGTGGCCCGCATCGCCGACAAGGTGGCGGTCATGTACGCGGGCGAGCTGGTGGAGACCGGCACCGCGAAGAAGGTCTTCGACGCGCCCATGCACCCCTACACCCGCGGCCTTCTGCGCTGCATTCCGGTGCCGGGCAAGACCGAGCGCGGCTCGGAACTGGGCTCCATCCCCGGCATCGTGCCCTCGCTGATCGGCCGCGTGGAGGGCTGCGTGTTCCGCACCCGCTGCGAGGAAGCGACCGACGCCTGCGCGGGCAGCATCCCGCGTCGCGTCGACGAGGACGGTCACGCCTTCCGCTGCATTCACGAGACCGGGCGCGCTCCGGTCGGGGAGACCACGACATGACCACCGAAACGACCGCGCCGGTCCTGGAGCTGAAGAACGTCTCCAAGACCTACACGATCAAGCAGGGCATGTTCGGCGAGAAGAAGCCGCTCAGGGCCGTCAACGACGTGTCGCTGAAGCTCGAGCGCGGCGACGTGCTCGGCCTGGTGGGCGAAAGTGGCTGCGGCAAGTCCACGCTCGCCAAGATCCTGCTCGGCCTCGAGGCCCCGACCTCTGGCGAGGTGCTCGTCGACGGCGAGCCCATCGGCGACCAGAACCGCCGCATTCTCGCCCGCCGTATCCAGCCGATCTTCCAGGACCCCTATTCCTCGCTGAACCCGAGGAAATCGATCCGCGACATCATTTCGCTGCCGCTCAGGGTCCACAAGATCGGGAACAGCGCCTCGCAGGAAAAGGCGGTGCGCGACATTCTCGACGTGGTGGGCCTGCCCGCCCGCGTGATGAACTCCTATCCGAACCAGATGTCGGGCGGCCAGCGCCAGCGCGTTGCCATCGCCCGCGCGCTGATCATGAAGCCGGAGATCGTCATCTGCGACGAACCGACCTCCGCGCTCGACGTGTCGGTCCAGTCCCAGATCCTCAACCTGCTGGTGGAGCTGCGCCGCGAGTTCGGCCTGACCTACCTCTTCATCAGCCACAATCTGGCCGTGGTGGAGCATCTGGCGACGCGGGTCGCGGTCATGTATCTCGGCCGCATCGTGGAGGAGTCGCCCGTCGACGCCCTGTTCGACGCCCCGCGCCATCCGTATACCGAGGCGCTTCTGGCTTCCGTTCTGACGCCGGATCCGGACCTGGACGTTCCCGACACGCATCTGGGCGCGGCCTACCCCAACCCGATCGATCCCCCGTCGGGCTGCCACTTCCATCCCCGCTGCGCCAAGGCAATGGACATCTGCAAGCAGACGGCGCCGACCCTGCTTGCCGAAGGCGGCCGCAAGGTCGAATGCCACCTCTACGACGAGAACCGGACCAGCCTCCAGCCGGCCTGATCCGTCCGACACACGACATGCCCGGCGGACCCGCACGGCCCGCCAGGCGCCCTCCCGGCAAGGCTCCGGGCCGGCGTGCGCAGCGCCACCGGCACCGGATCGCCCGCGCCGCAACGATCCTTCCGGACAACAAGAAAGCCTCACCCATGAGCCGCAACCTCTCGCAGACCCAGAAGGTCTCGAAAACCGTCCTGAAAAGCCGTCACGGCGTCGTCGCCTCCCAGCACCGCCGCGCGGCCGAGATCGGCGCCGAAGTGCTCTCCGCCGGCGGTGACGCCATCGACGCGGCCACCGCCGTCTCCTTTGCCGTCGGTGTCGTCGAGCCGTGGATGAGCGGGCCCGCCGGCGGCGGCGCGATGGTGGTGTGGCGCCAGGACGAGGGGCGCGCCTACGCCATCAACTACGGAATGCGCGCGCCCGCCGGGCTCGACCCCGCCGACTATCCGCTCGCCGAAAGCGGCCGGTCCAACGACCTCTTCCCCTGGAAGGCGGTGGTCGACG
The DNA here is from genome assembly GCA_002722295.1 of Stappia sp. Taxonomy (GTDB): domain Bacteria; phylum Pseudomonadota; class Alphaproteobacteria; order Rhizobiales; family Stappiaceae; genus Stappia. The sequence continues at coordinate 118,206 of PBLF01000031.1, read as the reverse complement.
ACCGCAACGTGGAAGGCGCGACCGCCGTGGCCGTTCCCGGCACCGTGGATGGCATCGGCCAGGCTCACGCGCGGTTCGGACGCATGCCCTGGGCAGACCTGCTGCGCCCGGCCGAGGGGCTTGCCCGCGAGGGAATGCTCGTCGACTGGTACGCGGCACTGATGATCGCGTCGGCGACGCGTTCGCTCTCCCGCGACCCGGACGCCGCCGCGCTGTTCCTCGAGGACGGGCAGTGGCCGACCATCGCCGGCTGGACGGCGCTGTCCGACAAGCGCCTCGACCAGGGCGTCATGGCGGACACGCTTGCGCGCCTCGGCGAGGCCGGCTACCGCGACTTCTACGAGGGCGAGATCGCCGCGAAGCTCGTGGCAGACCTGAGGGCCAAGGGCAGCGCCATGACCCTTGAGGACCTCTCCTCCTACTCCGCGAGCATTTCCGATCCCCTGGAGATCGCCTATCGCGACGGCCGCGTCTTCGCCATGCCGGGCCTGACGGCCGGTCCGACGCTCGCCGACATGCTGGCACGCCTGGAACGCGACTGGACACCGGGCGCGGCCCCGGATGCGGCGACCTTCACCGCCTGGGCGGCGGCGCTCAAGGGCGCCTATGCGGCCCGCCTGGAGGGAATGGGCGATGGCGAGGATCCGAAGGCACCGGCCTGCACGACGCATTTCTCCGTCGTCGACAGCAAGGGCAACATGGTCTCCATGACGCAGACCCTCCTCTCGGCCTTCGGCTCGCGCGTCGTCTCCCCCTCCACCGGCCTTCTGCTCAACAACGGCATCATGTGGTTCGACCCCGAGCCGGGCAAGGCGAACTCGCTGGGGGCGGGAAAGCGCTGTCTGATGAACGTCTGCCCGGTCGTGGCGGAAAAGGGCGGGCGCCGTGTCGCGCTCGGCGCGTCGGGCGGGCGCAAGATCGTCTCCGCCGTCGGTCAGCTCGCCTCGCTGATGCTCGACCACGACCTTTCCCTGGAGGACGCCTTCCATCACCCGCGCATCGACGTGTCGGGCGGTGAGACGGTGGTTGCCGACGAAAGCCTGCCCGCGGACGTGATCGCGGCCCTGTCCGCCGCGCACAAGACCGTCACCACACGCCGCACCGTGTTCCCCTACGCCTTCGCGTGCCCGGCGGCGGTCATGCGCGAGGACGGCGAGAACATGGGCGCCACCGAAATCATGTCGCCCTGGGGCGACGCCCTGCACGCAAGCGAAAGGACCTGACCATCATGGCATCGAGACAGGGCGCGGTTTCACGCGCCGAGACCTATTTCGACAGCGGCTCCTTCAAGGACGACCTCGCCCGCCTGGTCGCCTTCGAGACGGAGAGCCAGAACCCGGACCAGAAGGCAGAGCTCACCCGCTACGTCGACGAGGCCATGATCCCCTGGCTCAAGGAGATGGGCTTCACCTGCGAGGTCTTCGAGAACACCGACAGTCGCGGCGGCCCGATCCTGGTGGCGACCCGCATCGAGGATCCCTCCTTCGAGACGGTGCTGACCTACGGCCACGGCGACGTGATCCGCGCCCAGACCGAGCAGTGGCGCGAGGGGCTGTCGCCCTTCACCCTAGTCGAGGAAGGCAACCGCCTCTACGGTCGCGGCACCGCCGACAACAAGGGCCAGCACCTGATCAACCTGCAGGCGATCTCGGCCGTTCTGGACGAGCGCGACGGCAAGCTCGGCTTCAACGTCAAGGTGCTGATCGAGATGTCGGAAGAGACCGGATCCCCGGGTCTCGCCGAGTTCTGCGCGACCCACAAGGAGCTTCTGGCCTCCGACGTGCTGATCGCCTCCGACGGTCCGCGCCTGCAGCCGGACACGCCGACCATGTTCATGGGTTCGCGCGGCGGCGTGAACTTCGATCTGGTGGTCAACTTCCGTGACGGTGCCCACCACTCCGGCAACTGGGGCGGCCTGCTGGCCGATCCGGCAACGGTGCTCGCCCATGCCATCGGCTGCATCGTCGACAAGCGCGGCCAGATCCAGATCCCCGAGTGGCGTCCGACCAGCCTCACGCCGGACATCCGCGCGGCGCTGAAGGATCTTCCGATTACAGGCGAAACCGGCCCGTCCATCGACGAGGACTGGGGCGAGGAAAGCCTGACCCCGACCGAGCGCGTCTTCGGCTGGAACTCCTTCGCGGTTCTCGCCATGAAGAGCGGCGTTCCGGAAGCTCCGGTTAACGCCATTTCCGGCTGGGCCCGCGCCACCTGCCAGCTTCGCTACGTGGTGGGCACCGAACCGGACGACATCCTTCCCGCGCTGCGCCGGCATCTGGACAAGCACGGCTTCGGGAACGTCGAGGTGACGCCCGCCGACCGCGTGTTCTTCAAGGCGACCCGCCTCGATCCGGACGCCCCCTGGGTGACCTTCGTCGCGAAATCGCTGACCGAGACCACCGGCAAGGCCCCGCACATCCTGCCGAACCTTGCCGGCTCGCTGCCCAACGACACCTTCAGCGAGGTGCTTGGCCTGCCGACGGTGTGGGTGCCCCATTCCTACCGTGGCTGCTCGCAGCACGCGCCGAACGAGCATGTGCTGAAGGATTCCTCGCGCGAAGCGCTCATGCTGATGGCCGGCCTGTTCTTCGACATCGGCGAGCGCAAGTCCGCCTGATCGGGGACAGAACCCGAATGAGACCGCAAGGGGCCGGCCGACGCATGTCGCCGGCCCCTTGTTCGTTCACTCTCCCGGTGCTTGCCGCACCGGCCCCGCGCACTCCCGCACGAGCCATTCCTCCAGCAGCCGCATGGCGCGGGAGGGCTCGCGTCCGCGCGAGCGCGTGATCCAGTATCGGCCCACGCCGATTTCCCCGGCGAACGGCCGCACGAGCCGCCCCGCCGAAAGCCGCCTTGCAAACATCGCCGAGGGCAGCAGCGCAACGCCGTGACCGGCCTCGGCCACGTCCGCCATGGCAGGCGAACTGTCGAAGACCGGCCCGGCAAGCTCCGGCGGCGCGACGCCGGCCTGCTCGAACCAGACCCGCCATTCGTCCGCGCGGTAGGAGCGCAACAGCACCTCGGCGCGAAGGTCCGCCGGAGAGGCGAGCCGCGTGGCCGTTTCGGGCGCGCAAAGCGGCGTCAGCGGCGCCTCCATGAGCGGGGTCGCCACGACACCGGGCCATTGGCCGTCGCCGAAGCGGATCGCCATGTGAAGCCCCTCGCGCGACAGTTCCGAGCGGTTGTTGTTGGTGAAGAGACGCAGGCTGATGCCGGGATGGGCGACCTCGAAACCCGGCAGCCGCTCCATCAGCCAGCCGACCGCGAAGGTCGTGACCGCGCCCACATGCAGCGTTTCCCGGTAGCGCCCCTCCGCGAAACGGTCGAGCATTTCGCCCATCTCGTCGAAACTTCGGGTGAGCAGCGGCACCAGCGCCTGCCCTTCATCTGTCAGCACGAGACCGGACGAGGAACGGGTGAAGAGGCGCACGCCCAGCAGGTCCTCGAGCCGCAGGACCTGCTGGCTCACGGCAGCCTGGGTCACGCGCAACTCGATGGCCGCGCGGGTGAAGCTCCCCTGCCGGGCGGAGACCTCGAACGCGCGAAGGCCGTTGAGAGGAAGGTTCGGTCTGTCCAGAGCCATTAGCTGACCTTATGCGAACTTCAAAGATTTGTCGTTTGGCCGCCTCACACCCCGCGCCCTATACCGGACATGCGGGCTTTCCGGAACGCCACCGCCAGACTTTCCATTAGACAAACTGAAACACCGGGCCTCCCCGGCCCTGCGGAAAGGCACTCCATGCACTCCTTCCCCCCGACATCCGTTCAACTGCTTTCAGGTCTGCGTATCCAGTCCGCGAACCTCGGCCTTCGTGTCGCGTCACGCGCGGTCGCGGCCGCCATCGTCACGCTCGGCCTCTGCGGCCCCGCATTGTCCGGCGAGGTCGCCGATACGGTTTCACGGCTCGAGCAACGCCTTGGCGGGCGCATCGGCGTGGTCCTTCGCGAAACCGGAGCGGACACGCCGGTCGTCGCGATCCGCGCGGACGAACGCTTCCCGACCGCCAGCACCTTCAAGCCTTCCCTGTGCGCCGCGGTTCTCGCCCGCGTCGAGCGCGGAGAGGAACGCCTTGACCGCAAGATCGCCTACCAGCCCTCGGACCTCGTGACCTATTCCCCCGTGACGGAAAAATACGCCGGCGGCCCGGGACTGACGATCGATGCACTCTGCGAGGCGTCGGTAAGCGTGTCCGACAACACCGCGACCAACCTGCTTCTCACGACCGTCGGAGGCCCGAAGGGCGTCACGACCTTCCTGCGCGGGATCGGTGACGACACGACGCGGCTCGACCGCACCGAGCCGGAACTCAACGCCTCCATTCCCGGCGATCCGCGCGACACCACCACGCCGGCCGCCATGGCCCGCACGCTGGAAACGCTGATCCTCGGCGCCGGCCTGGCTCCGGCGTCACGCAAGCGTCTGGAAACATGGATGGTCAACGACAAGGTGGCCGATGCGCTGATCCGCAAGCACCTTCCCCCGACCTGGCGCATTGCCGACAAGACGGGTGCGGGCGCCAACGGCACGCGCGGCATCATTTCCGTGATCTGGCCAGAGACGGGCACGCCGCACCTGGCCGTGATCTACATGACCGGAAGTTCCGCTGACATCACCACGCGCAACGCGGCAATCGCGGAGATCGGCAAGGCCATGATTTCGGAGATCTCCGCCCGTCAGGAATGACCCCACGCAAAAGGGCCCGGCGGATCATCCGCCGGGCCCTTTTCATCAGATCGCGTATTTCTCGATCATCGCTTCCAGGTGCTCCGCCGCCTCGCGCCCCTTGAGTGCCTCGCGCCAGAGGCTTGCCGCAATCTCCTCGTGAAGGCTCATGGCTTCCTCGGCCGCGGTAATCAGCGCCACACCGACGCGGATGTTGGGCTGCTCACCGAGCCGGAACGGGCTGATCGCCAGCAGCGAGCGGTCGTTCTGGCGAAAGATCTGGAAACTCGTCGCAGGCACGGGCTCACGCACGATGCCGATCTGGATGCCGATCGGCTCCTCGCGCAGCATCTCGAGGATCGACATGGCCTCCTTGCGCGCCTGCTCGCGGCGGCGGCGGGCCACCGCCGCGGGAAGATCGTGCCGACCGATCAGCCCGCGCAGGAGGAAACGCTCCAGATCCGCGGAGGCGATCAGGCTGACGATAAGCGGCCGGCGCAGGTGGAAGGTCTTCTTGCGGGCGCGCAGGATCTCCAGCAGCGCATTCACCAGTTCCTCAGCCTCGCCGGCGGGCATCACCGCCTCGGGAAGCGATTCCAGCAGAACCTCGCGCAGGATCTCGTCATAGGTGTCGGACGTCAGGAGATAGGACACCGGACTGAAGAGGCCGATGATCTGCTCGCAGCTTTCCTCGAGCTGGCGCATCCGCTCGAAGAAGGCGATGGACGAGCTGACATACTCGACACCAACCCCCATCAGGCTCGCCAGCGAAACGCCAAGCTCGCCCGCGATACGGGTCAGGGTCTCGATCTTGCGGATCTCGCCCTTTTCGGCGCGGTAGAGCGCGGCACGGGAAATGCCGAGATTCTCGGCAAGCTCCTCGGGCGTAAAGCCCTTGCCAAGCCGATAAGCCCTTAACCTCGCTCCGATATCCGAAAAACTGATGAGGTCGCCGGCCGGCACGCGCTATTCCTTTGCAAACGTTTTGGAGTATACGCAACCGGGTTTTCCAGCGTCAACACGAATGCTCAAAACAGAGACTGTTTACGCATTTTCTAGACGCTGGAGAGGTAAATCTCATTTTTGAGATTTTGCGTTGACGGACCGTCCGCGCGCCCTTACGCTTTTTCCGCACACCATACTTCCGGAGAGGTGAACATGAACTCCGTCCTTCGTCATCTGGCATCCACGGCGCTCGTCGCCGCCGTCACGGTTGCCGGCTCCTCGGTGGCCTTCGCCGCCGAATACACCGCCAAGATCGGCCACCTGGAATCGACCCAGCAGTCGCGTCACGTCCATCTGGAGAAGGTCGCCGAGCTCGTCGCCGAGCGCACCGACGGCGCCGTCGAGTTCCAGATCTTCCCGCAGGGCCAGCTCGGCTCCCAGCGTGAGATGAACGAGGGCGTTCAGCTCGGCGTTCTGGAGGCCACCGTCGCCCCGGCCGCCTTCCTCGGCGGCTTCAACCCGGCCGTGTCGATCCTCGACATCCCCTTCCTTCTGCCCGAGGACGACGCGACGGCGCAGGAAATCCGTGGCGGCGCCTTCGGCGACGCGCTCTGCGAGACCTTCTCCTCGCGCGGCGTGACCTGCCTCGGCCTGTGGCCGAACGGGCGCAAGAACTTCACCTCCTCGAAGCCGATCTCCTCGATCGACGACTTCGCGGGCCAGAAGTTCCGCGTCATGGACAGCAACATCCTCATCGAGCAGTTCAAGGCCGTCGGCGCCTCGGCGATCGCCCTGCCGTTCGGCGAGCTCTACACCTCCCTGCAGACCGGTCTGGTCGACGGTGAGGAGAACCCGCTCGACACCATCCAGCGCATGAAGTTCTACGAGGTACAGAAGCATCTCGTCGTCTCCAACCACGGCGCCATGGAGGACGTGATCCTCTTCAACACCGCCTGGTGGGGCGCGCTGCCGGACGAGTACAAGACCGTCATCACCGAGGCCTTCGAGGAGGTCATCCCGGACCTGATCGCCCACAAGAACGCCTCCATCCAGGCCGCTCTCGAGGAGATCAAGGCGTCCGGCATCGAGGTCAGCGAGATGAGCGCCGAGGAAAAGGCCGCCTTCCGCGAGAAGATGTATCCGGCCACCCGCGCCGCCTACATCGAGCGCGCCGGCAAGGAGGGCGAGGACCTGCTCGCCGTCTACGAGAAGGCCTACGAGGCCGCGACCAAGTAAGCCACGAGGCAGGGCGCGGGACCGTTTCCGCGCCCTCCCCCGGCAACGACCCTTCCGCCGGCCCCTTCGGCCGGCGGAGACCTTCAGGGCAGGCGGACAGGAACACCAGATGCAGCTCCTAGCCATACTCAGAGCGGCCGAGCGCGCCGCCGTCGTCACGATCTTCCTGACGATGGTGGTCCTCTTCTCGCTGAACGTGCTGGCCCGCCAGGTCGGCGGCACCTTCGCCTCCGACTTCGCCTGTATCGAGGAAGCCGTCCGGCTCCTGAGCCTGTTCCTGACCTTCATGGCCGTGGGTCTCGCCCTCGACCAGGGACGCCATGCCGGCATCCACACCTGGCGCGAAAAGATCGCGCGCCGCACCGGCCTGCCGCTCCGGCGCATCATCGATTTCGTCGGTTTCTTCTTCTGCTGCTACCTGATCTGGCTGAGCTACGAGATGACCGCCTTCGTCTTCGCCAGTGGCCAGAAGAGCCCGACCCTCAACGTCCCCGTGTTCTGGATCTATCTCGCCCCGGCCATCGGCTTCGCGCTGATGGGCCTGCGCTTCGCGCTGAGCTTCCTCGGACTTATCGACCGTTTCGCCGGCCAGCAGACGGAGCCGCACTGATGATCATTCTGCTTCTCATCATCGCCGTCGCGGTCGTCATGCTCGTGACCGGCTTCGAGATGTTCCTCGTCCTCGGCGTGCCCGCGCTGTTGGTCAAGGAGGCCTTCTACGCGAGCCTTCCCGATCCGGTGATCTCGCAGAAGATCCTCGGCGGCATCAACCACACGACGCTGCTCGCCGTGCCCTTCTTCATCCTGGCGGCCGAACTCATGGGCGAGGGCCAGATCGCCCGCCGCCTGACCGGCCTGGTCAAGGCCTTCGTCGGCCACCTGCGCGCGGGCATGGGCTTCACCACCATCGGTGGGTCCATGGCCTTCGGCTCCGTGTCCGGCTCGGCGCCGGCCACCGTCGCGGCAACCGCCCGCATGGTCTATCCGGAGATGAAGAAGGCGGGCTACCGCGACAAGTTCTCCTTCGGACTGATCGTCTCCAGCGCCGAGACCGCGCTGCTCATCCCCCCGTCCATCACCTTCATCATCTACGGCTGGATGACGGGCACCTCCATCGCCAAGCTCTTCGTGGGCGGCCTTGCCGTCGGCCTCGCGCTTGGCATCGCCTTCGCCATCATGGCGCACATCGAGGCGCGCCGGACCGGCATCGCCCCGGGCGAGAAGACCACCTGGGCCGAACGCGGCCAGGCACTCAAGGCCGCCTTCTGGCCGCTCGGAATGCCCGTCATCATTCTCGGCGGCATCTACTCCGGCATCCTCACCCCGACCGAGGCGGCGGCGGTCAGCGTCGTCTACGCGATCTTCGTGGAAGGACTGATCTACCGCGAGCTTTCCTTCTCCAAGCTGGTGAAGATCACCGAGCGCGCGGCCGTCTCGACGGCGATCGTGTTCATCCTGCTCGCCATGGGCGGCCTGATCTCCTTCTTCATCACGCTCGCGCAGGTGCCGAGCGCCATCACCGGCTTCCTGACCGCGATCGATGCGGGACCGATCACCTTCCTCATCATCATCAACATCTGCTTCCTGATCGCGGGCATGTTCCTCGATCCGAACTTGGCGCTGCTGATCCTCATCCCGCCGCTGTTCCCGGTCGCCCAGGCGCTTGGCGTCGACCCCGTCCACTTCGGCATGATCGTCACGCTGAACATTTCCATCGGCATGATCACGCCCCCGTTCGGGCTCGACCTCTTCGTCGCCTCCTCGACCCTGCAGAAACCTGTCACGGCGATCATCGCCGGCGTGGCGCCGTTCATCGTCGCCAATCTGATCGTCCTCGCGATCATCACCTACGTGCCGGACATCTCGACCTTCCTGCCGAGACTTCTTCTCGGCTAGGAGCCCCGCGCGGGACCAGCGCCGCCGGGGCATCCGGCCGGAACGACATCACAAGGAAACGACCCATGTTGCGCGTTGACCAGACCGTGACGACGCCCCCCCCTTTCCTGACGCAGGAGATCAGCCTCCCGGTCAAGGGGAACACGCCCGTCAATTCCGAGTACCGCCTGCTGGTGCTCGACGCTCCGCGCGAGCTGCTCGACCTGTGCCGTCCGGGCCAGTTCTTCAACCTGCTGTGCCCGCAGGCAGGCGGCGAGGCACCCTACCTGCGCCGCCCGATGAGCATCTACGGCTTCTATCCGGAAAAGGGCGAGCTTCACTTCCTCTACAAGGTGACGGGAGCCGGCACCCGCGCGCTCGCCACGCTCGGGACCGGGGACGAACTGAACGTCGTCGGCCCGCTCGGCGAACCCTTCTCCATTGAGGACGACTGGCAGCACCTCGTGCTCGTCGCCCGCGGCGTCGGTCTCGCCACGCTCGCCCCCCTCGCCATCGAGGCGAACCGGCTCGGCCGCAAGCTCACGGCCATCTGCAGCGCGCGTCATCCCGACTACCTGATGTCGACGGAGCATTTCGCAGCGCTCGGCGCCGACGTCATCACGGTCACGGACGACGACGGCAGCTCCAGCCCGCAGAACCTCGAGACGATCCTGGAGCGCCTGATCGCCGAGGGACGTGCCGATGCCTTCTACACCTGCGGGTCCAACCGCCTGCTGCGCCTGCTGCAGAAGGTCGGCAAGGCCCACGGCGTGCCGGGCCAGATCGCGCTGGAACAGCAGATGGCCTGCGGGCTGGGCATGTGCCAGTGCTGCGTGCGTCCGCTGAAGCGCGACGGCGCCATCGTCTATCTCAGGGTCTGCCGAGAAGGCCCGGTGTTCGACATGTCGGAGGTGGTCGCATGAGTGATCTTTCTGTCCAGATCGGCGCGCTGACGCTGAAGAACCCGGTGATGCCGGCCTCCGGCACCTTCTCCGAGGAACTGGCGGAGGTCTTCGACCTGGAGCGTATCGGCGCCCATGTCACCAAGACCATCACGCTCGGCCTGCGCGAGGGCAATCCGACGCCCCGCGTGTGCGAGGTCAACGGCTCGATGCTGAACTCCATCGGCATCCCCTCCAAGGGCGTGACGGCCTTCCTGGAGAAGGTCGTTCCCTTCTACCGTCGCTACGAGACGCCGCTGGTGGTCTCCATCTCCGGCAACACGGCGGACGAATTCGCCGAACTGTGCAGCGCGGTCAGCGTCGATGGCGTCGCGGCAATCGAGGTCAACATCTCCTGTCCGAACATCGAGGAAGACGGCAAGGCCTTCGCCATCCGCCCCTCTTCCACGCTGGACATCATGAAGCGCCTGCGCGCGGCAAGCCACCTGCCGCTGTGGGCGAAGCTGACGCCCAACACCGGCGAGGTGCCGGATGTCGCCCGCGCGGCCGAGGACGGCGGCGCCGACGCGCTTGTCGTCGCCAACACGATCCTCTCCATGGCCATCGACATCGAGACCCGCCGCCCGCGCCTCGGCAACGTCATGGGCGGCCTCTCGGGTCCCGGCCTGAAGCCGATCGCGCTGCGCATGGCCTATCAGTGCGCCCGCGCCTCGCGTCTGCCGGTGATCGGCTGCGGCGGCATCGCCACCGCCTCGGACGTGCTGGAATACATGATTGCCGGCGCCTCGGCGGTGCAGGTGGGCACGGCCACCTTCATCCACCCCACGGCCATGCTCACCATCATCGACGATCTCGACACCTGGCTCCGGGCGCGCGATATCTCCTCGGTGCGCGACATCATCGGCACGGTGGCCGACGGCGAGGAGGACCTTGCAAGCACAATGATGGCGGTGGCCCAATGACCAGGACCGGCACGCACACCTCCAGGACCTCCGACGGCGAGTTCGACCTCGTCGCACGCCTGTTCGACGACATCGCGGCCATGAGCCCGGACACCGAGGGCGTCAGCCGGCCGGCCTTTTCCGGGATCGAGACCGAGACGCTCCGCTATCTCGAGGATTTCGCCCGGGGCGAGGGCCTCGCCACCTGGTACGACGACGGTTGCAACCTCAATGTCTCGCTGCCCGAGGACCGTGATGCAGAGCGCTACGTCCTCGTCGGCTCGCACGTGGACAGCGTTCCCCACGGCGGCAATTTCGACGGGCTGGCGGGCGTCATCGCGGCACTTGTGCTCCTGGTGCGCGCAAAACGCGCCGGAACCCGCTTTTCCCGGCCCGTGCACGCGCTGGCCATGCGCGGCGAGGAAAGCGCCTGGTTCGGCCCCTGCTACATCGGCTCCAAGGTCCTGACCGCAAGCCTCAGCGATGACGAGATCGGTTCGAGGCACAAGGGCGACGGCCGCACGCTCGGCGAGCACATGGCCGAGATCGGCCTGCCGCTCGAGCGCATCAAGGCCCACGAGAAGCTCATCGATCTCGACCGCGTCGAGGCCTATCTGGAACTCCACATCGAGCAGGGACCGCTGCTGATCGGCAAGAACCTGCCCGCGGCCGCCGTCTCCGGCATTCGCGGCAACTTCCGCCACCGCAGGATCCGCTGCATCGGCGAGGCCGGACACTCCGGCGCCGTGCCCAAGGCCTACCGCCGCGACCCGGTGCTCGCCTTCGCCGACCTGATGGTGCGTCTCGACGAGAGCTGGGCGACGATCCTGAACAAGGGCGACGATCTCGTGCTCACGAGCGGCATGGTGGGCACGGATCCCGCCACCAATGCCCTGTCGCGCATTCCCGACGAGATCGGCTTCAGCCTCGACGTCCGCTCACAGTCGGCGGAGGTGCTGGACGACATGCGCGACCTCATCCGGACGGAGATGTCGGAGATCGAGCGGGACCGGAAAGTGCGTTTCGAGCTCGACATGGAGTTGCGCTCCGAGCCCGCGATCTGCGACAAGGACATCGTCGCCGGCCTGAAGCAGGCGATGGCGCGCGTCGGACTCGAGCCCTTCGTCATGCCCAGCGGCGGTGGCCACGATGCGGCCGTCTTCGCCGCTGCCGGCATTCCCTCGGGCATGGTCTTCGTGCGCAACCGCAACGGCTCGCACAATCCGCAGGAAGCCATGGAGTTGTCCGATTTCCTAGCCGGCTGCGACATCCTCTATTCCCACCTGACGGAGGGCCAATGACCAAGCTGACGATCCGCAAGCCCGATGACTGGCACCTGCACCTGCGCGACGGCGAGATGCTGAAGAGCGTCCTGCCTCATACCTCGGCGACCTTCGCCCGTGCCATCATCATGCCGAACCTGGTGCCCCCGGTGGTGACCACCGCCGACGCGGTCGCCTATCGCGAGCGGATCCTGGCCGCCCTGCCGAAGGAGCATTCCTTCACGCCGCTGATGACGCTCTACCTGACCGAGGGCACCGATCCCGACGATGTCGAGGCCGGCTTCAGGGACGGGACCGTCACCGCCGCCAAGCTCTATCCGGCCGGCGCGACGACCAACTCCCAGTCCGGCGTGCGCTCCATCGACAAGGTCATGCCCGTGCTCGAGCGCATGGCCGAAATCGGCATGACCATGTGCGTTCATGGCGAGGTGACCAGCGCGGACGTCGACATCTTCGATCGCGAGGCGGTGTTTCTCGAGACCGTGCTCGCCCCCCTGCGCGAGCGCCTGCCCGAACTGCGTGTGGTGCTGGAGCACGTGACCACGAGCGATGGCGTCGACTTCGTCATGGGCGCGGAGAAAAACCTCGGCGCGACGATCACGCCGCATCATCTCATGATCAACCGCAACGCCATCCTGGCCGGCGGCATCCGCCCGCACTACTACTGCCTGCCGGTGGCCAAGCGCGAGAGCCATCGCCTCGCCCTGCGCAAGGCGGCCACCTCCGGCGATGCCCGCTTCTTCCTCGGCACGGATTCCGCACCGCATGTGGATCCCTCGAAGGAATGCGGCTGCGGCTGCGCGGGAATCTTCTGTGCACCCAACACGCTGGAGTGCCTGGCAACCGTGTTCGAGGAAGACGGCGCGCTGGATCGCCTCGAGGCATTCGTGTCGCTGAACGGACCAGCCTACTACCGCCTTCCGGTCAACGAGGAGCGCGTGACGCTCGTCCGCCAGGACGCGCCCGTCGACTTTCCGGCGAAGGTCATGGCCGGCAGCGAGGCCGTCACGGTGTTCGATCCCATGCGCCCGATCCACTGGAATGTGGAACGCACTGCTTGCCCGCAGGGGAACTAACCGCTACAGCCCCCTTTCGGGTTGCCGCATTTTCAAGGAACGGCCGGGCCGCCCGGCCGGAAGATGCTCCAGCGAGGCACACCGGCCGTCGTGCAGGCCGGCAAAGAGCAGGATTGAGCGATGTTCCCGAACACCTTCCCCGACAAGGCGCTGATTTCCGAGATGGTGGCGAAGATGCTGCTGGAGATCGAGGCCGTCCATTTCCGCGCCGACCAGCCCTATACCTTCACATCGGGACTGGCGAGCCCGGTCTACATCGACTGCCGCAAGCTCATTTCCTATCCGCGCATCCGCTCGGCGGTGATGGACTTCGCGGCCGGCACGATCCTGCGCAACGCGGGCTTCGAGCAGTTCGATTCCGTGGCCGGCGGCGAGACGGCCGGCATTCCCTTCGCCGCCTGGCTGTCCGAACGGCTCGGCCTGCCCATGCTCTACGTGCGCAAGAAGCCGAAGGGCTTCGGCCGTGACGCCCAGATCGAGGGCAACCTGAAGGAAGGCTCCCGCGTCCTTCTCGTGGAGGACCTGATCACCGACGGCGGCTCCAAGGTGAAGTTCGCCGAGGCGATCCGCAAGTCGGGATCCGAGGCGAGCGATACGTTCTCGGTCTTCTACTACGACATTTTCCCCGGCACGCCGGAGCGCCTCAAGGCCGCCGGCATGCGCCTGCACTATCTCGCGACCTGGTGGGACGTTCTCAGGGTCTGCAAGGAAGGCGGCCTCTTCCCGACCGCCGTGCTCGACCAGGTCGAGGCGTTCCTGAACAACCCTCTCGAGTGGTCCGGCAACCACGGCGGCATCACCGAGCTGCCGAGCTGAGGCGCGAGACCACGCCGGCTCCGGTCCGGGAGGATGAAACCGGGGCCCGATTGTCTGTCGTGTCGCATGTCCGGAGGCCGGTCGAAAGCCGGCGCCGGAATGCCCAAGCGGAGATGAACATGTTTGAGCAACTGATCCAGACCGTCGTCGACGGTGGCCACGGGGTCCGCGCCTACGATGCCTGCGCCCGCGCGGCGCGCGCGCGCATCAAGGACGAGCCGGAGAACGCCGCCGCGCTGACGCTCGTCATGTATGCCGCCCAGGGCGTCGTCGAGGCCTATGACGACCAGCCGCTGCCGGTGGACGAGTCCGAGGCCCTCCTCGACAAGTTCCGCGAGATGGTGGCCCTCATCGAGGGGGCCTACAAGAACGGCTCGGCCGATGCCAAGCTCGCCGCGCTCAACACGGTCGCGACCAAGCTCGCCGACGTCTCCACGACCTGAGGTCCGAGACCGCCGCTCCCTGAACGCAAACAGGCCGCGCCCGGTGGGCGCGGCCTGTGCCTTCTTCACGGACCGATGTCGCTTTTCTAGTGCGCCATCATCTCCCGAACGATTTCCTCACCGCTCAGCGACGCCGGATAGTAGGTCGGCCAGTTGGTCACTTCCTTCAGCAGCGCGGCACGATCGTCGCCCCAGTAGAGGTGATAGTGATCGGCCGGAGCCGGCGCGATGCGATGATCGCTGAACTGGATGAAGCCCGGAGCCCCGGCATCGCCTTCCGTCTTCCTGAAGATGAAACGCACACCGCGATTGCCCTTCTTGTAGGTCAGGATCTCGTATCCGTCGGAGGCGTAGCGCCCTTCCGCAACGCCGTTCGCGCCATGGAACGCGACCCGGTCACCGTCGATGACGATGCGGTTCACGTCCGTCTTGTAGCCCACCTCATAGTAGGCCTTGTACTCCTCGGCGGTCTTCTCGCCGTGGTCGGCCTTGTGGGCCATCACGGGATCCAGAGTGCCGTCGGCCAGATAGGGATAGACTGACTGCCAGTCCCCTTCCCAGTCGGCAAGCGGCCGCTCGGCAACCGCACTGTCCTCGAAATAGCCCTTGTAGACGGACCTCTCGCCGTGGTCATGACCATGGTCATGGGTGTGGGAATGGTCGTGCTTGTGCTCCTTGCCGGACTGTTCCGCCGCAGCCGGAACACTGGAAAGAACAGCCGCCGCGAGCAGCGCGGCGGAGGTACGAAGCATTGCCTGTTTCATTCTGACTGACCTCTTTGCATCCCGAACGTGCCCGCATCCGGACCTCTTCCGAGAGAGGCGGAATGCCAGACAACGACCGCGTTTCCGCGACCTTTGTTCGATATGTTATTTCATAACATTTGCGTTCTAGCCCAACGCCATCCGGCTGCCAATGGCAAAACGGGCAAGAGGCGACGAGATCGGGGAAAACCGGAGCGAGATCGGAGCGTGCGCGAGCGCCGGGAGCGAAGCGCTCCCGGGCCATAGGCCAGCTACGACGGCTGTCAGGCCGTCGCCGAGGCCCGCTTGACCTGCAACGTGCGGCGAATGAAGGCGATCACGAAGGCCGCCGTCAGGATCAGCACGACCGTCGGCGCGGGAGCGCTGTC
This sequence comes from Stappia sp., assembly GCA_002722295.1. Taxonomy (GTDB): domain Bacteria; phylum Pseudomonadota; class Alphaproteobacteria; order Rhizobiales; family Stappiaceae; genus Stappia. The sequence goes on along the minus strand of PBLF01000031.1, from coordinate 102,894 downwards.
GAGGAAGAAGCTCAGATAGGCACCAAGCACCATCGACGCCATGCACACGATCACGGACACCACGAGCATCCGGCCGAAGCTGCGCACGCTCAAAAAGGCGATCGCGCCGGGCGCGATCAACAGCCCAACGGCCAGAATGAGCCCGGTGGCCGACAGCGTCGCCACGATGGTCAGCGAGAGGACCGTCAGCAGCCCGTAGTGCAACAGCCCGACCGGAAGTCCCGAGGCCCGCGCCTGGGCCGGATCGAAGGCGTGCAGCATCAGGTCCTTCCACTTGAGGAGCAACACAGCCGCCACGCCAGACGAGATCAGGCCCGCCGTCCAGAGATCGTCAGCGCCCACACCGAGCATGTTGCCGAACAGGATGTGATCGAGATGCACATTGGTGTGGATCGAGACATAGATGACGATGCCGAGGCCGAACATGCCGGAGAACACCACGCCCATGACGGTGTCCTGCTTCACCCGGCTGTTCTCCGAAAGATAGCCGGTCGCGAGCGCCGTCACCATTCCGGCGCCGAAGGCCCCGAGGATCAGCGGAAAGCCGAGCACATAGGCAAGCACGATCCCCGGCAGCACCGCATGGCTGACCGCATCACCCATGAGCGCCCAGCCCTTCAGCACCAGGAAGCACGACAGCAGCGCGGTCGGCACGGACACGATCACACAGATCCAGAAGGCATTCTGCATGAAGGGAAACTGGAACGGCAGAAGCAGCGTGTCGAACATCATGCCGCCTCCCCTTCGCTGGCCGCGGCGGCCGCCTTGCGTCGCGCGGCCAACAGCCCGTGCTTGGGCGCGAACACGAAGGTGACGAGGAAGATCAGGGTCTGCAGCACCACGATGATGCCCCCCGTCGCGCCATCCAGAAAGAAGCTCGCATAGGCGCCGACGAAGCTCGTCAGCGTGCCGATCGCGACCGACGTGGTGATGAGGCGGGGAAAGCGGTCGCACAGCAGATAGGCGGTGGCGCCGGGTGTCACCACCATGGCGATGACGAGAAAGGCCCCGACCGTCTGCATCGCCGCGACCACGCAGGCCGACAGCAACACGAAGAACACCGCTTTCAGCAGGCCGGGCCGCAGGCCGATCGAGCGCGCATGGCTCTCGTCGAAGAAGACGACCATGAGGTCTTTCCATTTGGCGAGCAGGATCGCCAGCGACACGAAACCGATGATCGCGAGCTGGAGCGTGTCTCCCGGCGTGATCGCGAGGATGTTACCCATGGTGATCGTCTGGATCGACACCGCCATGGGGTTCACCGAGGCGATGAACAGCCCGAGCCCGAAGAAAGAGGTAAAGATAATGCCGATGATGACGTCGACCTTCAGCCCGGACCGGTCGGAGAGGAACAGCATCGCCGCCGCCGCCAGGCCACCCGAGAGAAAGGCGCCCAGCGCGAAGGGAAGCCCGAGGATATAGGCCCCCGCGACACCGGGCACGACGGAATGGGACAGGGCATCGCCGATGAGCGACCAGCCCTTGAGCATCAGATAGGAGGACAGGAAGGCGCAGACACCGCCGACGAGGGCGGACACCCACATGGCGTTGGTCATGTATCCGTAGGCGAAGGGTTCCAGAAGCACGCTCATTGCCGCTTCTCCGTCACCCGGATCTCGTCGCCGTACTGGACGAGGGGGCGCTCGTCGTCGGTCAGGATCGACACCTTGCGCGCGTCGTCGTCCTCGTGCAGGTCCGACCCGCCCAGCGTGAAGTGCCGCAGGACGCCGCCGAAGGCCGCCTCCAGGTTCTCGCGCGTGAAGGTGGTCTGTGTCGGGCCGTAGCCGAGCACCGTCCCCTTGACCAGAACGGTGCGGTCGCAGAATTCGGGCACCGAGCCGAGGTTGTGGGTCGAGACCAGCATGACCCGCCCCTCGTCGCGCAGCTCGCGCAACAGCGCGACGATCTGCTCCTCGGTCTTCACGTCGACACCGGTGAAAGGCTCGTCGAGAAGGATGACCTGTCCGTCCTGCGCCAGCGCACGGGCGAGGAAGACCCGTTTCTTCTGGCCGCCCGAGAGCTCCCCTATCTGGCGGTGCCGGTACTCCTGCATGTTGACGCGGGCAAGGGCGGCATCCACCGCGTCACGGTCGACCTGTAAGGGCCGGCGCAGAAATCCCATGTGGCCGTAGCGCCCCATCATGACCACGTCCTCGACCAGCACGGGGAAGGACCAGTCGACCTCCTCGGATTGCGGGACATAGGCGACGAGGTTTTTCTTCAGCGCCTCCCTGACGGTGAGCCCGAGCAGCCGGATCTCGCCCCTGGACGCCGGCACGAAGCCCATGATCGCCTTGAACAGGGTGGACTTTCCCGCCCCGTTGACACCAACGAGCGCGGTTACCGTACCGCGCGGGATTTCGAAGGACGCATTGCGCAGGGCCGTATGACCGTTGCGATAGGTGACCGTGATGTCCCGCGCCGCGATACCGCCTCCAGGGTCCGCATCCGCATGCGATACGGCAGGGGGCATCTGGCTTTGACGTTTCATCCTGGGTCCTTCCGCCTGGGAGGCGTCTCGCGGGACGGCGCAAGATGGCACCCGCCCGTCCCGTCCGATCAGTTCATGCCGGATTTCAATCCGTCCGCTAAGGTCCTGGAGGTGACGCGAAGCAGGTCGAGATAGGAGGGAACCGGTCCGCCGGCTTCCGAGAGACTATCGACATACAGAACGCCACCGTAGTGCGCTCCGGTCTCGCGCGCCACCTGCTGCGCCGGGGCCGTATTGACCGTGCTTTCACAGAAGACGACGGGAATGTCATGCTGCCTGACACCGTCGATGACCGCGCGCACCTGCTGCGGCGTCCCCATCTGGTCCGCATTCATCGGCCAGAGGTAGAGTTCCTTCATGCCGAAGTCCCGGGCGAGGTAGCTGAACGCCCCCTCGCAGGTGACCAGCCAGCGCCGGTCCTCGGGAATGGAGGCGATTTCCCGACGCAAAGGCTCAAGCGTCTCGCGCAGGCTGTCCTTGTAGGCCGCGGCATTCGCCTTGTAGGTCGCGGCGTGATCGGGGTCGTGCTCGCTGAATGCCTTCTCGATGTTGTCGATGTAGATCAGCGCGTTGTCGAGCCCCATCCAGGCATGCGGGTTGGGCTTGCCCTCGTAGGCGCCGGCCGCGATCGGGATCGGATCGATGCCCTCGCTCAACGTCGCGGAGGGCACGTCGCCGAGGTTGGCGAGAAACTGCTCGAACCAGAGTTCGAGGTTCATGCCGTTCCACAGGATCAGGTCCGCGCCATGCGCCCCGACAATGTCCTGCGGCGTGGGCTCGTAGCCATGGATCTCGGCCCCCGGCTTGGTGATCGAGACCACATCCGCCGCATCGCCGGCCACATGACGCGCCATGTCGGCAAGCACGGTGAAGGTGGTCACGACCTTCATCCGCCCGGAAGCCGCCAGCGCACTGCCCGTCAGCGCTGTTCCGGCCATCAGGGCCACGGCAGCCAGCACCGGCAGGCGCGTCATCCTCGAAGACATGCACTCGTCCTTTCCGCTCATCGTCTCAGACGCAATCGGCTTCCGCCTGGATCACCTTGTTGCGACTGACTTGCAGGCAGGAAACGCCAATCGCGAATGATTTGCAAGTGCAAATCATTCGCAAAAGCAAAAAACTTGAGCAAACGCGGACAGCCCGCCCGCCGCGAACGGCGGACGGGCCTGACAAGGCATGTCCGTAAAAGGAAACGAGGCCGGGGCCTCAGTAGTCGGCGCGACCACCCGACATGTCGAAGACCGCGCCCGTGGAGAAGGAGGCACGACGCGAGGCGACGAAAGCCACGACTTCGGCAAGTTCCTCCGGTGTTCCGAAACGGTTCATCGGGATCTTCGCAAGGAGTTCCTGAACGTAGCTTTCCGGCCAGCCGTCGAATATCCGCGTGCGGATCGCTCCCGGCGCGACGCAGTTGACCGTAACGCCGGAGGTCGCAAGTTCGCGGCCAAGCGTCTTGGTGAGCGAGATCACCGCGGCCTTGCTGGCCGCATACGCCGCGATTTGCGGCCCCGGCTCCTTGCCCGCAATCGAGCCGATGGTCACGATCCGCCCGTAGCCCCGTGCGACCATGTCCGGGATGACCGCCTTGCAGCACAGCATCGTGCCGGTGACATTGACCTCCATCACCCGGTTCCACTCATCCCGACCGAGTTCCGCGACCGGCGCATTCGGTCCGGGAATGGCAGCATTGCACACCAGGATGGAGATTTCGCCCAGCATCTTGCGGGTCGCCGCAAGCGCCGTGGAAACATCCTCCGGCGAGGTGATGTCGACGGCACAGCAATGCGTGGGGCCGATGTCGGAGAGCTGGTCGGAGCACTCCTGCGCCGCATCACCATCCTGATCCCAGATCGCGACACGCGCGCCTTCCTCAAGCAGCTTGCGTGCAATGGCACGGCCCAGTCCGCGGGCCGCTCCGGTAACGACAGCCGAGCGCCCCTTCATCGTGACACCTCCTGTTCGGAAGCGGATGCGGGGGAACGCGAGCGTTCGATCCACGCCCCGATCTCACCCACGAAGCCCTTTCGGAACGCGAGAATGCAGGTCAGGAAGACGACACCGATGATGACCGAGAGCCACTCGCCCACCTTGTCGGCCAGAAAGTTCTGCAGGAGGATCACGAAGAAGGCTCCCGCCACCGGGCCGCCAAGCGTTCCAAGCCCACCGAGGAGACACATCATCACCACCTCGCCACTGAGTGCCCAGTGCAGGTCGTTGAGCGACTCGTAGGACAGCGCAAGCGCCTTGAGTGCGCCCGCAAGGCCCGACAGGGCCCCCGACAAGGTGAAGGCCAGAACCTTGTAGCGGTCGACGTCATATCCGAGCGAAATGGCGCGCGGCTCGTTCTCCCGGATTGCCGTCAGGACCTGCCCGAAGGGCGAGGTCACGATGCGATGGATCGCCGCCAGCGCCAGCACGAAGCACACGGCCACCAGGGCATACAGAGCAAGGTCGTCCTGGAGATCGATCACGCCGAACAGCTTGCCCCGCGGAATGCCATGGAAGCCGTCATCGCGTCCGGTCCAGTCCATCTGCATCGCGACGAAATAGATGAGCTGGGATATGGCCAGCGTGATCATGGCGAAGTAGATGCCCTGTCGCCGGATCGCCACGGATCCGGCGAGGAAGCCGATCAGAGCCGCCACCGCGACACCGGCGACCAGCCCGAGTTCGGGTGTCCAGCCGAGATATTTCGTCGTCACACCCAACGCATAGCCGGCCGATCCGAAGAACATCGCGTGGCCGAACGAAAGCAGCCCCGTGTATCCGAGCATCAGGTTGAAGGCCGAGGCGAAGATGGCGAAGCACAGAAGCTTCACGACCAGCATCGGGTAGATGAAGGCTGGTGCCGCGACAAGCGCGGCAAGCCCGCAAAGCATGAGGAGATTGCGATAGGAGATCATGGCCTGGCTCACTGCTTTCCGAACAGGCCATGCGGGCGCACCAGCAGGACCAGTATCATCAGGACGAAGATCGCGGTGGACGAGGCTTCGGGGTAATAGACCTTTGCGAGCCCCTCGATGAGGCCAAGCCCGACCCCGGTCACGATGGACCCGAGGATGGACCCCATGCCTCCGATCACAACGACGCCGAAGACGGTGATGATGATCGAGTGTCCGATCTGCGGGGTAAGCTGCATCAGCGGTGCCGCCAGAACGCCCGCAAAGGCGGCCAGCGCGACGCCCCAGCCGAAGACGAGCGTCACGAGAAGGGGCACGTTGACGCCAAAGGCCTGCACCAGCTTCGAGTTCTCGGTGCCTGCGCGCAGCGTGGCGCCCAGGCGGGTGCGCTCGATCACGAGCCACGTGAACAAGCACAGCCCCAATGCGGCGACGATGACCCACACCCGGTAGACCGGCAGGCGCATGAAGCCGAGATCGACCATGCCGTGAAGCAGGGCGGGCACCGAGTAGCGCAGGCCCGAAACCCCGAAGTAGACTCGCACGAGACCCTCGATGATCATCGTCAGGCCGAAGGTGACGAGCAGCCCGTAGATGTGATCGAGCTTGTAGATACGGCGCAGGATGGTGCGCTCCACCACGATGCCGATGCCTGCCGCCATAAGCGGCACCAGAACTATGGCCCACCAGTAGCCGAGCCCGAGCGGGTTGAGCAGCAGATAGGCCAGAAACGCGCCCAGCATGTACATCGTGCCATGAGCGAAGTTCACGATGTTCAGAAGGCCAAAGATCAGGGACAGGCCAAGCGACAGAAGAGCATAGAAACTGCCGTTGACGAGCCCCAGAAGAAGCTGGCCGTAGAGCACGGGGGCGGGAACGCCGAAGATCTCGGGCATGGTCACACTCCCAGATACGTGCGGATGTCATCGGCGCGCGCGTCGAGATCGGATTGCTCGATCGTCTCGACCACCCGGCCGTGCTCGATGATGAAGAAGCGATCGGCAAGCGGTGCCGCGAAGCGGAAGTTCTGCTCGACCATGACGATGGTGAACCCGCGTGCCTTGAGATCCTGGATCACGCGCGCGAGTGTCTGGACGATCACCGGGGCGAGCCCCTCCGAAATCTCGTCGAGCAGGAGGATGTCGGCGCCGGTACGCAGGATCCTCGCGATTGCAAGCATCTGCTGTTCACCACCCGACAGTCTCGTGCCCGGGCTCTGCGCCCGCTCCTTGAGATTGGGAAACATCGCGTAGATCTCGTCGAGCGACATGGCCATGCCGCCATCCGTCCGCGTGACTGGCGGAAGCATCAGGTTTTCCTCGCAGGTCAGCGAGGAGAAGATCCCGCGCTCCTCGGGGCAATATCCGAGCCCGGCCCTGGCGATGCGGTAGGCGGGTGTCGAGCTCATGTCCCGCCCCCTCACCTCCAGAACGCCGTCTCGCCGGTCGAGAAGCCCCATGATGGCCCGCAGGATGGTCGTGCGGCCCGCGCCGTTGCGCCCGATCAGGCTGATCACTTCGCTACGGCGGACATCGAGATCGACGCCGTGCAGCACATGGCTTTCGCCGTACCAGCCGTTCACTCCCTTCAGGGACAGGACAGTGTCACCCATCAGTGCGCCCCCTCCAGTTCGGTTTCACTGCCCATGTAGGCCTCGAGCACGCGTGGATCGGCGGAGATCTCGTCGTAGGTCCCTTCGGCCAGCAGCGCGCCACGCTGCAGCACCGAGATCCGGTCGCAGATGCCCGAAACGACCTTCATGTTGTGCTCGACCATCAGGATCGTGCGGCCCGCCGAGACCCGTTTGATGAGTTGGGTCACCCGCTCCACGTCCTCATGCCCCATGCCCTGCGTCGGCTCGTCGAGAAGCATCAGTCGCGGCTCCATGGCCAGCGTGGTGGCAATCTCGACGGAGCGCTTGCGCCCGTAGGGAAGATCGGCGGCCTTCACCTTGGCGAAGTCCTGCATGTCGACCTGCTCCAGAAGCTCGAGCGCCCGTCCGTTGAGCCGCGAAAGCGTGCTTCCGGAAAGCCAGAAGGCATAGGTTGGTGCCAGACGCCGCTGCAGGGCGACACGCACATTCTCCAGAACGGTGAGATGCGGAAAGGTCGCGGAGATCTGGAAGCTGCGCACCAGCCCCTGCCGCGCGAGTTCCGCCGGTTTCTTTCCGGTGATGTCACGCCCGTCGAAAACGATCCTGCCCGCGCTCGGGGGCAGGAACTTCGTCAGCAGGTTGAAGACGGTTGTCTTGCCGGCCCCATTGGGTCCGATGAGGGCATGAATATCGCCCTCCCGGACCCGCAAGGACACATCGTCAACCGCCCGGAACCCGCGGAACTCCTTGCAGAGTCCTAACGTTTCCAGAATGTTGGCCATGGACCGGAACTCAGCCCTTGCCAACCAGCGGGCACTTGCTCTGGTCGAGCGGCAGGAAGGCCTCGGAAGCCGGAATGGTCTCGAGAACCTTCAGGTAGTCCCAGTCGTACTGCGACTCCTCCGGCGTCTTGACCTGCACCAGATACATGTCGTGGACCATCATGCCGTCCTCGCGGATCTTGCCGTTCTCCGCGAACATGTCGTTGATCGGCATCTCGTGCATCTTGGCCAGGACGGCGTCGGCGTCAGTGGTCCCAGCCGCCTCGACGGCGCGCAGATAGTGCAGCGTGCCGGAGTAGTCGCCAGCGTTCACCATGTTCGGCATCTTGCCGACGCGCTCGTAGAACCGCTTGGACCACTCCCGGGTCGCATCCGTCCGGTCCCAGTAGAACCCGTCGGCGAAGAGAAGGCCGGATGCCTGGTCGAGACCCAGCCCGTCGATCTCGTTGATGAGCAGCGTGAAGGCCACCATCTGCTGATCGCCGCCGAGCCCGAACTCCTTGAGCGCGCGGATCGTGTTGGTCGTGTCCGACGAGGAATTGGACAGGCCGATGACCTGGGCTCCCGAGGAGATCGCCTGCAGCGCGTAGGAGGAGAAGTCGCTTGCCATGAAGGCGGGATGCTTGACGCTCCCGCTCAGGGTTCCGCCCGCGGCTTCGATGGCACCGGTCACCGCAGCCTCGACCGACAGGCCATAGGCGAAGTCCGAGACGATCAGATACCAGTTGTCGACGCCTTTTGCCGCAAGCGCCTTCACCGGCGAATTCGACAGCGAATAGGAGTTGAAGGCGAAGTGTACGGCATTCGTCGAACAGGCATCACCCGTGATCCGGTCCGAACCGGCTCCGGTGACGACCACGACCTTGTCCTTGGCTTCGGCGATTTCCATGACGCCCAGCGCCGCGGCGGAGTTCGACAGGTTGATCACCATGTCGGTGCCGTTGTCAAAAGCCTCGCGTGCCTTGGTGACCGCGATGTCCGGCTTGTTCTGATGGTCGATGAAGTCGGCGTGGATCGGCTTGCCGTTCAGCGTGCCACCGAAGTCCTCAATGGCCATTTTCACGGCCTCGATGGCCCCCTGGCCGCCATAGTCCGCCGTCGCTCCCGCAAGGTCGGTCATCAGGGCGATGCGCACCTGCTCCTCGTCCGCGAGGGCAGGTGTCGTCAGGACAGTGCCCGCCATGAGGGCCAGCACGCCACCGTAAAGCTTGTTCATGATGTTTCCTCCCGAAGTGTTCAGTCCCGCGACAAGGCGCAAGTTCCCCTCGACCGGACAGGAAGATCCTCGGTCTCCCTGCCGCGGAGGCAGTGTTGCGGTCATTGTTGCGAGGGATGCGCAGTGCTCCCGATACTTGCGCTCCTGGCTCGGGTGTCTGGCCTCGAAGACGGCCGTTCACCCTGCCCGACAAACGCTAGGCACGGCCAAGACATGTGTAAAATAGATAATTGACATGCAAGACATAACCAAAAAACATTGATCTGGAGACGGCGAACAGGGAGGAATTCGCGTGAAGATCAGGCAGCTCGAGTATTTCATGCATGTGGTGAACACGCTCAACATCACTCATGCGGCCGAGCGGGCGAACGTCTCCCAGCCGGCGCTCAGCAGGCAGGTACAGCTGCTGGAGGAGGAACTCGGCACGCAGCTTGTCGACAGAAGGCCGCGCGGTGTCGCCCTCACCCCTTCCGGGCAGAAGCTTGCGGACCACGTCCGCGCCCTGATGCAGAACGTTGAACTCATCAAGGAAGACATCATCGCCGCAGAGACCCGCCCGGCCGGATCCCTGCGCATTTCATCCGCCTACTCCCTTCGGGGCCTGCTGATCGCCGATGTCGCGGCGGAGTTCCATCGGCTTCATCCCCAGGTAGACCTGGAAATCCACGAAGGCGTCTCGATCAACGTGCGCGAGGAACTCGTCACCCGCCATGTGGATCTGGCGATCTATTCCGACCACGGTGCCTCGCGCGGCCTGAACCGTCAGGCCCTTTGTTCGGAGGGGCTGGTGCTGCTGTCCTCCGCCGCAGCAGGGCTGAAAATGGGCTCCCCCGTTCCCAGTGCGGACCTGGCCGGGCTCGACCTCGTTCTGACCCCCTCCCCCAACGGACTCCGTCGCGTGGTCGAGGACCTTCTGTCCCCCTCCGGTGCCTCCCCAAATCCGCCGGTCATCGTCGAAACCAACTCGATCATCATTGACCTGGTGTCTCGCGGCGGCCTGCACAGCATCCTTCCCTACAGCGCCTGCCACCAGGCCTTCATGCGCGGCGACATTTCCATCGCCCCGATAACCGGCGCCACGTGGCCCTGGGTGATCGCGACCTCCCGCGACCGTCCTCGCACCGCCGCCATGCGCGTCTTTTCCGATCTGGTCATCAGCCGTGCCCGCCGTCTTGTGAAGGATGAACTGTGGGCAACGGCCGAGTTGCCGCCGGAAGACTGAACCGGCGGATGAGCGCGAAAGACATATATTTTACTGATCCTTGAAACCCAGACATAACTTTTTGTTATTTCCGACATATCCGCTTTGATTTTGTCGGAAGCCCGCGAACGTGATTGCCTTCCTGCGAAACGGTCGCCCCCTGCCGGGAGCGGTCAGGTATCCCCGGGAGGAAAAAACGTGGCAACAAAAGCCCGCACCGCTGCCGGCGGCAGCAAGCCGCTGCCTGTCGGCAACAACATGCCCAAGCCCCTCAACCGCAACGTCCCCGCGCCCACGCGCGAGGACATGCTCACCCTGGCCCGCACCATGCTGCGGATCCGTCGCTTCGAGGTACGCACCGAAGAACTCTTCAAGACCGGCGTCATCAAGGGTACCGCACACTCCTCGGCCGGGCAGGAGGCGATCGCGGCCGGCGCCTGCCTTCCCCTGCGTCGAAGCGACTTCATCACCACCCATCATCGTGGTCACGGGCACTGCATCGCCAAGGGCGCCGACATCGACGGCATGATGGCGGAACTTTGCGGGAAGCTCGGCGGAATCTGCGGCGGCATCGGCGGTTCCATGCACGTTGCCGACGTCGAGCTCAACATCCTTGGCGCGAACGGCATCGTGGGCGCGTCGATGGGTCTCGGCGTGGGGGCCGCGCTTGCCGCGAAGCAGCGCGGCTCGGACGACGCGGGCATCGCCTTCTTCGGCGATGGCGGCTCCAATGAGGGCATCTTCCACGAGGCGCTCAATCTTGCCGCCCTGTGGAAGCTGCCCATCGTCTTCTTCTGCGAAAACAACCTGTACGGCATGTCGACCCCCTTCGAACAGGCAACGGCGGGCGGCTCGGTCGCCGCACGTGCCGCGTCCTACGGGATCCCGGGAGAAAGGATCGACGGCAACGACCCGGTTGCCGTCTATGCCGCCGTGGCCGAGGCGCTCGCCCGGGCGCGCGCCGGCGAGGGGCCAACCCTGATCGAGGGGCTGACCTATCGCCACGGCGACCATTCGGTGCGTGGAAACCTGCTCGGCTACCGTACCGACGACGAAGTTCGGAAGTGGCTCGACGAGGACCCCCTGACACGTCTCGCGCGCTGTCTCTCCGAGGAGTGGGACATCGACGGAGAAGCCTTCGCCGCCCTTGAGCAGGAGGCGTCCGATGTGATCGAGACCGCGATCACGAAGGCGGAAAACCTCCCCGAGCCGGAACTGCCGATGCTGTTCGACAAGGTTCTGGCGCCCCGGCGCATGCCACCCCCTCCCCCGGCGCCCGGCAGCCGAGCCATCACCTACACCGAGGCCCTTCGCGAGGCGATCGCCCAGGCCATCGAGAGTGACGACACGGTCTTTCTCATGGGCGAGGATGTCGGCCCCGTCGGCGGCACCTTCGGCGTGACGCGCGGTCTCTTCGACAGGTTCGGTCCCGAACGCGTCATGAACACACCGATCTCGGAAGGCGTGATTTCAGGCTCGGCCGTCGGCGCGGCCCTCTCCGGCCGGCGACCGATCGCGGAAATCCAGATCTTCGACTTCGTCACCTTCATGATGGACCCTATCGTCAACCAGGCCGCCAAGCTGCGCTTCATGCTGGGCGGCAAGGCATCGGTCCCCGTGGTGTTCCGGGGCCCCCAGGGTGGCGGCATCCGGCTGGCTGCCCAGCACTCCCAGTCCCTCGAGGCATGGTTCGCCCATGTTCCCGGGTTGACGGTGCTCGCCCCCTCGACCGCGTATGACGCCAAGGGTCTGATGATTGCGGCCATACGTGACGACAATCCGGTCGTCTTTCTGGAACACAAGCTGCTCTATCTCGGTGGTGCCTCTCCGGTTCCCGAGGCCCCCTACGAAATCGAGATCGGCAAGGCCGACGTCAAGCGCGAGGGAACGGACATCACCATCATCGCAACGCTTGCCATGGTCGAACGCGCGCTTTCGGCCGCGGAGACCCTTGCCCGCGAGGGCATCAGCGTGGAGGTCATCGACCCGCGCAGCCTGCGGCCGCTCGACATGGAGTGTTTCGTCCGCTCCGTGAAGAAGACCAGTCGCTGCCTTGTCGTTCACGAGGCATGGCGCACCGGCGGCATCGGGGCGGAAATCGCCGCCCAGATCACCGAGGAGGCCTTCGACTGGCTCGACGCACCGGCGGAGCGGATGGGCGCGGCGGAAGTGCCCATGCCCTACAACGACCGCCTCGAGCGCGAGGTCATGCCGAGCGCGGCCGGAATCGCCGAAACCGTGCGCCGCATGTGCCACCGCGATCTTGCGGAGGCCTGAGCCATGACCGTCAATATCCTGATGCCGGCGATCTCGCCGGACATGGCCACCGGCAAGCTGGTGTGCTGGCACGTCGAGCCCGGCACCGCCGTCAAGCAGGGCGATGTCCTTGCGGAGCTGGAGACCGACAAGGCCGCCATGGACATCGAGGCTCCCGCCGACGGCGTTCTGGAGCAGATCCTGGTGCCCGGCGGCACCAGCGACGTTCCGGTGGAGACCCCGATCGGCATCATCGGCGCGGGCGCGAGTGCCGCGCCGCCGGCAACGACGGAGCCCCCGGCTGCGGCCGGGATGTCCTCCGACGCGACCTCCCCATTGCAAGAGGATGTCGGCGGTCATGACATCCAGGACCGGCCGCTCCGGCGCATTTCGCCACTCGCGAGACGGCTTGCCCGGGAAATGTCGGTGGAGACCGAAGGACTGAGGGGAACCGGGCCGAAGGGACGGATTCTGGCCGCCGACATTCGCGAGGCGGCCGAGCGGCAGGGTCGCGAGGAGACGCAGGCCCCGACTGCCGCCGCCGGAGAGGCCGCCGCTCCCGCCACGGTCATGCACATGGCCGCAGCTTCGGCCTGCCTGGAACCGCACGGCGCCATGCGGCGCACCATTGCCGCACGCCTGGTCGAGGCCAAGCAGACGGTGCCGCACTTCTATCTCGAGATCCGCTGCGACGCGGATGCGCTGCTCGACATGCGCCGGACGCTCAATGAGGCTCTGGCCTCCTCGGGCTCGGAGGCGAAGGTCACCGTCAACGACCTGGTCATGAAGGCATATGCGCTGGCCATCGCCGCCACCCCGGATACAATGGTGACATGGAGCGAGGAAGGGCTGGTTCGCCACACGAGCGTCGACATCGGCCTGGCGGTCGCTCTGGAAGGCGGGCTGATAACGCCCATCCTGCGCGATGCCGCCCGCCTCTCGCCCGGTGCGCTTTCCTCCGCCGCGCGCGAGGCAATCGAACGTGCCCGGGCCGGAAAGCTCTCGCCGCAGGAGTACTCCGGCGGGCTCGCCGGGATCTCGAACCTCGGCATGTTCGGGGTCAGTGCCTTCTCCGCGATCATCAATCCCCCCCAGAGCATGAACCTCGCCGTCGGGACGATCGAAAGCGAACTGGCGTTGCACAACGGCCAGGCCGTGGAGGTGCGGCGGTTGCGGCTCACCCTGTCCGTGGACCACAGGGCGATCGACGGCGCAGTGGGCGCCCGGCTTCTCCAGCGTCTGAAGTCCTTCATCGAGGCACCGTTGCTGCTGGCCTCCTGAGGTCAGGGTGCGGCCCCCGGGCCGCAGAAGCGTCCGGAACCGGGGCCTCCGTACCGGTTCCGACCCCGCCGGCGGCCCTGGCTCTCCCCCCGAGCCGCCGCCGGCGGTCGCACGTCTTCGCCATTCGCAAAAAAGGAAGATCCGCATGCCCGTCACGCTCAACCACACCGGCATTACGGTGGCCGACCTCGATCGCGCCGAGAAGATGTTTCGCGAGCTCTTCGGATTTGAAACCATCTCCCGCGCGCCGAGGAACCCCGACCTGATCTCACGTGTCATCGGCGTTCCGGACGCCAGGGTCGAAATCGCCTATATGCGCAACGGCGCGGCAACGCTGGAGTTGTTGTGCTACTCCGGTCCATCGGCGCGTGGCGACTTCCGCCCGCGTCCCTGCGACCTCGGCTCGCTTCATCTGGGCCTCGATGTCGATGATATCGACGCGACGCTGAAGGACTGCTTCGCGTGGTCACTGGAATTGCTCGGAGAGGTCGTCGTCATCGACGCCGGTCCGAACAAGGGCAAGCGTATCGCCTACCTGCGCAACCCTGGCGACGGACTGGTGCTCGAACTGATCGAGAGCTGAAAAGGCCGTCCCACGACGGCACGATCACCGGCATTCATGAGCGGCCCGGCCGGGACCACGCCTCAATTTCGGCGCGGCGAGATCTCCGGGCGACGATGCCCCGTGGATCCCCGAAACAGCGAGCCACCGCCGCACACGGCCGCGTGCCCGAACACGCCAGGTTTCACAGCGCAAGACTGACTATAGGGAGGTGGTGGGCCCGGCAGGACTCGAACCTGCAACCAATCCGTTATGAGCGGACGGCTCTAACCATTGAGCTACAGGCCCGTCGCATCCGGTCGGCACGCCGCAAGGCGTTCCGACGAAACGATTGTACCGGCACCGCGTCCAGAACCCCGTGTCCCGCACCACGCCCCTCATGACGCGTGATCCGGCACCCGGCGCAACCTGTCCGGCCCGGCACCTTCTTCGTATATCACCCCTTTCCCGCCATGCAAGCGGGCGCGCGCCTCTCCCCACGGTTCAGGCGGGCAGCGGGTCCAGGCACCACTGGACGCGCGCCCGCGCTTGACCTTGCCCCGGACCTCCTGCATGGCTTGGCGGAAACTCCGCACGACCTTCGAAGGGATCGACATGCGCCGATGCCCGCAGGGCAGAACAGGATTCGCAGGACAATGCCGCGCTTTCCGATCGTACTGACCCTGACCCTGGTCTGCGTCACCCTTGTCGGCTGGCTGCTTGTGGTCGGACGCTCGCTGCTGCTCCCCTTCATCATAGCGCTGCTGGTGTGGTATCTCATCACCGCCCTCGCGGAAGGCATCCGCGCCCTGCCGCTCGGGCCGCTGCGCCCCCCCAGGGTCTTGGCCGTGACCGCCGCGATCGCGGTGATCTTCGGCATTTCCATCGTGGTGGTGGACATCGTCACAGCCAATCTGACCGAGCTTGCCGGCGACGCGCCTGTCTATCAGGCCCGGCTTGAAAGCCTCTTCAGCACCTATTCCCACAAGCTCGGGCTCGCCGACCCCATCGAGCTGCGCGACCTGCTGCCCGACAACTTCCTCAACCGATCCATCACCGCCGGAGCCAACGCCCTGACCACCGTCGCGGGATCCGCGTCGCTGGTGTTCATCTACGTTCTGTTCCTGCTGCTGGAACAGTCGACGTTCGACCGGAAGATGCGTCGTCTCTTCGCCACGTCCGACCAGGCGCGCCTCGCCTTCCACATCCGTCGCCGTATCACGGACGCCCTGCGTCACTATCTTGGCATCAAGACCGGCGTGAGCGTGCTCACGGGGCTTCTCACCGCCGGCCTGCTGACACTTCTGGGGCTCCCCTACGCGGCGCTCTTCGGCTTCATCGCCTTCCTGCTCAACTACATTCCCACCATCGGCTCGCTGACGGCAGTGGTGTTTCCGAGCCTTCTCTCGCTGGTCTATTTCGACAGCCTGACGCCCTTCCTGGTGATCAGCGTCGGCCTCGGGGCCATCCAGTTCGCCATCGGCAACCTGGTCGAGCCACGCCTCATGGGCAACAGCCTGAACCTGTCCGGCCTCGTCATCATGCTGTCGCTGAGCCTCTGGGGGGCGATCTGGGGCGTCACGGGCATGGTGCTCTGCGTGCCGCTGACGGTGATGGTGCTCATCATCTGCGCGCAATTTCCCGCCTCCCGACCGGTCGCCGTGCTGCTGTCGGCCGATGGCGAGGTGGGCGATCCCGTGGCGCTCGATCCCGACGAAGTGGACGAACCGTTCCCCTGAAGCCGTCTCAAGCGCACGTCATGCGGGTGCCGCATTTGCCGGTCTAGGGTGTGGCCTCCAGGGCAACCGCCCGTGAACAAAGCCATTTTCGACCGGAGAGACGTAATGAAGATGCTGCCGCCTGCACCCCGCCACACGACCTCGCGCGCATCGGGAATTGCCCGACTTGCCGCGATCGCCGGGCTCGCCGCTCTCCCGCTTGCCCTGTCGGCGACCGGCCCCGCCCTGGCCGAGGAGCCCCGTGTCGCCACGATCGACATCTCCGGCGACGGCAGCGTCACCGCCGCACCGGACATGGCGATGGTCTCCAGCGGCGTCGTCAGTGACGCGGACACGGCGGCCGAGGCCATGACCGCGAACTCCACCGCAATGGCCGAGGTCGTCGCGCGGATCAAGGAAGCCGGCATCGAGGCCCGCGACATCCAGACCTCCGGCTTCAACGTCTCGCCGCGCTATGCCCGCGTGAAGAGCTCCGATCCCCAGGAGTACCGCCAGGAGCTGGTCGGCTACCGCGTCTCCAACTCGGTCAACGTGCGTGTGCGCGATCTCTCCAAGCTGGGCGGGCTGCTCGACGTCATGGTGCGCGACGGCGCCAACCAGATCGGCGGCGTCAACTTCATCGTCAGCGAGGCCGGCAAGCTCAAGGACGAGGCGCGCAAGGAGGCCATGGCCGACGCCATGCGCAAGGCAAAGCTCTACGCCGAGGCGGCCGGCGTCGAGCTTGGCCGGGTGCTGTCCATCAACGAGCAGGACCACGGCCCCCGGCCGGTGATGATGATGGCCCGCGCCGAGTTCAAGGGCGCCGATGCCGCGGCCCCTGCCCCCATCGAGGCAGGCGAGAGCGAGCTTTCGATCCGGGTGAACGTGAGCTGGGAACTGAAGCAGTAAAGCAGCACACAACCGGCCGTCGCGCGCACTCCGGCAGCGGATACGCGCGACGGCCGGAATTATTTTCCGGCTAATGATTTCGGTTATTATTAGCCGGCTCTTCAAAAAACCTTGAGATCTTCTTGCGTTCTCGAGGGTTTTTTCGCTCTTTTTTCATTCACGGCCATTGAATTTCCCCGAATCGGGCCTTATACGAAGGGCCTTCGGGATAACCCCGGGTTTCATCTGCTGGTTGGGGAGACCGCCATGTCTGACGACGGCCTCTTCCAATTGGGGATGGACTTGGAGGCTCATGCCGGTGACGAGCGGACACTGTCCGCCTACGGCGAGCCGAGAAGCACCACCCATACGGAAGACACGACACGAACCGCACCCCGCACTGCCGCGGAGGTCGACCGCCTCGATCACTTCATCGAGAAGGACGGCATTCGTTGCGCGGGCGCGCATTTCATCATCGACCTCTATGACGCCGAGCGTCTGGACGACCTTCCCTATATCGAGGAAGCGTTGCGGACCTGCGTCACGGAGTCGGGGGCGACACTGCTGCACATTCATCTGCATCCGTTCCAGCCCGAGGGCGTGAGCGGTGTCGCGGTGCTCGCGGAAAGCCACATCTCCGTGCATACCTGGCCCGAGGCCGGCTATGCCGCCTTCGACGTCTTCATGTGTGGCGACGCCAGGCCCGAGGCCTGCGTCGAGGTGCTGAGGCGGGCCTTCCGTCCCGGGCGCACCGCCGTCAGCGAATTGCTGCGCGGCAAGGAGGTGGAATGAGCCAGGGGCTGATTTTCGCGGAAACGCTCTATCCCGGCGTGCAGGTTCAGTACGACTGCGAGGACGTCCTGTTCCAGAGCCGGTCCGAGCATCAGGATCTCGTGCTGTTCACCAATCCGGTGTTCGGCAAGGTGCTGATGCTCGACGGCATCACCCAGGTGACCACCGGCGACGAGTTCATCTACCACGAGATGATGGCCCATGTGCCGATCCTCGCCCATGGCGCGGCGCGCGAGGTGCTCATTGTCGGCGGCGGCGACTGCGGCATGGCCGAGGAGGCGCTCAAGCACAAGGGCATCGAGCGCCTTACCCAGGTCGAGATCGACAGCGCGGTCGTCGATTTCTCCCGGGAGCAGTTCGGCGAGTTCAACGCCCCCGTCTTCGACGATGATCGCTTCGATCTCGTCATCGCCGACGGAGCCCGCTTCGTCGCCGAGACGGATCGCCGTTTCGACGTGGTGCTGGTGGACAGCACCGACCCGGACGGCCCCGGCGAGGTGCTCTTCACCAGGGAGTTCTACGCCGGAGTCCACCGCTGCCTGAAGCCGGGCGGCGTTCTGGTGACCCAGAACGGTGTCCCCTTCCTGCAGCCGGACGAACTCGTTTCCTCGATCGGGCATTTCACATCCATCTACAAGGATGCGGGCGCCTATATCGCCGCCATCCCGACCTACTTCGGCGGGCACATGGCCCTTGGCTGGGCAAGCGACAATCCGGACCTGCGCCGCGTGTCGCTCGAGACGCTGGTCGAGCGTTTTACCGCCGCCGGCCTCGAGACCCGCTACTACACGCCGGAGGTCCACGCGGCCGCCTTCGCGCTTCCGCGATTCATCCGCGATCTGGTGGAGAAGGGGCGGGCCGGCTAGCATCCGCCCACACCCACGGATCATGGACGCTCCAAAGCCCGCGCGAGCCTGTCGCGCGGGCTTTTTTTACGTTTTCACCGCACTTTCCCTGCGCCGGTTACATCTTGCGACAGAACCGGTACATACTTGCGAACAAATGCGAGTATTGTCGCTGCGCCGGCCGGGACGGGCGGGCGGAGCGAGACACCAGCCATCCTTCTCTTGCGAGGTAGCCATGAGTGAAATTTCAGACCGCGCGGGCATCGCCGACGCGCCCGCGGCCTATTCCACGTCCCAGGTCCTGCTGCACTGGGTCATTGCCGCCCTGATCATCTTCCAGCTCGTGTTCGGGGAATCGATCAAGGACTACGGGCACACGCTGCGTGACGGCGAGATCCCGTCCACGCTCGTCTGGCTGATGGGCAATCTGCACATCTGGGTCGGCGTCGCCGTTCTCGCGCTCACACTCGCCCGCCTCGCCCTGCGCCTGACGCGCGCCGCACCGCCCGCCCCCGCCCTGGCTGCACCGCTGCTTCTGGCCATGCGCGCGACCTACGCGCTTTTCTATGCGTTGCTGCTGGCGGCTCCCGTCACCGGGCTAGTGGCGTGGTACGGCGGCGTTCATATCTCCGGCGAGATCCACGAGATACTCAAGCCGGTCTTTATCGTGCTGATCACGCTGCATGTGCTCGCAGCCCTCTGGCACCGCTTCGTGCTGAAGGATGACGTCATGAGCCGCATGAGCTTCGCCGGACGCTGATCACGGATTTCAGCAATCGACAAGAGCGAGGCGCGCTCAGTCGCGCGCCTCCAACCACTGGCGCAAGCCGGCCGCGTCGCCGCTCAGCACCCCTTGCGCGACCCGGCGCCCGACCGCGGCTCCGAACTTGTAGCCGTGCCCCGAGCAGGCCGACACCACGAGGCTGCGCGCGCCCGCCTCCAGGAAGAAATGCTCGTCCCGCGTGAAGGTGTAGGCGCAGGTGACCACGTCCTCCACCGCATACTCATCGATGCGGGCAAAGGGCGGCGAGAAGAGACCGCGCAACCGCTCGCCCTCACCGGGCTCCGGCACGCGCCGGGCATCGGCGTCTCCCGATTTCACCTTATGCAGGCCGGCCCCAACCTTGAGCCCGGTTCCCGCCACGGGCGGCAGTACGTAGCCGTCCACCGTGCCGCCGGTGTCGAGCAGCACCGGCGAGGCCTCCCAGGCGGCGCGCAGGTCCTCGGGCGGCCTCAGGTAGGCGACCGCCGTGCGATAGCCGGTGAGATGACCGCCAAGCTCCGGCAGCAGCTTGAGTACCCAGGCACCGGCGGTCACCACCAGCCGGTCGGCGAAAAGCTTCTCGCCGGTCTCGAGCCGGACGCTCGCCGCATCCCGGTCAAGCGCGACCACGCGGGCGTTGTCGCGCACCACGGCGCCGGCGTCGCGCAGCCATGAGGCAATCCCGCTGCCGATGCGCCGGCACAGCAGCACACCGCCCTCGGGACTGAAGGCGGCCGAATGCACCGTGTCCGGGTCGAGATACGGGTGGCGTGCGACCGCCTCTTCCGCACTCATCCGCTCGACCGGGTACCCTCCCGCCTCCAGGCTGTCGCGAAAGGCGATCGACTGGTCCGCGCCCGTCTGGGAGACGAGCAGGAACCCGGTGTCGACCAGATGCTTCTCACCGAGATCCGACCACAGTTCGTCCCAGGCCTCATAGGCCTCGCCGATACGCCTCTGGTAGCCGGTCTGTCCGCCATAGGCGCGGCGGATGATGCGGTGCTGGTCGCCGGAGGCCGACATGGGGCTGGGGATGGCGCTCCCCTGCTCGAGAAGCGTCACCTCGGCTCCCGCCTTCGCGAGCGACCAGGCCGTGGACAGGCCGGAGATTCCGGCCCCGACGATGATGACCTTCATGCCGGCCTCCTCCCGGATTCAGCCTCAGGCGGCGCCGCGCAGGCGGTCGATGCTGAGCGGGCCGGGGCCGGCGGCGGCGAGGTAGAGGAAGGAGAAGCAGTAGAGTGCGGCCAGCTCGCCACCGTTGAGGATCGGATAGAAGTTCTGCGGCGCGTGAGCCATGAAATAGGCAACCGCCATGGTGCCGGAGGCGAGGAAGGCGGCCGGGCGCGTGAACAGGCCCAGCACGATCAGTGCGCCGCAGACCAGTTCGATGATGCCGGCGGCACCGCCCATGGTCATCGGCGAAACGCCGGACATCTGCGTCACCGGCAAGCTCAGGTACTTGCTCGTGCCGTGCTGGAGGAAGAGCGCCCCGGCCATGATCCGGAATACGCTGAGCAGGAAGGGCGAATAGGAACGAAGAAAGGTCATTTCGGTCTCCGGATGATAGCGTGCGACAATGATCGACACAGACTCCCGCCGCGATCTTGAAAGCACGGGTTCAAGTCACCCTATCAAGCCGATCCCCGCCACCACAGCCCTCTCGGACCCACGTGAACGCACTGTCCACGGTTTGGCACGGGCAACACGGCCCTTGACCTTCCAGTTACAGGAAGGCTCAGATAGGAAAAGCAGGAACAGGAGACCGTCACGATGAACATCGGCGAGGCGGCCGCGCGCTCCGAGCTGCCGGCCAAGACGATCCGCTACTACGAGGACATCGCGCTGGTGCGCCCGGCACGCGCGGCCAACGGCTACCGCGACTATTCCGAGGAGGACGTGCACCGGCTGCGCTTCGTGCAGCGCGCCCGTGGGCTCGGCTTCACCATCGAGGAATGCCGCGCGCTGCTCTCCCTTTACGACAACGAGCAGCGCGCCAGCGCCGACGTGAAGCGCGTCGCCCAGGAGAAGATCCGCGAGGTGGAGCGCAAGATCGCTGAGCTCCAGTCCATGCGCGCCACGCTCTCACGACTGGTCGAGTGCTGCCACGGCGACGACCGGCCCGACTGCCCGATCCTCGACGACCTCGCCCGCTGAACGCCGGTTCAGTTGAGCGGAAAGCCGCGCTCGCGCCACTGGGAGCGCGGGATGGGCGCACCGACCCGGAAGCTGAAGCGCTCGACGCGGGTGATCTGCTCGTTGAGCTCGCAGCGGAAGGAGAGCTCGTACCATTGCCCGGCGGCACGGAACGCCGCCCGGCGCGGCTGCAGCACATTGCCCTCGCGCAGACGGAACGAGGGCAGGATGTCGGGATTGTAGGACGGCGTCGCGATGCGCAACTGTCCGCGCAACTCGGTCATGCACAGGAGGTCGGCGCGCGCCGCATGCGGCATTCCGCGCATGGCGGTGCGCACGCGCGGGTCGTTTGACAGGGCATGGGAAAAGAGCCGTCCGCCCGACGGGCCGATACCGGAGCCGGGAACGGAAACGCCCGGCGGCAACTGGTCGTCCGGCACGGCCTGGGTCCGGGTGGCCTGGGCCGGGGCAACCCGCGCCCGCGCCGCGATCTCCGCGATGTCGGCGGGTTTTTCGCGCGGGACCCCGCTTGCGGCCGTGCCCGGCTCTCCGTCCGGCATCCCGATCATGTCCGTGTCACTGTCCGAAGGACCGGTCTCCAAAACCTCCGGCGCCGAAGCTTCGGGCGTATCGGCGTTTTCGGGAGCGTCCGCGTTTTCCGGCCCTTCCGGCATGTCCTCGGCCTCGGCCGGCGTTTCGTCGGCGGCCTCCGCCGACCCGTCATCGGCCTGTTCCGCCGGTTCCCCGGCGGCTTCCCCCTCCCCGTTGGCGGGTGCATCCTGCGTGTTGCCGCCGTCGAGTTCGCGATTGCCGCTGTCCTCCTCGCCGAACTCGGTCACCGGCTGAAAGACACGCATGTCCTGACGCAAGGGCGCCTCCGCCCCGGGGGACAGCGGCGACGCGGCGGGCTCATCGGCGGCGGGCTGATCTTCAGCCGCCTCCTCCGAAGCCGGCTCTTCCGGCGTCTGTTCGTCTTCCCGTACCTCGGGAGCCCCGGGCTCGGGGACCGCCTCGGGTTCTGCTTCCGGTTCGGGCTCGGGCACGGCGTCCCGGGCCGTTTCCTCGGCCTCCGGCGTCTCGGGGGACGCCTGCTCGTCTTTCCGGTCTTCGGGGCTTTGCTCTTCCGGGCTCTGCTCTTCGGGCGGTGGCGGCGCCTCGGGCTGTTCGTCTTCCCGCGCGACCTCTTCCTCGGCTGCCTTTTCCTCCGCCTCGGCCAGCTCTTCCGGCGAGACCATGGTCACCTCGACCGGTTCTTCCCGAATGGCCGGCAGTGTCCGCGAGGCCTCGATACCGTGAACCAGCAGGTAGCCCGCCACCAGATGCAACAGGATCGAGAGCGCGAGGCCCGCGCCCATGTACTTCATCCAGAAGGGTTCGGGTGTGTCCATGCCCCCTCTCCTATCCGCTCTCGCATCAAAATGGGAGGCGGCGCGTTCACCCGTGTCGCGGTCTTGCGCGGGGCTCGCGGACCTTTCGGGCGAATGATCGGAGGGCATGACCTGATCCGGCATGAAGGAGCGTCGTCAGTTCGGTGAAACGGCGGCCCGGAAGTCCCGGATGAACAGGCCATCGGGCGTCCCGTAGCCTTCCGCCATCAGATGCGACCCGGGTTCCAGCGTGGCGCGCAGGGCCTCGTCGAGACGGCAGACCTGGGAATACATCCAGGGAAGGTCGGCAAGAATGATCCGCGAATAACATCCGCGACTGGCTTTTGCACGCGGATCCTTTACCGAAAAGACCTTCGACATCCGCTTGCCGGACGTCAGGGCGGCCACGATCGGCGGACCGCTCGACACCGTGTCGACCGTGCCGATCCCCAGCACCAGAGAAGCGAAAACCGCTGCGATCCACTTGCTCGTGCGGCTGAGCGGCGGCACGAGGGGAAGCCGGTCGAAAATGTCAATGTCGCCGGCAAGCGCAAGCCCCAGGCAGGCGAGCCCGACGGCAACGCCGGCGCCCCAGGCAAGAGGCGCGACCCTGGCGACATAGTCGGGTGCGGGAATGAAGCCGACGCCGTGAAACGAGCTGGAGCAGCGGACGAACGTCGTGGAGACGAGCAGGCAGCAGACGGTAATCACGCCCCATGCCGGACGGCCGGAGGGTCCGCCTGCTGCCATGCCCTGGTCTTAGCTGTCGAGGAACGAGCGCAGCTTGCGCGACCGCGACGGGTGCTTGAGCTTGCGGAGCGCCTTCGCCTCGATCTGGCGGATACGCTCGCGCGTCACCGAGAACTGCTGGCCGACTTCCTCAAGCGTGTGGTCGGTGTTCATGCCGATACCGAAGCGCATGCGCAGCACCCGCTCCTCGCGCGGCGTGAGCGAGGCCAGCACGCGGGTCGTCGTCTCGCGCAGGTTCGACTGGATCGCCGCGTCGATGGGCAGGACCGCGTTCTTGTCCTCGATGAAATCGCCCAGGTGGCTGTCTTCCTCGTCGCCGATCGGCGTCTCGAGCGAGATCGGCTCCTTGGCGATCTTGAGGACCTTTCGCACCTTCTCGAGCGGCATCTGCAGTTTCTCGGCCAGCTCCTCCGGGGTCGGCTCGCGGCCGATCTCGTGCAGCATCTGGCGCGAGGTACGCACGATCTTGTTGATCGTCTCGATCATGTGCACCGGAATACGGATCGTGCGGGCCTGATCCGCGATGGACCTCGTGATCGCCTGCCGGATCCACCAGGTGGCGTAGGTCGAGAACTTGTAGCCGCGCCGGTACTCGAACTTGTCGACCGCCTTCATCAGGCCGATGTTGCCTTCCTGGATGAGATCCAGGAACTGCAGGCCGCGGTTCGTGTACTTCTTGGCGATCGAGATCACGAGACGCAGGTTGGCCTCGACCATCTCCTTCTTGGCGATGCGCGCCTCGCGCTCGCCCTTCTGCACCATGGACACGATGCGGCGGAACTCGGCCGTCTCCAGCCCCGTCTCGGACGCAAGGTTCTGGATTTCCTGACGAAGCTCGCGGATCATCTCCTTTTCCTGGGCGACGAAGTTCTTCCAGCCCTTGGAGGCAAGGTTCGCGACCTTGCGGATCCAGTTCGGATCGAGCTCGTTGCCCTGGTACTGCTTCAGGAAGTCGCCGCGATCGACGCCATGGCTGTCGGCAAGGCGCAGAAGACGCCCCTCGTAGCCCATCAGCCGCTTGTTGATGTCATAGAGCTGCGCGACCAGCGCGTCGATGCGCTGCTGGTTGAGCGACAGGCTCTTCACGTCGACGATGATCTCTTCCTTGAGCTTGCGGTAACGGCGCTCCTGGGAAGGCGACAGCGTCTTGTTGGCCAGCTTGTTCTCGACGAGCTGGTCCTGCAGCCGGCGCAGCTTCTTGTAGTCGTCGGCGATGCGGTCGAAGGTCTCGAGAACCTTCGGCTTGAGCTCGGCCTCCATCGCGGAAAGCGAGATGTTCGCCTCGAACTCGTCGTCGTCCTCGCCGTCGCCGTCACCCTCGCCCTGAGCCTCGCCGTCGCCCGAGGAGCCTTCCTCACGCTTGGCATTGCCGGTCGCCGAAGCGGGCTGGGCCGGAGCCGCGCTGCCCGAGGTCTCCTCGGCCTCGTCCGAGTCGTCGCTCTCGTCCTCGGATCCCTCGGCCTTGAAATCGGGGCCGGCATAGGTCGCCTCGAGGTCGATGATGTCGCGCAGGAGGACCTTGCCCTCGTTGAGCTCGTCACGCCAGATGATGATGGCCTGGAAGGTCAGCGGGCTTTCGCAAAGCCCCGCGATCATCGCCTCGCGACCGGCCTCGATGCGCTTGGCGATGGCGATCTCGCCCTCGCGCGACAGCAGCTCCACCGAGCCCATCTCGCGCAGGTACATGCGCACCGGGTCGTCGGTACGGTCGGCCGGCTCCTTGGCAGCGGTCTTCGTCACGGCGGTCGGGCTGACCTCCGCGATCTCGCCACCCTGGCTTTCCTCCGCCTGGGCTTCCTCCGCCTCTTCTTCCTCGATGACGTTGATGCCCATGTCGGAGAGCATCGCCATCGTGTCCTCGATCTGCTCGGACGTCACTTCCTCGGAAGGAAGGACCTCGTTGAGCTCCTCGTAGGTCACGTAGCCGCGCTTCTTCGCGACCTTGATCATCCGCTTGACGGCGGCATCGGACAGATCCAGAAGCGGACCGTCAGAGCTCTCGCCCGCGGTTTCCTGGGAGTCTTCCGCCTGGGTTGCTTTCGCTGCCATGTTTTTCTCCGGCCCGCCGGCCCGCACTGGGGGCCTTGCGCTGTCGCTCATCAACTCTGTCCGGTCCGCCCCGGCCTCTCGTCCCGCCTCGCGCGCCACTTCGCGAGATCCGGACGGGCCACATGCGAACCTGCCCCGCGCACCGGACACGGTCCGGAGGGGGAACTGAATTCACACATTTAGTCGGTGACCGTTAAGTGCCACTTAACCCTGCCATTCGTTTTGACAAGTCGCAGGATCACGCCACCACGCATCCCCGCGGACAACGCGGTGACGGGCGGAGGACCCGGCCTCAGGGTTTTCGGGCAGCTTAATGACTTCCTGTCGCTGTTGGCATCTGGTGCTCGCGGGATCGCATGTCCCATGACCGGCCGTGCGCGACGTTGTTTGCTGCCTGAGGATCCTATGTAGCGCAGACGGCTGGATTCGCAAGAGTGATTCGTGGCCCGTCAATCGATTCGACGCACGGTTTGCGCGGTCCCGGGCCCCGCAACGGCCCCTACCCCCGAGCGCCAGCAGCCGCAGCCAGCCCCGACATGCTTGCCGGACGCGCGGCGCGAATCACCCTGGCCCGGTCCGCAAGCTCCTGTTCCGCGCGCGCGCATTCCTCCCGCCGTCGCGCGAGGTCCTGCGACTGCGCACGGATGCGCTCCCAGCCGGTCTCGTCGAGACTTTCCGAAAGCGCCGCCATTTCCGCGTCCAGATCCTCCGCCAGGGCGCGCGTTTCCAGAACGTCGAGCAGGTGACAGAACAGGTCCTCGATGAAATCGGGCGGCGGATCGTGCCTCAGGATCGGCAGCCGCTGCAGCAGGTCGCGGAAGCGCGACTGGCCGCGCGCGGCCGCCTCGCGACCTCCCGGCGCCTGCCCCTCGGAGGACTGCCCGTCGAGCGCCTCGGACAGGATCTGGAAGAAGCGCTGGTCGAGGGTCTCATAGAACCCGCTGACCGGCACGTCCTCGAGATCCGTGGCGATGCGGCAGAGTTCATCGCGAAATCCCGCGTGCAGCGTGTCGCCGAAAACCGCACTGCTCACCCGCTCCACATGACGTTCGAGCAGGTCCGGATAACGCAGGCACAGGCCGCACAACGTGCGCTCGTTGCCAAACAGCGAACTGTCGGGCAGGTCGGAGCCGCGCGCCGGCGCCGCCGGCTCGCCGAACGGCACCGCACCGCCCTGGCCCGCGCGCCGGTTCTGCGCGCCCTCGCGCCGCGCCCGCCCCTGCTGATAGAAAAGGTTGGAAAGGCGCAGGCGGATGTCGAGCTGATAGCCGCGCCGCACGCGCTCGTCCGTGATCGTGCGGGTGAGGTCGTCGAGGGCCTTTTCCAGCGCGGCCCGGCGCTCGGGCGTGTCGATGCGCGCGGCCTGCACCTCACGCTCCCACAGCACGTCGATGAGCGGGCGCGCCTCGCCGAGCTGGGCCGTGAAGGCGGAAATGCCGCCCTCGTTGATCAGGTCGTCCGGATCCTTGCCGTCCGGCAGGAACACGAAACCGAAGGAGTGGCCGCTTCTCAGCCCCGGCAGGATACGGTCGACCGCGCGATGCGCCGCCGAGACACCGGCCGCATCGCCGTCGAAGCAGATCACCGGCTCGGGCGCGAGACGCCACAACCGTCCGACCTGCTCCTCGGTGAAGGCGGTGCCAAGCGCGGCCACCACATTGCCCATGCCCGCCTGGGCGACCGCGATCGCGTCGAGATAGCCCTCCACCACGATCGCCTGCCCGCTCTTGTGGGCCGGTTCGCGCGCGCGGTGAAAGTTGAACACCATCTGCCCCTTGTGGAACAGGGGCGTCTCCGGCGAGTTGAGGTATTTCGGCTGCCCGTCGGGATCGAGCGTCCGTCCGCCGAAGGCGATCACCCGGCCCCGGTCGTCCTGGATCGGAATCATCAGCCGGTTGCGGAACCTGTCATAGGAGGCGCGTCCGTCGTCCGGCCGGATCACCAGCCCCGCCTCGATCATGTCGGCTTCCGGCACGCCCTTCGACACCAGGTGGCGCTTCAGCGCATCGCGCGCGGATGGGGCGAAGCCGATGCGGAACTCGCGCAAGGTCTCGGGCTTCAGCCGCCGTCGGGCCACGTAGGCGCGGGCCGCCTCCCCTCCCGACAGCGTGAGTTGCTCCTGGAAGAAGCGGGCCGCCATCTCGCAGATCTCGGCGAGGCCTGCCCGTCGTTCGGCGCGGGCCGCCTCACGCGGATCGGGAGCGGGCAGCGGAACGCCGGACTGTTCGGCAAGCCGCTCCACGGCCTCGGGAAAGGCAAGGCCCTCCGTTTCGGTCAGGAAGCGGAAGTGGTCGCCCGAGGCGCCGCAGCCGAAGCACTTGTAGCGCCCGCGCCGGTCGTCGACGTGAAAGCTCGGCGTCTTTTCCTGATGGAACGGACAGCAAGCCCAGAAGTCGCCGCGCGCGGGCTGCGACTTGCGCCGGTCCCACGACACACGCCGCGCGACGATTTCCGACAGCGGAAGCCGCGCACGGATCTCGTCGAGAAGACTGGGCGAAAAACGCATGACCGCTTGTCCGAACGTTGTGAGAGGCGCGCCGCGCCGGAGGGCCGCAACACGAAAGGCCCCGGCTCTTTGCGAGAACACCAGGGGCGAAAGGGTACATGGGTATATCGGGAGCGCCAACAAGACCGCAATCCCGCGGGCGTCGGGAGAGCGCGGGCTCCCTCGAAGCCGGGCTTTTCCTCCTCGCGGGCCTGTTGACTATGCGGGAAAACGCAACCCGCCGCCCTACTCGGTGCGCAACAGGTCCTTCACCACGCAGCTTGCGCGCACGAAATCCATCTGGCCGGGATAGCGCTGCTTGAGCGCGTTCATGCAGCGCCCCATGTCGCGCAGCCCGTTGGCGGAGATGTCGCGCACCACGTCCTCGCAGGCGGTCTTCATGGCCGTGTCGTCGAACTGGCGCGGCAGGAACTCGGCGATGATGGCCATTTCCTCGCGTTCCTGCTCGGCAAGCTCGAGCTGCCCCGCCTCCTCGTAGTCGCGCACGGATTCCTCGCGCTGGCGCACCATCTTGTTGAGGATGTCCAGGACATCGGCCTCGGGCAGGCCGTCGGCTCCCATTTCGCGCGCGCGCGCCTCCCTGTCGCGGACGGCGGCAAGCACCAGCCGCAGGGTCGCGGCCCGTCGCTTGTCGTCACTGTCCACGGCCGCCTGAAGCGCCGCATCGATCTGTTCACGCATGGTTTGCCCTGCCATTTGCGCCACACCTGGATTGCCGGCGATACCCCAGGAACCGCCAGAGACCAAGACCCTCGATATAAATTATTGATTTTTCTAGGTTATTTTTAACAAGCTGACAGTTGACCCCTCAGCGCGCATCCCATAGATTGCCGCGCAAGATGCACCGTTGACAGCCAAGCCTCGTAACGTCAAGGCGCGTCGACCGTGACAATGTCATCGAACCGACCGGGAAAGCAAGACAATGACGACCGCAGACGTCTGGTCCGCGACGCCGACCACGGCCGTACTCGTTCTGGCCGATGGAACCGTCATCGAGGGCCAGGGCCTGGGCGCGACCGGCCAGGCCTGCGCCGAGGTGTGCTTCAACACCGCCCTGACGGGCTACGAGGAGATCCTCACCGATCCGTCCTATGCCGGGCAGATCGTGACCTTCACCTTCCCGCATATCGGAAATGTGGGGACGAACGACGAGGATGTCGAGACCGTCAACATGGCCTCCGCCTCGGGCGTGCGCGGCGTGGTGGTCAAGGCCGACATCACCGACCCCTCCAACTACCGCTCGGCGCGCCACTTTGACGCCTGGCTGAAAGCTCGCGGCATCATCGGCATGTCCGGCGTGGACACCCGCGCCCTGACGGCGCTGCTGCGCGAGAAGGGCGCGGCCAATGCCGTGATCGCCCACTCGCCGGACGGACAGTTCGACATCGACGCGCTGAAGCAAGCCGCCGCCGCGTGGCCCGGCCTCGTCGGCATGGATCTCGCCAAGGACGTCAGCGCGACCCAGAGCTATGGATGGTCGCAGACCTCCTGGCGCTGGGAGCAGGGCTACGGCGAAAAGCCGGATGGCGTGTTCAAGGTCGTTGCCATCGACTACGGCATCAAGCGCAACATCCTGCGCCTGCTGACCGACGCGGGCTGCGACGTGACGGTTCTGCCCGCCACCGCCACCGCCGAGGACGTGCTGTCACGCAATCCCGACGGCGTGTTCCTGTCCAACGGCCCCGGCGACCCGGAAGCGACCGGCGAATACGCCGTTCCGGCAATCCGTGGCATCGTGGAAAGCGGCCTGCCGGTCTTCGGCATCTGCCTCGGTCACCAGATGCTGGCGCTCGCCGTGAACGGCAAGACGACCAAGATGCACCAGGGCCATCACGGCGCCAATCATCCGGTCTTCGACCGCACCACCGGCAAGGTCGAGATCACCTCGATGAACCACGGCTTTGCCGTCGACGCGAAGAGCCTGCCCGAAGGCGTGGAAGAAACCCATGTCTCGCTCTTCGACGGCTCGAACTGCGGCCTGCGGCTTGTCGGCAAGCCGGTGTTCTCGGTGCAGTATCACCCCGAGGCGTCGCCGGGCCCGCGCGACAGCCACTACCTCTTCCGCCGGTTCACCAACCTGATGCGCGAGCGCAAGGGCGAGACGGTGATCCCGGAAAAGGACGCGGCCGCCTGAGGCCTTGCGCAGAGCCGGGCGGGAAGCAGCACGCCAGAGATGACACGAACGGCCCGGCGACCTCTCGCCGGGCCGTTTTTCGTCGTGGATCGCACGGTCCCGCGGGAGCGAAAGCCCTTCAGACACGAAAACGCCCGCGGCATTGTCCGCGGGCGTTTTCGTTCCCAGCGACCGGTAAGGCCGGCCGTGGATATGTCTGCGTGCCAGGGGTCAGTCCTGGTCGCCGTTCGCCTCGATGAGCCCGTCGAGAGCCTTCACGACGCCACGCATTTCCTTCACCTGCTCCTCGATCTGGGCGAACTGCTCCTGCAGGAGGTCATCCTGCTTGGAGCACATGTCGCGCAGCACCTTGAGCTGGCCGATGCGTCCGGTACGCCCCTCAAGAAGCGAGATGATCTCGCGGATCTCGACAAGCGTAAGGCCCAGGCGCTTCGCCTGCAGGATGACCTTCATCCGCCCGACGTCACGGGTACCGTAGAACCGGCGCGCGCCCTTGCGCTCCGGCCGCAGAAGCCCCTTCTCCTCATAGAACCGCAGGGCGCGAAGGGTTACCCCGAACGACTCGGACATCTCCGCGATGGAGAGCTTGGAGGCATTGGGGTCGTCAGCTTCAATCGGCCCGGCCAGATCCGGCCCGAAGACCGCACTTCTCGACAGTTCCGTCATCATCAAATTCCGTCATTCCCGATCATTAACGCGCACATTCCCCCGAAAGTCGCGTGTCAATCCCGACTATTGCATCATCACCAAGACGAGGCCTTAGCCAAACGCGCCAATTTTTTATCCGTACGTACAAAAACGCACGATTTTGCACATAAACCGCAAATATGACGCAGCGGGCCGCGACGGAAGATAGGCCGGACTCAAGCTCTGAGGTCGCGCGACGGCACATTCCGCCACGCAGTTTGGCGTAAAATGTCAAGTTTCCGCTTGAGAACAACGCCGATACCGCAATGCGGAAAATCATGCGGCGCCATGTTTTACACGATCAGTAATTTTATACGTATAAAATTTAAAATATTTACTTGATGTAATCTCGCAATCAAGAATGATCCAGATCAAGAATAAGATCACAACCAGTGATAATTTATACTTGAAACATTGCCACAGGTTTTAACGCCCCGCCTCTGCGTGCACGGCGGCGGTCGCTTCCCACCCCGGCCGGACGGCTCTACTCGTCGCGCGGCACGACGGCGTTCGCCTGACGCCATTCACTGGGCGGACAACCGAACCAGCGCCGCGCCGCGCGCGAGAAGTTTCCAACGGCCGAGAAGCCGAGACGATAGGCGATCTCGGACATGGGCAGGTCGGTCAGCGCCAGCAGGTCCGCCGCCATGCGCCGGCGCACGCCTTCATGCAGCCCGTGGAAGGTCAGGTCCCGCTCCGCGAGGCGGCGTTGAAGGCCTCGCGAGCTCATCGCGAGCGTACGCGCGACATCAGCCACCGTCAGGTCCGGCGCGGAGATCCTGGCGCTGATCGCATCGCTCACGAGGGCAATGAAGTCCTCCGCCCGGCGCCGGTCGTCGAGCCGCCGGCGGTTCAGGTCGCAAAGCGCCGCGAAGAGGTCGTCATCACGATACGGATTTGGCGCTCCCTCCCCCGAAACCCGGAACACCAGCCGGTTTCGGGAAGCCCCGAACTGGATCGGGGCGGCGTAATGCGCGTCGTGCAGATCCCTGGATGCCGGCTCCTTGCGTGCGATCTCGGCGAGCGAAAGCTCGACCCGACCGCCACCGATCCGCATGAGCCGTGCATGCACCTTGCTCATCATGCGGTCGGTCATCTGGTCGACACAGACCAGCGCGTCGGGCAGCCGGAAGGCAAGGGAAGCGTCCTGACCCGCGATCCGCGCCTCGACATCCGTCACGTCGCACACGATGTGCATGTAGCGTGCCGTCGCCTCGAGGGCGCCGGCGAAATCGGGAGCGTAGCGCACGGCCAGCGTGACCGTTTCCTCGGGTCCGGCGCCGAGCTCGCGCGTCCAGTTGAGGCCGAAGCAGTCGTCACCCGCAAGCCGCGCGGCAACCTCGAGGGAGCGGGCATGATCGCGCAGGCTGATGTGCCCGCCAAGCGACACATCGTTCCGCTGCCCTTCCATACCGCTTTGGCGCAGCACGGTCTCGTAGTCCACGCGGCGCACGCGACAATAGTCGGCGAGGCCCACCTGGGCGCGACCGTGAATGAGAAGGGTGTCCGTCGAAAGACGCTGTCGGGCGTCTGAAGGCATGGGCGGGTCCGGTTCGACGGGACGCGACCACCAGGCGCCGGCGCGCAGGTTGCATCCCACTTGCACTGCACGATCTATCAAGGAAATCGCCACAAGACCAGCGATGGAATTGTCATTATCACCCTGTCACCGTCAAACTGCGTCGTGGCGGAGTGCCGTGGCCAGGCAAGCGCGCACTCCGGCCCCCTTGCGGGAATTGACTTTGCTCCCGTAAGGGCGGAAACAGTCGGCGCACTGAATGCGCATCCGGCCGTTCGCCCGGGCCGGATCGCCTGTCATGGAGATCCGCCGTGTCCTCGTCCCGCCCCTCCTCGTCCGGATCGACCGCCCCGACGCGGTCACGCGAAGCGCCTGCCGCGGAAAGCGACACCATGACGCCCGAGCGGTTTCGCGCCTGGCGCAAGCGGCTGGGTCTCAAGCAGAAGGAAGCCGCCGACCGGCTCGGGCTCAAGAAGCGCATGATCCAGTATTACGAGAAGGGCGCGCGCGACGGACGGCCGGTGGAGATCCCGCTCGCGGTGCGTCTCGCCTGCTATGCGATCAGTGCCGGAATCACCGACTTCGACGGCCGCGCCACCTCCCGAACACCTCTCGGGGTCACCTCCCCGGCCACTGTCGCGGAGCCTGCGGACGACGACATGCCGGATGCGCCCCCCGCCGCGCGGACCTGAGGGACCATCGCCGGTTCAAAGAGCAAGGGATGGGGTTCCCCGGACCGCTCTTTTTCCCTATAAGGCGCGCTCAGCCGAACACTTTGCACGACCCGAAGCCTCGACCGCTTCCGCACCACTGGCGCGGCGGCGGCTGATCCCTGCGAGCCTCACATGCCCAAACGCACAGACATCTCCTCCATCCTGATCGTCGGCGCCGGGCCGATCATCATCGGACAGGCCTGCGAGTTCGACTACTCCGGCACGCAGGCGTGCAAGGCGCTGCGAGAAGAGGGCTACCGGGTCATCCTGGTCAACTCCAATCCGGCGACGATCATGACCGACCCGGATCTGGCCGACGCGACCTACATCGAGCCGATCACGCCGGAGATCGTCGCCAAGATCATCGAGCGCGAGCGTCCCGACGCACTGCTGCCGACGATGGGTGGCCAGACGGCCCTGAACTGCGCCCTGTCGCTGCAGAAGATGGGCGTTCTGGAGAAGTTCGGCGTCGAGATGATCGGCGCCACCGCCGAGGCCATCGACAAGGCCGAGGATCGCGAGCTGTTCCGCGAGGCGATGACGAAGATCGGCCTCGAGACGCCGCGTTCCCGCCTGGCCCACTCGCTCGCCGAGGCGCTCGACGCCCTCGACGACATCGGCCTGCCGGCGATCATCCGCCCGTCCTTCACGCTTGGCGGCACGGGTGGCGGCATCGCCTACAACCGCGAGGAATATCTCGACATCATCGAGCGCGGCCTCGACGCCTCGCCGACGACCGAGGTTCTGGTCGAGGAATCGGTGATCGGCTGGAAGGAGTACGAGATGGAGGTCGTCCGCGACAAGGCGGACAACTGCATCATCATCTGCTCCATCGAGAACATCGACCCGATGGGTGTGCACACGGGCGATTCGATCACCGTCGCGCCGGCGCTGACGCTGACCGACAAGGAATACCAGATCATGCGCGACGCGAGCCTCGCGGTCCTGCGCGAGATCGGCGTCGAGACCGGTGGCTCCAACGTCCAGTTCGCGGTGAACCCGGAGAACGGCCGGCTGATCGTCATCGAGATGAACCCGCGCGTGTCGCGGTCCTCCGCGCTGGCGTCCAAGGCCACCGGCTTCCCGATCGCCAAGGTCGCGGCGAAGCTCGCCTGCGGCTACACGCTCGATGAACTGGAGAACGACATCACGGGCGGCGCGACGCCCGCCTCCTTCGAGCCGTCCATCGACTATGTCGTCACCAAGATCCCGCGTTTCGCCTTCGAGAAATTTCCCGGCGCCGAGCCCATCCTGACGACCGCCATGAAGTCGGTCGGCGAGGTCATGGCCATCGGCCGCTCCTTCGCCGAGAGCCTGCAGAAGGCGCTGCGCGGCCTGGAGACCGGGCTCAACGGTCTCGACGAGGTCGAGATCCCGGGCCTTGGGCAGAACGACGACAGGAACGCCATTCGCGCGGCCCTCGCCCTGCCGACGCCCGACCGCCTGCTCAAGGTCGCCCAGGCCTTCCGCCTCGGCACCGATCTGGCGGACGTGCACCGCGCCTGCCATATCGACCCGTGGTTCCTGAGCCAGATCGAGGCCATCGTCGCCACCGAGGAGAAGATCCGCACCCACGGCCTTCCCGACAGTGCCGATGCGCTGCGCCGGCTGAAGGGCATGGGCTTCTCCGACGCGCGCCTGGCCTCGCTCGCGCGCCTCGACGAGAATGACGTCGCGCGCCTGCGCGCCAGGCTCGACGTGCACCCGGTCTACAAGCGCATCGACACCTGCGCGGCCGAGTTCGCGTCACCGACCGCCTACATGTATTCGACCTACGAACTGCCCTTCGCCGGCGCCCTCGCCGACGAGGCGCAGCCCAGCGAGGCGAAGAAGGTGCTCATCCTGGGCGGCGGACCGAACCGGATCGGCCAGGGCATCGAGTTCGACTATTGCTGCTGTCACGCGGCCTTCGCGCTTCAGGACGCCGGTTTCGAGACCATCATGGTCAACTGCAACCCGGAGACCGTCTCGACCGACTACGACACCTCGGATCGCCTCTACTTCGAGCCGCTGACGGCCGAGGACGTTCTGGAGATCGTGCGCACCGAGCAGTCGAAGGGAACGCTGCACGGCGTCATCGTCCAGTTCGGCGGCCAGACGCCGCTGAAGCTCGCGGCAGCGCTGGTCGAGGCGGACGTTCCGATTCTCGGCACCACCCCGGACATGATCGACCTGGCCGAGGACCGCGACCGCTTCCAGAAGCTGCTGCACCGCCTCGGCCTCAAGCAGCCCGAGAACGGCATCGCCTATTCGGTCGAGCAGAGCCGCCTGATCGTCGCCGACCTCGGCCTGCCGCTGGTGGTGCGTCCCTCGTACGTGCTCGGCGGCCGCGCCATGCAGATCATCCGGGACGAGGAGGCGCTCAACGCCTATCTGCTCGGCACCCTGCCGGAGCTGGTTCCAGGCCATGTCCGCGCCAAGTACCCGAACGACAAGACGGGGCAGATCAATACGGTTCTGGGCAAGAACCCGCTGCTCTTCGACCGCTATCTCGACGGCGCCATCGAGGTCGACGTGGACGCGCTTGCCGACGGCAGGGACGTCTTCGTCTGCGGCATCATGGAGCACATTGAGGAAGCGGGCATTCACTCCGGCGACAGCGCCTGCTCGCTGCCGCCCTACTCCCTCTCCGACGACCTCGTGGCCGAGCTCAAGCGCCAGACGGAGGCCCTTGCCCGCGCGCTCGAGGTCGGCGGCCTGATGAACGTCCAGTACGCCATCAAGGACGGGGAAATCTACGTGCTCGAGGTCAATCCGCGCGCCTCGCGCACGGTGCCCTTCGTCGCCAAGACCATCGGCGCGCCGATCGCCAAGATCGCCGCCCGCGTCATGGCCGGCGAGCCGCTCGCCTCCTTCGGGCTCAGCGAGAAGAAGCTCGACCATATCGCGGTCAAGGAAGCGGTGTTCCCCTTCGCAAGGTTCCAGGGCGTCGACACGCTGCTCGGCCCGGAAATGCGCTCCACCGGCGAGGTCATGGGCCTCAACGGCACCTTCGAGATCGCCTTCGCCAAGTCGCAGCTCGGCTCGGGGACGCGCGTGCCGACGAGCGGCACGGTCTTCGTCTCGGTGCGCGACAGCGACAAGGAGCGGGTGCTGGATCCCATCGCCCGGCTGGCGCGTGCCGGCTTCAGGATCATCGCCACGCACGGCACCCAGGCCTTCCTGGAGGAGCGGGGGATTTCCTGCGCCCGTGTGAACAAGGTGCTTGAAGGCCGGCCGCACATCGTCGATGCTATCAAGAATGGAGAGGTGCAGCTCGTCTTCAACACGACGGACGGTGCCCAGGCCCTCTCCGACAGTCGCTCGCTTCGTCGGGCGGCTCTGCTGCACAAGGTGCCCTACTACACGACCCTTGCCGGGGCCGTTGCGGCCGCGAAGGGGATCGAGGCTTACGCCTCGGGCAACCTTGAAGTGCAGCCTCTTCAGGCCTACTTCGCGTAAACGTCGCGAAGCGACCTGAACCGAATGCGTTTCGATCCGGCCGGGACCCTCCCGGCCGGACGTTTGTCTGCTTGCCGAAGACCGTCGGACACCGGCGGTCCGGACCGGCGGACGCGGATAACGAGAGAGGACGCCCGTGGGCGCGACCCTGTCGGGAGCGCGCGGGCAAGCCCTGAAGAATGAAAGGGTCGAAGACCTATGGACAAGGTTCCGATGACGAACGCGGGCTATGCGATGCTCGAGAAGGAACTGAAGCAGCGCATGAGCGAGGAGCGCCCGCGCATCATTCAGGCGATTTCCGAGGCACGCTCCCACGGCGATCTGTCCGAGAATGCCGAGTATCATGCGGCCAAGGAGCAGCAGAGCCTGAACGAGGGCCGCATCAGCGAGCTTGAGGACAAGCTCGGCCGCGCCGAGGTGATCGACGTCAGCAAGCTGTCGGGCGACACGGTGAAATTCGGCGCCACGGTGACCCTCGTGGACGAGGACACCGAGGAAGAGAAGAAGTACACCATCGTCGGCGACGTCGAGGCGGACGTGAAGCTCGGCCGCATCTCCATCTCCTCGCCGATCGCCCGCGCGCTGATCGGCAAGTCGGTTGGCGACAGCGTCGAGGTGACCGCGCCGGGTGGCGCCCATGCCTATGAGATCATGGAAGTGAAGTTCGGCTGACCCTGCCCTTTCGGGCGTCCGGCGACATCGCCGGTTGCTTTTTCCAAAGAGGCAATTTCGCGCAATTTCCGGCAGGAAACTTCCAACAGTTGCGCGAAAATTGAGTCAGGCTTTTCGCATCTCGGCCGTCCGGACGGGGCCCCCGTCCGGACGGTTTTCTTTTGTGGCGCGGCTTGCGCGCGCACCTGGTCACCCCGCAGCGAGGTGAGTTGCCCCCGCAAGGAGGTTCCGCCTGTCCCCGGCGGGGAACCGTCATCCACGCATCAGGTCTGGAATGAACAGGGTGATCGCCGGCACATAGGCGATGACCAGAACGATCGCGACCAGCATCAGGAAGAACGGCAGGAGCGGACGGAGCATCTGCCCGACGGAAACGCCGCCGATGCTGGAGGTCAGCAGCAGCGTCAGGCCCACCGGTGGCGTGACGTGGCCAAGCGCCAGGCCCGAGACCAGCATCAGGCCGAAGTGTACCGGATCGACGCCGAATTCCATGGCCGCCGGAAAGAGGATCGGCGTCAGGATGATCGTGGCGATGGCCGGCGTCAGGAACAGGCCCACGACGAGGCAGATGAGGATCACGTTCAACGCGAAGAAGCCGGTCGACGGCAGGGCCTCGAACAGAGCCTGCGACAGATGCAGCGGCACCTGCTCGATGGTCATGACGTAGGCGAAGACCTTGGCCGTTCCCAGAAGGAACATGACCTGGCCGATCGTCTTCGCCGCATCGGAAAAAAGCGTCGGCAGATCGGCGAACTTCAGTTCGCGATAGTAGAGCCAGGTGACCAGCAGCCCGTAGACGACGGATGCGGCCGCCGCCTCGGTGACGGTGAAGACGCCGCCCAGGATGCCGCCGATGATGATGAGCGGCATGAGAAGCGCGGGGAAGGTGTCGCCCGTCCTGCGCACGAGTTCGGGCAGCGAGAACGGCTGGCGAATGCCGTAGCCGTGGCGCGCGGACAGGACATACGAGACGACCATGAGCGCGCCGCCGATCAGCACGCCGGGAAGAAGCCCGCCGGCGAAGAGTTCGTCCATGGGCGTGTCGGTCAGCCAGCCGTAGAGGATAAGGTCGACGCTCGGCGGAATGATGATGCCGATGATCGACGACGTCGCGGTGACCGCAACCGAGAAGGTCGCCGGATAGCCGCCGCGTTTCATCGCCGGGATCAGAACGGACCCGATGGCCGCGCTGTCGGCGGTCGCCGAGCCGGAGATGCCGCCGAAGAACATGCTCGCCGTGACGTTGGCGTGCGCAAGCCCCCCCCGGAAGGAGCCGACAAGGGCCTGCGAGAAATCGACGATGCGCCGGCCGATACCTCCCTTGTTGACCACCTCGCCGAACACGATGAACAGCGGGATCGCAAGCAGGGGATAGGAGTCGATGCCCGAGACCAGCTTGTGCGCGACGATCGTCAGCGGCACCGACCCGCCCCAGAGAATGGCGGTGATGCTGGCGACGAGAAGCGAGAACACGACCGGCATGGACAGAAGCAGGCACAGGCCGAAGGTCAGGAAGAGAACCTCAGACATGATCGCCCTCCGGCGCGCCGAACCCCAGATGGCTCCGCCAGTCGAGCAGTGTCGAGACCAGCATCAGCGTGGCGGACAGGGGCAGCGCGGCATAGATCCAGGACATGGGCACCCGCAGGATCGATGATTTCTGGAAGTGCACCACGAAGAGCAGCTTCACTCCGTAGACCGCGAGCAGCACCAGCGCCGCCAGGATCGTGACGTAGACGAGCGCGAGAACAACCCGGCGCGGCGGCAGCGGCAGAAGCCGGACGAAAGCATCGATCCTGTGCGCGCCGCCGGTGTTGATGACGAGTGCGGCCCCCATCAGCGCCGCCCAGATGAAGGAGAACATCGCGACCTCGTCGGTCCACGAAAGCCCGGTGCTGAAGACGAACCGGGCGACGACCTGAAGCACCGTGCACCCGACCATGACGATCAGCATAAACGCGGCGACGGATGCCTCGACAAGGCTCAGGCCGGTGCGGATACGTGCCGCAAGGCCGGATGGACGAACGGCTTCGCTCATCGGGTTTCCATCTTCTGGAGGGGAACGCGCGCGCGGCGGGACCCGCCCGCGCGAAGGGCCTGGCGGGGCAACCGGAAGCCGGCCGCCCCACCCTGCCGGGTCAGTAGTTCTGGATGGCCTCGATGCGCTCCAGGCCGCCG
Organism: Stappia sp.; assembly: GCA_002722295.1. Lineage (GTDB taxonomy): Bacteria > Pseudomonadota > Alphaproteobacteria > Rhizobiales > Stappiaceae > Stappia. The sequence goes on along the minus strand of PBLF01000031.1, from coordinate 63,474 downwards.
ACGTCATCGGCATTCGCCGCGTAGACGTCCTTGATCCTGGCGATCCACTCGGCGCGGTCCCGCGGTGTGATGATTTCCGCACCCTTGTCGGCGAGATCGTCGAAGAGCGCCTTCTCCTGGTCGAGGAAGGTGGTGCGCTCGTAGGTTTCCGCGATCTTGGCCGCATCGAGCACGGCGCGCTGCTGCTCGCCGGTCAGGGAGTCGAAGGTCATCTTCGACATCATCAGGTTGTGCCAGCTGAAGATGTAGGCGAGCCGCGTGAAGTACCTTGTGTCCTCGTAGAAGGCCATCGAGCGATAGCTGACACCGGTTCCCTCGCCGCCGTCGATCAGCCCCTGCTTCAGGCTGACGGGAACATCCGACCAGGCCACCGGCGTGGCGATGGCGCCAAGGGCGTTCCAGGTGTCGATGATCGCGGAGTTCTTCATGGTACGGATCTTCAGTCCCTCGAGATCCGCCAGTTCGTTGACCGCCTTGCTGGTGTAAAGGTCGCGCGTGCCGCCGTAGCCGTAGCCGAGCTTGACCAGTCCGGCGTCGAGCATCCGGGCGGCCATCTCGTCGCCGATCTCGCCGTCCATGACGCGGAAGAGATGGCCGGCGTCACGGAACATGAAGGGCAGGCTGAAGACCCGGAACTCGGGCACGAAATTCGAGGTGACGGCGGAAGTGATGGTCGAAATGTCGACGCTTCCAAGCTGCAGCCCGCTGATGAGTTCGCTCTCGTTGCCGAGCTGGCTGGCGGGAAAGATCTCGACGCTCAGCCCGACGTCGCGAGCCTCGAGCTCCGCTTTGAAGCGAAGCGCCATGTCGTGATAGGGATGATTGGTCTGCAGCACGTGGGCGAACTTCAACACCCTCGCCTCGGCAAGGGCCGCGGTGGTCGAGACGACCGCGGCCGCGGTCACGAGGGCTGCGGTCACCAGGCCGCGAACGGTCCGGCCTGCGATTTTCCTGTTCATGTCGATGTCCAATCTTGAGCGGTGGCGTGAAGAAGACGCTGTACCGGACGCGGGATGTCATCCGACGCGAATGATGAATAAATGCAGGCGACGCGTCGCTCAAACTAATAATCCTTATGCAAATTGATAAGTTTTGATTTCAAAATACGCCTAATCAACTTCAATATATGAAGTTTTTATGACGCATTTACGAATTTTTCCCATTCGAAACGTCTTTTGCGAGATCGACGATTGCCTCGGTAAGCGTGTGAGGGAGCTCTGCGGGGAAATAGGCGTAATATTGAAGGCTGACGGAGTCGGCATCGGTATCGACCAGATGCAGGCGCCCGTGGTCGAGTTCCTCCTGCACTGAGACCATGGGCAGAAAGCCGATGCCACCGGCATTGACCACGAGATTGACGGAAGCGGTCACGGACCCCGACGCGTTGATGCGCGAGGCCTGCAGGTTGGCGGCCTTCATCTGTTCCTTGACCAGCACATAGGGTCTCGATGAGCGGGGAAAGGTGACGATCGGCCGCCGGGATATTTCCTCCAGCGGAACCGTACGCCCCTGCAGCCCGAGGTCGGGACTTGCGACCCAGCCGAACTCGTAGGTGCACAGGTAGCGGGCGGACATGTCGGCATCCGCCAGGGGGCCGACCAGAAACGCCATGTCGAGCGACCCGCTCTGAACCGCCTCGCGCAGCACCGTGGACGTGTCGACGCGCAACTCCACCGTCACATGCGGATGCTGGGTCTGGAGCTGTTCCAGCAGCGTCGTCAGCCAGACATGGACGATGGTGTCGACCACACCCAGCCGAATGACGCCGCGAAACGCATCCGCATTGGCGACCTGCTCCAGCATCTCGCCGGTGAGTTCCAGGATGCGCTCCGCGTAGGGAATGATTTCACGCCCCTCCGCCGTCAGCTTGCACTGTCGCTTCCTGCGTTCGAACAGCACTACGCCGAGCTGGTTCTCGACGGAGGCCACGCGCTGGGAGATCGCCGCCTGGGTGGTGTTGAGTTTTTCCGCCACCGCGCGAAAGCTCTTCAGCCGGGCGAGCCAGACCAGTGTCTCGAGCTTGTGCTGGCGCATCCGCGTCCTTCGGGCTTCGGGTTCGACCGTCCGCGAACCGGGCGCCCGGCGGGGAAACCGCGAGGACACACGCGAGACGGGGACAGGCAAGCGAGGCCCGATCCGAAAGCAGATTATCCCTGAACCGTCTCAGTTTCTTGACAGCCGGAGAGCCCTCCGCCGACGGCACGCCGACGCCCCCCTCTCCGAGGTCGTCCCGGGCAAGGGCCAAAGGCCCGCGACCCGGGGCCCATTGGCACCCTCGGTCGCAGTGGCAAGGCCCGGGCAGTTGCGGTGGCGGCAGCGTCCCAACATCCGGTGTCAAATGCGGCCACGTGGATTGGGCCCCGGATCTTCGCTTCGCTACGTCCGGGGTGACGCCCGTAGGGAGGCAGGACATGGCACCTGAACGGCGATTGCGGAATGGGCGCACGGAACGAACAGGGCACGCCCCACACTCCTTGTCATCCCTGCGAAGGCAGGGATCCAGTAGCCTCGAACGGGTGTGTCTCACACCGGTGGGGCCTCTCGCACCCGACGGCGGCTACTGGATCCCGGTCTTCGGCCTTGCCGAAACCGGGATGACACCGGGAGGATGCCCCCTCTCCACCGCCACCCCGGGCAAGGGCGGCACGCCCGCGACCCGGGGCCCATTGGCACCCTCGGCCAGCGTGAAGGCCCGGGCGGTTGCGGCCATGGCCTTGCCGAAAAGCGCAGGTCGCGTCAGGACACGTGGATTGGGCCCCCGGTTCGCGACTGGTGGACGGGCGGGCGGACGCGCCTCACCCCAGTTCCTTCACCGGGACGACGGGTTCGTTCTTGGTCTGGCGGATGGTGAGGGCCGTGCGGACGCTGTCGACGTTCGGGGCGGCGGTGAGCTCGCGGATGATGAAGTTCTGGAACGCCTGCAGGTCCGGCACCACGCATTTGAGCAGGAAATCGACCTCCCCGGACAGCATGAAGCTCTCGCGGACCTCGGGCCACGCCTGGATGCGTTCCTCGAAGGCGTTGAGATCGGCCTCGGTCTGACTGTGCAGTCCGACCATGGCGAAGGCGGTGACATCATAGCCGAGCTGCTTCTCGTCGAGCAGCGTCCGGTAGCCGATGATGAGGCCCGCCTCCTCCAGCGCGCGCACACGCCTCAGGCACGGCGGCGCGGAAATGCCGACACGCCGGGCAAGCTCCACATTGGTGATGCGCCCGTCGCTCTGCAGTTCGTTGAGAATATGCCAGTCAATGGCATCGAGGCGGATTTTCACGCTGGTCTCCTTCGCCAATCGCAGGCACACAGGGATCCCGCATCCGCATGTGCAACGCCCACCCCCGGACCACATGCGCGAACGCAACGCGACGTACCGGAAGAAGCGCCTTTCGGCGGTGCGACTCGCATCCTGACAAGGCTCTCCATTAGGATACGCCCCTTAAGATTTTTTGCGCAGTTGTGCAATAGTGTGACACCAGAAGGCATGAACGGGAAATATCACGAAAGCGAAGGCCGCGCGCGCCCCGATCGTCCGCCCGGACACGACGAGGGCGGCGAGGGCCGCGAACCGCCGCCGCTCACGGCGCGAAACTGCTGGATCGTCACCGACGGAAAGGCCGGCGACGAGACCCAGTGCATCGGCGTCGCCGAGGCGCTGTCGCTTCCCCACGAGCTGCACCGCGTGAAACCGCGCGCGCCCTGGCGCTGGCTGATGCCGCGCTTCGGGGTGATCGACCCGCGCGAGGCACCCGGTGCCCCGGGCAGCCCGCTCGCCCCGCCGTTTCCCGACATGGTGATCGCCTCGGGCCGGCGCGCCGTCAGCTATCTCGGGCATATCAAACGCGCAAGCGGCGGACGCACCTTCACCGTGTTCCTGAAGGACCCGCGCGCGGGAAACGGGATCGCCGACTTCATCTGGGTGCCGGACCATGACCGGCTGCGCGGGGACAACGTGCTGGTGACGGCGACGGGGCCGCACCGCTTTTCCCGCCAGCGCATCGAGGCCGCGCGCAAGGCGCCACCGGCGGAGATCGCCGCGCTGCCGCACCCGCGCGTCGCGGTTCTGGTGGGCGGTGACAGCCGGCACTACCGCTTCAACGACATCGACACCGAGCGCTTCCTGAAGGGGCTGCACCGGTTCGAGGCGGAAGGGGCGCGTTTCATGATCACCGGATCGCGCCGCACACCGGCCGCGCTTCATGACGCGGTCAGCGTGCTGGCCCGCGACGGCGGGCACCTGATGTGGGACGGCGGGGCGGCAAATCCGCTGCTGTCCTACCTCGCCAATGCCGACGCGATCGTGGCGACCGCCGATTCGGCCAACATGGTCGGAGAGGCTCTAGTGACCGGAAAACCCTTGCATGTTTTCCACCCCTCGGGCGGTCACAGGAAGTTTGAGGAATTTATTGCCGGATTGACCCGCATGGGAGTTGTCCACCCCTTCCCCGGGCCGCTCAAAGAGACTACCTACGAGCCGATCGATGCAACGCCCCGGATCGCCGCCGCGATCCGCTGGCGCTACCTTGCCCATCGCAACCGGATCGACGCCGGGGCAGCCGCGGAGGGCTGAGACGGGCCGCGGGCGGAACGCGCAGACCGACCGCGCAGAGCGAGAAAGAGAACGACCATGGCCGAAAGACACCACAAGCTCCTGATCGTCGGCTCCGGCCCCGCCGGCTATACCGCCGCCGTCTATGCCGCGCGCGCCATGCTGGAGCCCGTCCTCGTCACCGGCATCCAGCCGGGCGGCCAGCTCACCATCACCACCGAGGTGGAGAACTACCCCGGCTTCGCCGATCCCATCCAGGGCCCGTGGCTGATGGAGGAAATGCGCAAGCAGGCGGAGAACGTCGGCACCGAGATCGTCTATGACACGATCCTGTCGGCCGACCTCACCGTCCGTCCGTTCCGCCTGACCGGCGACAGCGGCACGGTGCATACCTGTGACGCGCTGGTGATCGCCACCGGCGCGCAGGCAAAGTGGCTGGGCATTCCCACCGAGCAGGAGTTCATGGGGGCCGGCGTGTCGGCCTGCGCGACCTGCGACGGCTTCTTCTATCGCGGTCGCGAGGTGATCGTGGTCGGCGGCGGCAACACCGCCGTGGAGGAGGCGCTCTATCTCGCCAACCTAGCCTCCAAGGTGACGGTCGTCCACCGCCGCGACAGCTTCCGCGCCGAGCGCATCCTGCAGCAGCGCCTGGAGGCGAACCCGAAGATCGAGGTGATCTGGGACAGCGTCGTCGAGGCGGTCCTGGGCGGCGGCACCCCCAAGGCGGTGACCGGCGCGCGCCTGAAGAACGTCAAGACCGGCGAGACGCTGGAGGTCCAGGCGGACGGCTTCTTCGTCGCCATCGGCCACGCTCCGGCGGCGGACCTGTTCAAGGAGCAGCTCAAGATGAAGCCGTCGGGCTACATCTGGACCGCCCCGGACAGCACCCAGACCTCGATCCCCGGCGTCTTCGCCGCCGGCGACGTGACCGACGAGGCCTACCGCCAGGCGGTGACCGCCGCCGGCATGGGCTGCATGGCAGCGCTCGAGGCGGAACGTTTCCTAGCGGAAGCGGAGCTTGCCGGAGCGCAGGCGGCGGAATAGCCTGAACATCACGAACGCTCCAACGACACAAGACTGGCAGGTCAGACGTGCCTCTGGACTGGGACAAACTGCGCATCTTTCACGCCGCCGCGCAGGCGGGCAGCTTCACCCACGCGGGCGACGCGCTCAACATGAGCCAGTCCGCGGTGAGCCGCCAGGTCAGCGCGCTGGAGCATGATCTCAAGGTGCCGCTCTTCCACCGCCACGCGCGCGGCCTGCTGCTCACCGAACAGGGCGAGGTGCTTTACCGCACCGCGCGCGAGGTGTTCATGAAGCTGGAGTCGGTCCAGACCCGCCTGACCGACAGCCGGGAGAAACCCTCCGGCACCCTGCGCATCACCACGACGGTGGGCCTGGGCTCGACCTGGCTGACCAAGCGGCTGAACGAGTTCATCGATCTCTACCCGGAGATGGAGCTGCGCCTCATCTTCGACGACGACGAACTCGACCTGGGCATGCGCGAGGCCGATGTGGCCATCCGCCTGCGCAAGCCCACCCAGCCCGACCTGATCCAGCGCAAGCTCTTCACGGTGCATTTTCACCTCTACGCCTCGCCGGCCTATCTGCAGCGCTTCGGCGCGCCGAAGACCATCGAGGATCTGGAGAGCCACCGCATCGTCACCTTCGGCGAACACGCGCCCTCCTACCTGCGCGACATGAACTGGCTGGAGACGGCGGGAATGCCCGTCGGCGAGATCCGCCGCTGCGTGCTCAGGGTCAACAACGTCGTGGCGATCCGCCGCGCGGTGGAACGCGGCATCGGCATCGCCATGCTGCCGGACTACATCAACGAGGAAGGCTCGAATCTCGTGCAGCTCATGCCCGAGACCGAGGCGCCGAGTTTCGACACCTATTTCACCTACCCCTCGGAACTCAAGAACACCGCCCGCGTCACCGCCTTCCGCGATTTCCTCCTGTCCAAGGCCGAGCGCTGGACCTTCTGAAGACGGCCATCTTCCGGCACGTCCCCGACCGCGCGGCCGACCCTGGCCGCGCGCCTCCCCTCGCCTCTCCGCGCCGTTTTCACCGCCATGCCCGTCCCGGCATTTGGCTCCACCGCCACGGACTGCACGGCACGCGCCTGCCCATCATTCGGTCACGCTGCACCGCGCAAAGCGCGGAGCGATGATGCGAAACCGGGCACATGCCGCCTGGTCGGGCAGCTCATCGCCCGTGATTTTTGCAGTTGCGACAAGAGCATGACAGGATCTGCAGGGCTGGCCGAAGTGCTCCGCTTATTTTGCATATCAGCAATGCAACAGTGCCTCTTGTGTGAGCGCCTTGTGCACTGCATATATCCATCAGGCTGTTGGTTCGCTTCGTTGCTATCTCCTCCCAGCGACGTCTGATGCGGCCAACTGTTCCCCTCTGGAAGGTGATTGCGCCACTTAGGTGGCAAAATCAAATAACTGCCGGGTCCTCGGACCCGGCATTTTTTTTGCGCGCGTCGATCTCCGCCGATCAGGCCGGGTCGTTCAGCCGCATCTCTCCCTCATGCAGGAAACAGGTGCGCGAGAACGCGTCGGCGCGTCCCGGCCAGGGACCGGCCACGTCGTCAGGTCCTGGAAGCCGGGCGCGGGCCGGATCGAAGGCCCGCGCCACCTGCGACAGGAAGACGATCACAAGGCCCCGTTCGCGGGCAAGCGCGCCAAGGGCGGCAACCTCGCGTGCCTGCGCCCCGGCCCCTTCGTCGCGCGCCAGAAGCTGCAGATAGTCGATGACGACGAGACTGCCGGGCACGGCCCCCGCCATGCGCTCGCCGACGAGCACCGCATCGAGTTCGTCCAGCGTCTCGATGTGCAGCCCGCCATCCACGGCTTCTTCCGCGCCGCCACGCGGCGTCAGGAGACGGGCGGCTTCCCACGGAGCGTAGAAGAGCGAGAAGAAGACGGCCATGCGCCCCTGCCCGGCGGCTTCCCGCAGGAGATCGAGCGCAAGCGCGGTCTTGCCCTGCCCCGGCCTTGCGGCAAGCAGCAGCGTGTCACCGGGGGAAAGCTGGCCGAGGAGGCGACGGGCCGGCGCATGGCGCTCCGCCTGCGCGGCAAGCAGGCTCCAGCGGGCCTGCCCCTGTTCGCGCGCCACATGGTCAAGCGCGGCGTGTAGCGGAATGCCCTTTTCGCGGGCAAGCAGGCGGGCGCGGTGTTTCAGGCGATGGATGGGAGCGGTGAGACGCATGTTCGAACCTCCGTCACGGGCGGAAAGCGCAATCCCTCCTCATGCGAACGCCCGAACAGATGGCTCAAGGGTGTAACGGCCCCGTATGACGGATACTTCCCCGAAGTGGAGGGAGGGAGGCGCGGGCCAAGCCTTGCGACCAAGACTAGACCGCCGCCTCACGCCGGACAAGGGACGCACGACTAGGGTGACGCCCTCATAAACTGGGTAGGCAAATCACGCTTGGTTTGATTCAAGCTCCGCAAGGAGTTTGCAATGGCCCGTTTTGATATGAGCGATGCGGAATGGTCGGTGATCCAGCCGCTTCTTCCCACGAAGGTGCGTGGCGTTGCCCGTCGGGTGATCAACGGCATTGTGTGGCGCTGGCGCACGGGCGCGCCGTGGGCGGATATCCCTGAACGCTATGGCTCCCACAAGACCTGCTACAACCGCTTCGTGCGATGGCGAGCCGCCGGCGTCTGGGATCGGATATTGAAAGCCGTATCAGCCGCTTATGACGGCGACATCCAGATGATCGATAGCTCCTCTATCCGCGTTCACCAGCATGGTGCCAACGGGGATAAAAAGGGGGATCCGGTTGCATGGGACGTTCCCGGGGCGGCCTGACCAGCAAGATCCACGCGGTGGTGGACGCCTGCGGTCTGCCGATCGGATTGGGCCTGAGCGAGGGCCAAGCCTATGACGGCCATCAGGCTTTCCCGCTTCTCTCGCAGCTGCCGGCCAAAGCCATCGTTCTGGCGGATCGTGCCTACGATGCGGACGCCATACGCGACCTGATCGCCGGGCAAGGTGCGTTTCCAAACATCCCACCCATGCCGCATCGCCGCCGTCGCCCGGCCTTCTCGAAATACCTCTACAAGATGCGCAATCTGGTCGAGAGGTTCTTCAACAAGCTCAAGAACTTCAGGGCAATAGCCACGCGATACGAGAAGGATCCCCGCAACTACATGGCAGGCGTCAAACTCGCATCAGCCCGAATTTGGATCCGATTTAATGAGTCTGCTGCCTAGTCCGTAATCCGATATCATTTTGTCATACTTCCGGACGATTTTTGCGTAAGCCTTAGCCTCACGCTGATCACCAACAGCAAGGGCATCTTGCTCCATTTGAGAAGCGGTTTCCCGCTGCCGCAAAACAATCTGGCCGAATTCTTCGCGGGTGGGCATGCGCTCCAGTTTTTGCATGATTCCTCCAAATCCTCACCCCTAAGCGTATATGAAGCCGGGCCAGGATTCGATACACTGTCAATGAGGCGTGATTTCAAACTGAGATCTCCGGAAGCGTAGCCAGGGCATCCGGATAGATTTGCTGAATTGCTGGTGCTTCCGCTTTGAGGCGCGAGGAAACCCTTGCGCTATAGTATTTCACAGCCGAGACCGTATTGTCCTTGCTGAGAATTTCTTCGGACAAGCGCTTGATGTTCAGCCAACGCAGGTGAGGACGCTGCTTCAACATTCGAAAATAGAGATTAAATCCATCGACATAAACAAATGCTCGCATGAAATTTCTCAATGAAAAAAGCAAAGGCCGCCAAGATTTCTCCTGAGCGGCCCTTGTACCTGCAGCACGCTGCAGGCCTGTCTTTATTGAATATGGGGTATTGCGTCCCAAAAATCAAATCGCCGGAGGTCCCCGTCTTCCCTCACAGGTAGAGGCGCTCCCCTTCCATCCCCTTGTAGAGGTCGGCGACCTGCTCGCCATAGCCGTTGAACAGCAGCGTGGGCCGATAGCTGCCGTCGTTGAGGAACTGCTCGCGCGCCTGGCTCCAGCGCGGATGCGGCACCTCCGGGTTCACATTGGCCCAGAAACCGTACTCCGCCGACTGGATCTCTTCCCAGAAGCTCACGGGACGTTCGTCGGTGAAGGAGAAGCGCACGATCGACTTGATCGACTTGAAACCGTATTTCCACGGCAGCGCGAGACGCAGCGGCGCGCCGTATTGCTTGGCGAGCGGCTTGCCGTAGACGCCCGTCACCAGGAACGCGAGTTCATTGGTCGCCTCGGCGAGCGTCACGCCCTCCACATAGGGCCAGGGGTACCAGGTCGCGCGCTGGCCGGACGCCGTGTCCGGATCGAGGAAGGTCTCCATGCGCAGGTATTTCGCCTCCGCCTTCGGCCCGGCGAGGCGCACGAGATCGGCAAGCGCGAAGCCGGTCCACGGGACGGCCATGGACCAGGCCTCCACGCAGCGGTGCCGGTAGAGCCTTTCCTCGAGCTGCACCTTCTTCAGCAGGTCGTCGATGCCGATGGTCTGCGGATTGTCGCAAAGCCCGTCGATCACGACCTCCCACGGGCGGATCTTCAGCGCCTGCGCGGCTTCCGCGATCTGCTTGTGCGATCCGAATTCATAGAAGTTGTTGTAGCGCGACGTCAGCCGTTCCGGCGTGATCTCCCGGTCCAGCTTGAAGGCCTCGTTGCGCGGCGCCGGATAGAGACCCGCGCTCGGGTCCTCCTCGGCAAATGCCGGCCGCATGCCGCCAAGACCGGCAAGGATCGCGCCCGTTCCGGCCATTCCCGCCAGAACCGCGCGCCGGTTGAGGAACACATGCTCCGGCGTCGCCATGCTCTCGGGAAGCTCCCAGCTCCGCTTGCGAATGATGTTCATCGGTCCCGCGTCCTCTCCTCGCCGGCCGGCTCTCTCCGGCCATCGTCTCCCTGACCTAGCGCGCGAGGCCGCAGGCGGCAAATCAAGTGCCGTTGAACGGATGGTGCCATTCCCGTGAGCAGTCGGCCGCGCCACTCACGCCGGCGTGCGGAACCGGTGGCCCGACGCGTCCTGGCCGGCAGAAGCGGACAGCAGCGCGAAGACGGGCACGGACACGAGCGCGAGCCCCGCTGTGACCATGAAGGCGACATGGAAGTTGACCAGCGCCAGCGTGTCGCCCGTGAACCACCCGGCGGCCTCCAGCACGAACCCGGCAAGCGCCACGCCCAGCGCCAGCGACACCTGCTGGAACACCGAGCTCATGGCGGTTGCCTGGCTCGCCTCGTCCGACCCGACGCTGGTGAACATCAGCCCGTTGGAGGAGGTGAAGAGGAAGGATCGAGTCAGCCCGGTGACGTAGAGCACCAGAACGAAGACCCAAACCGGTGTGTCGGGCTGGAACCCCGCCATGGACAGCGTCAGCAGCGCGCCGCCCAGCGAGGCGATCACCAGCGCCGTGCGGAAACCGAGCGCGGCGAGCGCCCGCTTGACGATGAACTTCATCGAGATGGCGCCGAAAGCTCCGGTGAAGGTGATCAGACCGGACTGGAAGGCGTTGTAGCCGAAGCCGGTCTGCAACATCAGCGGCATCAGGAAGGGCATCGACCCCGAGGAAATGCGGAACAGGTTGGTGCCGAGAAGCGTGAGCCCGAAGGCCCGGTTGCGAAACAGCACCGGGTCGAGAATCGGGCGGGCCGTGCGGCGCGTGTGCCGGACATAGGCGCCGAGCGCGCAGACGCCGACGAGCGTCGTCACCACCCCCACCACCGGCGGCAGTGCCGGCAGGCTGATGACCGAGAGGCCGAAGACGATTCCCGCCGCCGCCGTGCCCGTGAGCAGGAAGCCTTTCCAGTCGAGGCCGGACGTCTCGCGCCGGGCGATGTCGGGCAGGTAGATGCCGCACATCCAGATGCCGACGAGCCCGATGGGCACATTGACGAGAAAGATCCAGTGCCACGACAGATAGGTGGTGAGGAACCCGCCGAGCGGCGGGCCGGCCATGGGACCGATGAGACCGGGAATGGTCATCAGCGTCATGGCATGGACGAGATCCTTCTTCTCGAAGGTTCGCACCAGGATAAGACGCCCCACCGGCACCATCATCGACCCGCCCATGCCCTGCAGGAAGCGCGAGAGCACGAAGGTCAGCAGCGAGTCGGAAAAGGCGCAGGCGACGGATCCGATCACGAAGACGAGAATCGCGGTGCGAAACACGCGGCGCGCGCCGAAGGTGTCGGCCATCCAGCCGCTTACCGGAATGAACATGCCGAGCGCCACCAGATAGGAGGTGAGCGCCAGCTTGAGCGCGATGGGACTGGTGCCCAGGTCCGCGGCGATCACCGGCAGCGAGGTGGCGATGACGGTGGAATCCATCATCTCCATGAAGAACGCAAACGCGATGATGAGCGGGATCGTGTTCATTCGGATCGTGGGTGCGCGCGGCCGGAAGGAGGGAAGACGGCGACCGCTCCCCTTTCAATAGCCCGAATGGCGCGCGTTGGAAATCCCGGGAGACGGACGGCGGCCCGGCGCACGACACGCCGGACCGGAAAAGCGATCACATGATCCAACGACAGGAAAGCCTCAGGGAGCTGCGGTGATGCGGTAGATGCCGCCGTCCGCCTCGTCGGTGGAAAACCACAAGGCCCCGTCGGGGCCGTCGCGCAGCGTGCGCACGCGCCCGTACTCGCCTTCAAGCATCTGTTCCTCGCCGACGATCGCGCCACCCTCGACCTCCAGCCGCGAAATGAGCTGGTCCTTGAGCGCACCGACGAAGAGGTCCCCGCTCCAGCCCGGCACCGCCTCGCCGGTGTAGAAGGCCATGCCCGAGGGCGCGATGGAGGGGTCCCAGTAGTGGAGCGGCTGTTCGTAGCCTTCGGCCTCGGTGCCCTGGCCGATGCGCGCGCCGGAATAATGGCGTCCGTAGGAGATCACCGGCCAGCCGTAGTTGAGCCCGGCTTCGGGGCGGTTGATCTCGTCACCGCCGCGCGCGCCATGTTCCACCGTCCACAACCGGCCGGTCGCCGGCTCGATGGCCGCTCCCTGCACGTTGCGATGGCCCATGGACCAGATCTCGGGAAGCGCCTTGTCCCCGACGGCGAAGGGGTTGTCGGAGGGGATCGACCCGTCCGCTCCAACGCGCAGGACGGAGCCCGCATGATCGCGCGGGTCCTGCGCCCGCTCCGACTCGCCCCGGTCGCCCAGCGTAACGAAAAGCGTTCCGTCGGGCGCGGGGACAACCCGCGAGCCGAAGTGGCGTCCGCCGCCGGTCTTCTTCTCCATGCGGGCGATGACCGAAACATCCTCGAGCCGGGCTTCTCCGCCCTCGCGCACGAGCCGTGCCCGCGCGGCCGCCGTCGAGGCGCCTCCCTCGCCGGGCTCGGAGAAGGTGAAATAGAGGATGCCGCTCGTGTCGAAGTCGGGGGAAAGCGCCAGGTCGAGAAGGCCGCCCTGCCCGGAGGCTGCAACATCCGGCACGCCCGCAACCTCGGTACGGGTCTCCCCGTCGGCGGAAACCAGCAGCATCCGCCCTTCGATCTCGTTCACCAGCAGGGCGCCGTCGGAAAGGACCTCGAAGCCCCAGGGATAGGCAAGCCCGGTCGCCACCGGCGTGACGGCGATGCGCCCGGCCTGCGTGTCATGCACCCTGGCATCCGCCGCCCCGGCGGGGGACAGCGCGAAGGTGGCGATCATGGGTGCCGCCAGTGCGGCAAGAAGTGGTGTCCGTCGCAAGGTCTCGCTCCTCCAGACCGTTGAGCCCCGCCCCCTTACGTGGGCCGGCGGGGAAAAAGATCCAGAGAAGGGCGGCCCGCGTGCGCAGGAAAGTGCCTCGCGCGGGCCGGATGTCCTGCCCGAAGGGCCTATGCCGCCCGTCTTCCGTGACGCGCGAGCGCCTGTTCCGCAGGTTTTCCCGCAAGCTCGGAAAGATGGTCGAAGCGGGCGGTGTAGCTCGCCACGCCCGCCGTCGCCGAGCGCAGGTCGACGATAAGCCCCTCCATCTCACCGGCCGGCAGCAGGCAGGCGACCTCGTCCCAGCCCTCCCAGCCGGGGCGCGCATCGAAACCGAGCAACTGCCCCCGGCGTCCGGAGACGATGGCGTTGATGCGCGCCGTCGCCTCGCTCGGGCAGGTGACAGTCACCTTGTGCACCGGTTCAAGAAGCACCGGGGAACATTGCGACAGTCCTTCGCGCATGGCCTGGATCGCGGCCATGCGGAACGCCTGGTCCGAGGAATCCACGCTGTGGAAGGACCCGTCGGTCAGCGTTACCGCCACATCCACCAGAGGGAAACCGAGCGGCCCCTCGCGCAGCGCCTCCTCCACGCCGGCGCGCACGGCAGGGATATACTGCTTCGGGATCACGCCACCGGTGATCGTGTCGGCGAAGACGAAGCCCTCGCCGCGCTCCAGCGGACGGATCTCAAGCGCCACGTCGCCGAACTGGCCGTGCCCGCCCGACTGCTTCTTGTGCCGCGCCCGCACGGACGCCTTGCCCCGGATGGTCTCGCGGTAGGCGACCTTCGGGTCGAAGGTCTCGACCGACAGGCCGTATTTGCCTGAAAGCCGCTCCAGCGCCACGCGCAGGTGCATCTCGCCCTGCCCCTCCAGCCGGGTCTCGCCGCTGTCCTCGTCATGCTCCACGCGAAGCCCCGGATCCTCCTCGCCAAGACGGGAAAGGGCGGTCGTGAGCTTCACCTCGTCCCGCCTTTCGATCGGCGAGATGGCAAGCGTCATGACCGGCTCCGGCGCCACCAGCGGCGCAAGCTGCGGGACCTCGCCGCCCCCCGCGCCGCCCAGCGTTTCACCGCTCACGACCCCCTCGAGCTTGCCGAGCGCCACGGTGTCGCCGGGCCCCGCCGTGTCGCGCTTCAGCGCCTGCTGGCCGTTCAGCCTGTAAAAACCCGAGACCCTGGCCGTTGAACCGTCGGCGCGGCACAGCGTGTCGCCGTCCCCGACGCGCCCGTTCAGGATGCGCGCGAGCGACAGCTTGCCGGTATGGGTGGTGTGGATGGTCTTGAGCACCTGCACCAGAGGTTCGCCGTCGGCCTCCACGCCGAGCCGCGCGCGGGTCTCCGCAACGCCGGGCGCCTCGTGTCGCAGTGCCTTGAGCAGACGCCCGATGCCGTTGCCATGCTCGGCCGAGCCGAAGAACACCGGACAGATGAGCCCGTCACGCATCTCGCCGGCGAGGTCGGCGAAGATCTGGTCGCTGTCGAGCACCAGATCCTCCAGCAGAGCCTCCATGAGCGTGTCGTCGTGATCGGCCAGCGTCTCGAGCATGGAGAAGCGCGCCTCCACCTCGCGCGCCGCGTCCTCGCCGGGGATCGCGATCACCTCGCTCGGCGCGTGCTCGCGGTAGACATGGGCGCGTTCGAGCGCCAGGTCGATGTATCCGGTCGCGACCCCGTCGCGCCAGATCGGGATCTGGCGCAGCACCAGCGGCGCGGACGAGGCCGGCTGCAGCAGCATCAGGACATCGCGCATGCGGAGCGTCGTGCGGTCGATCTTGTTGAGGAAGAGAAGTCGCGGCACGCCGGCGTCCTCGAGCTGCTTGAGGATGAGCTGGAGCGCGGGCACCTTCTTCTCGTCGGCCTCCGCGACCACGATCGCCAGGTCGAGCCCCGGCACCACCCCGGCGCTTTCCGCGAGGAAGTCCACCGCCCCCGGGCAATCGAGAAAGGTGTAGCTGTCGCCGATGAACTCCGCCGAGGCGGCGTTGACCTCGACGCTCATGCCGTGGGCACGCGCTTCCGGCGCGCCGTCGCCCACCGTGTTGCCCGCCCCGACGGTTCCCTGTCTGGAAACGGCCCCGGTGCGCGCCAGGATCGCCTCCAGCAGCGAGGTCTTTCCGCTGCCGAAGGGGCCGACGATGCCGATGCACCGGGGCCCGGCGTCCTTGCCGCCGGTGTGGTCCGTGCCTGCTTTTGCCCTGTCTTCGCCCATGGTCGCACTCCTTCCCGTTCCGGCTCCCGGGGAGCCTGTTGTCGCAGAAGGAACCGGGCGCGGCAGATACCGGACGGCGCCGCGCACCGGCACCGCCGCCCGCCGTGAACGGGCGGACACTCATCGTCGCGCCGATACGGCAGGTGACGCAAGGAAAACCCGTGCTGCACTGCGTGATGGGCAGGGACGGAAAGGCCCGGGCGTCCGGGCGGGGGTCAAGGACACGAGGGGGCTACCCCACACTCCCTGTCATCCCTGCGAAGGCAGGGATCCAGTAGCCTCGAACGGGTGTGTCTCGTACCGGCGTTGCCCCTCGCATCCGATGGCAGATACTGGATCCCGGTCTTCGGCTTTGCCGAAACCGGGATGACACCGGGAGGATGCCCCCTCTCCACCGTCACCCGGGCAAGGGCGACAAGCCCGCGACCCGGGGCCCATTGGCAACCTCGGTGGGAGCGGAGAGGCCCAAGCGGACGCGGCGGCGGCAGCGTCCAACCATCCAATGTCACATCCGGAAACGTGGATTGGGCCCCGGATCTTCGCTTCGCGACGTCCGGGGTGACGCCTGTGGGGAGGCGAGGCATGGCGCTCACGTGGCAGTTGCGGGATGGGGGTGCCAACGAACAGGCCAGCCCCACACTCCCTGTCATCCCTGCGAAGGCAGGGACGACACCCGGAGGATGCCCCCTCTCCACCGTCACCCCGGGCAAGGGCGATAAGCCCGCGACCCGGGGCCCATTGGCAACCTCAGTGGGAGCGGAAGGGCCCAAGCGGACGCGGAGGCGGCAGCGCCCCACCAGCCCGTGTCACATGCGGAAACGTGGATTGGGCCCCGGATCTTCGCTTCGCGACGTCCGGGGTGACGCCTGTGGGGAGGTGAGGCATGGCGCCTGCGTGGCGATTAGGGAATGGGGGCGCAAACGAACAGGCCCGCACACACTCCCTGTCATCCCTGCGAAGGCCGGGATGACGCCGCGAGGATGCACCCCTCTCCACCGTCACCCCGGGCAAGGGCCAAAGGCCCGCGACCCGGGGCCCATTGGCAACCTCGGTGGGAGCGAAAAGGGCCGGGCGGTTGCGGAGGCGGCAGCGTCCCACCATCCGGTGTCACATGCTGAAACGTGGATTGGGCCCCGGATCTTCGCTTCGCTACGTCCGGGGTGACGCCTATGGGGACGCGAGGGATGGCGTCCGCGTGGCAGTTGCGGGATGAGCCGTGCGGGACGAACAGAGCCAGCCCCACACTCCCTGTCATCCCTGCGAAGGCAGGGATGACACCGGGAGGATGCCACTCCTCCACCGTCACCCCGGGCAAGGGCCGTAGGCCCGCGACCCGGGGCCCATTGGCAACCTCGGTGGTGGCGGAAGGACCCGGGCGGACGCTGCGGCGGCAGCGTCCCACCAGCCGGCGTCACGTGCGGATGCGTGGATTGGGCCCCGGATCTTCGCTTCGCGACGTCCGGGGTGACGCCTGTGGGGAGGTGAGGTCCCCGAGTGAAGACGCAAAGAGGCCGACGGATCGCTCCGCCGGCCCCGTATTCTTGCGGTCGGGAGCCCTTGGGGGCGCCCCTTGCGCCTTATTTCAGGTTGCCGCAGAAGCGCTGGATGCGCGTGCAGGCTTCCTCGAGCGCCTCGGTCGAGGTCGCGTAGGAAATGCGGAAGTTCGGGCCGAGGCCGAAAGCCGAGCCCTGGACGACGGCCACGCCCTCGGTCTCGAGCAGCTCGGTGACGAAGTCCTCGTCCGTCTCGATCACCTTGCCCGACGGCGCGGTCTTGCCGATCGTGCCCGCGCAGGAGGGGAACACGTAGAACGCGCCCTCCGGCGTCGGGCAGGTGATGCCCTTGGCCTGGTTCAGCATGGAGACCACGAGATCGCGACGGGTCTTGAAGACCTCGTTGTTGGTCGGAATGAAGTCCTGCGGCCCGGTGAGCGCCTCCACCGCCGCCCACTGGGCGATCGAGCAGGGGTTAGACGTCGACTGGGACTGGATCTTCGCCATCGCCTTGATGATCTCGACCGGCCCGCCGGCATAGCCGATGCGCCAGCCGGTCATGGCATAGGCCTTGGAGACGCCGTTGACCGTCAGCGTGCGGTCGTAGAGGGCAGGCTCCACCTGGGCGAGCGTGGTGAACTCGAAGTCGTCATAGACGAGGTGCTCGTACATGTCGTCGGTCATCACCCAGACGTGGGGATGACGCTTGAGCACATCGGCGATGGCCTTGAGCTCGTCACGCGTATAGGCGGCACCCGAGGGGTTCGACGGCGAGTTGAAGATGATCCACTTGGTCTTCGGCGTGATCGCCGCCTCGATGGCCTCCGGGGCGACCTTGAAGGTCGTCTGGTCGGCATCGACGATCACCGGTTCGCCGCCGGCCAGAAGCACCATGTCCGGATAGCTGACCCAGTAGGGCGTGGGGACAATGACCTCGTCGCCCGGGTTCAGCGTCGCCATGAGCGCGTTGTAGAGGACCTGCTTGCCGCCGGTGCCGACCGTGATCTGGCTGACGTCGTAGTCGAGGCCGTTCTCGCGCTTGAACTTGGCGGAGATCGCCTGCTTCAGCTCGGGGATGCCGTCGACGGCCGTGTATTTCGTCTTGCCTTCGCGGATCGCGATCACAGCCGCCGTCTTGATGTTCTCCGGCGTGTCGAAGTCGGGCTCGCCGGCGCCGAGGCCGATGACGTCCCGGCCCGAGGCCTTGAGTTCCCGCGCCTTGTTGGTCACGGCAATGGTTGCAGACGGTTTGACGCGCGACAGCGCGTCGGCGATGAAGGCCATGATGATCTCCCGATAGGATCCGATTGGCGGTGGAAGTACCGCCGCGGACCCTACTGCCGTGCCTGCGCGCGCGCAAGGTCCGCGCAGGCCGGCCTCGAGACATGCAAACCCTACCCCGCCAGAACCCCGCCGTCGCACCGCACGCCGAAGAGACGCAGGTCCGCCTCGCCCACGTTGACGCCAAGCACGCCGAGCAGCGTGTTGAGCGCCGAGTCGAGCGGAAGCGCGACCTTCGCGAGCGTGTCCGTCACCGCGTCGGAGACGGCAAGCTCGCCCAGTCCCATGCCCAGCATCCTGATTTCCAGCGAGAGATCGCCCAGCAGCGAGGACACGGCAGTCTGCAGGAGCGCGTCGGAAGACAGGCTCTTGCCCGGCGCGCGGCCAATGTCGGAGCGCGAAAAGGAGACGGACCGCTCCCGTGCGCTACCGCTTTCAACATGGGCGATGCCGTCGACCTTGATCAGGGGCAGCTCGACGATCCGTGTCTTGTCCACCGGCGCGGGTGCGGAAAAGTCGGCCATCGTGTCCAGGTCGATCTCGCCGATCCACAGGTTCGCAAGACCCGGCTTCGCGCCGACCCGTACGGAAACCGCTCCCGATGACTGGCACGCCACCCGCTCGAGCCCCGCGCTCGCATGGGCAAGATCGAGGTAGACCGGCAGCCGCAGGCGAATGGTTTTGAGAAGCCCTTCGCCACCGACCTCCGCAAGCAGGCGAAGACGCATCTGCGCGGTGGAAATTCGCGTTCCGGGCCCGCCCACAGCCATGAGGGTGGTGCCCTGCATGGGCTCGCCGATGGCAAGGGCAAGGCGGGCGCGCGCTATACCCGGCACCCCGAGATCGAGATCGATCTCCACCTGTCGTTCGCCGTTGGCCAGCGTCGTCGCGGCGGAAACGAGTTCGAGCGCGGAGGCGGAGATGTCAAAGCCCGGCGCCTTGTCGCCGACGGCAAGGCTCGCGAAGGGGCCGGCATCGACCATCGTGGAAAGCGGCACGTCGAGACCCGACCCGGCGGCACGGGCGAGCTTGCGCAGCGCAAGCGAGGCAGCGGCATCGCCATTCGCCCCGGCCACATTCGCCACGACCTCCAGGAAGTCGCCCAGCGTCACCGACGCATCCAGCACCTCGCCATAGGTGCCGGCGGTCACCTTGCCCGACGTCGCAAGGCCGGAAAGGGCATCCGCCACGGTGATATCCGCATCGGCAAGCGCGCGGTAGTCCATCACCGAAAGGGACACGGAACCGCCGGTCAGCGCGCCGAGAACCTGGTTGGCCACACCGCCCTGAAGCGATGCCAGCCGGCTGCCGATGCCGAAGGCGGCGAGTTCGGCCCGCGCGGCAACCGCCATCACGCTGATTTCCGGCTCCTGTACCGAGAAGGCGCGGGCGAAGAAGATATTGCCCGGTTGGCTCAGGGCCACCTGTACCGCGTTGTAGGGCGTGCGCCCGGGCGAGAAGCGGCTTTCCGGCGCGACCTTCGGGTCGGCCAGATAGAAGCCGCGAACCACCTCGTAGTCGGCCTCGACCCCGTTCGCCGCAAGTGTCGCCTCGACCCGCTGCTCCGCCTGCTCGATGTCGCCCGCCCCGGCAATGGCGGCAAGATCCGAAACGCCCTGCAGGACCCGCCGCTCCAGGTAGAGCGACCCGATGTCGATCGCGAGCGCGGCAAGCCCCGCGATCATCACGAAGAACAGGCCCGCCATGATGGCGACGGAACCGCGTTCATCACGCCGGAAACCACGCGTGCCCGACAGAAGTCGCGCCGGCAGGACACGAAACGAGGAGTGCTTGAACATGCGCATGACGACCTCCCCCGCGTTTCAATAGCCGCCGCGCGACACGACCGCGGCACGCACGATGGTCTCGCTGGGAAGGGGAAGGAACGGACGCATCTGCCAGATCGGCAGGTCCGTGGCGGAATAGCTCACCACGACGCGGAACTGGCGTGTGTCAGAGGGAAGCGGCGCCGCCTCGACGCTGACCTTCTCGCCATCGATCAGGACATAGGAGCCGGCACTCGCCTGGACATGCCCCTGAACGAGGCGTAGCCGCTCCGCGTCGGAAAGCCCCGCGACGGAGGCACGGGCCGCGTCCGCGGCAAGCTGGGCAACGCTGTGCGCGGCGCCAAAATAGATGCCATAAGCAATAATACCGAGCATAACAGCCAAGAAGACGGGAGCGATGATCGCGAATTCTACCGCAGATGTCGCCGTCGTGTCCGAAGTTATGGATCTTGTTTTTCTGACTTCCATGACGGAACTCCGATGCAAGTCACCTGAAAATGACACCTCTCGACCAGAGAGGACCGCTTCTCCCCATATGCCCCTACGTTATTTTTGGTACTCGAATCTAAACAAAGGCTGAAACAAATACCAAAGTGACAAACTCAATACATGAGTCTGCTTAAAGTTTACGCGGAAAAATCCATACGAATACCCACCGTATTTTCTTCTGCGTATACATTCAAGAAAGAGAAAGTTTTGAAAAATCAATGCGCTTCAAGAGCAGCGGGGGCCAACGCAAAAAGGGCCGGCAGCACGCGCCGCCGGCCCTTTGCATTCGTATCGCCGGGGTTTGGCTCCCGGGCTGAGCCCGTCTTCAGGGCGCGTCGCCCGATCCCGTGGCGCCGGCTTCAGGCGTCTTCCGGCCGCCACGCGGCTCGGGCAGAAGCCCCTCGGGACGGAACCGCAGCACCACCTGCAGCATCAGCCCGATCAGGAACACGCGAAGATACTTGGCCTTGATCGCGTATTCGGCCGGAAGCTGGTCGGTGACCATCTCCGACATGGACCAGATGATCCAGATGACCGCGACACCGAGGATGGCACCGCGGTTGTTCCCCGCGCCACCAAGGATAAGCATGATCCAGACGAGGAAGGTGGCGATCATCGGATCGATCGCCTCGGGCGTGATCGTGCGGTTGAAATGGGCAAACAGCGCGCCGCCGAGCCCCATCAGCGCCGAGCCGAAGATGAAGGCCTCCAGGCGGCGGAAGGGCACGTCCTTGCCCATGGCGCGCGCGGCGTCCTCGTTGTCGCGGATGGCCCGCATCATGCGTCCCCAGGGCGAGGCGATCTGGCGCTCGACCAGAAGATAGGCCACGAACAGGATACCGGCGACCAGCGCCAGATAGGCAAGCTGCGAGGCAAGATAGGGCAGATCGCCGAAGGGGCGGGGAATGCCGGTGATGCCGCGCGCCGCGCCCGTCAGCCATCCCTCGGACTTGATGACGAGGCGGATGATCTCGGCGACGCCGATGGTGGCGATCGCCAGATAGTCCGAGCGCAGGCGCAGACAGATCTTGCCGATGGGCCAGGCGATCAGCCCGGCGGCGATCATCGCCCCGATCCAGCCGACCGGAGCGGGCAGCGAAAACCCGCCGATACGGTCCGCCACCGCCGGAGACGTGAGCACGGCCGAAGTATAGGCCCCCACGGCGAAGAAACCGGCGATACCGACGTTGAACAGCCCCGTGAAACCCCACTGGATATTCAGCCCCAGCGCCAGAAGCGCATAGATGCAGATGAAGATCCCCATGAAGACGGCGTAGTTGAGAAGGCCGATCCATTCCATGTCGTCGTCCCTCCCTTAGAGAACCTTGCCCTTGAGCAGCCCGGTCGGGCGCACAATGAGCATGATGAGCAGGATCGCGAAGGCGGTGGCCGCCTTGTATTCGCTCGGCAGGACGAGGGTCGACATCTCCTCCGCGATGCCGACGACCAGCCCTCCCAGAACGGCGCCCTCGATGCGACCGACGCCGCCGAGGATCGCGGCCGCGAACATCGGCAGCAGCATGGTCCAGCCCATCATCGCCTTGAGTTCGTAGTTCAGGCCGAGGAACACGCCGGATGCCGCGCACAGCCCGCCGACGATGATCCAGGTGAGCCGCACGACCTTGGCGTTGTCGACGCCCGACAGCAGGGCCAGGTCGGGGTTGTCGGACATGGCGCGCATGGCCTTGCCCCACCTGGAATACTTGAGGAAGAGCTGCAGCGCCGCCACGATGGCGATCATCGCCAGGACGGTCACGATCTCACGGTCGCGCAGGCGCAGGCCGAACCAGTCCTCGGGTCGCACGATGCCGCGCGAATAGGTCTGGGAATCCACGCCCCACACCATCTGCACCACGGAGCGGAGCATCAGCGCCACGCCGAGCGAGGCCATGACCGTGACGATCTTCGGCCGCTCGCGCAGATAGGCATAGAAGGTCTTGTCGAGCGCCACGGCGATGGCCGCCGTCAGCACCATGGTGATCGGCAGCGCCACATAGGGCGACAGACCGGCAAGCGTCACCAGCCCCAGGGCCAGGAAGGCGCCAAGCGTCGCAAGGTCGCCATGGGCGAGATGAGCGTACCGCAGGATCGAGAAGACCAGCGTGATACCCACCGCGCCCAGCGCGTAGATCGAGCCGACGACGACGCCGGGCACGAGGTAGAAGTTGATGATCTCGTACATGCCCATTGCGCTCAGCCTCCCAGGAACATCGCGGCCACGTCACGGTCGGCAAGGAGCGCGGCGCCCGTGCCCTCGTGACGGTTGGCGCCGGAGGCGAGCACATAGCCCCGGTCCGCGAAGGCGAGCGCCTGCTTGGCGTGCTGCTCGACGAGAAGAATGGTGACGCCCGTGTCGCGCACGTCGCGGCAGATCTGGAAGATCTGTTCCATGTACTTGGGGGAGAGGCCTGCCGTCGGCTCGTCGAGAAGCAGCAGCTTGGGCTCCAGCATCAGCGCCCGGCCCATGGCCACCATCTGGCGCTGGCCGCCGGAGAGGTTTCCGGCGAGCGCCTTGCGCCGCTCCTTCAGGTCGGGAAACAGGCCGTAGACCCGGTCGTACGCGGCGGTCAGGTCGCCGGAGCGCAGGAAGGCGCCCATTTCCAGGTTCTCGTGCACCGTCATCTCGCGGAACACGTTGTTGACCTGCGGCACGTAGCACACGCCCGCCTCGACGATCTGGTTCGGCTTCATGCCGGTGATCTCGGTGCCGTCGACGCGGATCGAGCCGCCACGCACGTGGAGCAGTCCGAAGATCGCCTTCATGGCGGTGGACTTGCCCGCCCCGTTGGGGCCGACGATGACGACGATCTCCGCGTGCGCGGCGCGGATGCTCACCCCGTGAAGGATGTTGGCGTCGCCGTAGCCGCCGGCGACCTCGCGCATGTCCAGGATGTCCCGTGCCCCGCTCATGCGCCGGCCTCCTCGTCGGATCCGGACACCGTCTCGCCCAGGTAGGCCTCCAGCACCCGCGGGTCGGAGCGCACGGTGGCGAAGTCACCCTCGATCAGCACGCGCCCCTCGGCCATGCAGACGACGGGGTCGCAGAGCTTTTCGATCATTTCCATGTCGTGCTCGATGAGAATGAAGGTGTAACCGCGCTCGCGGTTGAGGATCGCGATCTTCTCCTCCAGCTTGCGCAGGAGGGTGCGGTTGACGCCGGCGGCCGGCTCGTCGAGCAGCACCAGCTTCGCATCCGTCATCATGGTGCGGCCAAGCTCGAGAAGCTTTTTCTGCCCGCCCGAGAGATTGCCGGCCCGCTCCTGGGCGACATGGGTCAGTTCGAGAAACTCCAGCGTCTCCTCGGCCCGGGCACGCACCCGCTTCTCGTCGCGCGCGACCTTGCCCGGGGCCAGCCAGTTGGCCAGCAGCCCCTCACCCGCCTGGGACGGCGGCACCATCATCAGATTTTCCAGCGTGCTCAGCCGATGGAACTCATGCGGAATCTGGAAGGTGCGCACCAGACCGCGCCGGAAGCGCCGGTCGGTGGACAGCGCCGTGATGTCATCGCCCAGATAGCGGATGCGCCCGGCACTCGGCGGGAAGGCCCCGGCGATGAGATTGAAAAGCGTGGTCTTGCCCGCGCCGTTGGGGCCGATCAGTCCGGTGATCGAACCTTCGTCCACGGTGAGCGAGCAACCGTCGACGGCACGAAACCCGCCATATTCCATGACGAGCCCGTCGACCTCGAGCATATGCGCAGTGGCGCTCATGTATCCCTGTCTCCCCCGCACCTCGCCTGGCCGCCCGATCTCGTTCAATGGATCGTGCCGGACCTGGAGGCATGTGTCCCAGGATTGTTCGTTTTGCGTGCGGCAATCAGAGGCGTCGCAGGACCGCGCGCACCGGGGCCGCATCAAGCCCTTCTAGCTTCAATGGTGGCGCGATCAACTCGTAATCCCCGAAATCGGCCCCGGAAAGGGCCAGATTCTCCAGAATCCGCATGTCGTGACGCAGGAACGCCATGTGGGAAGGCAGTTCCTTCGAGGTTTCGGGGTCGACGGAGGGAACGTCGACACCGACGAGTCGCACCCCGCGGGCGGCCAGCATCTCGACCGTTTCCGGCGCCAGCGCGCGAAACCCCTCCGGCCAGCGCATCGGGTCGAGGTCCTCCGCCAGACGCAGCAGGATGCGCGGCGGCGCACCCTCAAGCGCCGCGTCGATCTCAGCCGGCTGGCACAGGGGCCCGTCCCCGCGTGCGTCGATCAGGCGCGCCGGGCCGATATAGTCCTCCAGCGCCACCGCCTCGATGCTCTTGGCATCGGCCGCGTAGTGCGACGGCGCATCGGCATGAGCCCCGCAGTGGGTGGACATGGACACCTCGGTCACATTGACCGGGCAGCCCGGACCGATGGCGAAGGTTTGCGTCACCCGATAGGGCGCGTCACCTGGAAACACCGCCGCGCCCGTCCTCAGCGCCGGCGTGATATCGATCAGTTGCGACAAGAGTCCCTCCCGTTTCATGTCGCAGGCCCCGGTGCGCCGAGGCTACATGTCCGCGCGAATGTCCCACAACTCCGGGAACAGAACCACCTCGAGCATCCGCTTCAGGTAGGTCACGCCCGAGGTTCCGCCGGTGCCGCGCTTGAAGCCGATGACGCGTTCGACCGTGGTCACATGATTGAAGCGCCAGCGGCGGAAGTAATCCTCGAAGTCGACAAGCTTTTCAGCCAGTTCGTAGAGCGCCCAGTGCTTGTGCGGATCGCGGTAGACGGCAAGCCACGCCGCGTGGACGCTTTCGTTGCGCTCATAGGGCAGCGACACGTCGCGCCCCACCTGGTCGGGATCGATCTCGAAGCCCGAGCGCACCAGCAGGCGGATGGCCTCGTCGTAGATGCTCGTGTCCTGGCGGATCGCCTCGAGCCAGTCGTGCACCCCCTTCACATGGGCATGCGGGCGCATCATGGCGGCATTCTTGTTGCCGGCCAGGAACTCGATCGCCCGGTACTGATACGACTGGAATCCGGAGGACTGGCCAAGCGCGTCGCGGAACTCGGTGTATTCCGACGGCGTCATCGTACGCAGCACCTGCCAGGCCCCGGTCAGCTGCTCGAAGATGCGCGCCATGCGGCTCAGCATCTTGAAGGCCGGCTCCACGCGATCGCCCGCAATGGAGCGCTTGGCGGCCAGAAGCTCGTGGATCGCGAGCTTCATCCACAGTTCGGACGTCTGGTGCTGGATGATGAACAGCAACTCGTCATGGGCGTCCGACAGCGGCGCCTGGGCGGTCAGGATCTTCGGCAACGCCAGATAGTCGCCGTAGGACATGCGCCCGTCGAATTCCATCTGCGCGCCGTCGTCGGCAGGATCATAGGGCGACAGCCCCTTTACATCGCTCATTCCCGCTCCCCCTCAGGTGACCTTCGCCCTTGCGTGAAATTCCGGCCGGTCCCAGGCGCGGGTCTTCACGATCTCCTCCAGGATTTCGCAGGCACGGATCACGTCGGCGTGGGAGATGTAGAGCGGCGTGAAGCCGAAGCGCGCCACGTCGGGCGCACGGAAATCCCCGATCACGCCTCGGCTGATAAGCGCCTGTACCAGGGCATAGCCATTGTCGAAGCAGAAGGAGACCTGCGAGCCGCGCACGGCGGCCTCGCGCGGACTGGCCAGCGTCAGCTCCGGGCACCGGCGCTCCACCTCCGCGATGAAAAGCTCGCAAAGCGATACCGACTTCTCGCGCAGCACGTTCATGTCCACGTCGTCGAAGACGTCGAGCGCGGCATCCAGCGCGCTGAGCGACAGGATCGGCGGCGTGCCGACACGCATCCGGCCGATGCCCGCGTCGGGCCGGTAGTCGAGATCGAAGGCGAACGGCGCGTCATGGCCCATCCAGCCCGTGAGCGCCGGGGCAACCCTGTCCTGGTGACGAGCGGCGACATAGAGGAATGCCGGCGCACCGGGACCGCCGTTCAGATACTTGTAGCCGCAACCGACCGCGAAATCGGCGGCGGCGGCGTCCAGCTCGACGGCGAAGGCCCCGGCGGAATGGGCAAGGTCCCAGATGACCAGCGCGCCCGCGTCATGGGCCTTTTTCGTCAGTGCCGCCATGTCGTGGCAGCGCCCGGTGCGGTAGTCGACCTGCGTGAGCATCATCACCGCGACGCTGTCGTCGATGGCGCCGGCAACCTCCTCCGGCGCAACCACTTTCAGTTCATGCCCCTTGTCGAGCATGTCGCGAATGCCCTGCGCCATGTAGAGGTCGGTCGGGAAATTGCCGCTGTCCGACAGGATCACCTTGCGCTGCGGATTGAGCGACAGCGCGGCGGCCAGAACCTTGAACACGTTGATCGATGTGTTGTCGCAGGCCGTCACCTGGCCCGGAGCGGCGCCCACCAGCCGGCCGATGCGGTCGCCGACACGCTGGGGCAGCGTGAACCAGTCATGCTCGTTCCACGCCCGGATGAGGCTTTGCCCCCACTCCTGCTCGACAGCCTTCGCCATGCGCGCGGGAACCGCCTCCGGCAGGACGCCGAGCGAGTTGCCGTCGAGATAGATCACGCCATCGGGAATGCGGAAGGCCGCCTTCTTGGCGGCAAGCGGATCATTGCGGTCCAGCGCCTGCCAGTCGGTTTCGCGCGATGCGGTCATCTTCTCCGGTCCTCGGTCTGTCGTGCCTGCAAGCATGTCCACGCGGGAACACCCGTCCCTCCCCGCAGGATCGACCGGAGGCTAGCAAGAGACATTGGCGACCACAACTAGATTATATATAATCGCATCGATCATATCAGATCCGTCCTGTTCATGTGACGGCATGGCAGGACAGGACACAGGCTCGGAGATCACCGAACGGCCATGGCAAAGACCGACGAAGCCTTCGCGCGGCTCAAGTCCGACATCCTGCACTGCGTGCTGCAGCCCGGGGCGACGCTCGCCGTCTCCGGCCTGAGCGCCCGCTACGGACTGGGCTGGACTCCCCTGCGCGAGGCCCTGTCGCGGCTCGAGGCGGAGGGGCTGGTCGTGTCGGAACGCAATCGCGGCTACCGGGTAGCGCCCGTTTCGGCGGAAGCCCTGCGCGACCTCCAGGTCGCCCGCCGGAGCGTGGAGGAAACGCTTCTGGCACGATCCATCGCCCATGGGGACGAGGACTGGGAGGCGCGCGTCGTCGCGGCCCATCACCGGCTTTCGCGCGCGCCGGCACTGGGGCCGGACATGGACGCCCGCGAGACCGACGCCTGGGAGGCCGCGCACGATGCCTTTCACGAAGCGCTCCTGTCGGCCGGCCGGTCGCACACCCTGTCCCGCTTCCAGCGCCAGATCACCGAGGAACTGCGCCGCCATCACCGCCACATGGTTCTGGTGCCCACCCGCGACACCAGCCTGGACGACGGCAATCGCGCCGCCTTCCGGGCCCTGCTGGAGCGCACGGTCGGGCTTTCGCATCATACCGCGCTCATGGACGCGGCACTCGCGCGTGACAGCGAAGCGGCAACGTCGCTGCTGCGCGAACACATCGGCTTCTCGCTGGCCGTCTACGCCTTCCTGTGGCCGGAAGAGGTCTCTCCCGCCCCCGTACCCACCGCCTGAAAACGACGGCGAATCTCGCGATTGCGGCGCTCCCCCGCTCGCCGGGTGACGTCGGTGCCAAAGCACGGCATGATCTTGCTCCGCGTTCGCCCGTGGGAAGGAAAGCTCATGTTCATCAGCGTGTTCGACATCTTCAAGATCGGCATTGGCCCGTCCTCGTCCCACACCATGGGACCGATGGTGGCCGCGGCACGCTTTCTGCAGGCCCTGCGTGACAAGGACCTGCGACCCGCGCGCGTCGTCGCCTCGCTGCACGGATCTCTCGCCTTCACCGGCAAGGGGCACGCCAGCGACCGGGCCGTGTTCCTCGGCCTGCTCGGCCACGAGCCGGCGACCATCGACCCGGATGCCGTGGACGACGACCTCGACCGGCTCGCCCGGGAGCGCCGCATCCATCCGCCGGGTCTCGGCGACATCGCCTTCGATCCGGAAACCGATCTCGTCTTCGACTACGGCCCCCCGCTCGAGGGCCACGCCAACGGCATGATCTTCCGCGCGCTCGACGGGCAGGACCAACCGCTTCTGGAAATGACGCTCTACTCGGTCGGCGGCGGCTTCGTGGTCGATGCCGAGGAACTGGCCGCCCACCAGAGCGACGCGCCCGAAACGGCCGAGCCGGGGGTTCCCCACCCTTTCCGGACGGCGAAGGAGATGCTGGCCATGGGCAAGGCCGGCGGCTTCACCATCGAGCAGATGAAGCGCGCCAACGAGATCGCGCGCGATGGCGGCGCGGACCGGGAGGCGGATCTGGACGCGGGTCTCGACCGGATCTGGTCGGTCATGAACGCCTGCCTCGAGCGCGGCCTGTCACGGGAAGGCACGCTGCCGGGCGGGCTGAAGGTGCGCCGTCGCGCCCGCGATATCCACGCGAAGCTGATCAGCGAGCGCGGCAACAACCGCGGCTTCCAGCACACGGTGATGGACTGGCTCGGCGTCTACGCCATGGCCGTCAACGAGGAGAACGCGGCCGGGGGAACGCTCGTCACCGCCCCCACCAACGGGGCCGCCGGCGTGGTGCCCGCCGTCATCCGCTACTACCTCGACCATTGTCCGGACGCGGGACGGGAGGGCATCCGCACCTTCCTGCTGGTGGCGGCGGCGATCGGCGGCATCATCAAGTCGAACGCCTCGATCTCGGGCGCCGAGGTCGGTTGCCAGGGCGAGGTGGGATCGGCCTCGGCAATGGCGGCCGCGGGCCTGTGCGCCGCGCTCGGCGGCACCAACGAGCAGGTGGAGAACGCGGCCGAGATCGCGCTGGAACACCACCTCGGCATGACCTGCGACCCGATCGGCGGCCTGGTTCAGGTCCCCTGCATCGAGCGCAACGCCTTCGGCGCGGTCAAGGCGGTCACCGCCGCCTCGCTGTCCCTGCGTGGCGACGGCATCCACTTCGTGCCTCTCGACAGCTGCATCGAGACCATGCGCCAGACCGGCATCGACATGACCGACAAGTACAAGGAGACGTCCAAGGGCGGTCTCGCGGTCAACGTGGTCGAGTGCTGAGAGCCCCGGTCACACGTCCCGGAGCCTGCCCGGCCAGACGCAACAGCGCCAGTTCGAACGGCAGGCCCTCGTCGTCGGTCGGCCTGCGCGACACTTCACGAAACCCGAGGCGCGCATAGAACGCCATGGCCTGCGCGTTCGCGGTGTAGGCTTCCAGAGACAATTCGCCTTTCAGCTCAAGCGCATGGGCAATGAGCCTGCGCCCGATCCCCTGCCCCTGCAGGTCCGGAGCGACGAAGACGGCGCCGATGAAGCTGCCCAGGAGGCTGATGAAGCCGACCGGATCGCCACAGCGGCAGGCCACCCATGTCTCCGCCTCGGGAAGATATTTTTCCTTCACCAGTCCGCGCTGCGCGAGCAAACGCTGTTCGCCGATGAAAGGATGCGCGCGGCGCGAGGCCTCAAGCCAGATGTCCGACAGCGGCTCGATGTCCGTTGCCGCCTCGAACGGCCGGATCGTCACATCCCGGTTTGTCATGAGAACTCCAGCGAAACGTCATGAGCGCGAACCCCGGACAGGGAAACGCCAGACGTGTCCGCGTGCAAGACGCAGACCCTGACGAAAACGCAAATTTCGGAGGAAGAAGGAGAGTGGCGCGCCCGAAAGGATTCGAACCTCTGACCCCCAGATTCGTAGTCTGGTGCTCTATCCAGCTGAGCTACGGGCGCTTCTCTCGAGCCATGACGCTTGGACGCGTCCGGCTCCGAAACCGTCAGGTTGGCAACGCCCCCTGACAGGGCGCAATACCTATCCCGGACCTTCGCCGATTGCAAGCAAGCGCTGCGATTTTTTTCAAACGGACCGGCCCCTGTCGCAAATCTGTTGAAAACGCCCCACAAGGTCAGCGTTTTCAATCGCTTGCGGAATCACCTCGTGCGGCACGTGCCGGAATGACAAGCTCGAATGACGCCCCTGGGCCGGGCCGGTCCAGCAGGCGGATGCTGCCGCCATGGGCGTGCGCCAGTTCGGCAGCGATGGCGAGCCCCAGTCCGGTGCCCCCTTTCTTGGCCGCCGACTGGAAGGGGTGGAAAAGCTGGTCGCGCCGCTCGGGAGGAATGCCCGGTCCCGTGTCGGAAATCCGAATCGTCGCGCCCTCGAAACCGCAGTCCGCCTCGAGCGTGAGCCGGCGCACGGCAGCCGGATTGTCGTCGGCCCGAAGGGCCTGCACGGCGTTGCGCGACAGGTTCATCAGGATGCGGAAGAGCTGCTCGGGATCGGCATCGACCTCCGCGCCCTGCGGAATGCGATTGTCGAAGGCAACGTCTCCCTCCCCGGACAGCCCAAGGACCTCGCCCACGTCCCGCGCGATCACGTCGAGACGCACGAGCCTGCGTCTCAGCGGTGCCTCGCGCGCGCTGCCGTAGTCGAGAACGGAGCGGGTGTAGCCGACCGCCCGGTCGAGCGTTGCCAGGATCTTGGGCGCCAGGCGTTGCACCGTCGGATCGGAGACCATCTCGAGACGCTCGGAAAAGAGCTGCGCGGAGGCAAGCAGGTTCCTGAGGTCATGGTTGATCTTGGACACGGCCAGTCCGAGATTGGCGAGCTGGCGGCGCTGCTCGAGCGTTTCGGCAAGCTTGGCCTGCATGCCCGCCAGACGGCGCTCCGCATCGCCGACCTCGTCGTTGCGCGCGGACGGCACGATGATCCGCGCGGGATCGTCGGGCGCGGCCTGGAACCGTGCCATCGACCCGGTCAGCCGGCGGATCGGACGCACGAACATCCAGCGCAGCGACAGATAGACGAGCGTGGCGGTGATCGCGGAAATCACCAGGGACAGGGCCAGGATGCGCACGGCGAACCCGAGCATCGCATCGCGCAGCATCGCCTGGGGCAGCACGATGTCCACGCGTCCGCCAAGCCCCATCTGGCTCGGCCCCACGACCCGCAGGAACCCCTCGCCGCCGGCAAGCAACGTGTGCACGCTCTGCATGATCGACGTCACAGGATCCGCCTCGCCCATGTCGATGGTCATGCGGATGTCGTCACCGGCAACGGCCTGCGGCGCCATGGCGATGAGGCGACGGCGGTCGCCGTCGTTGAGTGCGATCGCAACCGCGCCGGTGGTGCGCAGGAGCTCGGCCTGCACCGCCGGCGACACCATGTCGGTCTCGACCAGAACGCTCGCCGCCACACCCGCGATGGTCAGCTTGTCGTTGAGCCAGGTGTTGCGGAAGTTGGCCATCGAGGGAACGAAGATCAGCACTTCGCTCAGCATCACGAACAGGACGGTCAGGATGAGCAGCTTGCCGGACAGGCCGCTCCAGCGGCGCACCTCCGCCGGTGCACCGCCACCACCGTCCGCCCCCTCGGGCGCGACACCGGTTCGCGCGGAGACCTGGCCCGCCGCCGGTCCTGTCACCGCTCCGGCATCCATGCCGGGCGTTGGACCGCCCGTCCCCGGCCCCGGGTCCGGCGGAGCCTGTCTCCCGGCTGATCCGCTGCTGCCTGATTGCGGCCTCGTCACGTGGTCCCGCCTGCCCTTGCGCGCTGCGGCCGCGATGGCCCACCCGCCCGCATCCGTCCGGCTAGCCGAACCATGCAAGCAGGCGCAACACCCGCCGCAGCCACGGGTTCTTCGTGCTCTCAGCATAGTAGGAAATCGCCGCGCGGCGAACAGCTTCCGAAAGGGACGGATAAGGAAGCACGACGGACGCCATCTCGCGCACGCTCATGCGTCGGGCGACAAGCACGCTCAGCAGGTTGGTGATCTCTCCTCCGCTCGGGCCCACCACCGCGCCACCGACAATTCGCCCGCGCCCGGCGACCACGAGCCGCACACAGCCTTGCGTGGCGCGCTCGGTCCGTGCCCGGTCATTGCCGGAAAAGGGCGCCTCCAGAACGCGAACGGCCTTGTCCCCGAACCGCGCGCGCGCCTCGTCCGGTGTGAGGCCGACGTGCCCGATCTCGGGTTCGGTGAAGGTCACACGCGGCAGAATGTCGCGATTCTCACGTGCCGGCAGGCGAAACAGGATCGAGCGCACGACCAGCCCGGCATGATAGCCGGCAACATGGGTGAACTGCGCGCCCCCGGCCACATCGCCGATGGCGTAGACGCGGCGGTTGGAGGTTCTCAGGTCGGATCCGACCTCAATCCCGCGCGGGCCATGGGCGATACCGGCCGCCTCCAGTCCCAGTCCGCCGATCGAGGGCCTGCGCCCGACGGCGACCAGAAGATGGGTGCCGGCAATCTCGCGGCGCGCGCCGTCGCACTCCAGGGTCAGGCGGATGTTGCCCGCCCGCCCCTCCACGGCCACGACCCTTGCACTCTCCACCATGTCGACACCATCGGCGCGCAGTGCCTCCAGCACCGGAGCGACGAGCGCGGGATCCTCGCGCCCCAGGACGCGCTCCGCCTCGACGACGCTCACCCTGGCGCCGAGGCGCGCATGGGCCTGGGCAAGCTCCGCGCCGATCGGCCCGCCTCCGATCACCAGCAGGTGTCCGGGACATTCGGTGAGGCCGAACACCGTCTCGTTGGTGAGATAGGGAACGCGGTCGAGACCGGGAATCGGCGGAACGGCCGGACGCGAGCCCGTGGCGATCACGAAGCGGCGCGCACGAACCAGCATGCCCGCGCAGGCAATCGTACGGGCGTCCACGAAACGGGCCGCGTCCTGCAGGACCCTCACGCCAAGTCCCTCGAAGCGTTCGACGGAATCATGCGGGGCAATAGCCTCGATCACGCCATGCACATGCGCGTTGACGGCGGCAAAATCGACATGCACCTCCCCGGTGGAAATGCCGAAACCGCCCGCGTCCCTGGCGTGGCGGGCCGCGCGGGCGGCCGCGATCAGCGCCTTGGACGGCACACAGCCGGTGTTGAGGCAGTCGCCGCCCATCGGCCCCTTTTCGGCAAGGACGACCTCCACTCCGAAGGCAGCGGCCGCGGCGGCAACGGACAGGCCGCCCGAACCGCCACCGACGACGCAGATGTCGGGAGTCAGGACATGCGACATGGCGACTTCCTTTCCAGGGACGGGATCACGATTCGCCGGACGGGCCGCCGCGCGGACGCAGGCGACGCACGACGACCGGAACGAGGGCGGCAAGGGCGAGAACCGCGAAGGCCGCCACAAGCTCGCCCGTGACGAGCGCCGAAACTTCTATATGGCAGGTTCCGGCGGCCGCACATCCGGGATCGGCGGCTTCCTGCGCCGCGATGACGCTGTCGAGCCCGGTGCCGATGAAGGCGTAGGCATAGGTTCCCGGCAGGATCCCGACGAAGGTGGCCACGAGATACGGACGCAGGCGCATGTCGAACAGCGCCGGGGCGATGTTGACGAGCCAGAACGGAAAGACCGGCGCCAGACGCAAGAACAGCAGATAGTGGAAGCCGTCCTTGCGAAAACCATCGGCCATGCGCGTCAGGAACGGGCCGGCCTCGCCCCGCAAGGCGGATCCGAGCGATGTGCGCGCGATCAGAAACACGACCGTCGCGCCCAGAGTCGCGGAAACCGCCGTCAGGGTGCCGCCGAGCAGCCAGCCGAACAGGAAACCGCCCATGATCGTCAGCAGCGACGCGCCGGGAAAGGACAGCGCCACGGCAACCACGTAGACGACCGCGAAGGTGGCGCAGGCAAGCAGCAGATTCGCCTCGACCAGAGCCGCGAGCGCCGCGCGCTGGCGGATCAGGTTCGACAGGGAGAGAAACGCGTGACCGCCGGAGAGATAGACCGCGAGCATCACACCGGCGAGCCCGGCAAGCGGCAGGAACCTGCGCATCATGCCGCGACGCCCCGCATGGGTCTCGTCGCGGGGAGCATCGCCCCGGCGCGTCTCTCGTGTGGTCTCGTCCGGCATCACCTCTCCTCATGCCTGGGGGCCGGGACCGGCACTTTCGGTCCCGGAAACGGAGCCGGCGGTCGGCCTTCCGCGTTCTCCCGTCTCCCCTGCTACCGTGAATCTGGTATCGATCGGGTGGAAAACGGGCTGTCTCACCGCGAAGTGATCCCGCCGCGAGGCCGGCTTCACCCCAGCGTGAGAAGACGGGAAACCCGGCGTTACAATCCCCCCCGATCATGCCCCGTTTTCGTTGACTTCCCGCAGGACGACCCGTATAAGCCCCGAAATCGGGTCGTGCTGACACGCTCGGCGCCCAGAACGACCGTACGACTGCCGTTCAGACCGTCTGCGGACTGACCGGTGATCGGGCGGGACTCGACCACCAGACAATTCGAAAACCAGGGCCGCGCGCCCATCGCGCGCGGGAGAAGAAACAATGAAGCGCACCTACCAGCCGAGCCGCCTCGTTCGCAAGCGCCGCCACGGCTTCCGCAGCCGCATGGCCACCAAGAACGGTCGTCAGGTCATCGCCCGCCGCCGCGCCAAGGGCCGCAAGCGGCTGAGCGCGTAACGGCCAGCGCCAACGGCGGCGGAAGGGGGCTCTCGTGTCCGCGACACTGCCGAGCGATCCCGTGCCGCCGGATACATTGCCGACGCTCAAGAAGCGTGCCGAGTTTCTGGCCATCGCAAAGGGTGGCCGGTTGCCTCGGCGCGCTTTCGTGCTGCAGGCAGCCCCGGTTCCGGGCCCGCCGCGCATCGGCTACACGGTCACGAAGAAGACCGGCAATGCCGTGGAGCGCAACCGCATCCGCCGACGCCTGCGCGCGGCCGTGCGCGAAGTCGCCGCCGAGGCCCGGCACGATGTGTCCTATGTGCTTGTGGGCCGTCGCGGCGCGCTGAGCCAGGACTTTCAGGATCTCCTGCGCGATCTGTCGCGGGGGCTTGCCCGGGCGCCGCTTTCCGCAGAGACTTCGCCGCGCCCCGCAAGGGGCAAAAAGGGCTCGCGGACGCAATCGCGCCCCGCCCCGGCCCGGTCAAACCGTCCCAACCCGCAAGGATGACCGCCGACTATGGCTGACAACCGCAACACGATCCTGGCAATCGTCCTGTCCCTGATCGTCCTGCTCGGATGGCAGTATTTTGTCGCCCAGCCCCAGATCGAGCGACAGCGCGAGGCCGCCCAGTCGCAGCAGGCCGAGCAGGCTCAGTCCGGCACCGCCGATGGCGAGACCCATGCCACGCCCGCCCCGGGCGGCAGCGCGACGACGAACGCCAGCGTGCCCGGCAGCGCCGGCCAGGCGGCAACGCTCGACCGCGCGGCGGCACTTGCGGAAAGCCCGCGCGTGCCCATCGAGACGCCGAGCATTTCCGGCTCGATCAATCTCGTGGGTGGCCGCATCGACGACATCCGGCTGAAGAAGTTCCGCGAAACCGTCGAGGACGACAGCCCGACCATCGTGCTGTTCTCGCCGCGCCAGGCGCCCGACGCCTATTATGCCGACTTCGGCTACGCGACCGCCCAGGGCGCGAAGATCGCAGTGCCCGGCCCCACCACGACCTGGAACGTCCCCGAGGGCGCGCGCCTGACCCAGGACACCCCGGTCACGCTGAGCTGGGACAATGGCAACGGCCTGACCTTCGAGCGCGTGATCTCGGTCGACGCCAACTACATGTTCTCCATCGACCAGCGGGTGACGAACGCGACCGGTGAGCCGGTCGAGCTCTATCCCTACGGCCTGATCGACCGCTTCGGCACCCCGAAGACCGCCGGCTTCTACATCCTTCACGAGGGCCTCATCGGCGTGCTCGGCGAGGAGGGCCTGCGCGAGGTCGACTATTCCGACCTCAAGGAGGACGGCCCGCAGCGCCTCGGCTCCACCACCGGCGGCTGGCTCGGCATCACCGACAAGTACTGGGCCTCGACGCTCATTCCCGAAGGCGAAACCGCGTTCGAGCCGGAATTCGCCTATGCGGCCGGCACCGACAGCTACCGCGCAAGCTATCTCGGCGACGCCCTGACCATCGCGCCGGGCGAGACGAACGGCACCAAGACGCATCTCTTCGCGGGCGCCAAGGAGACCAAGCTCCTCAACGCCTACCGCGACGACCTGTCGATCAAGCAGTTCGACCTGCTCATCGACTGGGGCTGGTTCTACTTCCTCACCAAACCGATGTTCTTCCTCATCGACTGGCTCTATCACCTCGTCGGAAACTTCGGCGTGGCGATCCTGGCCGTGACGGTCATGATCAAGCTCGTCTTCTTCCCGCTCGCCAACAAGTCCTACGTCTCCATGAGCAAGATGAAGCTCGTGCAGCCGCAGATGACCGAGATTCGCGAACGCTATGCCGACGACCGGCAGAAGCAGCAGCAGGCGATGATGGAGCTGTACAAGAAGGAGAAGATCAATCCGCTGGCGGGCTGTCTGCCGGTGGTGATCCAGATCCCGGTCTTCTTCTCGCTGTACAAGGTCCTGTTCGTCACCATCGAGATGCGGCACGCGCCCTTCTTCGGCTGGATCCAGGATCTCTCCGCCCCGGACCCGACCTCGATCTTCAACCTGTTCGGCCTGATCCCCTGGGATCCGCCGCACCTGCTGATGCTCGGCGTCTGGCCGCTCATCATGGGCATCACGATGTTCGTCCAGATGAAGATGAACCCGGCCCCGCCAGATCCGACCCAGCAGATGATCTTCACCTGGATGCCGGTGCTCTTCACCTTCATGCTGGCCTCCTTCCCGGCCGGTCTGGTGATCTACTGGGCCTGGAACAACTCCCTGTCGATCGCGCAGCAGGCGGTGATCATGCGCCGCCAGGGCGTGAAGATCGAACTCTGGGACAATCTCAAGGGCACGTTCTCGCGACGAAAGCCCGCGGACGACAAGGCCAACTGAGGCCCGTCCCCAGTGTGACCCGAAAGCCCCGCGTCCTCCGACGCGGGGCTTTTTTGTGATCCTGTCCAGGCCGCGCGGGTTGCGACGCGCGCAAGGGCTCACCATTATTCAAGATATCCGGCACGAGGCGGACGCATTTGCCCGCACATACCCGCCCAAGCGGAGGACCCTGCCAATGAACAAGCAGCACTGAGGACGGACCGAACGGTCACGACGAGGGCACGAAGATCTCCTGACGGGAGCCGTGCCATCGTCATGTTGTGAGGCCCGTCCCGCGCACCGCCGCCAGCAAGCGGCGGGCTGCACGAAGGACCCGCAAGACCTCACACGCCTTTCCGGATGCCACGAGCGATGCGGACCGCGCCGGAACGGCGTCCCTCCCGCTGCCAGGACTTCCTCATGCACGGACCATCCCCCGAGACGCGCCACCCGATGGGCGGCGCCACGCACACGGTTTTCCTGAAGACCGTCATCACGCGCCCGACCATCGAGGTGGGCGACTTCACCTACTACAACGACCCCGACCACGCGGCGGAGTTCGAGGACCGCAACGTCCTCTATCACTACGATTTCATCGGCGACCGGCTGGTGATCGGGCGCTTCTGCGCCCTTGCGACCGGCGTGCGCTTCATCATGAACGGCGCGAACCACGACATGACGGGGTTGTCGACCTACCCCTTCAACATCTTCGCCAATGGCTGGGAGGACGGGTTCGACCCCACCGGGATCCTTTCCGGATTGCGCGGGGACACGAGGGTGGGCAACGACGTGTGGATCGGCCGTGACGCGACGATCCTGCCCGGCGTCACCATCGGCGACGGCGCCATCGTCGGCGCCATGAGCGTGGTTGCCGGCGACGTTCCCCCTTACGCGGTGGTGGCTGGCAACCCGGCGCGGGTTGTGCGATACCGCTTCGATGAGGTGACGATCGCGACGTTGCTGGAAACGGCCTGGTGGACCTGGCCTGCGGACCGCATCACGCGAAATCTCGACGCCATCCGCGGTGCGGATCCCGAGGCACTCCGCCAGGCCCCTTGAGGCACGACGGTCCGCGCCTCGTGGTTCGGACCGTCACAATCACACAAGAGCATGCCGCGCCGGGCTGCCCGGGCGGCACAGGCACCGGGCCACGATGAGCGACGCCGAAAACCCTTTTGCCCCCACCGAAGAGGCCCTGGAAGCCGGCCGGCTATTGTTCCGCCGTCCCTGGACGTTCCAGACCAGCGTCGCGACGCTCGACCAGCTTCCGCAGGCCGAGCGGGTCGAGGTGGCCTTCGCGGGCCGCTCGAACGTCGGGAAATCCAGCTTGATCAACGCCCTGACCGGCGTGAAGGGACTGGCACGGACATCGAACACCCCCGGCCGCACCCAGATGCTCAACTTCTTTCACGCCCCCGACAGTCCGGTGACGCTGGTCGACATGCCCGGATACGGCTACGCCCAGGCACCCAAGTCGCTGGTCGATGCGTGGACCGACCTCGTCTTCACCTTCCTTCAGGGGCGCGCGCGCCTGCGGCGCGTCTTCATGCTGATCGACAGCCGGCACGGCATCAAGGATGTCGACCTGAAGACGATGGATCTTCTCGACCGGGCGGCGGTCAACTACCAGATCGTCCTGACCAAGATCGACAAGATCAAGCCGGGCGCCGTCGAACGCGTCGCGGAGGAATCGCTGGCGCGGATTTCCAAGCGCCCGGCCGCATATCCCTCGCTGATCAGGACGTCATCGGACAAGATGGCGGGAATTGCGGACCTGCGCGCGGAGATTCATACGCTTGCCTCCTGGTAGGCAAGGCTTGACGACCGCCGCTTTCGAGGTGTGAATTCGCTGGCTGGCAGGTCGGGCTGGCAACTCGACTTCCCTCACGACTCTGCACATTTTAACGTAGCGTAAATTTACATATGTAATTTATATGTTTTGGAAGGGGTGGACATGGTCGAGCACAACGGGGGTGCGCCCGGTTCAGGCGGCAATGGCCGACCGCAGACCGGGCAGAACAGGGGCACTGTGGCCGGGTTGCCGCTGACCGACGGGCGCGGGGACGTATCGCTCCAGCGTATCGTCGAGATCGCGGCGCGGGTCACGGGAACCCGAAAGTCGTTCATCACGCTTGCCGAGGGCGAGATCCTGCATGTGGCGGCGGCGGTCGGCTCGGACGTGCGCCAGACCGAAACCGCAAAGTCGGTTTGCGGCGTCGCCTATTGCGGCAAGATCCCCCTCATCGTGCCGGACCTGAGCAAGGACCCCCGCTTCGCGCATTACCCCTACGTTATGCCGGAGGATGGCAACCGCTTCTATGCCGGCTTTCCGATTCGCTCGGGCCGTGGAACGGCTCTCGGCACGCTGTGCGTGATCGATCCGGCCGTACGCCCGGAGGGGCTCACATCCGACCAGCATGCCGTCATGGAGGCCCTGACGGCCTTGTGCGTGCGCGTGTTCGAGGGCATGAAGCGCGACGCGCGGCTCAGCGACTATCTCGACATCGCCTCCGACTGGATCTGGGAACAGGACACGGCCTATCGGTTCACGTTCCTGTCCGGTTCGGACGACGGCGCGCGTGCGCGCTTTCACGACCTGCTGGGCAAGACCCGCTGGGATTCCGTCATCGGAAACGGCGAGAGCGAGGCCTTCTGGGCCCGGCACAAGGCCGATCTCGACGATCGCAAGTCATTCCGCGACCTGCGCTTTCGCTGGCATGACGGGGATGTCGAGCGCGTGCACTCGATCAGCGGGCGCCCCGTCTTCGGACGGTCCGGCGTCTTCCTCGGCTATCGCGGGTCCGCGCGCGACGTGACGGCCGAGGAAGTGGTGCGGCGCCAGATCGAGGCCCTCGCCCATCGGGATCCGCTCACCGGCCTCGCCAACCGGCGCCGGTTCGAGCAGCGCGTGGCCGACACCTTCCGCGACTGGCAGGAAACCGGGCGCAGCGCCACGGTGTTCGTCCTCGACGTGGACAACTTCAAGCTCGTCAACGACACGCACGGCCATTCTTGCGGCGATGAACTCCTGATCGAGATAGCCCGCCGCCTCAAGGCCTGTGTCGGCGAAAACGCTTCCGTCGCCCGCCTCGGCGGTGACGAATTCGCCATCCTGGAGCCGAATCTCGCGCGCGACGGCGCGATCCCCGAATACGCGGCCGCGATCGCCCAGGCCGTCGGCGCGCCCTTCGAGGCGGGCCCCGAGATCGTGGAGTGCGGCTGCAGCATCGGTATCGCCGTGCTGCCCGACCACGGCGCCTCGTTCGGCCAGATCATGGGCAACGCCGACCTTGCGCTCTACCAGTCGAAGAGCCTCGGCCGGGCGCGCTTCACCATCTTCGACATGGAGATGCGTCGTGACGCGGACACCCGCAACACATTGACCCGTGAGCTCGGCGAGGCCATCGACGCGCATCAGTTCCAGCTCGTCTACCAGCCCGTGGTGCGCATCGACGACGAGGCCATCGTCGGCGCGGAGGTGCTGCTGCGGTGGAACCACCCCGAACGCGGCACGCTGCCTCCGGGCGCCTTCCTGCCCGTTCTCGACGGCAGCCGGCACGCGCTCGACGTCGGCTACTGGGTGCTGGAGGAGGCCTGCCGGCGCACACAAGGCTGGCGCGGCGCGAACGGCAAGGGATTCCGCCTGTCCGTCAATCTCTTCGCCGCGCAACTGCGCGATCCGCGCCTCGTCAACCGGGTGCGCACGATCCTGGAGCGCACCGGCTTCGACGGTCGCGATCTCGAACTGGAGATCACCGAGGACATCCTGCTCACCCCGAGCCGGGACCTTGCCGCCGTGATCCGCGAGCTCAAGATGATGGGCATTGCCATCGTGCTCGACGATTTCGGAACCGGCTACGGCTCCCTCACCCATCTGCTGCAGTTCTCCATCGACCGGCTCAAGGTCGACCGCGCCTTCGTTCGCGGGCTCGGTGAGAGCCACGACCACAACAAGGTCACGCAGGCGGTGGTGAAGCTGGCCGTCGACCTCGGCCTGAAGGTGACGGCGGAGGGAATCGAAACCGACGAGCAGAAGCACTTCCTTGCCCGTATCGGCTGCGACGACCTGCAGGGCTTCCACTTCTCCAGGCCGGTTCCGGTGGAGCAGATGGAGGACCTTCTGGCCCGCTCCCATGCCCGCATCTCCGGCGAAACGCGTGACATGCGCGCCGGCGTTGCGTGAGGCGGCCACATCGCGCCCGCAATTGAGCGATACCCGGAAAGCCGTTATAGAGCGGCAGGGGCGCGCTCACGCGGAGTCGTCCTCCTGCCCGCCGTGACAGCGGCCTGACTGCCGCCCGCATCCGAAGGTGCCCGCCGACATGACAGATACCGCCGCCCTCAACCCGGCCCAGGTGATTTCCAAGGCCCTGCCGCACATGCTGCGCTACGACGATCAGGTCGTCGTCGTGAAATACGGCGGACACGCCATGGGAGACGCCGAGCTCGGCCACGCGTTCGCCCGCGACATCACGCTCCTGCGCCTCGCCGGCGTGCTCCCCGTCGTGGTCCACGGCGGCGGACCGCAGATCGGCTCCATGCTCGACCGGCTCGGCATCCGCAGCGAGTTCCGTAACGGCCTGCGCGTCACCGATCGGGCCACGGTGGAAGTCGTCGAGATGGTGCTGGCCGGTTCGATCAACAAGGAAGTGGTGCATCTCATCAATTCCGAAGGCGGCAAGGCCATCGGCCTTTGCGGCAAGGACGGAAACCTGGTCAAGGCCGAGAAGCTGCAGCGCAAGGTGCGCGACCCCGATTCGCAGATCGAGAAGGTCCTCGACCTCGGCTTCGTGGGCGCGCCGCGCACCGTGGATCCGACCGTGTTGCGCCTGGTGATGAAGGAAGAGATCATCCCCGTCGTCGCGCCGGTCGCTCCCGGCGAGGACGGCGAGACCTACAACATCAACGCCGACACCTTCGCCGGAGCCATTGCCGGTTCGCTGGACGCCAAGCGGCTGCTGTTCCTCACGGATGTTCCCGGCGTGCTCGACGCCGACAAGAAGCTCATCAAGGAACTGACCGTCAGCCAGGCGCGCGAGCTGATCGCCGATGGCACGATCTCGGGCGGCATGATCCCCAAGGTGGAAACCTGCATCGAGGCCATCGAGCGGGGCGTGGAGGGTGTCGTCATCCTGGACGGCAAGGTGCCGCACGCGGTGCTTCTGGAGCTGTTCACCGACCACGGCGCGGGAACGCTCATCCGTCCATGACCGCACACGAGGAAGACGGCGAGAAACGCGCCCGCGCCCACCGGCACGACCTGCGCGCCTTCGCGGGCGTCGAGGCATGGGTGTTCGATCTCGACAACACGCTCTATCCGGCGAGCGCCGACCTGTTCTCGCAGATCGATGCCCGCATCGCGGACTATGTCTCGCGTGCCCTCGACCTGTCGCGGGAAGAGGCGCACCTGCGCCAGAAGGCATTCTACCACGAGTACGGAACGACCCTGCGCGGGCTGATGATCGAGCATGAGATCGAGCCCGACGCGTTTCTCGAGTTCGTGCATGACATCGACTATTCGCCGGTCGAGCCGAACCCGGAGCTTGGCCACCTGATCGGGCGACTGCCCGGGCGCAAGTTCATCTTCACCAACGGCGACCGGCCGCATGCGGAGCGGACGGCCGCGCGGCTCGGCATCTCCGAACATTTCGACGATATCTTCGACATCGTGGCGGCCGGGCTCCTGCCCAAGCCGAATCTCGAGACCTACAATCTCTTCCTGGAGCGCACGGGCGTGGCGCCGGCGCGTGCGGCCATGTTCGAGGACCTGCCGCGCAATCTCGACGCGCCGCACCGGCTCGGGATGCGCACCGTGCTTCTCGTGCCGGATGGCGCGCGGCCCGTCTTCAGCGGCGCTTGGGAACTGGAGGGACAGG
The DNA here is from genome assembly GCA_002722295.1 of Stappia sp. Taxonomy (GTDB): domain Bacteria; phylum Pseudomonadota; class Alphaproteobacteria; order Rhizobiales; family Stappiaceae; genus Stappia. Next base: position 20,461 of record PBLF01000031.1, on the reverse strand, counting down.
CGGCGCCGCACGTGGACTTCGTGACGGACGACCTCACCGGATTCCTGCGTGCCGTGCACGGGGCACTCGATTCGGCTCCCGGTCGCTGAGGCAAGATCCATGGGTCTGGACCTCGTGCGCCGTCTGGGCCGCCCCGCCAACGCCGCCTCGCGCACGGAGAAGATGCTCCACCGGGTGCTGCCGCTCGTCTACCGGCGGCTTGGAAAGGGCGTGTTCGCACGTGCCGCGACCGAGTTTCTCGCCTTCGGCATCAAGCAGGCCTACGCCTGCATCTTCGGCGCGCTGCTGCTGGCACTGATCCTGGCGACCCGCTTTCTCTATCCCGACGGCGCGGCCCTCACCCGCTACGACTTCCTGTTCCTCGCCGCGCTGGCGATCCAGGTCTGGCTGCTGGCGGCACGCTACGAAACCCTGGACGAGGCCAAGGTCATCCTGATCTTCCACGTCGTGGGAACGGCGATGGAGGTGTTCAAGACCGCGGCGGGCTCGTGGATCTATCCGGAAGAAAGCTTCTTCCGCATCGGCGGCGTGCCGCTTTTCTCGGGCTTCATGTACGCCGCGGTCGGCAGCTATCTGGCCCGCATCTCGCGCATTCTCGATTTCGGCTACACCAACTATCCGCCGCTGTGGACCACCTGGCTCTTCGCGCTGGCGATCTACGTCAACTTCTTCACCCATCACTACACGATCGACATCCGGCTCGGCCTGTTCGCGGTGCTCTTCGTGCTCTACGGGCGGACCTGGGTGCATTATTCCGCCTACCGCTACCGCCAGCGCATGCCGCTGGTGCTCGGCTTTTTCCTGGTGGCGCTCTTTATCTGGTTCGCCGAGAACCTCGGCACCTTCGCCCGTGCCTGGCGCTACCCCGACCAAGCCAACGGCTGGACATTCGTCTCGCTCGCCAAGCTCAACGCCTGGGTGCTGCTGATGATCATATCCTTCGTGCTCGTGACGCTGGTCAACCGTCCAAGGCGCGAGGACTGAGGTCCCGACGGGCGGCTCTCTCGCTCCCGAGTTCCGCCACCAGATGATCGATCAACATCCGCACGCGGCGCGGGCGGGTCATTCCCGGCGGATAGACGATCTGCAATGCTGTGCAGCCTGCGGAAAAGCCGCCGAGAAGCTCCACCAGACGCCCCTCGGCAAGGTCTTCGGCAACATCGCGGACCGATTTCAGGGCGATCCCGCGTCCCTCGCGACACCACCGCCTGACGATGCCGCCGTCATTGGCGATCCGCCGCCCGCTCACGGTCACGTTGCGGATCTCGCCATCGACGAGAAACGACCACTGTCGGTCGAGGTTGCCACCGAAGCGCATCAGCAGGCAATCGTGGCCGGCAAGCTCGTCCGGATGCGCGGGCGCGCCATGCCGCTCCACATAGGAGGGCGCGGCAACGACCACCCGGCGGTTCTCTCCAAGCGGACGCGCCTTCAGGCTGCTGTCGGCAAGAACCCCGTGGCGCACGGCGAAATCGAAGCCCCGCCCGACCAGATCGACATAGCCGTCGGTCAGGTCCAGATCGACGGTCACCTCGGGATGCGCCTCCAGGAAAAGATCGAGTGCAGGCACGATGATCTGGCGCCCAAGATCCTCGGGCGCCGTCACACGGATGACGCCCGAAAGACGGTCGGCGCCCAGGCGGATGCGCCCGTCGAGATCCTCCGCGGCCGCCAGAAGCCGGCGGGCGCCATCCACCAGCGTCGCCCCTTCCTCCGTCAGCCGCAGGCTGCGCGTGGTGCGCACCAGCAGGCTCACTCCATAGTGACGCTCCAGCGCCGCGAGCCGCTCCGAGACGCTCGCGGGCGACAGCCCCAGATCGCGACCGCCGGCCGCAAGGCCACCACGTTCGACGATCCGCAGGAAGAGCGCCAGGTTGTCGAGCAGCATTATTCGCCTTTCTCGAATTATGATTTCGAGATCCTGCCGATTTTCCGAAGGAGCCGCAACACCTAGATCGGGATCAACGCGGGCGGCCACGGTGGCCATCCCTCCCCCAGGCGGAAACACCGGAGATCGAATCCGATGACCACATCCCTTTTCGAACCCGTCACGCTCGGCCCCCTCGAGCTGGCCAATCGCATCGCCATGGCTCCCATGACCCGGGCACGCAGCACGCAGCCCGGCAACGTGCCCAACGAAATGATGGCGACCTACTATGCCCAGCGCGCCGCGGCCGGGCTCATCGTCTCGGAGGCGACCCAGATCTCGCCCCAGGGGCAGGGCTACTCCTACACGCCCGGTCTCCATTCCGATGAACAGGTTGCCGGCTGGCGCAAGACGACGGCGGCGGTACACGCGGCCGGCGGACGCATCTTCGCCCAGCTCTGGCATGTGGGCCGCATGAGCCATCCGGTCTTTCACGGCGGCGACCTGCCGGTGGCGCCCTCGGCCATTTCCCCGCAGGCGCAGGTCTGGGTCGCGGACCCCGAAACCGGAACGGGCGGCATGGTCGACAGCCCGGTTCCGCGCGCGCTCGAGACGGGCGAGATCCCCGGTATCGTCGCCGACTACGCCCGGGCGGCGGAAAACGCCATCGCCGCCGGATTTGACGGCGTGGAAATCCACGGTGCCAACGGTTACCTGATCGACCAGTTCCTGCGCTCGAGTTCCAACACCCGCGACGACGGCTACGGCGGCTCGCAGGAAAACCGCCTGCGCTTCCTGCAGGAGGTGGTCGAGGCGGTCGCGGGAGCCGTGGGAGCCGAACGCACCGGGCTGCGGCTCTCGCCGGTCATCACGCAGCGGGGCATGCACGACCCGCAAATCCTCGACACCGTGGTGAAGGCGGGCCGGCGCATCGACGCGCTCGGTCTCGCGTATCTGCACCTTGCCGAGGCCGACTGGGACGACGCGCCGGAGACACCGGAGGACTTCCGCAAGGCGCTGCGCGCCGCCTACTCCGGACGTATCATCGTCGCCGGGCGCTACGACCTGTCCCGCGCCGAAGCGATCCTTGCGGCGGGATACGCGGACATCGTCGCCTTCGGGCGTCCGTTCATCGCCAATCCCGACCTTCCCCGCCGGCTGCGGGAGAACCTGCCGCTCGCCGACCTCGATCCGGCGACACTGTTCGGCGGCGACGAGACAGGGTATTCGACCTACCCCGCCTTCGAGACCGCCGCCTGACCGGTCTTGTCACGACAGGGCGGACGATCCACCGTCCGCCCTGTCCACCCATCCCTTCCCTTTTCACGACATGGAGATCTGGCGATGAAAGCCGTTGGACTGACTCGATATCTGCCAATCGACGATCCACGATCCCTGGAAGACTTCGACCTGCCGAAGCCGGCCCCCGAAGGACACGACATTCTCGTCGCGGTCCAGGCGGTGGCGGTCAACCCGGTCGATACCAAGCAGCGCGCCCCGAAGGACGCGGTGGAGGACACTCCGCGCGTGCTCGGCTATGACGCAAGCGGCATCGTCGAGGCTGTCGGGCCTGACGTCACCCTTTTCAAGCCGGGCGACGAGGTCTTCTACGCCGGCGACGTGACCCGGCCGGGCACGAACCAGGAATTCCACCTCGTCGACGAGCGCATTGTCGGCCCGAAGCCGAAGAGCCTTTCCTTCGCCGAGGCCGCCGCGCTGCCTCTCACCGCGATCACGGCCTATGAATCCTTCTTCGACAGGCTGGGACTCGACCGGGACGGCGCCGATCGTGGCCGCTCGATCCTGATCGTGGGAGGCGCCGGCGGTGTCGGCTCCATCGGCATCCAGCTTGCCAAGCGTGCGGGTCTTGTCGTGATCACCACCGCCTCGCGTCCCGAGACGGAGGCATGGGTGCGCGAACTCGGGGCCGACCATGTGATCAACCACCGGGAACCGATGGTGCCCCAGGTCCGCGCGCTCGGCTTCGAGCACGTGGATCACGTTGCGATCTTCAACGACATGGCGCACTGGGAGGAGGCGGTCGAGCTCGTCCGTCCGCAGGGCTCCATCGTCACCATCGACCAGACGCACCTGCCCATGCCCATGGAACAGATGAAGCTGAAGGCCGCGAGCCTGCATTGGGAGCTGATGTTCGCACGCGCCATGTTCCAGACACCGGACATGATCGAGCAGCATCGGCTTCTGGCGTTCATCGCCGGGGAGGTCGACGCAGGACATCTGCGCACGACGGTCTCGGAGACACTCTCCCCGATCAATGCCGAGACGCTGCGTGAGGCGCACAGGCGGATCGAGAGGGGAACCGCACGCGGCAAGATCGTCGTCGAGGGGTTCTGAACAGCCAGCACCGGACTTGGTGTATTCCCGCATGGACAGGACCCGGGCGGGGGGCGTATGCCACACGGGCACCCGCCCTCCCCCGGGCTTTCCGCCCGGGCCCGCCCCAAAAGCCAGTCCGGAGCCTTCATGACCCAGTGCGCCCTGTGTTCCTCCCCCGATGCGACCGCTTTCGAGGTCGCCCCCCGCGATGTGAGCGTGCCCGTTTGCGACACCTGCCGCGAGGGACTTGAGCACGGCCCGCAGGACGCGCCGCACTGGCAGTGCCTGAACGAGGCCATCTGGAGCACGGAGCCGGCGGTGCAGGTTCTCGCGTGGCGGCTGCTCAAAGGGCTTTCCGAGGCCCCCTGGGCACGCGACGTGCTCGACATCGCCTATCTCGACGAGGACACGCTGAGCTGGGCGGAAGCCGGCCTCGAAACGGGCGACAAGATCGTTCACGTGGACAGCAACGGAACCGTTCTCGCCTCCGGCGACACGGTGACCCTCATCAAGGACCTCCCCGTCAAGGGCGCCGGCTTCACCGCCAAGCGCGGCACGGCCGTGCGCAAGATCTCGCTGGTGGAAGACAACCCCCGCCACCTGGAAGGCAAGGTCGAGGGCCAGCGGATCGTCATTCTCTGCGAGTTCGTGAAAAAGGCCTGAACCGGCGGTCGGTGCTGCCGTTTCAGGCTGCCCGTTCAGGTGCCCAGAAGCAGCAGCACGATGCCACCCGCGATCAGCGCCGTGCCGATCAGTTCGGCCGGATGCAGGGTCTCGCGGAAGATCCGCCAGGAAACGATGAAGGTGAAGATCAGCTCGATCTGGCCGAGCGCGCGCACATAGGCCACCTTCTCCAGCGTCATCGCGGTGAACCAGCCGGCCGATCCGGCGACGCCGACCAGCCCCACCCACACCGCGCCGCGCCAGTTGACCGCACTGGCGCGGAGCTGGTCCGGCTCGCGCCACGCCATCCAGGCGATCATGGCAATGGTCTGGAAGGTCGTGACGAAGGCGAGCGTGAAGGCCGCCTGCATCAGGAAACCCGGTCCGCCCAGCGACAGCGACGCGGCGCGGTAGCAGACGGCCGACAGGCCGAACATCGCCGCCGAGGCGAGACCGATCTGCGCGGGGCGCCCGGCAAGTGCGGTGACGAGGGATCCGAACCCGACCGGCTTGCCGGCGAGCGAGACGAAAATCACGCCGACCACGCCAACGGCGATCGCAAGCCCCGCGAGCGGCGTCACCGTCTCGCCGAGCAGCACGAGACCGAAGATCGCCGCCTGGACCGGCTCGGTCTTGGAGTAGGCCGTGCCGGCAACGAAATTTCTCAGCGAGAAGAGATAGACGAGCAGGAAGGTCGCCAGGATCTGCGCGATGCCGCCGACCATGCCGTAGAAGGCGAAGGGCGCGTTGGGCTCGGGCAGCGAGTGGCCGCCGAGCCAGTGCAATCCGGCCAGATAGACCAGCGCGAAGGGAACGCCATAGCCGAAGCGCACGAAGGTCGCGCCCGTCGTGCCGAGCCGTCCGGCGAGATGACGCTGGAGGGCGGAGCGGGCGTTCTGGCAGAAGGCGGCGAAAATGGTGACGGGAATCCACAGGTCCATCCGTCTGCAATACCCCAACACCCGGGAAACCGACAGGATTTCTTGTCGGGGATCGCATTTGCGGCGGCGCGGTCATCACCTCACGGATCGCCCGCGCCTTCCCGCGCTTGACACCGGATTGAGGGGCGGCTTAGGTCGCGCCAGATTTTTCACGTTGACCGATGTCCTTCCGTGCAGGAGTTCCGCCGATGAACCACGCCCACACCGACCAGGCGAAGCTCGCCCAGACCATCGACGCCGCCTTCGAGGATGCCGCCTCCATCGGCACCCACACGACCGGCGAGGTCCGCGAGGCGGTGGAAGCCGCCCTCGACCTGCTCGACAAGGGACTGGCCCGCGTTGCCGAGAAGCGCGACGGCGAGTGGGTGGTGAACGCGTGGCTGAAGAAGGCCGTGCTGCTTTCCTTCCGCCTGAACCCGATGGAGATCATCAAGGGCGGCACGGGCGACGCGACCTGGTGGGACAAGGTTCCCTCCAAGTTCGACGGCTGGCGCGGCGTCGATTTCGAGGAAGCGGGCTTCCGTGCCGTTCCGGGCACCATCGTGCGCCGCTCGGCCCATATCGCGAAGACCGTCGTCCTGATGCCGTCCTTCGTCAATCTCGGCGCCTTCGTCGACGAGGGCACCATGGTCGACACCTGGGCGACGGTGGGATCCTGCGCGCAGATCGGCAAGAACGTCCACCTGTCCGGCGGCGTCGGCATCGGCGGCGTGCTTGAGCCGCTGCAGGCCGGCCCCGTCATCATCGAGGACAACTGCTTCATCGGCGCCCGTTCCGAGGTCGTCGAGGGCTGCATCGTGCGCGAGGGCTCGGTGCTCGGCATGGGCGTCTACATCGGCAAGTCCACGAAGATCGTCGACCGGACCACCGGCGAGGTCTTCTACGGCGAGGTGCCGCCCTACTCCGTGGTCGTGGCCGGAGCCATGCCGGGCAAGCCGCTGCCGAACGGCGAGCCGGGTCCGAACCTCTATTGCGCCGTGATCGTGAAGCGGGTCGACGAGAAGACGCGCTCCAAGACCTCGATCAACGAGTTGCTGCGCACCTGATTTCGCCTCGCGCGAACGGGCTGCCGAACATGCAAAGGGGCGCCTCGCGGCGCCCCTTTTCGTTGAAGCGGATAGCTTTGCGATCAAGGCACGCTGTGGCGTACGGCCAGAAGCGACTTACCAAGCAGCATGAAACGCTCCATCTCGATGTCCGCGTCGGGAAACAGATGGCGCATCTGCCGCCGGTCGAGCATGGCGGCGTCCTCCGCCGAGGTCATCGCCTCGTCGAGCGTCGACGCCTTGGGATAGAACCCCGTGCGCATCATCATGTGAATGCGGTAGGCCACCGGACGCGGTAGCCAGTGCAACATGGGGAAGCGGGCGTGCGGCTCGATCGGAAACCAGAAGTTCGGCGTCTGGATCAGGAAACTCGGCGCGAGACGGCGCGCCTCGCGGGCGAAGGCGACCTTGTTCGGCCACAGGCCGACATGCTCGATCACCGAGTTCGAGAAGATCACGTCGAAGGAATTGTCATCATATTCCGGCATCGCGCAGGCATTGCCGATGCGGTCTTCCACCGGCAGGCCGTCGTCGGCGCCCTCGCCCTGATCGAGCGCGAGATTGACGCAGGTGACCTGCAGGTTGGAGAAATCGATCTCGTCGCGCCACACCTGCCAGAACGATCGCGTGCCGCCCATGTCGAGCAGCCGGCAATGACCCTTTCTGGCGACATGATCGGCGATCATCGCGTTGAGACGTTCAACGCGACGCTTGCGAAACACGTTGTTCTTTGACACGGGCGAAAGACTGAACACGCGTGGCTCCCGGCTGACTGGACAGATCCCCCTCCCGCAAGTCAGGCGGGACGACGGACCTGCTCTACCACCTTTGACATAACCGCGGATTAACGCGCTCAAAAAGCCCGACGGCCTTCGGGAGGAAGCCACCCGACTTGATTGTCTTCCGCAGGCAGCCTAAGTCCGGGGCAGTTTTCCTGCACCCAAGGCACCCATGACCCTTCCTACGCCCCATACCGGCCCGCTCGGTCTCGCGTGGCTCATGTTCAGCCCGATCGGGCGCGTTTCGCGCGAGCCCTTCTGCCTGGGGCTGGCGCTCGCCTGGTGCCTGTTCGCCATCCCCATGTCGATCTGGATCCAGGATCTGGCGCTGACGAGCGAAACGGACATGGAAACGGCGATGTCGCAACTGGTCGGCGAGCACCCCTCGCTGCCGCTGATGCTGCTCGCCTTCCAGTGGGTGGAGATCGCGCTGGTGATCAAGCGGCTACAGGACAAGGCGCTGACCGGGTTCCTGGCCGTCCTTCTCTTCGTGCCCTTCATCAACATCGTGCTGCTGCTTGGCCTGTGCGTGATGCCGGGAGACAGCGGCGCCAACGTCTACGGCCCGCATCCCAACAGCCGCTGGAAGCGTCCGGGCTGAGCAAGCCGCCACCCGGAAAGCTCGCCCCCTCAAGACTCGTCCCGAAAGATCGCCGCATGACCGCCTCCACGCTTTCTCCCGCCGTCGAACTCGCCCGGGACCTGCTGCGCTGCCCCTCCGTGACCCCGGCCGAGGGCGGTGCGCTTGCATTGCTTCAGCAGCGTCTGGAGGCCGCCGGCTTCACCGTCGAGCGGCCGGTGTTCTCCGACCGGGACACCCCGGACGTGGAGAACCTTTTCGCCACGATCGGCACGGAAGGCCCTCATTTCGTCTTCGCCGGGCATACCGACGTGGTGCCGGCGGGCGACGTGGCCGCGTGGAGCCATGAGCCCTTCGGCGGCACCATCGCCGACGGCATCCTTTACGGACGCGGCGCGGTGGACATGAAAGGCGGCATTGCCTCCTTCGCGGCGGCGGCCCTTGCCTTTCTGAAGGAGCGCGGCGCTGACTTCGGCGGTCGTATTTCCTTCCTCATCACCGGCGACGAGGAAGGCCCCGCGGTCAACGGCACGGTGAAACTGCTGAAGTGGGCCGAAGAGGCGGGGCACCGCTTCGATGCCTGCATCGTCGGCGAACCCACGAACCCCGACAGGCTCGGCGACGCGATCAAGGTCGGCCGGCGCGGATCGCTGACCGGCACGCTCACCGTCACCGGCGTTCAGGGGCACGTTGCCTACCCGCATCTGGCGCGCAACCCGCTGCCGGATCTGGTGCGCTTGGCCGAGGCCCTCAACACTCTTGAACTGGATGCGGGAAACGAGCGGTTCCAGCCCTCGAACCTGGAAATGACCACCATCGACGTGGGCAATGCCGCGACCAACGTGATCCCCCGTCAGGCCGTGGCCCGGTTCAATATCCGTTTCAACGACATCTGGAGCATAGAGACGCTGCGCGTCAGGGTGCGCGAGGCGCTGGAGGCCGTCGCAGGGCTCACGTGCGACTGGACGCTCGAGTTCTCCAGGGATGCGAGCGAGAGCTTTCTCACCAACGACGCCGTGCTGATCGATGCACTGGGCAAGGCCGTCGAGGCCGAGACGGGCAGACGTCCCGAGCTTTCCACCGGCGGAGGGACCTCGGACGCGCGCTTCATCAAGAACTATTGCCCGGTGGTGGAGTTCGGGCTCGTCGGCCAGACGATGCACAAGGTGGACGAACAGGTTCCCGTTGCCGATCTCGACCGGCTCGCCGCGATCTACCGCCGTTTCCTCGAAAGCTATTTCCCCTGACCCGGCGTCCCTCGCACCCGGCGCCCCGAACGTCCGGTGGCGGCTAGTGCTTGCTCTCGATCATCAGGTACTGCGCGCCACCGCTGTCGACGAGATTGACCCGCAGCCGCTTGGACCGTGACACACCGTCGAAGCCGCTCACGGTCGCCTGCATGGGGGTTCCTCCTCCCTTGCGGGCATGGGTCAGCAGCGACATGAAGGTCTTGGGATGCAGCATGGTCTCGGTGATCGGAGCCGACTCCATCAGTTGCTCCGTGATCGCGAAGGTCTTTCGCGCCGCCGCATTGATGGCGACGATCATGCGCGTCTTCACGTCGATCACCAGCATGGGTGCATGCACGGCGTTGAAGACATGGAAAAAGTCGATGCCGTTGGAGGCGACCTTCTCCGCCGAGAAAACGACGCCGCCAAGCCCCGAGGACACCCGGAACGGCATGATCGAGAACGTCAGCGTGAGCGAGTCACCGGAGGCCAGGAAGAACCGCTTGTTGCCCTCCACCGGCGCGCGCCGCGCCAGGGTGGTGAGAATCACCGAGGTCAGGGTCTTGCCGACACGGTTGGGGATATGCGCGACATTGCGCCCGATGCACAGCGAGGCGTCGGCGATGTGAAACAGCGACACCAGCGCATCGTTGGCGTAGCGCAGGTAACCGAAGCTGTCGACGACGAGAACCGCCTTTTCGCTCGATTCGACCAGGTGCCGGATGAGCGGCGCCACGCCACGCACGGCCGAACCGCTGGCCTCGTCCTCCTGATCCTCGTCGGCCACAGCCACGACGAAGGTGCGTCCGCCCTCGACCTGGTAGCGCGATGCGGTCAGCGTCAGTCCCGACCCCATGTCGCCGCCGCCGAGTTCGACCGGACCGGCCTGACCGAACTTCACCGCATTCTGGATGAGCCCCAGCACCTGCTTCTGATCGGTCTGCGAAAGGAGCCTCAGCGCCGTCGAAAGCGGCGCCTCATTGAGCCCGGCACGCTGCGCGAAGTCGAGGGCCTGGGACTCGAGCCAGACGATGCGCTTGGCCTGGATGTCGACCAGGAAGAACGAAAGCCCGGCAAGAGACAGCGCCCCTTCGACGGCGGTGCTTCCCGCGGGCGGACGGGAACTCTCCTCCGTCTTCTGCTCGCTCTCGGGCTGAGGCTCCGCTTTCTCCAAGGCTTCCATCGCAGTTCTTCCGTTTCGGCACACCCGCGCCCCTGGCGCGGACCGTCTCCATAGACGACGTGTTGAATGCCCATCTTGGGCGAAAGCTCCTGCCAATCGGTAAAAACGGGATGACAATCCGCACCTGATCGGCGGTTTTCCAGAGCCGGAACGCGCGGTCCCCGGCTGCCACGAAACCGCCGCGAAATGACACAGGAAGCGCCAGATTGGGAACCTCTCGCCGCCCGCTTCCCCCCTCACCTTCGCCAGTGTCGAGGAACAAGATCTCGCGGAGTTGAGAGTGATGCGTAACAGGTTTCCGTCTCGAGACAGACACACGACCGCGAAAACGGCCCCCGCCCCCCGGGGCCGTTCGCGAATCCGCTTTGCCGTCCCCCTGCGTGCCGGGCTCGCGGCAATGCTCGGCGCCATTCCCGCGCTGGTGATCGCCTCCAGCGCCCGCGCCGCCGGCTCCACGCCGGCCGACGACTGGACCATGGGCCTGCTTGCCCTCGCCTTTGCCTCCATGCTTCTGGTTCTGGCCCTGATGGGCACCCGGCTGAGCAAGGGGCTGCGTCAGGGCATCGCCGCCCGCGACGGACATCGCGACGCCGGGGAGTTCCGCTGATGCGCCGCGCCCTGCCCATGCCCGTCCGCCTGTCCCTCTCCGGCCTCTTTGGAGGCGACAGCGAGCAGAACGCCGCCGCCCGCCTGGCCGCGGCCGTCGCGCTCGGGCTGCTCTTCGCCGTTTCGCTGACGCTTTTCGGCGGCCCGATCGCCCATTCCCTCAAGGGCCTGCAGGCCGAGCAGGTCTCGACCTCCCAGGAGCTGCCCTTGCGGCAGTGACCGCCGTCCGCCAGGCGACCGGGTGCCGCATCTTCCCGCGCGCCATTGCAGAGGGCGACAAAACGCGCCAAACATCGTGGCATGACTTGCGGGCGCGCCCCAAGGCGCGCCCGCGCCACGAGAAGGGCTTAGACAATGGCGACCGACCTCAATCTGTCCCCTGACACGATCCGGATGTTCATCCAGAAAGCGCGCGCCGCCTCGGGCGCCGTGGAAGACGGTTTCGAGGACGGACGCGACCACGAGGTCGAGTTCGACGCGGACATGCTCGAGGACACGCATGCCCACGACGGGCTGGCGGAGGAAGAGGTCGAGGACCTCAGCAGCGAGGAACTGCGCGAGCTGATCGACGACCTGAACGTCGACGAGGCAGCCGAGCTCGTCGCCCTCCTGTGGGTCGGACGCGGCGACTACGACGCCGCCGACTTCCCGCAGGCGGTGGAGGATGCGCGCGAACGTGCGGTCGGCTCCACCGCGAAATATCTCACCGGGATGCCCCTGCTCGCCGACCACCTCGAAGCCGGTCTGGACGCACTGGAGCTGTAAGGCCATCGTACCGGGGCGACTCACTTCTCGCTCCAGGCCCAGCGACCCGGGCATTTTTCAGGCTCTCCTTCGAATCTGCTGCTCTCCAACACCCCGTGCCGGCCATCCGGCGAGGGGTGTTTTCCCCTGCGTCCCTGCAAGATCTCTGGATAACCTGCCGTTCACGTCAGCCGGCGCTTTACACTTTGTTAACCATACCGGCCAAATGTCTTGCGTGCGACAACGCGTGGCGGAGACAACGCATGAACTACTCCAATCGGTCCGACGTGGATTCCCTGTCCCGCGACGGGTTCACCGCGCGACCCGTCTCTCCCTGGCCGACCGCCCTCTGGGTGACGACGGCGGCACTCGCGCTGACCCTGGTCGTCTGCTTCGCCTTCCCCAACGGCTGAGCCCCGCGCGATCGCGCTTGCGGCCCCGCCGGCTTTGGGATAGCCGGTCGCCATGAGCCGTTTCGCAGCAAATTCACTCCTTCTTCTCGCAGCTCTCGTCTGGGGATCCGCGCTGGTCGCGCAGGCCACCGCCATGGATCACCTGGGACCGCTGACCTTCACCGGGCTGCGCTTCCTGATCGCCGCGGCCGTGGTTCTTCCCTTCGCCCTGGCGGAGGGGCGGCGCGCCAGGGCACGCGGTACGCCCGGCGGGCACCTCACGCGGAACCACTACGCGCGCTTCGTGCTGCTCGGCATCGTCTTCTTCTTCGGCATCACCGTGCAGCAGTACGGCCTGCTGTCCACGAGCGTGACCAACGCCGGCTTTCTCACCGCCATCTACGTGGTGATGACGCCTATCATCGCATACCTCGTCTTCGCCGAACGCCCCCACCCGATTGTCTGGCCTGCCTCCCTGACCACGCTCGGCGGCATATGGCTGCTTGGCGGCGGATCGATTGCAAGCCTGGGTGCCGGCGACCTGCTCATGGTCGTCTGCGCCGTCTTCTGGGCCATGCACGTGTGCCTGATCGGACGCTTCGCGGCGGCAAGCGGGCGGCCCTTCGCGCTCTCGTCCTGCCAGTTCGCCGTGGTCGGCGTGATCGGGCTTCTGCCGGGCCTCTATCTTGAGCCGGTCTCGCTTGCAACCCTTGCCGGCGCGGCGCCGGAACTGCTCTACACCGGCATCATCTCCGGCGGCATCGGCTTTACGCTCCAGGCCGTCGGCCAGCGCTGGACGCGCTCCGCCGACGCTGCAATCCTGTTGTCCTCCGAGGCGCTCTTCGCGGCGATCTTTGCAGCCCTTCTGCTGGGCGAGCGGCTCACGCCGGCCGGCCTGACGGGGTGCCTGCTGATCTTCGCGGCGATCCTCGCCGTGCAACTCGCACCCATGATCCGCTTGCGCCGGGTCCGCACCGAAGGGATCTAGATGATGAGCGGCGCGCCGACCCCCGATCCCGCCACGCGGCATCCCGACGACACCGGCGCCGCGACGCCAGCGACACCCAGGGGGCGGATGGACGCGCTCGACGTGGCCCGTGGCCTCGCCCTGCTTGCCATGGCGGTCTACCACCTCTCGTGGGACCTGCGCTGGTTCGGTCTCGTCGACTGGCCCGTCGACAGCTCCCGTGGCTGGCGGATTTTCGCCGGCCTGATCGCGGGCTCGTTCCTCGTCCTCGTGGGCGTCGGCCTCGTGCTTGCCCACGGACGCGGCATCCGCTGGCGCAAGGCGCTTGTGCGCGCGGGCAGGATCGCGCTCGCCGCCGCCATAAGCCTTGGGACATGGCTCGCCCTCGACGGGCAATACGTCCGCTTCGGCATCCTGCACGAGATCGCGCTCGGCTCGCTACTCGCGCTTCCGGCGGTTTTCCTGCCATCCCTCATCACGCTGGCTCTCGCCGCAATCGTCGTCGCGCTGCCGCATCTGGTGACGCTGAGCTTCGCGGGTGACAGCTGGTTCACCTGGACCGGCCTGGTCGGCTATGCGCCGCCTTCGGTCGACCACGTGCCGCTCGCACCATGGTTCGGAGCCATCCTTGCAGGCGTCGCCCTCGCCCGTCTGGTGATCGGATCGCGCCCCTGGAAACGCTTCGCCGCCTGGCGCGCGGGGGGGCGTGGCAGCCGGGCGTTCGCCTTCGCCGGCCGCCATTCGCTGGCCGTCTACCTGCTCCACCAGCCGATCCTCTTCGGCACGGTCTGGGCCATCGTCGAACTGGGACTTGTGGCCGACCCCGCGCACGAGGCCTTTCTGGACCAGTGCCGCATGGCGTGTGTCGCCGCCACGCCGGGTCAGGAGGCGGCCTGTGCCTCCGCCTGCGAATGCACGCTGGACGCGCTTCTCGCGAGGGACAAGCAGGAAGCCGACATGAACGTGATTTTCGGCCAGTGCCGGCGCGAAGCCGGTCTCCCCGGCTCCTGAGGGCAGGACCCGAAGCTTCCCTGACGGCAAAGTGACCGGCGTCACAGTCGCGATCGCGCGGATCGGCGAGCCTCGTGCTATCATGTTCGCGCAGGTCGCAAACTCCGGAGGCCGCAGCCTCCCGGTGTCTGCCGCTCGCCCAAGCCGTCACCGAGGAGGACACCGATGCGCCCGCCTGACGCCCGCCCGATTGCGCGCAGGACCGTTGCGCTCGCCGTCACCCTCGCCCTGGGTGCGGGGGGCCTTGCCACGATGCCCGGACAGGCAAGAGCGGACAGCTGCTGGGTCCACAACGGCTCTCTCATGCGGCTGAAGGCGGAGGGAAACCGGCGCTGGTTCTTCTATGAAGAGCCCCGCGAAACCCTTCGCCGTGCCGGTGTCGTGCCGGGCACGCTCCTGTTCGACGGCGTGAAACAGGGCAACTGGTACTCGGGCACATCCAGGGTGTTCTCGCGGTTCTGCGCGGAGGACGAACTGCCCTATGCGGTCGAGGGGCCGGTGCGTCCCGACCAGCTCCAGGTGACGCTGTCGGGCACCCGCGAGGTCCAGGACCGCTGTCAGCCGACCGGCCGCACCACCACCGACACGCTGGTCTTCACCTACAGCCATCGCTGCTGAAACCTGAACGCCCCTTACCCGCGCCACCGGATCGACCCGACGACGGATCACGATGACACGCATTGCCTCCCCCCGCCCCCAGTCCTGGGCCATCGGCCTGATGACCGGCACCGTTCTGGACGGAAACATCGACATCGCGCTTATTCGCACGGACGGAGAAACCGTGTCCGAATTCGGCGCCTGGCGACTCGCCCCCTATCCGCACGGACTGCAATCGCTCCTGCGCGAGACCCTCGCCGCAGCGGCGGACTGGGCCTTCACGGGGCCGGAGCCCGCGATCTTCCGTGAGGCGGAAGAGGCCGTGACCATGGCCCAGACGCAGGCGGTCGCGGACTTCCTGGCCGAAGAAGGACTTGCCGCTTCCGACATCTCGGCAATCGGCTTTCATGGCCAGACGGTGCTGCACCGTGCGCCGGTCCCCGGGCGCCATGGCGAGACCCGCCAGCTTGGCGACGGACGTGTCATGGCGGATCGGCTGGGCATCACGGTGGTCAACGACTTCCGCAGCCGCGACATGCGGCTTGGCGGCCAGGGCGCCCCCCTTTCGGCGATCTATCACCAGGGGCTGCTCGCCTCCATCGACGCCGGTCCCGAAACGGCGGTGCTCAATCTGGGTGGTGTGGCCAACATCACCTGGGTCGACGAGACGGGCACGCCCCACGCCTTCGACACCGGCCCCGCCAACGCTCCGCTCAACGACTGGATTCATGCCCACGGGCGCGGCGAGATGGACCGCGACGGACTGATCGCGGCGCGCGGCACCGTCGACCGGCAACGTCTCGGGCAGCTTCTCGATCACCCCTACCTGAGTGCGCCCTATCCCAAGTCACTCGACCGCAACTCCTTCACCGCCCGAATGGCCGACGGCCTCGGCCTTGAAGATGGCGCGGCGACGCTCACCGCCTTCACCGGCGGCGCGGTCGGCAAGGCGCTGGACCGCCTGCCCCGACGCCCGCGACGGCTCATCGTATGCGGTGGCGGCCGGCGCAATCCGGGGATGCTGGAAGCAATCGCGCGCGAGGCCGGAGTGGAGGCGACAAGCGCCGAAACGGTCGGTTGGCGCGGCGACGCCATCGAGGCGGAATGCTTCGCGTTCCTCGCCCGGCGTACGCTGGAGGGGTTGCCCATCGGCTTTCCCCTGACCACGGGCGTGCCCGAGCCGGCGACCGGCGGCGAGATCCATCATCCGGCCGCCGCCTCCGCCGCACGGAGCTGACGACACGCCATGGCTCCCCTGACAGGCCCCACCCGAAAGCCTCCCGCCGGAGAAGACCCGCTCGGAGAGGCGATCCGTCACGAGACGCTTGGCGAGATGGCCGCGACGCTTGGCCGGCTCAACACGGAGCTGGTCACGGCGCTCGCGCGGCTGGAAGGCGCTCGCGATCGCCTGCTTGCGGCGGGAGAGGACGGCGATGACGCAGCCGGTCTCGTCGAGCGATGGCAGCATCGCCACCGGATCGCCTGCGAGGCGCTTTGGAACGTGATCATCCAGCGCGAATTGTGCGGCCTGCGCCGTCACGACGCCTTTCTCGACAGCGAGCGCGTACCGCGCTCGGTCCGCATTCTCATGGGGCCGGCCTCCCTTGCCCGGCCCGCCCCCGATCCCCGGCACTCAGCGCCGCGTCCCGTTTCGAGCCAGGACCCTTCCAAGTCATGAAAGCCGCCTTGATTTCCCTAAAGTCAGAAAATCCCTGTCGCGACGGGCTTGCGCCCGTTCCCGCACGCAGCCAAACCGTGTATGGAGAGGGCGGTTCGAAGTCCTGCAGGACAAGGTCGCATATGTCCCGCGTCCGAAAATTCCTTGGCCGCGCGCGGCCTGCCCTGCGCCACCTGCCGCACGCCGTAGCCCTGGCGGCGTTCCTGCTGCCACTGACGCCCGCAGCGGGCTCCCTCGGCCTTGGCACGGGCGTGGCCATGGCGGCAACGAAGGTGCCCGAGGGCAACCGCAACGCCAGCCAGCCGCGCATTCCCTTCGCCTCGGCGCGTCGGACCTCGGCGAGCCGCAGCGCCTATGACAGCAAGTTCGAGCGCATTCTCAACGTGCTGCGACGCGACAGCCGGCTGATGCGCGACATCAAGCGCGTGGCGGGTCTCTACGGCATCGATCCGATCCACATGATCGGCGCGATCGTCGGCGAACACACCTACAACTATGACAGTCTGGACAGCGCCCAATCCTACTATGTGAAGGCGTTGAGCTACGCCGGCATCCGCATGGAATTCGCCTATGACGGCACCCATGTCGCCGATTTCGTCCAGCGGCCGGAGTTCAAGCGCTGCAATGCCGGCTCCAAGGAGACCAGTCGGCTGTGGACCTGCTACGAGCGGATCTGGAATTCCCGCTTTCGCGGCAAGAAGGTCGACGGGACCCGCTATCCGCAAAAGAACTTCAACGAGGCGTTCTTCCAGCCCCTGTTCTCCGGCCAGAGCTTCGGACTTGGCCAGCTCTCGCCGCTTACAGTCCTGAAGATGAGCGACAAGGTGGCCAAGACCAGCGGGTTTCCCAAGCTCGACGTGCGCAACGAGCAGGAGATCTATCGCGCCACCATGGACCCGGGAAAATCCCTCCACTACATGGCCGCCGTGCTGCGCGATTCCATCGACGCCTACAAGCAGGTGGCGAACATGGATATTTCCGGCAATCCCGGCCTGACGGCGACGCTCTACAATCTGGGCAATCCCTGGGACAGGGCGTCAGCCTTCCGCCGCCGCCGCGCTTCCGGAGCCGCACGCTGGCCGGAGGAGAACTACTACGGCTGGCTGGTCAACGAAAAGATCGAGGAGCTACGCTCCCTGCTATAGGGTAGGGTCAGGGTGCCGGCCCCGGCTCACTCCCACCAGCAGACTTCCTTCCGCACCTTGACGAGTTCGCCGGTCTTCGGATCGCGAACCGGGGTGGGCATGACATTGCAAACCTTCACGCGGCTTTGAAGCGGCGAACGACCGCCGCGAATGTAGGGACCGCCGCGCGCCTCGTCCCGCTCGAGCCGGTCGAGTTTCATGGTCCGGTCGAGGAAGTCCTCGGCGCTCGCGATGCCGGGTAGCGCAAGGGCAAGCACGCCGAGCAGAAGCCCCGCTCGCAGCACCGGAAACCGTCCTGTGCGATATCCGCTCATGATCGTCACCCTGCTTCGTCTCCGGATCCCGCCTCAGCGCAGGAACGGGTTGGTCTTGCGCTCGTGGCCGATTGTTGACGCCGGACCGTGGCCCGGCAGGAAGCTCACATCATCGCCAAGCGGAAGCATCTTGTCGCGGATGGAGGCGATCAGGGTTTCGTGATCGCCTCCGGGAAGATCGGTGCGCCCGACTGACCCGGCGAACAGCACATCGCCCGAGATCGCGAAACGCAAGCCGCGATCGAAGAACACCACGTGACCCGGCGCATGGCCCGGGCAGTGCAGCACCTCGAAGCTGCGACCGGCCATCTCCAGGGTGTCCCCTTCCTCGAGCCAGCGGTCGGGAGAAACGGAACGGAGACCGTCGACGCCGAATTGTCGCGCCTGCTCCTCGACCCGGTCGAGCAGCATCTGGTCATCGCGATGCGGGCCGATGACCTGGACACCGAGCCGCTCGGAGAGTTCCGCCGCACCGCCCACATGGTCCAGATGCCCGTGGGTGAGCGCCACCAGTTCGACATCCACCCCATTCTTTGCGATCGCGTCGAGGATCACCTCCACGTCGCCGCCCGGATCGATCACCGCCCCCTTGCGCGTTGCCTTGTCGAAGACGATGGAGCAGTTCTGCTGAAAACCGGTGACCGGGACGACGATGATCTGGATCGGCGGTTCGGCGGTGGCGGCGGCTTCCTGCGGGGTGTCGGACTGGTCGTTCATCTGGCGCGCCTCGCGGGGTCGGATTGCAGTGCCTCCTGACGTACCCCTTCCGCCCCCGATTTGACAACCACGCGCGCCGGCCGCATCCGACCTGTCATTTTCGGCAGGAACGCGCGGGAGCGTCTCGCGAAAGTGTCTGGAGAAGTTGCAGGACCGACCGTTTCGTTGGGTTTTCCTTGCTCGAAAGCCGTTCAAGACCGTATGATGCGCGCGCGGTTG
The DNA here is from genome assembly GCA_002722295.1 of Stappia sp. Lineage (GTDB taxonomy): Bacteria > Pseudomonadota > Alphaproteobacteria > Rhizobiales > Stappiaceae > Stappia. The sequence continues at coordinate 1,446 of PBLF01000031.1, read as the reverse complement.
GCAAGGATGTGGCGGCAAACGGGTCCTGAATGGAATGGAGGTTGTGTCCGGCAGCACTTGCGTCGGGCATGAGCACGGGGAGCGCGATCCCCCACCGGCGCGAAAATCCGGACGGTTCGCACTGAGGGTCCAGGGGACTCCACGCGAGCGGAGGAACGGAAAGACGGCGCCGTTGCCAGAACATTCTCGACACGGGCGCGGATCGACGGATCGGACCGGAAGGTCCGGAATTCGGCGGCACCCGAACGAGGCACAGCATTCCCTGACAAACGTGCTTTGGAAACGGGGCGTCGCCGGGCGGGATCGCGCCTTGGCCGGACGACACCAGCATGGTGACCAGCGAGCCTATCGGATCAGCAGGCTCAAAACCGGGTGAATTGGACATGGATGACTGGGGTTCGGACAACCGTCGGCAAGGCAGACGGCGCGGTGGTTCGAAGGGATTTGGCGGCGACCAGGAAGAGTTTGGCGGCCCCGACCACGGCAAGCGCAACAAGCCCGAGCGTGGCCGCAAGCGCGAGAGTTTTGGCGAGCCCGGCTGGGCCGGTGCTCCGGGCGATGAGCCCGGTTTCGTTCCCGACACCCGTTTCGGCGGTGGCGACCGTTTCGGTGGCGGTGGTGACCGTGGTGGCGACCGTTTCGGCGGCGGCAATCGTGGCGGCGACCGCTTCGGCGGTGGAAACCGTGGCGGCGACCGCTTCGGCGGCGGTGACCGTGGCGGCGATCGCTTCGGCGGCGGTGATCGTGGCGGCGACCGTTTCGGCGGTGGCAATCGTGGCGGCGACCGCTTCGGCGGCGGCGAGCGCGGCGGAGATCGCTTCGGCGGCGGTGACCGTGGTGGCGACCGTTTCGGCGGCGGCAATCGTGGCGGCGACCGCTTCGGCGGTGGCGAGCGTGGCGGCGACCGTTTCGGCGGCGGCGAGGGCGAAGGCGGGTTCCGCGGTGGCCCCCGGCGTCCGCGCCCTCCGGTCGAGCGCGGCCCGCGCCAGGCGGGAACGGTTAAGTTCTTCAAGGCCGACAAGGGCTTCGGCTTCATCATGCCGGACAATGGCGAGGCCGATGTCTTCGTGCATATCTCGGCTGTCGAGCGCTCGGGCCTGACCACTCTGGAAAGCGATCAGCGCGTCACCTTCGAGACCGAGCCGGATCGTCACGGCAAGGGACCGAAGGCCGTTGAGCTGAAGATCGAGGACGGGGAAGGCGGCGACGCGGAAGCGTAAGCCAGACCTTCCGACGACCTTCTTTCTTTTCGACATGTGCGGCGGCCCCTTCCCGGGGCCGCCGCATTGCGTTTCCAGGCACCTTGCGTTTCGGGTTTGCGCGGCGGGCGCGCCTGGCTTAGGGTGCGGCCCCATAAACGAGGCGGGTCCGGTTTGTTCGCCAGGGTCGGATACGAGGCGCAAGCCTGCAGGAAACCGTCCGGTTTTCAAAGGCTGGCAACGCTGT
>PBLF01000030.1 GCA_002722295.1 Stappia sp. | reverse complement strand
CGCTGGTGCCGCCGACACCCTGTCGATCACGACCCAGGCCAATCCGGCTGCGAACTCCTCTTCCCGTCAGAAGCTGGTGTCGCAGTTCAACAACATCCTGGAGCAGATCGACAAGCTGGCCGAGGACGCGTCCTTCAACGGCGTGAACCTCATCAACTCGTCGTCGTCCAAGCTGACCGTCGCCTTCAACGAGAAGCGCGATGCCGCGACCAAGTCCGAGCTGAGCCTGACGGGTGAGGATCTCACCTCTTCCGGCCTCAACATCACCACGGTCTCGAGCCTGTCCGACTCCGAGGCGAACGCCTCGCTCGACCAGCTCTCCGAGGCCCTGATCACCCTGCGCGAGGCCGGTTCCAAGTTCGGTTCCAACCTCTCCACGGTCCAGATCCGCAAGGACTACACCAAGGCGTCGATCAACACCCTGCAGACGGGTGCCGACAACCTGGTGCTCGCCGACACCAACGAGGAAGGCGCCAACCTGCTCGCCCTGCAGACGCGCCAGCAGCTCTCGACCACCGCCCTGTCCATGGCCTCCCAGGCCGACCAGGCGGTCCTGCGTCTCTTCTAAGGCGCTGGAGCCGGCCGGCGACGCGACTCGCGCCGCCGGCCGGAACGACTCACTTTACCGACATCAAGGCCCGCGAGTCGCGACTCGCGGGCTTTTTGCGTCTTGCACGCCCCCGAGCCGCCTCGCCAGCTCGCATCAGCTTTCGCCGGCAACCCACTGGAATCCTGTAATTCCCGGTAACCTTCCTTGCCGCTTCCTAAATTTCCGCAAGATGCGAAATGCCCGTTAACCACTTGTTAAAGATAAATGCAGAGCATGGTTAACGAACCTTAATATGGGGCAGCCCGCGATAGGGGCGTCGCAAGAGGAATTGCACATGTCCGACATCACGCTTTCATCCGGCGTGCGTCAGAACCTGCTGACGCTCCAGCAGACGGCAGACCTGATGAACCTCACGCAGAACCGTCTTGCCACCGGCAAGAAGGTCAACTCGGCTCTCGACAATCCGACGAACTTCTTCACCTCGCAGTCGCTCAGCGCCCGGGCCAACGACCTGAACAACCTGCTCGACGGCATCGGCAACGCGATCAAGACGATCGAGGCTGCCGACAACGGCATCACCGCGATCACCAAGCTCGTCGAGAGCGCCCAGTCGACCGCCCGTCAGGCCCTGCAGGACGGTGGCGCCGGTGCCGGCACGGTCGTCGAGAGCTCCTCGTCGATCTCCACCAACGGCCTGACCCCGGTCGCCGGCGAGTCCATCCAGGACCAGGCCAAGCGCCAGACCCTGTCGAACCTCGGCTTTGCCGCCGGTGACACGATCGACATCCAGACGACCAATTCCGATACCGGAACGGTCTCCAACATCAACATCACCGTCGGCACCACCCAGAAGGTGGACGGCACGGGTCCGGTCTCGACCGTTCAGGACGTGCTCGACGTCATCAACGCCTCGGGTGTCGTCACCGCCGAGGTCACCGACGCCGGCAAGTTCAAGATCACCGGCTCCGATGCCGAGACGGTCAACATGTCGATCGTCGACACGGGCGGCGACGCCTCCACGGCAACGACCCAGGCGACCTCGCTGGCCGCTTCGCTCGGCTTCGGCACCAACTCCAGCGTCGATCTCTCCGATCCCGCGGATGGTGACTATGTCGACGCTGGCGAGACCGCGGTGACCTTCACCGACGGCGCATCCGCCGGCGCCGCCGACACCCTGTCGATCACGGCACAGGCCAATCCGGCTTCGAACTCGTCGTCCCGCCAGAAGCTGGTGTCGCAGTTCAACAACATCCTGGAGCAGATCGACAAGCTGGCCGAGGATGCCTCCTTCAACGGCATCAACCTCATCAACTCGTCGTCGTCCAAGCTGACCGTTGCCTTCAACGAGAAGCGCGACCCGGCCACCAAGTCCGAGCTGAAGCTGCAGGGCGAGGACCTCACCTCCTCCGGCCTCAACATCACCCGGACCTCGAGCCTGTCCGACTCCGAGGCGAACAACGCCCTCGACGAGCTCTCCGAGGCCCTGATCACCCTGCGCGAGGCCGGCTCCAAGTTCGGTTCCAGCCTCTCCACGGTCCAGATCCGCCAGGACTTCACCAAGGCCGCCATCAACACCCTGCAGACCGGTGCCGACAACCTGGTGCTGGCAGACTCCAACGAGGAAGGCGCCAACCTGCTCGCCCTGCAGACCCGCCAGCAGCTCTCGACCACGGCCCTGTCGCTGTCGTCGCAGGCCGATCAGGCGGTGCTCAGCCTCTTCTAAGGCGCAAGTACGCCGGAAGTATTTCAAGGGCGGCGGCCTTAGTCGTCGCCCTTTTTATTTCCGAAAAAGAGTTCATACTTGCACGAGTCATTGAAGCATGAGACGCTAAATCATGGCACTGAAGATCGAATTGCGCCCGAGAGAGAGGTTCATTGTCGGCTCCACGGTCATCACCAACGGAGACCACAGGACCCATATCTTCATCGAGGGCTCCGAGCCGATCCTTCGGGAAAAGGACATTTACACCGCCGAGACTGCGAACACGCCAGCCAAACGGATCTATCTGGCGGTCCAGCTCATGTACCTGAACCAGGACATAAAGCGGCACAGACAGATTTACTTTGAGCTGATCAACGACCTGATACAGGCCGCGCCCTCCACGATCGCGCTGGTGGACGCCATCAACAATGAGATCTTAACCGGGTCTCTCTACGCTGCTCTTCGTCGGGCAAGGGATCTGGTCGAGTACGAACGGGAACTGATCGCACATGCACAATCTGGCATCCGCAGCATACCAGCAGACAACCCAGAAGACGGCAACGCCGCGTGAGCTCGAGGCCACGCTGCTGCTGAAGGCGGCTGCGCGCCTTCAGGCCGTCAAGGACGACTGGGGTGACACGAAGCCTGTCACGCTGGACGAGGCTCTCTCCTACAACCGCCGTCTGTGGACGATCCTCGCGACCTCGGTCACGAGCAACGACAATCCGCTGCCGGTCGAGATCAAGCAGAATCTCGGCTCTCTCGGCGCCTTCATCCTCAAGCACACGCTTGACGTGATGACGAACCCGAGCCCGGACCGTCTTACGACGCTGATCCAGATCAACCGCAACATCGCCCTGGGGCTGCGCGGAAACTGACTACACGCGGGGGCAGAATGCCTCCCGGAATGATCGCCAGATTGACCGAATTGAACTGGTGCAGGTTCGACAGAATGTCCCGACGAACGAAACGCCGGCCCCGCAAGGAGGCCGGCGTTTTCGTTTCCGCGCCGGTCTCTCCTGCCTGCCCCTGCCCGCACGATCGCGGCAGCCTCCTGTCTCGGATGCCGGGAAGTATGAGCGCGGCTCCTCTTCGGGTATGGCCCCCTGCGCCTCCCCTGAAGCCCGCACGCAACGCCGTCCGATCGCCACCTCCCATTCATGCCTCCTCGACCGGGATGCCCCACGGCCCATGGCGGCGGCCGGACATGTGACAAGCTCCGCCGCCTGAAACGCAAAACGGCTCCGGAAATCCCGGAGCCGCGGAGCGCGTCGTCACTGTTTGGAGCCCCAGTGCTCCCGGAGGCGTCTACAGGTAGTTGGACAGCGTCAGCCCCAGCGTGATGCTGGTGGCCTGGTAGCTGATCTCCAGGGAGGTCCGGAGCGACAGGAACTTCATCGCCACCTCCTCCTTGTTGATGCCCTCGATCTCCTCGACCGTGCCTTTCAACATGCTCTCTTCCACCTGGAAGCGGCTTTCCGCGTCCACGACGGCGCGCTGCGCGGCCGCGAACTCCATGTGATTGGACCGGATGCCCGAGGCATCGGCACCTTCGGGCGTCAGCTCGTTGTAGGAACGCTCCGCCATCGCCTTGTAGAAGGCCTGGTTGTCCGGGTTCGCCTCGCTGAAGTCGGAGGCAACGAACGCCGCCAGCGACTGCACGACAGAGCGGTAGCCGTCCTCGTTGGCCCGTGCCCCGTAGTTCACGGTCAGGTTCTCGTCGACCTTGGAGCGGGTGTCCTGACGCGGATTGCCGGGACCATTGTCACCCGCATACCAGGCAACCGTGTCCGCCGTTCCGTCACGCAGGCTGGTCGCGGTGGTGAAGTCGACCGGAGGTCCGGCGCTCGGCACCACCCGCGCGAGCGGCTGATAGCCCGGAGGCGCGGGAGACTTGGGCGCCGTGTCGAACACCGCCTCGGTCGCGCGCATGGTCGAGGCCGCCTTCAGATCGGTGTTCGCGGCCTCGGTCAGCGCCTGATCGAGGGCCGTCTGGAAATTGGCGGCCGTGTCCGCGACGGTGGCCCCGCGCGGGAAGGTGAACTCCGCATCGGTCTCGGTGCCCGCGACCGCGATCTTCACTTCGGTCTGGGTGCCGTCCGGCAGGTTCATGAACACGCGGATCGCCTCGCCGGGCTCCGGCTGGCCGGTGAAGTCCACGGCCAGTGACGCGGGAGGACCGGCCGTCTGGGTCACGTTCGCATTGGTGATGCCCGAAGCGAAGCTGTCGATCTTGAAGCCGAACGGATGTGCGCCGTCTTCAGCCAGGGTGACCTGCGTGCCGGCCAGCGCCGTCGTCATGCGTCCGTTGCCGAGCGCGCCGAGGTCCGCCTGATTGTATTCGTTGATCACGGTCTTCAGGCCGGCGAAGTTGCCGTCGCCTTCCATGATGTAGTCGAGGCTTTCCACCGGCAGCGTATCGGCAGTCTTGCCGGAGAAGATGTAGCGCCCGCCCACATCCGTGTTCAGATGCGCCATGAACTCGCGCAGCGACACTTCGGCTGACGTCTGCGACGATGTCCGCCCGTTGCTGAACAGCTCGAAGTTGTTCTGGTCGGTGGATGCCTTCGCCTCGATACGGATCGCCTCGAGGCGCTCGCTGGTCTTGTCGAGGGTGTCGAGCCGCAAGCTCGCGATGTCGATGGTCTGCTTGAACACACCGATCTGCGAGAGCTGCTGCTTGAGGGAGAGATCGAGCACCCGCTCGGAGCCAAGGCCGCCATAGGTGGTGGAAACCTTGCCCGTCCCCAGTTGCTCCTGGAGCGTGTTCATCTGCGAGCGTAGGTTGGTCAGGTAGCTGACCTGCTTGGGCAGAAGAAGGCCGCCGTAGGCGTTGATGGCCATGGTCTTAGCTCCGCATCAGAATATCGTAGAGCTCGCGGACGACCTGCATCACGCGGGCATTCGCCGCATAGGCGTTCTGCAGGGTCACGAGCTGGGCCAGTTCCTGGTCAACGTTCACCTTGGAGGAGTCGTCCAGACGTGACTTGAGGTTGGAGGTCACCACGTCCTGTCCGGTCGCGGCGGCCTTGGCCTGTGCGGCCTTGCCCGACTGGTGCGAGACGCTCGCCGTGACGAGTTCGGAAATCGTGCCCTTGAAGATCGAGTTGTTGCCGCCGATCCGCGTTGCCGGCGAGACGGCCACCTCCGCCTTCTGCAGCCGGTCGAGGATCGCCTGCGGACGCGCCGGATCGCCATTGGCGACATCGGGCGTGTACTCGACGAGCAGCGAGGGATTGTCGAGCAGCTCCTGGGAGACACGGATGCGCGAGGCAAAGCCGGTCACGTTCGGCCGGCCGTCGTTCATGCCGGTATAGGTGGAGCCGTCATCGTCGGTGAAGAGGGCGAAAGCGTCCGAATGGGACGACGAATCCGTCACCGTCTCGTGTGCGCTGGCCGAAACCATCCGCGTTGCGGCCGGGTTCGTGCTCTCCATGCGCAGCGTCGAGCCGGCCGGATTGGAAAAATTCAGGAGGCCCGGCCCCAGACGGCTGTCGCCATCGACCGCTGCCTGGATGTTCGCCGCGATGGTGGCGCTGTTGCCCGAGGAGAAGTCCACCGCAAGGAAGATGTCGTCCGGGTCCCGTGTCGCCGTCAGCGCCGGGTCTTCCGTGCCGTCGCTGCGGTAGACGGTGACCGACTTGGTGCGGCCCGTGGCAACGTCCTTGACGTCGAAGGTCAGGCTGTCGCCAGGCTGCATATTGGCGAGATCCAGCTCGAAACCGGTCTGCGTGCCGGTGGCCGGATAAGGCGTGCCTTCCTGCTCATGGGTGGAGAACGCCCGCGCCATGGAGGCGGCAAGCTCATCGAGCTGTGCCTGGGCATCGGGCAGGATCTGGTCGCGCATGTTGACCAGCCCGAGCAACGACCCGCTCTTGAGCGAACGTGTCGAAAGCAGGTCGATCTGGCTTCCCTCTGCATTTTCCAGCACGAGTGTGCCGACCCCCCGGTCGGCACTGTTGATGTCGTAGGTCGTATTGGCGTTGATGTTGCCACGGCCGTCGAACTTCAGTTTCATCACATCGACGTCGTAGAGCATCGTGCCACCACTCGTGTGGATGCGCACACCGCCCTGCTCGGTCGGCTTGACCTCGATGTCCATGTAGGTGGACAGCTCTTCCAGCATCACGTCACGCTGATCCATCAGCCCGACGGGCTGGTCGCCATCCTGGCTGGCGGCCACGATCTGGCGATCGAGGTCTTTGATGCTGGAAAGCAGGTCGTTCACCCGATTGACCTGCTCGCCGATCGTCGCTTCCACCGTCTGCCGCATGTTCTGGATGTCGGAGGACATCGAGTTGAGCGTATTGGCGAGCGTCTGCGCTGTGCGCAGGGCTTCCAGCCGGTAGCTCTCGTCCTCGGGGCCAGAGGCAAGGTTGGACATCGAGGCGATGAAATTGTTCACGCCGCTCGCGATCGAGCCCGAATCCTCGATCGTGCCGAAAAGGCTGTCGAGCCGCGCGGTATACTCCTGCGCGACGCTCGCATAGCTCTGCTGGGCAAGGGACGTTCGATACTGACCCTGGACGGCGAGGTCCAGGAAACGGCTCATGCTGTTCGTGTCGACGCCCGTGATACGGCCGTTGCCATCGTAGGTAGCCGAAGCCGAAATCGACTTGCGCGTGTAGCCAACCGTATCGGAATTGGCGAGATTGGCCGCCGTTACGTCGAGCTGGCGCTGGTTGAATCCCAGCCCGAGCAATGCCGTATTGAGTGCGCTACCCAGTCCCATCGCCGCATCCGACCCTGTTGTCTTGTGCCAGGCCGCCCGGCCTCGCGCGGCCGGGCGGCATCAGTTCACGTTCGATCAGCGGATCATGCTGATCGCTTCCTGCAGCATCTGATCGCTCGAAGTGACGATCTTCGTGTTCGCGGAATACGCCTGCTGGGTGACGATCAGTTGCGAGAACTGGTCGGCGATGTCGGCGTTCGACGCCTCCAGCCGCTTGCCCACGATCTTGCCCGTCGCGCCCGCGATCGGCTCACCGGATTCCGGCGTCACCTCGAAGGCACCGCCGTCCTTGCGCTCCAGCCAGGACTCGCCCGAGAAGGAGACCATGGCGATCTCGTAGAGCTCGCGCGTCCGGCCGTTGGAGTAGGTGGCCACGAGACGACCGGCCTCGGACACGGTCACACCGGCGAGATCACCCGAGGGATAACCGTTCTGGGTGAGCTTGGAGATCTTGGCCGCGCCGTTGCTGTCCGAGTACTGGGTCAGAGCGGAGGTGCCGAAGTCCAGCGTCGTGTCGCCAACCGCTTCACCGTCCACGGAAAGACCCGTGATGGTCATCTGGTCGTTGTTCGGCACGAGCATCTGGCCGCCGGTGGCGCCGGACGAGGAGAACTGGGCGTCGGAGATCTTGGTCCACTTCGGGTTTGCACCCGTCGCGTCGGAATCCGTCAGATAGTAGAGCGACCAGGTGTCGTTCTGCGAGCCATCGGACTCGAACGTCTTGGCCCAGCGCATCTGAACGTTCACGGGCGTGCCGCTCGAGTTGTAGACGGTGATCGCCTCGCCGGCGATGGACGAGTTGAGGAACAGCGCCTCGTCATCCGCACTGATCGCATCAACGCCAACGATCTCGCCGGCCGCCGCGGCATCGGGGACCGCACCGGTGGAGGCCTTGGTCAGCGTCGCATCCAGAAGGTCGGAACCGCCGGCAAGCTTGGCGCTGGTCTGCGGCACCGTGGGCAGGTTGCCCTCATAGCTGATCCGGTCGGTCTGAACAGCCGGGATCACGGAGGTGTCGATCGTCATGATCTCGGGCACCGAGCCCGACACGTTCTTCGTCACCGGATCGATCGGCTGCCCCATGAGGTAGTAGCCGGCCTTGTTGACCAGACGACCTTCCTTGTCGATCTCGAAGTCGCCACGGCGCGTGTAGAGGTCGTTGCCGGTGAAGATGGAACGTCCGTCGACTTCGCCGGCGCGCGCCTGAACGACAAAATACCCCGAGCCCTGGATGGCCATGTAGGTGTTGACGTCGACCTGCTGGAGATCACCCTGAAGGCCGTTGGTCGCCCGCGAACTGGCCGAGACCGTACCCGCGATCTGACCCGTCTGGGCGCCGGAGCCGCCACCGACCAGATCGGAGAAGGACGTGTCGAGCCGCTTGTAACCCGTCGTCGACGCGTTCGCGATGTTGCCGGAGATGTTCTCCAGCGCGTAAGCCTGCGCGGTCAGGCCCGAAACCGCCGCATTCAATGCACCAAAAACACCCATGTGAACCTCCAGACGGATGTAGCCCTTCGCCGGCGACTTCGCGGGGCCGGCCTCGCCAGGTGGTTCGCAAGGCTCGTGCCAAACGTCATAGATCAATCAAGCCATTGAAATATCTACGTCAGGCTCCGGAGCACACCCTTCAGGAGCGTGCCGGGCGGCAGGATTGACCTGCCCCGGCCCGGCAACAACTGCCGCCCGGAAGGCGTGGACGGAGCACTCTTGCGCGCCTGGGGGTTGCCACATACTGTTCGCGGCGACTTGAACAGACACGGGGTCATAGATGCGTTTCGAGGGCACGTCGGACTATGTCGCGACCGAGGATCTGCGCATTGCAGTCAATGCGGCAATCGCGCTGGAGCGCCCGCTCCTGGTCAAGGGCGAACCGGGCACGGGCAAGACGGTGCTCGCCCAGGAAATCGCCGAGGCTCTCGGCGCCCGGCTGATCGAATGGCACATCAAGTCGACGACCAAGGCACAGCAGGGTCTCTATGAATATGACGCGGTGTCCCGACTGCGCGACAGCCAGCTCGGCGACGACCGGGTGCACGACATCGCCAACTACATCCGCAAGGGCAAGCTGTGGGAGGCCTTTGTCGCTCCCGAGCGCCCGGTGCTTCTGATCGACGAGATCGACAAGGCGGACATCGAGTTCCCCAACGATCTCCTTCAGGAGCTCGACCGGATGGAGTTCCATGTCTACGAAACCGGCGAGATGGTGAGCGCCCGCCAGCGCCCCGTGGTGATCATCACCTCCAACAACGAGAAGGAGCTGCCCGACGCCTTCCTGCGTCGCTGCTTCTTTCACTACATCTCCTTTCCCGACGCGGACACAATGCGCCAAATCGTCGAGGTTCACTTCCCCGGCCTGAAGGACAGGCTTCTGTCGGAAGCGCTGAAAACCTTCTATGATGTAAGGGACACGCCGGGCCTGAAGAAGAAGCCCTCGACCTCGGAACTTCTGGACTGGGTAAAGCTTCTGCTCAATGAGGACATCGACCCGGCCACGTTGCGCGAGCGCGATGCCAACAAGCTGATTCCGCCGCTTCATGGTGCGCTGCTCAAGAACGAGCAGGACGTGCATCTTTTCGAGCGACTGGCCTTCCTCAACCGCCGTGACGGGCGCTGAGCACAGGCTGGAACCAGTCAGGACCGGGACCATGGCCCGCAGGAGGATGTCACTAGCCGCTGTCGCGCCCCGCGCCGCTTGCACGCGGCGCCTCGCGCGGGTGGCTGTGCTGTGCCTTGCCACGATGGCCGGCGGTCAGGCCGTTCTGGCCCAGTCCGCTTCAGGTGCCCCAGGCATGTCCAACGCCGGATGGAAGAACGTCACGGCGGGAATGCACCATTTCACCGGCCTCACCTGCCCTGACCGCATGGGTGCGCTCAACCGCCTGCAGGTGCTGGCCAGCTCTCCCGACCGGATAGCGGGCTGCGTCTATCAGAGCGACACCGGCATCTCCGCCGTCCTGCGCAGCCATCCGGTCGGTACGAGCGCAAAGACGGCCCGCGCCTTCGAGGAACGCTTCGCCGCGTCCGGCTTCAAGCGCCTGTCCACGAGCGGAATCGCCGCGAACGGCATCTCGTTCCGCACCGGCGAGGATCGCGCGGGAACCCGCTGCGAGACGCTCTGGCGCTTTCGGGCCAGGAATGCCGATTACACCTTGTGGATGTCCTATACGTTGCCGCTGCAGGAAATGGCGGTGGGCCCGATCGTCGAGGCGTTCGCGGGCCAGCTCGCCGACAAGAGCCCCTGATCCGGGCCAGCGCGTGCGGCGTCCCTCCACCCGGTACCGTCCTCATTCCGGTCGCGGGCAACTCTCCAGCCGCTCGCCGTCCGTCTTCTCCATTTCCCGCCGCAGGTCGAAATCGCGCGCAAGAGGCACGAAACGACCGAATTCCGCCGCTTCCGGATAGGTCGCGACCAGAACGGGGCCAGGAACGGGCGTACCGACAACGCACGCCGTAACGCTGACGCTCAACGTTCCCAGCCGGCCCGCGCGCTCGTCAGCGGCACATGCCCACACGCCGCCGCCTACAGACTTCACAAGGCGATGACATCGTTTCAATTGAAACGCGAACACGCGCATGGCCGCCCTCCCCGGCCGGCGAATAACATCATTATTGACGATCATTTTTTATTTTGGAACGATAATTTTGTAAACGTAAACCTGAAAGGCCATCGTATGCCCGTTCCCCCTTCCGACGCCTCGGCAGCGCGGCTTGCCCGTATCGTCCGCCTCAGCCGGATCATGGCCGGCGTTCTCCTTGTGATGATTGCCGGCCTGCCCGTGCTTCTGGTGCTGGTCGCGGTCTTCGGCTCCGGAGGCGTCGACGGCCTGTTGCTCGAGGCCCTGAACGCTCCGGCCACCGGATCACTTGACGCTTCGAGCCGCGCCGCGCTGCTGCTTCTGGCTGCGGTGCCCCTGGGACTGACCCTTTGCGGCCTTGAAATCCTGCGCCGGCTGTTTCTGGCCTTTGCGCAAGGCGACATCCTGGTCCCTGCAAGCGGTCTTCGGCTGAAGCGCATCGGCATCGTCGTCGCCTGCCTCGCTCCCGTGACGATCCTCACGCGCGCCGCGGCCAGCGTTGCCGCCACCTGGTCGAACCCGCCGGGCATGCGCGAGCTTGCCGTGGGCTTCGGATCCAGCGACCTGCTTGCCATCATTGCGGGAATGCTGCTCGTGATCCTCGGCTGGGCGCTGGAGGAGGCCGCCCGTGTCGCTGACGAGAACCGCCAGTTCGTGTAAGGAAGCCCCATGCCGATCATCATCAATCTCGATGTCATGCTGGCGCGGCGGAAGATGCGCTCACGCGAACTGGCCGAACGCATCGGCATCACCGAGCAGAACGTCTCGCTTCTCAAGTCGGGCAAGGTGAAGGGCGTCCGCTTCGACACGCTCGAACGCATCTGCGAGGTTCTTGAGTGCCAGCCCGGCGACCTGCTCGAATATCGATCGGGCGATCCCGCCACCACGCCCTAAGATGCAAGACGCGACCCGCCGGCTGTGGTTAGATCCCGCAGGATCATGCGCCGCGGGTCGCGACGCCCACCGCTCTTGGAGAAGCCAGATGTTGCGATTGCTCGTGCTCCGCCATGCAAAGTCCGACTGGACCAGCGGGGCATCGCGCGACTTCGACCGCCCCCTGAACGCGCGCGGACGCAAGGCCGCGCCCCTCGTCGGCGCCCATATGGCAACCCATGGGCTCACGCCCGACAAGGTCCTGTGTTCACCCGCCCTGCGCACCCGCCAGACGCTCGAACTGGTGTTGCCGCACCTCCCCCCACCCGCGGAAACGGACATGCCCCAGGCGCTGTATGACGACGGCGACCTCGGCTATCTCGACATCCTGCAGACCCAGGGCGGCGACGCCCGTTGCCTCATGGTTGTCGGCCACAATCCCGCCTGCCAGGACACCGTCCTGGAACTTGCCGGCCAGAGCGAGCGCGGCCTTCTCGATGCCGTCATGCGCAAGTATCCGACCGCCACGCTCGCCGTGCTGGATCTCGCCGTCGGGGACTGGCGCGACGTCCGCCCCGGCTGCGCCCGCCTGGCCGCCCTTGCCCAGCCCCGCCACCTGCCGGCGCCCGATCGCCTTTCCGCCCTTCCCGACAGCGTCTGACGGGCCGAACTTGCACGCCCGACGGCCCCTCCCCACATGGCGGTGCGGAGAAAGACATTGACGCAAGACACCTTCCTGACGCGTTTCGGCGACGATCTTCGCCACTCGTTCGAGAACCTGACCGATGCCGTCGGCGACCTTGGCACGCCCTCCGTCCGCCTTGGCGTGACGGGCCTGTCGCGTGCCGGCAAGACCGTCTTCATCACGGCACTGGTCCACAATCTCGTTCACGGCGGTCGCCTGCCCCTGTTCGAGGCGGCGTCCCAGGGACGCGTCACCGGTGCGCGGCTAGAACCCCAGCCCGACGACGAGGTGCCCCGTTTCGACGTCGAGGCCCATGTCTCCACCCTGCTCGACGAACGGCTCTGGCCCCAGTCGACGCGGCAGATCTCCGAGTTGCGCCTGACCATCGACTATGAGTCCGCGAGCTTCTTCAACCGCGCGCTCGGACGCGGGCGCCTGCACCTCGACATCGTCGACTATCCCGGCGAATGGCTCCTCGACCTGCCGCTTCTGGGCAAGGACTACCGCACCTTCGCCGGGGAGGCGGTCGGGCGGGCCCGCGCCGACGGGCGCCATGCCATCGCCGCCGACTACCTGCGCGAGCTGCAATCCGTCGACCCGCTTGCCCCTGCGCAGGAGGCCGACGCACGCCGCCTTGCCGAACTCTACACGCGTTTCCTTGCCGCCTGCCGGGCGGACGAACACGCGCTGTCCATGCTGCCGCCGGGCCGCTTTCTCATGCCCGGCGACCTGGAAGGTTCCCCGGCGCTGACCTTCGCGCCGCTGGACCTGTCGGCTCACGAGGGAGCCCTGCCCGCCGGCTCGCTCGCGGCCATGATGGAGCGCCGCTACGAGAGCTACCGCAAGCATGTGGTGCGCCCCTTCTTTCGCGATCACTTCGCCCGCCTCGACCGCCAGATCGTGCTCGTCGACGCCCTGAATGCGCTGAACGCCGGTCCCGAGGCACTTGCGGATCTGGAAACCGCGCTCGCCGAGATCCTGGCCGCCTTCCGCCCCGGCCGCGTGTCGCGGCTGTTTTCGGTTTTCGTGCGCCGGATCGACCGGATCCTCTTCGCCGCGACCAAGGCGGACCACCTCAACCGTGCCGACCACGACCGCCTTGAGGCGGTGCTTCGCCGCCTCGTCGCACGCGCGATCGAACGGGCCGAATACAGTGGCGCGGAGGTCGACGTGCTGGCTCTCGCCGCGATCCGCGCCACACGCGAGGCAACGCTTACCCATGACGGCGAAGCCATGCCGGCGATCCTCGGCACGCCGCTTGCCGGCGAGCGGGTCGATGGCGAGACCTATGATGGAAAGACCGAGATCGCCCTCTTTCCTGGAGACCTTCCCGACGATCCCGAAAGGCTGTTCGCCAGCGGCGCGGCTCCAGCCGGGGCCGGCGTGCGCTACGTGCGCTTTCGTCCGCCAGAGCTCCAGCGGACCGCCGAGGGCATGACGCTCTCCCTCCCCCACATCCGCCTTGATCGTGCCCTTCAGTTCCTGATCGGAGACCGTCTCGCATGAGCGAACGCCCCCGCGACGACACCGTCAGAAAGCCCCGCGCGCCTCGTGCCGTGCGCCTCGACACCGTGCGGCCCGGCAGTGGCGGACCGCGTGTCGAGGAGAGCGTCGACCCACAGGCCGACGCACACGCCTTCGATGCCGGACAAGAGGCCCGGGCGCTGCCGGAACGGCGTGGCATCCACTGGGGACGCTGGCTCATGGCCGGGCTCGGTGGCCTCGCCTCACTCGCCGTAGGCATCTCGGTCGACGCGCTCATTCGCGATCTTTTCTCGCGCACGGACTGGCTGGGCTGGTTCGGCGTGGCGCTTGCGGCACTGGCCGTTCTGGCGGCTTTCGGCCTGGTCCTGCGCGAGGTCTTCGGCCTCATGCGCTTGCGCAGGATCGACGACACCCGCGTAACGCTTGCAAGCGCCGCCGAGGCGGACGACGAACGCACGGCCCGCAAGGGTCTGGCCGACCTCGTCGCGCTCTATGGCGACCGCCCGGACACCGCCGGCGGCCGCGCGGCCCTGAAGGCCCATCTGGCGGAGGTCATCGACGGGCGCGATCTCGTCCGCCTTGCCGAACGCGAGCTGCTCGCGCCGCTCGACGCACGCGCGGTGCGCATCGTGCGCGACAGCGTCAAGCGCGTGTCGGTGGTCACGGCCGTCTCTCCGCGTGCGGCGCTCGATCTCGCCGTGGTGCTTCTTGAAAACCTGCGCATCATGCGCCGGCTGGCCACCCTCTACGGCGGACGCCCGGGCTTTTTCGGCTTCCTCCGTCTTGCCCGCCACGTCGCGGCCCATCTTGCGATGACGGGCGGCATGGCGGCCGGCGACAGCCTCGTCTCCCAGTTGCTGGGCCACGGCATCGCGGCACGGCTTTCGGCCCGTCTGGGCGAAGGCGTCATCAACGGCCTTTTGACCGCCCGTGTCGGCATTGCCGCCATCGCCGTGTGCCGCCCCGCGCCCTTTGTCGATGGCGGCGGCCCCGCCGTTTCCGATGTCATGGGAGAACTCTTCCGCTCCGATCCCGAGGCACGTGCCCTGATCGAGACGGCCGAAGGGCGCCGCGAGGCGCCAAGGGCACCTTGAGGCCGGAGGCAATTCAGGGAGAGCAATTTTGACTCTTGCAATTCAGAGGCGTAAATTCAAAAAGCTGACGCAAGGTAATTTCATCCTGTTTTCGCGCTCGGCATGTTTACCGCAATTGCAAGAAAGGAATTTCGTCATGGCAACCTGCAACGCCGGGCATGGGTGCTCGATCACTTGCCCGAACGGATGTGCCGCGATCTACAATCACGACACCGGCGAATGCACCACATGGTGCGAAAGCTCCGCGACGGCGATCGACCCGAAGGAATTGGGCGGCACTTTCAATATCGAGATCAACGACATGTCTCCATCGGTTCTGGCCGACGTGATCGGCGAGAACCTGATGGGTGCCCGCTTCAAGACGCTTTCCGGCTCCGGCGAGCGTGTCACGCTGAAGATGGAAGACGCCGACCTCTCCGCGCTTCTCGGCAAGCTCGCCGGATAGGGAAGCCCGAACGCGGGCGCGCGACGGCAAGCGGCTGGCAAGACGCCGCGCGCTCTCCTATAAACGTGGCATGTTCATTACGTTCCTGACCAACCTGCGCGGTGCGGGCGTTCCGGTTTCCCTGCGCGAGTACCTGACGCTGATGGAAGCGCTGGAGGCCGACCTCGCCGAAAAGCAGGTCGAAGATTTCTATTATCTCGCCCGCGCGCTTCTGGTGAAGAACGAGGCCAATCTCGACAAGTTCGACCGGGTGTTTGGCGAGACCTTCAAGGGTCTCGAGCTGGGCGAGGCAATAGAGGCGGAATCCATCCCCGAGGAGTGGCTGCGCAAGCTCGCCGAGAAACACCTTTCGGAGGAGGAAAAGGCCCAGATCGAGGCCCTGGGCGGCTTCGAGAAACTCATGGAAACCTTGCGCGAACGCCTCAGGGAACAGAAGGACCGCCACCAGGGCGGCTCGAAGTGGATCGGCACCGCCGGCACCTCACCCTTCGGCGCCTACGGCTACAATCCGGAAGGCGTGCGCATCGGCCAGGACCGGAGCAGGCACCGGCGCGCGGTCAAGGTCTGGGACCAGCGCAGCTTCCGCGATCTCGACGACACCGTCGAACTGGGCACCCGCAACATCAAGGTCGCGCTGAAACGCCTGCGCCGCTTCGCCCGACAGGGCGCGGCCGAGGAACTCGACCTCGACGACACGATCCGCTCCACAGCCCACAAGGGCCTGCTGGACATCCGAATGCGCCCCGAACGACGCAACGCGGTGAAGGTTCTGCTGTTCTTCGACATCGGCGGCTCGATGGACGATCACATCCGCGTCTGCGAGGAACTGTTCTCCGCCGCCCGCACCGAGTTCAAGGTCCTGGAATACTTCTATTTCCACAATTGCCCTTACGAGTTCGTGTGGAAGAACAACGCCCGCCGCCACTCGGAACGCATCCCGACCTGGGACGTGCTGCACAAATACGGCCCCGACTACAA
The DNA here is from genome assembly GCA_002722295.1 of Stappia sp. GTDB lineage: Bacteria > Pseudomonadota > Alphaproteobacteria > Rhizobiales > Stappiaceae > Stappia. Next base: position 229,566 of record PBLF01000030.1, on the reverse strand, counting down.
GCTGATCTTCGTCGGTGACGCCTCCATGAGCCCCTATGAGATCGCCTATGCCGGCGGATCGGTGGAGCACTGGAACGAGGAGGCCGGTTCGGTCTGGATGGAGCGACTGACAAGCCATTACCCGAAGTCGGTGTGGCTGAACCCCGTCGCCGAGCGGCACTGGTCCTACACCCATTCGATCCAGATGATCCGCACGCTCATGGAAGGGCGCCACTATCCCATGACGCTTGAGGGCCTCGACGAGGCCATGAAAGACCTGAGCCGCTAAAATCTCGAAATCAGCCTAGCCAAAGGGATTAGATACAACCATAAGCATACACATAAATACCAATACATTTATTATTATTGTTTAACAACTACGCAAGGGAACAGTGTCATTAGTGCCGATGAATAACCTGCTGGAAAAGGCGGCACTGGCATGAAATCACTTCGCATCTCGCACAAGATCCCGCTCCTGGTGGGATTCGCGGTGGCGGCCGCGACGGCGATCACCGCGATTGTGGGCTACCAGGCCTCGCGCGAGGGCATGTTCAATGCCTCGCTTGAGTCCATGCGCGCGACCGCCGCGTCCAGAAAGTCCGAAATCTCGAGCTATCTGGCCAGCATCGACGACGACCTCAAGCTGCTTGCGGCGAACGACACGGTGCGTACTGCCCTCGAACGGATGCGGGACACCTACGGCGAAACGCAGGCCGGCAGCGGCGCCAATGACGCCCTGCGAAAGGCCTACATCGGCGACAACCCGCATCCCACCGGCCAGAAGCACAAACTCGACGCGGCCGGTGACGGGTCCGCGTATTCGCAGGCCCACGCCTCCTTCCATCCCTGGCTGCGCCAGGTGCAGCAGACGCGCGGCTACTACGACGTCTTCCTGCTCGATGCGGCCGGAAACGTCGTCTACTCGGTGTTCAAGGAGCCGGACTACGGCACCAACCTGAAGACCGGCGAGTGGCGCAACAGCGGTCTTGCGGAGGTTTTCGCCAAGGTTGTCGCCAATCCCGGGGCCGGAACCGCGGCCTTCGTCGACTTCGCGCCCTATGCCCCATCGGCGGATGCGCCTGCGAGCTTCATTGCATCGCCGATCCATGACGCCTCCGGCGCCTTCGAGGGCGCGCTCGTGTTCCAAATGCCCATCGATCGCATCAACGCGATCATGAACAATGCCATCGGCCTGGGCAAAACCGGCGAAAGCTACATCGTGGGCACCGACTTCCTGATGCGCTCCGAGAGCCGTTTCCGCGAAAAGGGAGCCCCCTCCTCGATCCTGAACCGCAAGTCGGACACGCCATCGGTGCGCAACGCGCTCGCCGGCAAGAGCGACGTCGCGATCTCGACCGACTATCGCGGCCAGCCGGTGCTCGCCTCCTACACACCCCTCACCTTCGAGGGAACGAACTGGGCGCTTCTGTCCGAGATCGACATGGCCGAGATCCAGGCTCCGATCAACGCGATGGCACTCCGCTTCGCGCTTATCGGCGGCATCGTGGTGCTCGTCATGGGCGTCGGCGGTTTCCTCTTCGCCCGTACGATCTCGAAGCCCATCGGCCGCATGAGCGGCGTCATGCGCGAGATCGCCGGCGGCGACCTCTCCATCGAGATCCCGGACACGACCCGCAAGGACGAGATTGGCGAGATGGCTGCGGCCGTCCAGGTGTTCAAGGACAATGCCGTCGAGGTGAAGCGGCTCGAGGCGGAGCAGGCGGAAGCCAAGGCACGCCTCGATGCCGAGGCCCGCGTGGCCCGGGAAAAGCTCGCCAACGAGTTCGAGCACGCCATCGGCGGCATCGTGGAGACGGTCGCCTCGGCCGCGACCGAGATGCTTGCCGCCGCGCACAGCCTGTCGGAGGGCGCGGACGCGACTTCGCAGCGCTCCCAGGTCGTCGCCTCGGCCGCCGAGGAGGCAAGCTGCAACGTGCAGGCGGTTTCGGGCGCCGCCGAGGAACTGACCAGCTCGATTTCGGAGATCGGCCGTCAGGTGGACGAATCCCAGTCGATCTCCCAGACGGCGGTCGAGAACATCGACGCGACCAACGTCAAGGTGGGCGAGCTTTCCACCGCCGCCGACCGGATCGGCGAGGTCATCGCGCTCATCACCGACATCGCCGAGCAGACCAACCTTCTGGCGCTCAACGCGACGATCGAGGCGGCCCGTGCCGGCGAGGCCGGAAAGGGCTTCGCGGTGGTCGCCGCCGAGGTCAAGTCACTGGCAAACCAGACGGCGCGCGCCACGGAAGAGATCGGCGGCCAGATCAAGGGCATCCAGGCCTCGACCCGTGGCACCGTTTCCGCGATCACCGAGATCGGCCGCACGGTCCGCGAGATGAGCAACGTCTCGACCGCCATCTCCGGCGCGGTGACGCAGCAGAGCGCGGCAACGCAGGAGATCGCGGGCAACATCGAGCAGGTCGCCAGCGGCATGTCCGAGGTCAGCTCGAACATCGTGATGGTGAACTCGGCCGCGCAGGAAACCGGCGCGTCGAGCACCCAGCTCCTGGCCTCGGCCAACGAGCTTTCGACCCAGGCGGAGCGCCTGCGCAGCGAGGTCGACACCTTCCTCGCAACGGTTCGCGCCGCCTGAGGCAGCGCCCACCTCAGCCGGCGACCGCGAACCGCGCGGTCGCCGGATCACATGTGTAAAGCGGCTTGAGGCTTCCGGCCCGCCCGGCAAGTTCCGCAACACTGTCAATGATATAGCTCGCCGTCTCATCATCGCAGAGCCAGGAGAGGTTGAGCCGGCACCAGCCCGGCTTCTCGATCTCGTTGCCGGCGGCGATGGCGGCGCGAAGCGCCGTCGAGGCGGCCTCGTCGATGCCGAGCAGGCGATGCGCGTAGGGCCCGGCGCAGGCACATCCGCCACGCGCCTGAATGCCGTAGTGGTCCGACAGCATCCGCGTCACGAGTTGCTGGTGGATATACCCGCCCGCGGGATCCTTCACCCGGAACGAGAAGATCGGCAGCCGGTTCCGCCTGTCCCCCGCCAGGACCTCGATTTCCGGAACCTTGTCCCAGGCCGCGAACGCCTTTTCTGCCAGATCCTTGTCGCGCGCGACGATGGTCTCGACCCCCACCGCGCGCTTCACCAGGAAGGCAAGCGCCGCGCGAATGTCCCCGAGCATGTCCGGCGTTCCGGCCTCCTCGCGCGCGACGAGCGAACCGGAATAGTCCTCCCCCCAGGGAGAGACGAAGGAAACGGTGCCACCACCCGGCCAGGACGGCTGCTTGCGCAGGACCGCGCTCTCGCGCAGGGCCAGCACGCCGGAGGCCGCGGGTCCACCCGGAAACTTGTGCGGCGACACGACAATCGCGTCGATGAGAGCGTCCGGCGCCGGTGCCATGTCGATCGGCAGATAGGGCCCGCCGCCGGCGTAGTCCCAGACGGCCAATGCGCCAAAGGACTTCAGAAGCCTTGTGACTTCAACGACATCCGTGACAATTCCGGTGACGTTCGAGGCCGCGGAGAAGGCACCGACGATCCGGCGGCCCTTGCCGGCCCCGTCAAGGGCCGCCCTCAGCGCTTCCATGTCCGGACCGCCGTCCGGCCCCTCGCCGATCTCGATGACCTCGGCCCCGCTTTCGCGCCAGGGGAGAATGTTGGAATGGTGCTCATAGGGACCGTGGATCACCAGGGGCCGCTCACCTGTCGCCGCCATTTCGTCGCGGGCGGGGAGAAGCAGGGCCACCAGCCGGTTTATCCCCGCCGTTGCGCCGGCCCCCGCGAAAATCACGGAAATCCCCGGCCCCGCGTTCAACTCCCGCGCAATCACCGAACGCGCCTCGGCCCGCGCGCGGGTCATGAACGAGCCGCAGAAGGAGGCTTCCGTGTGGCTGTTGGCATAAAACGGCAGGATTTCCCCGGCGACGAAGCTCTCGATCTGGGCAAGCGCCCGCCCGGAAGCCGTGTAGTCGGCGTAGACGAGGCGACGTTCGCCGAAGGGGCCCTGAAACGCCTGTCCCTCACCGATGACGCCGGCCCTGAGAGCGGGAAGCAGCGCCGTGCCGGCAGGCAGGCTCTCGGCGAAGCGGGCGAGGATCATGAACGGTCTCCGGAATATGCCCGCGCATGGACCAGGCGCCCATTGCGCGGAAGCGACAGGGATTTTGCAAATTCTGTCTTGCGATAGGCCGGATTTTGTCTCTTTTTGTGCCAGAATTTTGCGAAACTCGATGAATCCGGTCGATCAGGGCCGGTCAGGACGGGGATAATGATCGACCGCTTCAACGCCGCCATTCTGCGCCTGCTTCAGCGCGACGGAACGCTCACCCAGCGTGCCCTTGCGGAACTGGTGAACCTGTCGCCGAACGCCTGCTGGAACCGCGTCCAGGCGCTCAAGAAGGCCGGTGTGATCACCGGCCAGACGACGCGCCTCGACCGCGAGAAGCTGGGCCTCGACCTGGTCGTCTTCGTCATGGTTCGCACGCGCCACCACTCGCTCGACTGGCTGAAGCGGTTCCGGGCCCATGTCTCGACGATCCCGGAGGTGATCGACTTCTTCCGCATCGGGGGCGACTACGACTACCTGCTCAAGGTGGTGACCCGCGACATGGCGAACTACGACGCAGTGTACCAGAAGCTGATCGCCGGGGTGGAACTGGATTCCGTCACCTCCTATTTCGCCATGGAAGCGATCGAGGAACAGCGGCCGCTGCCGATCCGCGAGACCGGCTGAGCGGGAGCCCGCTTCAGGTGCCCTCGAAATAGCGCCCGGGCGTGACGCCGAAGGCTTTCTTGAAGGTGGCGACGAAAGCGCTCGGCCCCTCGTAGCCGAGGCGGTCGGCGACCTCCCCGACCGCAACTCCCTGGGCAAGCAGCTCGACCGCCTTCATCAACCGCGCCTGCCGGCGCCAGGCACGGAAGGTCAGCCCGGTCTGGGCCGAGAAGTGACGTTCGAAGGACCGCAGCGACAGGTTCGCGCGTGCCGCGAGCGTTTCGGCCGAAAGGTTCGCCGCCGGGTCCTCGACAAGCGGGGCAAGGGCCGCGCGCAATCTTTCGCCGTCGGGCATGGGAAGATGCAGCGGCGCGACATGCGAGGCCGCGATCTGGTCGACCAGAACGGCGGAAAGCCGCGCGGTCGGCCCGTCGTCGGGATAGTCGGGCGCGGCACGCATGAAGCCCAGGATCAGCTCGCGCAGAAGCGGCGTCACCTGCACCACGAAAGGCCGGTCGGGCATGGCCGGAAGCCGCTCCGGACGCATGTAGAGAAACCGCACCTCGGTTTCGGTATGATAGATCGAATTGTGGGTGATCCCGGGGGGAATGAAGATCGCGCGCTCCGGCGGCACGACGAAACTTCCGGCCTGCGTCATCACCGTCACCGATCCCCTGGTGATGTGAAAGAGCTGCGCGCGGCCGTGCGAATGAGGCTGCGTCATGCCGCCCGCCGCCTCCAGCCCGACGAAGGATATGATCGGGTCGGGATGCTCCTCGGGAAACCGCTCCTGGCGCAGGGGGTGGATCATGGGACCTTGGAAGCAGGAAAACACGTGCCGGCAAGCCTACAGCCAATGCGCCGGCGGTGCCATCGCGCGCGCCCCGCAGTCCCGACGCGAAGGCAATGTCGCTACCTCGCATTCCGGGACTGACCGGGCGAGCGTCCGGTCACCCGCTTGTAGGCCCGGCTGAAGGCTGCCTGCGACTGGTAGCCGAGTTCCCGGGCAACCACGTCGATCGGTCGCCGGTCGCGCGACAGCCACTGTTCGGCAAGCCGCATTCGCAGCGCCGCCACATATCGCAGCGGCGTGGTGCCGGTCGCCGCCGCGAACCGCTCGGCGAAAACCGAGCGCGAGCTTCCCATCGCCGTCGCCATCTCGGCAAGCGTCCAGTCACGCCCCGGATCGCGGTGGAGGGCCGCGAGAACCCGGCCAAGCCTCTCGTCCCGCAAGGCCGCGACCCAGCCGGTCGCGTCGCCACAGCCGCATTCGACCCAGTTTCGAACCACGGACGCGGCGATGACCTCGGCAAGCCGCGCAAGGATGCCGGCCGTGCCGGCGCGGTTGGCGAACATTTCCCGCTCCATCGCATCAAGCAGCGGGCGAACCTCCGGCTCCTCGCCCGGAGCGGGACCGACATGCAGGACGCGAGGCATCAGCGCGGTAAGCGGATGCAGCGTGTCGAACTCGAACTCCATCTCGGCGGAAAACACGAGAACATCGCCATCCGAAGAACCGTCTCCGACCTCCGGTCCGGTCCCGAGCGCGCACATGCCCGGACACAGGGGCATCGTCTCGAAACTCTCGAAGGGCCGGACCACGCCCCCCGCTCGCGACATCAACACATGTGCGCCGCCATGCGGCAGCAGCACCGCGTCGCCGCAGGACACCGGCATCGTCTCCCCCGTCCCGGTCTCCAGAAGCCCCGTTCCGCAGGCGATGAAGTGGAACCTCGCACGCGTGCAAGCGGGAAACGCGACGCCCGAGGTTGGCGCGAGATGCAGCTTGCTGTAACTCGCACCACGCATCCTCATGCCCATGAGCAACTCGCCGATGGGATCGGAGGGATTTGGTATCATGAGGCCAGTTCCGGACTTTCAGTCAAACTTTTGAAGATATGTGGCATGGTTCGTCCGGAATCGCCACCCATCTAAACGCCCAACAACAGTCCTCACGATGGGAACCTCACATGAATGGCGAACACGCCGCCGGCGCACCGGCGGCATCCATGACGGCTGCCTGGGCGGCGGTCTTTTCCATGAGCCTCGGCGTCTTCGGTCTCGTTGGCGCCGAGTTCCTCCCCGCAAGCCTTCTGACGCCGATGGCAAGCGACCTCGCGATCAGCAAGGGCGTTGCCGGCCAGGCCGTCACCGCAACGGCGACGATGGGCGTGGTCGCGAGCCTGACCATCGCGGCCTTCACCCGCACGATCGACAGGCGCAAGGTGCTGCTCGGCCTTTCGCTGCTGCTGGTGCTTTCCAACCTGGTCGTGGCCTTTTCGACCAGTGTCGAGGTGCTGCTTGCCGGACGCCTCGTGCTGGGCGCCGCCCTTGGCGGCTTCTGGTCCCTTTCCACGGCCATCGTCATGCGCCTCGTGCCGGAAACCAGCGTGCCGAAGGCCCTGTCGGTCATGGTGTCCGGCATTTCCGCGGCGACCATCCTCGCCGCCCCGGTCGGCAGCTACGTCGGCGACCTGTTCGGCTGGCGGGTCGTCTTCGCCGGCGCAGCCGGGCTGGGCCTCGCGGTCTTCGCGTTCCAGTTCGCCACCCTGCCTCCCCTGCCGCCGCGCGGGCGGGCGCGTTTCGGCATGCTGGTTGAGATGATTTCTCGCCGACGGACCGCTCTTGCCATGCTGGCCGTTCTCATGGTGTTCGGCGGCCACATGTCGCTGTTCACCTACATCCGTCCGTTCCTCGAGACGGTCACGGGCATCGGCATCACCGCGATTTCCGCGACACTACTCGCCTTCGGGGTCGCCAACTTCATCGGCAACTACCTGGGCAGCATGCTGGTGGCACGCTCGCTCCTGCTGACGCTCGCCATCATGCCCCTGACAATCGCGGCCCTTGCGGTCCTGCTCGCCACGGCAGGCGGCACCTTCGTCGTCGACCTGGCCCTGATCTCGCTTTGGGGGCTCGCCTTCGGCACGGTGCCGGTGGCCTGGTCGGCGTGGGTTTCACGCCATGCCCCGGAGGAAGCCGAAAGCGCGGGCGGCCTGCTGGTAGCGGCAATCAACATGGCTATCGCCCTCGGCGCGGCCTTCGGCGGGCTGATCCTCGACCTGAACGGCGTCCAGAGCCTGTTCCTTGCCAGCGGGTCCGTGCTGGTCCTGGGCGCGATCACCGTCGTCGCGGGCGTCGACACCGCCCCTGCCGCCGCAGCCCGGCCGGCTTGCGGCTGATCGCCCGTAGCCAACCTGACACCGACGGGCCTGCTCCGGCAGGCCCGTCACCTGTCGTCTCAAAGATACAATCTGACAAAATGGCGATAACACGCAAACGGGTCCATCGGGTATCACAGTGAAAACACTGATGGCTGGCTGGCGTTTCATTCCGCAAGCTGGCCGCCGCATTCGATACCGAGGAAACGCGCGATGACGCATCCCCCCGTCGGGACCCCGACCGCCGGCACGCCGCCGTCGGGTGGCCCCGCTCCCTCGACCGCCTATCAGGAGGCCGGCGCCACCGTTCCCGGCTCCCGTCCGCCGAACGGGATCCCGTCCGGCACCGGCTGGCGTTCGCCCTTGATGCTGCTGATGATCATGGCCGCCGCCATGCAGCTTTCCTTTGCTGCCTGGTGGAACCTGATGAACAATTTCGCCGTGCACGAGCTCGGCTTCACGGGCCGCGAGATCGGCATTCAGCAGTCGATCCGCGAAATTCCCGGTTTCCTCGCCTTTACGGCGATCTACGTGCTGCTGGTCATGCGCGAGCAGACGCTCGCCTATGTCTCGCTCGCGTTCCTGGGCATCGGCGTCGCCGCGACCGGCTACTTCCCCACCACCTGGGGCTTCTACCTGACCACATTCGTCATGTCGGTGGGCTTCCACTACTACGAGACGATGAACCAGTCGCTCTCGCTGCAGTGGCTTCCCAAGGAGAAGGCCGCCGCCGGCATGGGCAAGATCCTGGCCGTCGGCGCCTTCGCGCAACTCGTGGCCTACGGCATCATCTTCATTGCCTGGAAGACGTTCGAGCTGCATTTCTCGACCGTGTTCCTGATCGCGGGCGTGCTGACGCTGGTGGTGCTCGGTTTCCTGCTGGTCGCCTTCCCGCAATTTCGCGAGGGCGTGCCCCAGCGCAAGAAGCTGGTGCTGCGCCGCCGCTACTGGCTCTACTACGCCCTGACCTTCATGGGCGGCGCGCGGCGGCAGATCTTCACCGTCTTCGCGGGCTTCCTCATGGTGGAGCGCTTCGGCTACGACGTGCACGAGGTCGCCGGCCTTTTCCTGATCAACGGCACCTTCAACATGCTGCTGGCGCCCAAGATCGGATCCTGGATCGGCAAGGTCGGCGAAAAGACCGCGCTGACGGTGGAATACGTCGGCCTGATCGGCGTCTTCCTGACCTACGCCTTCGTCACCAACGCCCACCTGGCGGCAGCGCTCTACGTGGTCGACCACGCCTTCTTCGCCGTGGCGATCGCAATGAAGACCTACTTCCAGAAGATCGCCGATCCGGCCGACATCGCGCCGACCGCCGGTGTGGCCTTCACCATCAACCACATCGCGGCAGTGGTCATTCCGGCGGCTTTCGGCCTGATCTGGCTCGTTTCGCCTGCCGCCGTCTTCCTGATCGGTGCCGGCATGGCCTGCGTGAGCCTGGTCCTCGCGCGCATCGTGCCCGACGATCCGAGCGAGGGGAACGAAGTCGCGCTGCCGTTCCGCAAGGTGCTGGCAAGCCCGGCTGAATAATCCGGCACGCGGACCGGCCCGTTCCGCGCCGCCAGGCAATTGCCCGACTGCCCGGACCGCCCTGCCAGCGGCCCGGGCCTTTTTCGTCTCCCGGGCCGAAGTGTCCGTCAGGCCGAGCGTTGCGCGATCCAGCGCGCGATGCCGGGCCAGTGCTCCGTCAGCGTGTGCGAGCCCATGAACAGGCCGATATGACCGCCGGGAACGACCTTGCTTTCGATCTCGCCGTCGGGCGTGCCCACGAGACCGGCCGCGTTCAGCACCTGCTCCGGCGTGGTGATGTCGTCCGCCGCGCCTCCAAGAAGATACACCGGGCATGTGATCGCCTTGAGGTCGAGCTTGCGGCCCAGCGCCACGAACTCGCCCTTCGCCAGCCTGTTTTGCTGGAAGAGCTGTTCGATCACCTGCAGGTACCAGCGCCCCGGCAGGTCGATGGGGTTCTCGTACCAGCTCTCGAAGGTTTCCTTCTTGGCAATATAGGCGGGATCGTCGATGTGCTCGTAGAGGTCGACGAATTCCTCGAAATAATGCTGCTCGGGATGCATGTTCTTCCAGCCCTGCAGCATGAAGGAGCCGAGCATCAGGCCGTCGCCGAGCGCGACCAGTTCCTCGTAGAACGAGAGCGGCGAGGATTGCACCATCTTGCGGATGGGCCCGTCGCCGGCATCCGTGTCGATGGGCGCGCCGGCGAGCACCAGCGTGTTCACCTTCTCGGGGAAGCGCGCGGCGATCATCGCCGAGACCCATCCGCCCTGGCACAGGCCGACCAGGTTGACCCGCCCGCCGAGATCCTCGATGGCCGCGAGAACCTCCTCGAGATAGTTGTCGATCTCGAGATCCTTCATGTCGGGCGTCGCGGTGCGCCAGTCGGTCAGCGCCACATGGGAATGGCCGTTCTCCAGCAGCGTCGAGATCAGGCTCTGGCCCGGCGCATAGTCGGCGATCATGGCGGTGTGGCCGGCGTGCGGGGCATCCACGAGCGTCGGGATGCCGCCGGCATCGGGATCGCCGTAGTCGCGAAGCTGCATGGTGCGCAGCTCCAGCCGCACCCGGTTTTGCGTGGCAAGCTTCGGCGCGATGCCGCCCTGAAGCTTCACCGCCTCATGGGCGAAAGCGGCGTTGCGCGCGGCGATGTCCAGCCCCTCCTCCACCATCTTCGCCGCAAGCTGCATGGGCCAGAAGGCGGGAATGAACGTCGGCGTGGCGGGCGTGGCGGCGGCGCCCTTCTTTCCGTGCGTCGCATGATGTCGGGTCGATGTCATGGCAGTCTCCTCAGGAACCGGATCGCCGCGCGTGTCAGCGACCGAGATGCGCGCTCACCCGCGCGAGATGCCGGCGGTGGCGCAGGCTTCCGCGCCGCAGAAGCCGCAGGACACCGACCTTCACCGCGCTGGCGAGCAGGAAGGACACGAGAGCGTAGGCCCACACCAGAAGCGCCGGCCCCCAGCCGGTTGGCGCCATGAAGAGCCCGTAGACCACGATCAGCGTTCCGGCGAGCTGGGTGGCCTCGGACGGCACGACCAGCTTCCAGCTCGGCCAGGGCTTTTCCCACACGAAACCGCTGTTGCGGGTCAGGTAGATGGTCATGTGGCCGGAAACGAGCAGCTTCAGGAAGATCAGCGCCTGCACCATGTCCGGCGCCAGGTTCATGTAGTCCCGCAGGACCCAGAAGAGGACGAAGCTCTCGATGACGCCGTAAACGCCCAGAACGCTGGCGATCGTGAGGACGCGCCCCATGTCCCAGCGCACCGGCGCGCGCGCCACCGGCGCATTGTCATAGGCGATGGCCATGATCGGCAGGTCGTTCAGCAGCGCCAGAAGCACAACCATGACCGCCGTCACCGGATAGAAGTCGAAGACGAGGATCGACAGCGTCATGAACAGCAGGAGGCGCAGGGTCTCGGCGATGCGGTAGATGGCGTAGCTCGTCATGCGCTCGAAGATCTGGCGTGCCTGCTCGACCGCCGTCGTGATGACGGAGAGCCCCTCGCCGGTGAGCACCAGATCGGCGGCGGCGCGGGCCGCGTCCGTCGCCCCGCTGACGGCGATGCCGACGCTTGCCTGCTTCAGCGCGGGCGCGTCGTTCACCCCGTCGCCGGTCATTCCGACGATGTGACCCTCGTCCTGCAAGGCTCTGACGATCCGGTACTTGTGCTCGGGAAACACGCGCGCGATGCCGTTGACCTCGTCGAGCGTCCGCCCGCCCGTTCCCGCCACCTCGCCGTCGGGGCCGAAGAGGTCCTCCGCCACGGCGATGCGGGTGCCCAGCCCCACCTGCCCCGCGACCTCGCGGGCGATGGCCTCGTGGTCGCCGGTGATCATCTTGATGTCGATGCCGAGCTCCCGCGCCTCCGCGATTGTCCGCGCGCTGTCCTCGCGCGGCGGATCGAAGAGCGTCAGAAGCCCGAGAAACCGCCAGCCGGTCTCCGCGTCCTTGCGCGCGACACCCAGCGCGCGAAAGCCGCGCGCCGCGGCGGCATCCACCGCCTCGGCCCAGCGCCGCGCATCCTCCGCCGGCAGGCCACACAGCGTAACCATCACCTGCGGCGCGCCCTTGCTGGCGGCATAGGCGCCAGAGGGGCCCGAAACCTCCGCCTCCGCCCGCTTGCCGACGGGGTCGAAAGGATGAAAGGCCGTCACCCTGTCGTCCGCGCCCGCCTGCGGGACGCGCGCCAGGATCGCCGTATCGATCGCGTCGGGCGCATCGCGCTCGCAGGCCAGGGCTGCGACACGCAGGAGATCCTCCTCGCTCACGCCCTCCGCCGGCTGCGAGGCGCCCAGCGTCAGCCGGTTCTTCGTCAGCGTGCCCGTCTTGTCGGAACACAGGATGTCCATGCCCGCCATTTCCTCGATGGAGACGAGCCGCGAGACGATGGCCTTGAACCGGGCGAGCCGCTCGGCCCCCACCGCCATGGTGACCGAAAGCACGGCGGGAAGCGCGACCGGGATCGAGGCGACGGTGAGGATCAGCGCGAACTGCAGCGTTTCCAGGAACGGGTCCGCGCGAAACAGGCCGGCGATGGCGATGACCACGACCAGCGCGACGGTCACAAGGATCAGGAAGTTGCCGATCCTGAGCACGGCCTTCTGGAAGTGGGAGACGCTGTCCGCCTGTTCCACGAGCCCGGCGGTCTTGCCGAAATAGGTGTTCATGCCGGTGGCCGTGACGACACCGGTCATCTCGCCCTGGCGCGCCACCGACCCGGACCAGGCCTCGTCGCCGGGTCCTTTTTCCACGGGCAGAGACTCGCCGGTCAGGGCCGACTGGTCGACACTCAGATAGGCACCGGAGACAAGTTTCAGGTCCGCCGGAAGCACATCGCCCAGACGCACGAAGACCAGGTCGCCGGGCACGAGCAGCCGGGCCTCGATGTCCTGCCACGTCCCGTCACGCCTGACGCGCGCGGTCAGCGCAAGGCGCTGCCTCAGAAGCGCGATCTCGTTGTCGGCCTTGAATTCCTGCCAGAACCCCACGCCGGCGTTGATCACCAGCATGGTGAGGATGATGGCGAGATCTTCCCAGTGCCCGAGGATAGCCGACAGCAGCGCCGCCGCCTCGATCATCCAGGGGATCGGCCCCCACAGGAACCCGACGAGCCGGCCGGCCAGCGTGCGCCGGTGCTCCACGAGGGCGTTCTCGCCCACCTCGGAGAGCCGTGCCCCGGCCTCGCGGCTGCTCAGGCCCTCGGGCGGGTCGATGTCGGGCGCATGGGTGTCAGGCTGGTGCGTGGGAACGGCATCGGACTGGATCATGATCTCACTTCCACCTTGGAGCCAGATCTCCCGAGCGGCTGAAGCATGACATGCAGGGACTGGCAAGGTTTCGCGTCACCGCCACCGCGAGTGGACGCGCTGCACTGCAAAATATCAAGCCCCAGAAATGTCGCATCGCACAAAAAAGACGACGGCCGTGCCGCTCACGCCTTCATCACAATGAAGAACGCGCGAGACCGATCAGGGGCAACAGGGAAGGTCGGAAGGAGCGCGCCCGTGCCGGGCGGGCGCGAGATCCGCCACGCCGAATGCGCGGCAAACGGCCCCTCTCGCCGGGACCTGCAAACAGACTTCAAGATGCATTTCAAGCGCGGACAGGCCGGGACCGCCTGGGCCTTTCGCCCCCAGTCGCGTGAACCGCGGCAGGTATCCCGCCGCGGTTCGTTTCGGTTTCAGTGGTGACGCGCGGGCTCAGCGCCTGGCCAGCACGAAGTAGAGACCGCCGCCAAGCACGGCGCCGATGACCCAGGCAAAGCCGGAGAGATCCGCAAGCGCCGGCACCCACACCGTTGCCACGGAAAAGATGCCGGCCAGCCCGAAGGCGATCAGCGCGGTGCGGTTCCAGCCGTTGTCGTAGTAGTAGAGGCCCGACTCATCGGCGGAGAAGAGCTGTTCCACGTCCAGCTTCCCTCCTTTGATCATGTAGTAGTCGGTAATCATGATGCCGTAGACCGGCGCCAGGATCGCGCCCAGCGTGTTGACGAAGTTGAAGATGCCGATCTGGCTGATCGTCGACACCCAGAGCCCGCCGATGACCAGCGCGAAGGCCGACGTGATCAGGCCGCCGACACGAAAATTGATCTTCGACGGCATCAGGTTGGCGAGATCGTAGGCAGGCGGGATGAAGTTCGCGACGAGATTGATGCCAACGGTCGCGGCGAAGAACATCAGCGCGGCGACAATGGTCAGCGGCACCGAGTTGACGCGTTCGATGATGTCCGTCGGCTCGGTCAGGCTTTCACCGAAGACGGCCACCGTTCCGGCCGTCACGACCAGAGCGATGAGGGAGAAGAAGGCGATGTTGAGCGGCAGGCCGAGCAGGTTGCCCTTCTTCATCTCCGACTGGCTGCGCACGAAACGGGAGAAGTCGCCGTAGTTGATCACCACCGCCGCGAAATAGGCGATCATGGTACCGACGATCGCCATGAAGGCGCCGAAGCTCGATCCCTCGTAGCTGCTCGTGCCCTGGAAGATATTGCCCATTTCGGACATGAGACCGCTGCCGGCCTTGTACCAGATCACGCCGGCCAGAACGATCATCACCAGGTAGACGAAAGGTCCCGCCCAGTTGAGGAAGCGGGTGATCCACTCGATGCCGTTCCAGAACAGCCAGATCTGAAACACCCAGACCAGAAGGAAGGCGACCCAGTCAACGCCCGTCAGGCCGAGGAATTTCGCGGCGTCCGCCTCCGCCGGGCCCGTCAGGGCATGAATCAGCAGCGCGACCGCCGTCGAGGCGAAATAGGTCTGCGCGCCGTACCAGAAGATGGCTACAATCGCGCGCACGATGGCGGGAAAATTCGCGCCTCGCACGCCCATGCTGGCCCGCGCCATCACCGGAAAGGGAATGCCGTATTTCACGCTGGGCTCGCCCATCATGTTGACGAGCCACATCACGAAAAAGCCGGCGATCAGGATGGCCGCGAACACGCTCCAGCCGTTCAGCCCGTAGGTCAGGAAAAGCGAGGCGGCCAGCGTGTAGCCGAACAGCGACTGGACGTCATTGGCCCACACGTTGAAGATCTCGAACCATCCCCAGGTCCGCTTCGAAACCGGGATCGGGGCCAGGTCTTCATTGTAGAGAGAGGGATCGCGCCCCTTGATTTCAAGATTGTCTGCCATTGATATTCCCCATCTGGACTGGCGGTTTTCCGCCTTTTGTGTCTTGATGCCCAAGCCGTGCAAAATTGCGTGCAAAAGTCAATCAGAAAACTGGAGGACAACGCCATGAAGATCGGTTACGCACGCGTATCCTCGCGCTGGTATCAGGCAGAGCTGCAGATCGCCGCTCTCAAGAGCGAAGGCTGCGAAAAGGTCTGGACCGACCGGACCGACGAGGGCCTACTCAACACGTCGAACATGGAAGACTTCCTGGCGGAGATCGGTCCGGGCGTGACCGTCATCGCCACGCGCCTTGCAGCCGTAGCAAGGTCCGTGCCGGACCTTCTGCATTTTCTGGAAAAGGTAACGGAAAAGGGCGCGAGCTTCCGCTCGCTGGCCGAGCCATGGTGCGACACGCGCACCAATTCGGTCTCGCAAATGCTGCAGACCCTGCGCGGACTGGTCGAATTCGAGGTCGAACTGGGTGCGCTCGCAAGCGGAGCCACGACACGGACCGATGTGGTGGGCATTTCCATCGGCCGTCCGAGCAAGCTCTCGGAGCCGGAACGGCTGAAGGCGATCTCGCTGCTCAGGATCGGCAAGTCTGCCGCGGAAGTAGGCAGACTGCTCGGTGTCAGCCGCTCGACAATCTCGCGGCTGAAGGCGGCGGCGCTGAAGTGATCCTCCGCGCCCCGCCGTTCAACGCAAGGGGCTGCGCCTGGCACGAGGCCGGACAGCAATCGGACGTCGCAGGGGATGCAGGACAGGTACAGCGGGGGCGGAGCGCGGATCGTCCACGCGCCGCCCGGCGTCAGGCCTGGCGCTCGGGGATGCGCACCACGAGCCCGTCGAGCTCGTCGCTCACCTTGATCTGGCACGACAGCCGCGAGGTCGGCTGGACGTCATAGGCGAAGTCCAGCATGTCCTCTTCCATCGGGTCCGGCGAACCGGTCTTCGCCGCCCAGGCCTCGTCCACGTAGACATGACAGGTCGCGCAGGCGCAGGCGCCGCCGCATTCCGCCTCGATCCCCGGCACCATGTTCTTGATGGCGTTTTCCATCACGGTCGACCCGTTGGGGGCGTCGACCTCTGTCCGGGAACCGTCGGCGGTGATGTAGGTGATCTTCGGCATGGGCTGGCTGTCTCGGCTTGGCTGCGGGCTGCCCCGGCCGCGATGATGAAACGGCAAGGGCATTTGTCCTCGACATACAATCTCGCGACAAAACGTCAAGGCACGAGCGTCGAAACCCGTCTACACCGCATCCAGCGTCATGGCGATGAAATCGCGCGCCTCGTCGAGAGCGGCACGCAGGGAGGCGAGATCCGCGGCCTGCTCCGTACGCAGAACCGCCTCGACGCGCTCCGCCTCGTCAACGACGCGCCACGCGCCGACGCCACGCGCGGAGCCCTTCAGCGTGTGCACGACCCGCACGAGCCCCTCGGGCGTCTCCGCATTGCCGAGACGCGCGCCAAGTTGTTCGGCCTGACGGGCAAAAAGGCCCAGAACCTCCCTGGCCAGGTCCGGATTGCCGAAGGTATGGCGGTCGAGATGCTCATGATCGATCGGCCCGCCGGACGACACCACGTCCGCCGTCTCGCCGGACGCCGACGCATCCGTCGCGGACTGGCTTGCCGTTCCCTGAGACATTTAGATCCCCCTGTTGAAACCCGCTTTCGCCCACCGCGTTGTGGACCGCGACCGCACCACAGCGGAAGCCCGATCATCGTCACAATCGACAAAAACCGGGTTAAGCGTCCGGGATTTCCCCGCGCGCCCTCCAACAAAGTGAATCTTTGGTTAACGCATCTTCACACATTTTATCGAACACCCCGGCAGCAGCGCACGCAGGGCCGCACGCCCACACTCCCCGGAGAGTGAGGCTCACACCCTTGCAGCGATCCGGAAGGAACTGTCAGCCGACGCGTCCGTCCACCGCCTCACGCCCCTTTTCCGTGAGACGGCATACGAGCCAGTCGGGCTTGATCGGGTTGGAAAACCAAGGCTCTGCCCATCCCGCGGCCACGCAGGAGCGCACCGTGCGCTCATCCACGCGCCGCCCGTCGGGAAGGAAGAGAGGCAGCTTCCCGCCGGCCTGATCGAGCCCGCAGACAAGCCACGCGCGTTGCGCCGCGCTCGGTCCTCGCGCGGAGGTACGAGCCCCCGAATGCCCCTTTCGGGGAGCCCCCGAACCGCGTGCGGACGCCTTTCCGCGTCCCCTCGCATCACCCGCCATGGCCTCGCATCCCCTTGTCCCGACTCTGCAAATTCTTGTTCACCACACCGGATTGTGTCATTAGCTTGTGGTGTGCGGCAAGTTAGGGAGAAGTCCGTCCGGAGCCAGAGGCCGGTTGCAGGACAGGACGGTCCCGACAAACACGTTCCCGGCGCGTTGGCCGGGACAGCCGAGCCGTGCATGGCATGACGGCGCGCGTATCGCGTCCGGTCATTCCGATGTGTAACGAGTACGGATGCGAGGCGATAACACCATGGCACACCCCCCGAAGGCGAAGGATCCGGCCGAGGCCGCCCTCAGTGCTGTCGAGGAAGCGCTGAAGATCGATTTCGGCGACACGACGGACAACGGCGGCGAGACCGCTTCCGGCGGCGGCGCCCAGCGCAGTTCCCAGTCCTCCACGGCGACGCCCCAGTCGCCCGCCGGCGAGAGCGGCGAGACCGAGGACCGCCGGTCCTCGCGGCGCGGACGCGGCGGCAACCGTCCCGCCTCGGCCGCGAACGACGACCGGCGCACGATCGGCAACCTGATCTACGCCCTGCAGCGCCGGCCCACCTCCGCCCCCTTCTGGTTCGCCTTCGCGCTGTCCATCCTGTGGATCGCCGGAGGCTGGTGGCTCGCCTCGGCCGCCTTCTCCACCGAGATCGCGGGCCTGAGCAGCGCCACCGACCTCTTCGCCTCCCCGTCGCTGACCATGTCGGCGGTCGCGGTCATCGTGCCGGTCCTGTTCTTCTGGGCCATGGCGCTGATGATTTACCGCGCACAGGAGATGCGCATCGTCGCGCGCGGCATGACCGAGGTCGCCCTGCGCCTCGCCGAGCCCGAGGATGTGGCCAAGGAGTCGATCCTCAGCGTCGGGCAGGCCATCCGCCGCGAGGTCGCGGCCATGGGCGACGGCATCGAGCGCGCCATCGCGCGCGCCAGCGAGCTCGAGGTTCTCGTGCACAACGAGGTCTCCTCGCTCGAGCGCTCCTACAATGACAACGAGCTCAAGATCCGTGCCCTGATCGACGAGCTCGTCACCCAGCGCGAGGCGGTCGTTTCCAACGCCGACCGTGTTCGCGATTCCATCTCGGGCGCGCACGAAAGCCTCGCCGCGCAGCTTGCCGAGACCTCCGACAAGATCAGCACCATAGCCGACAGCGCCACCGACCGCCTGACGGGCGCCATCGATGGCCGCATGGGCGATCTGACCAGTGCCATCGACACCCGCGTCCATGACCTGACGGGCGCCATCGACGGACGCGTGCACGAGCTTACCGGTGCCATCGACGGACGCGTTTCCGAACTGACGACCGCCATCGACGGCCGCGTCTCGGAGCTGAACCTGTCCATCGACGGGCGCGTGGCGGAGCTCAACAGCTCCATCGACGGCCGGGTCGCGGAACTCAACGCCACGGTCGACGGCCGCGTGCGCGAGATCGCCGAGACCTTCGACACCGCCGGCGGCCAGCTCATCGAGACCCTCACCAGCCACGGCGAGAGCTACGTCGAGCGCCTGACGGGCACCGGCGAGACGCTGGTGGAATCGATGAACCGCACCGGAACCGAGTTCACCGAGACGCTGGAGACCCGCGGCAACGCGATCAACGATCGCTTCGCCGAGACCGCCGGCACCTTCATGGACACGCTCAACAGCCGTGGCGACGAGATCACCGCGAGCCTGTCGCTGACCGGCGGCAAGCTGGTGGACACGATCACCTCGCGCACCGACGAGCTTCTGTCGACCCTCGACACCCGCGTCAGCGGCCTCGACGCCTCGCTCGCCGAAACCGGCGACCGCGTGGTGGAGAGCATCTCGCTGCGTGGCCAGGAGGTCACCGACACCATCTCCGTCAAGGGGGCCGAGATCGTCGACACGCTGGCCTCGCGCACCAACGAGGTCGCCGAGATCCTGCGCGGCACGGGCGAGTCCATCGTGGTCGACCTGTCGCTGCGCGGCGGCGAGATCGCGTCCAAGCTCGACGAGACCGCCGGCAGCCTCAGCCAGACCATCACCGTGCGCGGCACGGAACTGGCCGACCGCCTCGGTTCCGTCGGCGACAAGATCCACGAGGCCATCTCCGTCAACGGCGAGGCTCTGGACGAGCGTCTGGAAAACCGCAGCAAGGAAATGGCCGCCCTCATCGACAACCAGGCGCAGACGTTCCGCTCCGCGCTCGAGGAGGCCTCCCTCTCGCTCACCGAGTCCCTGTCGAACCAGACCAGCGGCTTCGCCCGCACCCTGGCCGAGACCGGCACCGAGCTTGCCCATCTCATCGGCTCGCGCGGCGAGCGCGTCGCCGGCGAACTGACCGCCATCGGCGACCGCCTCGACGCGACGCTCGAGGAGCGCGGCGGCACGCTGCAGGTCGGCATTTCCGGCTATCTGGACCGTATGGAGACCCTGCTCGGCGAGCGCGGCGACCAGCTTCTTTCGTCCTTCGAGCTGCGCGCGTCGGAGCTCGGCGAGACGCTGGACGGCCGCATCGAGTCGCTCAACTCGACGCTGGACCTGCGCGCCTCGACCCTGTCGGAAGCGCTCGACAGCCGCATCGACGGCTTCGACAGCGCGCTTTCGCGTGGTGTCGACACGCTGACGACGTCCCTCGACACGCGCTCCGGCGCGCTGGCCGAGACCCTCGACAGCCGCATCCAGGGCTTCGACACGACGCTTGCCGGCGGCATCGACCGCCTGTCCTCCACCCTGGAGCAGCGCACGAGCCAGTTCGAGACCACGCTCAACGAGCGCACCGTGGCCCTGTCCGACCTTCTGGAGGACCGCTCGCAGGCGATCACCGTCAAGCTCTCGGCCAAGGTCGACGAGGTCGGCGAGACCCTTGGCGGCCGCGCCGAGGAGATCGGCAACAGCCTCACCGAGCGTTCGCGCGAGATCGGCTCGACCATCGAGAAGCATCTCGTCACCTTCGAGAGCTCCATCGGCGAGAAGGTCGAGGCGGCGGCCGCGTCCATGTCGGACAAGGCCGAGCACCTGGCAACGACCATGTCGGTCGGCACCGAGCGCATCGACCAGGCGCTTGACGCCCGCGCCCGCCAGATCAGCGAGACCCTGATCGCCCGCACCCGCGAGATCGCCTCCGCCTTCGTCGAGGGCCAGGGCGAGATGTCGCGCGCGCTGGACGAGCGTCTCACCGATGCCGGTCAGGTGCTGTCGCGCCAGAGCCAGGAGCTCACCGACACGCTGTCCGACCGCATCGCGGAGATCAACGTGTCGCTCGGTTCCAAGGTGTTCGAGGTCGCCGAGACGCTGGATTCCCGTTCGGCCGAGCTGGAAAAGGTCCTGGCCGAGCGCCTGTCGGCCATCTCCGGCACGCTGACCGGCGAGAGCGAGCGCGCCCGCGACCTGCTCTCCGAGGTCATGACCGAGGCGGTCACCACCATCGAGAGCCTGTCGGGCACCCTGTCGGGCGAGACCGGCAAGCTGCGTGACATCGTCGAGACCACCCTGGGCTCGGCGACCGAGAAGCTCGAGGGCGAGGGCACCCGCCTGCGCCAGATCGTGCTCGGCTCCGTGGGCGAGGCCCGCGGCGCCCTGCAGAGCGAAAGCGAGAAGGCCGCCGACACCATCGTCGCCTCCCTCACCACCGCCACCGACACCATGTCGGGCGAGGGCGAGAAGATGCGCGAGCTTCTGGTCGAGGCCGTCACCGAGGCGGCCCGGTCGCTGGCCGCCGAAAGCGAGCGCGCCCGCGCCGTCTTCGTCTCCAGCCTCACCGAGATGACCGGTGCGCTGGGTGGCGAGAGCGAGAAGGTCCGCGCCGAGCTCTCCGGCACCATGGCCGAGGTCACCGGCACGCTCACCAACGAGAGCGAGCAGGCCCGCGCCATCCTCGCCCGTACGGTCGAGGAGATCCGCAACATCGTCGCCGGCGAGGCCGACGGCGTGCGTTCGCGGGTTTCGGGTGCCGTGCGCGAGGCGGCCGACCTCCTGTCCGAGCGCGGCAACGCGGTCGCGGAGGATCTGCTTGCCCGTGCCGACCAGCTCAACGCCGCCCTGGAGGCCCGTTCCGGCAAGCTTGCCGAGATCATCGGCACCGACGGCAACGAGCTCGTGGCCACCATCGAGGAGCGTGCAGGCGCCCTCACCGCGCGTGTCTCCGAGGTTCACGACGCGATCCTCGAGGCGATCACGGTCAAGGGTCGCGACGTCACGGACGGCTTCGCCCGCACCGGTCTCGACGCGACGCGCAAGCTCGTGGAGGCCGGCGACCAGCTCGTCGCGACCCTCGACGAGCGCAGCGCCTCGGCCTCCGAGATCCTCACCCGCACGCGCAACGAGCTGGAGATGGAGATCAGCGGCCTGCTGAACCGTCTCAACGAGTCGAACGGGCTGCTGAGCGACGTCGTGTCCAACGCCGGCGAGAACCTCAGCAAGATCGAGACCTCGCTGTCGCGCAGCGCCGGCGAGTTCCGCACCGCGATCGACCGCGCCGTCACGGAGACCACCTCCTCCACCGACGTGCTCAAGGACCAGACCGCGACGCTGCGCGGGGTCTCCGACACCGTCCTCTCCGACATCTCGGCCCTTTCGAGCCGTCTGGAGGAGCATGGCCGGATGCTGTCGGATGCCGCCCGCAACCTCGAGGAGACCAACCGCGACGTGGAAAGCCGCGTCGGCGAGCGCAAGACCGCCATCGAGGACGTGGCCGACACGCTCCTGGCCAAGACCGAGGCGGTCGACAGCCTGATGCGCGGGTTCGCCAGCCAGCTCGAGCAGATGCTCGAGGCGGCCGACGACAAGAGCCGCGACGTGACGTCCCAGCTCACGGCAGCCGCCGAGGCGGCCACCAGGGCCGTCACCGAGCAGTTCGAGTCCATGCGGCTCTCCGCCGGCCTCGAGGGCCAGAAGGCCCGCGACGAGGTTCGCGCCGCCCAGGACGAGGTCGTCTCGGAGATGTCCAAGACGCTGTCCGAGGCCTCCGAGCGCTTCACCGAGGCGACGACGCGCATGCGCGACGTGGCCAGGGACGTTCATCGCGAGCTCGAGAAGACGCGCAGCGAATTGAAGCGCGGCATTCTCGACCTTCCGGAGGAGGCGGAGCAGTCCACCGCCGCCCTGCGCAAGGTGGTCAGCGAGCAGGTGCGCGCGCTTTCGGAACTCTCCGAGATCGTTTCGCGCCAGTCCTCCGCCCTCGACACCTCGCGTGCCGGTGAGCGGATGCTGGCCGGCGCCGGGTCCACGGCCCGCGCCGAACAGGCGCCGCGCCCGCCCCTGCGCGAGGCGGCCGCCCCCGCACCGGCCCGCAGCGAGCCGCGCGCGGAGCAGCCGCGTCGGGAACGGGCCCCGCAGGAACCGCGCCAGGAGATCCGTGGAGAGCTTCGCCGCAAGACCCTGTCCGACTTCGAGCCGGCACAGCGTCCCCAGGCCGAGCAGCGCCCCGCACCGGCCGCCGCTGGCGGCCAGTCCAAGGGGTGGGTCTCCGACCTTCTGCGCCGCGCGTCCCAGGACGAGGGAGATGACGAGCAGGACCGCTCGCCGCTGCAGATGGTCGAAAGCCTGAACTCGCTGTCGATCGACATCGCCCGCGCGATCGACCACGAGACGTTCATCGACCTGTGGGACCGCTACAAGCGCGGTGAGCGGCATGTCTTCACGCGCCGTCTCTACACGCTGCAGGGTCAGCAGACCTTCGACGAGATCCGCCAGAAGTACGCCCGAGACGGCGAATTCCGGGCGGCCGTCGACCGGTACCTGACCGACTTCGAGCAGCTTCTCTCGCAGGTGTCGAAAAACGACCGGGACAACATCATGAGCCAGACGTACCTGACGTCGGACACGGGCAAGGTCTACACTATGCTCGCCCACGCGAGCGGCCGGCTGGACTGAGGCCGCAAGCCCTCCCTCGGGGGCCGGGCTCACCCGATGAACACCTTGAAAGGGCGCGGCCGGAAACGGCCGCGCCCTTTCTTTTGGCCCTGCCGTATCCGCATGCGTTCACGCACTGGCACGCCCGCACGAAACCGGCTACCCATCGCGGATCATGACGGCGAACCGCTATCACCACCTGAGCTGGCTGAACGGGGTCGACCTCTTCGAGGCGGCCTTCAGCTCCCAGACCTTTTCCCGCCATGCCCACGAGGGCTTTTCCATCGGCGCCATCGCCGAGGGCGCGGGCGGCTACGTCTGCCGTGGCGAGCGGATGGTTCTGCCGGCGGGAACCCTGTCGCTGATGAACCCGGAAGAGCCCCATACGGGCCACGCGGCGGCCGGCCACGTGCGCTACAACATGCTCTACGTCACGGAGGAAGCGGTGCGCGACCTCCTCGCGCCGGTGCGGCTGCGGGGCTTCGCCGAGATCGCACCGCCCGATCGCGGGCTGCTGCTGCGCCGGGCGCTTACCTCTCTCGCCCGGCGGCTCAACGCCGCTCCCCACCCCGACTGGAGGCTCGCGGCGGAAGAAGCCGTCCACGAGGTCCTGGCGCTGGCCTTCACCCACTACGGGCGCGCCGACCTACGGCCCGCAGGCCACGAGCCGGTCACTGTCGCGCGCCTGCGCGAGGAGATCGCCGCCGGTGTCGATGAGGGTCGCGACCTGACGCTCGGCGGGCTTGCCGCCTCGGCGGGGCTGTCACCGTCCTATTTCATCCGCAGCATCGCGCGCGAGACCGGCATGACGCCCCACGCCCATGTCCTGCGGTGCCGGGTCACGCGGGCCAGGAGCCTGCTTCTGCAAGGCGTGCCGGCAGCCGAGGCGGCCCTTGCGGCCGGCTTTTGTGACCAGGCCCACATGATCCGCCAGTTCCGTCGCCAGCTCGGCGTTACACCCGGCAGCCTGGTCCGTCACTGACGGGTCAGCCACCGCCGGCAGGTCAATTTCGTCCAATCCGCAATGCCGCGTCCGTGGCATCTCCGCGAAAAAAGGAGATGCCCGTCCATGAAGCCCGTCATCATCGTCGCCGACAGTCTTCCCACCGGTCTCAAGGCCAATTTCGCCGCCGTCCTGGGCATGAGCCTCGGTCGTCTTCACCCCGACCTCGTCGGAGCCGACACGCCGGCCGGCGACGGCACCCCGGTCGCCGGCATCACCACCGTTCCCGTGCCAGTGCTCGGGGCCGCCGAAACCGACCTGCCCGGTCTTTTCGCGGCCGCCGGGGAGTTGCCGGTACGCCTTGCCTATATGCGCGCGGCCTTCGAGGCGCGCGACTACGCCGATTACACCCGGCGCATGGCGGAGGCTCCCCTGCCCGACCAGGCTCCGCTGGCGGTCCTGCTGGCCGGCCCCCGCAAGGCGGTCGACCGGATCTGCGGCCGGTTGCCACTGCTGCGCTGACGTCACACCCTCCACGCGTCAAAGGACGGTTTGTCGAAAATTCCGCCATATCGTCGGGAATGGCCGACAGACCGGCAGGGTGGTCGCTCTTTTCCGAACCGGGATAGGGCTACGATTCTCCCGCCGAGATCGCGCGACACACGACGCGGTCCGCGACAGCTCCGGACAATCCGGACGCCGCCGTCCAGAGGAGAACATCCATGCCATCCCCCGCCCTGTCCCACCGCTCCGACAGCGTTTGGCCCGTCGCCATCATCGGCGCCGGCAAGATCGGCCGGTCGCTTGCCGCCATGCTCACGGCCACCGGAGACTATCGCGTCACGCTCGCCGACCGGGACGAGGCCGCCCTTGCCGCCGCGAGCCGCCCCGGTGTCGAAACGCGTGTGATCGATGTGAGCGACGAGAAGGCGCTTGCCGCCTTCCTTGCCGGCAAGACAGCCGTTCTGTCCGCCGCTCCCTTCTTCCTTACCGGCCCCATCGCCCGCGCGGCGAAAGCCGCCGGCACGCATTATTTCGACCTGACGGAGGACGTGGCCTCCACGAAGCTCGTGAAGGAGCTCGCCGACGGCGCGGAAACACTTTTCGCGCCCCAGTGTGGCCTCGCGCCGGGCTTCGTCTCCATCGCCGCCCATGACCTTGCCACCCGCTTCGACGCACTGGACACGCTGACGCTGAGGGTTGGCGCGCTTCCGCGCTATCCCACGAATGCCCTGAAGTACAATCTCACCTGGTCGACCGACGGGCTCATCAACGAGTACTGCAACCCCTGCGAGGCGGTTGTCGACGGCGTGCCGACGCTGGTCCAGCCGCTGGAGGGCTATGAGACCTTCTCCCTCGACGGCGTCGACTACGAGGCCTTCAACACCTCGGGCGGGCTCGGATCGCTGGCGGAAACGCTGGACGGCAAGGTGCGCAACCTGCGCTACCTCACCGCCCGCTACCCCGGCCACCGCGACATCATGCGGATGCTGCTCACCGATCTCGGGCTCAGGGATCGCCGCGACCTGATGCGCGACGTGATGGAGACCGCCGTGGCGGCCACCCGCCAGGACACCGTTCTGATCTTCATCACCGCCTCCGGCACGCGGGGCGATACGCGGGAGGAAATGTCGTCGATCTTCAAGGTGGCGGCACAGGAGGTGGACGGTGAAACCTGGTCGGCGATCCAGCTCACCACGTCATCGGGCATCTGCGCGGCGCTGGACCTCGTTCGCAACGGCCGCCTGCCCCGGTCCGGCTTCCTCCGGCAGGAAACGATCCCGCTCGACGCAATGCTGGAAAACCGATTCGGCAAGGTCTACGCGCAAGGCCGCGTCGCCGCCCTTCCCTCCCGCACCCGGCCGCGCGCCGCCGCCTGAGGTTGCATTTGAGGCCGACGGCCGGGCCTTGCGTGCCACAAGCGGCTGAAACAAGAGCCGAAAGACCGCTCCGGCGGCCTTTCGGCCACCCTTCCGGCAAACTTCCCCTATAGTCGGGGAGGGAACGAATCCGCGCGCTCCTCCCGGGCGCCCGCCTGCCGGACCTGACCGAATGCTCGAAACGCTCAACCTGGTGATCCTGATCGCGGCCGGACTGGTTGCCGTGTCGGTGTTCACCTCGCTCGTGAGCTTCCGCATCGGCGCCCCGCTGCTTCTCGTCTTCCTGCTCGTGGGCCTCGCGGCCGGCGAGGATGGTCCGGGCGGCATTGCGTTCTCCGATGCGCGTGCCGCCTATTTCATCGGATCCATCGCGCTGGCGATCATCCTCTTCGATTCAGGCTTCCGCACGCGGTTCAACACCTTCCGTCTGGCGGCCGCGCCCGCACTCGTGCTTGCGACGCTCGGAGTCGGCCTGACCGCGGGCGTCGTCGGCCTTGCCGCGCATTTCTTCTTCGACTGGCGCATCGCCGACGGCCTCCTGCTCGGCGCCATCGTCGGATCGACGGACGCCGCGGCCGTGTTCTTCCTGCTCCGGGTCGGCGGCATCCATCTGCGCGAGATGATTTCCGCGACGCTCGAGGTGGAATCGGGCTCGAACGATCCGATGGCGATCTTCCTCACCATGACGCTCGTGAGCCTTGCCACGGCCGGCGGCATCATGGGACCGGATGCCAACCTGGAACCTGGACTTGCCGGCGATCTCGCGCTGGAACTCGTCCGCCAGATGGGCCTCGGCCTCGTCGCGGGTCTCGCCGGCGGCTACGCCATCGTCCAGATCGTCAACCGTGTGCCACTGGAGCCGGCGCTCTATCCCATCGTCGTTCTGGCGCTGGCGCTGACACTCTTCGGCGCGACCTCGCTTGCCGGCGGCAGCGGCTTTCTCGCAGCCTATGTGGCCGGGCTTCTGTGCGGCAACGTGCGCATCCGCCAGCAGCCCGCGCTGAAGAACTTCCAGGGCGGCATGACCTGGCTCGGCCAGATCGGCATGTTCGTGACCCTAGGCCTTCTCGCCACGCCGTCCCAGTTCGCGGAGACCGCCCTTCCCGGCTTCACGCTGGCCTTCGTTCTGATCTTCGTGGCCCGCCCCTTCGCCGTCTGGCTCTGCCTCGTGCCCTTCGGCTTCACCCGTGCCGAGATCGCCTTCGTCTCCTGGGTGGGCCTGCGCGGGGCGGTGTCGATCCTGCTTGCCATCCTGCCGCTGATCGCCGGGCTGGAAAACGCGCAGACGATCTTCAACGTCACCTTCCTGATCGTGCTGACCTCGCTGGTGCTGCAGGGGTGGACGATCCGGCCGATGGCGGAAAAGCTCAAGCTCACCGTTCCCCCCCGCATGGGACCGGTGGAGCGTATCGAGCTGGAACTCCCCGGCGGCGAGGATCACGAACTCGTCGGCTATACGGTGCATCCGCAAAGCGCGGTGGCGCGCGGCGAACGCGTGCCCCGCTGGGCGCGGCCGGTGCTCATCCTGCGCGACGGCCACGCGGTGCGCCTGCAAAAGGCGGGAAAGCCGCAGGCCGGCGACCGCATGTACATCCTCGCCACCGCCCGCCAGGTGCCGGTCCTCGACACGCTCTTCGCCGGGGCTGCGCAGGAAGAGCACGACCCTGCGCTCTTCGGTGACTTTCCGCTCGATCCCGAAGCGCGTCTGGCGGACATCGCAGGCCTCTACGGAATCCGCATCAACAAGGCCGACGCCGATCTCAGCGTGCGCGCGCTGCTGGCCCGGGAACTGGGGGACGACATCGAGCCGGCCGACCGCGTCGCCTATGGCGACATCGACCTCGTGGTGCGCGACATCGACGACGACCACGGCATCACCGCCGTCGGCCTTGCCGTGGAGCATGTGGAACCGACGGAACCGGTCCTGCCCTTCTTCTTCTCCCGCGAGGATTTCACGAAGATCGGCCGCAAGGTGGCGACCCGCGTACGCCGCCGCCGCGCCCGCGCCAAGGTCATGGCCCGCCGACTGGGCGAGCGCGCGGGCACCCTGCTGGAAGCCCCGGGCGAAACGGCCAGGATCGAGACGGAAACCGAGGACGGAGACAGGCCCGCCCCGACCGGCGAGGCGGCAGGGGTGGAGACCGTTTCACCGCCCGGAAAGACGCCGGACACGGCACCGGAGAAGGCCTCCGCCTCCGGCACGGAGACCGACAGGGACACCGACGGACGCGCGGAGCCCGACATCTATCGCGGCCCGCTGTCCTGAGCAGATGCGCTGATGCCGAATACGACGGCTCAGCCCTTGCCTGCTCCCTGCTTTTCGAAACGTTCCTTCAGCCCCTCGCAAGGGTCGCCGCGCGCGGCGCGCGGAGTGAACCAGACAAAGTCGAAGCGCGCCGGCGCGCCCGCTCCAAGTCCCGCATAGGCCTGCGGTTCGTTCTCGCCCTCGCGCACCTCGATGAAGGCGACGGAGATCGTCTGCCCGCCGGAGGAAAGGTCCGGTGCACGGCTGGCGAGATACCAGGGCGCACCGAGATCGCGGCGCACGTGGCCGGATCCGGCGATGAGGATCGCGCCCTGTCCCGCCTGCCGGTCCGCCTCGATCATCGCGTGGGCGAGGGTCGCGTCACGCAGGCGCTGCACGAGAACCAGCGGCGTCAGGCTCTCGCGCGGCATCAGGCCGCAATGGCCCTGCTCGAGCGTGTCCAGCATCTCGCCTTCCGCCGTTGCCCCCAGCGACTGGTCGAGCCCGAGCGCCATCGCCCGCTCGGTGCCGAGCGCCGATATGCCCTTGCGCGCCACCTCGCGCCGCTCCGCGCGCGGCGTGTCGCCGGCCACGATCGGAAGTCCCGCCTTGAGAGCCGCCGCGATGATCGGGCGATACATGGCGAAGTCTGGCCATCCGAGGCTCGCCCAGCCGACGGCGGGGCCAAAGCCCGGCGCCGTGCCACCCTCGGCCATGAAGGCGGACACCTTGGGCTGGAGATCGCGGGTCAGCATTTCCAGCACCACCGAAGGCGTGCGGGCGTCCCCCTCCTCGCGCTTCGTTGCCTCGCCGACGAGATGCGCCTGAAGCGCATGATGATCGGGATTGTCGTGGGTCTCGCCCAACAGCACGAAACGGGCTTTCGCCACCGCCCGCGACACGTCCGCCGGCTCGACGAAACTCGCGCTCACCGGCGACCAGATCTTGCCGACGAGCGGATGACCGCGCCCCTCCTCAAGGGTGAAGGGAGGCGGCGAGGCGGGCGCGGCAACCTCGTCGGCGACGGAGACCGCCCCGCCCGCAAGCGGAACAAGGGCAAGGCCGAGGGCGAAACGGGTTGTGGCGCGCTGCAAGGCGGCAAGAAAAGTCATGGGGGATCTCCTGCGGGGAGGCAGGACTATGCAGCGCCGAGGTTCTCGATGGCAAGGGCGATGCCCTGTCCGCCACCGATACACATGGTGACAAGGCCGTAGCGCCCGCCGGTGCGCTCGAGCTCGTAAAGCGCCTTCACCGTGACGATGCAGCCCGTGGCGCCCACCGGATGGCCGAGCGCGATGGCGCCGCCATTCGGGTTGACCCGGTTGGAGGGGAAGCCGAGTTCGCGCATCACCGCGCAGGCCTGGGCGGCAAAGGCCTCGTTCGATTCGACCACGTCGAAGTCCGCCGCCGTCAGTCCAGTCCGCGCGAAAAGCTTCTGCACCGCCGGGATCGGGCCGATGCCCATCTCGTCCGGCGCGACGCCCGCGTGCGCATATCCGATGAGGCGCGCCATGGGCCTGAGCCCACGTGCCGCGGCAAGTCCCGCGTCGGCCAGCACCACCGCCGCCGCGCCATCGTTGATGCCGGAGGAATTGCCCGCCGTGACGCTGCCGTCCTTCCGGAACACCGGACGCAACGCGCTCAGCGACGACGGCGAGGTGTCCGGGCGCGGGTGCTCATCCGTGTCGAAGATGACGGTCGAGCGTCCGCTCCTTACCTCCAGCGGCAGGATCTGCTCCTGGAAGCGACCATCGCGAATGGCGACGCCCGCCCGGTGCTGGCTTTCCACCGCCAGTGAATCCTGCGCCTCGCGGCTGATGGAATAGCGCTCGGCGACATTCTCCGCCGTGACGCCCATGTGGCCGGCGCCGAAGGGATCGTTGAGCGCGCCGAGCATCATGTCGTGCAGCGGCGCGTCGCCCATCTTCACGCCGAACCGGGAGCCCGGGCTGGCGTAGGGCGCGCGGCTCATGGATTCCGCACCGCCGGCAAGCGCGTAGTCTGCATCGCCGAGCAGGATCGACTGGGCGGCGGACACGATCGCCTGCGCGCCCGACCCGCACAGCCGGTTGACGGTCAACGCCGGAACCTCGACAGGAATGCCCGCATCCACGGCAGCGACACGCGCGAGATACATGTCCCGGGGTTCGGTGTTGATGACGTGGCCGAAGACCACATGGCCGATATCGTCGGCGGCAATGCCGGAGCGGCGCAACGCCTCGCTTGCGACCTTCGCTCCCAGTTCGGTGGGAGGTACCCCTTTCAACGTTCCGCCGAAACTGCCGATTGCCGTTCGTACACCCGACAGGAAAACGACTTCACGCTTCGACATTGATCCACTCCGAAATCCCACCCCAACCAGTCCAGCCTATCCGTGCATTTCCCTAGGCGCAAAGGGAAACCTCCCGAAGATGCTTGCGGATTCGCGCTGACAGCGACGGCAGCTTTTGGCTAATGTTGTTCCCGGACGGCTTTCCCGCATGGCGGCGCGGAAGAGCCTGGAACATAGACGGGGGACAGGTTTGGCAGCGGACAAGCTCAGGCAGGTATTCAGCCCGCGGGACGAAAAGCTCTTCCCGCTTCAGGTCGGTGACCTGCGCGTGAAACAGGGGGATCATGTCGAGGCCGGCGCGCTTCTGATGACCCTCAAGACCGCGACAGGCAAAACCCTGGCGATGCGCTCGCCGCTCGCCGGCAGTGTCACCATGATCGCGGCCGGTGCCGGTGACAGCCTGGCAAGCCCGCGCGTTCTCGTCACCATCGCCGAAGCGGGCGAGGACATTGTCGACGGAGAATGGGAGGACGCGCCGGAGCCCTCCTCCCAGGGAGGCAGCGCCGGTACCGCCCGCGAAAACGCGACGGCATCCCGAGCCGATCCCGCTCGGGGCCCCTCGCCGGACGACACCGCGCAGGCCGGCTCCGCCCAGGGCCGTGGCAAGCGGATCGCGGCCGCCATTGCCGTGCTTGCGGTGCTGATCGGTGGATACGCGTTCTTCGGCAAGGATCTCGATCCGGGCATGGGGGCCGCGTCCGTGACCCGACCCGCTCCGCAGAAGAAAGTGGCCTCGTCCAACGGCAATGCCTCCTCCGGACGCGACAGCGGCAAGAAGCAGACAGTGGCGAGGACCAAGCCCAAGGTTTACGACGGGCCGCTGGCAAAGGAGGTCATGCTCCGGCGCGACGTGGGCGCGAACCCGCTCGGGTGGAGTGAAGACGACCGTTTCGTCGCACACGGTCAATTGGGTATCAAGTTTCCCGGCGGTCGGATCGGCTCGTGCGAGGCCGTGCTGCTGTCGGACCGCTACGCCGTTTTCTCTCGCCTTTGCTACAATCCGGAATACAAGACGAGCACAACCCTTGACGCGATGACCGTCACGTTCCGTGCCTTCCGTGCCGCCTCCCAGTCGGACGGACGCGGTGGTCATCAGGACATTCGCGGTTTCTGGCGCGTCTGGGAAGTCGACGTCGCGGCCATCCACTACTGGACGGGAAAAGTCGACGGCTCCAACACCGCCATCGCACTTGCCGAGCTCGTGAAGCCCGCACCGCGCGGGATCGGCAGGGCAGGATACTGGCGCTTTACCGAAAAGTCGGCCCCGCCCGTCCTCACCTTGCGCAACATGTCCTTCCAGAACCCCGAAAAGTTCTATCGCCGTGGCGTGACCTGCCGCTACTGGCTGCTCGAGAACGCCGAGAGACCGACCGCCGAGAAACCCATACCGCTCAGAGTCGATCCGAACTGCGAGGGAGCGCAGGAGATGGTGACAGGCACGTTCCGCGTGCCATACAGCAACGGCAACAGCTATTTCGCCGGATTCTTCCAGGTGCGCGGACAGGTCGACAACCGGCCCTTCATTCTCGCCGCCGGATTCTCGAAAGGCGACGAGAGGATCATCCGTGGCGCCAAGGAGGGCGATGTGCCCTCCGGGGCGGTCACGCTCAGGCCGATGGGCCGCAACAAGAGCCACCGATACGCGCGCATTCTGCTCTCAAACCCCTGCAAGCGCGATCGCCACTTTTTCACGATCGGCGTCGACAAGAGCAGCCGCGACAAGCGACGGATCGAGTACAACGCTCCCGCGGGAAAAGCGAACTGGGTCAAGAACCCGCTTGGCGGCAAGTACGACTATTTCGGACTGAACGAGGTCGGCAGCAGGCGCGGCCCCGGAACGCGAAAGTTCAAGTTCAAGAACCGCACCTACCATCTGGTGCCGTTCGAAAACGACAGCGACGTCAAGGTCATGGCGACGGCGTCCTGCAACTGACGGACCGGGCTGTCAGCGGTCGAGCAGGCCGCTGACAAGGTCACGGCAGAAACCGGGTCCCGGCGGTTCGTCGAAGAGGATCCGGTAGATGACCGGCGCGACCAGCCGGTCGACCACAGTCTCCACGTCGGGAAAGGCCTCGCCCCGCGCGGCCGCCCGACCCGCCATCACGGCAATGCGCTCGCGCACCATGTCGCAGCAGCGCGCCGCCGTGGTGTCGGTGCGGCTCGCCAGGATGTCACGCAGGAGACGCTGGCCAAGCTCCGACGACATCTCGTCGGCATAGTCTTCAAGCCAGGTCACGAGGTCCGACCGCACCGCCCCGGTGTCTTCCGGTCCGTCATCGGGGCGAATGAGTTCGACGGCGACATCTGCAAGCAGTTCCTGCAGATCCCCCCAGCGACGATAGATGGTCGAGGGCGTGACGCCCGCCGCCTGGGCGATGGCCGGCACGGTGACCTTCTCGCGCGGCACGGTATCCAGAAGCTCCCGCGTCGCGGCGTGAACGGCGGCCTGAACCCGCGCGCTGCGCCCGCCCGGCCGTGCTCCGGCAAAGGTCGGCGCATGCCCGCGCGCCTGCTCCCTGGTCACTGTGATCGCCTCCTGGCCGATTGCCCCACACTAACGCAAAATATTTGCTTTTAGGTAGCAGGCACTCTACACCTAACGCAACATCTTCGCTTTAGTCTGGAGTCCCTCCCATGTCCAGCAGTCCGTCCCCGGCGCGTGAAGGCGCCGGGCCTCTCGCCTTCACGCTGACCCTTGGCACCATCTACGCGGCGGCGGCGGCGCCGACCCCGCTCTACCGGGTCTATCAGCAGCTCTGGGCGGTCAGCCCGGTGCTCATCAGCCTGATCTTCGCCGTCTATGCCTTCGCGCTGCTGGCGGCCCTGCTCGTCGCGGGATCGCTTTCCGACCATGTCGGCCGGCGTCCCGTGATCGTCACCGCGCTCCTGATCCAGATCTGCGCCATGGCGACCTTCCTGGGCGCGGACGGGCCGACCTGGCTTCTCGCCGCCCGGATCCTGCAGGGGATCGCGACCGGGCTTGCGGCAAGTTCCCTCGCAGCGGCGATCGTCGATCTGGATCAGGCTGGCGGGCCGACGATCAACAGCCTGGCACCGCTTGCGGGAATGGGGCTTGGCGCACTCGTCTCCGGTGCGCTTGTCGCGCTCGCGCCCGCCCCGACCCATCTGATCTATGCGCTGCTCCTGGCGCTGAACGTCCTGCAGGTTCTGGTCGTGTTGCGCGCGCCCGAGACCGGGACACGACGGCCCGGCGCCCTCGCCTCGCTCGACCCGCGCATCGCCGTTCCGCCAACGTCGCGCGCAGCCTTGTTGCGGGTGACCCCGTTCAATGCCTCGCTGTGGACACTCTGCGGTTTCTTCATGTCGCTCGTCCCGAGTGTTGCCGCCGGAGCGACCGGCATCGAAAGCCCACTCCTCGGCGGGGCGCTCGCCGCCCTTCTCATGCTCTCCGGAGCCACCGCCGTGTTCTCGCAACGCCGCCGCCCGCCCGCCCGCCTGCGGGACATCGGAGTTGTCGGCGTCGCCGTCGGCGTCGCCCTCCTGCTCGCGGGCATCATGACGGGAGGCCTGGCGCTCCTGATCGCTGGGACGCTATTCGCGGGCTTCGGCGTCGGCGCAAGCTTCGCCGCCGTCACGCGTTCGCTTCTGCCGCTCGCGGAGCCGGACAAGCGCGCCGAGCTTCTCGCCGCCTTCTACGTGGAATGCTACCTGGCGTTCAGCCTGCCGGCCATCGGCGCCGGCTTTCTGGTTCGTGCCTTCGGGGTCGTCACCACCGCGGAGATCTTTTCAACCGCTGTGCTGGCAATGGTGCTCGGCGGCTACCTCCTCCTGCGTGGAGGCGCCCTGGAAGCACGGACCGCCCGCTGCCCGGCCACCTGACGGGCGAGCCGCCGTGCTGCTGACAGGATGCTGTCAGCAGGAACGGGCTACATCCGTGCCCGACGCCCCGCCACCCGACGGGGCCAGCACGGAGACCCGACATGCCCCAGACCTGTCTCGAACTCGTTGTCTACACCGTCCGCAACGCGGAAGACGCCGCCCGCGCCCGTCGTGCGGCCATGCCCCACATTCGCGCCATGCCGGGCTTCCTGTCCTGGCGCGCCGTGCGCGACAGCAGTGGATCGGCAACCTTCGCCGACCTCGCCGAATGGGAAAGCCTCGACCATGCCCGCGCGGCGGCCGAGGCTTTCGCGCGCGAAGAGGCCTTCGCCGATTTCCGCGCCGCAATCGACGGTCTCGTGCACATGGGCCATTTCGAGACCGATGCGCTCGTCACGGCCTCGCAGGATGTCACGGCCTGACACGAAAGGACCCGCCCCGGTTTCCCGGAGCGGGTCTCGACGCGGACTTGCGTCCGCTTACCCTCGATCCGCGTTCACCCCTGCCATCGCCCCACCGGGCGATGGCTCGGACTGTGCCCGACCGGAGTTGCGGTCTCGACGCGGGCCGAAGCCCGCTTACCCTCGACCGCGTTCGCCCTTGCACCGGGTTGCGGTCTCGACGCGGGCCGAAGCCCGCTTACCCTCGACCGCGTTCGCCCCTCCGATCGTGCCACCGGCACGATCGGTCCGGCCCACAAGGGCCGGACCGGGGCTCACTTCATCGTGGGGATGGAGAACTCGGCGCCATCCTTGAGACCCGACGGCCAGCGCGAGGTCACCGTCTTGGTACGCGTGTAGAACTTGAACGCGTCGGTGCCGTGCTGGTTCAGGTCGCCGAAGCCCGAACGCTTCCAGCCACCGAACGTGTGGTAGGCGAGCGGCACCGGGATCGGCACGTTGATGCCCACCATGCCGATGTTGATGCGGCTGGCGAAGTCGCGGGCCGTATCGCCGTCACGGGTGAAGATCGCCGTGCCGTTGCCGTACTCGTGGCTCATCGGCAGGTCGAGGGCTTCCTCGTAGGTCTTCGCGCGGACGACCGACAGCACCGGGCCGAAGATCTCGTCCTTGTAGATCGACATGTCCTTGGTGACATTGTCGAACAGGCAGCCGCCCATGAAGTAGCCGTTCTCGTAGCCCTGGAGCGAGAAGTTGCGACCGTCGACGGCAAGCGTCGCGCCTTCCTTCACGCCCTGGTCGACCAGGCCCTTGATGCGCTCGAGCGCCTGGGCGGTGACGACGGGGCCGAAGTCCACATCGTTGCCGGCCGTGTAGGGACCGATCTTGAGAGCCTCGACGCGCGGAACGAGACGCTCCATCAGCGCGTTGGCGGCTTCCTCACCCACCGGAACGGCGACCGAGATCGCCATGCAGCGCTCGCCGGCGGCACCATAGCCCGCGCCGATGAGCGCGTCGGCGGCCTGGTCCATGTCGGCATCCGGCATGATGATCATGTGGTTCTTGGCGCCGCCGAAGCACTGGACGCGCTTTCCGGCCGCGCAGCCGCGCGTGTAGACGTACTCGGCGATCGCCGTGGAACCGACGAAGCCGACCGCCTGGATGGTCGGATGATCGAGGATGCCGTCCACGGCCTCCTTGTCGCCGTTGACCACGTTGAGAACGCCGGCCGGAAGGCCCGCCTCGAGCATCAGCTCGGCGAGCATGATCGGCACGGAGGGGTCACGCTCCGACGGCTTCAGGATGAAGGCGTTGCCGGCGGCGATGGCCGGGCAGAACTTCCACATCGGGATCATGGCCGGGAAGTTGAACGGCGTGATGCCGGCGGCCACGCCAAGCGGCTGGCGCATGGAATACATGTCGATGCCCGGGCCGGCTCCCTCGGTGAACTCACCCTTGAGCAGGTGCGGCGCGCCGATGCAGAACTCTGCGACCTCGAGGCCGCGGATCACGTCGCCCTTGGCGTCGGGGATCGTCTTGCCGTGCTCGCGCGACAGCGCCTCGGCAAGCTTGTCCATGTCGCGGTGAAGCAGGTCCACGAACTTCATGAGAACGCGGGCGCGGCGCTGCGGGTTGGTCGCCGCCCAGGCCGGCTGCGCGGCGGCGGCGTTGGCGATCGCCGCGTCCAGCTCGCTCTTGGAGGCGAGCGCCACCTTGGC
Source organism: Stappia sp. (assembly GCA_002722295.1). Classification (GTDB taxonomy): domain Bacteria; phylum Pseudomonadota; class Alphaproteobacteria; order Rhizobiales; family Stappiaceae; genus Stappia. Next base: position 193,235 of record PBLF01000030.1, on the reverse strand, counting down.
CTGAACCTCACCCGTCGCCGGATTGTAGACGTCCGCGAAACGGCCCGAGGTGCCCTCGACCCGCTTGCCGTCGATGAAATGTCCGATTGTCTTCATGAGCGTCTCTCCCTGGTTGCGGACGCTTGAAGTCCGCTGTCTCCCGCGGCGAGCGAGCATAGCCGGGCGCCACGTGGCAAATCCAGTCCGCCCCCGCGACACGAGCCGCAGGCAGCGTGAACGGTGATGTCTTGCCTTTAATTTCTGCAATCATCAATAGGCGGTTTGCCGCAACCGTTGTGCGCATACTATAGTCGCGAGAGTGTTCAGAGGCGCCGGACCCTTGTGAAATGAACTGGGACGATACCCGCATCTTCCTCGCTGTCGCGCGCACCGGCCAGCTCCTCGGCGCCGCCCGCGCGCTCGGCCTCAACCATGCCACCGTCGCGCGGCGTCTGAGCGCACTTGAAACAGACCTCGGCGTCAAGCTGGTGGACCGGCGCACCACCGGCTCGCTTCTCACCTCGGCCGGTGAGAGTTTTCTGGAGATCGCCGAGCGGGTCGAGGCGGAGATGCAGGCGGCCCGCGCGCGCATCGGCGGTGCGGACGTGGCGCTTTCGGGCACCGTGCGCATCGGTGCGCCGGACGGCTTCGGCGTCGACTTCCTCGCCCCCCGTCTCGGCGCCCTGACCGAACGCCACCCGGATCTCACCCTGCAGCTCGTGCCGGTCTCGCGGGCGGTTTCCCTGTCGCGCCGCGAGGCGGACATCGCCATCACGGTGGAACGGCCCGAACACGGCCGGCTCGTCGCCCGCAAGCTGGTCGACTACACGCTGGGCCTCTACGCCTCCCGCGCCTATCTGGCACGCTCCGGCGCTCCGGCGGACGCACAGGACCTCAGACGTCACGCCCTCGTCGGATACGTGGAGGACCTGGTCTATTCAACGGCTCTTGCCTATGCGGGCGAGATCGACCGCGGCTTCACCCCCCGCTTCGAGATCGCCTCCGCCCTCGGACAGGTCGAGGCGGTGCGCGCGGGCGCCGGCATCGGCATTCTTCATGCCTTCATCGCGCGGCGCGATCCCGACCTCGTGCCGGTTCTTCCGGACAAGGTGATCCGCCGCAGCTACTGGCTGGTGCTGCACGAGAGCGTGCGCGACATCGCCCGGGTGAGGGTCGCGGCCGATTTCATCGCGGAGGAAGTCGAACGCGCCCGCTCGATGTTCGTCTGATTGCTTCCAGCGGACTTGCGCCTCCCGTATGGCCCTGTCAAACCGGACGGGCAAGGGACGACAGAGCGGACCATGACGGACATCGCAGCGAGAACCGACGAGAAAACCGCACGCCAGGCCCGCTTCTGGGACAGGCTCGCCAAACGCTACGCCGCCATGCCCGTGCGGGACGCTCCCGCATGGGAGGAGACGCTCCTTGCCGTGCGGGAGGTGTTGCGGCCGCACGATCGCGTTCTGGAGATCGGCTGCGGCACCGGCGGCACCGCCCTGCGCCTGGCCCCGCATGTGGCCGACTACACCGGCACGGACATCTCCGCTGCCATGATCGCCATCGCGGCGGAAAAGCCGGCGCCGCTGAACGTCACCTTTCGCCGGGAGGAGGCGCCAACGGCTGAGGACCGGCCGCTCGACCCTCCCGTGGATGCGGTGCTGGCCTTCAACCTGCTTCACCTTGTCAGCGATCTGGATGCCACGCTGTCGGGTGTGCGCGCGCACCTGAAGCCCAGCGGGCTCTTCATTTCCAAGACGCCCTGTCTTGGCGAGATGTCGGTCTTTCTGCGTCTGCTGGTCCCGGTGCTGCAGCTCGTCGGCAAGGCTCCGCCGGTTACGGCCCTCACCGAGGCGGACCTGCGCGCCCGGATCGAGGCGGCGGGCTTCGAGATCACCGACCGGCGGACCTTCGGCAAGAACCGCTCGGTCCCCTATTTCGTCGCCCGGCGGAGCTGACGCTACCGCTCGCGCCCGTCGACCGGCCCGTCCTCGGTCAGCTCGATGCCGGTAAGCCGCCGGTCGAGGTGACGGGTGCGCCAGGCCAGCATCTTTTCCGCATAGTGCAGCCGCACCGACAGATAGGCCGGATCGTCGGCGACATTGCGCGTCTCGCCGGGGTCTGTCTCCAGATCGAAGAGCAGGGGCGGCAGTCCAGCGAAATGGACGTATTTCACGTCCGCGTCGCGGATGACGCTCATGCCGGACAGGTCGATGGGCAGTCCGAGTTTCGCCTCCGCCTCGCCGCTCGCCACCTCGCGGAAGTCGTATTCCCAGTGCACGGCCTCGCGCCAGTCGGCCGGCGTCTCGCCATCGAGGAACGGCGTCAGCGCCCGGCCGTCGAGCCACGTCGGACACTTGGCCCCGATTGCCTCGAGAACCGTCGGCATGATGTCCACGGACTCGCTGAAGGCCTCCACGGTGCGCCCGTGGTGGGCCGGCTTGCGCGGATCGCGGACGATCAGCGGAATGTGATACGCCTGATCGTAGAAGCCGAGCTTGGAGAAGAGTTGATGGTCGCCCATCATCTCGCCGTGGTCGGCGGTGAGCACGATCAGCGTGTTGTCATAGAGCCCCCGCGCCTTCAACTCGGCAACGACGCGCCCGATCTGCGCGTCCACCTCGGAAACCATGCCCCAGTAGGTGGCCCGGATGCGCCTGCGCGTCGCCTCGTCCCAGTCGCGCGCCTTCCCGTCCGTTCCCCACACCAGATCCGCCTTGTCGAGCTTGTCGAGCGAATAGGCCAGGAAGGGATGGACCGCGCCCGCCTCTTCCGGCGTCGCGGCGCCGAGAAACTCAGGCCCCGCATCGGGATCGTACATGGAGGCATAGGGCTCCGGCACGATGAAGGGCGGATGCGGGCGAATGAAGCTCAGATGCGCGAACCAGGGTCGCCCACCCGCCTTCGCCCGCGCGGGCGGCGCGCCCTCCACCTCGCCAAGCCAGCGCAGGAACTCCCCGACCAGGAATGCCGTCTCCGTGTCGTCCTCGCCATAGCGGGCGGGGCGTCCCCCAGGCGGATCGGCCGGACCGTCGGCGGGAAGCCAGATGTCCTGTGGTGGATCGGGCAGCTTGTGTCCCCGAGCCTCGAGCCATGACAGCCACGGCCCGTGGTCCTCGGGCACCCGCACCCGCACGCTCATGCCGGGCAGGATGCCCTCGTAGGTGCGCAGCCAGGGATCGTCTCCGGTGACCGTGCGCGGATCGACCGACTGATCCGTGTAGCCGAACAGGGTCGGGTCGTATCCGGCCCGCCGTGCCGCCAGCGCGATGGTGTCATGACGCGCATCGAGCGGCGTGCCGTTGCGCACCACCCGGTTCGTCATCTGGTAGAGTCCGGTGTAGAGGCAGGCCCGTGCCGGCGAGCAAGGCGCCGCCTGGCAGTAGTGACGCGAGAAATGGACCCCGTCACGCGCCAGCGCGTCGATGTGCGGCGTCCGGACGACCGGATGGCCGGCGACACCGAGACAGTCGCCACGCCACTGGTCGGCGGTGATCAGGAGAACATTGAGCATGAAACGGGCCCCGGAGAGGATTTGACAATCCCGCCTCTTTCGGGCGCGATTGTCCTTCAGGCGGAAACGCACCGTCCCGACGATGCGCTCTGGCGGCCGGGGGTGCGGGCCTTATCTTGAAGGTCAGTCTCTTGCCGTTCAATGACAAGAACGGCTTGCGGGAACGGGACCGTCGCGAGCGCCCCGGTTGTCCGCAGGAATTGCCGAGCCACCACCAGCCAGCGAGGCCGCTCATGACCTGGATGCCCGATCTCGACCCCACACCCGGCGACGCCGGGGCCTGCGACCTCATCGACATGGTGATCGTGCCGCGCGCCCGTGACCTGGGCGGCTTCGAGGTGCGCCGTGCCCTGCCCTCGCCGAAACGGCAGATGGTCGGCCCCTTCATCTTCTTCGACCAGATGGGACCGGCCGAGTTCCTGACGGGCGGCGGCATCGACGTACGTCCCCACCCGCATATCGGGCTCGCCACGCTCACCTACCTTTTCGACGGCGAGATCCACCACCGCGACAGCCTGGGCTCCGACCTCGCCATCCGGCCCGGCGAGCTCAACTGGATGACCGCCGGATCCGGCATCGTCCACTCCGAGCGCGAGGATCCGGCCCGCAAGGTCGCGCCGCGCAAGCTGTTCGGCATCCAGAGCTGGGTCGCCCTGCCGAAGGACAAGGAAGAGACCGCGCCGGCCTTCGAGCACGTGGGCAGCGACGCCCTGCCGATCCTGCGCGACGACGGCGTGGAAGTGCGCGTCATCGCCGGCTCGCTCTACGGGGCAAGCTCTCCCATCGTCACCGCATCGGAAACGATCTACGCCGACGTGACGCTGGCACCGGGAAAAAGCCTGCCCATCGACGCCGGGCACGAGGAACGGGCGATCTACACCGTGGAGGGAACGCTCGACATTTCCGGCGACCGTTTCAAGCCCGGCAACCTTCTCGTTTTCCGCCCGGGAGATCGCATCACGGCCACCGCGTCGGGCGCCCAACCAGTCAGGTTCCTGTTGCTCGGCGGCGAGCCCATGGACGGACCGCGCCACATCTGGTGGAACTTCGTCTCCTCCTCGAAGGAGCGCATCCAGCAGGCCAAGGAAGACTGGAAGCGCAAGCGCTTCGACACCGTGCCCGGCGACGAGGAAGACTTCATTCCCCTCCCCTGATCAGTTGCCTCCCCCGATACGCTCACCGGAGCGGCGACGCGTGCGCCGCTTCGGCTCCTCCCAGGAGAAGGGTGCGAAGATTTCCGCCGGCGCGGCAAGATCCACGGCGGGAAAATCCAGGATCACGTTGAGCCGCACCGTGCCTGGCGCATCGCCCTGAAGGGAGGCGTCCTCGGGAAGCACCTTCAGCGCCAGTCCGAACGCTTCTCCCTCCACCGCCCGCGCCTCGGCGATCGCCGTGCGCAGGGCAACGGGCCACGGCCAGCCGTAGCGTTCTCCGACCGCGTCGAGAATGCGCCCCAGCGCCGCGCGCGCCGCGGCGACCGTCTGCGGATTGTCCCCATTGAGCTTGATGCGCACGGTGTTCAGCGTTTCCGCCGACTGGCCGCGCAGGTTGACGAAGAGCGTCGAGCGGCGCCCCGCCTCATCCTCGCGCCCGATCGCCACAAGGTCGCTGGCGCAATACCAGGCACCGGCGACGAAGGGATCCGGCTTCCAGTCGGACATGGGCACGCCGAGCCCGTCGATGGCCTCGCACAGGGCCGCCGGCTTGCCGCCATAGACCCGCTTGAAGCTTGCCGGCAGATCGATCCCCGGGCTCGTGATGCGCGCGACGAGAGGTTGTGGAACACCCGCCAGCGGATCGGCGGGAAGCGCGGGCGGAGCCGGAGCATCAGGGCCCCGGGGACCGTCCCCCTCGATCAGCGCAAAGAGCACGACGGCCCCGGCAAGGGCGAGAACGCCGAGGCCGGCGCGCAGCGCGAGACCACGCCGGCGCTGACGGCGCGCGATCCCCGAAAGCGCCTGCGCCCCCGGCCCGGCCTGTGGGTGCCTGCCCGTCATGTCGCGTCCCGGTTTCCCGCCTCGATGGCCGTTGGTAGCACGCTGCGGCGCGAAGGTCGCCTTACACGAACAGCAGCACCGCGCCCCCGGCGACAAGCCCGGCTCGCAGCAGCGGGTTCAGCGGCCCGATGATGCCGAAGGAGATCGCTGACAGCGCCGCGCCCACCTTCACGCCGGCGAGAAGTGCGGCGACCGGCGCGGCCGCAAGGCCGATCAGCGCGGGATTCGCGACCATTCCGAGCGGAACCAGATAGAGCCCGAGGCCCAGCGCCATGGCCGACATCGCCACCTTCAGCCAGTTCTCGCCGACCATGCCGGCGGCGATGAACACCGCGCCGCACACCGGCGGCGTGATCGTCGAAAGCAGCGCGTACCAGAACACGAACAGATGCGCGAGCAGGGGCGGCAGGCCGAGCTGGGTGAGAGCGGGCCCGGCGACGGACACGCAGATGACATAGGCCGCCGTCGTCGGCACCTCCATGCCGAGGATCAGGCAGGCGAGCGCGGTGAGCACCAGCGCGGGCCACAGATAACCGCCCGAGCCCGACAGGATCAGCGACGTGATCTTGACCCCGAGCCCGGTCAGTCCGAGCACGCCAATGATGATGGAGGCGCACAGGATGATCGAAGCAATGGTCGCGATCTGGCGGCCTGCGTTGATGCTGGCGTCCTCGAAGCGTGAAAGCGTGCGCCGGAGATCGAACGTCAGGCGCCCGTCGAGGAACAGCAGCGCGGCCCCGGCAAGGATCGCCAGCGAGGCGGCATATTGCGGCGTCACGTTGAGCCCGAACATGCCCCACAGGAGGATCGTGAACGGCACGAGAAAGAACGCCGAGGTGACCAGCACCGCCTTCAGTCCGGGCCGGTCCTCCGCCGCAAGCCCCTTCAGCGCGTAGCGCAGCGAATAGGCGTCGATCCCAACCCACACGGCCAGGAAATACAGAAGCGCCGGCAGGATCGCCGCCATCATGATGTCGGCATAGGGCGTGCCGGTGAGTTCCACCATCACGAAGGCCCCCGCGCCCATCAGCGGCGGCATGATCTGCCCGCCCGACGAGGCGACCGCCTCCACCGCGCCCGCCAGCGCACGCGGATAGCCGAGCCTGGTCATGGCCGGAAGCGTGATCGCGCCGGTGGAGGCGACATTCGCCGACGCCGATCCCGAGATCGAGCCGAAGAGCGCGGAGGAGATCACCGAGACCTTGGCCGCGCCGCCGCGCAGGCGTCCGGCGGCGGCCGCGGCCACATTCATGAACCCCTGCCCCGCCTCGCCCGCGTTCAGGACCGCGCCGAAGATGACGAAGATCGCGACGACCGAGACGGACACGCCGGTGAGCTTGCCCCACAGCCCGCCCTCGGCAATCGTCAGCGTGCCGAAGAGGCTCGCCATGGGAAGGCCCGGATGGCCGAACTCGCCCGGGATCGCCGGGCCCCACACGGCATAGGCCAGCGCAAGGGCCGCGACCAGCGGCAACGGCCAGCCGATGGACCGCCGCGCCATCTCCAGCGTCACCGCGATCAGGACAAGGGCCACCGCCATCTGGAAGTCGCCGGAGAGGTAGCCGTACTGGTCGCCGAGCGCCTCCGCGTTCCACGCGACCCACAAGGTCGCCGCAAGGCCGGCGGCCGCGATCACCGGGCCGCTCCACCGCTCGAAGGCGGACTTCGGCGCCAGCAGCAGCACGAAGGGAATGGCCAGCGCCATATGCAAGGGCCGGCTGACCAGATTGGGCACCAGGCCGGAAAAGACGAGCCACAAGTGAAACGCGATCGACAGGGCGCCGAGCGCGCTCCAGATCAGCCGGGCTTTAGCGGACATTCTTGGCCTCGGGACAGGACAAACGGGAACGGGGAAAGCGGGACGAAAGCCCGCTTTCCCCGCGTCAGGAACGCTCGGGCAGAGTTGTGTCCGCCTTACTTCGCGGCCTCGCCCAGGGCGACGCCCTTTTCCTCGTAGTAGCGCAGCGCGCCGGGATGGATCTTGCCGGGAATCGCGGCGACCATCTCCGGGCTCACGCCCTTCCACCAGGGCGCATCGCCGGCCATCCCGGCCTTCTCTTCCCAGAAGGTCTTCGTCAGCGCATAGGCGGTGTCGTCATCCATCGCGGTGGTGGTGAAGGCGATCACGTCGAGCGAGGTGGTCGCCACATCCGCGTCCTGGCCCGGATAGGTCCCGGCGGGAATGACCAGCTTCGTGCGCTTGGTCTCGGCGATCTGCTCGTCGGACAGCGGGATGATCGTCACGCCGGTGCCGGCGGCCGCCTCGATGACGTTGGGCGCCGGATAGGACCCGGCGGTCACGAATCCGTCGATCTGGCCGTTCTTGAGCGCCGCGCCCGCATTGGACAGCTCCACATTGGCGAGGTCGACCTTGTCCTTCAGGCCGAACATGTCGAGGTATTTCTCGCCCTCGCGCGCACCGAAGCTGCCCTTGCCGAGCAGGATCGTCTTGCCTTCCATTCCGGCGAAATCGGTCACGCCCGTGTCGGCGCGCATCACGAAATGCATGGTGAGCGAGGGAATGGGAAACAGGGCGCGGATCTCGTCGAACTTCGGATTGGCCTTGTCCTTGAACATGGCCTTGCCGCCCTGCGCGAGCGAGACGAGCGCCGGCGGCGAGGTGAAGACGAAGTTGCCCGGACGCACGGCCGATTCCATCACGTTCTGGACCGAGCCCTGGCTCTCCTCCAGCGTCAGGATGATGTTGCCGTCCGTGCCGGCCTTGATCGCCTCGGCGACCTGCACGCCCATCTGGTAGTAGGACGACCCGGCCGAGGCCGATTTGTAGGTGACCCGGGTCTCGGCCGAGGCCGAAAGCGGGATCAGCGCGGCGAGCCCCGCCACCGCGAGTTTGCTCCAGAACGTCATGTGTCCTCCCCGAAACGTCTGTCGGTCTTGATCATTGCCGGACCTGCATGTCCGGCGGGACCGGGAGGATAATCCGCCTCGTCCCGCCATGCACCCATGAAGATCGCGAAAAATCGGGAGGGAAGTGATGACGAAGGCAGAGTCGCGCCTCTTCTTGCACTAGTGACCCGCGCGAGCAAAACTCTGGATTGAACCCGATCACTTTCCTCAGGAGGCAAGCTTTGCGCATCACCCTTCCCCCGCTCGAGGTCGGCGACCACGAAGGCTTCATGCCGGAAAAGGACCTTTTCGGTCGGGCAGAACTCGGTAACGGTCTGAGCAATATCGTTTCGCAAGTCGAGGAGCCGCTGGTGATCGCCCTCGACGGCGCCTGGGGCTCCGGCAAGACCACCTTTCTCAAAATGTGGGCGGGAGAGCTTCGCAAGGCCAAACATCCGGTCGTCTATTTCGACGCCTTCGAAAACGACTATGTCGAGGATGCGTTCGCGGCACTCGCCCGAGAACTGGTTGAACTGGCCGAACAACGCGAGGATGAAGCCAGCGTTCTCTCTAGTGACTTCAAGCGAAAAGCGGTCAAGCTTGGTAGCATGCTTCTTCGCGGCGCAGCTAAGGTTGGATATCGCGCTACCGTAAGGGCAGTAACAGCCGGGACAGTCTCGGCGGATGATTTATTGGAAGTCGCAGACGACGTGGCCGGTGAGGTGGAAGGGGTCGCCGACCACTATATGGAGCAAATGCTGGCGTCCCCCCGCCAGCAGCGCGAGATCGTCGATGGCTTTCGCAAGGCGCTGGAGGAGCTTCCCGGGCTCTTGAGTCCGCGTGGAGACGGCGAAGATCAAAAGCCGCTCATCTACATCATCGACGAACTCGACCGGTGCAAGCCTGTGTTCGCACTCGCACTTCTGGAACGCATCAAGCACTTCATGTCGGTGCCAAACGTCCATTTCGTGCTGGGCGTCAACATGCGTCAGCTCGAGAGCTCGGTGAAATTCGCCTACGGAAGCGACGTTGACGCAAACCTGTACTTGCAGAAATTCGTAAAAATATTTATCGGAGACATTAAAGAAGGAAAATCATCTAAAAATATTCAAAAATATTGTGAATACATACGAGAATCATTGGAAATACCACGCACAGAAATGGCAAATACTGCAGTTTTAGCCATCACGCGCCTCCTGAAGCATCACGGAAGGAACTTCCGATCCGCCGAGAAAGCCCTTGCACATCTCGCTTTGATTGTCGCTTTTCGGTCAAACCTACCTGCTCATATCGGAAGTGTTGTAGGCGGCCTCATCGTCATGAAATTGCTCTCCGCTTCCCTGTTCGAGGGGATCAAGAATGGCTCAAAGCCAAAAGATGAAATAAAAAAATTCCTATCAAATGATGTTGATGAAAACGAGAATGAATCCATTTCCTGGGATTATTTAATGGAAGATATACATAAAATAGAAGAATTAACAAATTCAGAAAAATGGACATACAATTCATGGAAAATGGATAGCAGATTTGACCTCACTTCATTGTCTGAAATAGTTGTTGATGGCTCAATATCCACCAAAGGATAGCGTTTAAGTATACCGCTGCCGGTACCACCAAAACGCCGACGGGCCGAGGTCTCCCCCGGCCCGCCATTCGTGTCCTGTCCCCGCCCAAGGGCGCGGGTGCCGGGGATCAGAAGCGCAGCGACAGGCGCGCCTTGACCGTGTTGCGGGACACGCCGTCGCCGAACTCGCCCGCGTAGGAAAGGCCCGCCGTGGTGCGGCTGCCCAGCGCGGCCCGCAGCCCCGCCTCGACGAGGCCTGTGTTTTCCGCGATCGGCGCGCCGTCGACCGAGAAGGCCGCCCCGCCGGCGAAATTCATCCGCGCCGTGGGCGTGATGTCGCCGAAGGCATGTTGCCAGCCGGCCATGCCGTGCACATTGAGCCGCACCGTGCCGATCGTGAACGGCGTCTCGGCGCGCAGGCCGAGCGTGGTGTAGGCCGTGCCCTGGCTCTCGCTGCCGCCCGAGAGCGCCGCCGCGCCACCGGTTTCGGCAAAGCCGTCCGTGTCCGTGCGCACATAGGCCAGGTTGGCGAAGGGCTCGAGGGTCGCCGCCTGCCAGCGGGCCATGTAGCTGACCTCGCCGAACGCCTGTAGCGTGCGGGCGTCATAGTCGGCCGAGAGCGTTTCCGTCAGACCCGGCGCGACCACCTGCCGGGAGGTCTTCAGCGCGTGCCAGGAGTGCGTGGCCCCCGCCTTCAGCGCAACATTGCCGAAGCGCGTGCCGCCGTAGACGCCCACATGCGCCGTTTCCGCATTGCCCGACGAGGCCTTGCCGGCCGTGTCGAACGTGGTGCGGGTGAAGCCCGCCAGCACGCCCACCTGCCAGGTGTCGCCGATGGTGCCGTCGACACCCACGACCAGCCCGCCGGTCGACTGCTTCAGCCGGGCCGCGTTGCCGGTGCCGTCGGTTTCCGCCCAGCCGCCCAGAGCCTCGCCCCAGACCGCCCGGGACACGCTCTCCCGAGCCGCCGGCCCGTTGGTCGAGACGAGCACGCCATCGCTGCCGCCGTCGCCGAAGAGCGCCCGTACCCGGTCGTTGGCGGCGTTGCGCAGCAGGCCCGCGTCATTGGCGAGCACGGTGTTGACCGAGGCATGAACCTCGCCCGACAGCGCATCGAACGTCGCCCGCGCCGAGGTGTCGCTCGCCTGGCGCGCCACCGCGTCATAGACCGCGTTGCCCACGCCGAGCGCCTCGACCGCATTGGCCGTGCTGCGCTGGTTGCCGGTCTGCGCGATGCTGTCGAAGGACGCCGTGTTGCGGAGCACGTCCAGATGCACCGCATCCGGATCATAGGCGAGCGTGAGATCGAGGAACGGCAGGTTCTGCGTCAGGTTGCCGAAGGTTCCGGACACTCCGCCCGCCGCCGTCAGGATCGTGTAGCGCTGCCCCACGCCATAACTGCCGACAGCCTTGGCGATGTCGACGGTGGCCCCGCCAAGGGTCGCGGTGCCGCCGACCTCGACCCGGTCGCCCGCGCCGCTCGCATCGATCTCGACCTGGAAGACCGCCCCGGAGGAGAAGGAAAGGTCGCCCGCGACCTTGAGCGTGCCGATGGAGTTGCCCGGTGCCAGGACGGCGCCGTTGTCGAGCGCCAGCGTGCGCAGCGTTCCCGCGCCGCCGATGTGACCGCCGGAGCCGAGCGACACGGTGCCGGCAAGGCTCGCGTCCGCATGATCCGCATCGCCGACGACCAGCCAGCCGCCGTCAACGCGGGTGGTTCCCGTGTAGGTGTTCTGCCCGTTGAGGACCAGCGCGCCGGTGCCGGACTTGGCAAGCCCGCCGGTGCCCGAGATCACACCGTCGAAGCGCGTGTTCACCGACTGGTCGACCTCGAGCGAGGACCCGCCCAGCGCGATCATGCCACCGGTGCCCGAAAGCCGTGAGGCCGTGAGGTCGAAACCGCCGAGATCCAGCGTGCCGCCATTGACCTCATAACCGGTGTTCTGCACGAACCCGCCGGCAAGCGTGCGCGTGAGGCGGCCCGCCTCCACGACGGTGCCACCGGCGTAGCTGTTGGCGGCATCAAGCGAGAGCGTGCCCGCCCCTTCCTTGACGAGAACGCCGGCACCCGACACGCCCTGCGCGAGCGAGACGGTGTTCGCCGCCTCCTCGACCTCGATCCGGCCGACGGCATCGAGCGCCACCTGGCGGTCGAGCTCGCTCATGTCGGTTCCCGCGATCCGCAGCCGGCCGTTGACCAGTCGCAGGTCGGCGGTTGCCTGGCCCAGGGCCGCATCCTCGTCCACGATCACCGTGCCGTTGTCGGTGACCACGGTCTCGCCGATGAAGGTGTGATCGTCGATGCAGTATTCCTGGATCGCCGCCTGCAGGCCCGCGTCCTGGCTGGAACAATCGAGCAGGGTCTTCTTTTCCGCCTCGGTCAGGCCGGTGAGGATCGGGTTGCCGTCCGCATCCGAGATCTGGCCGAGATAGACGTCCGTGCGCTTGTTGTTGCGGGTCAGGTGGAACACACCGCCCGCCTCGTCGAACGTGTTGGCGGCAGCCCCCCAGATGATGCGCTTGCTGGCGCCGTCCGGCGTGAGATCCTGCAGCACCGGCCCCACCCAGCGCACCGTGTGGGCGACGAGCTCGTGATCGGAAAGCTGACGCGATCCATCGTTGCTGTAGGCCGTGTCGGTGAGGACGCCGGTGTAGGGATCATTCGGATCGTCATCGAGCACCATCCACTTGCCGAAGGGGCGCGCGGCGATGAAGTGGTCGATCTTGACGTGGTCCCAGCTCGTCCATGTGTTGGTGTGATCCTCGCCTTTCGAGGTCCACGTGGTACGCCCGTCGCCCGCGTCGATGGGCTCGAACAGCTCCCGCTCGCTCTCGTTCTGAAGCAGGATGTAGTCCTTCTTCAGGACGTTCATGGTCACGGGCAGATTGGCATCCACCGGATAGGTTTCATCCTCGAAGGTCAGGCCCTTGTCGGCCATGTCCCTGGCGATGATCTCCTCCCACTGGCGCCAGCTCAACTGACCAGCGTCGCTGGCACCGGGATAGTCCGCGCGATGCGCGTCGAAATAGTCGGAAATCACCTGCCGATACTTCTCGGAGCCGCTTCCCCCGCTCTGCATGTCAGCGACATAGGCCTGGAACTCGGCCTCGCGGCCGGCGGGCGTGTATTGTTCGGCGAGATCCTTCCAGAGCTGCGAACTGCCACCGTCCATCATCACGCGGGCAAACAGGTAGGATGCCTGCTCGGCCGAGTGCAGCCCGCGTTCCGAGACGTCGCCGGCATTGAAGTCACCGACGATCAGCAGCGGGTTCGTCACCCCTTGCGCGATCGCGTTCAGCCCCTTGGCCTCGGCAATGCGCACCCCGGGCTCGTCGTGATAGTCGAAATGGACCGAGCCGACGCCCATCTTCGGCATGCCCTTTTGCGCATCCAGCGCCGCATAGCCGATGAAGCGGTCGTACCCGCTGCCGGGCACGAGATCCTTCAGGGAGCCAACACTGCCCTGAAGCCTTGAAAGAACGGAGGAATCATCGCGCTGGCTGGCCTCGTAGGTGCCAAGGCCAAGGCTCGGCAGCATGGTCAGGAACGCGTTGCGATAGGCACCCGACGTGCTCTCCTGCAGCGCGATCACATCATAGTCGCCGTTGAGGAAGAAGTCCGACATCCGGGTCGGGTCGGCACGCAGGCCGCTGTTGGAACCATCCCCCCAGGTGTTGAAGGTCAGAACGCGAATGCCGTCCTTTTGCGCCGCCTGAGCCGCGACTTCGCCACTCAGCACGCCCAGGACGGCGACTCCGCACAGAAGATGCGCCATGGCGGCGCGCAGCACGCGCCTGCCCTTGCCGGCGCGGCGGGCGATATCCATGCCGCGGTCATTTTCAAACGACGTCGCCGCATCGCGCGAACGCCCCGTCTCACCCAGGTTACTCATAACTGCGCCTTCCCACTATGTCTGATTAACAACAAAAAATGTTGCTTTACGGACATTATTGGAAGCGCTTGTCAGTTTGATTACAATTTCAAGGAGACATCCGACAAAAAAAATGCAACAGTAGCGAATGTCCAAGAATGAAGATGAAGACCGGATTATTTGAAATGGATACGCAGCGGAAATACAAAACAGAAGGAAACAAAAAAGAGTCCAGAAAATCGTTCATTGAAAAATACATTGAAGAAAACGGCTTCATATCAGTGGACGAGATCACGAAATTGTTCTCGGTCACGACTCAGACGGCCCGCCGCGACATCATGGCGCTGGAAGCTCTAGGGAAGGTGCGCAGGCTGCACGGCGGCGCCGCGCTCGTGACACCGGTCACTCCCCTCACCCTTCGGGAAAGGCGCCTGCAGCAGGCGCCTCAGAAACTCAGGATCGCGGCAAGCATAGCGAACCTTGTGCCCGACGGCGCGGCCATCTTCATCGACACCGGCACGACCTGCGAGGCGGTTGCGCAGGCGCTTCTTGCCCGCCGCGACCTGCGCGTGGTCACCTACAGCCTGCGCGTCGCCTCGATCCTGAGCGAGAATTCGGACTTCGCGCTTGCCATACCCGGCGGCTTCGTGCGCCCCGTGGATGGTGGATTGTTCCAGGAGAACACGGACGAGTTCATTCGCCAGTTCCGCTTCGATCACGCGGTCGTCTCCGTGAGCGGGATCGATGCGGAAGGCAACCTCTACGATGACGACCAGGCCGAGGTCGCCGCCGTCGCCGCCGCCCTTGGCCAGGCGGACCGCCGCATTCTCGCCGTGGACAGCAGCAAGTTCGGCAAGCGCGCGCTCGTGCGCCTCGGCAGCCTGGAGATGGTCACGACGCTCGTCACCGACGAACGGCCCGACGAGGCATTGTGCCAACGCGCGAAAGCCGCGAGCGTGGACATTCTCGTCTGACACGAATCTCCCCAACAGGTTCCGGATACAACGCATGAGCGACCCGCAAAGCCTCTCCCTTCGCCTCGGCATCGACTGGGGCGGCACGAAGATGGAAGTGATCGCGCTCGATAGCGCTTCCGGCGCGGAGCGCTTTCGCAAGCGCGTTCCCACCCCGCGCGACGACTATGCCGGCTGCATCGCGGCCGTGCGCGATCTCGTGCGGGCGGCGGAAGCGGAGACCGGCCTTGCCGGCAGCGTCGGGCTCGGCATCCCGGGCTCCCTGTCCCCGGCGACGGGCCTGGTGAAGAACGCCAACTCGACCTGGATGAACGGCAAGCCGCTGGACAGGGACCTCGAAGAGGCCCTCGCCCGTCCCGTGCGCATCCAGAACGACGCCAACTGTCTCGCCGTCTCGGAGGCGACCGACGGGGCCGGCGCCGGCGCGCATGTCGTGCATGCCATCATCATCGGCACGGGATGCGGCTCGGGCATCGCCATCGACGGGCGTGCCCATCGCGGCGCCAATGGCATCGGCGGCGAATGGGGCAACATTCCCGTGCCCTGGATGCGTGAGGACGAATATCCCGGACCGGAGTGCTGGACCGGCCATCGCGGCACCATCGACCGGCTGTGCTCGGGCACGGGGTTTCAGTGGGACTTCGAACAGGCAAGCGGCGAGGCGCTGACGGGTCGCGAGATCGTGGAACGCGCCCGCGAGGGTTGCCCGGTCGCCGGGGGCAGCCTTGAGCGTTACATATCGCGCCTCGGGCGTGCCATGGCCATGGCCGCCAACCTGATCGATCCGGATGTGTTCGTGCTCGGCGGCGGCATGTCGAACGTCGACGAGCTTTACACCGGCCTGCCCGACGCCATGGCGCCCTTCATCTTCTCCGATCACTATGAGGTGCCGATCCGCAGGGCCGCGCATGGCGACAGCTCCGGCGTGCGCGGCGCCGCCTGGCTGTGGAACGCCTGAGCGGCCTCCCCGTCCCGGCACGCCTCGCCACGGGGCGCACACGACCTATATCCGTGACGGTGACCGCCAGACCTCGAGGTGAACACAGACCTCGAACCGACGAGATCGACCGGGAGGACACCGTGACGCGCTCAATCCGCTTTCACCGTTTCGCAACCGCCCTCGCCGCGCCCGCTTTTGCGATTGGCCTCGCGACGAGCGGCCCGGCACGGGCCGAGCCGCGCGACTACCGCATCGACCCGGCGCATTTTTCCATCGTCTTCAACGCCGTGCACATCGGCTACGCGCCGACATGGGGCATGTTCCTGAAGGGGTCGGGCGCTTTCACCTTCGACGAGGACGCACGCACGCTGTCGGACCTGAAGGTGGAAATCGACACCCGCAGCGTCTTTTCCAACAACGAGGCGCGCGACGAGCACCTGCGCTCGGACGACTTTCTCGATGCCGGGGCCCATCCCCTTGCGACCTTCGTCATGACGGATTCCGAGCCCACGGGCGAGCGCACCGGCAAGGTCACGGGAGACCTCACCCTGCGCGGCGTGACCAGGCCGGTCACACTGGACGTCACCTGGAACAAGTCCGGCGACTACCCCTTCGGAGGGACCTATGTCACCGGCGTCAGCGCCCGCACGACGCTGCGCCGGTCCGACTTCGGCTCCACCTACGCACTGGAGGGAGACCTCGTCGGCGACGAGGTCGAGATCCTCATCGACCTGGAGGCCATCCGCCAGTAGGCGCAGGCGGAGGGACGACCGCCCTCCGGACGCGTCAGACGCGGTTGAGCAGCCTTGCGCGGATGGTGCCGGGCAGCGCGCGGATCGCCTCGAGGATCTCGACGCCGTTCGCCACCGGCCCTTCGGCGTCCAGCACCACGTAACCGATCTCGCCGTCGGTCTGGTAGTGCTGGGCGGCGATGTTGATCTCGTAGCGGGCGAAGAGGTCGTTGAGCTTGCCGAGTTCGCCCGGCAGGTTGCGCTGCACCTGGATGAAGCGGGTGTTGTTGGTGCCCTTGGGAAGCTGCACCTGCGGAACGTTCACCGCGCCGATTGTCGATCCCACGTCCGAATACTCGATCAGCCGCCGCGCGGCCTCCTCGCCGATGCGCTCCTGCGCCTCCTCGGTCGACCCACCGATATGCGGTGTCAGGATCACGTTGTCGAGGCCACGCAGGGGCGAGACGAACTCCTCGTCATTCGACTTGGGCTCGCTGGGGAACACGTCGACGGCGGCACCCGCCAGATGGCCGGACCTGAGCGCCTCGGCCAGCGCATCCACGTCGAGCACCGTGCCCCGCGCGTTGTTGATGAGATAGGCACCCTTCTTCATCATCGCGATCTCGGCCGCGCCGATCATGCCGCGCGTTTCCGGCGTCTGCGGCAGATGCAGCGAGACGACGTCGGCCGCCGCCAGAAGCTCCGCGAGCGAAGCGGTCGGCTCGGCATTGCCGTGGCGCAGCTTGTCGGTGTGATCGTAGTAGATCACCTTCAGGCCCATCGCCTCGGCGAGGACGGCAAGCTGCGAGCCAATGTTGCCGTAGCCGACGATGCCGAGCGTCTTGCCGCGCACCTCGTTGCTTCCCGCCGCGGACTTCAGCCAGCCGCCGCCGTGGGCCGCCATGGACTTGGTGAAGGCGCCGCGCATCAGCATGACGATCTCGGCCATCGTGAGTTCGGCGACCGAGCGGGTGTTGGAAAACGGCGCGTTGAAGACCGGGATGCCGCGCCGGTTGGCGTTCACGAGGTCGACCTGGTTGGTGCCGACCGAGAAGCACCCCACGGCGACGAGCGTGCCCGCCTCCTTCAGGATCGTCTCGTCGATCTGGGTCCGCGAGCGGATGCCGACGATATGCACGCCCTGCAGGGCCTCGATCAGCGCATCGCGGTCGAGCGCGGTCTTCAGCTTCGTGACGTTGGTGTAGCCCGCCTGATCGAGCAGGACGGAGGCGGTCGGGCTGATGCCTTCAAGCAGGAGCCAGCGGATTTGATCCTTGGGGCGCGACAGGCCGGTGGTCATGAGGGCGGTTCCGTGGTCGGGGGGAGCGCACGCGGGAGGAGGCCGCGCCGTCTCCTGTCGACGCTCTGGTGCACCGTCCTCGGGGAAATTTCAACTGCCCTTGCGCGAATTCCCGCCTCAGGCGGACGCGACCCAGTCGCGCAGCCCCTTCAGGAACTGTGTCAGGCGGGCCTGCGTCTCGGCAAAGCGGTCCGTCCGGGCGAAGCCTTCCACGTCCATGTAAAGCGCCCGGTTCACCTCGATCTGCAGCGAGTGCACACCGGCGGCCGGGTTGCCGTGCAGGCGCAGGATTTCCGCCCCCTTGAAGGGATCGTTGACGGCAACCGAGAACCCGAGCCCTGCGAGAAGCGAGCGCGCCGTCTCAAGATACGCCCGCGAGGCGGTCGTTCCCTCCCGGTCGGAGAGCACCATGTCGGGACGGCGGGAGCCCGTCGCATCCTCGTGCATGGCGTTCGCCACCGGCTGCATGGAATGCAGGTCGAGATGGAAGACCCGCCCCGACGCGTCGCGGCTTTCCGCCAGAAGACCGGCCAGCGCCGCGTGGTACGGCTCCCAGCAGCGCGCGAGCCGCGCCTCGTAGTCGGCGCGCCGCACGGGGCCGTCGAGAAGCGGCGCCCCATCCGGCGGCGTCGCGGTCCAGATCACGCCCTTTCCAAGCATCGCCTTGGCGGAGGGGGCAAGCCGCAGCCCGTCGGCCCTGTCCAGAACGGACGGATCGAGATCGTCGCGCGCGCGGTTCACATCGCAATAGGCGCGGGCGAAGCGCGCCGCGAGCAAAGGAATCCCGAGCGAGGGGCCGGCCGCGAACAGCTCATCCACATACATGTCCTCGCTGCGGCGATAGCGCCCCGGCGGTTCGATTGCACGGAAGTCGTCCGGATAGACCGTGCCCGAATGCGGACTGTCGAGCACGAGCGCGACCGGCGGACCTTCGGGCCGCCGGATCTCGATCATCGCCTCGCCGGCCTGCGCTGTCATGCCACTCAGCCCTCGTTGAGATGGCAGGCGGAAACACGCCCGGGCGCGATTTCCTTGAGCTTCGGCATCTCGACCTTGCATCGCGCCATGGCATGCGGACAGCGCGGGTGGAAATGACAGCCCGGGGGCGGCGCGAGCGGCGAGGGAATCTCGCCCTTCACCGGCTGGAACACACGCTTGCGCGCATCGATGCGGGGCACCTCCGCGAGGAGGGCCTTCGCATAAGGATGGTTGGGGTCGGCGAAGAGTTCGGCCACCGGCGCGCTTTCCACCACGCGGCCGAGGTACATGATCACCACCCGGTCGGCGAGATGCTCCACCACGCCCAGGTCATGGCTGATGAAGAGATAGGTCAGGCCGAGGTCGCGCCTGAGATCCATGAACAGGTTGATGACCTGCGCCTGGATCGACACGTCGAGCGCGGCGATGCTTTCGTCGCAGACGAGGAACTCCGGGTTCACCGCAAGCGCGCGGGCAATGCCGACGCGCTGGCGCTGGCCGCCGGAGAACTGGTGCGGATAGCGGGTCTTGAAGCTCGGATCGAGCCCGACGCGCAGCAGCATCTCGTCCACATAGCCATCGAGATCGCCCTTGCCGACGAGCCCGTGCACCTTCGGCGCCTCGCCGACGATGTCCTTCACCCGGAAACGCGGATTGAGCGAGGACATGGGGTCCTGGAAGATCATCTGGATCTTGAGGATCGCATCGCGGCGCTCGGCCCCCGACAGGCGGGAGACGTCCTTGTCCCGCCAGAAGACCTTGCCGGCACTGGCCGAGTGAACGCCCGCCACGACACGTCCGAGGGTGGACTTGCCGCAGCCCGATTCGCCCACCAGGCCGACGACCTCGCCCTCGCCGATGGCCAGCGACACGTCGTCGACCGCATGCACCACCTCTTCCTGACGCGCCGCGCCGAAGAGGTTGGCGATGCGTTCGGCCGCATCGAGCTTGCGGGTGAAGCGCTTGGAGACATTCTCCAGACGCAGGATCGGCGCGGTGCTCATCGAACGTCTCCGGCAGGTCCGGCGGCGGCGGCCGCAAGGTCGACATGAGGGTGGTGGCAACGCACCGCGCGCGCGTCCGCTCCGCCCCCCGAAAAGGCAAGCTCGGGCATCCCCGCGCAGACGCTGGTGGCGCGCGGGCAGCGCTGGGCGAAGGTGCAGCCGGCGGGAAGCGAGAGCAGCGACGGCGTCATGCCGGGGATCTGCGCCAGCCGCTCGCCGCGCCGGTTGTGGCTCGGCACCGAGCCGACGAGACCGAGCGTGTAGGGATGGGCCGGAGCGTCGAGCACCTCGCCCACCGGCCCCTCCTCCACGATGCGGCCCGCGTACATGACCGCGATCCGGTCCGCGAGCCCGCCGACGACGGCGAGATCGTGGGTGATCCAGATCATGGCGAGACCGCTCTCGGCGCAAAGCTTCTGCACCTCGTAGAGGATCTGCGCCTGGATGGTCACGTCGAGCGCCGTGGTCGGCTCGTCGGCGACGATCACGTCCGGCTCGTTGAGCAGCGCGATGGCGATGGCCACACGCTGGCGCATTCCGCCGGAAAACTGGTGCGGATAGGCTTCGAGCCGTTCGTCGGGTGCGGGAATGCCAACGCGCGCCAGTGCCTCGCGCGCCCGCTCCCGGGCCGCTTCGCGCGACACGCCGGCATGGGCGCGGATGGCCTCGATCATCTGCGTGTCGATGCGCAGAACGGGGTTCAGCGTCATCATCGGATCCTGGAAGATCATGGCGATGCGGCTGCCGCGCAGCTTTCGCCATTCCTCCTCGCGCCGCCCGACGAGATCCTGCCCGGCAAGGCGGATGGAGCCCTCGACGATGCGCCCGGGCGCATCCACGAGCCCCATCAGCGAGAAGCCGGTGACGGTCTTGCCGGAGCCGCTTTCGCCCACGAGGCCGAGCACCTCGCCCTTGCGCAGCGAGAAGGACACGCCGTCGACCGCCTTGGCGACGCCCGCCTTGGTGAAGAAATGCGTCTTGAGGTTCTCGACCTCGAGCACCGTTTCGCCCGTCATCGCGCTCACCTTTGAAGCCTGGGATTGAGCACGTCGCGCAACTGGTCGCCCACCATGTTGATCGAGACGATCGTGATGAGCAGCGCGACGCCGGGGAAGACGGCGATCCAGTACTTGCCCGAAAGCATGTACTCGAAGCCGTTGGAGATCAGCAGCCCGAGCGAGGGCTCGGTCTGCGGAAGGCCGAGGCCCAGGAACGACAGCGTCGCCTCCAGCGCGATGGCGTGGGCGGTCTGCACCGTGCCCACCACGATCAGCGGCGCGATGCAGTTGGGCAGGATATGGCGGAAGACGATGCGTGCGTGGGACAGGCCGAGACAGGCGGCGGCCTCCACGTATTCGCGCCGCCGCTCGCTGAGCGCCGAGGCACGCACCGTTCGCGCGTAGTAGGCCCATTGGGCCACCACCAGCGCGATGATGATCTTGTCGACGCCCTTGCCGAGGATCGCCAGCAGCATCAGCGCGATCAGCACCGCAGGGAGCGAGAGCTGGATGTCGACGATGCGCATGATCAGCGTTTCGGTGCGCCCGCCCGCATAGGCGGCGATCAGGCCGATGGTCATGCCGACGAGCACCGCGATCACCGCGGAGGAAACGCCGACCGACAGCGAGATGCGCAGCCCGTAGAGAATGGCCGACAAGAGGTCGCGCCCCGCCCCGTCCGTGCCGAGCCAGAAGGTATAGCCGTCCATGCTTTCCGCGCCGGGCGGCATGCGGGCGTCGAAGATGGAGACGGTGGCGAGATCGTAAGGATCCTGCGGCGCGATCCAGGGGGCGAACACGGCGAGGAAGACGATGATCGCGAAAATCAGCGCGGCGCCCACCGCGATACGGCTTTCGCAGAAGTCGGACAGGAAGCGGCGGAACCCGCTTTCCGGTGGCGGCGCGGGCAGGACGGATGCGCCCGGTCCGGCCGCTCCCGCCGCCTCTTTGGTGTCGGTGGAGGACATGAAGCTCCCCTTACTGGCCGCGATCGGCGAGCCGCACGCGCGGATCGAGGATCGAATAGAGGATGTCGACGATCAGGTTGATGACGACGAAGAGGAACACGATCATCACCAGGTAGGCCACGATCACGGGCCGGTCGAGCTGCTGGATGGAGGAGATCAGCAGCTTGCCCATCCCCGGCCAGGCGAAGATCGTCTCCGTCACCACCGAGAAGGCGATGAGCGAGCCGAACTCCAGCCCGAGCACGGTGACGACCGGGATCAGGATGTTCTTGAGAATGTGCACGCCGACGATGCGTCCGCGCGGCAGGCCCTTGGCGCGGGCGAACTTCACGTAGTCCTGCAGCATCGCCTCGCGGGTGCCGGCCCGCGTCAGGCGGATGACCAGCGAGATCTTCAGCAGGGCGAGGTTGAGCGCCGGCAGCGCCAGATGCCGCAACCCGTCGATCGTCAGGAACGACAGGGGCACGCCGAGCACGTCGACCGTGTCGCCGCGCCCCGTGGATGGCAACCAGCCCAGCATCACCGCGAACACCATGATCATCATGATGCCAACCCAGAAGGTGGGCAGCGAAAAGCCGAGGATCGATCCGGCCATGATGGTCTTGGACGCCGCGCTGTCGGGATAGAGCCCGGCGTAGAGGCCGAGCGGAATGCCGATCACCACCGCCATCAGCAGGGCCGCGAAGGCCAGCTCCAGCGTCGCCGGCATCCGTTCGATGATGAGGCCCAGCGCCGGTTCGCCGAACACGAAGGACTTGCCCAGGTTTCCGGTGACCGCATTGGTGAGGAAGATCCAGAACTGTTCCCAGATCGGCCGGTCGAGGCCGAGCGCCCGGGTCACCTGCTCGATGTCGGCCTGGTCCATGTCCGGGGTGATGAACATGTAGACGGGATCGCCGACGAGATGGACGCCGAAGAACACCAGAACGGCCATCGCCACCATGACGAGAACGCTCTGGAGCAGGCGCCGGAGAATGAAGACGCTCATGCGGTGGGGTTTCCGAACCTGGCGTGTCGCGCCCGAGGCGCCGTGACGGGCCGCCGCCCGGATCCGGGCGGCGGCTGACGTGTTGGGGACGGAATGCCGTGCGGGCGCGCGGGCGCGCCCACCCCGGACTTATTCCTTCACGACGCCATAGGCGACCGTGTACTCGTCCGTGCGCGGGATGTACTTGAGGCCCTTGCGGCTCGCCCAGGTGTTGACCTGGTAGTGGATCGGAATGATCGCCAGGTCCTCGATGGCAAGCTCGGTCGCCTTGGCGAGCAGGTCGGCGCGCTTCTCGTCATCGACTTCCGCGAGCGCCTCCTCGATCACCTTGTCCACCTCCGGGTTGGAGTAGCGGCCACGGTTCGCGGTGCCCATGCCCTTCTCCTTGTCGAAGGTGGCGATGAGCGCACGCAGCGGCGAGGACGCCTCGCCCGAACCGGCGCCCCAGCCGACCAGGATCAGCGAGAACTCCGGCAGGCCGTCCGCTCCGGTGGAAGCGCGGGTGAAATAGACCGAGCGCGGCATGGTCTCGACCTGCGTCTTGATGCCGACGCGCGTCAGCATCTGCGCAATGGCCTCGGCGATCTTGGCGTCGTTGACATAGCGGTCGTTCGGGCCGTGGATCGTCAGCTCGAAACCGTCGGGCAGACCGGCCTCGGCGAGCAGCGCCTTGGCGCCTTCCGCGTCATAGGGCTCGGGCTTCAGGTTCTCCGATACGCCGAAGAAGCCTTCGGGCAGGAGCTGTCCGGCCGGAATCGAGAGCCCTTCCATCACGCGGTCGCGGATGAGCTCGCGCGAGATCGCCTTGGAGATGGCCTTGCGGACCTTCTGGTCCAGCAGCGGGTTCTTGATGTCGCCGCCGCCATTGGCCTTCACGAAGGGCGAGTTCTCGCGGAACTGGTCGATGTGAAGGTAGATCACGCGGTTGGACACGCCCTGCGACAGCGTGACGTCGTCACGTGCCTTGAGGGTGGCGATGTCGGTGGTCGGCACGCCGTTGATGATGTCCACGTCGCCGGCAAGCAGCGCCGCGACACGCGAGGGACCCGCCTTGATCGGCTTCAGCGTCACCTTGTCCCAGATCGGCTTGTCGCCCCAGTAGTCCGGGTTGGCCTCGAGCACGATGCGGTCGCCCGGCACGTATTCGGAATACTTGTAGGGACCGGTGCCGGCGGCGGCCTTGCCCGAGTTGTAGTCCTCGGTGGTACCCTCGCAACCGCCCTCGTTGGAAACGATCGCGATGTTGCCGAGGTCGTTGACCATGGTCGGATACGGGGCGTCCGTCTTCACGTGGACGGTGTAGTCGTCGATCTTCTCGAACGTCTTGCCCTTGGTGTAGGTGCCGAAGCCCGCCGGCGAGTTGGGCACGTTGGGCGCACGCTCGAAGGTGCAGATCACGTCGTCGGCGTTGAAGTCGCTGCCGTCGTGGAACTTCACGCCCTCACGCAGCTTGAACTCCCAGGTGGTCTTGTCCACCGGCTTCCAGCTCACCGCCAGGCCCGGCTTGAAGTTCTGCTTCTCGTCCGGATTGGCCAGCCGGTCGAACATCATGAAGCCAAGCTGGTTGTTCGGCCCCAGATTGTGGAAATGCGGATCCATGGAGGTCGCTTCGGAATCGACGCCGATCACAAGCTCCTCGGCAAGAGCCGGACCGGCCAGCGCGATCGACGAACATGCCGCGGCGAGAAGGGCGCGCGTGAGCGGCCGTTTCACGGTCTTCATCAAATGTCTCCCCTCCGGACCCCTGGAAGGAATGTGTTCTCGGACGGAGCGGGATCCGGGATCCCCGACCGGTGCCGTTCACGGAAGGCGGGCGCCTGCCACGGCTTGTAGGAAAGGCTATTATGCGATTTAATAATCGACAAATGAAAAACGATAACTCTGACGCATAGACCTATTCTCGTGGCAAATACCCGCAAGATGATCAGCTCCGAAGGCCCGACCGTCGGCGCGCCGGCCGAACCCGGCAGCGCGTTCGGTGGCATCACCTTTCGTGAACTCGAGGTGCTGCGCGCCGTGATCACGGAGGGGAAAACCACCGCGGCCGCGCATCGGCTCGGCATTTCCCAGCCCGCCGTCAGCCGCGCCATCGCCCAGCTCGAGGCCAGACTGAATCGCCAGCTCTTCCTGCGCCACGGCAATCGCATCGAGCCGACCTCCGAGGGCCTTGCCTTCAACGAGCAGATCGAGCCGATCTTCACCACGCTCGCCAGCCTGCAGGCCACGGCGGCCGAATCGCCCAATTCCAGGCGCCTGCGCATCACGGCGCCGCCGACGCTTGCCCACCGCCTCGTGACGCGGCTGATCGCGGGCTTCCTGAAGGAAAACCCTGACACCTCCGTTCATCTCGAGATCGGCATGTCGCTGACGGTGACCGCCGCCGTCGCGGACGAGAATGCGGACCTCGGCATCGGCGACATCCGCGTGCAGCACGACGGATTGCGCCTTTATCCCTTCCGTCGGGCCTTCGCCCATGCGGCGATTCCCGTGGACCACCCGCTGGCGAACAGGCAGGAGATCGTCCCCCGGGACCTTGAAGGCGAATCCTTCATCGCCCTCACCCGCCGCTTTCACCAGCGCAACGTCTACGACCGGATCTTTCTGGAGAACGGCGTGGAACGGAATATGCGTGCCGAGGTCGCCACCAGCATTTCCGTCTGCGAACTGGTGCGCGAGGGCATGGGCATCGGCCTGGTCAATCCGTTCCCCGTCACCCTTCGCACGTTCGAGGGGGTCGTCTTCCGCCCCTTCCGGCCCAGCGTCGAGTATCTGACCTACTTCTTCACCCCCGCGCGGACGGTTTCGCCGATCGCGCAGAGTTTCATCGAATACGCCCGCCGGGCCGTGCCGGCCGACGCCTATTCGCAACCCGCCTGAGCGCCAACCCCGTCCGTCCCCTCCCCACGGTCAGCGACGGGGACGGTCAAAGGATCCGACATGTTGCAGCAAGCAGCGCCCAAATCCGTTGCCATCCTCAAGGATCTCGTGGGCTTCGACACCACGAGCCGCAATTCCAACCTCGACCTCATCGCCCATGTGGAGGCGTTTCTCGCCGAACGCGGTGTGAAAAGCGTCCGCATTCCCGATGAGACCGGCGAAAAGGCCAACCTGCTGGCAACGATCGGCCCCGCGGACCAGCCCGGCTACGTCCTGTCCGGCCACACCGACGTCGTTCCGGTGGACGGCCAGTCCTGGGCGACCCCGGCCTTCGACCTTTCAGAGCGCGACGGGCGGGTCTACGGACGCGGGTCCTGCGACATGAAGGGTTTCCTCGCCTGCTGTCTCGCCAAGGTGGACGACATGATCGCCGCCCCGCTCAAGGCGCCGATCCATCTCGCCTTCTCCTATGACGAGGAAGTGGGTTGCAAGGGTGTGCCGAGCCTGGTCGAGCATCTGGTTGCCACGCATCCGCTGCCGCGTGCCTGTTTCGTCGGCGAGCCGACCGAGATGCAGGTGGTTCTCGGCCACAAGTCGAAGCGCTCCTACAAGGCGATCTTCACGGGCAAGACCTGCCATTCCTCGCTGGCTCCCTTTGGCGTCAACGCGGTCGAGCATGCCGCCCAGCTCATCGTCAAGCTTCGCGAGATCGGCGAGCGTCTCTCCGGCGGACCGAGCGACGATCTCTATGACGTGGGCTTTTCCACGGCCCACGTCGGCACCTGCCACGGCGGCACGGCGCTCAACATCGTGCCCGACACCTGCGAGGTCCTCTTCGAGTTCCGCGTTCTGCCGTCGCAGGACGCCGATGCGCTCGTGGAGGAGATCATCGCCTACGCCCGCGAGGTGATCGAGCCGCAGATGACCGCACGCGATCCCGAAACCGGCATCGTTTTCGAGGAAATCTCCAGTTTCCCGGGTATCGACACCGCGCCGGACGCTGAGGTCACCGTGCTGGCGAAGAAGCTCGCCGGGCGCAACGATCACGCCAAGGTCGCCTATGGCACCGAGGCCGGGCGTTTCGTGGAAATCGGCGCCGTGCCCACGGTTGTCATCGGCCCCGGCAACATCGAGCAGGCGCACAAGGCGGACGAATTCATCGAGATCAGCGAACTGGCGAAATGCGAGGCCTTCCTCGACCGCCTGATCGAGGAGGCAACCAGGTGAGTGCAGGATCCGGAAGCATGGAGAACGAGTTTCCGCTCGAGCTGAAGAAGACGGACATCACCCCCTATCTCGCCGGCAACACCGGCATTCGCGGGGTGACCACCTTCGACAGCGGACGCGCGGGGCCGCATGTGGCCATCACGGCGGTGGTCCACGGCAACGAGCTGTGCGGACCCATCGCCCTTGACTGGCTGTTCCGCAACGAGGTCCGCCCGCTGACGGGCAAGCTGTCCCTCGCCTTCGTCAATCTCGACGCCTACGACCTCTACGACGAGGCCGATCCCTTCGCCTCGCGATGGGGCGACGAGGACATGAACCGCCTCTGGCAGAACGAGACGCTCACCGATGACAGCACCCGCGAGCGCCGCCGCGCCCGGGAGCTGCGTCCCTTCGTCGACACCGTGGACCTGCTGCTGGATCTTCATTCCATGCAGAACGCGACCGAGGCGCTGACGCTCTCCGGTGCGCTGGAAAAGGGTCGCGAGCTTGCCCGCGCCGTCGGGGTTCCCGCCCTGGTGGTCGCCGACAAGGGGCACGCGGCGGGCAAGCGCCTGCGCGACTATGGCGGTTTCGGCGATCCGTCCAGTGCGAAGAACGCGCTGCTGATCGAGTGCGGCCAGCACTGGGAGCAATCGAGCGCCGACGTGGCGCTGGCCTCTTCCCTGCGCTTCCTCCAGGCGACCGGCGCCGTTTCCCCGGATTTCGGCGCGGACACGCTCGCGGGCTTCGGCACGCCGTCGGCCCAGCGCTTCGTCGAGATCCTCCAGCCGGTCACCATCGAAACGGATGCCTTCCGCTTCGAACAGGACTTCAAGGGCATGGAAGTGATCGACAAGGCCGGAACCGTGATCGGCCACGACGGCGACACGCCGGTGACCGCCCCCGTCGACGGGACCGTGCTCATCATGCCGAGCCGCCGGCTCGACAAGGGCATGACGGCGGTGCGCCTCGGGCGCTACCTCGCCTGAACCGCCACACGGGCACGGACGCATGCGCATACGTCGTTGCGTCCGTGCCTCGGTTGCGCTACTGACAGGATCATGAGCACGAAGACTGTCACGAACGGCTGCTGGTGGTGGCGCTCCTGAAAAGGGCGGCAACCGGCTGCGCGTGACCGACTGTCACACGGGCATCAGGATCGGAAAGCCGCCGCGGGACCCCGCCGGCGGCTTTGTCATATGCGCATTCCGCCCGGGGGAGAACCGCGGCCCACGGAGGACGACGGACATGCAGATCAACCGCGAGGAACGCTTCGCGACCGAAGGTGGCATCGGGATCAGGGTCACGACCCGCCCGGCCGACTATGAGAAGGGCACCTCGCCCTGGATCGACCGGCTCGATGCGGAGCGCGGCGCGGTCTTCTCCTCCTCCTATGAGTATCCCGGCCGCTACACCCGCTGGGACATGGCCCTGGTCAATCCGCCCCTGGTGCTGGAATCGCGCGCCCGCGAGGTGTCGCTCACCGCGCTGAACGACCGTGGCCGGCTGCTGCTTCCCGCCATCCGCAAGACGTTGGACGGGCTTTCCGAGCTTGCCCGCATCGAGGGCGACGATACCCTCCTTGAGATGACGGTGGCCGCCCCCACGCGCGCCTTTTCCGAGGAAGAGCGCTCGCGCCAGCCCTCGGTCTTCTCCGTGATCCGTGCCATCAACGCCCTGTTTGCCTGCGATGACGGCCATCTCGGCCTCTATGGCGCCTTCGGCTACGATCTCGCCTTCCAGTTCGAGCCCATCGAGCTGGCGCTGGAGCGGCCCGACGACCAGCGCGACGTGGTGCTCTACCTTCCCGACGAGATCCTGCTGGTCGATCACTACGGCCGAAAGGCGCAGGTTCTGTCCTACGAGTTCGAGGTCGACGGGCGCTCCACCGACGACTTGCCGCGCGATGGCGCGCGCGAGGCCTACCGTCCCGCCAATGGATTGCCCGGTCGCGGCGACCACGAACCCGGCGAATACGCAAGGCTCGTGGAGGAGGCGAAGGCCTATTTCCGGCGTGGCGACCTTTTCGAGACCGTTCCAGGGCAGGTCTTCTACGAGGCATGTCCCGCAGCCCCTTCAGCCGTGTCCCGGCGCCTGCAGGAGATCAACCCCTCCCCCTACGGCTTCCTCATCAACCTCGGCAACGCGGAATATCTCGTCGGCGCCAGCCCGGAGATGTATGTGCGCGTTTCCGGCGGACGGCGGGTCGAGACCTGTCCGATCTCCGGCACCATCCGGCGCGGCCGCAATGCCATCGAGGACGAGGCGCAGATCCGCAAGCTTCTGAACTCCGCCAAGGACGAGGCGGAGCTGACCATGTGCTCCGACGTCGACCGTAACGACAAGAGCCGCATCTGCGAGCCGGGCTCGGTGCGCGTCATCGGCCGCCGGCAGATCGAGATGTATTCGCGCCTCATTCACACGGTGGACCACATCGAGGGAACGCTGCGCTCCGATCTCGATGCGCTCGACGCCTTCCTGTCCCACACCTGGGCGGTGACGGTGACCGGCGCGCCGAAGCGCTGGGCCATGGAGTTCATCGAACGCCATGAGAAGAGCCCGCGCGCCTGGTATGGTGGCGCCATCGGCGCCATCCTCTTCAACGGCGACATGAACACCGGCCTGACGCTTCGCACCGTGCGCATCAAGGACGGGGTCGCCCAGATCCGCGCCGGCGCGACACTGCTCTTCGACAGCGTGCCGGAGGAGGAGGAGGCCGAGACCGAGCTGAAGGCGGAAGCCATGCGCGCGGCGGTGCGCGAGGCCGGCCAGGGCATCGCGCAGCAGCCCCGCGAGCAGGCCGACCTTCCGGGCAAGGGCCTGAAGATCCTTCTCGTGGATCACGAGGACAGCTTCGTCCACACGCTCGCCAACTATTTCCGCCAGACCGGCGCGGAAGTGGCGACCTACCGCTCGCCGGTGGCCGACAGCGTCTTCCATGACGTCGCGCCGGATCTCGTGGTGCTTTCGCCTGGCCCCGGCAATCCGAAGGACTTCGACTGCGCGGCGACCATCGGCCGGGCACGGGCGCGCGGCCTGCCGATCTTCGGCGTGTGCCTTGGCCTGCAGGCCCTGGCCGAAGGCCTCGGCGGACGGCTCGGCCAACTCGAGGTGCCCATGCACGGCAAGCCCTCGCCGGTGACCTTCACCCCCGACAGCCTGCTGTTTTCGGGCCTTGCCTCGCCGGTCACGGTCGGGCGGTATCACTCGCTCTTCGCCGAGCGCGACGCGCTTCCGGACGGCTTCCGCGTCACGGCGGAAACCCCCGACGGGGTCGTCATGGCCATCGAGCACGCATCCGAGCCCATCGCCGCCGTGCAGTTTCATCCCGAGTCGATCATGTCGCTCGACCAGGAGGCCGGACACCGCATCATCCGCAACGTGGTCGGACGCCTCGTGAAACGCTCGGGCCGCACCGCCGCAGCCGCCGCAGGTTGAGCCTCGTACCAACAGCGGGAATCGCCCATCGACGATGGCAGCATGAACGGGGAAAGGCCCGGCGATCACGCCGGGCCTTTCGTCTTTTCAGGGTATGGCGCGGGCCGCCGGATCAACGGCCTCGCCGAGGCTGTCAGGCCGGAACGATCGCCGTGCCCTCGATTTCCACCATCGCCTCCCGTTCCACCAGCGCGGTGACGCCGACGACGGCCATGGCCGGGAAGTTCTTCCCCATCACCTCGCGATAGGCCGGCCCCAGCTCCTTGAGGCAGTTGCGGTAGGCCTCGATGTCGGTGACATACCAGGTGAGCCTTGCGATGTGTTCCGGCCCGCCGCCACCGGCACGCACCACCGCGACCACGTTTTCCAGCGTCTGACGGATCTGACCGACGAAACTGTCGGGAAACGTCCCGTCCGGCCGCCAGCCGATCTGGCCTCCGGTGAGCAGGTAGCGCCCCTCCCCCGCCATGCCGTTGGCATAGCCCCTCGGCTGCGGCCAGCCCTCGGGCTGAAGCGCGGTCAGCGGCGAAGGCGCCGCGGCGGCTGTCGGCATGTGTTCTGCTGTCTTGCTCATTCGCTCATCCGGCTCGTTGTGCGGCAGGCGGTATCATGATGCCGCGCGCGCGTGAAGGGCATCGGCACCGCCGGTCGCGATCTCGCGCAGGGCGAACCGCTGCAGCTTTCCGGTCTCGGTGCGCGGCAGGGTGTCCACGAACTCGATGGCCCGCGGGTACTTGTAGGGGGCAAGCTCGGCCTTGACGTAGTCCTGCAGCGTCTTGACCAGATCGGCATCGCCGGTCACGCCGGGCTTCAGCACCACATAGGCCTTGACGATGCGCCCCCGGTCCGGGTCCGGCGCGCCGACCACACCGCATTCGGCAACGGCCGGATGGGCGAGAAGCGTGCCTTCCACCTCCGGTCCGGCGATGTTGTAGCCGGACGACACGATCATGTCGTCGGAGCGCGCCTGGTACCAGAAGTAGCCGTCCGCATCGCGGATATAGGTGTCGCCGGTGACGTTCCAGCCGTCGATGACGTATTTCGCCTGACGGTCGTCGGCCAGATACCGGCAGCCGGTGGGGCCGCGCACGGCAAGCCGCCCGGGCGTTCCGTCGGCGACCTCCTGGCCGTCGGGACCGATGACCTTCGCCTCATAGCCCGGCACGGGCTTTCCGGTCGCCCCCGGGCGCACCTCGTCCTCGCGCGCGGCGATGAAGATATGCAGCATCTCCGTCGCGCCGATGCCGTCGAGAATGCGGATGCCCGTTGCCGCCAGCCAGTCGTCCCAGGTCGCCTTGGGCAGCGCCTCGCCGGCCGACACGCATTTGCGCAAGCTTGAAAGGTCGGTCTCGCCCTTCTTCGCCAGGATCGCCCGATAGGCGGTCGGCGCGGTGAAGAGCACCGTCGGCTTCAGCTCGGGGATCGCCTTCAGCAGGTCGTCCGGCCCGGCGCGCTCCAGAAGCACGGCCGTCGCGCCGACGCGGAAGGGAAACAGCACCAGACCGCCAAGACCGAAGGTGAAGGCGAGCGGCGGCGAGCCCATGAAGACGTCGCTCTCCTGCGGGCGCAAAACCTCGCGCGCGTAGCAGTCGCAGATCGCCAGCATGTCCCGGTGAAAATGCATGGTCGCCTTGGGCACGCCCGTCGTGCCGGAGGTGAAGCCGAGCAGGCACACGTCGTCCGTGGCGGTGTCGCAGGCGGTGAACTCGGGCGAGGCCGCCTCCATCAACGCTTCCAGGCTTCCCGCCTCGTCGCCGCCCGAATAGAGAATGGTCGAAAGGCGGTCCGTCTTCGCCTTCGTGAGCTCCATCTCCTCCTTGAGGCGGTTGTCGCAGATCGCCAGGGACAGCTCGGACTTGTCGACGATGACGGCCAGTTCCTTGGCCCGCAGCAGCGGCATGGTGGCGACCACGACACCGCCCGCCTTCAGCACCGCGAAATAGGCGGCAACCATGGTCGGCGTGTTGGGAAACCGCAGCAGAACCCTGTTGCCGGGCTTCAGGCCGCAGGTATCGACCAGCACGTTGGCGATGCGGTTGATCTTTTCGGCGAGTTCCGAATAGGTCCAGCGGGTCGCGGCCCCCACGACGGCGAGCTTGTCGCCCCGGCCTTCCGACACGTTGCGGTCGACGAGTTCGACGGCGCAGTTCATCCGCTCCGGATAGCCGAGCCTCTCGAGATTGATGAATTCGGGCCATTGGTCCTTCGGCGGCAGGTTATCCGCCGCGAAGGTATCGACATGAGCTGAGCGGGCCATTTGGCTCTTCTCCTTCTGGAAGGACTGGAGGATGACGTCGGCCGGTCTTCGCCGGCTTTGACGGATGTCTCACTCGGCGACCGCGGCCGCCGAACGTCTTGCTGCATGGTCGGCGACCGCCTGGCGGGCGATGACGACCTTCTGGATTTCGGTGGCGCCCTCGTAGATCCGAAGCGCCCGCACGTCGCGATAAAGCTCCTCCACCTTCGTGCCCGTGCGCACGCCGTGACCGCCGTGCAACTGCACGGCCCGGTCCACCACCTTCTGCGCGTTTTCGGTCGCCACCATCTTGGCGAGAGCCGCCTCGCGCGTGACGCGCGCCGCTCCCATGTCCTTGGTCCAGGCCGCCCGGTACACGAGCAGTGCCGCCACATCCACGTCCGCGACCATCTCGGCGAGCGAGGCCTGCGTCATCTGCAGGTCGGAAAGCGGGGCCCCGAAGAGCTGGCGCGTGGTCGTGTGCTCCAGCGTCTCGTCGAGCGCGCGGCGGGCGAACCCGAGTGCCGCGGCCCCGACGGTCGAGCGGAAGATGTCGAGCGTCGCCATGGCGACCTTGAACCCGTCGCCCCCCTTGCCCAGCCGGGCGGCCACGGGCACGCGCACGCCATCGAAGGCAAGGGTTGCCAGTGGGTGCGGGGCGGTCGTCTCGATGCGCTCCTTCACGGAAAAGCCGGCCGCGTCCGCATCGACCACGAAGGCGGAGAGCCCGCGCGCGCCGGGCGCCTCGCCGGTCCGCGCGAAGACCACATAGTGGTCCGCGATGCCGCCGTTGGAGATCCAGGTCTTCTCGCCGGTGATGCGCACATGATCGGGCCCGTCAGGCTCCGCGACAGTCGCAAGCGCCGCCACGTCGGATCCCGCCTCCGGTTCGGAGAGCGCGAAGGCGGCGATCTTCTCGCCGCGTCCGACCGGCGGCAGGTAGCGCGCCTTGATCTCCCCGGACCCGGCAAGCGAGATGGATCCCGTGCCCAGCCCCTGCATGGCGAAGGCGAAGTCGGCAAGCCCGTGGTGGCGCGCCAGCATCTCGCGCGCGATGCACAGGGAGCGCACGTCGAGGCGCTCGTGCAGACCGCCGAAGGCCGCCGGCACCGCGGCTTTCAAAAGCCCGGCCTCGCCAAGGGCCGCAACGAGCGCGCGGCAGGAGCCGTCGACATCGTGATGGTCCGCCAGTCCCGCGACCCGCTCGCGCGCAAAGGCCTCCACCTCCCCGGCGAAGCGCCG
Organism: Stappia sp.; assembly: GCA_002722295.1. Lineage (GTDB taxonomy): Bacteria > Pseudomonadota > Alphaproteobacteria > Rhizobiales > Stappiaceae > Stappia. The sequence continues at coordinate 159,585 of PBLF01000030.1, read as the reverse complement.
GTGGTGATCCTCGAAGAAGGGCCAGTCCAGAAAGCTCTTGTCCGTCATGACGTGCCTCAGTTGCCCTGAAAGACCGGCTTCTGCTTGGCCGCGAAGGCCTCGAAGGCGCGGCGATAGTCCTCGGTCTTCATGCACACGGCCTGTGCCATGGCTTCCGCCTCGATGGCCTGGTCCACCGACATGTCCCACTCCATGTGGAGCATCCGCTTGGTGACGGAGTTGGCGAAGGTCGGTCCCGCCGACAGCGAACCGGCCAGCTTGCACGCCTCCGCCAGCACGTCCTCGGACGCCACGAGCCGGTTGAAGAAGCCCCAGCGCTCGGCCTCCTCGCCGCCCATCACACGGCCGGTGTAGAGAAGCTCCGACGCCCGCCCCTGGCCGATGATCCTCGGCAGGATGGCGCAGGCGCCCATGTCGCAACCGGCAAGCCCCACCTTGTTGAACAGGAAGGCGACCTTGGCCGCGGCCGTGCCGACGCGGATGTCGGAGGCCATGGCGATGATCGCGCCCGCTCCCACGCACACGCCGTCAATGGCCGCGACGACAGGCTGCGGGCAGGCACGCATGGCCTTGACCAGATCGCCCGTCATGCGGGTGAACTGCATGATGCCGGGCATGTCGCGCGACAGAAGCGGCTCGATGATCTCGAACACGTCGCCGCCGGAACAGAAGTTGCCGCCGGCACCGGTCACCACGACGGTCTTCACCTCCTCCTCGAACTGCAGCGCGTGGAAGAAGTCGCGCAGCTCCGCGTAGGAATGGAAGGTGAGCGGGTTCTTGCGCTCGGGCCGGTTCAGCGTCACGACCGCCGTCTTGCCCTCGACCTCGAGCTTGAAATGAACCGGGGAATACTCCTTCACCGGCAGCGTGATGTGGTAGTTTTCCTGCGGTGCGCCCGCTGCCCCCGCCGATGCGTCAGCCATTCGTCCTGTCCCTTCCCCCTTTGCCCTCATTGCCCGCGTCCGGCTTCATCGCCGCCGCCATGGCCGAGGCCTTTGTCTTTGCCAGGAGGCGCATGAGCGCCTCGATGTCGTCCGGCTCCAGCCCGGCGAAGATGTCGCCGATCCAGTCGCCATGCGCGTTCGCCATCTCCTCGAAGGAGCGTCGTCCCTGCGCGGTCATCAGCACCACGGCCGACCGCCGGTCCCCGGGCACGGGGCGGCGTTCCACCTGCCCGTCCTGAACCAGCCGTTCGACCAGGCCGGTCACATTGCCGGCCGAGACCATCATGCGCCGCGACAACTCGCCGAGCGTCAGCCCCTCCGGGGTCTTCTCGAGCTGGGCCAGAAGATCGAAACGCGGCAGCGTCACATCGTAGGCGGCGCGAAGCTGCGAACGGATCTCGCCCTCGATCAGGTTGGTGCAGGTGAGAAGACGCAGCCACAGCCGGAGCTCCGAGCGGTGATCGCCCGACCCCGAAAGCCGCGTCTCGGCATCGAGCACATGCTCCCCCGCCACGACCGTCTCCTCCGTCAATCCTGCCCTGTTCTCGTCCATGGCATCCTCACATCACTTCGCCGCCGGCCACCGCGACCGCCTGGCCGGTGACGGAACGCGCGCCCGTGCCGCAAAGCCAGGACACCGTGTCGGCCACCTCGTCCGGTTCGATCAGTCTCTTTTGCGGATTGTCGCGCACCATGTCCGCGATGATGTCCGCCTCCTCGCGCCCCGTCTTTTCACGGATCCGCGCCACGCTGTCGCGAATGAGGTCCGTGTCGGCGAAGCCCGGGCAGACGGCGTTGACCGTCACGCCCTGCTCGGCCGTCTCCAGCGCCAGGGAGCGCGTCAGGCCAACGACCGCGTGTTTCGCCGCCACATAGGCGGAGACATAGCGATAGCCCTTGAGGCCGGCCGTCGAGGCCACGTTGACGATGCGCCCCGAGCCGGCCGCGATCATGCCCGGCAGCACCGCGTGACACGCGGTGACGATGCTTTCCAGATTGACCGAGAGCATCCGGGAGAACTGGTCCGGTGGCGTCTTGAGGAAAGGCGCGCTCTCCGCCTGACCGGCGTTGTTGACGAGGATCGAAACGCCGCCGTGCAGGCTTTCGGCGCCCGCGATGGCCTCGGTGAATTCCGCCCGGTCGGTCACGTCGCAGGCGGCAAAGCCCGCCGCGCCGATTTCCCCCGCCATCTGCTCGGCTCGCACCGCGTTGCGGCCGAGGATGGTCACCGACGCGCCGTCCGAAACAAGCCGGCGCGCGATCGCCAGGCCGATGCCGCGCGTGCCGCCGGTCACCAGCGCATGGCGCCCGGAAAGAGGACCGCTTCTCGCGTGACGTTCCATCTCCTCGCTCACCGTTCCACACTCCTCCCTGGCGGCACGCCGTGCCGCCGCCCGGCGCGACATCTGGCTTTTGCCGGATGCGAAACGCCATTGCGCCGCGAATTATTTTAAGCTTAAAATATCTCCGACGGGGACGCAAGCATGTCCGTCCGCGCCACGGCCCCGGGGGGCGGCCCGGTCGCGGAGGAGGCCTGCAAGGGGAACCGGCGCGCGGTCCGCGCCAACACGGCACGGACCCGGCAAGGCGCCAGAGAGGGAGCTTGCGCGCGGAAACGGAAACACCGGACGCGCCACGGCCATGGAAGGACACACAACAATGCGCATCGAGATCATCGGCGGCGGCCCCGCCGGCCTTTATTTCGCGATCCTGATGAAGAAGGCGCGCCCGGCGGCCAGGATCACCGTCTACGAGCGCAACCGCTGCGACGACACCTTCGGCTTCGGCGTGGTCTTCTCGGACCAGACGCTGGAAACCTTCGAAACCTACGACCGTGAGAGCTACAAGGCGATCACCGAGAACTTCGCCTATTGGGACGACATCTCGATCAACTACAAGGGCTCGTCCTTCCGCGTCGGCGGCAACGGTTTCTGCGGCTGCTCGCGCCGCACCCTGCTGCTCCTGCTGCAGGAACGCGCCGCCGCCCTCGGGGTGGAGATGAAGTTCGAGACGGAGATCCCGAGCCTCGAGGCGCTCGAGGGGGCCGATCTGATCGTGGCGGCCGACGGCATCAACTCCGCCATCCGCGAGGCCAACCGCGACCACTTCCAGCCCTCGGTGGACCTGCGCCCCAACAAGTTCACCTGGATGGGCTCGACGAAGCCGCTCGACGCCTTCACCTTCCACTTCAAGGAAACCAGCCACGGCATCTTCATCGCCCACGCCTACCAGTACGAGCCGGGTCTCTCGACCTGGGTCCTGGAGACCGATCCCGAGACCTTCGAGAAGGCCGGGCTGGGCGCCATGAGCGAGCAGGAATCCGCCGACTTCCTGGAAGGCGTCTTCGCCGAGGAACTCGACGGTCACAAGCTGCTCATCAACCGCTCCATGTGGCGCAACTTCCCCATGATCCGCAACGCGCGCACGACGATGGACAATGTCGTTCTGCTGGGCGACGCCAAGTCGACGGCGCATTTCTCCATCGGCTCGGGCACCAAGCTCGCCATGGAGGATGCCATCGCGCTCTACGAGAGCGTCATGCGCACGCAGGGCGTCGGCGAGGCCCTTGCCGACTTCGAGGAGACCCGCCGCGAGGAGGTGGAGAAGACCCAGCACGCCGCCGACGTGTCGCTGGTGTGGTTCGAGCACGTGAAGCGCTACTGGCACATGGATCCGGTGACCTTCGCCTTCGGCGTCATGACCCGCTCCAAGGCGATCACCTACGACAACCTGGAGCTCCGCGCGCCGGAGTTCGTGGCCGAGGCCACTCGCACCTTCGCCGAGCAGGTCGCGGCCTCCGGTCTCGAGGTGGACACGAAGGATCCGGTCGCCCCCGCCTTCCAGCCGCTGAAGCTGCGCGACATGCGTCTCGAGAACCGCTTCGTCGTCTCGCCCATGTGCATGTATTCCGCCGTCGAGGGCGTGCCGCAGGACTTCCACCTGGTGCACTACGGGTCGCGCGCGATGGGCGGCGCGGGCCTCATCTTCACCGAGATGACCTGCGTTTCGCCGACCGCGCGGATCACGCCGGGCTGCGCGGGCATCTGGAACGACGAGCAGCAGGCCGCCTGGACGCGGATCGTGGACTTCGTGCACACGCAGTCCGCCTCGAGGATCTGCCTGCAGATCGGTCACGCGGGCCGCAAGGGCGCCTCGAAGCTGATGTGGGAGGGCATGGACCGCCCGCTGCCGGAAGACGAGGCCTGGCCGATCCTGTCCGCCTCCGCCCTGCCCTACTATCCCGACAGCCAGACGCCCAGGGCCATGGACCGGGCCGACATGGACGCGGTCAAGGCGGACTTCGTCGCCGCCGCGAAACGCGCGATCGCCTGCGGCTTCGACATGATCGAACTGCATTGCGCCCACGGCTACCTGCTCGCGAGCTTCCTCTCGCCGGTCACCAACACCCGTGACGACGAATACGGCGGCTCCCTGGAAAACCGCCTGCGCTTCCCGCTCGAGGTCTTCACCGCCATGCGCGAGGTGTGGCCGGCGGAGAAGCCGATGTCGGTGCGCGTCTCCGCGACCGACTGGATCGAGGGCGGCCTGACGGGCGAGGACAGCGTCGAGATCGCCCGCGCCTTCGCGCAGGCCGGGGCCGACCTGATCGACGTCTCCACCGGCCAGACGAGCCCGGCCTCGAAACCGGTCTTCGGCCGCATGTTCCAGACGTCCTTCTCGGACCAGATCCGCAACGAGGCCGATCTCGCCACGATGGCCGTCGGCGCGATCACCACCGCCGATCAGGCCAACACCATCCTGACGGCGGGCCGTGCCGACCTTGTCGCGCTCGGGCGTCCGCATCTGGCCGATCCGGCCTTCACGCTGCGGGCCGCCGGCGACTACGGCTTCGGCGACATCTTCGCGCCGAAACAGTACCAGCCGGGCAAGTTCCAGCTCCTGCGCAACGCCGAACGCGCCCGCGAGGAGCTGAAGGAACTCAAACTGAAGGCCAAGCCGAAGACGCACAATCCGGCGTTCCGCGAGGCGGCCGAATAGAAAGCGGTCTCAGGCGCGGGCGGCTCGCGAAACGGGTCGTCCGCGCCTGAGCGCGCACCTAGGTCTTCCGGGTCCACGAACACGGGAGACCCCTCAATGACCGACATCCGTTTCGTCGCCCTCGACAGCGACCTTGCCGCCCACTATCGCGCCGGCGCCCCCGATGCCAACGGCCAGGCGCCCGAACGGCGCATCTGCGAAGAGCCCGGCCTCCCCTGCCGCCATTGCCTGCGCCACATTCCGCAGGGCGCGCCCTACCTGATCCTGGCCTTGCGGCCTTTCACAACGCTGCAACCCTACGCGGAGCTCGGTCCGGTCTTCCTGTGTGCCGACCCTTGCGAGCGCCACCCGGACGCGTCGGAGCTGCCGGAGATGTTCACGCGCGGCGACCGCTACATGCTGCGCGGCTATTCCGCCGACGAGCGGATCATCTACGGCACGGGAGATGTGGTGGAAGTGCCTGAAATCACGGCCCGCGCGCGCGACCTGCTTGCTCGCGCGGATGTCGCCTTCGTGCACATGCGCTCGGCCCGCAACAACTGCTACCAGGCGCGCATCGACCGCGCCTGAGCCCCTTTCCAGAGCGGCACGGCACAGGCAATCCGGCTCACAGGTCAGACGTTGGACAGCACCCAGGCGGACATTTCCTCCAGAACGCTGTCGGTGGCCCGGTTGATCGCCGTCACCGCATCCCCGACCGAGGTGCCGGACGCCGGAACTTCCGCCGAAAACACCCGGCTCGCCTTGGTACGCCCGTTCCGGTCGTTGACCAGGCGGGCCATCACCTCGACCACGGCGCGGTTGCGCCCGTCGACGTGGAACTCGAAGGCGCGCAGGTCCGTCTGAAGCTGATAGTCGATCAGCAGCCCCTCGCCGGGCAGACCCACGCCACGCAGCCCGCGCGTGTTTTCCAGCGTGCGCACGATCTTGGCCTGAACCACCTTGGGCAGCGTGTCCGTCCATGCAGCCTTGGGGAAGTAGGTATAGACCGGCCCCTTGTCGACAACGGCGATTGAAGAGGTGTCCAGCGCCTGCAGCGCGCGCGGCGCGGGCACGAGAACCTGCACGCTGCGGCCCCGCCGTGCCGTGTCGGAGGCGATCCGGTCGGGAGACGTCAGCCCGTAATAGGCGTCGGGCGCCGAGGAGGAGGCGCATCCGGCAAGCACCAGCGCGACCGCCATGCAGCCCGCGCGCCAGAGCGTGCGTGCCCTGCCGCCTCCGCCGCCTGGAAAGATCGTGCCGCCCGTCATGCCCCACATGTCCCTTGTCTGCGTGTGCGTGTCATCGCCGCTGCGCCCCGTTGAAGGTCGGCTTGTCCGACCCGCCGAAGATCACCCGTTGCGGGTCGCGGTTAATGCTGGAAACGGTTCTCTGGATCTCGACCAGCGTCCTGTTGAGCTGGCTCATCGCGTCGGAGAAGTCCGCCGATCCGCGCGAGGTGAACCGCTGTAGTCCGGCGGTGATCGGCCCGACCCTTTCGGCCAGGATGTCCGCGACTCGGCGAATCGAAGCCGCCGCCTCCGTCGCTTCCTTCACGAAGCCCTCGCCGTCGCCGTCGACCATGGCATCCACCTTGTCGACGACCGACTGGATGCGGGTCCCCGTCGCGTTGAGCTTGCTGGCGAGCTCACGCGCATCGGATACGATCTGGTCGATCTCCGGGCCGCGTCCCTTGAGCGACTGGGAGAACTCGTTGACGTTGGCCATCGCCTCGCCCGCCTGGTCGATGGCGCGCGTAACCGTCTGCGTGCGCCCGGCGAGCCCGCTGCTCACCTCTTCCACGGACGCGACGATCGTCCTGACCTGCTCCGGATCGATGGCCGCCACGACGGCGTTGAGTTCGGCGGAGAGCTGCTGCACCTCACTGATGATCTTGCCGATCTCCTCGCGGCGATCCGCCACCGTCTGGGTGATCGTCTCCACGTTGGCCATCGTGGTCGAACTGGAGGTCACAAGACGGTTGATGTCCGGCGAGCGGTCCTTGAGCATCCTGGCGAAGCTCGCGGCTCCGTCCACGACGTCGTTGATCGACTGCGGATCGACTGCGGAAATCACCTTGTCCACCTTGGCAAGGCTGCCGCCGAGGCCGCTGGCGAAGGCCTGCAGGTCCTCCGCCGCCTTCTCCGCGTCGTCGATCAGCCCCGTCAGCCCGTCGGCGGCGCTCGCGACCTTCGACGTCACCGTGGAAGCGTCGTCAACGATCTGGCGCACCTTGTCGGCGGGGACCGCGTCCACGATGCGCGTGGCGCTTTCCACCAGCCCCTCGAGCTTGCCGGAAAGCTTGGTCAGCGCATCGCCGGTTGCCGCCACGCTCGACATGAAGGTGTCGACGCCGTCCGCATTCTTGGCCAGCGCGTCCGAGAAGACGCGGGCATTATGGACGATCTGGTTGATTTCCTCGCGGTTGTCGCTGACCACCTGCTCGACGGAGGCAAGCGTCTTGTCGGCGCGCGTCAGGATGTCCCGCGCGCCCTCGACGATATCCTCGAAGGCCGACTTCTCGGCATAGATGACCGGAGGTTCGTCGTCGTCCGGATCCAGCAGCAGCGGCGCGTTGGAGCTGCCGCCCTTCAGATCCACATAGGCGATGCCGGAGAGCGTCTGGAAGCCGAGGGTCGCCTTGACGTCCTCGCGAAGCGGCGTCGTCGGATTGACCCGGATGGTGGCGATCACGACGGACGGATCCGTCGGATCGAAGCCGAGCTCACCGACGTCACCGACCTTGATGCCGTTGAAATTCACGGCGCCACCGACCGAAAGCCCGGTGACGGCGGAGGTGAACACGACCTTGACCGGAAGCGCACGCGGCCCGTCGGCCCGGCTGCCCAGCCAGTAGATGAAGACGAAACCGACGATCAGCGTAATGAAGACAAACGCGCCGATGACGACGTAATTCGCGCGGGTTTCCATCGTGAACTCGAATTCCCCGGTCTAGACCCGACGCAACGCCCGTTCGCCGTTGAAATAGGATTGGACCCACGCATTGTCGAAATGCATGAGTTCCTCGACTGTTCCGGCCCGCAGCACCTTCTTCTCCCCTAATACCGCGACACGGTCGCAAATGGAATGCAGGCTGTCGAGATCATGGGTGACCATGTAGACGGTCAGCCCCAGCGTGTCGCGGAGCTTGCGCACCAGATCGTCGAAGGCCGCGGCACCGATCGGATCGAGACCGGATGTGGGCTCGTCGAGGAAGACGAGATCCGGATCGAGCGCCAGCGCCCGGGCAAGGCTCGCACGCTTGATCATGCCCCCCGAAAGCTCGGACGGGAACTTGTCGGCCGCGCTCACCGGAAGGCCGACCATCTCGATCTTGAGCAGGGCCAGTTCGTCCATGAGCCGCTGCGACATGTTCATGTGCTCGCGCATGGGCACCTGGACATTCTGGCGCACCGTGAGCGAGGAAAACAGGGCGCCCTGCTGGAACAGCACGCCCCAGCGCCGTTCGATGGACTGGCGCTCCTCGGAATCGACCGCGTCCAGATCCTTGCCGAACACCTCGATCCGCCCCGCGCGCCGCGGGGTCAGCCCCAGGATCGTGTGCATCAGCACCGACTTGCCCGTTCCCGAGCCACCCACGAAGCCCAGGATCTCGCGAGCATAGACGTCGAGATCGAGGTCCTTGAGCACGATGGTCTGGCCGAAACCGACCGTGACGCCGCGCGCGGACAGGATCGCCTCCTGGTCCTGCCGGGAGGCGTCCGCTGCATTGCCCGGACCCGCGCTCTCGCGGGGCGCGCCGGTCGGCGTCGGGGAAACGGCGGTCGGCTGCATGTCAGATCCCGATCGAGGAGAAGAAGATGGCGAACAGTCCGTCGACCACGATCACCATGAAGATGGCCTTCACCACCGACAGCGTGGTGTGCGTGCCGAGCGATTCCGACGACCCCGACACTTTCATGCCTTCCACGCAGGCGACAAGCCCCACGATCAACGCCATGAACGGCGCCTTGACGATGCCCACCATCAGCGTTTCCGGCGTCACGGCGGCCTTCATGAGCTGGATGAAGACGCGCGGGGCGATGTCGAGATAGATCCAGCTTATCAGTCCGGCGCCGAAGAGCGCGGCGAGGTTGGACAGGAACGTCAGGATCGGCATGGCGATGATGAGCGCCAGCAGGCGCGGCAGCACCAGCACTTCCGTCACGCTCAGACCGATGACATGCAGCGCGTCGATCTCCTCGCGCATCTTCATGGAGCCGATCTCGGCGGTGAACGCCGAGCCGGACCGGCCCGCGACCATGATCGCCGTCAGGATCACGCCGATCTCGCGCAACACCAGCACGCCGGACAGGTCGACCACATAGACCTCGGCGCCGAACTGGCGCAGATAGAAGCCGCCCTGCTGGGCGATGATCGCGCCGATCAGGAAGCTCATCAGCATGACGATCGGTACGGCGCCGATGCACACCCGGTCGAACTGGGTCGCGACCGAGGGCAGTCGCAGACAGCGCGGGCGCCTGATGACGTTGGTCAGCACCGAAACCAGCGAGCCGACGATGTGCAGGACCGACCTGACGTCGCCGCCGACCTCGACCACCTGCCGTCCGGTGCGCTCGAACATCCCGAACAGGGACCACGGGTGGTGCTCGGGCTTCCAGGGCGGCGGGTGCAGCCGCTCCACCTCTTCCAGCAGCGTGGCATAGGTGGGCCGCAGGCCGTCGAACTCGACGCGCACGCCACGAAACTCAAGGTCGCCACGGTACCGGTGCAGCAGCCATGCGCCGGCGGTGTCGAGCCCCGTAAGCTGGCTGAGGTCCACATGCAGCCGGCCGGCCGGAAGCCGCTCCATGCCGGCCAGCAGGCTTTCCATGGTCTCGCTGTTGTGGATCGTCCAGCGGCCGGCGACGCTCAGCCGGGTGCTGTCCCCGTCCTTTTCCAGGCTTGCCCGGGCGACATCCTGGGCCGCGTGGATCGTCATGTCGCGTCATCCCTGCTGCGCGGTCCGCCCGCCTGTCTCTGGCAGCCTGCCTCTGCCGCCTGTCTCCGGCCAACGCGCGAGGCGTTTCGCCCCGCCCCAGGCGTCCGGTTTTTCAGGCTCTTGCCGAGTGTCCTTCCGGACACGTATACCTTGTCGGAGTTGCCAGCGTCCAGCCGACCGGCCCCTCCCGGCGCGGTCCCGGACCGGCATCGCGCAGAATTTCGAAACCCTCGCCGGGTCATACGCGAAAAAGACGCGAAGGGCGCGGCGGCATCCCCGCCACACACCCCCGGCGACACACCCAGACCGGCGCTCCGCCCCATCTCCCGGCGGATCTGATTCGCGCCCTTTCACGAGGAGTTTCCGATGGAAATCGCCCACCCCTACCTGATCTTTCTCGGTGACGTGCCCGACGCGCTTGCGGCCAAGACCGGCCTCGGCATCGTCGACTGGCGCCGCGACTGGTGCCTGGGCCAGCTTCGCCTGGACGGGTGCAAGGCGGATGCGAAGCTTCCCGAGATGACGCCGGCCGAGGCCGCTGCGGCGGGCGTGAAGACCATGGTCGTTGGCTGCGTGAACGCCGGCGGCGTCCTGCCCGACCACTGGGTCGCCTCCATCGTCGCCGCGCTCGACGCGGGCCTGGACGTGGCCAGCGGCCTGCACATGCGTCTCGGCGACGTGCCGGAGATCGCCGCCGCCGCCGAGCGCAACGGTCGCCACCTGCGCGACGTGCGCCACTCCGACATCCGCTTCGACACCGGCAAGGGCCACAAGCGCACCGGCAAGCGCCTGCTGGCGGTCGGCACCGACTGCTCCGTTGGCAAGAAGTACACCGCGCTTGCGCTCGAGAAGGTCATGCGCGATCGCGGTTTCGATGCCGACTTCCGCGCGACCGGCCAGACCGGCGTCTTCATTTCCGGTCGTGGCGTCGCCCTCGACGCGGTGATCGCCGACTTCATCTCCGGCGCCGCCGAGTGGATCTCGCCCTCCGCGGAGCCGGACCACTGGGACGTCATCGAGGGGCAGGGTTCGCTGTTCCACCCCTCCTTCGCGGGCGTCACCCTTGGCTTGCTGCATGGCTCCCAGCCCGACGCCTTCGTCGTCTGCCACGAGCCCACCCGCCAGAACATGCGCGGCGTGAAGACGACGCTTCCCACCATCCAGCAGGTCATCGACCTGACCGTCGTCTGCGGTCGCCTGACCAATCCGGAGATCCGCTGCGTCGGCATCTGCGTCAACACCGCCGCGCTGGACGAGGCGGACGCGCGCGTGCTTCTCGCCGACATTGCCGCCGAGCACGGTCTGCCGGCGACCGACCCGGTGCGGTTCGGGTGCGAGGGCATCGTCGACCGCCTCGAGGAGGAGTTCGGTCGCCCATGACGGTAACGCTCGAGGTCGCAACCGACAGCTGGCCGATCGAGGGCGGCTTCACCATTGCCCGCGGCAGCCGCACCCACGCCAATGTGGTCGTGGCGACCCTCACCGAGGGGCCGCACAGGGGACGGGGTGAATGCGTCCCCTACGCCCGCTATGGCGAGACCGTCGAGGGCGTCATGGCCGACATCGAACGGCTGAAGGCGGACATCGAACGCGGCCTCGACCGCGCCGGCCTGCAGGCCGCGATGCCCGCCGGCGCCGCGCGCAACGCGCTCGACTGCGCCTTCTGGGACCTGGAGGCCAAGCGCGGCAACACCACGGCGGCGGCCCTCGCGGGCCTCGGCCCGCTCGTCGCGTCCGTCACCGCCTTTACCATCAGCCTCGGCACGCCGGAGAAGATGGCCGCCGACACGGCGAAGGCCGCCAGCCGCCCCCTGCTCAAGGTGAAGCTCGGCGGCGAGGGCGACCCCGAGCGCATCGCGGCGGTTCGTGCCGCCGCGCCCGCCGCCCGCCTCATCGTCGATGCCAACGAGGCCTGGAGCCAGGAGAGCTTCGCACGCAACATGGCCGCCTGCGTCGCGGCCGGCGTGGAGCTCATCGAGCAGCCGCTGCCCTCCGACGCGGACGCCTGTCTTGCCGGGCTGGAACGGCCCGTTCCGGTGTGTGCCGATGAGAGCCTGCACACCTCCGCCGACCTGGAGCGGCTCGCGCCGCTTTACGACGCGGTCAACATCAAGCTCGACAAGACCGGCGGACTGACGGAGGCGCTGAAGCTGCTGGCCGAGGCAAGGGCGCGCGACTTCCGCGTCATGGTCGGCTGCATGCTGGGCACCTCGCTGGCGATGGCGCCGGCGGTTCTCGTCGCGCAGGGCGCGGACTACGTCGATCTCGACGCGCCGCTCCTGCTGGCGAAGGACCGTGAGCCGGGCCTGGTCTTCGAAGGCTCAACGCTGATGCCGCCCGCCCCGGAGCTCTGGGGCTAAACGCCCGGCTCCTGCTCAGGCATTGTCACGCCGCCGGCGCGCGCCGTCTTTCTCCGGGAAACAGCGCGCCGGCGGCGAGAAGCAGCGTGCCCAGCGCGGCCATTGCCGCCATCGCCTGGAAGGCGAGCGACGGCCCGCTCTGGTAGAGAAGCCCCGCCAGCGCCGAGGCGAGCGCGGTGAAAAAGCCGAACACCATGGACAGGAGCCCCTGCGAGAACCCCGCCCAGCGCCGGGGCGCGCGGGCTGCCACATAGGCGACGGCGCCCAGGTGCGTCGCGCCGAAGCTCAGCCCGTGCAGAAGCTGGAGGGAGCCGGTCGCAAGCGGACCGGACACCTGCGCGAAGAGCACCCAGCGCAGGATCGCGGCCCCCGCGCCGACCCCGAGAATGCCGAGCGACCCTATACGCGCGCCGACGCTCCCCGCGAAGGCGAACAGCACGATCTCCGTCGTCACGCCGAGCCCCCACAGGATGCCGATGGCCAGCCCGCCGAAGCCTTCCGCCTCCCAGAACAGCGCGCTGAACCCGTAATACGCCCCGTGGCTTCCCTGCAGGATGCCGGCCCCCACGACCACCAGAAGGAACCCCATGCCGGATTTCGCGCGCCCCTCCACGCGCTGTTCATCGTCCGGTCCCCGCTCCGCCTCGCGCGCGCTCGGCACGGTGAGCTTCAGCCCGACGAGCGCGGAAACGACCAGCCCGGCGGCGATGCCGCCGATCACCGCCGGAGCCGCATGGGCGCTGGCGGCCGCGGTTCCCCCGACGAGATTGGCGGCGATGAAGCTGATCGATCCCCACAGCCGCATCCGGCCGTACTGGCCCTTTCCTTCCCGGTCGAGGCGGGCGGCGACGGCGTCCTCGATGGGGATCAGCGGCGACCAGACAAGCGCCACCGCGACCAGCAGAACCGCATAGGCCCAGAAGGCCGACGCGAGGAAGAAGGCGAGAAACAGCGCTGCAGACAGGGCCGAAAGCACGCTCACCGCGACGCGCGGCGTGGCGAAGCGGTCGGCAAGCGCGCCCACGAGGGGATTCGCGGCAAGCCGCACCAGCATCGGCAGCGACAGCAGCGTGCCGATTTCGCCAGGCGAGAGACCTGAGTCGCGAAGCACCACGGGAAAGAAGGGCAGAAACAGCCCGAAGCCAAAGAAGTAGGCCGCAAAAAGACTTGCGACCAGATGACCTTGCGTCATTATCCGGTGTCCGGTTGGGCGGCGTTTCGCCTTCTATACCGATTTTAAGGATTTGGCGATTAAACCTCGAGGCTGCGGACACCGTGTCGCCGATCCCGGCGGCAGATGAGCGAAACGACCTTTTGCGGATCTCGAGCATGGCTGAAAGTGGAGCGCCCGGCGCGATCAGGGAGAACGAGTACGAGGCCCTCCTCGGTGCCCTGACGGAGACCGATCGCGGTCGCTGGTTCCTGGACGAGTACATCCGCCGGAACCAGAAGCCGGAAACGCAGGTCGTCCTCGACGCCATCGCACGGCTCGAGAAGACCATGACGCGCGAGCGCACGGTGCCCAGCATCGACCGCATCCGGCTCGACATCGCGGACATGCAGGAGGCCATCGAGCGCACGAAGCGCGAGATCGCCAACATCAAGCACGAGTCCGACGACGGCAACCGCTTCATCGAGGCCTCCAACGAACTCGACGCCATCGTCACCAAGACCGAGGCCGCGACCCAGGAGATCCTCGCGGCCGCCGAGGCCATCCAGGAGCACGCCTGGACGATGCGCGAGGCAGGCGCCGACGAGACCGCCTGCGACGAGATCGATGCCCGCGCCACCGAAATCTTCATGGCCTGTTCCTTCCAGGACCTCACCGGCCAGCGCACCCAGAAGATCGTCAACGTGCTCCAGTACCTGGAATCGCGCATCAACATGATGATCTCGATCTGGGGCATCCAGGACGCAACCGCCGACGAGGGCGCCTACATCGAGGACAGCCGTCCCGACGCCCACCTTCTCAACGGCCCGCAGCTCGACGGTCGCGGCGTCAGCCAGTGTGCCGTGGACGAGATGTTCGGATCGTCCGCAAGCGCCGGGGACGAGGCGGAAACCGCCTCCGAGGAGGACATCGACGCGCTTTTCGCCGCCGCTCCGGCGCAGGAGACGCCGGCCCCGCAGGACGCCGCGCCCTCGCTTGCCGAAACGCAGACCCAGGCCGAGGCCGAAGCCGCCGCCGCGCTCAGCGAAATGACGGACCAGGAAGCCGCCGAGGCCGCCGCTCTCGACGCCGGCGAGATCGACATCGACGCGCTCTTCGCCGCCGAATCCGGCACGCCGGAGGACGCGTCCGGGGACGGTGCCGAAGCCGGCGATCCCTTCGATGATCTGGTGATGGTCGAGGCCGAGGACGCGGCCGGCGTCGAGACCGACGAGGACGTCGCCACCACGGAAGATGGCGAGATCGACTTCGACTCGATCGACTTCGATGCCATCGACACCGACGACGCAGCGCCGGAGAAGGATGAGCCGTCCGCCACGACGGACCTTGCCAGCCACCGCGACCGCGCGCAGGATCTGGACGAGGATGACGCGGGCGAGGATCCGCTGGAGCAGCTTTCCCCGGGAGAGCGCCAGTCGCTCTTCAGTTGAGGTTCGGGCCGCGCCGGTTACGTCGCGGCCCTTTTTGCAGGGAGGGATCTTTCAGAGGCCGCCACGGGGCGGCAATTGGAACCGTGAGACGCTGAACAGTTTGCGCCTGCTTGCAAAGCGTGTTCGCCTGCGGTGTTTTATCTACGTGATTTTAACAGTGCATGGCCAAGACTGGGGTCTTCGCGTCGGCGTTGCCGGGCGCGGCTTGGCGGCACCCGGGAGATTGGGTCGAGGGGATGATCAGGGAGAGATTGGAGGAGCTTGCGAGGATCCGGGAGCCATCGGCCCGTTCGGAACTCGTACGCCTTCTCAGTGCGCAATATTCGGACAAGCTGGAGCGCGAGCCCACAGGAGCCGAGAGAATGCTGTTCTCGGGCCTGGTTCTCGACGTCTTCGACCAGCTCGATCATTCCGCCCGCCTCGACATCGTCGTGCGTCTCGCCCGCACCGACCGCATCACCACGGACCTCGCCGACCGTCTGGCGGAGGAAGCCTTCGACCTCAGCGAACCCGTGCTCCAGCACTCTCCGGTGATCTCGGAGGAAAAGCTCGTCGACGTCGCGCGTCACCGCTCCGACAGGCACCGCCTTGCCATCGCGCGTCGAACGGGCGTCTCTTCCCGCGTGGTCGACACGCTCGTCGCGCGCGGCGCGTTTCCCGTGGTCAATGCATTGCTGCACAACGACGACGCCACCTTCGGCACCCGTGCCCTGCTCGCGCTGCTCATCCTGTCGAGCGGCGATCCGCGCCTTCTCGGCGCGCTCGCCTGGCGCTGCCACGCCGACAACGTGTTCCGCGAGGAGCTGCGCCTCGTGAGCGACACCGACTGCCCGCTCATGCCGCCGGAGCTGGACAAGGCGCTCGCCAACGAGGACGCGCTTGCGCGCCTCGCCCAGCGCGCCATTGCCGACACGCCGGACGCGGGGCTCGACATCAACGGCGAAACCCTGTCCAAACACGAGGTCCACATCCAGATCGCCGCCGGCGAGCTGAGCTTCGAGACGATCCTGCTGACGCTCATCGCCCGCGAGGACATGGACGCCATCATCTGGCTCGTCTCGCGTCACCTGTCTCTTCGCGACAGCGCGGTGCGCGACACCTTCGCCTCGCAGGCCGACGGCGCGGTCGCCTTGCTGATGAAGGAGACCGGCATCGGCTACAAGACCTACGGAAGCTTCCTGCGCTTCAGGTGCGGCTGGCTCGGCATCGGCACGTCGAGCGTCGCCCGCGACGTCTACGTCTACCGCACCATGCGCCATCCCGGCAGCCAGCGCGCCTTCAACTGACGCCTGCCGTCAAAGCGCCAGCGCGCGCTCCAGCATCTCCGGATCGAGGTTGTCGCCGGAGAGTGTCAGGGCGATGGTGCGCCCCTTCACCGGCAGCTTGCCCGAAAGAACGGCGGCAAGGCAGACCGCGCCGCCTGGTTCCACCACCAGCTTGAGCTCGCGGAAGGCGAAGGCGACCGCACGAAGCGCTTCCTCGTCGCTCACCTTCAGGCCCGAGGTCGCGCGCCTGCGCACGATCTCGAAGCCCAGTTCGCCCGGCATCGGCGTCAGCAGCGCGTCACAGACCGAGCCGCCCGAACGGGCGTTGCCGACCCGCTTGCCGGCCTGAAGCGAGCGGCCGTAGTCATCGAAATCCTCCGGCTCCACCGGCACGAAGGCGCACTCCGGCGCGAGCCGTTCCAGCGCCAGCGCAACACCTCCGGACATGCCGCCACCGCCGGTGCAGACCAGCATCGCCTCGGGCGCGAGCCCCATGGCTTCGGCCTGTTCGACCATCTCCGCGGCAAGCGTCCCCTGCCCCGCGATCACGCCCGGATCATTGTAGGGGTGCACCATGGTCGCGCCGCGTTCGGCCGCGATGGCCTCGGCGATCGCCTCCCGGTCCTCCGTCTCGCGCTTGTAGGTCACCACCTCCGCGCCGGAGCGCTTCGTCCGCGCGATCTTGGCCGTCGGCGCGTCCTCGGGCATGACGATCACCGCCGGCATTCCCAGAATGCGCGCCGCCTCGGCGACACCCTGCGCGTGATTGCCGGACGAGCAGGCAACGACACCGGCGGAGCGCGCCTCGTCGGGGATCATCGAGAGGCGGTTGAAGGCGCCACGGAACTTGAAGGATCCCGTGCGCTGGAGGTTTTCCGCCTTGAGCAGGACGCGCCCGCCGACGAGTTCGTCCAGATAGGCCGACGACAGCAGCGGCGTGAGATGCGCCTGTCCGGCGATCCGCGCGCGCGCGTCGACAATGTGCTGAAACTCGGGAACCTTGAAGCTGATCGTCATGGGACTCTCCAAACCGGCGGGATCCTCAATCGGTACACGATCCTCCGCGTCCGGTGAAGCGTCACGCCGGCCGACCGGCAGGCACGCCCAAAAGCGTCAGGCCGCGACGCGGCTGTCCGCCGTATGCGCCCTCATGCAGTTTTCCATGAACTGGCGGGTGCTGCGCTGCCAGGTGAACTCCAGCGCCAGGTCCCGCGCCCGGGCCGGCGAAACCGACAACGCGCCAAGCGCGGCAAGCCTGAGATCGGCGTCGAGCACGCCCGCGCCCGTGCCGCCGAGAATGTCGAGCGGCCCCATGACGGGAAAGGCGGCGACCGGAACGCCGCAGGCCAGCGCCTCGAGCACCACGTTGCCGAAGGTGTCTGTCAGGCTCGGAAACACGACCACATCGGCGCTGGCGTAGTGGCGGGCAAGATCCTCCCCCGACTTCGCGCCGGTGAAGAGCACCTCGCGATAGCGCGCCCTGAGGTCCGCAAGCTGGGGGCCATCGCCCACGACCACCTTGGAGCCCGGCAGGTCGAGGTCGAGAAAGGCGGCGATGTTCTTTTCGACCGCCACCCGGCCCACATACATGAACACCGGGCCCGTCACCTCCGCCGGCAGAACGCTGCCCTCATAGGGACGAAACAGCTCGTGATCGACGCCGCGCGACCAGCGCATCAGGTTGCGGAAGCCGCGCGCCGAAAGGTCGTCTTCCAGCGTGCGCGTCGCCACCATGCAGCCGTTGCCGGAATTGTGGAAGCGCCGCAGCCAGCCGTAGGACCACGCGACGGGCACCGGAATGCGGGCCGAGAGATACTCGGGGAACCGTGTGTGATAGCTCGTGGTGAAGGGAAGCGCCTCGCCCCGCGCGATCCGTCCGGCCAGAAGGCCCAGCGGCCCCTCGGTGGCGATATGCAGATGCTCGCAGTCGAGTTCGGCCATGCGCCGGCGCACCGCGCCCGGTGTCGTCAGCGACAGGCGGATCTCCGGGTAGGTGGGGCATGGCAGCGTCGGGTAGTCGGCGGGCGAGAGCACCTCGACCCGCACGCCGAGGCGTTCGAGCTCGGCCGCCGTGCGCTCGATGGACCGCACCACGCCATTGACCTGGGGGTGCCAGGCGTCGGTGACGATCAGCAGCGACTTCATGCGGCGACCTGCCGGCCGCCCTCGGCCTTGCGCTTTGCCTTGGCTTCCGCCTTGGCGTCGGCGGCCTGACGGCCCGCCTCCACCGTCCAGCGGATGATCTCGAAACGTCCGTCGTGGTGCTCGGCAACCGCCGTGCAGCTCTCCACCCAGTCGCCGGTGTTGATGTAGTGCGTGCCGAACTCATGGTGGTCGGCGGCATGGTGGATGTGGCCGCAGATGACCCCGTCCACGTTCTGGCGCGCCGCCTCGTGGGCGAGCGTCTCCTCGAACTTGCCGATGAAGCTGACCGCGTTCTTGACCTTGAGCTTCGCCCAGGCGGACAGCGACCAGTACTGCAGTCCGAGGCGCCGGCGCACCACGTTGAGCACCGTGTTCAGGTTGAGCGCGCTCACATAGGCCCAGTCGCCGAGGAAGGCCAGCCACTTGGCGTGGCGCACCACCACATCGAACTTGTCACCGTGGATCACGAGATAGCGCTTGCCGTCGGCCGCCTCGTGGATCGTCTCCTCGACGACCTCGATGCCGCCGAAATGCGTGCCCAGGAAATCGCGCAGGAACTCGTCGTGATTGCCGGGCGTGTAGATGATGCGCGCGCCCTTGCGGCCCTTGCGCATCAGCTTCTGCACCACATCGTTGTGCGCCTGGGGCCAGTACCAGGCGCGTTTCAGCCGCCACCCGTCGACGATGTCCCCGACGAGATAGATCGTCTCGGCGTCGTGGTGACGCATGAAGTCGAGCAGAAGATCTGCCTGACACCCGCGTGTTCCCAGATGGATGTCGGAAAGAAAGATCGCCCGGTAGTGTCGCGGGGCCGGATCGACGGACATGGCGCGCTCCTGACAAGTATTCGCGACCTGTTTCCTCGATTCCGATCTCATTAATGTGACAGCCGGGGCAGAAGAGCCGCATTGCGCCCGCAATCACCTTTCAGCCTGCGCCGGCCGCGCCTCCCCCGTGCAGCGAGCGGGCCACGGGATGGACGTCCGCAAGGCTCTTCCGCTATCACCGGGTTCGACCCTTGCTCACCTTGACCGGCACCCGCCGGCAGCGACAGGAGCTGATTTCATGGATCTTGGTATTTCGGGCCGCAAGGCAATCGTGTGTGCCTCAAGCCGCGGGCTCGGCCGTGGCTGCGCCGAGGCGCTGGCCGAGGCCGGCTGCGATCTCGTCATCAACGGGCTGGACGGCGCCCGCCTCGACGCGACGGCGGGCGACCTTCGCGCGCGCTACGGCGTCGACGTGAAGCGGGTCGTGGCCGACGTCTCCACGCCGGAAGGCCAGAAGGCGCTTCTCGCTGCCTGCCCCTCCCCCGACATCCTGGTCAACAACAACGGCGGGCCGCCGCGCCGCGACTTCCTTGAGCTCGACCGGGAGAAGATGATCGAGGGCGTGATCCAGAACATGATCTCGCCCATCGAGATGATCCAGCAGGTCGCCGAAGGCATGGCCGAGCGCGGCTTCGGGCGCATCGTCAACATCACGTCAATCTCGGTGCGCATGCCGCTCGAGGGCCTCGACCTGTCGAGCGGCGCGCGCGCGGGCCTCACCGCGTTCCTGGCCAGCATCGCGCGGCGCTACGCATCCCGCAACGTGACCATCAACAACCTGCTGCCGGGCAAGATGGACACCGACCGTCTGCGCGGCGGACTGGAGCGCGCCGCCGGTCAGGCCGGCGTCAGCCTCGCCGAGGCGGCGGCCACCCAGGAAGCGGAAATCCCCGCCGGTCGCTTCGGCACGGCGGAGGAGTTCGGCAAGGTCTGCGCCTTCGCCTGCTCCACCCACGCAGGCTACCTGACGGGCCAGAACCTGCTGCTCGACGGCGGCCTGTATCCGGCCGCCTTCTGAGACCCGCAAGGACGGGAACGGAGAGGCTCCCCGGCCCGCAGGGAGCTGAAACGAAAAAGCACCGGCGGATGGCTCCGCCGGTGCAACTTGAAAAAAGATCGACTCAATTCTTCGAACTTTCCTGTTCGAAATTGCGCGCCCTGAAAAGGATGCGGCGCTCAGTAGCCGCGCACCGGATCCTTCTGCGGACGCGGCAGCGCGCCACCCCAATTGTAACGCATCGACGCCGAGACGATGTTGACGCTGGAATCGGCGCTGCCGTTGAAGGTGCCGATCGCCGGATTGTAGTCCTGATGCGTGCCGCTGATGTTGATCGGCGTGCTCTTGGCCGTGAGAATGTGCGTGTAGCCGAGATCGAACGCCAGATTGTCGCTCCAGTTGTAGGAAGCACCGGCCGACAGCCAGATCCGGTCGTTGTCCGGCAGGCGGGTCGAGCGGATGGCGTCATCCACCGGCGAGATCTCATAGGCCGCGCCCGCGCGCAGCGTCAGGTCCTCGTTGACGTCATATTCGCCGCCGAGGGCGAAGAACCAGCCGTCGTCGTAGTTGAACTGCAGGTTCGTGACCGTCGCGCCATTGGCCTGAGCGTAGACGCGCGGCGCCTTGAGACGGCTCCAGTTGGTCCACTCGACCGTGCCGAACACCCGGAAACCGTCGCTCACCCGCTGCTTGACCGAGAAGGTCACCATGTCCGGCGTGATCAGGTCGGCGCCGATCCCCGTCGTGCCGGCCGGCGTGATCACGTTGCCGTCCAGCTTCTGCGAAATGCCGGAGCGGTAGCCGAGGCCGATTTCAGTGCCGTCCATCGGACGGAACGTCAGGCCCGCCGTCACGCCGAAGCCGACGTCGTTTCCTTCCAGAATCTGGGAGGGAAAGCCCGGAACATTCGGAATCGCGGATGTCAGTCGCACCTTGAGCTGCTGGATCTGAAGGCCAAGGCCGATCGCCAGCATGTCATTGATCTGATACGACAATGTCGGGGTGACATTGAGCGAGCTCACCTTCGAGGTGCGCGAATAGAACTGCCCCGCCCAGTTGAGGTTCGCCTTGGTTGAGAGCCCGAAGGGCGCGTTGACCGACACGCCGAAGACGGCGCGCTCGTTCAGCCGGTAGGCGATATAGCTTGCGGGAATGTAGGCGTCCGACCCGATGTCTCCGGACGGCGTCGTGCTTGGCGGCACCGGAAGAAGGCCCGGCGTGAAGGTGCCCGTGATCTTCGATTCGGGAACGATGAGTGTGTTGTGCGCCTCGCTGGTGAACCCCGCTCCCGCGCCGGAAAGGGCGGCCGGGTTCCAGAACATGGACGAGATCGACGGACCGGTCGTGCCATAGCCGGCAAACGACATGCCCTGATAGTAGGAGCTCTGTTCGCGCAGTGCGAAGCCACCGGCCAGGGCGCCGCCAGCAGTCGCACACAAGGCGGCCGAAGCCACCGAAAGCATTAACACCCTGCGCTTGCTTGTCATTTCGCTCGTGTCCTCCCAAAACACGCCGCCAGCATGCCCCTGCCAGCGATTACGTTAACGTAATGGTGACCAAGCGACTCGGAGGACACAAGTGGCGAGTTTGCCGATGGAGGCACGCTCTCGCAGCGCACAAACATCGGGAGGTGACGTTTTCGTAACGTAACGCACCCGGTAGTTGCGCATTGAGATCAAATCAACTCATTGAGAAAATGAACTTTTTGCGACGCATCGAATATAGGAACGCGGAATCGCGCTTTTCCGCGGCCCGAGGAACATCTCGCAACGCAACATGCGTTTCCTGTTACAACGTTGCGCGAATGCCACATATTCCGTGGCCGAATGGTCCGCTGGCGGCGGAGTGACCGCGGGGGTCGCTCACTCCGCCGCCTGAGGCAGAGCCGGCGCGGGGTCCGTTTTCTGCTCTGCCCTGTCCGAATTGTCCGGCGCCCCATCGCCGGCCGGAGTCTCCGCCGCAAGGTCGGCGTCACTCTTGTCGAGGCGCCGGCGGAACCACAGCGCATAGAGCGCCGGCATGAAGACCAGCGTCAGCACGGTGGCCACCGTCAGCCCCCCGATCATGGAGATCGCCATCGGCCCCCAGAAGATGTTGAAGGTCAGCGGCACGAAGGCGAGCACGGCGGCCAGAGCCGTCAGGATCACCGGCCGGGCGCGGCGCACGGTCGATTCCACGATGGCCTGACGCATGGTCACTCCCGACGCCAGATCATGCTCGATCTGGTCGGCCAGGATAAGCGTGTTGCGCATGACCATGCCGCCGAGCGCGATCACGCCCAGGATCGCGACGAAGCCGAACGGCGCGTCCGCGACAAGCAGCGCCGCGACCGCGCCGACCAGCCCGAGCGGGAAGGTCAGGAACACGATGGCGAGCTTCGAGAAGGACTGCATCTGGATCATGATCAGGAACGCCATGGCCAGCAGCATCACCGGGAAGACCGCGCCCAGCGCCTTGTTGGCCTTGGCGGCTTCCTCGGCAGCGCCGCCCGCCTCGATGCGGTAACCCGGCAGGAGCTCGCTCTGGAGCGCCTGCATGGCCGGCTCGAGCCTGGCGGTGACGTCGGGGGGCTGAACGCCGGCCAGCACGTCGGCCCGCACCGTGAGCACGGTCTCGCGGTTTCGCCTCCACAGGATGGGCTCCTCGGCGGTGTACTCGATACGCGCCACCTGGGAGACGGGGATCGCGCGTCCGTCGCGCACGTGAAGCACCAGATCGCCCAGGTTTCCAAGGGCAGCCCGTTCGGCCTCCGCCGCCCGCACCATCACACCGACCGAATGGCGCCCTTCGCGCAGGGCCGTTGCCTGCACGCCGCTCAAAAGCGCCTGGAGCCCCTGGCCGATGTCCGAGGTCGAAAGCCCCAGCGCCCGTGCCCGGTCCTGGTCGACAACGAGCCGCACGGACTTCATCTTGTCGCCCCACTGCAGCTCGGTGTTCAGCGTGTCGGGATCGGCCCGCATGATGTCGCGCACCCGCTCCGCGATCCGCCGCACTTCCTGCGTGTCGGCCCCGATGACACGGAACTGGACGGGGAAGCCGACGGGCGGCCCCAGTTCCAGCCGCGAGACACGTCCGCGCACCGGGCCGTTCGTGTCGGCGAAATGCGCGCGCATCTCCTCCACGAGCCGGCCCGTGTGCTCCCCGCCCTTCGACTGGGCCAGGATCAGCGCGTAGCTCGGGTTCGGCAGCGCCGGGTTGTAGGCCAGCATGAAGCGCGGCGCGCCCGCCCCCACATAGGTCGTGAAGTAGTCGACGTTCTCGTTCTTGGACAGCAGTTCCTCGATCTTGCGGGCCTGCGCATCCGTCGCCGCGAAGGAGGCGCCTTCCGCGCCCTGCAGCTCGATCAGCACTTCCGGGCGCGAGGAATTGGGAAAGAACTGCTTCTTGACGAAGCCCATGCCGTAGCCCGACAGGCCAAGTAGCGCGAACGTCAGCACGACAACGGGAATGCGGAACCGCACGGCGCCCGAGACGATCCTGCGAAGCCGCTGGTAGGACGGCGTGCGATAGATCGCCTCCTCGTCCTGCGCGCCATGCTCGGCCGCGTGTCGCTCCAGCGATTTCGGCAGGAGATAGATGCCCAGATAGGGCGTGAAGACCACCGCCACGAACCACGAGATCAGAAGCGCCGTCGTGACGACCCAGAAGATGCCGCCGGCATATTCGCCCGCCGCCGACCGGGCGAAGCCCACCGGCAGGAAGCCCGCCGCCGTCACCAGCGTGCCGGTGAGCATGGGAAAGGCCGTCGATTCCCAGGCATAGGTCGCCGCGCGGAACCGGTCCCACCCCTGTTCGATCTTCACCACCATCATCTCGATGGCGATGATCGCGTCATCGACGAGAAGGCCCAGCGACAGGATCAGCGCACCGAGCGAGATGCGCTCCAGGTCGATCCCCATGAGGAGCATGGCGACGAAGGTGCCGGCCAGCGTCAGCGGCACGGAAAGCGCCACGATGATGCCGGTCCTGAAGCCAAGCGACATGAAGGAGACCAGCAGCACGATGGAAATGGCGACCACGAACTTCAGCAGGAACTCGCCGATGGCCTCCTCCACCACTTCCGGCTGGTTCGACACCTGGTGCAGTTCCGCCCCGATCGGAAGACGGGTTGCGAGCTCTTCGGCCTTTTCATGCAGGCGCTCGCCCAGTTCCAGAACGTTGCCGCCCTTGGCCATGGCGATGCCGATCATGATCGCCGGCTCGCCGTCATAGCGGCTCTCGAAGCTCCTGGGATCCGCCACTCCGGTGCTCACGCGGGCGATGTCTCCAAGCCGGAACGTACGTCCGCCCGCCTCGATGGGCACAGCCGCCACCGCGTCGGCGCCGGACAGGCTGCCGCTCACACGCACCTGCACGGTCTCCGCCGCGGTATCGACGGATCCCGAGGGCACGACCGCGTTCTGAGCCGAAAGCGCCTCGAAGATCGCGCTGACGGGAATGCCGAGCGTTGCCAGCTTCGCATAGGAAATATCGACGAAGATCCGTGGATCCTGTTCGCCGAAGAGCTGGACCTTCTCCACCTCGGGAACGGCGAGAAAGCCCTGGCGCACCATTTCGGCGAGGTCCGAGCGCTCCATCCACGTCGCACCGGGCGCGGTGAGCGCATGGACCTGCACGTAGACATCGGAATACTCGTCGTTGAAAAAGGGGCCCAGCACGCCCGAGGGCAGATCGGCATGCACGTCGCCGACCTTCTTGCGCACCTGGTACCAGAGGTCCTCCACCGCCGAGGGAGGCGTGGAATCCTTCAGCGTCACCTGCGTCGCCATGAACCCGGGACGCGTGTAGGTCTCCAGCCGTGACAGGTAGGGCAGCGTCTGGAGGCGGGTCTCGACGGTGTCGGCGACCTGCTCCTGCATCTCGCTCGCGGTCGCGCCGGGCCAGGCGGCGGTGACGACCATCACCTTGACCGTGAAGCTCGGATCCTCGTTTCGTCCGAGATTGGCATAGGCGAATGCGCCGGCCGCCGCGACGACGAGCATCATGAAAAGGACGAGCGTGCGGTGCCTAAGGGCCCAGGCGGACAGGTTGAAGGCGCTCACTTCAGAGCCCCCACGGTCACGGTCGCCGCGCCGCCGTGCAGGACGACCCGCACGGGCGTTTCCGCATCCAGCCGATGGGCACCCATGCTGACCACGAGATCGCCCGCATCGAGACCGCCCTCGACCAGCGCCGTCTCGGCCGTGAGGCGCAACACCTTCACGGGCACCGCGCTGACGTGATCGGAAGCCGCCCCGGCACGCCAGACGTTTGCCTGGCTCCCGTCGTACCAGACCGCCGAAAGCGGAACGGAAACGCCTGGAACCGGCGCATCGTCGGCAAGGCGCACGGTGGCGCTCATCCCGAGCCGGGCGGTATCCGCGGGAGCATCGATCGTGAACCGCGCCGCGAAACTGCGCGCGGCGGAATCCGCCTGGGGCGAGAGCTCGCGCAGGCGCGCGGGATAGACGCGATCGGGATCGGCCCACAACGTCACGCTGGCGCTGGCGCGCGACAGCAGACCGACGCGGGCTTCCGGTACGGCGACCTCCACTTCGCGCGCGGCATCGCGGGCCACATGGACCACGGGCTGCCCCGCCGTGACCACTTCGCCGGGCTCGGCGGAAACGGACGTGACGACACCATCCGCATCGGCGGTGAGCACCGCGTAATCCAACCGGTTCCGGGCAAGGGCCGAGCTTTCGCGAGCCGCCTTCAGCGTCTCGCGGGCCGCGTCGGCCGCCGCCTGCGCGGCATCCAGCGCCGACTGGCTCACGTGCCCCTTGTCCCTGAGCGCCACGATCCTCTCCAGATCGTCGTCAAGCTGGCGCGCCTGCGCCTGGGCCGCCTTCTCACGCGCCTCTTCCGCGCGCAGGCTCGCAGAGAGATCCGTCATGTCGAGCCGGGCGATGGCCTCGCCGCGCTCGACACGCGTTCCCGCATCAACCAGGCGTTCGGCGATCTTGCCACCCACACGGAATGCCAGGGGCACCTCGACGCGCGCCCGGACCGTGCCCGACAAGGCGTAGGCAGGCGGCGCGGCCGGGGCGGCCGGAACCACCCAGACGGCGCGCGGAGCCGCTTCGTCCTTGCCGGATACCTCCTCCGCCGCCTCGGGCTGGCATCCGGCAACGAGCAACGTCGCGACAAGGCCTGCAAGCGGGGCAAGCCGGCCATGACCGGCGAAGGCGAGGAACGGACGCATGATCGAAGTCTCCGGGACGGGCCGGCAAGGCGGCCCTTCGTTCAGTCATATCGGAGCCCCGCAGGGCCCGGCGGGCTGAGGGCGGGCCTTCTGCCTCGCCCGGTCCCGGGAGAACCTTCTGCCCCCTGCGTGAAGGGAGCGACCATGACCGGCCCTCTCCGGTTTAACGCATATTGTCGTTCGCCTGATGAATGTCAATATTCGTCACTATACATTCATCAAGCCTGCGCCATTGACTGTACCGCGCGGGCCACCCATGCTGACATTCCAGCAGGGGGCAGGTTCGTGGTCCGGCAAAGCGCGACCGGACGACGAATGACATGTGGCTTGCGGCAGCTCAGCGCGGCCACGGCCGGACATGTCGTATCTGCGGAGGTTGCTTGCGGCTTCGGAGCCGGGATGCCTGTAATGTGTTACAGAGGCACTCGATCGGGGTCGCGACTCGAAAACCTCGAATGCATGCTATTTCGGCGCGAACGGGAACGAACGGGACCTGGAAGACATGACGGAAGCAGACGGGGCTCTCATGCGGGTTGATGCAGCCGTGGCCGAGGGCGGATCACGCGACGGCTCGACGAGCAGCTCTTCCCAGGAGACACGCAAGCGGATCGTCGAGACCGCCAGCGAGCTGTTCCACGTCTACGGCTACCAGAAGACCACGGTGGCCGACATCGCCCGCGAACTGGGCATGTCGCCGGCCAACGTCTACCGCTTCTTCGCCTCCAAGGCCGAATTGACCAAGGCCGTGGCCGCTGTCATCACGGCGCGGATGCGCGAGGCGGTGTGGAACGACCCGCCCATGCCGGAAGCCGACGGGACGAGCACGTTGCGGGAAATGGTGCGCCGACAGTTCCACTACACACGCCAGCATTATGCGGGCAACCGCAAGATCCACGACCTGCTCGAGGCTGCCATGGAGGAAGCCTGGGACGTGATCATCCGTCACAAGGAAGAATTGCGCCGCGACTATGCGGGCGTGATCCGCGCCGCTATCGAGCGCGGCGAGTTTCCGGAGCAGGACGCGGACAATTCCGCCCTGCTGTTCCAGCATTCGCTCGTGATGTTCTTCCACCCCGCACTCGTGGCGGAAAACTGCCGGTGCCTGCCCGACGGCCTTCAGGACCGGATGCTCGAACCGATGCTGGATTACGCCATCGCCGCGCTGCGCGAGGGGCATTTCGGCTGCGTGCCCGACGAGGTGCGTGAGACAATCGGCTGACGCCGCCTTCCTCCGGGGATCAGAGCCCCCGACCGGCGAGGAAGCTTCCCCGCGAGGCGCTGCTCCACGGCGCGACCCTGGCAAGAGCGCGCACGTAACTCTTGTAGATTTCCCGGTTGAGGTCGCCGCCGTCCGCAAGGCTGGCCACCACATCCGTCGAGGTGGACCGCAGCGCCGCCATGATGGGCTCGGGATAATTCACCAGTTCAACCGCATCGTCCTCCACGAGAACGCGCAATGCCTCGGCGTTGATCCAGTCGGCCTCGGAGAGGCTGGCAAGCGTCTCCGCGCGGCAGGCCGCCTGCACGATCGCCTTGAGATCGTCCGACAGACCGTCGAAGGCGACCGTGTTGACCAGCGCCTCCGTGGCGCCGTTCGGCTCGTGGAAGCCCGGCGTGTAGCAAAAGGGCGCGACCGCCTGCAGGCCCATCGCGCGATCGCTTTCGGGCCCCAGAAACTCGGCCGCATCGATCAGCCCGGTTTCGAGCGCCGGCACGAGCTCTGCCGGCGGCAGCGAGACCGGCGTCGCGCCGAGCCGGCGCATGACCTCGCCGCCAAGCCCGGTCATGCGGATTTTCAGCCCCTTGAGGTCCTCCAGCGAGACAAGCTTGCGGCGGTACCAGCCGCCGAGCTGGCAGCCCGTGTTGCCGGCCAGAAAGGGCCGCACCCCGTACTGCGCATACAGTTTGGTCCAAAGGTCCTGCCCGCCGCCGAACTCGATCCAGGTGGCATGTTCGCCAGGCAGAAGACCGAAGGGCACGGTCGAGAAGAAGGAGGCCGCAGGCATCCTGCCGGCCCAATAGGCCGGGGAGGAGTGCCCCATCTGCGCCGTCCCGGCGGCAACCGCGTCGAACACCTCGCTTGCCGGCACCAGCCCGCCGGCGGGAAACAGGCGCACCCGCATCCGCCCGCCGCTCATGGTGGCGATCATGTCGCAGATGCGCTGTGCCGAAACGCCCGCGCCCGGCAGGTCCGCCGGCCAGGACGTGGCCATTTTCCATTCGATGGTCGTCTGGGCAACCGCCGGCCGGGCAAGCCCGGCAACGGCCCCGGCCCCGGCAAGCCCCAGCGCCGTACGCCGGCTGAACCGCGCACCGGAAGATGCCGCGGCCCGCTCTTCTCCCGCCGCTTGCGCGGTACGCTCGCAAGTCGTGTGTGTCGGGTCGCGCTTCGTCATCTTCCTGGTCCGGTATTCCCATCGGCATCGATCCGCCCGCGACGGATCCGCAACGCCCTGCATTCTCGCGTGAAACGCAACGGCTTTCCTGTTTCTGGCAGAACCGGCAAGGGCCTACAACGTCCAAGCCGCACTCTTGGCAAGGGTAACACTCTCGCGGCACTTGCCGAGCCCCCTCCTATCCGCTTCACTGGCGCCCGGTTCACCGCGCGCGCGCCATGAAGGCTAAGTGCCGCCACGGAGAGAAAGATGGTTCCCTTCTTCGTCATGATAAAGTGCCATCTCGGCAAGGCTTACCAGGTCGCGAATGCGATCGCCGATGCAGAGATCGCGTCCGAGATCTACTCCACTGCGGGCGATTACGACCTTATGGTCAAGTTCTACGTCGAGGACGAGACCGACATCGGTCATTTCGTCAATGAAAAGGTTCACCCTTTCGACGGAATTCTGGACACGAAGACGATCATCACGTTCAAGGCATTCTGAGCCGGCGCGAATCGCGCAAGCCTCAGACCTTGGACGGCGTGACCGTGCTGCGTTCCTTTGACCGGTCGAGCCCGAGCGCGCGCTCGCGGAAGATAACGAAGACGCCGGCGCCGATCACGATCGCCGCGCCGACCAGAACCTCGATCGTGGGCACTTCGGAAAACACCAGATAGCCCACGATCACCGTCCAGATCATGGTCGAGTAGTCGAAGGGCGCGATGGTCGAGGCATCGGCGAAGCGGTAGCTGTGCGTCAGCAGGATCTGGCCCACGCCCCCGAACAGACCGATGGCCGCGAGCATGGCGAAGCCCTTCGCATCCGGCATCACCCAGCCGAACGGCAGGGTCAGGAGCGCCAGTCCGGTCGTCACCATTCCGAACCAGATCACGATGGTCGACGTGCGCTCGGTTCCCGTCAGCCGGCGCACGGTGATCATGGCGAGCGCCATGCAGGTGGCCGAGCCGAAGGCGAAGGCCGATCCCAGCGTCGTTTCGTCGGATTCCACGGACCCGCCCATGTGCGGCGACAGGATGATGAGAATTCCGACGAAGCCCACGACAACGGCCGACCAGCGATAGATCCGCACCTTCTCGCGCAGGAACAAGGCGGCGAAGATGACGGTGATGAGCGGCGCGGCAAAGCTGATCGCGGTCGCATCGGGCAATGGCAGGCGCGCAAGTGCCGAAAACCACAGGCTCATGGCCGTGGCACCCACGATCGCGCGGCTGAGGTGTCCGAACGGACGCGACGTCTTGAAGGCCCCTGGCAGTTCGCCCTGAAACCCCGCCATGATCAACACCGGGATCAGCCCGAAGATCCCCCGCGCGAACAGCACCTCCCCCACGGGAAATGTGGTCGCGACCATCTTCACCATCGCGACCATGCCGGTGAAAACAAGAGCCGACGCCACTTTCAGCGCAATGCCGATCCGCGGATTGTGATGATTGAGGTCTTTGGCGGACACGCTGCCGGCAACCGGCGCGGGGCGGGAACTCATGCGGGAAACATCCAGGGTTCGCCGCGCGGACGCGTTCGGGGACGCCACACGCCCGGCACCTGCAGGCAGGCGGGGAAGACAGGGTCGGACACAATCGTCGGACAAATGCGAGCAAACCACCTCCCGCGTTCCCGCGCAACCATCGAAGCGGGACGGACGGCCTGTTCCGGTCGGCGCGGACACCTTTTTCGCTCGTCACGCCGCCACGACGACAAAGAGCCCGGGCCTTGCGGACCGGGCTCTTGATGGTGCTCAGGTCGGGAGGGCGCGGCCGAGAGATCGCTCGACGCTCAGCTCCGCGCGGCCTGGATCGCCTCCCAGACCCGAAGCGGCGTTGCCGGCATCTCGATCTGGGCAACGCCCGCACCGCGCCGCAGCGCGTCGTTGACCGCGTTCATCACCGCCGGCGTAGCACCAATGGTGCCGGCCTCGCCCGCCCCCTTGATGCCGAGCGCATTGGTGGTGGAGGGAACGTTGCGGGTGTTGAAGGCGATGTCCGGCAGGTCGCCGGCGCGCGGCATCCGGTAGTCGAGGAACGAGGCTGTGACGAGCTGACCGTCCTCATCGTAAACCGTGTACTCCATCAGCGCCTGGCCGATGGCCTGAACCACACCGCCATGCACCTGCCCGGCAAGCAGGATCGGGTTCACGACCACGCCGAAGTCATCGACGATGACATAGTTGGCGAAGGCCGTATCGCCCGTCTCCGGGTCGATCTCGACCTCGCAGATGTGGGTGCCGTTGGGATAGGTCGCCTCGTTCTGGCGCACCTCCTCCCGGCCCATCAGCGGCTCGGGAGCGGCGGCCGCCACCTCGGCCAGTGTGACCGCCCGGTCCGTGCCGACGACCCGCACAGCGCCGTCGAGAAGTTCCAGGTCCTCGACACCCGCCTCGAGCTTGTCGGCGGCGATGTCCTTGACCTTCTTCACCAGCGCCTTCGAGGCCTCCAGGACCGAGGGAAGGCCAAGCGGGATCGAACGCGAACCGCCCGTGCCGCCTCCCTTGCGCACCCGGTCGGTATCGCCCTGGATCATGGTCACCTTGTCGAGGTCGACACCGAACTGTTCCGCGATGATCTGGCCGTAGGCCGTGGCGTGGCCCTGACCGTTGGTCTGGGTGCCGATGAGAAGCGTGAGCGAACCGTCGCCACCGAGTTCGACCGTCGCTTCCTCGGATCCCGCGAAGGCGCAGGCCTCGATATAGGTCGCCATGCCGATGCCGCGCAGCTTGCCGCGCGACCGGGACTCCGCCGCCCGGGTCTCGAAGCCGGCCCAGTCGGCAAGCTCCAGCGCCTTGTCCATGTGCTCGGCAAACTCGCCGGTGTCATACATGCGCCCGGCCGGCGTTGTGTAGGGAAGCTGATCGGGCCGGATGAAGTTGCGCCGGCGGATCTCGGACGGCGCGAGGTCCATTTCCGCCGCCGCCTTGTCCACGAGACGCTCCAGAAGATAGGCGGCCTCCGGTCGCCCGGCACCGCGATAGGCATCGACCGGCGTGGTGTTGGTGAAAACGCCCTTCAGCGCCGTGTGCATCACCGGAATGTCGTAGAGGCCGGTGGTCATCGACAGGCCCAGATAGGGAATATAGGGGCCGAACTGGTGCAGATAGGCGCCCATCGCGGCCACAAGGTCCACCCGCATGGCAAGGAAACGCCCATCCGCATCCATGGCAACCTCGGCGGTCGCCAGGTTGTCGCGCCCGTGGGCATCGACCAGAAAGTGCTCGGAGCGCTCGCAGACCCATTTCACGGGCCGGCCCAGGCGCTCCGCCGCGACGAGCGTGACGGGATACTCGGGGTAGACGAAGTTCTTGGTACCGAAGCCGCCGCCGACATCCGGGGTCACGACACGCAGCCGATCCTTCTCGATGCCGAGAATGTCGCCCGTGATGATGTCGCGCATTCCGTGACCACCCTGGGTGCCGGTGGTCAGCGTGTAGCGGCCGGTCTCGCCGTCATACTCGCCGATGCAACTGCGCGGCTCCATGTAGTTGCACACGAGACGATTGTTGACGATCTCGATCCGGGTGACGTGATGGGCACCGGCAAAGACCTCATCCGTCGCCGCCCGATCGCCAAGCTCGAAGTTGAAGGCAACGTTCGTGCCCGTCTCGGGCCAGACAAGGGCCGCGACGTCCTTCAGCGCCTCACCCGTCTCCACGATCGCCTCGAGCGGCTCGTAGTCGATCTCGATCAGCTCCGCCGCCGACTTGGC
Source organism: Stappia sp. (assembly GCA_002722295.1). Taxonomy (GTDB): domain Bacteria; phylum Pseudomonadota; class Alphaproteobacteria; order Rhizobiales; family Stappiaceae; genus Stappia. Next base: position 127,250 of record PBLF01000030.1, on the reverse strand, counting down.
GTTGGCGATCGTGTCCGCGACGACGAAGGCGATGGGTTCGCCCACATGGCGCACGGTGTCGGCGGCAAGCACCGGGCGCGGCGGAACCGCGTGCTTGCTGCCGTCCGGCTGGGTGAGAATCACCTTGGTCGGCATGTTGCCGAGGCCCTCAAGATCCGCCGCGGTGAAGATCGCCGCGACACCGGGCGCGCTACGGGCCTCGCCGAGATCACCGAGCGTGATGCGCGCATGCGCCATGGAGGAACGCAGCATGTAGGCGCGCAGGGCGCCCTCGGGCTGGATATCGTCCGTGTACCGGCCATGTCCGGTAACGAGGGCGTCGTCCTCCTTCCGGCGAACCGGGGCGCCGAGGCCGAACTTTGCCTTGCCGAAGCTGCCTGGGGTGATCTCGTTCATGCGTTGGCCTCGCTGGGATCTCTTGCTGGGCTGGTGCCTTGCGGGCGACATGGGTCCGGGCGACGCCCGGTCAAGGCCCGCGTTTCCGGAATTGCCGGGAAACACCGGTGCGCCCGGGCCGTCTTGTGCGGCGGTGAGGCTGAGGCGCGGACCAGACCTGGCAAATCCTGAGGTTGATGATGCGGTTGGCGGGCGATGGAACGCGAAGGCCTGTCGACCCCGTTCCATTTCTTCCCGCCCAGACTAGCGGCAAAGTCGCCTTCCCGCCAAGCCCGTCTTGCCACTTCCTCCGGGCGCCGGGTTGGGTCTATGCTGGTCCGACCAGCCTCCCCGCTCTCCGTTCCACGGACACCACACTTCATGGGATCTTCTTCACGGCGCCAGGCCGCGACCCAGCGCTTTCACGACGTCGGCGATCGCCTTTCGCTTCTTCCGGGAAATCTGCGCGGCATCCTGTGGATGCTTCTCGGCGGTCTTTTCTTCACCGTGATGGTGACCCTCATCAAGCTGCTCGGCCAGCGTCTCGACGTCACCCAGATCCTGCTGCTGCGCCAGTGCTTCATGGCCGCGATCGTGGCGCCCACGATCATCTACGGTCTGCCGGCCTCCCTCATCACCCACCACCCGATGCTGCACGCGACCCGCATCGTATGCGCGGCAACCGCCATGTTCTGCGGCTTCTCGGCCGTCATCCACCTGCCGCTCGCGGATGCCACCGCAATCGGGTTTTCCAAGACGTTTTTCGTGACGATCTTCGCCATCATCTTCCTGGGCGAGACGGTGGGACGTCACCGCTGGGCCGCGACGATCATCGGGTTTGTGGGCGTGCTGGTGATCGTGCGGCCAGGCGGAGAAGGCGGCCTCAACCCCTATGCCGTCCTGGCCGTGCTCGGCGCCTGTGGCGCGTCCTGCGTGATGATCATCATCCGCAAGCTTTCGCAGGTGGAACGCCCGGTCACCATCCTCACCTACCAGGCGGTCTTCGTGGGCGTCATCATGGCCCCCTTCGCCATCTGGAGCTGGGTCACGCCGACCCTGACGGAATGGCTTCTGCTCGGGGTGATCGGCATTTCCTCCTGGGCAGGACAGATGTGCAACATCCGCGCCTTCCGCGCCGGCGAGGCCTCGGCCATCGCCGCCTTCGAATACGTCCGGCTGCTCTATGCGACCGTGATCGGGTTTCTGCTGTTCGGCGACCTTCCCGCCTATGCCACCTATCTGGGCGCCGCGCTCATCGTGATCGCCGCCTTCTACACGGCCTTCCGCGAGAAGCAGCTCGGCCGCTCGAACGCAACGCGCGCGACCGTGCGGGCCGATCCTCCGTGAGGCCTCCCGGGCAAACCCGGGAACCTGCCTACGAGCCGTTGAAATGAGGGGTCCAGATCCCCTCGACCCGGTAGCCGCCGAGCGAGCGCGCCATCTCCGCGAAGGCCGGCGTGCGGGTGAACCGCACGAGCGCCTGGAACGGCGGTTCGAACCAGTCACGGCGGGACACGAGAAGATCGAAGCGTTCCTCGCAGACCGGAACGAAATCGAGCTTGAACTGATGCGCTGATGCCTCCAGCCCGAAGGCCGCCTCGGCGCGTCCGTCGAGAACGGCAAGCGCCGCCTCGCGCTCGTCACGGGCAAGCGGGGCCTCGGTGCCGGGAAGCGCGATGCCCTCCTCCGCGCACAGACGCTCGAGAAGAAGCTGTCCGCCCGCGCTCGGCTGGCGGCTCACCATGCGCCGTCCCGCGATGTCGGCAAGCCGCGTGATCCCTTGCGGATTTCCCGGCGGCACGATCAGACCGCGCGAGCGCCAGGCCCATTCCAGCAAAACGGCCGGACGATAGCGGAACCGCGCGGAGACGGCCTCCGTGTTCCACCCGCCGTCCTGCACCACATGAAGGCCGGCCGCGATCCCCTCGCCGTGCTCGAACCTGTCGATGCCGTCGAGGCTCCCGTCGAAGAAGGCCGCCAGGCCGGAGCCCGATTCGCGCAGGGCCCACTCCAGCAGCGGGTCATGGCTTCCAAGCACGACGGTCGGACGCGCCGCGTCGGGAGAAGGCGTGTCCGACGCATTCTCGATCCAGGCAAGCACCACATCGCGGGGAAACAGCAGCTTGCCCGTCGCCCGGCTGTGCGGAATCTCGCCGGCCGCGGCCAGGTCATAGATCTTGCGCTCCTTGACCCGCAGGAGATCCGCCATTTCCCGTGTCGTCAGATAGGTCGGCAGTTCGCCTGTCATGTCGCCGTCACGCCCGCTTCTTGATGAAAATTCGTCACCTGCCGGTTTTGGAGCCAACAGAGCGCCTTGGCAAGCGTGGCAAGCGGCCCGCGACGTTCAGGACACGTCGTGCCTGTCCGCCTCTTCCGCGACGAGTTCCTTCTTCGACAGCTTTCCGACCATGGTCTTGGGCAGCGCATCCCGGAACTCCACCGCCTGGGGCATCTCGATCCGGGACAGGTGGTCCTTGAGGAAGGTCTTCATCTCCTCCTCGTTCACGCTCTCGCCGGGACGAAGTTTCACGAATGCCTTCGGCGCCTGCCCGCGATAAGCATCGGGAATGGCAATCACGATGGCCTCCTCCACGGCCGGATGGCGGTAGATCGCGTCCTCGATCATGCGCGGATAGACGTTGTAGCCCGAACACAGGATCAGATCCTTGATCCGGTCGACCAGGAAGATGAAGCCGTCCTCGTCCCGGTATCCGACGTCGCCCGTATGCAGCGCGCCATTGCGCAGCGCCAGACCGGTCTCGTGCTCGCGCTGATAGTAGCCGGCCATGACCTGTGGCCCGCGCACGACCAGTTCTCCCTTTTCGCCCGCCGGCATCTCCACGTCGGGGTCGTCCAGCGAGTGGAAGGTGATCGTGGTGCCGGGCAGAGGATAGCCGATGGACCCGGCACGCCTGCGCTCGTCGAAGGGGTTCACCGCGACCACGGGAGAGGCCTCCGTCAGCCCGTAGCCCTCCACCAGCATGCAGCCGGTCAGCGTCTCGAACTGTTCCTTCACTTCCACGGGAAGCGGCGCGCCGCCGGAAATGCACAGCTTGATCGAGGTAAGATCGTATTTCGGCGTGATCGTGCCGGTGTTGATTGCGGTGAACAGCGTCGGAACGCCGGGAAACAGCGTGATCGACTTGCGCCTGATCGTATCGAGCAGCGCCTTCAGTTCGAAGCGCGGCATGAGAACCATTTCCGCGCCGATGGCGACAGAGAGGTTCTGCGCCACCGTCATTGCAAAGACGTGGAAGAACGGCAGCACGCACAGCATCCGTTCGCGGCCCGGCACAGCCATGTGGAAGAGGGCCCGCATCTGTTCGATGTTGGCCGACAGATTGGCATGGGTGAGCATGGCCGCCTTCGGCGTGCCGGTGGTGCCGCCGGTGTATTGCAGCACCGCCACGTCCTGCTCGGGCACGATCCCGGGGATGTGCGGCGTTGCCCCGCGCGAGGTCAGTTCGTCGTACTTCGGATGTGCGCCGTCGCTGGGAATGCTCGCCCGGTCGCCGCCCTTGAAGAGCTGGAACAGGAGCTTCTTCGGCTGCGGCAGGATATCGGCCATGGGGCAGACGATGATCGTGTCCAGCCCGCCGGAGCGGCGCACCGCCTCCACCTTGTCGTAGATGACCTTGAGATCCATCGTGACCATGACGCGCACGCCCGCGTCACGCGCCTGCGCCTCGATCTCGCGCTCCACGTAAAGCGGGTTGAAGTTCACGACGACGGCGCCGATCTTCAGCGTGGCGAAATAGAACACCGGATAGTAGGGCGTATTCGGCAGGCAGAGACCGACCTTGTCCCCCTTGGCGATCCCCTGGGCCTGGAGACCGGCCGCGACCCGGTCGGCCATCGCCCCGATCTCCGAATAGCTCCACCCCTTGCCCATGAAGTCGACGGCCGGCCGGTCGCCATGGGCGCGCACGGCCTCGTCGAGATAGGTGTGAAGGGGCTGGGGACGAAAGGCGGCAAGCCAGACCTGCGGTTCGCTCAAGATGTTTCCTCCCGGGACGGCTTCGCGTCCTCTTTGTCGTGCCGGCACGCCCGACCCGGGCACCCGGCCAGTCGCGCACGGAGCCCTTCCAACCAATGTCGTGCCGGATGGAGCCGAGCGCAATGCTTGCAGTCGCATCCCCGACGCGTCTCCTCCCGCCGGCAACACAGACCCTGCCTCGACAATCGCCAGAGGTTCCGTTTACGTCAACGTTAAAATTCCGCGTGCCCGTCAGCCAATCAGCGCGAACCGGTCGACGTCGAAAAGCCCCTTGTCGGTGATCTTGAGATGCGGAATCACCGGAAGCGGCAGAAAGGCGACCTGGAGGAACGGTTCCGGCAGCGAGCAGCCAAGCCCCCTCGCCGCCTTGCGCAGGTCCAGAAGCGCATCGCGCACCTCCTCGAAGGAGGCGAGGCTCATCAATCCCGCGACCGGAAGCGCGAGTTCGGCGAGAACCTCCTCGACATCGGTGACGACGAAGCCGCCCTTCAGCTTGGCGACCCGCTTCACCGCGCTGGCCATGGAGACATCGTCGGCCCCCACCACGCAGATGTTGTGGCTGTCGTGACCGACCGAGGATGCGATCGCGCCGCGCTCGAGCCCGAAGCCGGAGACGAATCCGAGGCCGATATTGCCGTTCACGCCATGGCGCTCGACCACCGCGACCTTGGCGACATCGCTCGCCGGATCGGCGCAAAGCGCCCCTGCCTCGCGTGGCAGCGTGCGCGTCAGATGTTCCGTGATGATGCGTCCTGGAACCACGCCGATCACCGGGTGCTCGTTGCCGCCGTCCGGAGCGATGCGGAAACTCTCCGGCGTCACGAAGGGAATGGTCACGCTGTCCAGGCCAACCGGCTCAAGCGGCGGACGACTGGCGAAAAGTGCCTCCTCCACCACCTGCCCCCCGGCCACGACCTGATGGACGCGACAGTCGTGAAAATCGTCGAGCAGGACGAAATCGGCCCGGAAACCCGGCGCGACCTGCCCCCGGTCCATCAGGCCGAAGGCCCGCGCCGCCGACCAGCTCGCGGCCCGATAGGCATCGAGCGGACGCGCGCCGCCGGCGATCAGGCGGCGGATCATGCTGTCCAGATGCCCCTCCTCCGCGATATCGAGCGGGTTGCGGTCATCGGTGCAAAGGCACAGGAACGCGGACGTATCGGGCCCCAGAACCTCCGCAAGCGCGTCCAGATCCTTGGAAACCGAGCCTTCGCGAATGAGGATGGTCATGCCCTTGGCGAGTTTCTCACGCGCCTCGTCCGCGGTCGTCGCCTCGTGATCGGTGCGGATGCCGGCCGCGAGATACCCGTTCAGGTCGAGCCCGGACAGAAGCGGCGCATGGCCGTCGATATGACCGCCCTGGAAGGCCGCGAGCTTGGCAAGCACCGCCTCGTCGCGCGCAAGAACCCCGGGAAAGTTCATGAATTCCGCCAGACCGATGACGGCCGGGTGATCGCGCATGGGCAGAAGGTCGTCGATCTCGAGCCGCGCGCCGGCGGTCTCGAAAGCGGTCGCCGGCACGCAGGACGAAAGATTTACCCTAAGATCCATTGCCGTAAGGGAACTTGCCTCGAGAAAATAGCGGATTCCCCCACTTCCGAGTACATTGGCAATCTCATGAGGATCACAGATTGCAGTCGTGATCCCGTGAGGGAGGACGCACCGGTCGAACTCGAGCGGTGTGACCAGGGAGGATTCGACGTGAAGATGCGTGTCGATGAAACCGGGCACCACCACGCGCCCCGCCGCGTCGAGCACTCGCGCGCCCTCGTATCGTCCATGCGTTCCCACGATCCGGTCGCCAACGACCGCGATGTCGGTTCGTGTCAGGGATCCGTCCACGACCGAGAACAGATCCGCATCGCGCACCACGAGGTCCGCCGGCTCCTCGCCGCGCCCGACGGCGATGGCGCGCGCAAGCTCTCGCCTGCCCTCTTCTCCAGGCCCGAAATTCGTCGCAGCGGCCATGTGGCCCTCCCGTTCGGCAAGTCTCGAATCCACGCGCGGGGCGTCACCGCCCCGCCGACGGCAGCTTTGCACGACGCACGGCCTCGCCGCCAGACGCCTTCGCAACGGACAAGGGGTACCGCCGTTGCGGCGCAGCAACGATTTCGTTTGACAGACCGCCACGCAATCTCCAATTTCATAAATCAAATAAAAATAATATGGAGCAGAGGGCTGGTCATCGCTCAGGACCTATCGCGCCGGGCGCGATCCAGCCCAGGAGGACACCTTGTTGCACAAACGCCCACTCGTCGGACAGGGATCGAATTCCGTGCAGCTCAGGCGCTACAATGAGCGCCTTGTGCTTCAGGTCCTGCGTCGTGTCGGCGAAGCCTCCAAGGCCGACCTCGCACGCCTCGCCCAACTGACCAATGCCGCGATCGGCGGCATCATCCACGAGCTTGCCGACGCCGGCATGATCGAAACGCTCGGCAAGCGCCACAGCGGCGGACGGGGCCAGCCGGCCACCATGCTCAGGATCGCGGCGAGCGGCGCCTTCGGCTTTGGCGTGCGCCTTGACCGGACCTCCATCGAAACCGTTCTTGCGGACTTTTCCGGCCGTATCATCGGCAGACGCTCGCACGACCGCATTCTTCCCGCCCCCGAGGAAGCCGTTGCACTGGTGGGCAAGGACATCGAGGACCTTCTGCCGCTGGTCGCGCCAGAGGAGCGCGAGCGGATCACGGGCGTGGGGCTCGCCATGCCGTTCAATCTCGGGGCGTGGCTTCCCGAACTGGGACTTCCCGCCGACTGCTTTGCCCCCTGGGAGGGCATCGACTTCAAGGCGATGCTGGAAGACAGGGCCGGGTTTCCGGTGGTTTTCGAGAACGACGGAACGGCCGCCTCGATCGCCGAGCTTTTCTCCGGCATCGGCCAGACGGAAGACGACTTCCTCTATCTCTTCCTCGGCCCGGCCATCGGCGGCGGCGTGATCTGCGGCGGAGACAGCCTGCACGGCGTGAGCGGCAACGCCGGTGACGTCGCCATGATCCAGGTTCCCGCCTCCACGCTTCCCTCGGCGCCTCCGCCGCGCAAGGGGCAAACGGACATCCTGCTCACGCGCGCCTCCATCGTCGCGCTGCGCCGCCACCTCGCCTTCCATGGCGTGAAGGCGGAAACCCGGGAAGAGCTGGAGGCGGTGATCTCCAACGGACACCCCGCCGTCGGCGAATGGATCGCCGACTGTGTCGCGGCGCTGACACCGGCGATCTGGTCGGCGATTTCCGTGCTGGACGTTCCGCTGGTGGTCATCGACTTCGACGTCGACGGCGGCCTGTGCCAGCGCCTGCTGGACGCGCTTGCGGCCTCCCTTGCCGAGGCGGCGCCCGAGGCGCGCACCCCGCCGCGCCTGATGCGCGGATCCTTCGGCCCGGACGCCGGAGCGGCAGGGGCCGCCAACCTGCCGATTTTCTTCAACTACTCGCCACGCGCCGCGATCCTGACCGGGCGCGAGGCGGATCAGGGAGCCTCCGAGGACAAGCCGGATGGGAGCCGGCACCCCCTCGGCGCGCGCGGTGGCCGAAGCGCATAACGGCACGGCCGCACCGCAACAGCAAACGTGGGAGGAGACCACATCATGCTTCGCAAGTTGATGCTCGCAGGAACCTTTCTGGCCCTTGCCTCGGCGAGCCCGGCCATGGCGGCCGACATAACCGCCTGCCTTGTCACCAAGACCGATACCAACCCCTTCTTCGTCAAGATGAAGGAAGGCGCGACCGCCAAGGCCGCCGAACTCGGCATCGAGCTCAAGTCCTATGCCGGAAAGATCGACGGCGACCACGAAAGCCAGGTGGCGGCCATCGAGACCTGCATCGCCGATCAGGCGAAGGGCATCCTTCTCACCGCATCGGACACCCAGGCCATCGTGGACAGCGTCCAGCAGGCACGTGATGCCGGCATCCTGGTGATCGCCCTCGACACGCCGCTCCAGCCGATTGACGCCGCCGACGCGACATTCGCCACCGACAACTTCAAGGCCGGCGAACTGATCGGCCAGTGGGCCAGGGAAAGCCTTGGCGACGCGGCCGCCGACGCGAAGATCGCCATGCTCGATCTCGCCGTCAGCCAGCCGTCGGTCGGCGTCCTGCGCGACCAGGGCTTCCTCACCGGCTTCGGCATCGACGTGAAGGACCCCGGCCGCTGGGGTGACGAGGACGATCCGCGCATCGTCGGCAACGACGTCACCGCCGGAAACGAGGAAGGCGGGCGCACCGCGATGGAGAACCTTCTCACCAAGGATCCGGCCATCAACGTGGTCTACACGATCAACGAGCCGGCGGCGGCGGGCGCCTACGAGGCGCTCAAGGCGATGGGTCGCGAAAGCGACGTGCTGATCGTCTCCGTCGACGGCGGTTGTCCGGGCGTGAGGAACGTGGCCGACGGCGTCATCGGCGCGACCTCCCAGCAGTATCCGCTGCTGATGGCATCGCTCGGGATCGAGGCGATCAAGACCTACGCCGACACGGGCAACAAGCCCGAGCCGACGCCGGGCAAGAACTTCTTCGACACCGGCGTGGCGCTCGTGACCGACAAGCCTGTGGAGGGAGTGCCCTCGATCGACACGAAGGAAGGCCTGGACAAGTGCTGGGGCTGAGCCCCGTCGCATCCTGAAACACGGTCCCGCAGAGAGGCATGTGCCGATCCGCGGGGCCCCGGATGCGGCACGCGCCGCGCAATCAACGTCCCTGGGAGGGCCAGATGAGCGAAGCCGAGAGCCGGGAGGCCCACTCTCCCGACAGTTCCCGGAACAGCGGGCCGGACACGGTCGCCGCCTTCGACGACCACAGGCATTCGCTGCTCGACCGGATCCAGCACAAGCTGCATGCCCGGCCGGAGTTCGTGCCGCTGATCGTGCTTGTGATATCCGTCGCGATCTTCGGACTGACGCTGGGCGGCAAGTTCTTTTCGCCTTTCGCGCTGACGCTGATCCTGCAGCAGGTTGCCATTGTCGGCATCGTCGGCTGTGCGCAGAGCCTGGTCATCCTGACCGCCGGCATCGACCTGTCGGTGGGGGCGATCATGGTGCTCTCGTCCGTGGTGATGGGCCAGTTCACGTTCCGCTACGGCTTGCCGGCCGAACTGGCGCTCCTGTGCGGTCTCGCCTGCGGCGCGCTGTGCGGCTTCATAAACGGAAGCCTCGTGGCGCTGATGCGCCTGCCCCCCTTCATCGTCACGCTCGGCATGTGGCAGATCGTTCTGGCGACCAACTTCCTCTATTCCGCCAACGAGACCATCCGAAGCCAGGACATCGAGGCCCAGGCGCCGATCCTCCAGTTCCTGGGCGAGAAGGTGATCATTGGCGGCGCGGTCTTCACCTATGGCGTGATCGGACTGTTCCTGCTGGTGCTGCTGCTCAACTACCTGCTCACCCAGACGGCCTGGGGGCGCCACGTCTATGCCATCGGCGACGATCCGGATGCGGCCGAGCTTGCCGGCGTGCGCGTGGCCCGCATCCGCATCTCGGTCTACACGCTCGCCGGACTCATCTGCGCCTTTGCCGGCTGGGCACTGATCGGCCGGCTTGGCTCCGTCTCCCCGACATCCGGCCAGTTCACCAACATCGAATCCATCACGGCCGTGGTGATCGGCGGCATTTCGCTGTTCGGCGGTCGCGGCTCGGTCCTCGGCATGCTGTTCGGCGCGCTCATCGTCGGCGTCTTCTCGCTCGGACTTCGCCTTGTGGGCACGGATCCGCAGTGGACCTACCTGCTCATCGGCGTGCTCATCATCTCCGCCGTCGCCATCGACCAATGGATCAGAAAGGTGTCCGCATGACCGCAGAACCGATCCTGACCGCCCGCGGCCTCGTCAAGCGCTACGGCCGGGTCGTCGCCATCGACCGCACCGACTTTGACCTCTACCCCGGCGAAATCCTTGCCGTGATCGGCGACAACGGTGCGGGCAAATCGACCCTCATCAAGGCGATTTCCGGCGCCGTCGTGCCGGACGAGGGCGAAATCCGGCTCGAGGGCCGGCCCGTCCACTTCACCTCGCCGATGCACGCCCGGCGCGCGGGCATCGAGACGGTCTACCAGAACCTTGCCCTGTCCCCCGCGCTTTCCATCGCCGACAACCTCTTCATGGGCAGGGAACTGCGGACTCCAGGCGTTCTGGGTCGTTTTTTCGGCAAGCTCGACCGCAAGGCCATGGAACGGATCGCGCGCGAAAAGCTCTCCGACCTCGGCCTGATGACGATCCAGAACATCAACCAGGCCGTGGAGACCCTGTCCGGCGGCCAGCGCCAGGGCGTGGCCGTGGCACGTGCCGCGGCCTTCGGCTCCAAGGTCGTCATCATGGACGAACCCACCGCGGCACTCGGCGTCAAGGAAAGCCGCCGGGTTCTCGACCTGATCCGCGACGTGAAGGCGCGCGGCCTGCCCATCGTGCTGATCTCGCACAACATGCCGCACGTCTTCGAGGTCGCGGACCGTATCCACATCCACCGTCTCGGCCGTCGTGCCTGTGTCATCAGACCGCAGGACTTCTCCATGTCCGACGCGGTGGCAATCATGACCGGCGCGATGGAACCGCCAACGGCGGCCGCCGCATAAGAGGACCGGATGCTTCGAGCTGCCCTTGCCATGACACTTGCGCTTTGCACCGCGATGCCCGCCACGGCATCCGGGATCGAGGCGCCCGGACCGCAAGGCCCGCTGCGCGGCACGCTGGCCGGGCCTGCGACGGCCGACGCGCCCGTGGTGCTCATGATCCCCGGATCCGGTCCGGGCGATCGCGACGGGAACCAGTTGCCCCGGATCCGGGCGGCAACGCTCCGGCTCCTTGCGGAGGCGCTGGCGGCCCGTGGCATCACCTCGGTGCGTGTCGACAAGCGCGGACTGCACGGCAGCAGCGAAGCGGTTGCCGATCCCGAGAACGTGACGCTCGCCGACTACGCCCGGGACACCCGAAACTGGATCTCGGCGATCCGCGCCCGCACCGGCACCCCTTGCGTCTGGCTGCTCGGCCACAGCGAGGGCGGACTGGTGGCCCTGAAAACGGCGCAGGCCGATCCGGCGGGCATTTGCGGCCTCATGCTGGCGGCGACGCCGGGGCGGCCTCTTGGCATCATGCTTCGCGAGCAGTTCGAGGCAGCTCTGCCGGACGGTCCGCAACGCGCGTCGATACTGGCGAAGGTCGAGGCGATCCTGACCGCACTCGAGGCGGGGCGTCCGACAAAGGTCGACGAAACGGCGCCCTATCTCGCGGCCATATTCCGTCCGTCGGTGCAGCCCTATCTGATTGACCTTCTGGCGCATGACCCACGCCGGATGATTGCCGGCATCGATCTCCCCGTCCTGATCCTGCAGGGCGATACCGACCTGCAGGTCACCATGGCGGACGCCGAAGAACTCGTAGGCGCACGCCCCGCCGCCCGGCTCGTCCGCATCGGGGGCGCCAACCATGTGTTCAAGCAGGCGCCGGCAGACCGTGCCGCCAATCTTGCCACCTATGCCGATCCCCAACTGCCGCTGGCCGACGGGGTCGTCGACGCCGTTGCCGCCATGACACTTGGCAGCCGGCCGGAAACATCCGACAGGAGTCCCTCGCAATGATCCTCGTGTGCGGCGAAGCCCTGTTCGACCTGTTCGCCGAGGAGACGGGCGAACGCCTGACCTTCGACGCCAGGATCGGCGGCTCGCCCTTCAATGTCGCCGTCGGCCTTGCCCGTCTCGAGACACCGGTTGCCTTCTTCGGCGCCCTGTCCGCCGACCTCTTCGGCGAGCGGCTGCGTCAGGCTCTCGCGCGCGAGGGCGTCGACACGACCCTCTGCCCGACGCGCAAGGCGCTGACGACGCTCAGCGTGGTCGGCCTCGACGCCAGCGGCAGCCCCGCCTATGCCTTTTATGGCGACAATGCCGCCGACCGGCAGTTGCACGAGCAGGACCTGCCGGATCTCCCCGATGACATCGACATGATCCATCTCGGCTCGTTCTCGGCATTGGTGGAGCCCATCGGCAACACGCTTCTCGCTCTCGCGAGACGCGAACACGGACGCCGCCTCATCGCCTATGATCCCAACGTGCGCCCGAGCGTCGTCGGGGATCTCGATGCCTGGCGCGCGCGTCTCGACGAGCTCCTGCCCCATGTCGACCTGCTCAAGATCAGCGCCGAGGACGCCGAAACGCTCTACCCCGGCATCGACCCGCGCGCGCTTGCCCGCGACTGGCTTTCCAGGGGGCCGCGCCTTGTCGTCGTCACGCGGGGCGGTGACGGCGCTCTGGCAATGACCGCCCGCCAGGAGGTCGAGAGGCCGGGCCGCAAGGTCGGGGTGGTCGACACCGTCGGCGCCGGCGACACCTTCCAGGCCGCCCTTCTTGCCGGGCTCGCCTGGGGTGGTACCGTGAGCGGCGACGCCCTCGCGGTGCTGGAGGCCGATGCGCTCGACACGCTTCTGGCCCGCGCCATCGAGGCGGCGGCCATCACCTGCACCCGTCGTGGAGCCGACCTGCCACGGCGCGACGAGATCACCTTGCAGACGGACCCGGCGGCGGCCTCCCCCGCCCCGCGCTCCCTGCACCGCTGAAAGGACTTCCCATGGCCACCCGCGTGATCGAGGTCGCCCCGTTCGACCTCGTCGTCTTCGGCGCAACCGGCGACCTTGCCCACCGCAAGCTGCTGCCCGCGCTCTACCATCGCGACGCCGACGGGCAGATCCCCGACGATGCGCGCATCGTCGGCTGCTCCCGGCGCGACATGAGCGATGCCGACTACCGAGCGTTTGCCACACAGGCGCTCGAGGAACATGTGGGCGACCTCGAGCGGGAGACGCTTTCCCGCTTTCTGGAGCGGCTCACCTACATCGCGGTGGATGCCGCGGGCGAACGTGGCTGGAACGAACTCGCCGCGAGCGTCGAGGGACGCGAGGACGTGGTTCGCGCCTTCTATCTCGCCGTATCGCCGGACTTCTTCGGTCCCATCTGCCAGCGCATCGGCGCGCACGGTCTCGTCACGGAGAACGCACGCGTCGTGATCGAGAAGCCGATCGGCAAGGACGGCGCCTCGGCCAAGGCGCTGAACGAGGCGATCGGCGCGGTCTTCCGCGAGGAGCAGGTGTTTCGTATCGACCACTACCTGGGCAAGGAAACCGTGCAGAACCTCATGGCGCTGCGCTTCGCCAACGCGTTGTTCGAACCCCTGTGGAACGCCGCCCACATCGACCACGTGCAGATCACGGTCGCCGAATCCATCGGGGTCGGCGGACGCGCCGGCTACTACGACACCGCCGGCGCCATGCGCGACATGGTGCAGAACCACATTCTTCAGCTCCTGTGCCTGGTCGCCATGGAGCCGCCGGAGTCCATGGACGCGGATTCCGTGCGCGACGAGAAGCTGAAGGTGCTCAAGGCGCTGAAACCGATGGACGCCGACAGCGCGACACGCCTCACCGTGCGCGGACAGTACCGCGCCGGTGCTTCGGCCGGCGGGGCGGTTCCCGGCTATCTCGAGGAACTCGACGATCCGGGCTCGCACACGGAAACCTTCGTGGCGGTGAAGGCGGAAATCGCCAACTGGCGGTGGGCCAACGTCCCCTTCTACCTGCGGACGGGAAAGCGGCTCGCGGACCGGGTCTCGGAGATCGTCGTGCAGTTCCGCCCCATCCCGCATTCGATCTTCGAGGCGGAGGCGGGCGAGATCGCCTCCAACAGGCTGGTGATCCGCCTGCAGCCGGACGAGGGGGTCCGGATGCAGGTGATGATCAAGGACCCCGGCCCGGGCGGAATGCGGCTGCGCCAGGTGCCGCTCGACATGTCCTTCGCCCGCGCCTTCAACGTGCGCAACCCGGACGCCTACGAACGCCTCATCATGGACGTCATCCGGGGCAACCAGACCCTATTCATGCGCCGGGACGAGGTCGACGCCGCCTGGACCTGGGTCGACCCGATTCTCGAGGCCTGGACCACATCTCGCGAAGCCCCCAAGGGGTATACGGCGGGAACATGGGGTCCCTCCGCCGCGATCGCCCGGATCGAGCGTGACGGGCGCACCTGGTTCGAGGATCTCATCTAGTAGGGACACCGGACCGGAACAGGGCCGTTGTATCGGCCTTTAAATCGATTTAAACCACCTGGAACCGGGCGCCTCCCCTGCCCGGTTCCGGTCCATCACGGTCCAACAGGATCGCCGGTCGCCAGGAAGCGGTTTCGGCCGCCGCGCGACTGCAACCCAAAGGACGGACGCACGCCATGGCCATTCACGCGACTCTTTCCGACGTCACAGCACGCATCATCGAGCGCAGCCGCGACAGCCGCGGCCGGTACCTGGAGCGCATCCGCGCCGCCGGCGAGGCCGGGCCGACCCGCTCGCGCCTCTCCTGCGGCAATCTCGCTCACGGCTTCGCCGCTTGCGGCCTTACCGACAAGTCGCGCCTGTCGGATGACGTGGTGCCCAATCTGGGCATCATCACCGCCTACAACGACATGCTGTCCGCCCATCAGCCTTATGAGCGCTTCCCCGAACTGATCCGCGACGCGGCGCGCGAGGTCGGCGCCGTGGCCCAGGTCGCCGGAGGCGTTCCGGCCATGTGCGACGGTGTCACCCAGGGTCAGACGGGCATGGAGCTGTCGCTGTTCTCGCGCGATGTGATCGCCATGTCGGCGGCGGTGGGCCTTTCGCACCAGATGTTCGACGCGGCGGTCTTTCTCGGCATCTGCGACAAGATCGTGCCGGGCCTGATGATCGCGGCCCTCTCCTTCGGTCATCTGCCCACCGTGTTCGTGCCGGCCGGGCCGATGACATCCGGCCTGTCCAACGATGAAAAGGCAAAGACCCGCCAGCTCTATGCCGAAGGCAAGATCGGCCGCGCGGAATTGCTTGAGTCGGAGAGCAAGTCCTATCATTCGCCCGGCACCTGCACGTTCTACGGCACGGCCAACTCCAACCAGATGCTGATGGAGATCATGGGGCTGCACCTGCCCGGCGCGTCCTTCGTCAATCCCAACACGCCGCTGCGCGACGCGCTGACGAAAGAAGCCGCCAGGCGCGCGCTGTCCCTGTCGGCGCTCGGCAACGCCTACGCCCCCGTCGGCGAGATCATCGACGAGAAGGCCATCGTCAATGGCGTCGTCGGGCTGCACGCGACCGGCGGGTCGACAAACCACACCATGCATCTGGTCGCGATTGCCGCCTCGGCCGGCATCCGGCTGACCTGGGAGGACATCTCGGACCTGTCCGAGGTCGTGCCGCTGATCGCGCGTATCTATCCCAACGGGCTCGCCGACGTGAACCATTTCCATGCCGCCGGCGGAATGGGCTACCTGATCGGCGAACTGCTTTCCGAAGGCCTGCTGCACGAGGATGTGCGCACGGTGGCCGGCAGCGGCCTGTCCTCCTACACGGTGGAGCCGAAGCTCGATGCGGAGGGAAACCTGACCTGGGAGCAGGCAGCGAAGGAAAGCGCCGATCCGAAGGTTCTCTCCACCGTGCGCAAGCCGTTCCAGCCCAACGGCGGCCTCACGGTTCTGGACGGCAACATGGGCCGCGCCGTCATCAAGGTCTCCGCGGTCAAGCCCGACCGCCGCGTGATCGAGGCGCCCGCGCGCATCTTCATGTCCCAGGAGGCCCTGCAGGACGCCTTCAAGGCCGGTGAGCTTTCGGAGGATTTCGTGGCCGTGCTGCCCTTCCAGGGGCCAAGGGCCTGCGGAATGCCGGAGCTGCACAAGCTGACTCCCTCGCTCGGGGTGCTCCAGGATCGCGGCCTGAAGGTGGCCCTTGTCACCGACGGCCGCATGTCCGGCGCCTCGGGCAAGGTGCCCGCAGCCATTCATGTCACCCCGGAAGCCGTCGACGGCGGGCCGATTGCCCGCATTCGCGACGGCGACATGATCCGGGTCGATTCCCGGACCGGTCGCCTCGAGGTGCTTGTCGACGCGGATGAATTCGCCGCGCGCACGCCGCTCACGGCGGACCTCTCCGCGCATCAGACCGGCCTCGGGCGCGAACTCTTCGCCGCCTTCCGCGCCACCGCCGGCCCGGCCGACCAGGGCGCCCATGTCTTCGGTGCCTTCGGCTGAGCTTCGCCCGCATCGTTTCAGGAGATGAATACGCAATGACACAGAATGTTGCCCGCCTCGACGAGGTCATGCTCGCAGCCCCAGTAATCCCGGTTCTCGTGGTGGACGACCCGGCGCGGGCCGTGCCCATGGCCAAGGCGCTGGTGGCCGGCGGCCTGCCGGCCATCGAGATCACCCTGCGCACGCCGCGCGCCCTCGAAGCGATCCGGGCGGTGGCCGCCGAGGTCGAGGGAGCCATGGTGGGTGCGGGAACCGTGCTCGACGACGCCCAGTACAAGGCGGCGGTCGATGCGGGCGCGACCTTCATCGTCTCTCCGGGGGCGACCGAACGCCTGATCGCGGCCGCCTCCGGCCACGAGGTGCCGTTGCTGCCCGGTGCGGCCACAGCGTCGGAGGTGATGCGGCTGCTGGAAGCAGGCTACGAGCGGTTGAAGCTCTTCCCGGCCGAGGCGGCCGGCGGCGTCGCCTTGCTGAAATCGCTTGCCTCGCCCCTGCCTTCGGCCCGCTTCTGCCCCACCGGCGGAATCTCCGAAAAGACCGCGCCATCCTATCTGGCCCTGCCCAACGTCGCCTGCGTCGGCGGATCGTGGATCGCCGGGGCCGATGCCATCGCATCGGGCGACTGGGAGGGCATCGAGGCCCGCGCCCGCGCCGCCGCCGCACTCGGCTGACAGTGTACGCATGAGCCGGGCCATGCCCTTGTTCAGGGTACGGACCGGCCGGCGGCAGAGCGTGGAACCGTGCCGCAACGACTGGCGTTTCGGATGCGGTGACCTGGTCGGTCGCCTTCAGCATTCCAGGAATCCGGGGGAGACACCCTTCATGGCGTTGCTTCCCTTTTCCGCCGCAATGATCCGGCACGACATGTCAGTCGAGAGTGATCGCAATACCTTGCGTTTTGTCGGGATGCCGCCGTTGCTCGACTGAGGCCGGCGGCGCATGAGCCGTCTGACCCAGGGTGTGTTCACATGAACGGAGGAGCCCCATGATGCAGGATGTCCTGCCGCCCGACCTGAAGCGCAAGGCACGCGAGATGCGCGACACGGGGCTCAGGGAGCTGTTTCGCACCGATCCCGCGCGCTTCGAGTCCCTGAGCTTCACACTGGACGACCTGCTGCTCGATCTCTCAAAGGTGCAATGGACCCGTGAGGTCCTGAACGAGCTTGCCGACTTCGCCCGCACGCGCGGGCTGGAGGAGCGACGCGCGGCCATGTTCGCCGGACAGCCGATCAATACGACCGAGAACCGGGCGGTGCTCCATGTGGCCCTGCGCGACCGGTCCGGCGGACGCCTGGATGTGGACGGCGCGGACGTCATGCCCGAGGTGCGCGACGTGCTCGAGCGGATGGCCCATTTCGCCGACGACCTGCGCGAAGGGGACATCACCGGCCATTCGGGTGAGCGCTTCACCGACGTCGTGAACATCGGCATCGGCGGTTCGGACCTTGGCCCCGCCATGGTGACGCAGGCACTCGCCCCCTATGCCGACGGGCCGAAGCTGCACTATGTCTCGAATGTCGACGGAGCCCACATCGCGGACACGCTGAAGGGGCTCGATCCGGCGACCACCCTGTTCATCGTTGCCTCCAAGACCTTCACGACCATCGAGACCATGACCAATGCCGAAACCGCACGGCGTTGGATCGCCGGTGCGCTGGGCGAGGACGCGGTCGGCGACCATTTCGCGGCCGTCTCCACGGCCCTCGACAAGGTCGCGGCCTTCGGCATCGACGAGGCCCGGGTGTTCGGCTTCTGGGACTGGGTCGGCGGCCGCTATTCCGTGTGGTCCGCCATCGGCCTGCCCGTGATGATCGCCGTCGGGCCACAGGACTTCTTTGCGTTCCTCGACGGCGCGCATGCGATGGACGTGCACTTCCGCGACACGCCGCTGGAGGAGAACCTTCCCGTTCTCCTCGGGCTGGCGGGCATCTGGCATCGCAACGGCCTGGACCACGCCTCGCGGGCCGTCCTTCCCTACGACCAGCGCCTCGCCCGCCTGCCCGCCTATCTTCAGCAACTCGACATGGAATCGAACGGCAAGCGCGTGACCCTGGACGGCAGTCCCGTTGCAGGCGAAACCGGTCCCGTCGTCTGGGGCGAGCCGGGCACCAACGGCCAGCACGCCTTCTACCAGCTCCTGCATCAGGGCACGACGGTCGTCCCGTGCGAGTTCATCCTCGCGGCGCGGGGCCACGAGCAAGACCTCGCGCACCATCATTCGCTTCTGATCGCCAACTGTCTCGCCCAGTCGGAAGCGCTCATGAACGGGCGCACGCCGGACGAGGCCCGCGCACTCCTGGAAGAGGAAGGCCATGACGCGGAAACCGTGCGCAGGCTCGCGCCGCACAAGACATTCCCCGGCAACCGTCCCTCGATCACCATCCTCCACGAGAAACTGACGCCCTTCGCGCTCGGTCGTCTGGTGGCGCTTTACGAACATCGGGTGTTCGTTGAAGGAACCATCTGGGGGATCAATTCGTTTGATCAGTGGGGTGTGGAGCTCGGCAAGGTGCTTGCCGCGGAGCTTCTGCCGATGGTGGAGGGACGCCAGACCGCAAGCGGTCGCGATTCCTCGACCCTGGGCCTGCTGGACCGTGTGTCCCCCGCGTCCCCCTGAGCATGTCGCCTGTCCGGGCGATGGCGCGAAAGGAACAGCGAACCAATGATCTGTGTCACATACCGATCCACGACCATCGCTAGACTGGTGCCGTTTTTGATGGTCAGATAAAAAGGTCGGGGGGGCAGAGATCAAGCGTTTGCCGCGCCACCCGCCGGTCGGTCCGACCGGAAGACAGTTCGGAACTTTGGCGAAATGCGAGGAAGAAAAACATGTTGAGGTTCGTTGTTGTTGGTGGCGCCGCGCTCCTGCTTGCGGCATGTCAGTCGGACAGCCAGCGTGATCGCACGCTCGTGGGCGGCGGCCTTGGCGCCGCGACCGGAGCCATCATCGGTGGTGCCGCGACCGGCGATGTCGGCGGTGCCCTCGTCGGCGGCGTGATCGGCGGTGTCGGCGGTGCCATGGTCGGCTCGGCGACCACCCCGAAGAACTGCGTTGCCCGCGACCGCTACGGTCGTCGTTACCGCGTCGTCTGCCCCTAAGCGGCGACGCTCCCCCCAGGCGCCCGGAGGCCCTGCCGCCGGGCGCAACCGCTGGATGTCCAAACCGGAGGCACAGACATGTACAAGATCCTTCTCATTTCCTGCGCGGGACTCGCGCTCGCGGCCTGCCAGTCGGACAGCCAACGTGATCGCACGCTCGTCGGCGGCGGCCTTGGCGCCGCGACCGGCGCGGCCATCGGTGCCGCCGCCACCGGCGATGTCGGCGGTGCGCTCGTGGGCGGCGCCATCGGCGGTCTCGGCGGCGCGGCCGTCGGCTCCGCGACGACGCCGAAGAACTGCGTCGCCCGCGACCGCTACGGTCGCCGCTACCGCGTCGCCTGCCCGTAAGACGCAACTGACGTATCGAAACAGAAAAGCCGGCCGGGGAAACCCGGCCGGCTTTTCGCGTTTCAAAGGCCGCGCCCCTCGTCAGGCGGCGGCGGGAACCTTGCCGGCCAGGGCGGCGGCCGGATCGACGAACGGCAGGCCAAGCGCCTCTGCCGCCGCCTTGCAGGTCAGGTGACCGCCCGCGACGTTGAGCCCGTTCATCAGGTGAGGATTGGCTTCAAGGGCCGCCTCGACACCCATGTCGGCAAGCGCGAGCGCGAAGGGGAGCGTCGCGTTGTTGAGCGCATGGGTCGAGGTGCGCGGCACGCCACCGGGCATGTTGGCGACACAATAGTGCACCACGTCATCGACCACATAGGTCGGCTCCGCATGGGTGGTCGGGTGCGAGGTCTCGAAGCAGCCGCCCTGGTCGATCGCCACGTCGACGAGCACCGAGCCCGCCTTCATGCGCCGCACATGGTCCGCCGTGACGAGCTTGGGCGCAGCGGCACCTGGAACAAGCACGGCACCGATCACCAGGTCCGCATCGAGCACATACTGCTCGACCGCCGACCGTGTCGAGTAGACCGTGCGAAGCGCCGGACCGAAGCGTGCCGAAAGCCCTCCGAGAACATCGATGGAGCGGTCGAGAACCGTCACGTCGGCCCCAAGGCCCAGCGCCATCGTGATCGCATGGGCACCAACGACGCCGCCGCCGATCACCACGACCCGTGCGGGAGCAACGCCGGGAACACCGCCGAGCAACATGCCCGCGCCACCGTGGGATTTTTCCAGCGCGGTCGCGCCCGCCTGGATCGAAAGCCGGCCGGCCACCTGCGACATGGGAGCCAGGAGAGGCAGGCCACCACGTGCATCCGTTACCGTTTCATAGGCAATGCAGGTCGCACCCGAGTTCAGAAGATCGCGCGTCTGGTCCGGATCAGGCGCAAGGTGCAGATAGGTGAAGAGAATGTGATGCGGACGCAACATTGCCCGCTCGATGGCCTGCGGCTCCTTCACCTTCACGATCATGGTCGCAGCAGAAAAAACGGAAGCCGCATCGGAAAGGATCGAAGCGCCGGCCGCCTCGTAGTCGTCGTCCAGGGCACCGATGCCGGCGCCCGCCCCGGTTTCCACCACGACCTCGTGACCATGAGCCACCAGTTCCCGCACACTGTCGGGGGTCAGCCCCACACGATACTCGTGGTTCTTGATTTCCTTGGGCACGCCAATCTTCATCTTAACCTCCATTTTCGGGCCCCTCTGGTTCTTTGGCCCCATCATGCAAGTTTATACCGGCCCCCGTCGAATGTGCTTGCAAAGAGGCCTTTCACTCTCCCTTTGACGCAATTATCGAGCGTGATAAAATTCAATGACGCAATATGATGCGGATCTTGAGCAAGCAGGCCCGGCGGGCCGAAAGGAAGCCTCATGATGACCTTCGACCGCATCGACCGGCGTATCCTCAACGAACTCCAGCGGGACGGCCGCATCGCAAACGCGGATCTGGCGGAAAAGATCGGCCTGTCCCCGTCCGCCTGCCTGAGAAGGGTCAGGGCGCTGGAAGAAAGCGGCGTCATCGACAGCTATGTCGCCCTGCTCGACCAGAGTCGCATCGGCCGCAGCCTGGAAATCTTCGTGGAGATTTCGCTCACCGCCCAGACCAGCGAGGCGCTGAGCCGTTTCGAGGATGCGGTTGCCCGCTCGCAGGAAATCATGGAATGCCACCTGATGGCGGGGGACGCGGACTACCTGTTGCGCATCGCCGCGGCGGACCCGGTGGACTTCGAGCGCATCCATCGCGACCACCTCACACGCCTGCCCGGCGTCTCCCGGATGCGATCCTCCTTTGCCATCCGAACCGTGTCCCGAAAGACGGCCTTTCCCATCACCGGCGACTGACCCTGCGACACCTAGTCCACGGGCGATGCGGCCCATGCAATGGATTATTGACACATTTACTGATATAATCCGGCCTCATGAGCGAGATGCACCTTGCAAAGAGAGCCGGAGAGATCGAGGCGACGGGCACGGCGTCCCGATGCTCGACCCGCGTTGTCGTCATAGACGATGACCCGGACGACCTGTGGCTGCTGCGACGCTCGCTGACACGGGCCTCCGACGAAGGGGCACCCGTCGACCTGAGCATTTGCCGCGGGCCGGCGGTGGCACTCGACTTCCTGCGATCCCAGAACGAGACCAGCCAGCGTGCGTCGTCTCCCGATCTCATGCTGATCGACGTCAACATGCCGGACATGTCCGGTATCGAGCTGCTGCGCGTCATTCGCTCCATCGAGCGCTTTCGTGACACGGCGATCATGGTCATGACGAGCGCCGTGGACGAGGAGCTGGCCGAGGAAGCAAGCGCGGCGGGCGCCGATGCCGTGCTTACCAAGCCGGACACGCTGGCGGGGCTGGATGCTCTGGTCGCGTCCCTGCTTCGGGGACGCGCCGCGAGCCGGACCCGGACCACCGCGACCAGGCTGCGCAGCGCCTGACCGCCTCCCTGGCACCATCCCCAAGTAGCTTGATTTCACTCATGCCTTCCGTCAGGCTGCACCCCGGTTGCGGCCAAGGTGGCGCCGCGCCACTGACGCGAGGGAGCCGGCCATGCCGCAATCCGTGGAAAAGCTGTCCGACACGCGGTCGGACCTCGCCGAGGGTGCCCTTTGGGACCCGAACGCAAACCGCTTCTACTGGTGCGACATCCTTGGAATGGCGATCCACGCCCGAGACTGGGAAACCGGTGAGGAACGAAGCTGGACGTTTCCCTCGACAGTCGGCTCCTTCGGCCTGACCACTCGCGACAACGTTCTCGTGGTTGCCCTGCGGGACCGCGTGGTGACCTATGACCTCGAGAGCCGCGAGATCCTCGACACGCTTGCGGAGATCGAGGCGGATGACGAGAGAACCCGCACGAACGATGGCAAGGTCGGTCCGGACGGCGCCTTCTATGTCGGCACAATGGATGACCGGCCGACGCGCGAACCCATTGGAGCGCTTTACCGGGTGACCGCGTCCGGCGAAACGGACCGCCTCGTGGACGAACTCACCATCTCCAACGGACTTGCATGGTCACCGGACGGGCGGACCATGTATCACGCCGACAGCCGGCCAGGGCGGATCGACGCCTACGATTTCAATCCCGCAAGCGGTGACATGTCGAACCGCCGAACGTTCGTCCAGCTCACCAATGAAACGGGACGCCCGGATGGCGGCACCGTGGATGCCAACGGCCATTACTGGTCGGCAGGCGTTTCCGCCGGGGTCGTCAACCGTTTCGACCGTGACGGACAACTTGTCGAGCGCATCGACATGCCTGTGCCACGCCCCACGATGACCTGTTTCTGCGGCCCTCACCTCGACGCCATCGCCGTCACGTCACTGCGCCCGCTCAATGACGAGGCACTGCTGAGCGCCTACCCCCAAAGCGGGCATGTGTTCCTGTTTCAGCCTGGCGCCGCGCGCGGTCTGCCGCCGCATCGCTTCAAGCTTTGACGCCATCCTCCGACGACGGCTCGCCGGGCTCCGTCCGCGCATAGAGGTCGTCGGGGAGGACCTCTCGGGCCTCCTCCGGCGCGCCCTCGCCCCAGGTCGCACGGAGATCGTGATCGACCGCGACGCGCTCATCGAAGACAAAGCAGTCGCCGTGCCAGAGGCTTTCCTCCCGGGGCACTTTTTCCAGATAGTTCAGGATGCCGCCGTCGAGGTGATAGACGTCCTCGAACCCCTCATCGAGAAGGAAGCTCGTCGCCTTTTCGCAACGAATTCCGCCCGTGCAGAACATGGCGACCTTTTTCGCGCGTCCGGCCTCGCGCTGCCCGCGCACCCACTCCGGGAAGCTCCTGAAGGTTCTGGTTTCCGGCGAGAGCGCGCCTTCGAAGGAACCGAAGGCAATCTCGTAGTCATTGCGGGTGTCGACCACCACCACATCCGGATCGCTGATGAGCGCATTCCAGTCCTGCGGCGCCACATAGGCACCGACGCGGCGGCGCGGGTCCACGCTCTCCACGCCAAGGCTGACGATCTCGCGCTTGAGACGCACCTTCAGCCGCCCGAAAGGCATTCGCTCCGCGCGGGCGTTTTTCTCGCTCAGATCCGCCAGGCGCCGATCGCGGCGCAAGTGTGCAAGCACGGTTTCCACGCCGTCATCGCTGCCGGCGATCGTTCCGTTGACGCCTTCCGCGGCCAGGAGGATGGAGCCCCGCACGCGGGCCGCCTCCGCGACCGCAAGCAAGGGGTCCCGCATTGCCTGAAAATCATCAAGCGGGACAAAGAGATAAAATGCGGACACCCGCAAGGTGGAGGAAGCAGCCTGTGACATGGCGCGCAATCTGGCAGGCTTCGCATGGCCTCGCAAGACACGGGCAATTGCCTACCAGGGCAGGCGCTCGCCCCGATAGTTCAGGAAAGCCCCCGTATCTTGCGGGCCGGCCGCGTCGATAACGGAAAGCAGGCGGTCTGCCGCGACCTCCGGTGACTGCACCTCGAGCCCCGTCCGCGCGAACGGACGCGAAAGGCGGGTCTCGACGGTGCCCGGATGAAGGGCAAGAACGACATGCTCCGGCCGGCGACGGGCAACCTCGATCGAGGCCGTGCGGACGATCTGGTTCAACGCTGCCTTGGATGCGCGATAACTGACCCATCCTCCAAGCCTGTTGTCACCGATACTGCCGACCTTGGCGGACAAGGTCGCGAAAACCGACTTGCCCTCGCGCGGCATGAGCGGGAGGAAATGCTTGAGCAGAAGTGCCGGTCCGATGGCGTTGACCGCGAAAGAGCGCGCCATGGCCTCGGGATCGATCTGGCGCAGCGCCTTTTCCGGCTGCATGGCCCCATCGGAAAGAATACCCGTCGCGTCGACAAGCAGTCGAAGCGGCATGCCCTCCCCCACCAGCGCGGCGACGTGGTCCGCCGCACATGCAACCGATCCCTCGTCGACGATATCCAGTGCCGGTTGCGTGGTCCGCGACAGGCTCACGATACTCTTGAAAGCCGACGCGGTTTCGAGAGCGGACACGAGGGCGGAACCGATACCGCCGGTTCCGCCGACAACGACGGCAAGTCCCCCCGGGGCAAAGCTTTTCAGGAACTGTGTCATGACCGGTTTGTACGCACCGCCCCTGTTCCCGGATTGCAGGCGCGGGTCCGTCGAGCGCGGTCAAGGTTTCGTTAAGGCTTGCAGGGCCACGCGGCCCGACCCGCGCTGGTATTGATGCGCGGGCCATGCCAAAGTCTGGACCTTCCGCGACACCGACACGCGCCTCAAGAGCGCACGGTTCACCTGACATTGCGAGGGAACGACACGATGGGACGCCGCTATTTCATCCTCGACGTCTTCACCAATCAGGCGCTTGCCGGCAACCCGCTGGCGGTCGTCCTGGACGGCGAGGGCCTGTCGGACGCGCGGATGCAGGCGATTGCCCGTGAGTTCAACCTGTCTGAGACCGTGTTCGTGCTGCCGCCCGAGACGCCGACCCACTCCGCGAAGCTGCGCATCTTCACCCCCGCAAAGGAGCTGCCCTTCGCGGGACATCCCACCGTAGGCACCGCGATCCTGCTGGCGCGCGAAAGGTTCGGCGAGATCGAGGAGGATCAGAACGCGATGGTCGTCCTCGAGGAAGCCGTCGGCAAGGTGCGCTGCGGCGTCGTGCTGAAACCGGGGGCCGCAGGCTTTGCAGAGTTCGACGTGCCGAAACTTGCCCGTCCCGCAGATCCGCTGGGCGACAGGGACGTGATCGCCGCAGCCCTCGGACTGGAACCGTCGGAGATTGGCTTCGAGAACCACCGCCCCACGGCCTACGAGGCCGGCGTTCCCTTCGCCTTCGTGCCGGTTGCCGACCTCTCGACGCTGTCGCGTGCCGCGCCTCGCGCGGGGCGCCAGTGGGACGAAGGCTTTGGCGGGCTCGGCTCGGCCTATGTCTACTGCCGGCAGACCACCTCGAGCGAAAGCACGTTTTCCGCGCGCATGTTCTCCCCCGCCATGGGCATCAGCGAGGATCCGGCGACCGGCGCGGCGGTGGCGGCCTTTGCCGGCGTCGTGCGCCACTTCGACAAGCCGACCGACGGCACCCACTACCTGCGTATCGAGCAGGGCGTGGACATGGCCCGTCCCTCGATGATCGACTTGGAGATCGATATTCACGCCGGCAATCTCAAGGCCGTGCGCATCGGCGGCCAGGCCGTTGTCATCGCCAGTGGCGAGTTGTTTCTCTAGCCGGCGGCTGACCTGAGTACGGTCAATTCGCTGCCGTGAGCGGGCCTCGCGGCGGCAGCGCGGTTGCGCTCCTTGTCGAGGATGCTTGCGCTGTCGAGAGTGGCGATCGGCGTTTCCAGATCGCCCGGGATATCACCGCTCAACTGCAGGGCCTGATAGCGACCGCAGCAGACCCGCAGGAACGAGGCGAAGTTTCCAAGATCATGCCCCGCCTCGATAGACTCGCCATGCAGGCGGGTTATCAACTGGACGAGATTCATGCCGTCGCGCGCGGCGATCTCCTCAAGGATCGCCCAGAAAAAGTTCTCCAGCCGGACGCTGGTGACCATCCGCTCAATGCGCAGGGACCGCGTCGTGCTGTCCCACAGGGCCGGATCCGCCTCGATGAAGAGCTTGCACATGGTCTGTTCCTCCCCTTGACTAAGCCCGCAAGGCTGCCGTCGAAACCGGCACAGCGCAGGCCCGACACAATGCCGGGCCCGCACGAGGACATGCCGTTCAGGCAGCAAGCACCGCCATGAACTGCGAAAGCCATGCGGGATGGGCCGGCCATGCAGGCGCCGTTACCAGCTTGCCGTCCGTGACCGCTCCGTCAATGGCAATATCCGCGTAGGTGCCGCCCGCCAGTTCCACCTCAGGGCGGCAGGCCGGATACGCGGACACCTTGCGCCCATCGATAACCCCGGCCGCGGCCAGGAGTTGCGCGCCATGGCAGATCGCGGCGACGGGCTTGCCGGACTCGAAGAAATGCTTCACGGCCGCGATCACCTGCGGATCGAGACGCAGATACTCCGGCGCGCGGCCACCCGGAATCACCAGCGCGTCATAGTCGCTCGGATCAACCTCGGCGAATGTCGCATTGAGCGCAAAATTGTGGCCCCGTTTTTCGGTGTAGGTCTGGTCACCTTCGAAATCGTGGATCGCCGTCGCGACGCTATCCCCCTTTTTCTTGCCCGGGCAGACGGCGTGGACGCTGTGCCCGACGGCAAGCAGCGTCTGAAACGGCACCATGGTCTCATAGTCCTCGGTGAAATCACCGGTGATCATCAGGATCTTCTTCGCACTCATACTTTCCCTCCCGAACAGTCACACGCTCGCCATCCCGCGCGAGAGGCGGTGGCCAACAGAAACGGACGGTAGCAGCGACACGGTTTTCGGTGGTATTAGCGCGGTACTACATCCCCCTTTCCCGCTTGACGGCGGCGGCCTTCCGGGCCATTGTGCCGGCGAACCGTACGGTACGGTACGCATCTGATCGGGTGCTCCGAGACATGCGGCTCACAGAAATCAAACACCTCAATCAGACACTCCGCCCCCGAGACCGATGACCGACACTCCCGCCCCGGAGGAATTCAACGACCGCCAGAACGAGGTGCTTGCCTCGGCTCTGCGTCTGGTCGTGGAAGGAGGCGAGAAGGCGCTGACGACGGCAGCCCTCGCCCGTGCGGCCAACTGCTCCAAGGAAAGCCTCTACAAGTGGTTCGGCGACCGCGACGGCCTGCTCGCCGCCATTGTCGCCCATCTGGCGTCCAAGGTGCGGGTTCCCGGCGAACGCGGCGGACGGTTGAGCGCGGAGGAGTTTCGCGACAGGCTCGTCAGCTTCGCGGAGGACCTCCTGACCGTGCTTGCCGGAGACACCTCGCTGGCGCTCAACCGGCTGGCCATTTCGCACGCAAGCCGCGAGGGCGCCCCTCTCGGCCGCCTGCTTCTCGAGCGCGGCCGCGAGCGCATCGCCACCCGTGCCCGCGTGCTGCTGGAGGCGGGTCGCAGGCAGGGACACATCGCCTGCGACGATACGACCGACGCCTACCGCACACTCTACGGGCTTATCGTGCGCGATGCCCACAACCGCTGGCTTCTGGGCGAAGCGCCCGAAGTCGCGGAACCGGACTTCAGCGCCAGGGCGCGTTGCGCCATCGATCAGTTCCTGACGCTTCACCCATCCGACGGAGCGGGACACACGAAAGAGCCCGCCCGGACGTGACCCGCCGGTCTTTTCCGGCACGACTGCAAGACCGCAAGAACCAAGGGAGATCCCCATGCGCGTTTACTACGATCGCGACGCCGATCTGAACCTCATCAAGTCCAAGAAGGTCGCCGTGATCGGCTACGGCAGCCAGGGCCGTGCCCATGCGCTGAACCTCAAGGACAGCGGCGTGGCCGAGGTGGTCGTCGCCCTGCGTCCGGGCTCCACGACGGCCAAGAAGGTCGAGGCCGACGGCCTCAAGGTCATGAGCGTCGCCGAGGCCGCCGGCTGGGCCGACCTGATGATGATGGCCACCCCGGACGAACTCCAGGCCGACATCTACAAGGACCATATCGCCGACAACATCCGTGACGGCGCCGCGATCGCTTTCGCCCACGGCCTCAACGTCCACTTCGGCCTCATCGAGGCGAAGGCCACCGTCGACGTCATGATGATCGCTCCGAAGGGCCCCGGCCACACCGTGCGCGGCGAGTACGAGCGCGGCGGCGGCGTGCCCTGCCTCGTGGCCGTCCACCAGGATGCCTCGGGCAACGCCCTCGACCTCGCCCTCGCCTACGCCTCGGGCGTCGGTGGCGGCCGTTCTGGCATCATCGAGACCACGTTCAAGGAAGAGTGCGAGACCGACCTCTTCGGCGAGCAGGCCGTGCTTTGCGGCGGCCTCGTGGAGCTGATCCGCGCCGGCTTCGAGACCCTGGTCGAGGCGGGCTACGCCCCCGAGATGGCCTACTTCGAGTGCCTGCATGAGGTGAAGCTCATCGTCGACCTCATCTACGAGGGCGGCATCGCAAACATGAACTACTCGATCTCCAACACCGCCGAGTGGGGCGAGTACATGTCCGGCCCGCGCGTCATCACGCCCGACACCAAGGCCGAGATGAAGCGCATCCTCACCGACATCCAGACCGGCCGCTTCACGTCCGAGTGGATGCAGGAATGCAAGGCCGGCCAAGCCCGCTTCAAGGGCACCCGCCGCCTCAACGATTCCCACCAGATCGAGGAAGTCGGCGAGAAGCTGCGCGGCATGATGCCGTGGATCAAGAAGGGCGCCCTCGTCGACAAGGAGCGCAACTAAGCCTTCTGGCGAAACGCCCTCTTGATCCAGGCATCGCCATCTGGCGCGCGGCAAGGCCACGCGCGGGGGATCAAGAAGGGCGCCCTTGTCGACAAGGAGCGCAACTAAGCCTTCGGGCGAACGCCCTCGTCGACAAGGGAGCTCACTCTCCCGACCGGGGTTTCAACAGGACAGGAAACGGCCCGCACACGCGGGCCGTTTTCATTTGACGCACGGCGGTCTAGGAAAAGACACGACCTGCGAGGAGAAAACAGGAATGTCCGACACACGCGAAAAGCAGCTCCCCGCACCGGAGGTCGTTCTCGTCGCCGCCGTCGGCGAGAACGGGGTGATCGGCTCCGCGGGCGACATGCCCTGGCGGCTGTCGAGCGACCTGAAACGCTTCAAGCGACTGACGACCGGCCATCCGGTTCTCATGGGGCGCAAGACCTTCGTGTCCATCGGCCGGCCGCTTCCCGGCCGCACCAATATCGTGGTCACACGGGATTCGGGCTTTTCGCACGAGGGCATTCACGTCGTCGCCTCGCTCAAGGCCGGCCTCGAGACTGCCCGACAGGTCGCGACCGACGCGGGCAAGGATGCGGTGATGGTGATCGGCGGAGGCGAAATCTACGCCGCAACCATGGACATCGCGGATCGCCTCGAGATCACCCGCGTCCATGCGTCCCCCGCAGGCGATACCCGCTTCCCCGTGATCGATCCGGCCCTGTGGCTGGAAACCACCCGGGAAACGCCGGAACGCGGGGAAAAGGACAGTGCCGACGTCACCTTCCTCACCTATCACCGCAGACGATCGGCCTGACACGCCTCTGCGACAAAAAACCTGTCGAGCCTGTCGCACAATCGCTGTCTCAGGTCGCCTGCCTACTTTCGCCGGACACCTTCCTTATCCTAGGATCGGCCAAACGGTTCGCGGCAACTGCCGTCGCGTTCCGCCCGCTTTCGCATTTCCACCCCCGGAGGTTTTCTTCCCATGGACGTTCGTGCCGCAATCGCCCACAAGGCCGGCCAGCCGCTCACCATCGAAACCGTGCAGCTCGAGGGCCCCAAGGCCTTCGAGGTGCTCGTCGAGATCAAGGCAACCGGTGTGTGCCACACCGATGCCTTCACCCTCTCCGGCGATGACCCGGAAGGCATCTTCCCTGCCATTCTGGGCCATGAGGGCGCCGGCGTCGTCGTCGAGGTCGGCAAGGGTGTCACCTCGCTGAAGCCGGGCGACCATGTCATTCCGCTCTACACGCCCGAGTGCCGCGAGTGCGAATACTGCCTCAATCCGAAGACCAACCTGTGTCAGAAGATCCGCACGACGCAGGGCGCGGGCGTGATGCCCGACGGCACGTCCCGCTTCTCGATCAACGGCGAGAAGGTGTTCCACTACATGGGCACCTCGACTTTCGCGAACTACACGGTCCTGCCCGAGATCGCCCTGGCCAAGGTCCGTCCGGATGCTCCGTTCGACAAGATCTGCTACATCGGCTGCGGCGTGACCACGGGCATCGGCGCGGTGGTGAACACCGCCAAGGTGGAACCGGGCGCGAATGTCGTCGTGTTCGGTCTTGGCGGCATCGGCCTCAACGTGATCCAGGGCGCGCGCATGGTCGGCGCCAACATGATCATCGGCGTCGACATCAACCCGTCCAAGAAGGAACTGGGTGAGCGCTACGGCATGACCCACTTCGTCAATCCGTTCGAAGTGGAAGGCGACCTGGTTCCCTATCTGGTCGACCTCACCAAGGGCGGAGCCGACTACTCCTTCGAGTGCATCGGCCGTACCGACACCATGCGTCAGGCCCTGGAGTGCGCGCACAAGGGATGGGGTGAATCCATCATCATCGGCGTCGCCGGCGCCGGTCAGGAGATCTCGACCCGCCCGTTCCAGCTCGTCACCGGCCGCTCCTGGCGCGGGTCCGCCTTCGGCGGCGCACGCGGGCGCACGGACGTGCCGAAGATCGTCGACTGGTACATGGATGGCAAGATCGATATCGACAGCATGATCACCCACACCATGCCGCTCGACGAGATCAACACCGCCTTCGACCTGATGCACGAGGGCAAGTCGATCCGCTCCGTCGTCACCTTCTGACGCACGGATGCAATCATGAAGGACGCGCCGGCCCCACCGCCGGCGCGTCAGACACACGCCGAATGCCGGCAAGGGAGGTCGTTGCCATGACGGAACAGACACTGTGGTCGGAAGCACGTGATCGCGACACGCTGGGAGGCCGCATCCGGCGGGCCCGCGAGGCTGTCGGACTGAGCGGCGCGCAACTTGCCCGCCGTCTCGGCGTGAAGACGGAAACGGTCACCGGCTGGGAAACCGGACGCACCGAGCCGCGGGCCAACCGGCTGACCATGCTGGCCGGCTTCCTGGCCGTGAGCCCGACCTGGCTGCTCCATGGTGTCGGTGAAAGCCCGACCGACGGAGACCTGTCGAGCGAGCTCACGCTCATTGCCTCTTCCCTCAAGGCGCTGAAAGACAACCACGACCGCACCGGCGAGATGATCGAACGGCTGGAGGCGCAGGTCGCGGCCCTTCAGTCGGGAGCCGGCGCAGGGTCGGCGGGCGAGTAATGCTGCGCAGGATTGATCCGCCGCCGGCGACACGGGCCGGACGGCCCGCCTTGCGCGCGCTCTGGTGCGATTTCGCCGACCTCGACATCTATCGCCTTCACGCCCTTTTGCGGCTGAGGGTCGACGTCTTCGTGGTCGAGCAGGAATGCGCCTATCCTGAAATCGACGGCCGGGATCCGGACGCCCTTCACCTTCTCGTCGAGGAGGAGGAAAGCGGGAACCTTGCCGCCTGCCTGCGCCTGTTCGCCCCGCTGCCGCCACCTGAGGGCGACGGCCACTGTCATCTCGGCCGTATCGTCACCGCGCCGGCCTGGCGCGGGACCGGCCTCGGCGCGACGCTTCTGGAGCTTGGCATCGCGGAATGTTCGCGCGCGTTTCCTCAAGCGGACATTCATCTTGCCGCCCAGGCGCATCTGCGCGAATTCTACGCCCGTTTCGGCTTCATGACCGTCAGCGACGTCTATGACGAGGACGGCATTCCCCATATCGACATGCGGCGGCAATGCGCCGCGTCCCTTTCGATGGCCTAAGGAGCCAGCCTCTCCATGACCCTTACCCTTGTTTCCACGTCCCGCTCCTTCGGTGGCGAGCAGCGTGTCTATCGTCACGCCTCCACGGCGACCGGCACCGACATGGAATTCGCCGCTTATCTTCCGCGGGAAGCGCTTCGCGGAGAAGCCTGCCCGACACTCTTCTATCTGTCGGGCCTGACGTGCACCTGGCAGAACGCAACCGACAAGGCCGGCTATCAGCGGCTTGCCTCCATGTACGAACTGATCGTCATTGCCCCCGACACCAGTCCGCGCGGTGACGATGTGGCGAATGACGAAGCCTATGACCTGGGTCAGGGCGCGGGCTTCTACGTCGATGCGACCGAGACGCCCTGGGCACCGCATTTCAACATGGAAACCTATGTCACCGACGAGCTCTACCGGCTCGTGGCGGGCGAACTTCCGGTCTGGGAAGGCGCGGTGGGCATCACCGGCCATTCCATGGGTGGCCATGGCGCGCTGACGCTGGCCCTGCGTCATCCCGACCTGTTCCGCTCGGTGTCGGCATTCGCTCCGATCACGAACCCGCTGGATTGCCCCTGGGGCGAAAAGGCACTTGGCGCCTATCTCGGCTCGGACCGCGAAAAATGGGCGGAGCACGACGCCTGTGCGCTGGTGAAGGCGCACGGCTGGTCATCGGACATCCTTGTCGACCAGGGCACCTCCGACGGCTTCCTGAGCGAACAGCTCAAGCCCTGGGCGCTTGAGGCCGCCTGCCGCGAGGCCGGTGTCGACCTGACGCTTCGTCTTCAGGGCGGATACGACCATTCCTACAATTTCATCTCGACATTTATCGAGGAACACTTCGCCTGGCACGCCGAACGGCTCGCCGGGTAACCAAAAGGCAAAGGATCCGGCGGTGTTTTGCCGCCGGATCCATTGAAAAGCGCGGCCTCAATCGCCAATTCCACGTCGGGAGGCGCGTCAACGGGTTTCATTGAAACCCCCCGCCAATCTTCCTATAACCGCGCCAGGCCAAGTGGCGCGATCAGGACAACGACCCCGGCCCGGCCGGCCGGGGCCAGACGAAGGATGTGTTGATGCCTTGGAGCAACCAGAACGGCGGTGGCTGGAAAGGCGGCGGAAACGGCGGCCCATGGGGCGGTGGTTCCGGCGGTGGTGGTCCCTGGGGCAGCGGCCCGCAACGCGGCGGTGGCGGCGGTGGCGGGGGCGGTAACCCGCCCGATCTGGAAGAGCTCCTCAAGCGCAGCCAGGACAAGCTGAAGACCGTTCTGCCCAGCGGCGGAAACATGGGCTTCAAGGGCGTCGTGCTGGCAATCCTCGTTGCAGGCGTGATCTGGCTTGCCACCGGCTTCTACCGCGTGGAACAGGGGCAGGTCGGCGTCGAACTCGTCTTCGGCGAAGTGACCAGCCAGACCGCTCCGGGCCTGAACTACAACTGGCCTTATCCGATCGGCACGGTCTACACGCCGGACTTCCAGCGCATCCGTGAGGTTTCCATCGGTCTGCGCGAGACCATCAACGGCGGACGCGTAAACACTCAGGACGTGACTGAGGAAAGCCTGATGCTGACCGGCGACGAGAATATCGTCGACGTCGACTTCAAGGTTCAGTGGCGCATCCAGAACACCCCGGAAGGCGTGTCGAACTTCCTGTTCAACATCCAGTACCCCGAGCGGACGGTGAAGGCAGTTGCCGAAAGCGCCATGCGCGAGGTCGTCGGCGAGAGCAACATCGACGCCATTCTCGGCGAGAACCGGACCCCCATCCAGCAATCTGTTCTGGAGCTCATGCAGGAAGCGCTCGACCAGTACGGCGCCGGAATGCATGTGACCGAAGTTCAGATGCAGAAGGTCGATCCGCCGCAGCAGGTGATCGAGGCCTTCCGCGACGTTCAGGCTGCCCGCGCCGACCAGGAGCGCATCCAGAACGAGGCGCAGGCCTATGCCAACCGGATCGTGCCGGAAGCACGAGGCAATGCGGCGCGAATTCTTGAGGCGGCAAACGCCTATCGTGAGCAGACGGTTGCCGAAGCAAGCGGTCAGGCACAGCGTTTCGAGAAGATCCGCGAGGAGTACGAGAAGGCCCCTGACGTGACCCGTCAGCGTCTCTATCTTGAGACCCTCGAAAAGGTTCTTGGCGCCAACAACAAGATCATCATCGATGACTCCGCGGGCTCTTCGGGCGTGGTTCCCTATCTTCCGCTCGACCAGCTCAACCGCAACCAGGGCAACGCCCGCACCGGAGGCAACCAGTGATGAAGAACGGTTTCCTGGGTCTGCTTGGCATCGTCCTCGTCGCCGTGGCCATCGTCGGCTACATGTCCCTCTATATCGTCAATCCCGCACAGCAGGCGTTGATCCTGCAGTTCGGCGAGATCAAGGGAAGCGAGCGCGATCCGGGCCTCAAGTTCAAGGTCCCGTTCGTGCAGAACGTGGTCTACTTCGACAAGCGCGTGCTTGACCTCAACATGCCGCCGATCGAGGCCATCGCCTCGGACAAGAAGCGGCTTGTCGTGGATGCTTTCGCCCGCTACCGGATCACCAATCCGGTGCTGTTCTACCAGACGGTGAACAACATCAACGAGGCCAACCAGCGACTTTCGACGTTCCTTCAGTCGAGCCTGCGTTCGGAACTCGCCCGCGCGACTTTCACCCAGGTTGTTCGCGACCAGCGCGCCGAACTCATGGACAGCATCCGCAAGGACGTTGCCCAGCGGGCCGCACCGATCGGTATCGATGTCATTGACGTCAAGATCCGTCGCGCGGACCTGCCGCAGACCAACTCGGAGGCGATCTTCCGCCGGATGCAGACCGAGCGTCAGCGTGAAGCGACGGAGATCCGTGCCCAGGGCGCCGAGCAGTCGCAGCGCATCCGCTCCCGCGCTGACCGCGACGCCACCGTCATCGTGGCGGAAGCCAACCGCGATGCCGAGGTGATCCGCGGTGACGGCGACGCCGAGCGGAACCGGATCTTCGCGGAAGCCTTCGGAAAGGACTCGGAGTTCTTCGACTTCTATCGCTCGATGCAGGCCTATTCCTCCGCATTGAACGAAGGCGGCACCTCGATGGTGCTGTCGCCGAACTCGGACTTCTTCCGTTACTTCCGCAACCCGCTTGGTCCGGGCGCCCAGGACGGTGACACGGCCCGGCAACCGACACTGCCCCAGTCCGGGGCACAGACGTCGCAGGCCCAGTGACGGACCTGCTGGCCGCTCTTGGCCTAGCGCTGGCGCTGGAGGGAACGATCTACGCGCTGGCGCCTGGCGCCATGAAGAGGGCGATCCGGCAAATGCTGGATCTTCCCGACCAGACCTTGAGAATTGCCGGTCTCACCGTTCTTGCGACCGGCGTATGCCTGGTCTGGTTCGTGCGCGGCTGACACCAAATGAAAGCCAGGTGGCCGGGATGGAGAAGCTGTTTCTCCTTCCCGGCCACCGGCGTTAAGCTGAACCACCGGACGGAAGCCGACGGCAAGCCGCCCATCAGATGGAGGACAACGGCCGATGGCCCTGTTGCAGACCGCTCTTCCTAAACGTCGCGGCCTCGGCCGCGTGTCCCGACTGGCATTCGCGGGCGCACTCGCCTGCTTCGTGGGCGCGGGAAGCATTTCCATTCCCGCCTCCCCTGCACTCGCGCAGCCGCCGGAATCGATTCCCGACCTCGCCGAGACCCTGCTGGATGCGGTGGTGAACATCTCCACCACCCAGAACGTCACCGCACAACGCTCGGTGCCGATCCCGCAGGTTCCCGAAGGGTCCCCCTTCCAGGAGTTCTTCGACGAGTTCTTCAACCGTCAGAACCGTGACAACGACCGCCCCCGGCGCGTCCAGTCGCTGGGATCGGGCTTCGTTCTCGATGGCACGGACGGCATCATCGTCACCAACAATCACGTGATCGAGGGTGCCGACGAGATCACCGTGAATTTCTCGGACGGGTCCAAACTCAGCGCCGAAGTGGTGGGGACCGATCCCAAGACCGACATCGCCGTGCTCAAGGTCGAGCCCGAGTCACCGCTGCCGGCCGTCTCGTTCGGCTCGTCCGACGCCATGCGTGTCGGCGAGTGGGTCATGGCCATCGGCAATCCGTTCGGCCTCGGCGGAACGGTGACGACCGGCATCGTCTCCGCGCGGAACCGGAACATCAACTCCGGCCCCTACGACAACTACATCCAGACCGACGCCTCCATCAATCGGGGCAACTCCGGCGGCCCGCTCTTCAATCGTGAAGGCAAAGTCATCGGCATCAACACCGCGATCATCTCGCCGTCCGGCGGCTCCATCGGCATCGGCTTCGCCATCCCCTCGGACACGGCGATCCGCGTCGTTCAGCAGCTCCGCGAGTTTGGCGAGACGCGGCGCGGCTGGCTTGGCGTGCGCATCCAGGAAGTCACCGACGAGATCGCCGAGAGCCTCGGCATGGACCGCGCGCGCGGTGCTCTCGTTGCCGGCGTCACCGAGGACGGCCCGGCCGAGGACGCCAAGATCGAGGCCGGCGATGTCATCATCGAGTTCAACGGCACCGAGGTGCCGGACATGCACGATCTGCCGCGAATGGTAGCCGACACACCCGTGGGTGAGGAAGTCTCCGTCGTCGTGCTGCGCAAGGGCGAGGAAGTGAACCTCAACGTCACCCTTGGTCGCCTCGAGGAGGCCGACAAGATCGCCTCTGCCGACGGCTCGGACGACAAGGCCGCGCCGGCCAAGACGACCACAGAGGTTCTCGGCATGACGCTTGCCCCGATGTCGGACGAACTTCGCGAGAAGTTCAGCATCGGTGCGGACGTGAATGGCGTCGTCGTCACCGAGGTCGCCACCGACAGCCCGGCCGCCGAAAAGCGCATCAGTGCCGGCGACGTGATCGTCGAGATCGCGCAGGAGAGCGTCGCGACGCCCGATGAGATTGTCGCGAAGGTCAAAGACCTCAAGGAAGGCGACCGTCGCCTGGCCCTGTTCCTGATCTCCAACGCCCAGGGCGAGGTCCGCTTCATTCCGCTGCAGATCACCGACTGATCCGCCGACCTGAAGCATCGGCCTGAAACAAGAAACGGGCGCGGCGATCCATCGCCGCGCCCGTTTTCTTTCCCCAAAAGAGGGCTTGCGCCATCTCAGGCGTTGCGGATTTCCGACGCCGTATAGCCCTGAAAATAAAGCAACGCCGTGAGATCGCCGTGGTCGACCCGGGCATCCGCGGCTGCCGCCACGGCCGGTTTCGCGTGAAAGGCAACGCCCAGGCCCGCCAGTTCGATCATGGCGAGATCATTCGCGCCATCGCCCACGGCCATGGTGCCGGACGCATCGAGGCCGAGTTCCGCGATCAGTTCCTGGAGCCGCTGGCGCTTGGCGGCCCGGCCAAGGATCGGCTCTCCGACCCGCCCGGTAAGACGACCGCTTTCGATCTCGAGCGTGTTCGCCCGGTTCTCGTCCATGCCGAGCGTTGCGGCGATCTCGGCCGTGAAAGCCGTGAACCCGCCGGAAACCAGTGCACAATAGGCGCCATGTGCCTTCATGGTCGCAACAAGCGCCTTCGCACCGGGCGTCAGTGTGATCTGGTTCGACAAAACCTCGGCAATCACCGTCTCGGGAAGACCCGCCAGCATTCCGGCCCGCTCTCGCAAGGCTCCCTCGAATTCGAGCTCTCCGCGCATGGCACGTTCGGTGATCGCCGCGATCACATCCTTCTTGCCGACCGCCGCCGCCAGTTCGTCGATACACTCCTGTTCGATCAGGGTTGAGTCCATGTCGGCGATCAGCAGACGCTTGCGTCGCCCCTCGTGTTTCTGCACAAGGACATCGACGGGCGCGGAAGAGACGATCTCGCGCAGGCGCGTATCCGCCTCGCGCGACATGCCGTCACTGCGTGCCTCGAAGAAAAGATCGACAGCCAGGCCTTCGGCAAGCACGCGCGTCTCCACCGACCCGGCGGCGAGGTCACCGAGTGCTTCGGCCGCGCGCCCGGCAAGGTCGGAATCGAGTTGCGGGGTCTGGGGCGCGGACACGAGGGTGGCGACGAGAGACATGGCGAACCGCCTTCCAGCAACGGGGACATTCGGGTGAGAAAACAGGCCCTGTTGATAGCCGGGCCCACGGCAAGCGGCAAGTCGGCGCTGGCACTGAAACAGGCGGAGGCCCATGACGCGCTCGTGGTGAACGCGGACAGCATGCAGGTCTATCGGGACCTCGACGTGCTGAGCGCCCGCCCCCCTGCGGAAGACCTCGTCCGAGCGCCGCACCGTCTCTACGGTCATGTCGATGCGGCACGGAACTACTCCGTTGCGGCATGGCTCGACGACATCCGCCAGGTGCTTCAGGAAGCCGACGAGCACAACCGCGCCCTGGTAATCGTCGGCGGAACGGGCCTCTATTTCCGTGCCCTTCTCGGAGGCCTTTCCACGGTGCCGGAGATCCCAGCGGAAATCCGGAACAGGTGGCGTGACATGGCCGGAGACGCGGAGCCCGGCGAGTTGCATGAAGCCCTCAGGTCGCGCGATCCGGAAATGGCGCATCGTCTCGAGCCGGGCGACACCCAGCGCCTCACCCGCGCGCTCGAGGTCATCGACGCGACCGGACGGTCGCTGCTCTCCTGGCAGCGGGAGCCCGGCCGGGCTCTCTTGCCCGCCGACACGCCAAAGGTTGTTCTGGCGCCGCCCCGCCCCTGGCTGCACGCGCGCATTGCCGAACGGTTTCGCCAGATGGTCACCGCCGGCGGCATCGAGGAAGCGACAGCTCTCGCTTCCCGGACGCTCGATCCGACCCTCCCTGCCATGAAGGCGATCGGTGTGCGCGAACTTGCCGAAGTGGCCTCTGGCTCGAGCACGCTTGACGAGGCGATAGAAGCCTCCATCGTCGCCACGCGCCGCTATGCGAAGCGGCAGGAAACGTTCTTCCGCGGGCAACTCGGCGACTGGCCCCGGATCGACCCGAGTGATCGGGTGGCAGTCGCAGGAAAAATACTACCTTGAGTTTTGGGAACATTGCCCCACATTGATCGGAACGCCTCGTTTGAAGCATAATCGAATCATATAGGTTCATAACGTGCGGCAATGGCATCGTGCCGCGCTTGCGATCCGACGCCCGATCAGAGAATGCCCTGAGGCACGGCGGACGTTGGAATTGGTCGGGCTTCCCGGAGGAAGTGCCGGCGGGGAACAGAACAGAACGCACCGAGCGACCGGGCAGAAGGCCTCACCGGGGAAGGTTTCCCGGCAGGCAGCAGCACATCGGGCGGTTCGCATCAAGATGCCGACACGGGAGGACATGATGCCTCGCAGCACGATCCTGGAGACCGAGCGGCTGCGCCTTTCGACCTTCGAGCCGTCGGACCTGTCCGACCTCGTTACGTTGCACAATGACCCGTCCGTGAACAGGTTCCTGGCCTCTCACGAGGTCATTCAGACGCGTGCGGACGCGGAAAGGCACCTCGCGGACTACATAACCGGTCAGGAGCGACGCGGGTTCAGCCAGTGGAAGGCGCTGCTCCAGAGTGGCGACTTTATCGGTCGGGCCGGCTTTTCCGTTTACGAAACCACTTCGGAAGTCGCTCTCAGCATCTGCCTCGGCGCCGCACACTGGGGCAAGGGCTATGCGTCCGAGCTCGCGGGCGCCCTCGTCGACTGGTACTTCCGCAACACCTACTACACGCACCTTATCGCCTTCGTCGCCGCGGGAAACACCCCTGGACGGCGCATGATGGAGGGCATCGGCTTCACACTGCGCCAGCGCATGGTGCTGGACGACATGGCCGTGGACTGCCTGCAGATCCTGTCACCCGCCCTCGCACGACGGTTTGGAACCGAGGGCTGAACGGGCGGAACTTGGCATGGCAACAAGAGCAAAGGGCCCCGGCGGATATCCGCCGGGGCCCTTTCTCGTTTGCAAACAAGGCCAGTCCGATCAGACCGCCTTGAGCTCCTGGTGATCCGGACGGTTCTGACGCGCGATCAGACGGTTGAGAGCCGAGACATAGGCCCGCGCAGACGCGACCAGCGTATCGGTGTCCGCACCCTTGCCCGTTGCCATGCGCCCATCCCATTCCAGTCGCACGGAAACCTCGGCCTGCGCATCGGTCCCCTCGGTCACCGCATGAACCTGATAGAGCGACAGGTTCGCCTCATGCGGCACGATGGCCTTGATGGCATTGAACGTCGCGTCCACGGGACCGTCGCCCGAGCACTCGCGGGTTTCGTGGCGGCCATCCACGTCCATGGTCAGGATCGCCTTCTGCGGACCGCCGGTTCCGGCAATCACCGTGAGCGCGATCACGCGGATGTGCTCGCCCTGGGTCGCGATCTCGTTCTCGACCAGCGTATCGATGTCCTCGTCGTAGACATGCTTCTTGCGGTCGGCCAGTTCCTTGAAGCGACGGAAGGCATCCTCGAACGCATTGCCGCCGATCTCGTAGCCCAGTTCCTCGAGCTTCTGACGGAAGGCATGACGGCCCGAATGCTTGCCCATCACCAGCGAGGTCGCCTTCACCCCCACATCCTCGGGGCGCATGATCTCGTAGGTCTCGGCGTTCTTGAGCATGCCGTCCTGATGGATACCGCTCTCGTGCGCAAAGGCATTCTTGCCGACAATGGCCTTGTTGAACTGGACCGGGAAACCGGAAACCGCAGAAACGAGCTTGGAGGCGCGGGTCAGGAAGACCGGGTCCACGCCGCATGCGTAGGGCAAGACGTCGGAGCGGGTACGGATCGCCATGACGATCTCTTCCAGGGCGGCGTTGCCCGCCCGCTCGCCCAGACCGTTGATCGTGCACTCGATCTGCCGCGCACCACCGGCAACACCGGCGAGCGAGTTGGCAACGGCCAGACCGAGGTCGTCATGGCAATGCACGGAGAAGATTGCCTTGTCCGCGTCCGGCACCCGGTTGCGGATCGCCTCGAACATCGCCTTGTACTCGTCCGGCGTCGCATAGCCGACCGTATCGGGGAGATTGATCGTGGTCGCGCCGGCCCGGATCGCCGCCTCGACACAACGGCAGAGGTAGTCGATGGGCGTGCGGGTCGCATCCATGCCCGACCACTCGACGTCCTCGACCAGATTGCGTGCCCGGGCCACCGTATCGGTGATGATGTCGAGCACCTCACCCTCGGACTTCTTCATCTGGTGCTCCAGATGGATCGGTGAAGTCGACACGAAGGTGTGGATCCGGCCGCGCTCGGCGTGGCGTACCGCCTCGCCCGCCCGGTCGATATCGGCGTGGATGGCGCGTGCCAGACCCGCGATCACCGAACGCTTCGAGCGCTTCGCGATCTCGGAAACCGCCTCGAAGTCACCATTGGACGCAATGGGAAAGCCCGCCTCGATGATGTCGACGCCCATGTCGTCGAGCAGCTCGGCAACCTGCAGCTTCTCCTCGAGCGTCATCGAGGCGCCGGGCGACTGTTCGCCGTCGCGCAAGGTGGTGTCGAAAATGAAGATCTTGTCGTTGTCGGCCATGTCGTCTCGGTCCTTCTAATCCGGCATTTTCGGGCGCGGTCTGATCGCATGCGCCGATGCCGGTCATTCTCTGTCTGGCTGGAAGTTCCATCCCCTGAGTGCCCGCCACCGTTCCGGAGGCCAGTCAGCGCTCAGGGGCAGATAAGGAGAAGGAGGCCGCCGAGAAGGAGGGAGGACGCAAGAAGGAGACGGCCGCGCAGGTCCTGCGCGTCGATCGCAATGGCGGCAGTGGTGCCCGCGGCGATCATCTTGTCGATCCTGTCCCCATTTGGGAGGCTGGCGCCTCCGAATTGAAACTTTATGTCGATCATGGCCCGCGAA
Source organism: Stappia sp. (assembly GCA_002722295.1). Classification (GTDB taxonomy): domain Bacteria; phylum Pseudomonadota; class Alphaproteobacteria; order Rhizobiales; family Stappiaceae; genus Stappia. Next base: position 85,319 of record PBLF01000030.1, on the reverse strand, counting down.
ACGCAAGCAAATCGTTACCGGCTCGTTCCTAGCCGATCGAAATGAATCTGACAAGCCTTCGCAGGCCCGTCAGATCCGCTTTCTTGAACCGCAGGGGGACCGCCCGGGTTACAGCCCGTCGGATCCCCGTTGAAGTGCTGCCACTCCCGAGCGGGACACCTCGACGAGCCCGAGAGGCTTCAGGATCGAGATGAACTGCTCGACCTTGTTGGTCCGCCCCGTGATCTCGAAGACGAAATGCTCCGTCGTCGCGTCGATGACCGTTGCGCGGAAGGCATCCGCAAGGCGCAAGGCCTCGAGGCGCTTCTCGCCAACACCTGACACCTTCACCAGCGCGAGCTCGCGCTCCAGCGGCTTTTCCAGGCTGCGCATCCGTGCCTCGACGGTGAGGTCGGTCACACGGTGCACCGGAACGAGCCGGTCGAGCTGGTGGCGGATCTGCTCGATCACCATGGGCGTTCCGGTCGTCACGATGGTGATCCGCGAGAGGTGCTTCTCATGCTCCGTTTCCGACACGGTGAGGCTGTCGATATTGTAACCGCGCCCTGAAAAGAGACCGATCACGCGAGCCAGAACGCCCGGCTCGTTGTCGACCACGACGGACAGCGTGTGGCTTTCGATCTGTTCGGGAACGTCCGCCATGAAATAGGCGGAGGGCGCATTCAGGTTCTGTGCGTTCATTGTTCCGGTCCTTCCCCGCTCACACCAAAGCCTTGCCGGACGCGCCGATGGCATTCGCCACCGTCTCGTCGTTCGCCTCGTCGGGCAGCAGCATTTCATTGTGCGCCTTGCCCGAGGGAATCATCGGGAAGCAGTTGGCGAGATTGGCCACCCGGCAGTCAAAGAGCACCGGCTTGGGGGTCTCGATCATTTCCTCGATGGCGGCATCGAGGTCGGCGGGCTTGTCGCAGACGATTCCGTGACCGCCGAACGCCTCGGCAAGCTTCACGAAGTCGGGCAGACTGTCGTGATAGGAGTGCGACAGTCGGTTGCCGTGCAGGAGCTGCTGCCACTGGCGCACCATGCCCATGTACTGGTTGTTCAGGATGAACACCTTGACCGGCAGACCGAACTGCACGGCCGTGGCCATCTCCTGGATGTTCATCATGATCGACGCATCGCCGGCAATGTCGATGCACAGCGCATCGCGGTGAGCGACCTGCGCGCCGATGGCCGCCGGAAGGCCGTAGCCCATGGTGCCCAGCCCGCCCGAGGTAAGCCAGCGGTTCGGGGCCTCGAAACCGTAGAACTGGGCGGCCCACATCTGATGCTGCCCCACCTCGGTCGAGACATAGGTCTCGCGCTCCTTGGTGTGCTCGTACAGGCGCTGGATCGCATACTGCGGCATGATGATGTCGTCGGAGGCACGGTAGGCGAGCGACTCGCGGGCACGCCAGACCTTGATCTGTTCCCACCATTCGCCGAGAGCCGCCTTGTCCATCCGGTGCGAGCCGTTCCGCCACAGCCGCACCATGTCCTCCAGCACATGCGCGACGTCGCCCACGATCGGGATGTCGACCTTGACCGTCTTGTTGATCGAGGACGGATCGATGTCGATGTGGATCTTGAGCGAGTTCGGCGAGAAGGCATCGATGCGGCCGGTGATCCGGTCGTCGAAACGCGCTCCGATGTTCACCATCACGTCGCAGTCGTGCATCGCCAGGTTGGCTTCATACGTGCCGTGCATGCCGAGCATGCCGAGCCACTGGTCATCGGAGGCGGGAAACGCTCCGAGGCCCATCAGCGTGGATGTGACGGGAATGCCGGTCATCCCGGCGAACTCACGCAAGAGCTGAACCGCGGCCGGGCCCGAGTTGATGACGCCGCCGCCGGTATAGAGGACCGGCTTTTTCGCGCGCGCGATGAGTTCGACCGCCCGGCGGATCGCCTCCATGTCGCCCTTCACCTGCGGGCGGTAGCTCTTGTGCGCGATCTGCGTGGGCGGATCGTAGACGCCGGTCGCGAACTGGATATCCTTCGGAATATCGACCACGACCGGCCCCGGGCGCCCCGAGGTCGCGACGTAGAATGCCTCATGGAGAATCCGGGGCAGGTCCTCGATCCGCTTCACCAGCCAGTTGTGCTTGGTGCAGGGCCGGGTGATGCCGACGGTATCGCACTCCTGGAATGCGTCATTGCCGATAAGATGAGTCGGCACCTGACCCGAGATGCAGACAAGCGGGATGGAATCGAGCATCGCATCGGTCAGAGCGGTGACCATGTTGGTCGCGCCCGGCCCGGAGGTAACGAGAACCACGCCCGGCTTCCCCGTGGAACGCGCGTAGCCTTCCGCGGCATGGCCCGCCCCCTGCTCGTGGCGAACGAGGATGTGCTCTACGTCGTCCTGCTGGATGATCTCGTCGTAAATGGGAAGCACGGCGCCACCGGGATAGCCAAACAGGTGTTTGACCCCCTGGTCCTTGAGTGCCTGGAGCACCATTTCGGCGCCGGTCATCTCACGCTTCATTGTCCTGTCCTCGATTGTCACAGTCGACCCCTTCAGGCCGTGTCATCCTTTGATGATCGCATCCCGGGACTGGCGATCAGGCAATAAAAAGGGCCCCCGGGGAGGCCTTAACACGCGCGTGACTGTTTTCGGATGCGGATCTTATCCCGCCCGAGTCGCGCGCGTCCCGCTTACGATAATGAGCCCCATGCCCATGATCCGTCCCGTCTCCGTTTTCCAGAATTCGCGCCTGACCGCACTGATTTGAGGGATCAGACTCGTGACCGACGCATCTCGATGGATCCGCCGACGCGGCGAAACGTAGACGTCACCACCGGACCGGTCAAGCGCAAAGTCAGGAAATTACGCGTCAAACGCCCCACGCTTGCCGAATGTTTCGGCAAGCGGTCACCCTGTCGACGGACCTCGGGAAACCTCCCCCTTCTCCCTTTCAGGCACCAATCCCATGCGGACCGACTTATCCCCAGACCGGACGAAGAATACCCCAACAGGAAAACTTCGACGACAAACCCTCTTGCATGGACCGTCGGGCCTTTGTATATACGCCTCACAACGGCTGGCGCACAGCGTCAACCGGCGGCGGTTCTGTCCCTGATCAGGGGCTCCGCCGAGACCGAAAAGGTCTGTGGGTGTATAGCTCAGTTGGTAGAGCAGCTGACTCTTAATCAGCCGGTCCTGGGTTCGAATCCCCGTGCACCCACCACTTTCCCCCTCTTGAAATCACAGAGAAATTCGCCGAAAGGCGCAATTCTTGCGCCGTGAACACAGGCGGAACGGTGCCGTTTGTGCGACCAGCGTGCGACGTCGCACGGTCGCACAGGTTCTCCGGCTGTTCTCACAGGCCGATTTCCGTCTCGCCGTCGGCGTCGTACCAGGCGATCATCTTGGCGATGGCGCTGGATGCCATTTCCGGGTGCTGCGCCAGATAGTGCTTGAGGATCTGGGTGCAGCTCTGGTGGCTGTGGCCGGTGACGCTGGCGATCTCCGGCACCGTTGACCCGGCCAGCGCAAGCCACGTCACGGCGGTGTCGCGGAAGTCGCTCTCCCGAAAGGTCGCCAGAGACGCGCAGGGGCTCACCAGCGGCGTTCCGGCCGTGCGGCCGTGCTCGACCGGCAGATACTTGAAACGCTCGTTGCAGGGGCATAGCAGGCGGATCTTGTCGCCGTACCTCCCCTCGCGCCACAGGCCATGCACGCCGATGCGCCTGATCTCCGAATAGACGTGGCGGTAGTGGTCTTCCTTGAAGGGATTCCACGTCTTCTCGAACAGGATCACATGCGGGTCGACAACCTCGGCCGCCTTGCGCCTCGCGGCCGCCGCGTCCAGGCGGCGCGTCAGCTCCGGCGCGGCCGGAAGCTGGACGATGGCGCCGGTCTTGGACTGGCGCAAGACGATGCGCCCCTTGATCTTGCCGCGCAGGGTGAGCGCCAGACGATCGCCCTGGCGTTGACCCGACCAGACCGCCAGAACGAAGCTGTCCGCCATCTCCGGCATCCCCACGGCGTCGGCCACCTCGATCTGGGTTTGCAGCTCGGTACGGGTCGCGAACCGGACACGCGGCGCCGGCGTCTTCATGCCGAGGCGAAGCGCGGGGTTGGCGCGCAACACGCTGAACTTGCCCCGGCGCAGGCCCCAACTGATGGCGGCCGACAACACGCGGATGACGCCGTTCGCGGTGGACAGGCCGCGCGCCTGGCGCAGGTCCTCGTACAGGCCATAGAGGATGGTCTGGTCAAGCGCGTCGGCCTCGGCCTCCCAGAGGTCGGGCGCGGCCTGCTCGATGACCCGCGCCTTCTTGGCGTAGTCGCGACGGGTCTTCTCCGCCAGGTCCTCGATGACGGCCGGCGATGCCTGCCATTCGTCCAGCAGCCGGCGCACGCTGTAGCGGGCGCCGCGCACGGCCGCGCGCCTACCGGTGCGAGACGCCGGCTTTTCCGGAGCGGCGGCGAGGCTGCGGGCAAACGCCGCCGACCAGTCCATGGCCTCTCCGGCCGTGAACCACTCGCCCCCGTTGCGGGTGCCCGGCTGCAACCGCGCGGGCTCGATGCGCCCGCCGTCGGGATGGCGCAAGTCCGTGCCGACGTGGCCGGCCGCGCGCAGCTTCGGTCCCGGAGAAAACCGGGGGCGTCCATCACGCCATTTGACATAAGGGATTTTCACCTGGTGCCTGCGGGCCATGGCCGTGTCCTCGATCGTGGCAGTGGTTTTCCAGACAGTCGGCGGACAAGCCGCGCTTCTGTCAATGTAGCCCCTGAAAGGGCATCCGCCGACGGACGCCCTTGGCATCCGCCGGCGGGATCCGCGCGGCCGAGGGGGTGAAACCGCGCGAAGCTGGGTCAGAACGGCAGGGCGTCGTCCGTCTCGTCTGCGAGGCGGAGGCACCGCAAGGGCAGATCCTCTGTCTTGAGTTCGCCCCAGCGATCCATGAACACGCATTCCACGGTGCAGCAATCCGCAGCGGATACGGTCATCGTGGCGCCGCCGCTCTTGAGCTGAACCACGTCGCCGACCTCGAACGCGTGCTCCGCTGCCGCATCGGCGCATGTCGTGGGCGGGGTGCCGGCCGGCTCTTCGGCTGCGGTTCCGGTATCCATCCGGGCTGCGGCGAGCAGTTCGCCGGCGAGAAACAGAATCTCAGATGGCACCATGATCGCGCGCATATACTTCGGCGAGGCGGTCTTCGCGCGGCCCGGATGCACCATCGCCCAAGACGGATTGTTCGAGTGCTTGACGAGGGCTCGAACAACCTCCGAAACCTGCCCGCCAAGCTCACGCCGATCCGTTAACTCTGCCATCAGCCGCCGGTGGAGTTCGGTCGCCCAGGTCATAACCCCGGTGCTCACCGGCGCGGTCTTTCCATCGTGAAACGGGCTGGGAATAAACGGCTCAAGCCACTCCAGAAACGCCAGCAAGTCCTCGTCCAGTTTGGTCATGCCTCTTCTCCTTCTACCGGCCCGGCTGCGCGCTTTGTGTCGATGGGGGCGCGCGGTTGCTGCCAGCTTCCCGGATCGGCATCGAGAAGCGCGGCGATCTCGTCATGCTGCGAGCGAAGCGCGGCCGTCTGCCCGCGCAGGGCCAGAAGCAGCAGGACAAGGCAGGCGCCGACGCCCGCACCGAAACCGATCAGGAAGGTCATGGGGAACTCCCGAAAAATACGGGGCGGCTACCCGATACACAGGCCGCCCCCAGGTTGGGAGGAAACGGCGCCTCAGCGCCTCTTGCGGCCGCGAACGTCGCGGGCAAGCTCTCTCGCGCACCAGGCCATCACGCAGGCAAGGCACACGATGAAGACGATCAGGCCGGCGACCATCAGCCGCTCGGCAGGGGTGTCGAGGAAGCCGGTCACTGGTTGGCTCCCTTGTTGCATGTCGGACACGGCAGGCCGCGCCAGATCTCACTTTCCGTCATGTTGAACTGCCACCCATGGACATGGCCGCAACGCTGGCATTCGAAGTGCCCGCCCTTGTCGGTACGCCAATGCGGCATCGAATACGGGGGCTGCCCCGTATCGGTCGCGTGCATCATCACACGCCTAGGGCGCCGCACGGGCGTGTCGCCGAACAGATCTGCTTGTCTCACGATCCGCCCTCCTGTTTGGCGCGAGCTTTCATTCGGGCGAAGGCCTTCAACCGCTTCAAGACGCCCGGAACGATGTGTCCTTTCATGATGGTGGCGGCCTTGCCCGTGTCGCCATCCGCCCAGGCGAGAACAATGCTGACGATTAGGACCTCAAGGCTCGTCGCGATTTCCTCGGGCTCGCTCCGGTCGCCGCACAAAGCGTCGATTGTCAGCTCCAGACGATCTTCTTCCGTCACGATCCGCCCTCCTTCCTGCGCAGGGTCTGGACCAGCGTTTCAACCCGGGTCGCGGCGGTGCGCATGTCCCTCGCCTCGCGCAGGAGCGCGGTATACAGGGCGTCCCGGTCAACGTGGTCGGCCAGCCAGACGACGTTCTCGCTGGCGGGCGGCGGCGGTGCGGCGACCATGCGCGGCTTGCCGTGCCCGCAGGCATCGCAGCGGAAGCCGTCCCAAGCCTGCGGATCGCCGCAGCCGCAGCCCGGGCAGGTGTCGGAGCGATCGAGGCGGATCATGACCGCGCCTCCCGCCGGGTCTCGCGGCACAGATTGGCGCCCAAGACGCAGCCGCGCGGTGTGAGCTTGAGCATGGCCGGGGCACCGGACTGTTCGAACGCCAGCCCCGCCTCGATCAGTGCGTTTCCGACGGCGAGCGCCCGGTTTCCCAGGTCTCCCTTGAAGCGCCACCCATAAGCCCCCTTGAACGCCACCCCCTTGCGGTGCAGGTCGCGGACAAGCCGTGCCTGGGCCGCGCTCAGGCGCGGGGCGTCGGTGAGATCTCGCGCCTTCATGCCCGGCCTCCATAGCGCTGATGCAGGGCGGCGCGCTGCGCCTCCACCTGCGCCCGGTGCGCGTCGGCCGCGCGGTCGGGGTGGTTGTCGTTGGTGGTGTCGCCGACGGGCACGCCGTTCTGCGACAGAAGCCACGCGGTGGTCAGGGCGCGCGGCCAGCTCCAGCCGCACGGGTGCTTGCGCGGAAGACCGTGGTCGCGATGCAGCCGCGGCCAGATGCGCTTCAGACGCTCGGGGGGAATGCCCAGTTCGCGGGCCAGCTCGTCCAGGCCGATCATCACGGTCGGACGGGAAATCGGATTTGCGTTCCTCATCGTTCGCTCCATCCGTTGCGGACAGTCAAAACGATATGCGTTTACGCAAATATTGCAAACATTATTTTCGCATGAGCGCGCGAACGCTCACTCCGTTTGCGTGATGCGCAAGCGGCCATGCCGCACCGCACCTCGACCGGAGGTCTACCGATGCAATCATCACAACCGATTTCGGGGATGTGAAACGGGTTCCCGTTTCTCAAGTGCGAGCCGATGCGCCCGCGCGGCGCAATGCTCCGGAAACGGGTTCCCATTTCTCAAGTGCGAGGGAAAATTCAGGCGCGCAGGGATCTTCGGAAACGGGTTCCCGTTTCTCAAGTGCGGATCAGAAGGGGCGGATCAGCCCTTCAACGACGCCCCGGATAGACACGCGCACCTCGTCCACCTGCTCCGGACGGACAGGGCCGAGCTTGGCCGAATGCGCGATGAGGTAGGGCGGCTGAAACAGTCGGAACACGGTCTCGGCCGCACCGCTGGTGTAGTCCACCACCTGGGCGCAGACGATATCGCCCGCCGCCGGCCGCCGGTTCAGGTCAACCATAAGAATGTCGCCGGGCAGCACGCCTTCAAGGTCCAGGGCGCGGCCGCGCATGACCCACGGGTCGATACCGTTGCGCCCCTTGCGCGCCTCTTCAATGGCGGCCTTGCACCACGCCTGTAGCGGCTCGGCATCCTCGTTCAGCGGCGCGGCGTCAGGCTCAGCCATTCCGGGAGGCAGGGCAACGCCCGGCATCCGGTGGCGCGACACGCCCGAATAGCTCTCGATCGCCTGTATGGATCGCTCGGTAATCGTCGCGGTGCGGCTGGCGTCGTTCAGAAAACGGGTAAGCGTGGACGGCGCGAGGCGAGAGCGCCGCGCAAGTTCGGAGGGCGTCAGGTTGAGGTGACGCGCCACCGCCGAGATCCAGTCCCGCATGTCCCACGTTTTTTCCATGGAACAGATTCTATGGGGTGCGGCGTGCAACACGATACCAATGCGCCTTCCCTAAATTTGCGTAAACGCATATCATGTTTGCGAATCAACTCCAAGATGATTCGCGAGAACGCAACCCATGATGTTTGTCGAGATTGACAAGGCACGCGCCGAACTGGGGCTGACTGCCTGGGAGCTGTGCCGCCGCGCCGGAGTGCATCCGGCCAGCTACAGCCAATGGCGTACAGGCGGTCGTGACCCGCGACAGAGTTCCCTGAAACGGCTCACGTCTGCCATCGAGGAACTGCGCCAGGAGCGCCGCGAGGCCGCCGGATGACGCTCTCCATAGACGAAATCGAGGCCCGGCGGCGCCAGTCCGGCGTGAACGTGCTGGATCTGTGTTCGGCCTCAGGCGTGGTCATTTCCCACTACGCGCGGCTGCGCGACGGGGTGAACCAGCCGCGCCCGGCCACCCTGTCGAGCCTGTCCATCGCATTGCGGCGGCTGGCCGGCGGCACTCCCGCGAACGATGGCGGCGCGTTGCAGCTCTACCGGCTGTCCGTGGCCCTGTGCGCGCTGCATGCCGGGGCGGACCCCGAACAGGTGCTGGCACAGGACCCGACGCGGCGGGCCTCGGCAAATCGTGAATGGATGGCGGCGGCGCAGATCCGCCGGCGCGCCCTCTACATCGCGCATGTTTGCTGCGGCGTCAGCCAGGCGGTGCTGGCCAAGGTGGCCGGCATGACGCCGGCGGCGGTGAGCCTGACGATCCGGGCGATCGAGGATGCGCGCGGCGACAACGACGACGACGCAATCGGCGTCATCGAACGGGTGATGCAGCTCGACACATGAGGTTCCGGCCGCGTGCGGCGCGCGGCGGGACGCCCGCCGGCGGGGTTTCCTCGCCTCCCTCCCCCGCCGGCGGGCAGAAACAACAGGAGATGAGTGCGATGCGGTCAATCACGCAACTTCACATGCCGGATGTCGAACCGGGCGAGCCAGGTGAAATCCGCCCGGAGTTTCGCGACGTGTCTCCGCTGGATCTCCACGTGGACGATGCCTATCAGCGTGACCTCTCGGAACGGTCGGTCACGCTGATCCGCCGGATCGTGCGCGAGTGGAGCTGGAGCGCGTTCAAGCCTCCCGTGACTGTCGATGTCGACGGCGCGCTTCACGTTCTCGACGGTCAGCACACCGCCATCGCTGCGGCATCCCATCCGCGCATCGACACGATCCCGGTCGTCGTCGTGCCGGCTCCGAACTCGGAGGACAGGGCGGGCGCTTTCGTTCGTCACAACCGCGACCGGGTCACGGTCACGCCGATGCAGCTTCACCATTCGCTGCTGGCCGCCGGTGAGGAAGAGGCGCGGGACGTAGCCGCTGTCTGCGAGCGCGCGGGCGTGCGCATCCTCAGAAATCCGCCGGCAATGGGCAAGTTCGCGGTCGGCGAAACCGTTGCGATCGCGGCACTTCGCAGTCTCGTCAAGAGGCGGTTTCCCGTCGGCGCCCGCCCGGTGCTCGACGTTTGCGTGCAGGCGCAGCTTGCGCCCGTGTCCGCCGAGATGATCAAGGCGGTCGACGCAATCCTCCACGATGCCGAGTACGCCGGCACCGTGGAAAGCGGAGCCCTGGTCAACACCATCCGGTCGCTTGGTCCGGAGCGCTGGTCCGAAGTCGCTCAGCTCCGGACCGCACACAGGATGCCGAAGTGGAAAGCGCTCACGGTCGTTCTCTACCGCCACACGAGGAAGAGCCGCCGTGGAAGCTGACGAGCTGACGATGCTGCGGGACGAGAACGAGCGGCTTCGCGCACGGATAGACGAGCTGGAGCACGCCCTGTTTCGTGACGTGTCGTTGCCGATTGAATGGCGCCTGACGGTCCAGGAGGCCCGCGTGTTCGGCGTTCTGGTCACCCGCTCCCTGGCGACACGGACCGCGATCCTCGCGGCGCTCTACGACGACCTGGGCAGGGATCAGGCGGAAGCGAAGATCGCCGATGTCTTCGTCTGCAAGATACGGAAAAAGCTCAAGCCTTTCGGCATCGAGATCCACACTCGCTGGGGCGAAGGCTGGTATCTGGACGAAGATCAGCGCGAAAGCCTCCGGCAAATGCTCTGGAGGCCACAGACATGACCGACCTTCTCCCCTGCCCGTTTGGCGATGCCGACAAGATGGCGCTGGCGATGGTCGGCGTCGTCTTCTGCATGGCTCGCGACGATGCCGGGCTCTCGATCGCCGAGGCCACATCTCTTTCCGGCGTGGCTCCCGGCGATCTGATCGATGCCGAGCGAGGAAAGGACGTGCCGGCCCTGTCCCTGTTGCGGTTGTGCCGGCTGTATGAGGTCGATCCGTTTGAGTGGGTGGGCCTGGCCCCGAAGTTGCGGGAGTGCGGTCTCACGCCGCAGGAGGCGCGCGTGTTCACCGTTCTTCTCTGCCGTGGCGCCGCGACGAGGGTCGCCATGCTGACGGGGCTCTACCGCGATAGCGGCAGGCGCGGCGGCGGTATCGTCAAGGTCATCGTTTGCAATCTGCGCAAGAAACTCAAGCGGTTGGGCATCGAGATCCATACCCGCCGGGGCGAAGGCTGGTGCCTGGACGAGGCTCAGCGCGAAAGCCTCCGGCAAATGCACTGGAGGCCACAGACATGACCGACCTTCTCCCCTGCCCGTTCTGCGGTGCCTGCGGGCCTGTGCACTTCGACCGCAAGGAAAACCTCGTGTCGAGCTGGAACGACCGGCCGCTTTCCCTGCTGGCCGCGCCACTCGCGGATGGTCGTTCGCGGCGCGTTCGCTGTAGCAGGACGTCCGGAGACGTCTTTGACCGTGACGACGATTTTGACGGACTGACGCTGGAGCTCGAAGTCTTCGATCCGGCCGAAGGGCAGGCCGTCGTCCGTCTTCTGTCGGCGCTCGGATGCGAGCTGAAGGAAGGCGGTGACGCATGACCGCCACCGCACGGATCTCGTCGGCCGTCATGAACCAGCGCCGCGTGGCGCCGGCCGGCCTCGACTTCTTCCCGACCCCGCCCTGGGCCACGCGGGCGCTGCTGGTGCATTGCCTGCCGGAGCTGCTGACTGAAACGTGGTGGCTCGCCCGCTCGATTGCCTGGGATCCGTGCTGCGGTGCCGGGCACATGAGCGGCGTTCTCGCCGAAGTGTTCGCGCATGTCTCCGAGAGCGACATTGCCGACCACGGACAACGGCACGTCCGGGACTTCCTGGAGGTTGTTCCCACGCGTCAAACGGCGACGTCCGCGATCATCATGAACCCGCCGTTCAACAAGGCGGCGGCCTTCGTCCGGCACGCGATCAGCTTCAATCCGCTCGTGGTCGCGGCCCTTGTGCGAACCAACTGGCTGGAAGGCCAGACGCGCCACACCGACCTGTTCCTGAAAAACCCGCCAACGGCGGTGTTCCAGTTTGTTGAGCGGGTTCCGATGGTCGCCGGCCGGTGGGCGGTGAATGCCAAATCCGCCACCAGCTATTCCTGGATGGTCTGGCAGCGCGACCCGGCGCCGGAGATCGCGGCGGCCGCGCCGGTGCTCCGCTGGATCCCGCCATGCCGGAAGGAGCTGACGCGCGACGACGACATTGTGCGCTTCGGCGGATGCTCGGACCTGCCGAGAGCGCACCCGGTCATTCGCGGTCTGGAGAAAGCGGCATGAGCGAAAGCGACGATCTTTTCACGGAAATCAACCGCATCTGCGCCGGCCGGGATCCCCGCCCGGTGCTCGAAGCGCTGGCCGACCAGATCGGCCAGGTGCTCGCCAGTTGCTCGCCCGACCATGCCAACGCACGGGCGGCGACGGCCGAACTGTTCATGCGGATCCTCGTCCATGTGGACGCGGTGCAGGAGGCCGTCGGCATTCCGTTCCGCGTGGAAGAAAGGGAGAAGCCACAGTGAGCGCAAAAGAAAAGCGTCCCTATTACAACCGGGCTCTGGCAGCGCTCCAAGCTGCTCATGATGCCTGCTACAGGCATCCGGATCGCAACGTGCTCGGTATGAGCCACGGTCCTTTCAGCGGAGTGAACGAGGCCCTTGGGATCGTTGCAACTCTCGAAGAAGAGAACCGCCGCCTGCGCATCCTGGTCGAAAGCCAGAAGAACTGACCATGTCCGATCGCCGGCGCGAAGTGGAAGAGATCAAGCAGGGCCTGAAGGACCGCATCGAGGACCTGTGCCGCAAGCTGCTGCCCGACGGCCGCCGCCAGGGGCGGCTCTGGGTTTCCAACAACCCGGTGACCGGCGATCACAAGAAGACGCCCGAGCTGAAGGTGGCCGTCACCGGCGACAAGGGCGCCTGGAAGGACTGGCGCAGCGGCGACAAGGGCGACGTGCTGGGCCTGGTCGAATACCTGTTGCAGACCGACTTCAAGGGCGCGCTGCAATGGGCGCGCGATTTCCTCGGCCTGCAACGCATGAGCATCGAGGACCGCCGGCGCTACAGCGAACAGGTGCGCGTGCGTGCGGCCGAAGACGACGAGCGGGCGCGCAAGCGCGCGGAATGGGACCGGCGCCAGGCGGAAAAGCTGTTCATGTCCGGAGCGCCGCTCGGCAGCGGAACGCCGGCGGAGGCCCATGCGCGCGAATACCTCCACGCCCGCGCGATCGACCTGGACAGGATCCAGAATCTCGACCGCACAACGTTCCGGTTTTCCCCGTCGCTCGAATACTGGACGGCGGCCGAATGGACGGTGGACCCGGCGACGGGCCGGCGGATCAAGACGCGGCCCGGCCCCTGCTTTCCGGGAGTTCTCGCGGCCATGCGCACGCCGCTTGGCGCGTTCCGAGCGGTTCATTGCACGTTCCTCGACCCCGTGCGGCCGACCAAGGCGGATCTGGGGCCGAAGCGTTCCCCGCGGCTGATGCGCGCGGCAACGGCCGGCGCCGCGATCTGGATTTCGCACGGTCCCGAGGGCGTGCCGCCCTGGGAGGCGCGCCGGCCGGCGCCGCTCATCCTCGGCGAGGGCTGCGAGACCTGCGAGAGCCTGGCGCTCGACATTCCCGAGGCGCGGGTGGCCGCCGGCGGCTCCATCACCGGCATCGGCAACGTGCCGGTGAATTTCGACTTCGTCTCCGTCGTCATCGTCGCCGGCGAAAACGACTGGGACAAGCCGCAGGCCCAACGCCAGCTCGAACAGGCGCTGGCGCAACTGGAGGCCAGCGGAAAGCCGGTGGAGCTGATGCAGCCCCACGCCGGAAGCGACTTCAACGACCTGGGCAAAGGAGATGTGTGATGGCGAAAGGAAAGCCGAAAAATGCGCAATCGAAAGATCAGCAGGCGGCCTTGCAGCCTGAAAGGAAGGATGGGTCGGCGGCCGTGAGCGGTGAACTCAACTACGCGCCGAGGCTCTACGAGAAGCGGCGTGTGCAGGTTGAGGCAGTGGCTACGGACGGTTCGCCCGAAAGCAACCGCGCCATCATTGACTGGACCCGAGGCAGCAAGACGCCGGCCAGCATGGACGATCATCCCACTCGTGGACAGTGCTTGACCATCTCGACCTTGGAGGGTGCGCACTGGGTCGACAAAGGCGACTACGTCATTCGAGGTGTCGCCGGGGAGTTTTATCCATGCAAGCCCGACATCTTCGCTGAACTGTATGATCAGGTGCCCGCGCAGGAACCGGCATCGCCGGCGGCCGTGAGCGGTGAGCCCGCCCCGCCCCTGTTCGGTGGCGACCTGTCCGCCTGGGCGGCGTTCCGGGCCACGCGGGCGGCCGTGCGCGGCTGGATCGGCGAGGATGCCGACCCGGCCGAGCCGTGCCGTCTGGCCGACCAGGCCGCGTGCATGGTCGGGTTTCTGCGGCGCGCGCCGGAGGCGAGCGACGAGGCGGTGCTCACGCATCTCTCGATGAAGGGCAAGGCGCGCGGTGGCGACGAGCTGTTGCGGTTCAAGGTGCGGATCTTCCGGTGCGTGCTGGCGATCGCCGACAGTCAGGCCACGGCCGAGGCCGATCCGGCGCCGACCGATGCGGAGCGCGCGGCCGGCGCGCCGCCGCCCGACCCGCGCACGCTGTCCCTGAAAACCGTGAAGGCGCCGCTGGCGCTTTCGGAGACCGCCAAGGGGCGCTGAGGCGGCCGGCAACGGACTGTGCCGCCGGCGGCTCCAAGGGGCTGCCGGCGGCTTTTTGATCACCAGACGACGGGGCGGGAATGGCACGGCGCAAGACACAGGTCGGCAAGCAGGCGACCAGGGCGCATTTCATCGAGGCAATGCGCGCGCTCGATGAGCGCGCCGACGTGATGGATCCGGACCCGAACCTGCCGCGCGAGGGCATCAACCCCGGCAAGTGGGGCGGCGCGCCCTGGGACTGCCTTCCGCCCGGCTGTCCCGTCCAGGTGCTCGGCCACAACGGCACGGTGACCTATTGCCTGTCCGCCACCGGGCAGCTCCACGCCGTCGAGCGGTGGGACATGCACGTTATCGCCAGCCTGTTCGCGCCCCAGATCAACTATGCGTATTGGGCCTGGCCGGCATTCAAGAAAGTGGGAACCAACGAGGACGGCGAGCCGATCTATCGTGTCGACCGCGTCGAACGCGACAAGGCCATGATCTGCCTGGTGTCGGAGGGCAAGCGACGCGGGCTGTTCGATCCCAACCGGCGCGTGCGCGGGCGCGGCGGCTGGATGGCGGATCAGGGCGCGTTCATCTGGAACTCGGGCGAGTGGCTGTGGTCGGTCGACGAACGCGGCGAGTTGCAGGCGGCGCGGCCGGCCGAACACGGCGGCTATCTCTACACCCGCGCACCCGACATCACCCGGCCCTGGGAAACCCCGATCGAGCGCGAGGAAAGCCCTGCGCTCTCCATCCTGGAGGACCTGCGCAGTTGGCAATGGGAGCGGCCGTACCTCGACCCCGTGCTGTTCCTGGGCTGGATGGTAAGCGCGCTCATGGGCGGCGCGCTCGACTGGCGGCCGATCGTGTTCACGACCGGCGGCGCCGGCGTCGGCAAATCGACGCTGCACCGGATTGTCGAGGCGATCCTGGGGGACAGTTTGATTGCCCTGGTCGACACCACGGCCGCCGGCATCTACCAGCACGTCAAGCAGGACAGTTTGCCGGTGACGGTGGACGAGCTGGAGGCCAAGCGCGGAAGCAGCCGCGCGACGGCCGTCATCGAGCTTGCGCGCCTGGCCGCGAGCGGTGGCAAGATGGCGCGCGGCGGACAGAACCACGACGGCACCACGTTTCAGGCCCGCAGCTCCTTCATGTTCTCCGCCATCCTGCCCCCGCCCATGGGCCAGCAGGACAAAACGCGCATGGCGGTGCTGAACCTCAAGAAACTGGACAAGGGGCACGGCCGCGAGCCGGTGGTGCGCGACACCGATGGCCGGATGTTACTTCGCCAGATCATGGACGGCTGGCAGGAGTTCCGGACGCGGATCCTGCCCGACTGGCGCAAGACGCTGCATCTGGCGGGATTCGATGCCCGCGCCATCGACACCTACGGCACGCTGCTCGCGGCGGCCGAGATGCTGGTGGGCCCCGAGGTCCTGGAGGATCTGGGCCTTGAGGTCTCCAACCAGGAAGCGCTGGCGGAAATCATCCGCGCCGCCACCTCAGCCGAGAGGGCGGAACAGATCGAAAAATGGCAGGACTGCCTGGAGCACCTGCTCGCCGCGCCGATCGACGCGCACCGGGGCGGCGACAGGCTGACGGTGGGAAGCGTGCTGCAGGAGTTCGAGAACGGAACGAGCCTGGATCTCAGCTATGCGCGTGAGCGCCTGGCGCTGGCCGGCCTCGGGCTGCGCAAGGCCGGTGAACCGGCGATCGGTCCCTATCTCGCCGTGCCGGCGAAACACCCTGCCCTGACCAAGATCTTCGCCGACACCGATTTTTATGAGGGTGGATGGTGGGCAGCGCTGAAACAGGCGCCCGAAGACATCGTGTTGCGCGGGCTCGATCAGCGGTACCACACGGTCAAGATCCAGCGCACCGCGAAATTCTGCCTGTTGGTGGACCTCGGCGCCTGGGACCGCCTGATGCCGGTGGCGAAGGACTGAGCAGGCGGCACGTAAGCCGCCCGCGCTCTGTCAGAAGCTCTCTGCAACGGTTTCCAGCGGCAGGAAGGTGCCGAGCGAGGCGTGTCTGTCGCCGTATTTGAGGGCCTTGTAGGGTGCCGCGCCGTCCAGCGCCCGCAGCGCCGCCCGGTGCCGGCCCTTCGCCCATATGGTCTGCCGGAACAGGTCCCTCACCCCGTTGTAGCTGTTGGCGATGACGATGCCGTCGCCCATCTCGAGATCCGCGACGACGCGGATGCCGAGATCCCGCAGGATCAGCAGCGCGGCCGTGTTGTCGGCCATCGCCTCGTTGATCAGCTCGCGCACGGTCATGCCCCCGTTGCTGCGCCAGTCCATCAGGTGCGACAGGCAATCCTCGGCCGCCTCGATATGGGCGGGCTTCGGAGCGGCCGGCACGGGCGGCAGCGCCGGCAGGGTCTCCCACAGGCGGCGGGCGCGCGCCGGGCCGTAGAGCTGGCGCGCCTCGCGCACCATCTCCAGTGCCTGCCGCCGCTCGACGGCCGCAACGGGCTCGGCCTCGATGGCGGCCGCCGGGGCATAGGCCCCGGTGCGGCGGATCTGCGGCAGGACCTCGGATGTCACGAACTTGCGAAATCGATGCTGCACGGTGCCCGGTGTCATGGCCTTTTTCGACCTGACGGTCAGCGTGTAGAAACCGCCCTCGGAAATGAGGTTGGTTTCGCCCTGTCGCCCTATGTTCAACATAGACCGTTCGTCGGGATCGAGAGGTGCCAGCGCCTGAGTGACGTTCTTGATGTCGAGGATCGTGCAGACATCTCTGGCAACGAACCACGGCTCGCCGTTGCGGTCGAGTATACGCAGCGGCATATCCTCGAAGACGAAGATGGCGAGGGCACTCATTGCATCCCCTCCGGTGCGGTGTGACGGGCGGCAAGGTCCGTGCTGTCGATGTCTTGCGCCGCGATCAGCAGGCGGGCGCGTGCACCGGCCATCATCTCGATCAGCACGGAGCGGGCCTCCAGCCATGCCCTGTCGTCGGCATTGTCCGCATAGGTGGCGATCATGTCGAGCAGGACGGCGGTGTCGTTGGCGGTCTCGAAGCTGCTCATTGCATCGCCCTCACATTGGCCGGGCGCGGCGCGAGCGCGCGCGTGGCGGCGAGGCTGGCATCCGACATCAGATGCAGCATGGCGACGACGCCGGCGCGCTGGCGCAGCCATTCCTCGTCCTCGCAGGCCTCAGCCAGCGACAGCAGGAGCGCGGCAAGATCGTGGATGACGCCGGCATGATGATCGGCGACATGGATCGGATCGGGTGTTTGCATGGGTTTTCTCCCGAGTTAACCAGCGACCAAGCTGGTGGGTGGCCTCACCGGGTTGGTCGACCGTCGCGAGAACGGCAGGCGCAAGCGCCTCCCGATGGGCCACCCATAAAAAACAGCGCAAAGAGCGCTGCTGTGGGCGCTCGCGATCCGGCGACCAAACCGGACTCCACATTCGTGCGGAGCGGTGGCAGACTGCGCGCATTGCGGGAGGATGTCAATATGCCGGCCTGGCTCTTTGACTTACTATTTGCTTTTCCAGCGAAATTCGTTGCCAGCGTGATTGTTTTGGCGATCTTCATTTGTTCGATAGGCCTGACGGTTTTTCCCGGCCTCCTAGTATTCAAATGGATTTGCAACCGAGCTCCTGAGCGCACCGGCGAAGGAGAGCTTGGGCGCAAACTTGCCGTCCTAGCCGGTATCGTGGTGTCGTTTTATGCCGGCATGGTTCTCTACGAGTCGCGCAGGCACGTTGCCTTCTACTTGCTTGAAAGCCTCAAGTCGCTGGACTGACGCCCCCGCCCCTTCCTGAGAGGCGATAGCCCCGTCCCCGTGCCCTGATCCCATGCCCGCTTTCCCCCTGGGAAAGCCGGGCTGGCATTTAATCTCCCCGCCCCCGCCCGTCTGGGTTTAAGCGGAGCCCGCGCCGGTACCGCTTTTGCCCGCCTCCGGCGCGCTTTTGCGCGCCTGCGGCGCTCGATTGCCGCAACCGCCGATCCGGCGCGGGCACTTGATAAGGAGCGGCGCGTGCGACGGTGACTTTCAGCCGGCGACGGGCGCGGGGGTTAGCGTCGGTTAGACACGGTTAGGTGTGACCTAACCGGCTTTCATCAATCAAATCAGTATCTTGGGAGAGTGGTTAGGCGGTTGACGCGGTTAGGGAGAGTTTCACGCGCGCGCGTGTGCGGATACGCGAGACAGACATAACCTCATAACCCCTAACCGATGGAAATATATTCCTGATTTTGCTGGCGTTTCGCGGTTAGGTTGCGGTTAGAAACGCCGTCGCCGAGCCAGCGGAATAAACAAATGGGGATCAAACCGATGGGCGATGACCAGGACCCGAAACAGACGCTGCCGGGGGCACACCCACCGCCCGATCCGGCGCGGCCGGTCGAGCCGGACGCCGAGCGGGCCGCCAAGATCGGCGACACGGCCGCCACCGCAGAGGCCGCGCTCGCCGACCTGGCCGGACTGATCGGCGAGGAAGACCCCGGCGACCAGCTCGACTTGCTGGATGATGGGCAGTCGCTGTTTGACGGCCCGGTGCGCCATGTGGCGGAAACTCTCCAGGCCGCCAAAGGGCGCGGGAGGCCGAAAGGCTCGAAGAACAAGGCGAACCAACTGTTTCGCGACTACCTGCTGAAACAGGGCTACCGCCATCCGGGGCAGAACCTCGCCGACCTGGCGAACGCGGATCCCGCCAAGCTCGCGACGGAACTCGGGTGCAAGCGGATCGAGGCGGCGCACCTCATGAAGTCCGCCAACGAGGCTCTAATGCCCTACTTCGAGAGCAAGCGCCCGACCGAAACCATCCATACCGAGCACCAGCTCGGCTTGATGGTGTTCCAGCAACTCGACCAGGGCGACAAGCCGGCGCCCGGCGGCGTGATCAGCGTGACCGGGACTGTTCGGGAAAGCGACGACGAAACAAACACTTAGCTTTTGCCTCAACGTGCGACCATTGAGCGGGTAGTCGCACGAAATGGTTAGCTCATTGATATTGCATACAAATTTCGCTTGGGGCCGATGATTGAAAATCAGCAGTACCAAGACCGCTTCCCCAGTCCGGGGCCTCAACCCCTCGCGCCTCGATGGCGGGTCGCGCGAGATCGGGGGGTGCCGTCGATCGGCGCGCGCCCGGCGCCAGGCCGGCTTTGAAAACGCGCGCGCGGACCCCTGGGCCGGGTGTCCTGCCTCACACACACGACCTGTTCCGCTTGCCCGCATCCGTCCGCACTGAAGGGGTGGCTGGCGAAAATACCCTGTCTCGGGAAGACGGGCGCGGGACGCGCCGTCGGGCAAGGGACACGGGTCTTGGGAATCGACGTCGAATACTACCGACCGCCTGGCCCGGTCGGTGAGCGCTTCCTCAATGCAAAGGGGCCTATCGACCTCATCATGGGGCCGGCGGGCTCGGGCAAGACGGTTGCCTGTGTCGTGAAGGGGCCGATGCTGGCCGCGCAGTATGCGCCGGTCTGCAAGGATGGCGTGGTCCGGGTGAAGGTCGCTTGCATCCGCGACACCTACCGGGATTTCGCGCGTACCGCTCTCGCGAGCTGGTACGAGACGTTCCCGATCAAGCACCCATGGACGGTGAGCCACGAGGGCGGTCAGGACCGGCCGGTCAGGCACCGGCTGAAGTGGCGCGCGCGCCGGCCCGGCGTGGGTGAAATCATCGTCGACTATGAGATGCAGACCGGCGCCATCGGTGATGCGAACATCGAACAGTTCATCAAGGGCTATGAAATCACCTACGGGTGGCTGAACGAGTGCGACATGCTCGATGAGCGCGTGCCCGGCCTGCTCTTCCAGCGCACGGGGCGCTATCCGAAGGTGACGGACATCGCATCTACAGAGCTGGAGCGGGTATCGCGCGACGGCCGAGCCGCCTTCGACAAGATGGGGCTGAGCTACGAGCCAGGCGAAATCATTCTGCCGCGCATGGTCATGGGTGATCTGAACCCACCCGACATCGACAACTGGGTGTACCGCTTCTGCATCAAGGAGAAGGTCCCCGGTTTCAACCTTTACCGCCAGCCGTCCGGCCTGTCGGCGCAAGCGGAAAACCGGATCGGCAAGCCTCGTTCCTCCTACGAGCTGGAGGCGGCAACGCAGCCCGCGCACATCGTGCGGCGCATGGTGCATGGCGAGTTCGGCTATGCGCTCGACGGCAAGCCGGTCTACCCGGAGTTCTCTCTCCAGCGCCACGCCGCCGATTCAACGATCACTCCCGCCAAGGGCATACCGCTCGGGATCGGCCTGGATGCCGGCGGCTCGCCCGCCGCCGTGATCGTCCAGTTCATGCCGAACGGACAGTTGCGAATCCTCGCCGAGATCTGCGCGATGCCCGGAACCGGCCCGGCCCGCTTCGCGGAAATGATCCTGGAAGTCCTGCTCGCCCGCTTCGCCGGCTTCGCGATCTCGGAAGCCTACGGCGATCCTTCCGCCTTCTGGGGCGCCGACAAACAGGCCGGCGAGCTGGCGTTCATGGAAACGGTGGCGCGTGCGCTCAACATCAACATCCTGCCGGCGCCGTCGAATGAACCCGCGATCAGGCAGGAGGCCGTTCGCTGGTATCTCGGCCGCCCGATCGACGGCAACACGGAACGGATGCTGGTCGACCCGGGATGCGAGCTGATCGTGGGCGGCTTCGCAGCTCACTACAAGCTGACGAAACAGGCCAGCGCGGGCGCGACCGACATCCTAGCCGTGGCGAAAAACCAGTATTCGCACCCGCATGATGGCTTGCAGTACATCTGCCTCGGTCATCGCGGCCGCTTCGGCGTGATCGAGGACGCCTCCCGGCTCGGCCGTCCCGGCAATGTGGTCGGGCTCCGCTCAAAGACCACCGGCAAGCCACGCGACCGGATGCAGGACATCAAACTGTGGTGAACCTCGTCACGCGGTCGCCAGCCAGGGCGGACGATTGCCTTGAGTGCGCCAGCCCGTTCCGATGGATCCGCAAGGCGTCCCTGTTCATGCGAGCGGGCGGGGACAGTGTCGCGATCAGCCTTCCCGATGCCGCCGGGGGCGACCTCCTGGCCGTGGCCTATCTCTGGCCAACGGCGCCGGGATGGCGGGAGTTCTGCCTGACAATCCGTCCAGCCGCCCGCCCGCACATGCGGGCTCTGGTGCGCCTCGCGCAGTTAAGGCTGGATGCCGTCGCCCAAACTGGCCTCAGGGTGAAAGCCCATGTCAGGCCCGGCCATGCGCCGGGCGAACGCATGGCGCGCATGGTCGGCTTCGTGCCCGATCGCAGTGCGCCGGGATGGTGGATCCACGTCTGGAGGCTGTGATGGGTGGTGTAGTGAAAGCGATCTTCGGCGGCGGTGACAACGGGGCCGCGGAGGCGGCCGAGCGCGCACGCCAGGAACGCCAGATCGCGAATGACCGGCAGCTGGCGGCCTCCAATCGCGCTGACAAGGGCGGCGGCGGTTCGGCCCGGGCGCCTCGGGGGCGCCGGCTGTTCGAAGACGAGGCGCTCGGCGAGCTGCCCAAGTCCCTCGGAGACGCCTGACATGGCGGATCTCGAGAAGGTCAAGAAGCGCTCGGACGATGCCTGGAGCAATCGCAGCGGGTTCGACGCGCTCTATCGCGAGGCGTTCGACTACGCGATTCCCCAGCGCCGTCCTGGCGGTGACGGCAATTCGGTCAGGTCGGGCGACTTCCTCTTCGACATGACCGCCCCCACCTCAACCATGCATTTCGCCGGAAATCTTCAGCGGGATCTCTTCCCCAGCGGTCAGCCTCCGGCGATCCTGGAGGCCGGCCCGGTCACGGCAATGGCGCTCTCCAGTCGCGAGGTCACCACCTACAACCGGATGCTTGAGAGGCAGGCGAACAGGATCAACCCCTTCTTCCTGCAAGGCGACTGGGACACCACGCTTCACGAGGCGTGTATCGAGCTTGCCGTGGGAACGGCCGCGATCATCCCGATCAAGGGCGACCACAACGAGCCGGTGCGGTTCGGCTCGATCTCGATCGACCAGATCGCGCTGGAGTGCGATGCCTACGGACGCGTCGTGTTCATCAGTTGGCGTCAGGTCTTCACCCGCGACCAGATCCTTGCAGCGTATCCGGACGGGACGTGGCCCGAGGGCTGGCGTGACGAGACGATGGGCAGCAAGGGCAAGGACACCGCCACCTTCACCCAGTGTTTCTGGCAAAAGGGGAACACCAAGCGGGAGGGCTGGCAATTTGTCGCCTATCTCGACAAGTCCACGGAACCCGTGGTGGGGAAACTCTACCGCACGCAACCGATCGCCGTGCCGCGCTATTACCGCGTGCCAGGCGAGGCGTACGGCCGGGGCGTGGTGCTGACCGCCCTGCCCTCGATCAAGACCGTCAACAAGGCGCAGGAGATCGCCTTGAAGGCGGCCGCGATCCAGATGCTCGGCATCTGGGGTTATCGCGCCGGCGGGACGTTCAACCCCGACACCGTGCGCGTGGGGCCGGGCGAGTTCTGGCCAATGCAGGCGACGGGCGGCGTTCTTGGGCCGGATGTGCAGCGCATCGACCCGGCCACCGGGCGAATGGACGTGGCCCGGATGCTCATCGGAAACCTGCAAGACCAGATCCGCGAAGCCCTGCTGGACACCCGCTTGCCCGAGTACCAGGGCACCCCGCGCGCGGCCTCCGAGATCGCGGCGCGCCTGCGCCAGCGCGCGGATGTGCACATCGGCGCATTCGGCCGCCTGGTGCGCGAGATCATGCCCGTCATCGTGCCCCGTGTCGCCGAAATCCTCTACGAGTTCGCCTATCTGCAAATGCCCATGACGATCGATGAGCTGCTTGTGACCTGCAAGGTCCGCTCGCCGATGGCGGCGGCTCTCAATGCCGACCGTCTGGCGGCGATCGCGAACTACCTGGAGTTCGTTGGCGCCGTGGCAGGGCCGGAAAAGGTGAGCCTCTATGCCAACATCGACAAGGTGCTGGAACAGGTCGGCAACGGGTTGCAGATCGACAAGGAGCTGATCCCGACCGAGACCGAACGAGCCAAGGTCGAAAGTGACATGCAGGCGGCCCAGCAACAGCAGATCGCCGCGATGTTCGCCCAGGAGGCCGCGAAACAGGCGCCGGGCCTCATGGCCGAGGAAATGAGGGCGGCGGCATGAGCGAACCCCTGTTCGGCGGCCGCCAGGCGCAATCGCTCGATTCAATGGTGGCGCGCGCGGGCGGCGAAGGTTGGGACGGCCTGGAAGAGCTGCTCAAGCCCCAAATCGCCAATCAGCCGCTGCAACCGAGCGACCATGTCGCAAAGACCCTGGCCACCTTGTGCCGGGATCCGCGCGGCCGCGAGGTCATCGAGTGGCTTATGGACATCACGTTGCGCGCTCCCTTGCGCGCGACCGGCAAGACCTTTGAGGAAACCGCCCTGCTGACAGCCAGTCGGCAGGGAATCAACGGCGTTGGCGAGGCGGTCCTGGCCGCCATCGCGCATGGCCAGAAACTGTCGGAGAAAAGCTGATGTTTGTGTGGTGGCTTCACGAAATGATCCTGCGTTCCCCCGAGGATGGCGGAGCGGGTGGCGGCGCGCCGGACACCGGCGCCGGCGGAGCCGACGATGGCGGCGATCCGGACGGCGGTGCTGCCGCCCAGGACGGGGGCGAGTCGACCGGCGCCGACGCCGGCGCATCCGATACCCCGCCTCCGGGAGAGGACACGGGCGGCACGGGCGAAGCCTACCGCCCGGACGGGCTTGCCGAGCACCTGCTTGGGGCCAACGATCGCGAGACGATCGACAAGATGGCCTCCGCGCTCGCCGGCTATCGCAAGCGCGACGGCGAACGCGGCGTGCCCGAGTCCGCTGCCCAGTATGCGGCATTCGGCGAGGACGTGCCGGAAGAGTTGCAGGGGCACATTTCCGCGTTGTCGCAGGACACCGCCTTCCAGAAGATCTCGGAACAGGCGCTGGAGCGCGGTATCCCGGTCAAGGACTTTCAGGCGATGACCATGTCGCTCTACAGCGTTGCCCAGGACATGGGCGTGCTGGAGCCGCCGCTGGATGCCGATGCGGAACGTGCCGCCCTGACCCCGGAAAACGCCAAGCACCTCACTCCGAAGGAGCAGGCGACCGCGCGAAACCAGCGGATGGAAAGCAATTTCGCGTTCATGGACCTGCTTGCGCAGCGTGCGGGCGAGAACGGGCCGGGCAAGGATGTCTTCGACTACGTGAAGACGGAACTTGGCGATAGCGCCAAGGGGCACCGCTTCATGGAGTGGGTGCGCTCGCAGCTCGGAGGCGATGCGTCCAACGAGCCGACCGCCGGCGGAACGAGTGCCAGCGGCGAGGATCGGCGCGAGGCGCTGGCGAAACGTGCAGCCCTGCCCGAGAACACGCCGGGCAATACGAAGTTCGACCGGGCCAGCTACGAAAAGCTGCAGGAAGACTATCGCAAGATCGTCGGCGACTGAGCGGGCGCACTTAAGCCTTCCGGCCGGGCCGCAAAATCGTGCCTGCATCTGGCACGGAAGCGACCCGGCCGGCGCGGCTATCCCGAAGGGACCCGCAATACCGGCTGGCTAATCGGACCTCCAGGGCGATCCACGATCATCCATGAGGTTTGCAAATGACCACTCAGGCTCCCAACTGGTATCGCGAGAAGATCCGCGACATGGTTCGCGCCCGTTACCAGTCTCGCGGCGGCTATCTCGACGGCACGATGGTGCAGGGGGACGGCGGCGCCGGCGAGGTGAAGTTCCCCGTCGTCGGACGCGTCGAGGCTTACGAGCTCGGCGGCTCGATCCAGAAGATCACCAACACCAATCCTTCGCTCAACATGATCAAGGTGTCGATGCGCGACTTCGAGGCTTCGGCCTGGATGCGTGTGCAGGACGCCCGCCGTCAGGGGCCGAACGAACAGGCCGCCGTCGGTCGCATGATGAGTGCCGCCATCCGTCGCAAGCGCGACAATCTGAAGCTCGAAGCGCTGAACATCTTCGTCAACGGTGTGTCGACACTGGATGACGATCCGAAGGAGTGCCTGAAGCTCGGCGACGGCTCCGCGCGGATCGATATCGTCAACGCCATGGACGCCATCGATCACGTTTCCGGCGCCGGCAATGACGACGACGACAACGGCATCTTCTGGGCGATTCCGCACGCCTGGATGAGCCAGCTCGAAATGTACGAGGAGATCAAGAATGCCGACTATGCCGGCCCCACCGATCTCCCGTTCGCCAAGTCCAGCAAGGTAAAGGCGCGCACGGTTCGCGGCTGCCACATCCTGGCGCTGCCCAACGAGCACTTCACTGTCGGCACCGGGGCCTTCGGCACCGGCTCGAATGGCCGTGCCTTCGATGACACGGGCTACATCGACACCTTCCTCTGGGTGAAGGACGCGGTCGGTGCCGAGACCGAGTGGAACAAGGAAAACATGTCGCTCACCTCGCACGCCGACTACGAGGGCACGCCGATGCTCGGCAAGGTCGGCCTTTCGGGCGCCTCCATCGGCATCCTTCCCGAGGGCGTGGTGCGCCTGCGCTACAAGGCGATCAATTCCGCCACCCGTCCGGCCTGACACGGGACACGACCAGCGCGGCGGCCTGCGGGCCGCCGTCTCCAACGCCAGAAACGGAGTGATCCATGGCCCATTCAGTCAAGGCGCTTTCGCGCTTCGCAACGTCGGATATGGGGCGCACGAACCAGACCGACACCTATGTCTATTCGACCAACGATACGCTCGCGGAGCTCGTGGCCGCCGGCTATTTCAACGACTCGCGCAAGACCCTGAAAGCGGGCGACGTGATCATGGCGGTGGCCGACAAGGACGGCACCGCGTCCCACGTCGTGCTGCTCGTCACCGCCTCGCCCGCCACCGGCAACGTCACCGTGTCGGCGCAGGGGGCCGTGCTCGGCCAGGACACGATCGCGGATATCGCCCTGGCAGCGGTGACCGGTGTCGACGGCTCCGGCAGCAACGCCGCCTCGAAGGCGGATGTCGATGCGCGGTTTGCCACCGTCCAGACCGCCATCAACGCGATCCTTGCCAACCTGGAGGCCGCCGGCGTCAACGCCAGCGCCTGACCCGACGACGCGGGGCGCGGTTCGCCGCGCCCCGTCCCTTCCCGCGCGAGGTGAGACATGACCGCTACCGTGATCGACCAGGCCGTCATCGTGAACTGGGCACTTGCCAAGATCGGCTCCTTCGCGACGTTCTCGATCGACGGCGACGACGATCTTTCCTCCCAGGTCAACCTGACCTGGCAACGCTGTGTCGACCAGTGCTTCGGACTGGCGGACTGGTCGTTTCTCAAGCGGACGTTTTCGCTCGATCGCACAGCCGAGGCGCCCATCAACGGGTGGGCTTACGAGTTCGCGCTGCCCGGCGGCCGGATCGGCGATCCGCTCAAGATCATGGCCGGCACCGGACGGCAGCCCTTGCGCTGCTACGACATCGAGGGCGACCACCTTTATGCGGATGAGGCAGCCGTGCGCGGAACCTTCAAGGTCTACCGCGATCCGGAATACTGGGACCCGGCGTTTCGCGCCGCCTTCACCACCGCGCTTGCCGCCTATCTCGCGGTGCCCGTCGCGCACGACACCGACATGCGCGACCTGTACCATCGGGAGGCGTTCGGAACACCCTCGAAGGAGGGCACCGGCGGCCTGTTCGGCCGGCTGATGGCGCAGAACAGGGCCGGCGCCCCGATCGGGCATCCCCTTGCCGCCGCCGCCCCGCTGACCGGCGCCCGCACCGGCGGCTCCTGGTACGGGCGGTACTGACATGGTGGCACGTCCCGGCCCGCTCAAAAGCTCCTGCAACGCCGGCGAGTTCTCGCGCGATCTCGCGGGCAAGGTCGGCCTGCGCCAGTATTACAGCGCCG
This sequence comes from Stappia sp., assembly GCA_002722295.1. GTDB lineage: Bacteria > Pseudomonadota > Alphaproteobacteria > Rhizobiales > Stappiaceae > Stappia. The sequence goes on along the minus strand of PBLF01000030.1, from coordinate 58,408 downwards.
GTCTCCGGTTCAAGAACGTGGAGCCGGTTCCCCAGGCGGGCTTTCAGGTCATGCCGGGAACCGCCTTCGTGGGCACCGGCCGCTCCGCCCTGGCGCGACATTGCACGCTGCCGGTGACTGCCAGTCTCTCCTACACACTGATCTTTTCGGCCGGATGGGTGGACATCTACCGGAACGACCGCACGAAGGTCGCCAGTGTCGAACTTCCGGAAATCACCTCCGGCCTGCTGCCGGGCCTGGAGTTCTACGCCGAGGCGAACACCGTCGGCATCTTTCACCAGGACCTGGAAACGCTGCGCCTGGTCCGGGACGGCGAAGACGACAGCGTCTGGAGCAAGGATCTCTGGCCTTACAGCGGCATTCCGGAAATCGACCTGGGCGGCACCTATGCCAAGACCGACGATATCTGGAACGTCAGCGTGCGCTGGAGCGCGTCCGTCGGTGTGGGGTTGTCCATCTCCCTCACCGTCGAGGGGCAGGACACGAAGGCGCTTAAACTGGTCGATGACGAAGGGGAGCCGATGAGCCCCGATCTGGGCACCACGTTGGATTACCAGCGTTGGGCAACCGCCATCCAGACCGAATTGCGCTCCCTGTCCACCCTCAATGACGACGTGACCGTGATCTATGACGAGAGCCAGACCACAAGCCGTTTCATCGTTTTCGAGGTGACGTTCGGCGGCAGTCTGTCCGGCGCCGAGTATCGGGTCGATGCACGGATCGTCAACACGTCCGAGGCCGCCGCGCTCTCCTATCACATCCAGATCGGCGAGACGGAAGGGGAGCCGCTGGTCAGCGAAACCCGGCAGTGGTTCGCGGGCATGGCGCTTGCGCAGGACCGCGCCATCTACTTCGCGCCCAAGGTGCGCCAGGCTGCGCTGTCCATGTCCGCCACGGGCGAATACTTCCAGCTCGACATAAGGGCCGCCGGCGACAACGCCGCGCGCCTGGAGGCCCTGCGAACCCAGACGAGCGAACGCATTCTCGCGGTCTACGAGGACAAGTATCTCCTTGTTTTCACCGATCTCGCGGAATGGTTTGCTTCCAACCGCACGATCGCGGCCGGCCAGCCGCTGAACTGGGTGCGCACGTCGCGCAACGGCATCGTGCCGAATGTGCCGCCGGTGGAGATGGAAGGTCGCGTCTTCTGGGTGTCGGGAAACGATGCCGACGCGGCGGACGAAAACCAGGGGCAACAGCTCCTGTCGGCCGCCTATGACGATGTCTCCACCAAGTACAGCTCCAAGCCTGAAAGCCTCCTGGGGCAACACCTGGTCGATCGCGTCAACGGCGCGGCGCTGCAACGCAAGATCCGCCGGAACGCGGCGGCGCGTTGGTGGCTGCCGTCCGAAACCGGCCGGCTGACCTGCGCGCTGGTGGTTCTCGACCAGGACATTCTGGCGCTGGTCGAGTGGATCGCAGCGGATGGCGGCAAGGTGCGCGGGATCTCCGTCGACGGGCAAAATCAGGTCTGGGTTTCGGTCGAGCGCGGCGACACCGTGACGCTGGAGATCATGGAAGAAAGCCACCTCAACCTGTTCCAGTGCTCGCTCGACCTCACGACCGATCTCGCGGGCGAGGTAACCGGACTGGAACTCCATGAAGGACGCGAGGTCTGGGCGGAAGCCGACGGCTTCATTCTCGGGCCGTTCACGGTGAGCGATGGCGCGGTGCAGCTCGGCGATGCCTACGACACCGTCAAGGTCGGTCTCTGGCAACGGCCGGTGCACGAGTCGATGCCCTACTACCGGCTTCTGCCCAACGACGAGATCCTGCAACGGCCGGGGCGGATCCACGCGGTGACGGCCAACATCATCGAGACCGACAGCATCGCGATCGGCGCCAACGGTTCACCTCCAAAGGAGGTGCCCCTGCTTTCGGCCTCGGACCCGGTGAACGCGCCGATGCCGCCGAAAACGCAGAAGATCCGCGTGGAAGGCATTCCCGGCATGGTCGATGGCCCGACGCTGGTGATCACGCAGACCCGTCCGGGCCGGCTGCGCGTGCGCGACTATCAACCGGAGGCGAAGCTGTAATGGCCGAGACAATCATCGCGCTCATCGGCAGCGGGTTTCAGGCGCTCACGGGGGCGGCCGGCAGCGCCGGCGCCGCTGCCGGCACAGTTGCGCCAGCCGTCACGACGACGGCCGGATCGGGCTTCTCGCTGGCAACCCTGCTTGAAGGCGGGGCAACCCTGCTTGGTGCCTTCTCAGCGATCAGCGCGGGAGAGGCCCAGGCCGACCAGATGGAGCTGGCCGCCCGAGACGCGGAAGCCGAGATCCCGCTGGAGACGTTGCAGGGAATCTCCCGCCGAACATCGATCAAGAAGGAGCTGGTCGATGCCATCGGCTCCCAGGACGTGGCCTTTGCCGCCTCCGGCGTCGATCTGAGTTTCGGCACGCCAGGACAGGCGAAAAAGGAGGCGTTCCGCGAAGCGGATCGTGCGCTGGCCTCGGACAGCGGAACGCAGGAGCTGCGCAGTTCGCGGCTTAGCGAACGTGCCCGCAACTTCCGGCGCATGGGCAGAACGGCGCGCTCGCGCGGCTACGCGAGTGCCCTGTTCGGTGGGCTCGACTACGGCGCAACCGTGCTCAACAGGGGCAACGCAGGGGGCTGAGAATGGCGAACAAGCGGCGGACCCCGGTCCAGTTCAGGAAGTTCGAGGCGCGGCCGCTGCTCGCGGAAGGGCTGTTACCGGTCGCGCGCGGTGACGGTGGCGAGCTGGAGGCCCGTGTTGCCGCCGGCATGTTCCGCCTGGCCGGCCAGATGGGCCGTGTCGCGGATCGCGAGGCAGTGCTTGACGGCACTCGACGCGGCGAAGCCGATGCACTGGCCGGCGCGCCAAGGTCGCTTGCCGGTAGCTCCCTGCCAGCGGGAGGCAGTTCGCGTCCCTCGCGGGCACAGGTCAACGCGCCGGCGGCGATCCGCGACACGATCTCCCGGGCAGCGGTGCGCCATGGCGTCGATCCCGGCGCCTTGCTGAAAATCGCGGAGCTGGAAAGCTCCTTCAATCCGCAGGCGCGCAACACATCGTCCTCGGCTGGCGGCCTGTTCCAGTTCATCGACTCCACCGCCGCCGACTACGGCCTTGCCGACCGCTTCGACCCGTCGCAGGCGGCGGACGCGGCCGCGCGCCTGGCAAAGGACAACGCCGCCTCGCTGCGCAAGGTGCTTGGCCGCGATCCGACGGCGGGCGAGCTGTACCTCGCGCATCAGCAGGGCGCCGGCGGCGCCGCAAAGCTCCTGTCCAACCCGAACCGGAAGGCCGCCGACCTGGTCGGCGCCGAGGCCGTGCGCCTGAACGGCGGGCGTCCCGACATGAGCGCCCGCGCCTTCGCCAACCTGTGGCTGGCGAAGGCGGGCGATCCGGCATCCATCTCCGGCGGAATGCCCGCCACCCTGCCCGGCACCGAGGCGGGGGGCGGTTTCCGGCCGACCGGATCCGCAACGCTTCGCGGAATGGCCTATGACCGTGCCGGGGCGCGAACCTATCTCCAGCAGCTCAACCAGGTCATGCGCGACGACATCGCCAGCGTGAGCGAGCGATACCAGGACGATCCGGCCCAGCTCGAACGTGCGCTCGGTCAGTTGAAGGCGGCGCACCGCCAAGAGCACGTCCTTCCCGAAATCGAGGCGGACTGGGCCGTCACCTTCGATGCCAGCGCCTCGGCCGTCGTGCGCCGCGCGCAGGCGGAGGCCCGCAAGCGCGCGGAAGAAGCCGATCGCAGCGCGTTCCAGATGCGCCTTACCGACATCGAGGAAGACAAGTCCCGCCTGCTCGCCGGCCTCGATCCCGATGAGGATGGCGCGCTCGACCAGCTTCTGACCGCTCAAGGCGCCATCGATGAGCACTATGACAGTGCGGTCGAGCGGGGGCTCATGAAGCCGGAAGATGCCGCCCGCGCGAAGGCGGACAGTCGCCGGTCCTCGGTCACGGGGTTCTACATCGCGCAAGGCGCGAAGCTGCCCGCCGATGACATCGCCGCTCTTCGCGAGCAAATTCGCACGGAGTATGCCGCCGGTGACATGGATGAGCTGGACGGTCGGGGGTTCCAGACGGTCGATGCGCAACTGGCAAAGATGGAGCGCAACCGCCGCACCAGGGATCGTCAGGTGTCCCAGCGTTTGCGCCGTCGGGGCGACAGTCTGGCATCGCGGCTTGCGGCGGGCGAAGCCACCGGAGCGGACGAGCTGGCCGCCTTCCAGCTTGAACTGGCCCAGGCGCCGGACGGCTCCGAAATCGGCCGCTCGGCCCTGCGCAGGCTTCAGGTGGCGGAGGCAATCCGCAACATGCCGTTGTCGGATGCGGAACGCGCCCTGCCCGAGCTGGTGCGCGACGAAAGCGGCCGGGCCAATCCGGCGGATCTGGCCTTCGGCCGCGAGCTGATCGACCGGCACCGTCAGGCGCTTGCCAGCGATCCCCTGTCCGTTGCCGAACGGTTCGGCGCGATCGATCCCGTCGAGCCATTGCCGCTTGAGGATGTGTCGGCCGGCGATGCGGCGGCGGCCTTCGCCGCACGTCGCGACGTTGCGGAGACGGCCGCCGAGCGGTTCGGCGTACCGCCGCGCTACTTCCGCGAGGGCGAGGCCCGTCGCCTGCGGGCCATGGTCGACGAGGACCCGGACGCGGCTCTTGCGCTGGCCGCCGGCATGGTCACCGCCGGCGGTGACGCCCTGCCCGCCATGCTGCGCGAACTCGGCAAGGATGCGGCTCCCCTCTCCCAGGCCGGCGCCATCATCGCGGCCGGCGGCGATCCGGACGCGGCGCGCGCCGTTCTGCAAGGCTGGCGTCCGGGGCAGGACGGGCGGATGCGTCCAGCCGTTCCGCGCAACCGTCAGGCCGAAATCTCGACCGATGTTGTCGGCGGGGCGTTCTCGCTGCACCCCGCCGAAGCGGAGCGGGTGCGCGATGCTGCGGGCGCCATCGCCCGCGTGCGCCTGGAGGAAGCCGGCATCGATCCCAAGTCGGACGATGCCCGTCCGATTTTCGAGCGTGCCGTCAATGAGGCCGCCGGCGCGACCTATGCCGGTGAAGTCCAGTTCGGCGGGTTCACCGACTACGATCCGGGTTTGTTGTGGTCGAGCCGCAAGGTGCTGGTCCCGCCGGGGATCCGCGCCGATGCGTTCAAGCAGGTGATCGGCGCCCTGACGGAAAAGGACCTGCAAGCGTTGCCGGTGCCACCGGTCGATGCGGCAGGGCGCCCCTATCCCGTTGCCCAGATCAAGGGCGCGTTCCCGGTCGCCACGGCTGGCGGCTATCGCTTCGCCACGGGCGATCCGGACGGCGCCGCGCCGATGTGGGTGCGCGGCGCCGACGGGCGGCCCTTCGTGCTCTCCTTCGAGGCGATTCCGGCCCTGCGCGACCGCCTGCCTGCCGGAGTGTGGCGGCCATGAGCTTCTTCCTGACGCCCGCGGCCGATGCTCGCGATGCCAGCCTTGCGGAAGCCGCGCCGCGAAACTGGGCGGAAGTCGGCCAGCGTGACGCGGCACGTCGCGACCGGGACTTCGCGGGTTTTGCCGAAGCCTTTCGCGCCAACGACGAGGCGCAGACCTACACCCAGAACGCCATGAACCTCCTGGCGCGCCGGGAACGGGCCTACGACGAGCGCATCAAGGCCGTGAAGGAGGCGACGGGGGTGCAGCTCGAAAACCCTCTCAGGGTGGCCCGTATGCCCACCATGGACGAACTGCGCGTTCGGCGGCCGAATGAAAACATCGTCGCCACCCGCAAGCGCCTGTTCGCCGATCGCCTGCACCAGCTCCAGCAACAGCACCCGGACAAGGCCGACCGGATCCGCGCCGGGTTGTCGATCGATGACCAGGCGCGCGAGATCGGCCGCGCGGCGGAGGCCCGCGCCGACGCGGTCAACGCGGATCCGGACGCGCCCGAAGGGTCGTGGCTCGCCGGCTTTGCCGGCACGATGCGCGGCTACCTGCGCGACCCCTTGCAGGTCGGCACCCTCTTCGTCGGCGGCCCCGAGGGCGGCGCCGCCGCGAATGTGGCCTTGCGGATCCTGTCTTCGTTCGGCCGGAACGCGGCGATCAATGCCGGAGTGGAAACCGTGTTGCAGGTGCCGGCCCAGATGGGCCGGGCCGAAGCCGGGCTTGAAGCGGGCGTCGGCGAGGCCGCCGGCAATGTCGCCATCGCGGCCGGCCTCGGTGGTGTTCTCGGTGGCGTGATGACGGGCGTCAGCGAAATGATCCGCGCCGGCCGCGCGGCTCCGGCCGAGGTCCGGGCGGCGCGTGAAACGCTCGATCCGGACGTACAGGCCGAGTTCGACACCGCCATCGAGGCCGGCCGCGACGAGGCGGCGGCCTTTTCCGATCCCCCAGCCGGCGTGACACCCGAGGAAAGCGGCCGCATGGCCGCCGAGGCCGTCGATCAGGTTGCGGACGGTGGTCCGCCCGTGTCCGGTGCCGTGATCAAGCCGGAACGGCCGGCGGATCTTGTCCAGGTGCTGGATGAGGCGGCGGCCGCACCTTCGGGGCGCATCGATGTGCGGGGCAAGTCCGCTGCCTTCTCCCGCTTCGATCCCGGCACACTTGAGACGGACGCGGCCGCCTACCAGTACAAGGGCGGTGGCGATGCCGCCGGCGTCACCGACCGTCTTTCGGGTGTCGAGAAGTGGGACCCGACCGCAAGCGACAAGGTGTTCGTCCACGAGCGGGCCGACGGCACGCGCTACGTGGCGGACGGTCACCAGCGCCTCGGACTGGCAAAGCGCCTGAAGCAGGCCGGCGACGACGACGTCGTGCTGGACGGCTACCTGTTCCGGGAGAAGGACGGGTGGACGGTTGCCGAGGTTCGTGCGCTCGCGGCCAAGAAGAACATGCAGGAAGGGTCCGGAACGCCGATCGATGCCGCGCGCATCCTGCGGGACAGTCCGGAGCTGCTTGACGACAGTCTGCCCGTTTCCGGGCCGATGATGCGCAAGGCGGTCGCCATGTCGCGCCTGTCGGACGATGCCTTCGGCATGACGCTCAACGGCCTGGTGCCGGAGAACCACGCGGCGCTTGTCGGCGAGATGGTCGCCGATCCCGCGCTTCATTCCGGTGTGCTCCAGGATCTTGCCCACTTCGCGCCGGAGACGGATCGCCAGGCGCGCCTGTTGATTGGAGAAAGCCTGTCTTCCGGGCGACAGGTCGAGATCCAGAACGACATGTTCGGCTCCTTCCGCATCGAGCGCACGCTGATGGGCGAACGCGTGAAGGTGCTCGATGCGGCCATCAAGGCCCTGCGCTCCGACAAGCGCCTGTTCGGCACGCTGGCGGAGAATGCCGAGGTCATCGCGGCCGCCGGCAACCGGCTCGACACGGCCGGGAACCGGCAGCGGGCGGCCTCGGCCGACATGGTGGGCGAGCTGCTTGACCGCATGGCCCGCACGCGCGGGCCGGTCTCAGACGCGCTTTCGGCGGCCGCGCGGCAGGTGGCGGAAGGCACGGCGAAGCCGGGACCGGCGGCGCGCAAGTTCGTCCAGGACGTACGGGCGATGATCGATGAGGGCGGGCTCGGCCGTCTCTTGGCGCCGCCGGAGCCCGAGCTTCGGCCGGCGACCACGGTCGAGCCCGGATCGCCGGACGCGGCCGCCATCGAGCCCACCGCCGCAGACCTTGAGGCGGCCGGTCAGGGTGCGATGTGGGACATGCTGCCGGACGGCGTTGACGCGGAGGGCAATCGGGGATTCACTACCGCAGATGATCTGACCACGCGCGCCACACGCAACGACGATCTCTCCGGTGTTGTCGATAGCTGCAAGGATTGATCGAATGTCCTTTCGTGATTGCCTGATTTCCGCCGTCGAACAGGGCGCTCTCTCGCGAGAGGAAGCGCAGGCGCTCAACGACGACTTTGACGCCCGCTTTGCCGAGGCGCGCATGTCGCTCGGCGACGACGAGGCGGCGCGGGTGGCGCGCGAGCAGCTTTCCAGGGACCTGCGAATGCAGGCGATCGAACAGCGCCGCCGCGTTGCCCTGATGGAAGGCGCGCGCCAGCGGCTGAAATCGGAGCTGATCGGCTATCGCGACGAACAGGGGCGCCCGGACGTCTACGAAGCCGCGATGGGCGTTCTGTCGCACTACGGATATCGCGGATATTCGTCCGTCCGGGGGCGCTCCGAAGCCATCATCATGTTGGCGCAGGGCCGGCTGAACGAAGCCATGTGGCACTGGCGGCGCGGTCTCGTCAGCGGTCGCCGGCACAACCTCGCCGACATCGAGGACCTGGTGAAGGACCTGCACGGCGAGCCGTCCGGCAACGAGACGGCCGCCGGCCTGGCGCAATCGATCACGGAGGTTTTCGAGGACCTGCGGCAGCGCTTCAACGCCGCCGGCGGCGCCATCGCCAAACGCAAGGATTTCGGCCTGCCGCACACCCATGACGGGCTCAAGATCCGCAAGGCCGGACGCGATGCCTGGATCGCCCGTGCGAAGGAGGTCTTCGACTTCGACCGCTCGGTGAACCCGCTCACCGGCGAGCCGATCGGAGCTGCCGGCGCCGACCGCTTCCTGAACCGCATGTACGACCAGGTCACAACGGAAAACTGGGCGCACATGGAACCGTCCATGCGCACGCGCGGCAAGGGTGCGCTCGCCAGTCAGCGCCAGGACGAACGCATCCTGACGCCGAAGTCCCCGGCGCACTGGCACGCCTACAACGCGGAGTTCGGCACCGGCGACGTGATCGAAACGATCTTCAACCACATCAACTCCATGGCGAAGGACATCGCCGCCATGGAGATCCTGGGGCCGAACCCGGATGCGATGCTGGAATGGATGATCCAGAACGTGCGGCGGGAAGTGGCGCGCGGCGCGACCGGATCGCCCTCGCTCGCTCGCGAGACCGGCTCCGCCGCCCGATGGGCGACCGGAACGCAACCGGGCGGTCACGCCGAATGGCGTATGCGCGGGCTGTATTCCCATCTTCGCGGGCGGCCCGTGGCGGCGGCGGGTGTTGCCACGCTTACGGCCGACATCAAGAATGTGGTGAATTCCTCCCTGCTGGGCGGGGCAGGAATCACGGCAGCCGCCACCGATCCTTTCGTGGAGGCGATGGCGAAAAAGCTGGCCGGATTGCCGGTCATGCGGGATGTCGGCCGGATGCTCGAAATGATCTCCGCCAAGAGCCGGCGCGAGATCATGCGCGATGGCGCCATCTGGGACGAGTATCTGCAAGTCATGGAAGGCGAGGCCCGCTTTTCCGGCCTGGTGCTGGGCTCCAACTGGTCACAGTACCTTGTCGATCGCTCGATGATGGCCTTCGGGCTCAAGCCGATCACGACGGGCCGCCGGCTCGTCCATGCCCGCGCCTGGCACGCCGCGCTCGCCGACATGGCGGAAACGGATTTTGGCGCTTTGCCCGAGCGCCTGCGCGTTTCGATGGAAGGCTTCGGCATCACGGCCGACGACTGGGAGATCATGCGCGGCTCGATCGATGACGGCGGCTTCATCACCCCGTCCTCGATCATGGCGAGCGAGGGACGGCTTGCGGATCTTGCCGGGCAGGACCGCATCCCGCATCGTCAGGTCGCAGAGAAGTTTGCCGAGCTGATCGCAAGCTGGACGGAACGGGCGGTGCCATCGGGAACCCCCAACGCCCGGAGCTGGATCACCGGCGGCGCCCCGCGCGGATCGTTCCTCGGCGAGTTGGCGGACTTCGGAATGCAGTTCAAAAGCTTCGGCCTGTCACTGACCACGCTCCAGATCGAGGCGATGACACGGCTTGGCGCACTCGACTCCTCCGGCCGGTTTACTGCGCCGGCCTATTTCGCGCAGTTGTCGATCGGCCTGACGATCGGCGGGGCCATCGCCACACAGATCATGAACCTGCTCGATGGCAAGGACCTGGAGGACATGGGCCCGGAAAACCGGCAATTCTGGGTGCGTTCGGTATTCAAGGGCGGTGGTTTCGGCCTGCTCGGGGATTTCGCCTCGGCGAGCTCCAACCGCTTCGGTGGTGGAATCATCGACACGTTGCAAGGGCCTGCACTGTCTCTGATCGGCGATACGGTCGACCTCACCGTCGGCCGGAACATTGCCGCCGCACGTGGCGAAACGGTCAATCGTGGCCGCGAAGCCGTGAACTTCGCCGGTCGCTACACGCCGGTTCTTTCGTCATGGTGGGCAACGCGCGGAGCCTATCGCCGGCTCGTGCTCGATCAGTTGCAGTGGATGGTCGATCCGGCCGCCGCGAAGAGCTTCAAGGCCCGTCAGCAGAACCTTGAGCGACGGACGGGGCAGGAATACTGGTGGGAGCCCGGCAAGGCCACGCCCTCACGCGGTCCGGAGGTCGCCCCGCTGCCGTGATATCAACCTGAAAACAGATGGGACTCCACATTCGGGTAGGGTGTGCATAGTCTGTTCCAATCAGTGGTTGCGCCCAAGGTTCTTGTCATGAGACTGATTCCCATACTGATGTTGCTTCCGTTGGCCGCGTGCGTGAGCGCCCCTCAAGGGCATTGGCACCGAGTGGACACCGGCCAGCGGGTCGATGCCACGGAAGCAATCTTCGAGGTCTATCAACGTGATCTGACGATTTGCGACGGCGAGGCGGCGAAAGCCGCTCTTGCATCGAACGAAAAGATCGCAAAGGTGCACCGTAGAAACGTGAACCTTGTCTTCGACGGCTGCATGGTTGAACGCGGTTACGTCCGCCGATAGCCCCACTCTCCCCTGACACTTAAGCCTCCGGCCGGTCCCGCATCATCGTCATGACGATGACGCGAGGTCGGCTTCATGACGCTTCCCTATCCGCTTCCGCGCGAAACCCGCTCGACAGGGCCGCAAGCCTTCGACGGCGTGTCGGTCACCTTCGGCCCGTTCGCCTTCAGGATCTTCGACACCGCCGACGTGATCGTCCAGGTTAAGCACTCGGGCGATGCGGAATGGTCCGACACGGAGGCGGTCACCGTCTCCAAGGAGGATCCGGACGAAGCGTACGACTACTGCACCGTGACCTTCGACGCGGTGCACCCGGCGACCAGCCAGTACCAGGTGCTCGCCCGACGGCTGCACGAGCGCTCGATGGCGCTGTCGCGCGGCAACGGGCTCAGCCTGCCCGAGCTGGAGAAGGAAACCACCAAGCAGGGAACCATCCTTCAGGAGCTGAGACGGGATTTAACGACGGCTCTTTTCGGCTTCTTTCGCACCCTGCGCTCTCCGTTCGGCGAGTTGCTTACACCAATCCCCCCCGCGGCCGATCGAGCGGAGAAGGTCCTCGGCTTCGATGCTTCGGGGCAGCCGGTCGCAATGGTGCCCGGAACGGCCGACGCTCAGGCCGTTGCCGATACATATCCGCGCCGCAACGCGGGGAACACCGCATGGGTAGCGAAGACGCCAGCTGAGGTGCGGGTCGATATTGGGGCGCTTTCTTCTGCTGGAGGGGCCGTTACGACGGCAAACCTTGCAAGCGACTACGACACATTGGCGGATGCCATCGCAGCGCCGGTTCCGGCCGCGCAAAACTTCGTCCGCACGGCAGGATACGCGGCGGTCGGTGATGGTGGTGGGGCGCTTTACAAGCGCGGCGTATCGCTAACAACGGGCGGATTTCAGTCGGCGGACGGCGCGTTTTGGGATTTGGCGGAAGACGAACGCACGCCCCAAATGTTCGGCGCAGCGGGGGTCGGCTCAAATGATGACTCTGCGGCGCTGGCCGATTGGTTATCCACGGGCGGTGCGCTTTTTATGCCCCCCGGCATATACAAATGTAAGGGGTTGTCGGTTTTCGACATCCCTGCTGACACGACCATTCGTGGCGTGCGTGGCGCGTCAATATGGGATTTCTCGGATAGGACGGGCCAAAGCGATGACGTCGCGAAATTCTTGGTCGGCGCGTTGGGGAGTGTTGGCACCGACGTATACGTAACGGCGGACGTGGATGCAGGCAGCGTTGCTGTATCGATCAACACGTCAAGCTTCTCCGAAGGAGATCTGGTAATCCTGCATTCCGACGACCAGTACATAGACACTAGCGGCCCCAATGGGGCCAAGTATGGTGAATATGCTATTGTCGATGAGATCATCGACAGTTCCCAGATGCGCCTTAACGTGCCGATGCAGGAGACATACACAGTCTCGGCAAATGCCCGAATTTGCAAAGTCGAGGCAATTCGAGGGATTGTTATTGATGGCATCACATTTATCGGTCAGGGACGCTTAGGTGACGGTGACGACGGGGGTGATCGTGGGCTTGGCTTCACGTATTGCCGGGACGTAACGGTTTCAAATTGTGATTTCATAGATATCGACCAAGAGCAGCTTACCTTCCGCAGCTGTTATAACTTCCTCGCGGAAAATACTTACCACTATCACTCTAAGTATTTTTCCCCAAGCGGCACGCCGGGTTCCGATCATCCGTATGAATTGGCGACCAGAGGCACTGTGCAGTACCAGATTCGTACGTCAGACTGCTGCGCTCACGGCACAATTCGAGGCTGCGTAGGTGATGGTGGGCGTCACTTCTTCAATACAGGAACCAGCTATTTCGATTTAGATGGCGTCCTGCCGAAAACAAACGGCGGGATGTTTGGTATTAGCAGGCACGTCAAAATAATTGACTGTTCGTCAAAAAACACTTGGCACGCCAACTACAGCACACACAATGACGCGGACCTTGTCGACTTCATCAATTGCAAGGCCCTCGGAAGCGGAATTGCCGGGTTCAATCCGCGTTCGTCTCGCATACGTCTTATCGGTTGCCAAACAAATGACGCACCGCAGGGCTTCTACCTCTCCGGGAACCCTCGAAATATCGAGATTGTCGGATGCAGAGCAGAAAACGTCCAAGGATATATTTACGCTCTACCTGTGAGCGGTCACGATGTTGAAGATATTGTAATCCGGGATAATAATTTTTATGCAGCAACGGACGGCGGTATTACTATATCTTTACAAGGCGGAACGCAGACCGGCGTAATCGACATCCTTAACAATAACCTACAGGACACCAAAACTACAGGAAACGGAGCACCGATCCGGGTTTTGGGCGCTGCTGCTAACGTCAATATTATTGGTAATTTTTCGGACGGCACCGACGGCGGTTTTCATGCCAGGATCGAAAGCGACATTTCTAAAGTTACGGTTATCGGAAACCACTTTTGTAACGGGATAAGGCCGTTAACCATTTTGTCCGGTGTCGGAACCGGTCTCGTCTACAACAACACACAATACAACAACACCACCAGTACACTGTGGTCAAACGCTGCAACTGTTAAAGCCGGTGCCAACAACGAAGGTGATTTTGGCGTCAGTGGACCCGTTGCCAATTTTTACCTGAGGGATACAGACGATCCGAATGAGGCCTTTACTAGAATATACAGTTATTCTGGGACCTTCATTATAGATGTCGACCCGAACGACAACGGCGGTTTATCGAGTAGCTTCAGGGTTCGCATAGATGGTGTCGAGTGTTTCCGCGTAGATGCGGCCGGAAATCTTCTCATCGGCACCACCACGCCCGGCGCATCGAAGCTCGTCGTTAACGACGACAGCATCCAGATCAACTCTCCGAAAACTCCGGCATCTGCCACCGATGCCGGCGCGACCGGGGAGATCGCCTGGGATGAGTCGTACATCTACGTCTGCACCGCGCCGAATACCTGGAGGCGGGCGGCCCTTTCAACCTGGTGATAAAGGCTATGCGGCGTTCATTGCTGCCACGCGGCTTTGTGTCCAGGACCTGGCACGCAGTTGATGCCACCGGGCGGCCCGTATCCTGACCGGACCGTGATCCTGACAGGCTGGAGCTGCGACCATGAGGCCCGTGAACACCATCGTCATTCACTGCTCGGCCACCCCCGAGGGCCGGCCGGTCTCGGTCGAGACCATCCGCCGCTGGCACCTGGACCGGGGCTGGCGCGATATCGGCTATCACTACGTCATCGATCTTGACGGCAACGTGCACGAGGGGCGTCCCATCGGCCAGATCGGCGCCCATGTGCGCGGCCACAACACCGGCACTATCGGCATTTGCTACGTCGGCGGCGTCACGAACGACGGCCGCCTCGCCCCGAAGGACACCCGCACGCCGGCGCAGGTGGAAGCGCTCCGGTCGCTCGTCGCCGAGCTGGCGGAAACCTATCCCGGCATCATGACCGTGAAGGGGCATCGCGATTTTCCGAGGGTCGCCAAGGCCTGCCCGTGCTTCGATGCCCAGCCCGAATTGCAGCCCGTCGTCGCGGCGGTGCGCGCCGGGAGGCTGGCACCGCGCTCCAGGCCGGAGCCGGCCGACCCGATCGAGCCGGCATTCCCGCCCGATCCGGAGCCGAACGCGGGGAAGTCGCTGCTCCAGAGCAAGACGAACCTGTCCGCCATCGGCGCGTTCGTCACCAGCGTCGTGACCGCCCTGACCAGCCTGGAGACGTGGGTTGCCGCGCTGGTGATCGTCATCGCGGCCGGCTTCGCGTTCTGGATCATCCGCGAGCGGATGCAGAAGGCCAGGGAGCTGGGGGTGTGACCTGGCTTCTGTCCCTGGGGGCGCGGCTCAAGGCGTGGCTGGCGCTGGCCGGGGCCGTCGCGGTGGCGATCGCCGCCGCCTATGTCACCGGCCGGCGCTCGGCCGCTGCCGAGGCTCGCGCGGAGCGGGCGCGCGAACAGCTCGACGCCATGCGGGCACGCAAGGAGATTGACGATGAAGTGGACGCGATGGGCGCTGCTGATCTTGATGCCGAGTATCGCCGGTGGCTGCGCGACGGCGACCGGTGATTTCTGCGATGTGGCGCGCCCGCTGCGGCCGTCCGTCCAGGACACCGTGACGCTGGAGACCGTGGCACAGGTGGTCGCCCACAATCGCTATGGCCGCGAGCACTGCGGGTGGACCCCGTGAACCCGCTCGGGCAGGAGCCGTCTTTCTGGTTTGCGGTGGCTGGGGCAACCGTGGTGAAGCTGATGACGAGCCCGTATCATTCGATCCTGCGCGCGGCCTCGACCGTGTTTGCCGCGATCTTCGCCGCGTATTTCTTCACCGATGCCCTGCTTTCCGTCATGGATTGGGACCCGGATCGCTACAAGGCGGCCGTGGCCGCGTTGCTGGCGCTGACAGGCGAGGGCCTGATGCGCGTCGCGATCCAGATCGCAAACGACCCGACGCGCCTTGTCGACTTCGTGAAGGCCTGGAGGGGCGGAAAATGATCCGTCCGCGCCAGGTCGTGAGTGAAGGCGAGTGGCTGTGCATCATCGCGGCCGCCTGGCTCGTCTTCTTCGCGGTCACACGGCTTTTCTGATCCCATCATTTCGAATCTTCGGGCGGCCGAGAGGCGCCATCAAGCGTGCGACTTAGATTTGCGCTTCCGGCAAGATGTTGTTTTTATTGGCTTCCGTGATAACTCTTAATCAGCCGGTCCTGGGTTCGAATCCCCGTGCACCCACCACTTTTCTCTCTCCTTCAAAATCCGAGCGTCTGAGAGCACGGCCAGATAGCTTTGCGGGCAGGTCACTGCTTACACCTGCTTTGCGCGCCTGACCTTCACTCCGCGGCCATCAGGAACATTGGCAGCGTCGAGAGCACCAGCAGGCAGGCCATTGCCATATTGAAGACCGCCAGACGGTTTCCCTGGGAAAGGCTCCTGCGAAGCCAGTGGCCGGACACGGCCCAGAGGCCGATGGCGGGAAGATTCACCAGCGCGAAGATCCCGATCAGAAGCAGCAGTTCCGACGTTGACGCATCCGGCGCCAGAAAGGTGACCGTCACGGTCAACGCGACTCCCCAGGCCTTCGGATTGAGTAACTGCAGGAAAGCCGCCTGAAGAAATGAAAAGGGGCGCTCCATCGAGCTACCGCTTCCGATACCGAGATTTCGGCTACCGGCGACCTTCCATGCCATCCAGACAATGAAAGCCGTGCAGGCGAGGCGCAGCACCAGCCCGATACCGGGGTTCGCCTTCAGAATCTGACCGAGCCCCATTCCAACGCCGAAAACCATCGCCAGGAACCCGAAGCTGATTCCGAAAAGCAGCGGCAGGGTGCGCCTCAGCCCGAAGTTGCCCCCCGATGCCAGGAGAAGAAAATTGCCCGGCCCCGGCGAGACGGACATGGCAAACGCGAAAGCGACAAGGGCAACAGCGGTTTCAAGCGACATGATCGACTCCCTTTGAGGACATGCAGCGACGCTAACGCCAAGTAGCTGGACGAACACTGCCTGAACGCCTCAATTTCTTTGCCGTTCGTCCCGGAACCTGAAAGGCTTCGACATATGGACGTGCTTTCCGATATCTGCTCACGGCTTCGCCTGAACGCGCACCTCTACTTCCGTGCAGACTTGCGCGCGCCTTTCTCGCTTCAAGTCCCGGAGGAGGCCCGGCATGTCCGGTTTCACCATGTGCTGGTCGGGGAAGTTCACGTCCATGCACTCGCCGACGACCGGGGCGGCGATGCATCTGTCCTGCTGAAAAGTGGAGACCTCGTTCTCGTTCCAAACGGCGAGGCCCAGCTTCTGGCCTCGGACCAGGCCCCGCCTCCGCCCCTGCCGCTGTCGGCCGTTCTTGAAGCCTGTCCACCGCAAGATGGTGTCCTGACCGTCGGAGACGGAGACCTCGTGGCAAGCCTGCTTTGCGGCTATCTCGACTTCGACGAGGCGCTGCTGCATCCGGCCTTCACGCAACTCCCGCCGGTTCTGGTCCTTCGCCGTGGGGAGCCGGACACGGGCACCGCGCTTGAAATGCTGCATGCGGAAGCAGGACGCCCGGACGCCGGGTCATCCTTTCTCCTGCACCGCATCATCGAGATGCTGCTCGTTCTCACGCTGCGGAGACAGCAGGAATCCTCCGGTGCCCCCTCATTCTTCAGGGCACTGAAAGATCCCCGTCTGGCGCGTGCCCTCACCGCGCTTCACGACGCACCGCATGAAGACTGGGATGTCACGAACCTTGCCAGTGTCGCCGGCATGTCCCGTTCACGCTTCGCGAGCAGGTTCAGCGAAAGCGTGGGGCAATCCCCCCATGCGTATCTGACTCATTGGCGAATGACGCTGGCCCGGGAGCTGCTCCGCTCGGGCGCGACCGACATGCAGGAAATCGCGGAACGGTGCGGCTACTCATCCCTGCCGGCCTTCACCCGCCGCTTCGGATCCGTCTGCGGAATGAGCCCCGCAGCCTGGCGCAGGCAGAATTGGTGACAGTGCCTCGCAAACAACAGGGCCTGCCGTCGACACTGCCCCTTTTGCCTCGCCGGGTACGACCTATATTGTCCGCACATCCTCCGCCCGGGAGCTGTCCACGCTCGTGACAAGGCCTGCGTTTCAGCAGCTTTTTGCCCGGCTCACCTCTTGATCCAAGGCCCGCCATGCCTCCGATTCTTTCCGTCTCGGACCTGTCGAAAACTTACGACACCGGTTTCGAGGCGCTCAAGACGATCAATCTCGAGATCGAGAAAGGCGAAGTCTTCGCCCTGCTCGGTCCCAACGGCGCCGGAAAGACGACGCTGATCTCCATCATCTGCGGCATCGTCAATGCCAGCGGCGGCAAGGTGCTCGTCGACGGACACGACATTGGCACCGACTTTCGTGCCGCACGCTCCCTTATCGGCCTCGTTCCCCAGGAGCTCACCACCGATTCCTTCGAAACGGTCTGGGCGACGGTGAGCTTCAGCCGAGGACTTTTCGGCAAACCAAAGAACCCGGAAATCGTCGAACAGGTTCTGCGCGACCTCTCGCTGTGGGACAAGAAGGACAACAAGATCCTGCAGCTTTCCGGCGGCATGAAACGGCGCGTGCTCATTGCAAAGGCGCTTGCCCACGAACCGCGCCTGCTCTTCCTCGACGAACCGACGGCAGGCGTCGACGTCGAGCTGCGCAAGGACATGTGGCGCGTCATTCGCCGTTTGCGGGACACGGGCGTGACGATCATTCTCACCACGCACTACATCGAGGAGGCGGAAGACCTCGCCGATCGGGTCGGCGTGATCAACAAGGGCGAGATCGTTCTGGTCGAGGAAAAGGACGAGCTGATGCGCAAGCTCGGCCGCAAGGAACTGATCCTCCACCTTGCGGAACCGCTTTCGGCCCTGCCCGACTCTCTCGCCAATCGCGGACTGGAGCTCTCCGGATCCGGGGAAAGTCTCGTCTACACCTTTGATGCGCAAGGCGAACGCACAGGCATCACGACCCTGCTGGGCGACCTTCAGTCAGCCGGCATCCGGTTTAGAGATCTGGAGACCCGCCAGAGTTCGCTTGAGGAAATCTTCGTCAGTCTCGTGAAGGAGCAGGCATGAACTTTCACGCCATCAGCGCCATCTATCATTTCGAGATGGCCCGCACGCGGCGGACCCTGTTCCAGAGCATCGTCTCGCCGGTTCTGTCCACATCGCTCTATTTCATCGTCTTCGGCGCGGCAATCGGATCGCGTATCTCCGAAGTCGACGGAGTGAGTTACGGCGCCTTCATCGTGCCGGGGCTCATCATGCTGTCCCTGCTCACGCAAAGCGTGTCCAACGCCTCTTTCGGGATCTATTTCCCCCGCTTCACGGGAACGATCTACGAAGTGCTTTCCGCCCCGATATCCTTCCTGGAAATCGTCATCGCCTATGTCGGTGCAGCGGCCACGAAGGCGATGCTTGTCGGCGTCATCATCCTGGCGACCGCGCATCTTTTCGTGCCAATGACCATTCAGCATCCGGTCTGGATGCTCCTGTTCATGGTGCTTACCGCCATCACCTTCTCGCTGCTGGGCTTCATCATCGGCATATGGGCGGACAACTTCGAGAAGCTGCAATTCGTGCCGCTGCTCATCATCACGCCGCTCGCCTTCCTGGGCGGCAGCTTCTACTCGATCTCCATGCTGCCTCCGATCTGGCAGACCGTGACGCTGTTCAACCCGGTGGTCTATCTCATCAGCGGCTTCCGCTGGAGCTTCTACGGGCAGGCGGACGTCAGCGTCGGAGTCAGCCTGGCGATGACCTTCCTCTTCCTCTCGATCTGCCTTGCTGTGATCGCCTGGATCTTCAAGACAGGCTGGCGTCTCAAGGCCTGATCCGGTGCCCAGGAAACCGGACGATCAAACAACAAAAAGGCGCCTGCGAGGGCGCCTTTTTCATGCATTGGGTCAGGACGGCACCTAGGGTGCGGCCCCTAAACGGCCACCGGCGCCTTGATATGAGGATGAGGCTCGTAGCCGGTGAGGGAAAAATCCTCGAAGCGGAAGGCGAAGAGGTCTTTCACCTCGGGGTTGATTTCCATTCGGGGCAACGCACGAAGGTCGCGGGAAAGCTGCTCTTTCGTCTGGTCCAGGTGGTTCAGGTAAAGGTGAGCGTCGCCGAACGTGTGGATGAACTCGCCGGGCCGATAGCCGGTCACCTGTGCCACCATCATGGTCAGCAGCGCATAGGATGCAATGTTGAAGGGAACTCCCAGGAAGACATCCGCCGAGCGCTGGTAGAGCTGGCAGGAGAGCCGGCCATCCGCGATGTAAAACTGGAACATGGCATGACACGGCGGAAGGGCCATCTCGTCGACCAGCGCCGGGTTCCAGGCGGAAACCATTAGCCGCCGGCTGTCCGGGGACCGACGGATCTGTTCCAGGAGGTTGGCGATCTGGTCGACGGACGTCCCGTCCGGCGCCGGCCACGAACGCCACTGGTATCCGTAGACAGGGCCGAGATCGCCGTTCTCGTCAGCCCATTCATCCCAGATGCTGACGCCGTTTTCCTTCAGATAGGCAATGTTCGTGTCGCCGGACAGGAACCACAGCAGTTCGTGAATGATCGACTTCAGATGCAGCTTCTTCGTCGTCACCATCGGAAACCCGTCGGCCAGATCGAAGCGCATCTGATGACCGAACACGGAAAGTGTGCCCGTCCCTGTGCGGTCGGTCTTGCGCGTGCCCTCGGCGAGGATGCGCTGCATCAGATCGTGATATTGCTGCACGGAAACCACCAGTTCTGCGCGGGCGCGTCGATGGCGCCGATTCGCTTAGTCCCGCAATCGTTACCCGCGCGCATCACCCGGGCAAGGGTGCGCGACACTGTTTGGCACGCAATCCACGCGACCGGCTACCTGTCCGCGAGGCCCGGCCACTCTTCATTGGCCTTCGCGACAAATCCCGGAATGTCCTTGCGCCAGTCGGATTGCACCTTGTCATTATAGTTCAGGTAAAGGCGGCCCTCCACGATATCCCAGTTCTCGGGGTCTCCCTTGGCGAGCTTGCCTTGCGCAACCGCCCAGGAGCAGTATCCGCCGTAGGCAGGCGCGTACTTCTCCGGCTCCGTCTCGAAAGCTGCCCGGTTCTCCTCGCTCGAGAAGCGCCAGTTGGCTCCCCGCCATGTTGCGGCGATGGACGGATCGCCTTTCACGGGCCTCCCCTCGCGAAAGTACGCAACCGGATCATACCCCCCGACCGCGACTCCTTCCACGATCCCGGTAAAGACCGGGCCGGTGTCATTGCTTCCGAAACCGAACCATCCCGCCCGAACACCTCCGGATGCGACAAGTGCGCCGCCCAGCCCTCCCAAACAGGCAAGAGCGAGAAGCGTGCGCCGAGACAGGCCTTTCATGACAGTCCCTCCCTTGAAACCGCAGAGGCTTCAGGTTGCGAGAAAGAGGGCGGCTCCATCTTCCTCCGATATGCCGATCCTACGCCAGCCACCGCACGCAAACCACTGACAGAGCCTCACAAGGACGCGAGCCAGGGTGTGAACCGGACAACCCGCCACGTCCTGATTTTCGCTCTGGATCGATGAGGAGACGCCCCTTTTCAGCCGGGGGATCTCTCCCTATATTGAGAGGTGCCGGCGCAAGCTGGCTATGACGATAAACGGACCGCGTAATAAGCCTATCGGACCCGGGGGCGGTACCCGGCGCCTCCACCCAAGCCCGTCAATGCCGGACATTCCGGCGCCGGCGGGCTTCGGCGGGGGCGAAACAGGATCGACGAGGGTGTAAAGGCCGTCTTTTCGTTCGGCATGGTTCCGCCGTTATCGGGCCGTCTCAATAGTTGCAAACGACAACTATGCTATGGACAACGCTGTCGCCGCGTAATGCGGTGCCAGTAGTCCACTAAAGCCCTGCGGGTTAGCCCCTGCAGGCGGGGTTCGGAGGCACCTGGCAACAGAAGCCTCCACTTTTCCAGCCGTGAGGCGCCCAGGGCAGATGACGCAAGGCAAAATGCCTTTCGCGTTTGTCTGCAGTGGGCCGCTTTCTTGCCCAGCGGGCTTTTCAAGTTGTACGCCGCGCGTCATGTTGGCGCTCAGTCCCGACTCACTGCAACAGTTGCAAGCGATGGCCGAAGATCTGATCCGTTACGACATCGTCATTCAGGACGCGCTTCGCGGCGCGGTGCGCAAGATCCTCACGGAGGTGGCTCGCATCGGCCTTCCGGGTGACCACCATTTCTACATCGCCTTCGACACGAATGCGCCCGGAGTGCGCATCTCGCCTCGCCTGCACGAGCGTTATCCGACCGAGATGACCGTGGTGCTGCAGCACCAGTTCTGGGACCTCAATGTGACCGACCACGCCTTCGAGGTCGGCCTGTCCTTCGGCGGTATCCCGGAAAAGCTGTTCGTACCGTTCTCGTCCATCAAGGGCTTCTTTGACCCGTCGGTCCAGTTCGCGCTCGAGTTCGAGCCGGGCAAGACGGCGGAGGAGCTGCCCGACGATCTTCTGGAGGCGGCAAGCGACCAGGAGATCGCGGAAGCGATCGTGGAGCACGTCGAGCGGGAAACGGCCAAGGCCAACGCGAATCCGGGCGAGGCTGCACAGGACGGTTCCGCCGCCGCGACGACCCAGGACGGCGTGGAAAATGCGAAGGAAGAAAGCGGGGCCGACGTCGTCTCGCTTGACGCGTTCCGCAAGAAAACCTGACCGGGGATATCCCCCGCGTCGCGGGAGCCAGACAGCCCATGAGCGGCGACATCGTCAATCTTCGTCAGGCCAGGAAGACCCGTGCACGCGGCGAAAAGGAACGTCGCGCCGCCGAGAACCGTGCCTTGCATGGGCGTACAAAGGCAGAGCGCCAGCGCGACGAGGCAGCCCTCGGGAAGCTCTCCCGGCATGTGGCAGGTCACAAGCTGACCAGTGACGAGCCATCCGGCACCCCAGACTGACACATCAGCTTCACTCATGCCGCTTTTCAAACGTTCCCTCACCCTGCACGGCCACCGCACGAGCCTGGCGCTGGAGCCAGAGTTCTGGGACGTTCTGGACGAGTTGGCGCTGCTGCGAGGATTGAGCCTGCCCGCACTCGTTGCGGAGATCGACGATGCTCGGGAGATCGATGATGCGGGAACGGCCGAGGACAGCCTGTCGTCCTGCCTGCGCGTGGCTGCCCTCAACCACTGCCGGGGATCGCGCTCCTAGCGGTCCGGCGTCGTTCCCACGAAGACAGGCGGATCGAGCGGCAGCAGACGAAGCGGCGCGCCACCATTCTGTTCGCGGTCAGCCTCTCCCTGAGCACCGGTTCCTGCCCCATCGGGCTCCGGCGATGTGAGAGCCCGGCGAATGCGGTCGCCGAAGGTTTCGGCCGGTGTTGCAGGCATCGGCCTTGGTGTTGCCTGCACCCTGTCACGATCCCGCTGACGGCGCGCCCTTTCGGCTGCGGCACGCTCCGCAGCGGCTTTCTCTTCAGCTGCCTTCTCCGCCGCAAGCCTTGCCGCCTCTTCCTTCTCGCGGGCCTTGCGCGCGTCTTCCTGCTCCTGACGCTCCTGGCGTTCCTGCAGTTCCTTCAACTGCTGCCTGTCCCGCTCCTCCTGCTTCAGGCGTTCGCGCTCGCGCCGTTGCTCGTCGTCCTTCTGTTTCCGGAGTTCGCGCATGCGGCGTTCGCGTTCGGCAATCTCCGCCTGAAGCTTCTCGACCCGTTGCACTTCCTGCTCGAAGGCGCGCAAGGTCAGATATGCGGTGAAGGGAGCGATGTCGATCTGCCGCTCCGGCGCATCCAGGGGGCCGGAAAACACAAGGCCGACCTGCGGCTCCGCCCCTGTGACGGCATCTTCCCCCGGATCGACCTTGAGGGAAATCTCACTGGAAAGCCGCCGTTGGCTGAGGTCCACCTGGGCACCGCCAAACACGCTCGCCGACGGCGTGTCGAGCCGCAGCGTGTTGACCCTGAGCACGCCGCCGGCAATGGCGCCGCTTGCCTCCAGCGTCGAAAACGGCAAGACGCCCGCATCGAGATGGCTGAGGAACGCCTCACGGACGTTCTCATCGTCAAGCGTGAGACCGGCATCAGCGGCACGGATCACCAGTCCGAAGGCATTGGGATTGAGCCCCCGGATCTCGCCGTCGCGCACCTGCAGGGTCGCCCCGCCCGCGAGGCTTGCAACCACCGCGGAGAGAGACCTCCCGGTTCCGTCAAAGTCGAGGCCGACATCAACAGTCCCCTTCGCCACCGCACGGGCATTCCGCGTCCAGACGAACTCTTCCAGTGCGGCGTCCTCGACCTTCACCGATCCCGAGATGCTCGCCTGGCCATCAATCCGCTTCACGCCAAAGCTGCCGGACAGCCGTCCACCGGACACCCCCGCCTCGGACAGGTCGAGTGCCATCGCGTCCGAGGACAGGGACAGCCGGCCGGATGCCCCGGAAAGCTCCGGAAGGTCGGAAAGCGACAGGCGCGTGGCGGAAATATCCAGGGCCAGATCCATCGGCGGAACAAGTGACGGACCAAACGGCGAGGTCGACCACCCCGAAGGCCCGGCATCCGCCAGAGGATCCGTGCCAAGTACCAGGTCGGAAAGCGCCAGAACATCGAACTGCGAGGTGGATAGCTTGCCTCTTATACGCGGAGGCAAATCCGGACCGCCAAGGCGCAGATCCACGTCGAGTGATCCATCGACCGCCGCTCCCGCCAATCGGCCCGAGAGGTCCCTGACCGTGAAGGCATCGCCCGCACCATCGAGTTTCGCCACGAGTTCAGCCGCACCCGACGATGCAGTAAGCGCCGGCAACCGACCGCTCAAAAGTGCAAGCAGCGTCACGTCCTCGATGCCGGCTTCGAGCTCGGCGGAATAGCTTGCGTCAGCATCAATGGGCAGCGAAAGACTTCCCACCGCCGAAAGCGACATCGCATCGCCAAGGTAGAGTCGTGTGCTGCCCTCAAGTGCCGAAGCGGGGCGGCCCGCAAGGCTGATCTCGATACGCCCGTCGCCAAGCGAGGAAAGCGGCAGAACGGGAAACCCGAGCTGCGCAAGCAGCTTGCCGCCATCGGGATTGCCAAGCCCGCCTGTCATGTCCACCTGAGCCTCACGCCAGGTGTCGAGGCGCCCCTCGAGCCCACCGGAAAGGTCGATGGCCGTGCCGCCGGCCTCTCCGCTCGCCTTGATGCTTGCGCGGGTCTCGGTTCCATCGGCTTCACCGTGGAAGGTGAGAGCGAGACGGGTCGGCGCGAGGCTTTGCGCGCGAGCCTGGAACGCCTGCAAGAACCGCGCATCCGGCCAGA
Source organism: Stappia sp. (assembly GCA_002722295.1). Taxonomy (GTDB): domain Bacteria; phylum Pseudomonadota; class Alphaproteobacteria; order Rhizobiales; family Stappiaceae; genus Stappia. Next base: position 34,049 of record PBLF01000030.1, on the reverse strand, counting down.
TCCGAGCGAGCAGACCCGTCACGCCTTCAAGCCGGTCTGCATCCACCGTGGCGGAGAGATCGCCAGTGGGAACCGACGACAGATCCGAAATGGTACCGCTCGCCTCGACCTTGGCTCCCGCGAGGTCCCCGACAGAAAGCGCCTCGATATCGAGCCCGTCATCGGCGTATGAGGCGATAAGCGTCGCGTTCCGCGCTTCAAGCGCACCGATGGCAACGCTCTGCGCAAACAGCCTTGCGGAAATCTCCGCAGCGCCGGAGCCCACGGGTTTCCCGCCCTCGCCGGCAGTGTTCAGAAAAAGACGGGCCAGCAGGCCGACCTGATCGGCATCAAGCCGCTCCGCATCGACGTCGACACGAACACGCGCGGACCCCTCGCCCGCCGGCCGATAGGAGAAGGTGCCACGCCCCGGCGCATCTCCTATCTCGAACGACATCTGCGTGAGGGCCACTTCCTCTTCGGTGGCAGAGATCCTGGCATCCAAGGCGAAGGGCAGACCGGCGGCGGAAGATGCTTCACCGCGTCGCCACCAGTCGGCAAAGAGATTCGGTTGGGCGACAGAGACCGCGAAACTGCCACGAAAGGCCGCGCGCGGGGCAATCTCCAGATCGCCACGCGCGAGAAACTCGGAGCGTCCCGGCAACTGCGCCGACAACCGCTCCAGCCGCCATCCACTGGCGAGACGCTCGGCATCGAGCAGAAGGTTCTGAATGAGGCCGCCACCGGAGATGACGCCGGGCACGGTCAGGGAGACCGTTCCATCGAAAGGAGGATGCGGCAGGCTTTGCAGCGTCTCGAGAACCAGACCACCGGCCTCGACCGCAGACAGCGGGCTCTGCGGGCCGCGACCGGAAATCCTGTCCAGATCGATCTGCTTGGCCGTCGCCTTCAGTTCGAAACGATAGGGCGCATCCAGAACGATCGACATGGTGCCGTCGAGCGACACGGGCCGCTCCTGCGGTCCATAGGAGAAACGCGCCTCGGTCAGGTCCAGGCGGGAGTTCCCAAACGCGAAGGCTCCTTCGCTGGTCCACGCTTGAGCAGCCTCCTCCTCCGGCGTGACGGAGGAGATCGTGTAGTTGCCTTCGTAGGCCGGGCGCCCATCCTCGATCGACATGCGGCCATCGGCGACGAGATCGACGGGTGTCGCGACGGGCGTGATGCCCGCACGCACGCGGATACCGCCCTGTGCATCGGCACGGCCGGTGGAGACCAGAACCGTTGCCCGCTCTCCGTCGACCGTGGCCATGCCATCGACCCTGAAGGGCCCCTTGAGCGACCGCGCGGCGACCGTGACGTCAACGTCCTCGATACTGTGGGTCCGTCCGCTTCGCGCATCCGTGACAAGGAACCGGCCGTCCCGGATTGTCGCCTGCTCCAGCATGACGAGATCGGGATCAAGGTCATCTATCAGGCTGGAGCGCCGCAGGGCGGTAAACCAGTCGAGCCGGCCCTGTTCGTCCACCGCGAGTTGAAGCGTGGGCTGGTCCATCGTCATGTCGATGACCCGCACTTCGCCCTTGAGCAGCGGGGGCAGTTCCACACGCATGGAGAAGCGTGAGATGACGAGGAGCGCGTCCTCGGGCTCCCCCACCCGCACATCGGTAAAGGTCAGCGTGGGCGTTGGCAGCAGGCGCATCTCCGCCTCGCCCATGACCTCGACCCTGTGACCAAGCACCTGTTCGCCGTAGCGCTCGAACGTGCTGCGATAGGCCGTCCAGTCGACCAGGAAGGGGCCAACGAGCGCCGCGATCAGCACGGCGATGAGAGTGACGCCGATCGTGATGTAGATCGAGTTCAGCGGTCGTCTCCCGGTCTCGTGTCCGCCTTCAGCCCCGGTTCGGCGTGCCCTGCAAGCACACGCAGTCCTGACATCCGTTCATCGGGGCGACACTCCCTTCCTATGCGGAAAAGCAGGCGGGCAAAAGCCCCAGTTGCGCCTGCTTACCCCGCAGGAAGGATCTTGCCCGGATTGAGAATGCCCTTGGGATCCAACGCCGCCTTGATGGAACGCATGGCCTCGATGGCCTCACCATGCTCCTTGGGCAGATACTTCATCTTGCCCTGACCGACCCCATGCTCGCCGGAGCAGGTTCCGCCCATCTCGATGGCCCGCCAGTTCAGGCGCTCGATGAAACGGTCGGTCGCCTCGATTTCCTCGGGCTTGTCCATGTCCACCAGAACGAGCACATGGAAGTTTCCGTCGCCGACATGGCCGACAAGCGGTGCGACAAGCCCCATGCCCTCGATGTCGCGATACGTCTCCGCAATGCAGTCCGCGAGCCGCGAAATCGGAACGCAGACGTCGGTGGAAACACCCTTGCAGCCCGGCCGCAATCCGAGCGCAGCCCAATACGCGTTGTGCCGGGCCGTCCAGAGCCGGGTGCGGTCCTCGGCCTGCGTCGCCCAGACGAACTCTCCGCCACCGCAATCCTGCGCGATCTCGCCGAAGAGCTCGCTCTGTTCGCGCACGCCGGCTTCCGTTCCGTGAAACTCCAGGAACAGGGTCGGTGTCTCGGCAAGGTCGAGCTTGGAATAGGCATTGCAGGCCTTGACCTGGACCTTGTCGAGGATCTCGATACGCGCGACGGGAATGCCGCACTGGATCGTTGCGATCACCGCATTGCAGGCGCTTTCGAGATCCGGGAACGGGCACACGCCCCCCGAAACGGCCTCCGGGATACCGTGCAGGCGTAACGTCACCTCCGTGATGATGCCAAGCGTTCCCTCCGAGCCCACCAGAAGACGGGTGAGATCATAGCCCGCCGAGGATTTCCGCGCCCGGCCACCGGTATGGATAACGCGGCCATCCGCGAGCACGGCCGTCAATCCCAGTACCGCGTCCTTCATCGTGCCGTAGCGCACCGCGTTGGTGCCCGAGGCCCGCGTCGCGGCCATGCCACCAAGGCTCGCATCGGCACCCGGATCGATGGGGAAGAAGAGGCCCGTGTCACGCAGATAGTCGTTGAGCTGCTTGCGGGTGACGCCGGGCTGCACGATGCAGTCGAGATCCTCCGCATTGACCGCGATCACCTCGTTCATCCGCGACAGGTCGATCGAGATACCGCCTGCGGGCGCATTGACATGACCCTCAAGGGAGGACCCCGTTCCGAAAGCGATCACCGGCACGTCATGCTCGTTGCAGATCCGGACAGCCTCGGAGACCTCCTCCGTGCTTTCGGCGAAGACCACGCCGTCCGGCAACTGCGAAGGCAGCCAGCTCGTTGTGTGGGAATGCTGCTCGCGGATCGCGCCTGCCGTCGAGAAACGCTCGCCGAATCGCTGCGCCAGAATGCTGAGAACCAATTCGATCCCGGCATCATTGCGAACCGGCGCGTCCTTTATGGAGGCAAGAGACATCAGCAAAACTCCCGGAAACCGTTCTTGTTGTCGTAAGCTGCATCGGCCGCAAACCCCATTGAAGGCAAGCGGACCTCCCGGCAGACAGTCGCAAGCACACTAGCAAAGACTGCCAGACCGACCAAAGACTTCCACCAACGGGCAACTTTCTCAAACGGTGTGGACGACAGGGCACCTACTTGCGACGGCGACGCTCCGCGGAGCCGTCCGCCCACGCAAAGAAAAGACGGGCCTGAGCCTGGTAGACACCTTCCTTGCACACCATTCTCGAAGCCGCATTGGCGATCAACGCGCATGCCATGAGCGGCAGCAGCATGTCCTTGTTGTCGGTCATCTCCATCACGATGACGAAGGCCGTGATGGGAGCCTGCACGACCCCGGTGAAATAGGCGACCATGCCGAGCAGGATAATCACACCGACAGGCACGTCGGGGAAAAGGAACGTCAGGTCCGCGCCCAGCCCGGCCCCGATCGAAAGGGAGGGGGAGAAGATGCCTCCGGGAAGCCCGCTGACGGCGGAGGCGGTCGTGGCAAGAAACTTCAGCGGAGCGTAGAGCACGGAGAGGTCCGAGCGCTCATGCAGCGCGCCGCGTGCCGCCTCGTAGCCGGTGCCATTCACCGCGCCGCCGGTCGCGATTCCACAAAGCGCCACGATCAGGCCGCAGACAACGGCGAACCCGACCGGATGCTTCTTGACCAGCGCTCCGATGCGCCCGGGAACCCCGAAGGTGAAAAGAAGCAGAATGCGCGAGAAGGCACCGCCGAACAGGCCGCCGCAAACACCGATCACCGGCACCGCGATCCACCCCCAGCCAAAGGCGAGCACGTCATCCGTCGTGCCGAAATATATGTAATTGCCGAAGATCATCAGAGAAACGAGACCCGAGAGCATCACCGTTCCGATGATGAGTCCGCTGGTTCGCATCTCGAACGACTTGCTCATTTCCTCGATGGCAAAGACGATGCCGGCGAGCGGCGTATTGAAGGCGCCGGCGACACCGGCCGCGGAGCCGGCAAGGATAAGCCCCTCCTGACGGCGCGGGGAAAGCCGTCCGGTGAGGAACATGATCGCCGCCCCCACCTGCACGGTCGGCCCCTCACGCCCGGTGGATGCGCCGACGGCGAGACCTGCCGATGTCATCAGGACCTTGCCCACCGCGGACCTCAGCCCGACAAGCTTGATCCGGTCCTTGGGGTTCTGAAGCTTTCTGGCCGCGATCGCCTGGGGAATGCCGGACCCTTGCGTGCCCGGGAAATAGCGGTTCGTCATCCACACCACCAGACCGAACCCGAGTGGTGAAACGAGCAGCCCGATGTAGGGAAAATGATGGATCAGATCGCGAAAGATGTCCTGGCTGCCGTCGGCGACAACAGCCAGTCCCGCCCCCGTCAGCCCGACCATGAGGCCACCGACCCCGAAAATAATCCTTCGTTGCCAAACCATCGACAAGGCTCGAAGACGTCGAACGGGGCGATAGAGGAAGGATTTGTAGGCCATAGGCTCCCCGCCCCTGACATTTGGCACGAGAGGTCCAGGGGCCGACACACAAAGGAGAATGCAGGACAGATGAGACGGGCGCGTGAGTTCACGACGTCCTGTCAAGGGTATACCGGGACTTGACGGCGAAATCCATAGCCGCCCGGCAATTGTCCGCACATCCCGCAAATGGAGCGGCATCAGTAAATTTCAGGCGCGCGGCCCGCCGGAACGTCAGCCCCTGACGGGTCGCGTCGCAGCCTCCAGCCAGGCGAGGTCTTCGCCCGAAAGGTGCGGTCCGATGCGCGCCAGAACCCGGGCGTGATAGGTATCGAGCCAGGCGGTTTCCTCGTGCGTCAGCATTTCCGGCATCAGACAGCGGCGGTCGATCGGTGCGAGCGTCAGCGCCTCAAAGCCGAACATCGCCCGTTCGCCGCCCTCAATGTGTTCAGCCGCGGTGACGAGCTCGAGATTCTCGATGCGGATACCGTGCGATCCGTCCCGGTAGTACCCAGGCTCGTTGGAAACGATCATCCCCGCCTCCAGCGCCACATGACCGGCCTTGGAGATCCGTTGCGGCCCCTCGTGGACGGAGAGATAGGAGCCAACGCCATGGCCTGTGCCATGATCGAAATCCAGACCGGACCGCCAGAGCGCGATACGAGCGAGCGCATCGAGCTGCGCGCCGCTTGTTCCGATCGGGAACCGGGCGGTTGCAATGGCGATGTGCCCCTTCAGAACCAGCGTGAAATGACGCCGCGGCTCGTCACTCACACTGCCCACAGCGATCGTACGGGTAATGTCGGTCGTCCCGTCGTCGTATTGCCCGCCGGAGTCGATCAGGAAAAGGCTATCGGCAGGAAGGACCCGGTTGCTTTGCCGATCCACCCGATAATGAGGGATCGCCGCGTTCGGTCCCGCGGCCGAAATCGTATCGAAGGAGATATCGCGCAGCCGCCCCGTCTTCATGCGGAAGGCTTCAAGCTGCTCGGCAACCGTGATCTCGTCGAGCTTGTCTTCCTGGATGGCCTGATCAAACCAGGCCAGAAACCGGCAGAATGCCACGCCGTCGCGCAGGTGAGCCGCACGGGCGCCGGAAATTTCAGTCGCGTTCTTGATCGCCTTCGGCAGGATAACCGGATCCGGACCGTGCACCACGCGCCCCCCGGCGTCCGTCACCGCCTCGGCAAGGGCAACCGCCGTCCAGTCCGGGTCGAGCAGGACCACCGCTCCTTCTCCACCAAGGGCGGTCAGCGCGGGAAGAAGGACATCAGGCTCCTCGATGTCGGCGAATTCACCCAAATGGTCTCGAGTGGAGCCGGACAGCTTCCGCGCATCGATGAAGATCCTGGCACGCCCTGATCCCGGCACCAGGGCGAAGGACAGCGGAAGCGGCGTATGCTGGACATCGCTGCCGCGAATATTGAAGAGCCATGCGATCGAATCCGGCTGTGTCAGGATGACCGCATCGGCCTTAGCCCCGGTCACCTCCCCGGCGATACGCGCAATCTTGTCCCCCGCCGCCTCGCCGGCAAGCGCGCGCGGATGGATCGCAACCTGGCCGGTCGGCGGCTTGGGACGGTCCTCCCACACGGCATCCAGGGGATTGTCGCCGAGTGCGACCAACTCCGCGCCGGCCTCGGTGCACGCGGCTTTCAGCCGTCCTGCTCCATTCACGGTGTGAAGCATCGGATCGAAACCGACGCGCATTCCAGGCTTGAGGGTCTCGCGAAGCCATTTTGAAACCGGCGTTTCGACCAGATGCATCGGCTTGAACACATCCGTGTCGACCTGCTCGCGCACCTGTATGGTGTAGCGGCCGTCGACGAAGATCGCCGCGTCCTCATCCAGAACCACCGCGACCCCGGCGGACCCGGCAAACCCGGTCAGCCACTGCAAACGCGCATCGCTCGGGGGAACATATTCGCCCTGATGCGCGTCCGCACGCGGCACGATGAAGCCATCGAGGCCACGCCGGGCCAGTTCTTGACGCAGGGCCGCGCAACGCGCGGGTCCCACGGTCGGGTCGATCGGGGAGTCGAAGCTTTGAAACATGGCGCAGACGCTACCGGGAAACCCTTGCGGAGAAAAGAGCGCCGTGCGCTCCGAACAGGCCTCTTGCCCTTAAGGCAGGCAAACGACGCACAACTCCTGTGCAGCCTGCACAGAAACTGAATGCCGCAGTGCGAAATATCAATTCGCACATGCAGCAATCGCAGCGCTGCCATGCACTTATAGCGCTTTTCGAATGGCGGACATCATCCCATATTCATTCTCGAGAGTTTGAGGGAGGAAGCTCTGTAGAAGAGACCTCGAACCGGAGTAATGAACATGGCCACTGCCACTTTCACCACCAATGTCGCCGGCGTATCCCATGGCTCCACCAAGAGCCTGTTCCGCAAGGCGCTGGATTCCATGGTCGCCGCCCGCGAGCGTCAGGCTCGCCGGTATGTCAACGGCTACCTTCTTTCGCTCGATGATGCGACGCTCACGGCCTATGGGTATGATCGCGCCGATCTGGAGCGTCAGGGCAGCATGACCGCCTCCTTCTGAGCGGCACGACACCTGGCGCGGGGGCATACCGCGCAAGAAAAGGCCCCGCCGGGATCCGACGGGGCCTTTTGCTTTTGACACTCAAACTGTCGGAATGTCCTGCGACAGAGCCGATCCTGTCCCCCGTCAGGCCTTGTGTCGTCCCCTGACGAAGGTGAGGGTCAGCCAACCGTCGCGCTCCCCCCGCCTTGCCAGCCGGAAACCCTGCGTACCATAGGCAAAGATAATGCGCGGGCCGTCCTCTATCCGCAGGCCGGAAAGCACCAGGGTGGCATCGCGTGCCATGCAGGCGCCCAATCCCTTGGCCATCTGCATGAGCGGCCGGGCCAGGATGTTCGCGACCACGAGGTCGAAAGGACCGTCCTCGGCGAAAACACGCGCCTCGACCCCCGCGGCGGTCACGCACTTGACGAAGGGACCTGCAAGGTTCTGGATCGCGTTGGCCTTCGCCGTGAGCGTTGCGACCGGATCGATGTCCGAGGCCAGGATCTTCTGGCGGCTTGTCCGCGCAAGGGCAATGGCGAGAACGCCGGTGCCGGTCCCAAGATCCAACATCTTGCGATAACGCCGGCGCGTCAGCAGGCGATCAAGCTCCGCCAGACAGCCCGACGTGGTGCCATGATGGCCCGTGCCGAAGGCAAGCGCCGCCTCGATCTCCATGGAAATGCCATGAAACGGGCGCCGATACCGGTCGTGCGAGCCGTGAACGAAAAAGCGCCCCGCGACAACGGGTGCCAATCCCTCCAGGCTCTTCTCCACCCAGTTGATGTCATCGAGTTCGACCGCTTCCATCGGAGCAGCAAAGGCATCCGCGCCGAGACGATCGCGCACCAGATCCGTGGCCTCGTCCGGCGTCATCTCGAAGAGAAGAATTTCCGCCGTCCATTGCAGGCCGTCGGCGGACGACTCGAACACCGTGACCGGATTGCCGTCATCCTCGAAATCCCGTGCCAGAAGCTCGTAGATGCGCTTGGCCTCGATTTCCTCGGCGGTGATGCGGACGCGAATGGTCGACATGAAAACTCCGGTGCGGACATTGGAACCGCCCGGCTATAGCCCTCCGCCGCACCTGCGGCAACGGTCATTGCGTATTCCTGATTCACCGATAGCTTCCGCGCGGGTCCGGACAGATTGCCGCACGCGGCCCAGGCAGCACGTCAGTGCCGCTCCACGAAGCCGTCCAGAACCTTCTTCCGCCCGGCCTTCTCGAACTGAACAGTGAGCTTGTTGCCTTCGATCGCGACAATCTCGCCGTATCCGAACTTCAGGTGAAAGACGCGCTCGCCGGTAACGAAGCCGGACGGCTCGTCGGCAACGGATTTCACGACAAGCTCACCCTCGATCGTGCGCGGTCCGCCGCTTCCAGCCCGCCGCTGGCCTTTCGCACCAAACCCGCCACCGGAGGCGGATGCACGCTGTGCACGCTGCCAGCCCGGCGTGGAATAGCTCGACTGGAAAGGATCGCGCGTATCGAACCGACTGGCACCATATCCGCCTCCGCCACCATATCCGCCATAGGTACGCGGCGCCTCGAGCACGTCCACATGCTCCGCCGGCAGTTCGTCAAGGAAACGCGAAGGGATGCTGGACTGCCAGCTTCCGTGGATCCGGCGGTTGGAAGCGAACCAGATCTTGGCCCGCCGTCTTGCGCGGGTGATCCCGACATAGGCGAGACGCCGTTCCTCTTCCAGCCCGGCCCGGCCCGACTCGTCCAGCGCGCGTTGATGCGGAAACAGCCCCTCCTCCCACCCGGGGAGGAAGACCGTGTCGAACTCCAGTCCCTTGGCCGAATGCAGTGTCATCAGCGACACCGCCTCGCCGGAGCCATCCGCATCCCGGTCCATGACAAGCGAAACATGCTCAAGGAAACCGGCCATGGATTCGAACTCGTCCATCGACCGGATGAGTTCCTTCAGGTTGTCGAGCCGGCCCGGCGCTTCCGCCGACCTGTCGGCACGCCACATCTCGGTGTAGCCGCTTTCGTCCAGAATGACTTCGGCCAGATCCGTGTGCGACATGCGCTCAAGCTGATCGCGCCAGCGGTCGAAGTCGACCAGCAGTGATTTCAGCGAGGTGCGCGCCTTTGGCCTCAGTTCCTCGGTCTGACAGAGATCTGACGCCGCCTGCATGAGCGGAATGCGGTTCGCCCGCGCATAGGCGTGAACCAGCTTGAGGCTTGCCTCGCCAAGGCCCCGCTTGGGCGTGTTGACGATACGCTCGAAGGCAAGGTCGTCGGCCGGCTGCACCACGCAGCGGAAATACGCGAGCGCGTCGCGGATCTCCATGCGCTCATAGAAACGTGGACCGCCGACGACCCGATAGTTCACGCCAAGCGTGACGAAACGGTCCTCGAACTCTCGCATCTGGAAAGAAGCGCGAACCAGGATCGCCATCTGGTCGAGACTGTGCCCCTTGGCCTGCAGCGCCTCGATCTCTTCTCCGATCGCACGCGCCTCCTCCTCGGAGTCCCAGACGGCTGCAACGCTGACGCGCTCGTCCTCGCCTTCGTCGGCGAGGTCCGTGAACAGTGTCTTGCCGAGGCGCCCTTCGTTGTGGGCGATCAGGTGCGAGGCCGCCGCAAGGATGTGGCTCGTGGAGCGGTAGTTCCGCTCCAGGCGGATCACCTTTGCACCGGGGAAATCATGATCGAAGCGGAGGATATTGTCGACCTCGGCACCGCGCCAACCATAGATCGACTGATCGTCGTCCCCCACGCAACAAATGTTCGCATTGCCCTGGGCAAGAAGCCGCAGAAACAGATACTGGGCAATGTTCGTGTCCTGATACTCATCCACCAGCATGAAGGCAAAGCGCCGCTGGTAGTCCTTCAGGACGTCCGGATGATTGCGGAACAGCGTGATGACATGCAGCAGCAGATCACCGAAGTCGCAGGCGTTCAGGATGGACAGACGCTCCTGATACAGCGCGTAGAGTTCACGCCCCCGCCCGTTTCCGAAGCTGCGCGCCTCGCCCTCCGACACCTGGTCCGGCGTAAGCCCGCGGTTCTTCCATCCGTCCATCAGGCTCGCGAAGGTCCTGGCCGTCCACCGCTTGTCGTCCAGGCCCTCCGCCTGAATGATCTGCTTGATGAGACGAAGCTGGTCGTCGGTATCCAGAATCGAGAACCCGGACTGCAGACCGACCAGTTCCGCATGACGACGCAGGATCTTCACGCAGATGGAATGGAACGTGCCGAGCCAGGGCATCCCCTCGGCGCTGTCGCCGATGAGACGCTCGATACGCTCCTTCATTTCCCGCGCGGCCTTGTTCGTGAAGGTCACGGCAAGGATCTGGCTCGGGAAAGCTCGCCGGGTCGCCAGGATATGTGCGATACGCGTCGTCAGGACCTTGGTCTTGCCGGTTCCCGCGCCGGCAAGCACGAGCACCGGCCCGTCAAGGGTCTCCACCGCATCACGCTGTTCCGGATTGAGTCCGTCGAGATAAGGCGTCGCCCCGACAGGCCGCGCCATGGCCGCGCGCGCCCGAGCCGCGATTCCGCTCCCGCCGGAAGGAACGGTCGGAGCGGTCAGGTTTCTGTCAGCGCGGGGATCGGCCATGAATTCTCGTGTCTTGCTGTCCGGGGGGAGGATGCGCGGCCTCGCGCGAATCCGTTCTCTCTTTGGACCAATATAGCAGCATGACACCGGCTTTGGAGGGGGCACGCCCCCTCCGCCTGTTCGGATGGATCCGCCCTCCCGCCTTTCTCAGGCGGCGATCATCTCCTGAAGGTCCTTCAGAGCGCCCTCGGCGGCGAACCGGTAGCGGCCGGTGCCTTCGCTGCCGAGCATGCCGCTCAGCACCTCGCCGCTGGCCAGCTGGAGGCTGACGCGCTGCCCCGTCTCGATGGCGGCAGGCGACGACACCACCACGTCACCGGCCTGAACCTCGACGAGCATGGCCTGGTAACGACGGCCAAGAGACGTCACGATCACCGCCTCGCGCATCTGCTCGCGCACGGCCTTGCGCCGCGCCTCGAGATCGGAACCGACATCGTCCAGGAACCCCTCGACCTCGCGGGTGAGCTGGAAGGTGATCTCCGCGAGACCGGCCGAGACCGAGTTCACGTCATTGGCGAAGCTCGCCGTGCGTTCGATTGCCTCGCTCACGGAGCCGACGTCTCGTGACGCTGTTTCCGTGCCGCCGGAAGCGGCCGCCGCGGAGTTGGCGATTTCACGGGTCGCCATGCGCTGCTGCTCAACCGCGCCGGCAATCGCCGTCGTCAGTTCTCGTACGTCGGCCATCGCGGCCGAAATGCCGGAAATCGACTCGACCGTGCGATGGGTCGAGTTCTGGATACCGGAAATCTGCTCGGCGATATCCTCGGTCGCCTTCGCGGTCTGGCCGGCAAGTTCCTTCACCTCTGCCGCAACAACCGCAAAGCCCCGCCCGGCCTCGCCGGCACGAGCCGCCTCGATGGTGGCATTGAGAGCCAGAAGGTTGGTCTGGTTGGCGATCTCCCGGATCAGCCCCATGACGGTGCCGATCTGCTCGGCGGCAGCGGAAAGCGTTGCAACATCCTGGCTGGTCGCGCTCGTGCGTTCCGTCGCCTCGACCATGAGGTCTCTCGCCCGGCTCGTCTGGCCCGCGATTTCCGCCACAGAGGCGGACAGTTCTTCAGCCGCAGTTGCAACCACCTGGATGTTCGACGTGGCCGTACCGGTTGCGTGAGACGCGGAGCCGGCATCATTCGCAGCCTGCCCGGCACCGGTTGCGAGCGTTTCCGCGGAACTGCGCATTTCGCTTGCCTGGTTCCCGGCACTGCCAAGCGTCGTGGACACGCTTTCACGGAACCGGCGGACCATGGCCTCCATTTCCGACTGGCGGTCGCGCTCACGCAGACGTTCCTGCTGCAGGCGCTTCTCCAGTCCGATCCGCTCCACGGCATTCTCACGCAGGATCGCGACCGCGCCGGCGATGGCGCCGATTTCGTCTTTCCGCTCGGTATGGGAAATCTCGATCGCGGTGTCATTGGCCGCGAGACGGCGAATGAGCGCGACCATTTCACCAAGCGGCGGCACGATGGACCGGTAGACGACCGTGCAAAGGCCAAGCGTCACGGCCACTGCTGCGAACAACGCCAAGGAAAGCTCGATCACGCTTGTCCAGGCCCGCGAAGCGCCTGTATCCGCCACCGCCAGGACATCGGCGGCCAGAACATCCTCGACGTTCTTCATCGCATCGATACGCCGCGTGCTGGTCTTGAACCATGTCGCACCGGACACCTGGGACACATCGCCCCCGAAGGGGGCTGCGTAAGCGATCTCCCGCAGCTTTGCCACATCCTCCTCGACCGCGCCGGAAAGCTGCGTTTCAAAGGTTGCAATCACTTCGGGCGACGCGTTCGCACGGAAGGTTCCCAGATACACGTCCTGCATCGCGCCGAGCCGCACGAAATTCCGATAGACCGGCTGCGCGAAGGTTCCTGCTCCAAAGCCTGCGGCACCCATTGCTCGCTCGATCCCCGCCCTCTCCTTGGCCTGAAGAAGGGCGTTGTAGGCGAGCATCCTGCGGAGCAGGTGGCCGTCCTCGACGTATCCGGTCATCCCGGCCACCATGTTCAGAAGATCCGTGATGATCGGCGTGTAATAGCCGGCCACGTCGGGCACGCCGAAGCTGAAGGTGTCGATGCCCTGCCGCGCCTCATGGAGACGATCCAGCGCCTGCTCGGCTGCCTTGCGCGGACGGGCGAAGGAGTCGCGTGCCAGAATCCCCTCGGATGGCGGCAAGAGGGTTCGAAAGCGCTTCAGGGCAGCATCGGTCGCGCTGCGCTGCCCACCGATCGCACCGGCAAAGGATGCCCCTTTTGAGCCGACGAAACCGGCCGAGGTTCCACGCTCCTTCTGCAACTCATGGACAAGTTCGGAGACGATCGGCGCCAGATCGACGACTGTCGCGACAAGACGTTTGTCGCGCGCTTCACCGTAGGTGTTCCACAGAACGAAGCTCGCCACCGTAACCAGCCCCAGCAAGGGAACGATACAGATTGCGGTCAGGCGAAGGCCGATTGGGAGGCCAAGGAACCGACGGACCATGATTTCAAATCCCCGAACATAACAACATCCTCCCCGGAGAATATCTGCGCCCATCACCTTGAGATTCTCTTACTCGCCTCGCAATGAATCTATGAAAAGGACAAGAAACGCCCGAAGATGTGCATCTATGTAATAACCCGAATGTTAAAACATGCCAGACTTAAGGCCGGATCATCTCAGCCCGAGAAGGCCCGTGCCATCTCCACCCAGGCTGCCTCGTCAATTACCTCGATCCCAAGCTCCTCGGCCTTCTTGAGCTTCGAACCTGCACCGGGCCCCGCGATCACGAGGTTGGTTTTCTTGGAAACGGAGCCGGCAACCTTCGCCCCCATCGCCTCGGCGCGCGCCTTCGCCTCATCGCGGCTCATCTGTTCGAGCGTACCGGTAAACACCAGGGTCTTGCCCGCAACCGGACTGGCGTCCGCCTCGACACGCTCCATCGGCTGGGACGAAATCTCATTCATCAGCGCATCGACCGCTTGACGATTGTGCTCCTCGGCGAAGAACTCGACCACCGCATTTGCCACCGTCACGCCGACACCGTCGATCCCGACCAGTTCCGTCCAGGCGTCGGATCCGGTATCCGCCGCCGCCTTCATCGATCCGGCGAAGGTCTCCCAGTCGAGATAGTGGCGTGCGAGCAGCTTGGCATTGCCTTCACCGACATGACGGATGCCGAGCGCGAAGATCACGCGATTGAGCGGCATCTCCCGGCGCGCATCGATGGCCGCGAAGAGGTTGGCCACACTGGTTTCACCCCAGCCGTCCCGGTTTCTGAGCTTGATGATCGGCGACGCCCGGTCCCGCTCCGCAATCGTGAAAATGTCGGCGGGCTGGCGAATGCCCCCCTCCTCCATCGGCAACTCGTAGAAAAACTCGACCTGCTTGTCGCCAAGCCCCTCGATGTCGAAGGCATGGCGTGAAACGAAATGCTTGAGCTTCTCCTTTGCCTGGGCCGGGCACACGAGACCGCCGGTGCAGCGACGTACGGCGTCCGTGCGTCCGCTCGTGGGGTTCACATCGCGAACCGCATGACTGTGACAGGCCGGGCATTCCGTTGGAAATGCGAACGGGAGCGAATCTTTCGGTCGCTTGTCGAGATCCACATCGACGATCTGGGGAATCACGTCGCCGGCACGCTGGATGCGCACCGTATCGCCGACGCGAATGTCCTTGCCTTCGCGGATCGGTTCGCCGTCCTGGCCGATCCCCTTGATGTAGTCCTCGTTGTGGAGCGTTGCATTGGAGACGACCACGCCCCCCACCGTTACGGGCTCCAGCTTGGCCACAGGCGTCAGCGCTCCGGTACGGCCGACCTGGATTTCAATGGCATTGAGGACGGTGAAGGCCTGCTCTGCGGGAAACTTGTGCGCGATTGCCCAGCGTGGGGCCCGCGACACGAACCCCAGCCGCTGCTGAAGGTCGAGCCTGTCGACCTTGTAGACGATCCCGTCGATGTCATAGTCCAGCAGCGCCCGCTCCTCCTCGATGCCGTGGTAAACCTCGAGAAGTTCCTCGACACTCTCGCATCGCTTCATGCGCGGGTTGACCGAAAATCCCCATTTCCCGAGCATCTGCACCATGTCGTACTGCGTCTCGCACGGCGTTTCGCTGAGCTCGCCCCACGCGTAGGCGAAAAAGCGAAGCGGGCGCGAGCGCGTGACATCCGCGTTGAGTTGGCGCAGCGAACCGGCGGCAGCGTTTCGGGGATTGGCGAAGACCTTCGTGCCCTGCGCTTCCATCCGCGCGTTGAGCGCCTGAAAGTCGTCGTGGCGCATGTAGACCTCGCCACGCACCTCAACCACATCCGGAGCATCCGCGGGAAGAATGTCGGGAATATCGGAGACCGTCATCGCATTGCGCGTAACGTTCTCTCCAACCGTGCCGTCACCGCGCGTAGCGGCACTGACAAGCTTGCGGTTTTCGTAGCGCAGTGACAGCGACAGACCGTCGATCTTGGGTTCGGCGGTAATCGCGATCGCTCCCTGGAGCGGATCGAGCTTCAGGAACCGGCGTATCCGGCCCACGAACTCACGCACATCTCCGTCCTCGAAGGCGTTGTCGAGGGACAGCATCGGGATCTTGTGAGTGACCTTGCCGAAACCTTCGGCCGGCGCGCTGCCCACCCGAAGCGACGGACTGTCCGAGCGCACGAGATCCGGAAAACGCTTTTCGATGGCATCGTTGCGGCGTTTGAGAGCGTCATACTCCGCGTCGGAAATGCTCGGAGCGTCTTCTCCATGATAACGGCGATCGTGATCGGCAATTTCTCGCGCGAGCCGTTCCAGTTCCGCCGCGGCCTCCTCGAGGGTGAGGTCTTCCGGGTCGCGGTCAAAGAGCATCGTGTCGGCCATGTCACGCCAGATCTCGAGAAGTGGACGGGTATGATCGGCAAGATAGGGCCATTCGCCGCCGGTGGCGAGATGACGGGCCATGCGATCTGGGGATGATGCGCCATGCCCTCACAGGCATGGCCGATGGGGATCAGTTGCGGGGACCGGCATCCGACAAAAGACGATCGGCGGCGGCGCGCGCCTCTTCCGTGATCGTCGCTCCGGCGAGCATCCGCGCGATCTCCTCGCGCCGATGCCCCACGTCGATCCGCGTTACCCGTGTCGCGACCCGGTCCATGGCCGTATCTTCCTTGGAAATCAGGAAATGGCCGTCGGCCCGTGCCGCAACCTGCGGCGCGTGGGTGACCGTAAGCACCTGGACCCGTTGCGCAAGACGCGCAAGACGTGACCCAATCGCTTCCGCGACCGCGCCGCCGACACCCGTATCGATCTCATCGAAGACCAGGGTCGGCGCCGACCCCTTGTCGGCGAGCGAGACCTTCAGTGACAGCAGGAAACGCGACAGCTCGGCACCGGAGGCAACCTTCATCATCGGCCCCGGACGCGTTCCCGGATTGGTCTGAACCCAGAATTCGACCTGGTCGATGCCCTCACGTGTCCGCGCCTCGGGATCGCTGTCCACATTGGCAATGAAACGCGCCCGCTCAAGCTTGAGGTCCGGCAACTCGCACGCGACCGCCTTTTCAAGGGCCTCGGCGCCTTTGCGACGGCGTCCGGAAAGATCGGACGCGGCCACATCATAGGCTTCACGTGCCCTGGTTACCGCCTCCCCAAGCGCCGTCAGAGCCTCCTCGCCGGCATCCAGCGCGGCAAGATCGGCCTGATATCGCTTCTGGAGTTCAGGCAGTTCGTCAACCTGAACCTGGAACTTTCGGGACGCCGCGCGCAAGGCAAAGAGCCGCTCCTCGGTCTGCTCCAGAGCCTTGGGGTCGAACTCGCTCTCGCGCAGCGCGGTCTCGAGGCCTGCACGGGCGTCCTCCAGCCTGTCGAGCGCTTCGGCCAGATGACCGACCGGCGCGCCAAGAATGCCCGGCGCCTGTTCGGCTTTCCGTTCAAGGCGGCGCCAAAGCGCGGCGATCTCCGAGATCGGCGAAGCGGAACCGTTCAGCGTATCGAATGCCTCGCCGAGGTCCGTGGCGATCTTTTCCACCTGCATCATGTCATGGCGCAGCCCCGCAAGCTGCTCCTCCTCGCCCTCCTGAGGGGCGAGCGCTGCGAGTTCCTCGGAAGCCGAACGCAGGAAATCCGCTTCCCGCCGAGCCGCCTCGATCCGCTCCTCCTGCTCCCTGAGCCCGCGCTCGGCGGCCCTCAGCTCGCGATAGGCGTTCGCGACCTTCGCTGCTGCGCCTTCGGCACCGGCGAACATGTCGAGCAGCCTGCGATGCTCGGCGGGATCGGTGTAGGCGCGTGAGTCGTTCTGTCCGTGGATTTCGACAAGCTGGCTTCCAACCTGCCGCAGCAAGGCAACGCTTACCGGCGCATCGTTGATGAAAGCCCGGCTCCGCCCGTCTTCAGCCTGGACGCGGCGCAGGATGACATCCCCATCGGCCTCGAGGTCGTTGTCGGCAAGAAGCTTGCGGACCGGATGACTCATCGGCACGTCGAAGGCGGCCGTCACCTGGCCCTGGGACTGCCCGTTTCGCACAAGGCCGGCATCTCCACGGCCACCCAGCGCGAGGCTAAGGGCGTCGAGAAGGATGGACTTTCCCGCTCCGGTCTCGCCAGTGAGCACGGACATTCCGTCCGCAAACTCCAGATCGAGCCTGTCGATCAGCACGATATCGCGGATGGCAAGCGTGGCGAGCATGCAAGCGGGAACCGGACCATGTGTGGAGCCAGCGCAAAATGCGCGAAAGCGACGGGTCGGGCCAGACTGGCCGACGGGATCTCTTCCTAGAGAGAGATACCCTCGAATGCCCGGCTGATCCAGCTTCCAGAATCCTCGCTCGGCGAATGACCGCCCGTCTTCAGGAGGCTGTAGGCATCCTTGTACCACTGGCTGTCGGGGAAATTGTGCCCCAGAACCGCCGCCGCCGTCTGCGCCTCGTTGATGACGCCAAGCGCGTAATAGGCTTCCGTCAGACGGTAGAGCGCTTCCTCGATATGGCGGGTCGTCTGGTAATTCGTCACAACCACCTTGAAGCGGTTGATGGCGGCAATGTACTGCCGGCGCTTCAGATAATAGCGTCCGACTTCCATCTCCTTGCCCGCCAGTTGATCGTGCGCGACACGGATCTTGGCGCGTGCATCCTCGGCATATTCGCTGTCGGGATACCGCTGCACGAGCTCGGAGAAGGCCGCGAGAGAGCGCTGCGTCATCTCCTGGTCGCGCGTGACGTCCGGGATCTGCTTGTTGTACGACTGACCGATGATGTAGAGCGCGTAGGCGCTGTCCTCACTGCCGGGATAAAGCGTCGTGAACCGCTTGGCGGACGTGATCGCCTCGGCGTACTTGCCCTGCGAGTAGTTCAGATAGGCAAGATTGATCAGCGCCTTGCGCGAGTACTCCGAGTAGGGGTGCTGCTTGTCGATCTGCTCGAACTTGGTGCGAGCGTCGGTAAGGCGCCCTTCCTGGCGCAGGGCAAGGCCCTCATTGAAGAGCACCGCCGGCGGAGTAGTGTCCCCAACGAACTCGTCCTCGTCCTTGGTCGAGGAACAGGCGGAAAGCACCAAGGCCGAGAGTGCGACCAGCGCGACACGCGATCCGCGCCGCGTCCGGAATGTCATTTTACCGGTTCCGGTCCTGTACTCACCCACCATAAGCCGCCTGCTCTCCTTGGACTCGGTCCTGTCGCACCGCTCACTGGCCACGCGTCACGGCACGAACCCCGGACGCTCAGGCACCGTCTTGTAACGGATAAACCCGCCAGACGTCACGCCATGTGGGTGAGATTTGTCGCTTTTTTATGGCCGCCGTCAGGATTGGCCACACGCAGGCCCTTTCGAGGGCAGGTCAGCCCATTGGCCCGACGTGGGCCCCGCCTCACAATCTTCAGGAGGCACCGTGTCCGGCAAGCGCCATCTGCGGGAGCACACCGGGAACTGCGTTGCGCGATTCGGCCTCGAGACCCGCTTCCACGATCTCGAAAGCATCCGGCCCGGCCTTCTGGAAAAGCTCGACGAGGATCGCATGGTTCATGCGATGTCCGCCCTTGTAGGACCGGTAGGCGCCGAGGATCGGCAAGCCCGCAAGCGCAAGATCGCCGACAGCATCCAGCATCTTGTGGCGCACGAACTCGTCACGCCAGCGCGTCCCCTCGGGGTTGAGCACCTTGCCGTCGGAAATCGCGACGGAGTTCTCCAGGGAGGAACCAAGCGCAAAGCCGAGAGCCCAGAGCTTTTCGACCTCCTGGACGGACCCGAACGTGCGGGCCCGGGCCACCTCCGCGCGGAAGGTCTCCGGCGTCAGGTCGATGACCATGGCCTGGCGGCCGATGACTTCGGCGTCGAAGTCGATGGTCACGTCGAAGCGGGTGCCGTTGTGGGGCCGCAGCTCGCACCAGGCGGATCCCTGATCCACACGCACGGTGCGCTTGATCTTGATATAGCGACGCGCGGCCGCGAGACGGCGCAGCCCGACCGAGTCAATGGCCTCGACGAAGGCAGCGGAACTGCCGTCCATGATCGGCATCTCCGGGCCGTCCACCTCGATCACGGCATTATCGACACCGAGACCGCGAAGAGCGGCCATGAGGTGCTCGACGGTGGAAACACCGCCGGCCTTCGGATCCCCGAGAACGGTGCAAAGTGCAGTCGCGCTGACCGCGCGCCAATGTGCGGGGATCTCGATATCCCGCTTGTTCACCGGATCGTGGCCGGAAAAGACGATGCCGGTGTTCGCATCCGCCGGATGCAGGGTCACGACAGCCGGGTCTCCCGAGTGCACTCCGATCCCCTCAAGGGATACCGACCGGGCGAGCGTTGTCTGCCGATCTGCACCTGATTTCATGACTGAATGTCCCATCTGTCGGAAAACCCGCTGGCGTGCGGGGCTTCACCTGCGAGGCGAAGCGGAAGCGGAATCAGCTCGATTGGCGATTCCGTATGTTGGGCGTGAACATACAGTCTCGGGGTGGCAGGCCAGAAATAAAGCTTTGTTACGGACTGTAACGAAATCCGGCGGGGCAACCCTATGGAAATCCTTGATGTTTCGCGGCGCAAAAGAAAACGGGCGATCCGGTGGTTAACCGGATCGCCCGCGAGAGGGAAGGTTTGTGGTCGCAGCCCGCGTCAGTTCGCCTGACGGCGCAGGAACGCGGGGATCTCGAGCTGCTCGTCTTCCGACAGGTTGCGCTGCTGAGGCGCGGAGCGGCCGGTCAGATCAAGCTGGCCCGACGCACCCTGGGCCGCAGGACGCGGAGCCGCCGGGCGCATGGCCGGAGCCTGGGCCGGACGCGGAGCCTGCGCCTGCTGGACCGGCGCCTGGCGCGGAGCTTCGGGCTGACGCGGAGCGGGAGCCTGCTGCTGCGGCTGCTGGGCCTGCGGATGGTGCGCAGGCGCCTCGAACTCATCCTCGTCGTCCTCGCGACGGCCGAGGCCGGTCGCGATCCGCCGAAGAAGGCTCATCGGACGCTTCTCTTCCGAGTGATGCTCCTCCTCGACCGGGCGGGCATGAGCACGCATCTCACGCTGCGCGACCGGCGGGAACTCCTCGATGGTCGGCATGCGCGTCGGCTGGGGGGGAGCCGTTTCCGCCGCCGGCGGAATATACGGCTCGACCTCGGGGGTCTCGGCCACCGGAGCTGAGAGCGTGTTCTCGTCCAGATCCGCGATCGGAGCCTCGTCGGCGACCATTTCCGGAGCCGGAGAGAAACGTGCGATCTCGACGTCCGGATCGGTCGAGGACTTCACCGGCTCGGGGATCGAAAGCTCCTGCTCGATACGCTCGGCCGCAGCCTGACGCGGGGCCGGAGCGGCCGGGCGGGGAGCCGGGGCCGCGGCGCGCGGCGCGCGGGTCGGTTCCGCCGGAGCAGCCGGCTCGGAGACCGTCTTGAGCCGCTCGGTGAGTTCCGCCATGCGGGCCTCGGCCGGAGACACGTCCTCGCGCAGTTCCTTGTCGATACCGGTTGCCACCACCGACACGCGGATGATGCCGTCCAGGCTCTCGTCGAATGTCGCGCCGAGAATGATGTTGGCGTCGGAATCGACTTCCTCGCGAATACGGGTCGCCGCCTCGTCCAGCTCGAACAGGGTCAGATCGTTGCCGCCCGTGATCGAGATGAGCAGGCCGCGAGCCCCCTTCATCGAGGTCTCGTCGAGCAGCGGATTGGCGATCGCGGCTTCCGCGGCCTGCATGGCACGCTTGTCGCCGGACGCTTCGCCCGTGCCCATCATCGCCTTGCCCATGCCGCGCATGATCGAGCGGACATCGGCGAAGTCGAGGTTGATGAGACCTTCCTTCACCATCAGGTCGGTGATGCAGGCGACACCCGAATAGAGCACCTGGTCGGCCATGGCGAAGGCATCGGCAAACGTCGTCTGCGCATTCGCGATCCGGAACAGGTTCTGGTTCGGAATGACGATCAGCGTGTCGACTTCCTTCTGCAGCTCGGTGATGCCGGAGTCGGCAATGCGCATGCGCCGGGCACCCTCGAACTGGAACGGCTTGGTGACGACACCCACCGTGAGAATGCCCATCTCGCGCGCGGCGCGGGCAATCACGGGAGCGGCGCCGGTGCCGGTTCCGCCACCCATGCCGGCGGTGATGAACACCATGTGCGAACCCGACAGGTGGTCATTGATCTCGTCGATGACCTCTTCGGCCGCCGCCGCGCCCACATCGGGCTGCGACCCGGCACCCAGGCCCTCGGTCACGGCAACGCCCATCTGCACCACGCGCTCGGCGTGATTGCTGGCAAGCGCCTGCGCGTCCGTGTTGGCAACGACAAAGTCGCAGCCCTGCAGACCGGCCTGGATCATGTTGTTTACGGCGTTGCCTCCGGCACCGCCAACTCCGAAGACCGTAATCCTCGGCCTCAGCTCCTGGAGATCAGGCATTTTCAGATTGATGGTCATGGTATCCTCGCGACCCCTTGGACGTCCTTCTGCCCGTCCGACAAACCTTTGGTTCCCTCGTCATGCGCCACCGTGTGCGTCGGCGGCGCTTCCCGAGGCAGTTTCCCGCCTCAGAAACTATCCCGAATCCAGTTGCCGACCCTGGCCAGCGTGCTGGATCCGAACGACCAGCGCGACGCGATGTTGCGCGGTTCGAATTGTTCCACCTGGGCGACCTGCGGATAGATCAGCAGGCCCACCGCCGCGGCGAAGGCCGGCCCCTTGGCCGCCTCCGGAAGTCCGGCGACACCCAGCGGGCGCCCGAGCCGGACCTGTCGGCCGAGGACGCGCCGCGCGACCTCGGTCAGTCCCGTGAGCTGGCTTGCGCCGCCCGTCAGCACGATCCGCTTGCCAACCCGCCCGGCAAAGCCGGAGGCGGCGAGCCTGTCGCGCACCAGTTCCAGAATTTCCTCGACACGCGGCACGACGACGCGCGTCAGCGCGGCTCGCGACACCTGACGGGGCAGATCGCTTTCCGCGTCCACCGGTGGCACCGAGATCATGTCGCGCTCGTCCGACTGCGACGGAAGCGCGGAGCCCTGAAGCGTCTTAATGCGCTCCGCGTCCACCAGCCGGGTGGAGAGCGCGCGCGCAATGTCCATCGTCACATGGTGGCCACCGACGGCGATCGCATCCGCATGCACCATCTGGCCTTCCACGAAGACCGAAATGGTCGTCGTGCCACCGCCCATGTCGACACAGGCGACACCGAGTTCCGTCTCGTCTTCCACGAGCGTCGAAAGACCGCTTGCGAAGGGCGTTGCAACCATCGTCTCGACGGCCAGGTGTCCGCGGTTGATGCAAAGCTCGAGATTGCGCACCGGCGCGATCTCGGCCGTGACCACCTGCATGTCGACGCCAAGCCGCTCGCCCAGCATTCCGCGCGGATCGCGCATCCCGCGATTTCCGTCGAGCGTGTAGGCGATTGGCAGCGCATGCATGACCGCCCGGCCCTCTGCGACCGTATGGGCGCTTCCGGCGGCGAGAACGCGCTGGATATCGGCCTCGCACACGTCGTCGCCGGCAAGGCCCACGGTGGCGGTGATGATTTCCGAATGCAACCGTCCGCAGGTCACGTTGGTGATGAGCGACTCCACCGTGACACCGGCCATGCGCTCGGCCGCGTCGACCGCGAGACGGATGGCCTGCTCCGCCTCGTCCATGTCCACCACGACACCGGACTTCAGACCGCGCGAACGCTGGTAGCCGTAGCCCAGAACCTCGATGGAATGCGTGCGCCCGGGCAGCACGCAATCGTCCGTGCGCGGGCTCAGCTTGGCGATCAGGCAGCACACCTTGGTCGAACCGATGTCGAGCACCGAGACGACAACAGCCCGGCGTGCGGGCAGCGGGCGCATCCGTGGCAGATAGATCGGGGCGTTGCGACGGGTCATGTGTCGGCCCCTCCCCGGCGGCGTGTCCCAAACGCGCTCGCACCGGCCTTGCGCCGCATTGCCGCCTCGTCCGTCAGACGCACGATCAGGCGATCAGGGAGACGCAGGTCCACAACCGTGATGTCACGGGTGAGCAGACCGTTCTTCGCATCCATTTCCATCAGGTCGGCAAGAGCGGTCTTCACATTGTCTTCGGGAAGACGCACGGCGATGCCGTTGTCGAGAACGAGGTCCCAGCGCCGGTCGGAGACCAGCCGGGCGGCCCGCACCCTCGAGCGCAACTCCGGCATCGCATCGAGATCGTCGATGATCTCCTGGCCCCGGGTCTGGGCACCATGGCCGATCAGCATCAGAAGATTGGCGTAGCGCCCATCGACGTCATCGCTGATGACCTGTCCCTTGCCGTCGATGACGGAAAGGCGGTCACCGCGCTGCCAGAGCGCATAGGCCTCGCGCTCGCCGATCTTCACACGAAGCGTGTTGGGGTAAAACTTCTGGACCGAGACGTCATCGACCCAGGCGATCCGCTCCAGCCGATCACGCGCCGCAGCAGCGTCGAAGAGGGCCAGCGACGTTCCCTGCTGAATCTCGAGAGCCTCGAGGATCTCGAACTCGCTGGTCTCCTTCTGACCCGAGAGTTCGACTTTCGCAATTTCGAAGCCGGCGGCGGACGTAAGTGATTCGCTAACCATGCGGCCGTAGCCGCCGACCGCGACGCCGTAAAGGATCGTCGCGGACAGGAACGCGAGCGCGCCGGCGGTGCCCGTCCAGCGCGGCAGGTCCTGAAGAATTCCGGCCGCGCGCCACAGGGGGCGACGGTGCAAACGGGGCACGCCACGACCGCGCGGCGCGAGCGCCGCCTCGATCGGCAGGACCATGTCCTCTTCCCGTTTTGCCTTCAACGTCCGCAACTTGCGTTCTCCACGATCCAGCTTGTCAGCTCTTCGAAGGAATGACCGGCGTGCGCCGCGAGTTCAGGCACGAGCGATGTTTCGGTCATTCCGGGTTGGGTGTTCACCTCAAGGCAGATCAGTTCTCCGCGCCCGGACGGCTGTTCGTCGAACCTGAAATCCGCTCGTGTCACACCCTTGCAACCGAGCGCGCGATGCGCCTTGAGACTAAGTTTCTGTACTTCTTGGTAAACAAATGGTGAAATTTCGGCCGGAAGGATGTGCTGCGAGCCTCCGGGCGCGTATTTCGCGTCAAAATCGTAGAAACCGTGACCCTTTGGCATCACTTCGATGACACCAAGCGCAACGTCCTCCATCACCGCGCAGGTCAGTTCCCGACCCGGGATGTAGCGTTCCACCATCACCATGTCGCCATAGGGCCAGTCGTCGCGAAAGAGCTCCTGGGGCGGGTGCTCCGTCCCCTCCTGCACGATGAGCACGCCGAAGGACGAGCCTTCACACACGGGCTTGGCGACATAGGGCGGCTTGAGGGCGTGTGCGCGCGCGGCCTCGAGCCGGTGCAGCACCTTGTGCTCGGCAACGGGAATCCCGGCGGCCTTCATCACGGCCTTTGCCTTGCCCTTGTCCATGGCAAGCGCCGAGGCCGCGACACCCGAATGCGTATAGGCAATCCCCAGGATTTCCAGAACGCCCTGGATACACCCGTCCTCACCATGCGGGCCGTGCAGGGCGTTGAAGGCGACGTCCGGCCTCAGGTCTGACAGAACCGCGGCCACGTTCCGATCCACATCGACGCAGGTAACCTTGTAGCCCGCCCGCTCGAGCGCCTTCGCGCAGGCCTCGCCCGTCTTCAGGCTCACGGGCCGTTCCGCGGACCATCCTCCCATCAGGACGGCGACGTGCTTCCCATCAGCCATGGCTGGCGCTCTCCTTGCTCGCGGCACCGCCGGCGGCACCCAGAAACGGCTCGATCCCGGCCCCGGTGGCGAACCGCCCGAGACGCTTGATTTCCCACTCAAGTGAGATACCCGACGTATCGAGCACGCGGGCACGAACCGTCTCCCCCAGGCGCTCCAGGTCCTCGGCGCTCGCCTCGCCAGTGTTGATCATGAAGTTGCAATGCATGTCGGACATGCGCGCGCCTCCGATCTGAAGGCCGCGACACCCGGCTTCGTCGATCAGCTTCCAGGCCGAATGGCCAGGGGGATTCTTGAAGGTGGAACCCCCGGTCTTCTCGCGGATCGGCTGCGCCTTCTCGCGATGCTCGTTGACGGCATCCATCTCGGCCCGGATACGTTCGCGCTCACGAGGCTCGCCGGCGAACACCGCTTCCGTGAAAATCATGTCGTGGGGCGCCGCACTGTGGCGATAGCTGTACCCCATGTCCGATGCCGGCATCCGCAAGATCTCGCCCTTGCGCGTCACGGCCTGCAGTTCCCGCACCACCTCGACGGTCTCCGCCCCGTGGGCGCCTGCGTTCATGCGCAAGGCACCGCCGATGCCACCGGGAATACCCGCATAGAACGCGAAACCTCCAAGCCCGGCCTCGGCGGCGGCTTCCGCGAGCCGCTTGTCCGGAACGGCCGCCCCGACGCGCATCGTCTCGCCCTCGACCGAAATTGCCCCGAACCCGCGCGCGGACAGCCTGACGACGACGCCCTCAAGGCCGCCGTCGCGTACCAGAAGGTTCGATCCCAGTCCGATCGGCAGCACCGGGACAGCTTCCGGAAGATGCCGGAGGAACAGTGCGAGATCCTCGACGTCGGCCGGCTGGAAAAGCAGCTCCGCAGGCCCACCGACACGAAACCAGGTGACCGAGGACAACGGCTGGTCGGCGCTCAGGCGTCCTTTCAGGCCGATCCGGTCCAAACCATGCGCCGCAATGAGATCGGCCCCGCTCATGCTTCCTCCCCAGCGCGGACGCGTTCCAGCGCCTCGGGAAGGGCCGCCGCCCACTGCGAAATGCTTCCCGCGCCCAGACATACGACGTAGTCGCCGTCCCCGGCGACCTTGGCGACAGTTGCGGCAAGCTCGTCCTCGCCGCCGATCACGTGAACGGAGCGATGGCCGCTGGCGCGAATGCCATTCGCAAGAGCAACATGGTCGATGCCTTCACGCGGGCTTTCCCCGGCCGCATAGACCGGCGCGCAGATGACGTGGTCGGCATCGTTGAAGCAGGCACAGAACTCGTCGAACAGGCTCTCCAGCCGGGTGTAGCGATGCGGCTGAACCACGGCGACGACAGAGCCGGGACAAACGCTGCGCGCGGCGCCAAGGACGGCGCGGATCTCGACCGGGTGGTGGGCATAGTCGTCATAGACGCGGACGCCGCCGGCCGTCCCGGTCAGGGAGAAGCGTCGCTTCACCCCACGGAAGCCGGAGAGCCCCTGGCGGATCTCGTCTGCCTTGATGCCGAGCTTCCACGCAACCGCCACCGCCGCCGTGGCATTCGACACGTTGTGCCGGCCCGGCATGGGCAGGCTGAGCTCCTCGATCACCTCGCTCGTGCCCGCGACCCGATCGCGAAGCTCGAGGGAAAACACCGTCTCGCCGTTGCGCGCCGCCATGTCGTAGATGCGCACGTCCGCCTGCCGGTTCTCACCATAGGTGATGATCTGGCGATCCTCGATGCGTCCGACCATGGTCTGGACTTCCGGATGATCGAGGCACATCACGGCAAAGCCGTAGAAGGGGACATTCTCCACGAACTGAAGGAAGGCGTCACGCACGCCGTCGAAACTTCCGTAGTGATCGAGATGCTCGGGATCGACGTTCGTGACCACGGCAATGTCGGCCGGCAGCTTGACGAAGGTACCGTCGGATTCATCCGCCTCCACCACCATCCAGTCGCCCTGTCCCATGCGGGCATTGGTGCCATAGGCGTTGATGATGCCGCCATTGATGACCGTCGGATCGAAGCCGCCGGCATCCAGCAGGGCGGAAATCAGCGAAGTCGTCGTTGTTTTTCCGTGGGTGCCGCCGATCGCGATCGCCTGCTTGAAGCGCATCAGCTCGGCGAGCATCTCGGCCCGTCGCACCACCGGAAGGAACCGCTCCCGCGCGGCGACGAGTTCGGGATTGTCGCGCTTGATGGCAGAGGAGACCACGACCACGCGGGCGTCCTCGAGGTTTTCCGCCCGATGACCGATCGCAACCTCGATGCCCTTTTCCCGCAGGCGCTTGACGTTGGCACTCTCGCTGAGGTCCGAGCCCTTCACCGTGTAGCCAAGCATGTGCAGCACCTCGGCGATGCCGCTCATCCCGATACCGCCGATCCCGACGAAATGAACGGGGCCGATGTCCTGGGGCATCTTCATGATGGAGTTTCCTCACTCTGGTCGCCCTGCGCGAGCGCCGAAACCGGGCGGCGCGAGGCGACATGTTCAACAAGATCGGCAAGCCTGCGCACCGCGTCGGGGCGTCCGACGTCCCGCGCGGCGGCAGCCGCCTTCGCCAGCCGGGCCGGCGCGTTCATGAGATCGATAATCCGCTCGGCAAGAGCGGGACCATCCAGGTCCTTCTGGGCAATCGGCCAGGCGCCGCCTGCCTCCGCCAGCACTTCCGCGTTGCGTCCCTGGTCGTTGTCGAGCGCATGGGGAAGCGGCACCAGGATCGAGGGACGGCCGATCACGGACAGTTCCGACACGCTCGACGCACCCGAGCGGCACACGACGAGATGAGCGTCGGCAATGCGTTTCGGCATGTCGGGGAAGAATGGGGCAAGCTCGGCTTCCAGTCCGAGCGCGTCGTAGGCTGCTTTCACCCGGTCCAGATCTTCCGGCCGGCACTGCTGTACGAGCCGCACCCGCCGGCGCAGATGCCCTTCCAGACACTGCAGCGCTTCAGGAAGCACCTCGGAGAAGAAGCGCGCACCCTGCGACCCCCCGAACACGAGCAGGTCGAACCGGCCTTCCGGCTGAGGCTCCCGATAAGGAGCCGCCGCGGCGATCACCGCGTCGCGCACGGGATTTCCGGTGCGCACCGTCCGCGAGGCCAGGGCGGGATCGGTTCCGCCCGCAAGGGGAAAGCTCGTCGCGATGGCCGTCGCGCGCGCCGCGAGCATCCGGTTCGCACGCCCCATCACTGCATTTGCCTCATGCAGCACACTGGGGGTACCGGTCAGCCAGGCAGCCAGCATCGGCGGGAATGTCGGATATCCGCCAAAGCCGACGACCGTGTCGGGCCTGAGGGACTTGAGCAACGCGCGGGCCTGCAGGGTTCCGCGCCCGAGCTTCCAGGCCGTTCGCGCGAGCGCCAGGGGCGAGCGGCCCGCAAGGGTCGCAGAGGCGATCACGTGCATCTTGCGTGCGGGGAAATCACGTCCGATTTCGCCGACACGGTGGTCGGTCGCAAGTTCGACCGCATGGCCACGGCGCATCAGTTCGCTTGCCAGCGCCTGCGCGGGAAACAGATGCCCGCCCGTTCCGCCTGCGGTCAGAAGAAAGGTCAGTCCCATGTCCGCCTCACGCCAGACTGGAGGGGGACAGGCGCGAGACGATCACACTGTCATGGCGGGACGCCTGCGGTCGCCGGCGCGTCAACGCGAGCACGAAGCCCATGGACAGCGCGGACGCGAGAAGCGACGAGCCGCCATAGGAAATGAAGGGCAACGTCATGCCCTTCGCCGGCATCAGGTTCAGGTTCACCGCCATGTTGATGCAGGCCTGGATGCCGAAGAGGATCATGAGTCCCGCGATCGCGAGACGCGAGAAAGGATCCTCCTCGCGCGCAGCGTGAGACAGGCCGCGCAGCACCACGAAACCGAACACCAGAACGAGCAGAAGACACATGACGATACCGAACTCCTCCGCCGCAACCGCGAAGATGAAATCGGTATGGCTTTCCGGCAGCACCCGCTTGATGGTGCCCTCGCCGGGGCCGCGCCCGAACCAGCTTCCCGAGACGAAGGCCTCGATCGCGCGGTCGACGTTGAACGTGTCGCCCGAACCCGGGTCGAGAAACCGATCGACACGGCTTTGCACGTGCGGAAGCATCAGGTAGGCGGAAACCAGGCCGCCGACGCCGAGAACCCCGATCGGCACGATGGCCACCCACGGCAGGCCGTTGAGAAACAGAAGGGCGCCGAACACGATGGTCAGAAGCATCGTCTGGCCGAAGTCGGGCTGAGCGATGAGCAGCGCCGCGGACATGATGAAGAGCAGGATCGAGAACAGCGTGCCCGGCACGTCCGGCCGGCGCCCGGCCTCCGAGAGCAGGAATGCCGACAGGACGATCAGGGCGGGCTTCAGGAACTCCGAAGGCTGCACCGTCAAGCCGACGAAGCTGATCCAGCGCCGCGATCCCTTGGCCTCGACGCCGAGGAACAGCGTCGCCACCATCATCACGAGAGACAGCACGAAGACCGCAAGCGCCACGCGCCGCACAAGCCTCGGGCTGAGCGCCGACACGCCGAACATGACGACCAGCGCCGGGATCAGAAACAGCGCCTGACGCTTGATGAAGTGGTAGCTGTCGATATCGAGCCGCTCGGCCACGGCCGGGCTGGCTGCGAAGGACAGCACGATGCCGCCAACCATGAGCACGACAAAGCCGGCAACCAGATAACGGTCGACGGTCCAGAGCCACTCGGCGAACGGGCTGCGATCTGCACGGCTGACCATCAGGCGACCTCCTGTCCCGGCGCGTGTCCGGTGATTTTCAGGACCTCGTCGGCGAAAGCCTCGCCGCGAACCTCGAAATTGGCAAACTGGTCGAACGAGGCGCAGGCCGGAGACAGAAGCACCACCGGCTCCTCGTGACTGTCCTCAGCGGCGTCCCGTGCGGCCCGGGCGACGGCGGCCTCGAGCGTTCCGCAGACCACATGCTCGACTTCGGAGCCGAGCGTGTCCGAGAACTCCCGCGCGGCCTCTCCGATGAGGTAGGCCTTGGCGATACGCCCGAACCAGGGACGAAGCGGCGCGATGCCACCGGCCTTGGCCTTGCCGCCCGCGATCCAGTAGATGCGCTCGTAGCTTGCAAGCGCCCTTTCGGCCGCATCGGCGTTGGTCGCCTTGCTGTCGTTGACGAAAAGAACCCGCTCCTTGCGGCCGACCACCTGCATTCGGTGGGCCAGTCCGGGAAAGGTGCACACCCCCTCGCGGATCGCCTCATCCGCGACCCCGAGCGTCCGGCAGACACAGACTGTGGCGGCGGCATTCTGGGCATTGTGCGCACCGCGCAGCGATGCGATTCCAGACAGGTCGACAAACTCGGTCTCAACACCGCCGGCAGCGACGACAAGCGTGGATCCCCGGGAGAAGCACCCGTCACGGACAGGGCCCCTTGTCGAGATGCGCAGCACCTCCTGCCCCCGTCCCTCGGCGCGATCGGCAGCGGCGCGCGACAGCTCATCGTCGACGCCGACCACGCAGGTCCTGCTCGCGGACACGAGCCGTTCCTTGACGGCGGCATAATTCTCCAGCGTCCCGTGCCGGTCCAGATGATCGGGCGAAATGTTCATCAGCACGCCGACGCTCGGGGCAAGCCCCGGAGTCAGGTCGATCTGGTAGGATGAGCATTCGAGAACATGAATCCGCCCCTCATCCGGCTGCGCGAGTTCCAGCACCGGCACGCCGATGTTGCCCCCCATCTGCGCATCCCGTCCGGCTGCGGTCAGGACGTGGGAAATCAGCGCGGTCGTGGTGGACTTGCCGTTGGTGCCGGTGATCGCGACGAGCGGGCTTCCCGGTGAGACGCGCGCGCGGGTGCGCTCGAAAAGTTCGATGTCACCGATAACCTCGACGCCGGCCGCGCGTGCCTTTGCCACGCTCCAGTGCGGCTCAGGATGGGTGAGCGGCACCCCGGGGGCCAGCACCAGCGCTTCGATGCCGGACCAGTCAACGCTCGACAGGTCGGCGACCGGGATCCCGGCAGCAGCCGCGGCCTGCCTGCCCTTCTCGCCGTCGTCCCAGGCAAGGACATTCGCTCCGCCGGCGACAAGCGCGCGCGCGGCGACGAGCCCCGACCCGCCGAGGCCGAAGACGGCAACCGTTTTGTCCCTGAAGCCTTGCGCCGCGATCATGGCCTCACCTCAGCTTCAGCGTGGCAAGTCCGACCAGCGCAAGCACGACAGCGATGATCCAGAAGCGGATCACCACCTGGCTCTCGGTCCAGCCCAGATGTTCGAAGTGGTGATGGATCGGCGCCATCCTGAAGACGCGCTTGCCGGTAAGCTTGAACGAAGCCACCTGCACGATGACGGAAAGCGCCTCGACGACAAAGAGTCCGCCGATGATCGCCAGCACGATCTCGTGTTTCGTCGCGACCGCGATCGCGCCGATCATCCCGCCAAGCGCCAGCGAACCGGTGTCGCCCATGAAGATCGCGGCCGGCGGCGCGTTGAACCACAGAAAGCCGAGCCCCGCTCCGATCACCGCGCCGCACAGGACGGCGAGATCGCCGGCACCCGGCACATGGTGGATCTGAAGGTAGTCGGCGAAAACGGCATTGCCCGTCAGGTAGGCGACCAGTCCGAACGACGCCGAGGCAATCATCACCGGCACGATGGCGAGACCATCCAGACCGTCGGTCAGGTTCACCGCATTGCCGGCCCCCACCACGACGAAGGCCGCGAAGGGAATGAAGAAAAGGCCAAGATTGAGCGTCAGGTCCTTGAAGAAGGGGAACCCGATCGAGGTTCCCGCGGCCCCGCTCTCCAGAAGCGTGACGGCGAAAGCCGCCAGCCCCGCGATCACGAACTCGAAGCCGAGCCGAAACCGTCCGCTGAATCCCCGGTGGGAGGACTTCGTGACCTTCAGGTAGTCATCATAGAAGCCGATGGCGCCGAACCCGACGGTCACGCCGAGAACGATCCAGGTGTAGGGATTGGTCAGGTTCGCCCACAGCAGCGTCGCCACGATCATTCCCGACAGGATCATCAGGCCACCCATGGTGGGCGTGCCCTTCTTGGTCAGGAGATGGCTCTGCGGGCCGTCCGCGCGGATCGGCTGGCCGTGTCCCTGGCGCAGGCGCAGGGAATTGATGATCGCCGGACCGAAGAGGAAGACGAACAGGAGCGCGGTCATGATCGCCCCGCCCGTGCGGAACGTGATGTAGCGGAACACGTTCAACGCGGAGAACTGATCCGAAAACTCGACGAGAAAATAAAGCATCGTTGCGGCGTTCCTATTCGGCACCATCGTCGTCGGCTGGGAACTCGCGCCTCAGCGCGTCGACCAGCGGCCCCATCCGGGTGCCGAGGGATCCCTTGATCATGAGGACGTCACCCGGACGCAGCTCCTCCAGGAGCAACGGCCGCAGGCTTGACGCCTCTTCGGCATAGGCGCCCTTCAGGTGCTTCGGCAAGCCGTCCCAAAGTGCGTGCATCCGCGTACCCACGCAGTAGACCAGATCGGCACGGCTCGCGCGCACCGGCCCAAGCAGTCCCGCATGGTGCTGCCCTTCGGCTTCGCCCAGCTCGAGCATGTCGCCGAGCACGGCAATGCGGCGCCCATTGCGACCCGTGGGCGTTTCACCCAGCAGGTTGAGCGCCGCGCGCATGGATGACGGGTTGGCATTGTAGCTCTCGTCGATCAGAGTCGCTGCCCCGTCGCGAAGGGTGAGTGTGACCTGGGCTCCCCGCCCCTTGGGAGCGTGGAAGTCAGCAAGGGCCAGCCCGGCCAGAGCCAGGTCGCCGCCCAGTTCGGCGACGGCAGCAAGCACCGCGAGACTGTTTGTCACCAGGTGCTGACCCGGCGCGCCGATCTTGTAGGTGATCTGCTTGTCGAAGATGTGGCCGGAAATGGACGTGCAGCCGGTTTGTGCGGACACATTTTCTGCCCTTGCGTCCGCCATGCCCTCGCGCCCGAAGGTTGCCAACCGATCGACACCGGCGGTTTTCGCCAGATAGGTCAACAGGTCGAACTGGTCGTTGTCGCGGTTGAGAAGCGCCAGACCACCCGGCTCAAGTCCCTGGAAAATCTCCGCCTTTGCCTGCGCAATCCGCTCCACCGAGCCGAAGAACTCCAGATGGACGGGCCCGACGGTGGTGATGATGACCACATGCGGGCGCACGAGCTGCACCAGCGGCGTGATCTCGCCGGGATGGTTCATGCCGATTTCAAAGATGCCGAAGCGCGTTGCCGCCGGCATCCGCGCGAGCGTCAGCGGCACGCCCCAGTGATTGTTGAACGAGGCGACCGGGGCATGGGACAGGCCCGAGCGGTCGAGCGCGAGCTTCAGCATGTCCTTGGTGCTTGTCTTTCCCACCGACCCGGTAACGGCGACGATGCGGGCACGCGAGCGCGCACGCGCCGCATGAGCCAGGTCGCGCAGCGCGGCAAGCGGATCCTCGACGACCAGATAGCTGCCCGTCCCGGGGAGTTCGCCAAGCTTCTCGCGCGCCACGATGGCAAGCGCTGCCCCGGCGTCCATTGCGGCCCCCGCGAATTGGTGCCCGTCGAAGCGGTCACCGGCAATCGCCACGAAAGCGTCACCCTCGACAAGCGTGCGAGTGTCGATGGAAAGACCGGTAATCGCGTCCCGCTTGCAGTTGACGGGTTCACCTCCGGTCGCCTCGACCACCTCGGCAAGCGTCCACAGAGGGCGATCTGGGTCGATCTCTTCCGGCTCGCTCTCCAGTGCTTCCGGGACGGACGCGCCAAGCCCGGTGACGGCGGCAGCGGCGGCCGCCGCGACAAATGGAGAACCCTCCGAAGTAATCAGGGGCTCGGGCTCGGGCTCGGGCTCGGGCTCGGGCTCGGGCTCGGGCTCGGGCTCGGGCTCGGGAAGAGCTTCATCCGAAGCCGATTGGTCGGCAAGGTCCGCGTCTTCGTCCTGCGGCACATGCGCTTCCGTAGCCTCGGCGTCGGAAGGCACCACCTCGTCCTCAAGACTTTCGGCTTCGGCTTCGGCTTCGGCTTCGGCTTCGGCTTCGGCTTCGGCTTCGGCTTCGGCTTCGGCTTCGGCTTCGGCTT
>PBLF01000029.1 GCA_002722295.1 Stappia sp. | reverse complement strand
TCTGCGCCTCGGTGAAACGGCTCTTCCTCATTCGTCTGCTCCTTCGCGGTTGAGCAGACTCTACATCAGACTGAGGGATCTACCGGGGGGCAGGTCACTATCGCCCCCAATCTCGTATTCAGAACGAACAATTCCTTGATTGGGTGTCAGAGCGCACGCACTTGATGTCGAAATTGATAGGTCCACTTACAGGCTTGCTAGATCGTTTGACGGCGAGTTGGGGAGGGCCTGGAGAGGCCGGCGATATCGAGGAAATGTACGACGTCTGTATCTTGATCCGGGATGCTTTGATGTTGATCGTCGATTTTGAAGAAACCATGCACTTTGCAAATATCCCTGAAGAAGGTGAAGCCGTTCGCAATGTATTGATGAATGCTATCGGCCACAATGCCGCGAAACTTGCCGAAATACCAGAAAAGCTCGATGAAATGGTCGCAATGGCCGGCACGGATCATGGGGGCACAATCGATGAGCCGCGAATTGTGCGATGGACAATTCCCTTCGACCTCTCTGACGATTTCAATGATCGGTTTGATGACGCATTGAGGCAGTACCTATATACGATCTCGTAATATTGACCAAACCCCGGAGCCGCACGGGCGGCCCCGGGGTTTGGTGAGGGTCAGGCCGTCTTTTCGCTACGGTTGGTGCGCAGGCGTTGCCAGGCAAGGTCGAGCGCCAGCATCACCAGCAGCGACAGGCCCGTCAGCGGGAACACGATTCCGCCGATGCCCAGGATCACGAAGAGGCCGATGAAGGCCCTCCTGTCCGAAGGCAGCGGCGGCACGCCCAGGCTTCCCGCCGGACGACGCTTCCACCACATGACCGCCGCCGACACGCTGAGCAGGATGATCCCGGCGCAGACAAGCGCCAGAACGATCTGGTTGGTCAGCCCGAAGGTCTGGCCCATGTGGGTGTTGATGCCGAACTCGAGCCAGCGCCCGAGCGGTCCGTAATCGGCATAGGTCATGTCCACCAGCGGCTCACCGGAATATTGGTCGAGGTGGATCACCCGCTGGAAGGTCAGGT
This sequence comes from Stappia sp., assembly GCA_002722295.1. GTDB lineage: Bacteria > Pseudomonadota > Alphaproteobacteria > Rhizobiales > Stappiaceae > Stappia. The sequence goes on along the minus strand of PBLF01000029.1, from coordinate 241,948 downwards.
CGTCGGGATAGACCGATCCGGAATAGACGCCCGTTTCGCTCGACGGCAGGGCGACCGTATAGCCGCGATGCAGGCCGAGTTCGTCAAGGCGGGCGACAGCGGCGTCGACACCGATCGCCTGCACTCCCGCCTCGGGGGCCGGACTTTCGGGAATGCGGGCCTGTTCAAGCGACCATGCGGTCTTGGCGACATCGTCGAGGCGCTGGCCCGACATGGGAACGTCGACGCGCACGCCCGAGGGATAGCCGAAGTTGGTGCCGTTGGCCCACTGGTTGACCCTGGCGCCCCAGACGGAGGACCAGGGCATGCCCGTCACCGCCAGGAAGACGAGAACACCGCCGACGAGAATGCCGGAGACCGCGTGAAGGTCGCGCCAGAAGACGCGCCGGGCGGGCGTGCCACGCACGGAGACAACACCGCCCGTCTGGCCGCGCGGCCACCAGAGATAAACCCCCGTCACGACCATGAGGATGGACCAGCCGCCGACGATCTCGATGATCATGCGCGGCGTCGGGCCGAAGTAACGGAAGGAGTGCAGGTAGCGCACCGTCCAGGCGAAGGTGCTGCGGTCGGGCCGCACCTCCAGAACCTTGCCGGTGTACTGGTCGACGTAGACGGCCATCCGGCCGCCGGTCTCAGGCTGCACGGTGACCTCGGTCGAGCGGGTGTCGGTGGCAGGCGTCGTGTATTTCACCGCCCTGCCCGGCTGAGCCGCAAGCGCGGCCTCGATGATCTGTGCCGGGGCAAGGCGCTGTTCCTCGGTCGGCGTGACGAGCATGAAGTCGGAATGGACGATCTGGTCCACCTCCTCGCGGAAGAGGTAGATCGCTCCGGTGATCGACAGTGTGATCAGGAAGGGCAGGATGAGCAGTCCGGCGTAGAAGTGCCAGCGCCAGACGGCGCGATAGAAGCTGAAGACTGCGGCGCCACGCGCGGCAGTTCGCGGGGCGTTCGCCCCGTGCAATGCATCGGTCATGTCGGATATCCGTTCTGATGTTTTGTTGAGGAAAACGTCAGAACGTCGCGGGCGGGCCCGTTGCCGGCGGCAGGCCGGTTGCCGCGGCAACACGCAGCACGGTGGGCGCGGGCGTGTTCATTGCCGCCATACCAAGGCGTAGGCGCGCGGGAATCGCCGCGATCACGGGTAGATCGATGGCGACATGGGATGCGGCCCAGGCGCAATAGTTGGTCTGTAATTTGGGGGACTGCTCGTCGGGGCTTTCGGACACCGGCTCCATGGTGAGCGGATCGACGGCGATCTCGATCATGCCGCTGCCCGAACAGATCACCAGCGTCAGCGTTCCGTCCGCGCCCTTCGCCGGCATGACGGCGGAGCCGATCAGCGACGAGACGACGAACGGAATGAGCATCGCCCAAACCGCAAGCAAACGCAGATGTCGTCCCGGCCCCGTCCTCATGGGTGTCTGATACACCGGGGCGCGTCCTTCGCCAACGGCGGAAACAGGCGCAGTGCCGGAAATAACCCCGCGATGGCGCTACACCGCCTGACCGGCGGCCTGGGCTGACGCCCACGCCCACTGGAAATTGTAGCCGCCGAGCCAGCCGGTGACGTCGACGCATTCCCCGATGAAATAGAGACCGGGCACGTCGCGGGCCTCCATCGTCTGCGAGGACAGCGCGGAAGTGTCCACACCTCCAAGGGTCACCTCCGCCGTGCGGTAGCCTTCGGTTCCGGACGGCTTCAGCCGCCAGTCCTGGGCACGTTCCGCCAGCGCACGCAGCGCCTTGTCGGAAAGGTCTCCGGCGGCCCCGCCTCCAAGTCCGGCCTGCTCCACAAGAAGCTGGGCGAGTTTCTTCGGCAGAAAGGCGGCAAGAAGGTTCGCCGCCGACTGGCGCGGTGCCTCGCGCTTCGCCTCGACCAGACGCTCCGCCAAAGCCACCTCGGGCAGCAGCCGGATGCGGATCTCGTCGCCGGGCCGCCAGTAGGAGGAGATCTGCAGCACCGCCGGCCCCGACAGGCCGCGGTGGGTGAACAGAAGCGCCTCGCGAAAACAGGTCCTGCCGCAGCAGATCTCCGCCGGAACGGCAATGCCGGCAAGCGGCGCAAGCATCTCCAGCGTCGCCGGATCGAGCGTGAACGGCACGAGACCCGCGCGCTGCTCCACCAGCGGTAGGCCGAAACGCTCCGCCACCTCGTAGGCGAAGCCCGTCGCGCCCATCTTGGGGATCGACTTTCCGCCGGTGGCGATCACCAGCGACGAGACCTCGACCGTACCCTCCCCGACCCGCACGGAAAAGCCGGTCTCGCGGCGTTCGATCGCACTGGCGGAGGTGGACAGGCGAAGCTCGACGCCGCCCGCGCGGCATTCCTCCAGCAGCATGATGACGATCTGGCGCGCGGTGTCGTCGCAAAAGAGCTGGCCGAGCGTCTTCTCGTGCCAGGCGATACCGTGACGCTCGACAAGGGCGAGGAAATCCGCCGGCGTGTAGCGCGCCAGCGCCGACTTGTGAAAATGCCGGTTGGCCGAGAGGAAGTTCTTCGGCGAAGCGTGGATGTTGGTGAAGTTGCAGCGTCCACCGCCGGAAATCCGGATCTTCTCGCCGGGCGCCCTGGCATGGTCGATCAGCAGGACCTTGCGACCGCGCGCGCCCGCCACGGCCGCGCACATGAGGCCGGCCGCGCCCGCTCCGATGATGAGGACGTCATACTGCTGCATTCGCAAGGGCACTCCGAAGGGCGTCGGTCCAGGGTCCGGCGGCCCTTGTTTCGCGCCCGGACGGCGAAGTCAATCACGGCCCGCGCGCGTCTCTGGCATCCCCTTGCCGTTTTCACGCGGCGCAGGTGCCTGGTTTAGGGAGCCACCTCCTACTCGACGTGCTCGATCCTGAGCGGATAGCGCCCCTTGTGCAGCAGCGGCGCGACGCCGCCCTCCAGGTGTCCGAGCCGGATCAGGTCGCCGCGAAAGCGGTAGTCGCCATGAAAGAAGGCCAGATTCCCCCAGCCCAGGAAATAGCAGAGGTCACCGGGCTTCTCGTCGTCGAACGGCTGGAGGCCGCCTTCGTCGAGACGCTCGGGAAGATGTGCGATCTTCTCGTTGGTGGAGAAGTCCTCGATCGTCAGGTCGAGCGGCAGCATGGACACGAGATCGCGCGTCGTCGGATTGTCGAACAGCCTGTAGGTCACCACCTGGCCGTCGAAGCTGCAGCGCAGACGACGCGGTGCCGCCTGCGCCCGGACTCCAGTGGGAACCAGTGTGACGGCGAGCGCGCCGGCGATGAAATCACGACGCGGGAGAAAACGGGAACGCGAGAAGGTGCTCATGGTCAGGTTCCGTCCTTCTTTCAGGCCCGGGGCTTCGAAAGCCGCTTGCCGTTGAATGCCACCAGGACCGCCGCGAGCGCAATGATGCTGCTTCCGGCGAATGTCGCGGTCACGGAGAGGTAGTCCAGCAGCAGCCCGCCGACCATGGCACCCATGAGGATCGAGGCCTGGATGACCGCAACCATGAGGCTGCCGGCGGCCTCCGGCTGATCTTCGACGTTACGCGACATCCAGCTCATCCATATCACGGACATCGCCGTGTTCATCGCGCCCCAGACGGCCAGAAGCAGGCCGGCGGCAATCCACGATCCGCCGAGGAAAAGCAGGGCCAGGGTGCAGGCGCCCATGACAAGCGCGGGCAGACAGAGCAAGCGCTCCACATGCGAACCGACGACGCGCCCCGAAACGGACGATCCGACGAACCCGGCGCAACCGAGGGCAAGGAGCAAGGCCGAAAGCATGGTGACATCGACGCCGGTGACCTGCTCGAGAAAGGGACGCAGATAGGTGAACATGGTGAAGGCAGAGCCCCAGGACAGCGCCACCGCCAGAAGTCCGCGACGGAAGTAGCGCCGGCCCAGCAACTCGCCGAACGTGGAGAAACTGCGCGGCGCGCCGGCAGGCAGCGAGGGCAAGGCGACGACATGCCAGACCAGATTGATCGCCACGATCGGCGTCAACGCCCAGAAGACACCCCGCCAGCCGATGATGTCGCCAAGGTAGCTGCCCACGGGCGCGGCAAAGGCCGCGGCAATCGCCTGGCCGCCGTACATGATGCCGAGCGCGCGGGGAACCTCGTCGATGGGCACCAGTCGCATGAGGACGGAAGTGGCGAGCGCCCAGAACCCGCCGATGCAGATGCCCAGCAGCGCGCGCGCGACCATGAGCACCAAAAAGGACGGCGCGGCGGCAACCATCGCCAGAGAGACGAACATGAGCGCGGTCAGCGCGATCAGCACGCTCTTGCGGTTCAACCGTCCGGCGAGGGTCGTCACCAGAAGGCTGGTCGCCACGGCAAGAAAGCCACTGATGGAGATCGCCTGCCCGGTCTGGCCGGTCGTCGCGCCGAGCCCCTCGGCCATGGGTGTCAGCAGGCTCACCGGCATGAACTCGGCCGCGATCAGCATCGCGACACAGAGCGACATGGACAGGACCGCGCCCCAGGCCCCGGCGGTAGCGGGCCGGGTGGAGTCGATTGCAGAATTCGTCATGAAGGCATTCCCGGATTGTCGGACCCGTCTCCTAACGCACGCGGTCACCGGCGAAAATCGATCAGATCGGGATGCAGTCATGAATGGGACTCATCACCGGTTTGAAGAATGAGCCTCTAATCAACGCACGCGCGAGAGGCCAGATTTCCGGTCAGCTTCTCAAGATTATAAGGAGATGACGACATGACCGATGGCACCAGCACGGCCGATACGCCGAACTCGCACCGCCGCACGCTTCTCAAGCTCGCAGGCGCCGGTGCCGCGGCGCTTGGCGTGTCCGCGATCAGCTCCACCTCGGCGAACGCGGAACTCACGATCACCGACGAGTGGGACAAGACCTTCAGGAAAAGCGACAAGGTCGATCACGAGAAGGTCGCCTTCATCAACCGCTACGGCGTTCCGCTCGTCGGCGACCTGTACCTTCCCCGGGATCGCCCGGAGGGTCGCCTGCCCGCTCTCGCGGTCGCCGGTCCGTTCGGCGCGGTCAAGGAGCAGGCCGCCGGCCTCTACGCCCAGACGATGGCCGAGCGCGGCTTCGTGACGCTCGCCTTCGATCCATCCTATGTCGGGGAAAGCGGCGGCGCGGTGCGCGATGTGGCGTCACCCGACATCAACACCGAAGACTTCATGGCCGCGATCGATTTTCTCGGCCTGCATGAGGCGGTCGACCGGGAACGTCTCGGCATCATCGGCATTTGCGGCTTTGGCGGCATGGCGCTGAACGCGGTCGCGGCCGACAAGCGCGTGAAGGCCGTCGCGACCACCAGCATGTACGACATGTCCCGGGTCATGGCGAAGGGCTACTACGACAGCATGACCGAGGAGCAGCGCGCGGCGGGCCTGGAGAAGATGAGCCGCCAGCGCTGGACCGACGTGGAGAACGGCAAGCCGGCCATGGCGGGCGGCCTCCCCGACACCCTGGACGGTATCGACGACCCGGTAATCCGGATGTACTGGCACTACTACAAGACGGATCGCGGCTACCATAAGCGCTCGGTCAATTCGAACGGCGGCTGGACGGTGACCAACCCGTTGTCCTTCATGAACATGCCGCTGCTGACCTATGTCGACGAGATCTCGCCGCGCCCGATGCTCGTGATCGCCGGATCGGAGGCGCACTCGCGCTACTTCAGCGAGGACGCCGTGGCCGCCGCGGCGGAACCGAAGGAACTGATGATCATCGAGGGAGCCGATCACGTGGACCTCTACGATCAGGTCGACATCATTCCCTTCGACAAGCTGCAGTCCTTCTTCGAACAGAACCTCGCCTGAAACACGAAAAGCCCGCCGGAAACGGCGGGCTTTTCACTTTCCCCACAGGTTGCCTCCACGCTCACGCGGTTTTCCGGCGCTCGCTCGGCGAGTGACCGAAGCGCTCCTTGTAGTCGCGCGAGAAGCGGCCCAGGTGCGAGAAGCCGCAGGACCAAGCCGCCTCGGAGACGCTCGGCGGGTCCTTGTGCACGATGAGCTGGTAGTGCGCGGCATCGAGCCGTGCATTGCGCAGCACCTGCATTGGCGTCAGGCCGAACAGTCGCTGAAAGCCCTTCTGCAGCGTGCGAACATTGATCCCGGCCGCCGCCGCGATATCCGCCAGCGTGATCGGTTCACCGAGATTGGCATGGATATAATCGAGCGCGAGACGGATCGTCCGGGGCCGCGCCTGATGGTCGGCCCGCTCGATGATGTGTGAGACATTGCTCGGCTGAAGCGTCAGTAGCGCATGGGCCAGGTCGTATTCCGCGCGCAGGTCGGACCCGCCAAGCGGCTGGCGGAAGAGCTCGCCGTTTTCGACCGCCTCTGCGCAGGCGGTGACGATGCGGTGCAGGCGCCGGCCGGCATCGGAGGTCAGATCCACGGACATGTCGAAGCGGATGGGCCCCGGCAATGGTGCCCCCACCAGCGCACGGGCAACCTTTTCCAGGTGGACCCGGTCGATCTGCAACAGCAGCTTGGAGCACCCCTCCCCCCAGTCGAGGCGCGCGGTGCGGTCGGGATTGAGGATCGCGGCGCGCGCCGGGGTCGCGGTCATCTCCTCGCCCCGGTGACGCACCCGGGCCTGACCGGCGAGCGGAATGTGAAACAGGTAGAAGGAGCCGAGCAGCCCGGGATCGACCGTCACGCGCGGACCGTAGGCAAGGTAGTTGATCGACATGTCGAGGCCGCGCACGGCGTTGTGGCGCACGGCCAGATCGGCCCGCGATCCGTGCACGTCCAGCCGGTGGTCGCAGAACGTCTGGCCGATGCGATGGCGCGCCTCGTCCAGGTCGCTGGTGCGCAACACCGGGTGGCCGGCAAAATACTCGCGCTGCGGAATCGTCCGCCCGGCGGTCATGGCGTCTCCCGTGAAAACGGTTCCTCACCGCGATGAACGCAAGAACGCGGAATTATTTCAAGCTTAAAATATCCCCTCGCAAGAGCGGTTCGTTTTTTGGATAGGGATTTCTGCGGAAGTGGGGCACGCTCAGGCCCGGGAACAAACACAATAATCCTTCCAGATACGGAGCCAACAGCATGGATCTTGGGATCACCAGGGCCGAGGACGGTCTCAACGCGCATTCGTGGAACGTGGTCGGACACACCTATGTGCCGAAGCTCTGGAGCGAGGACACCTTCGTCTGGCACGCGACGCTGCCGGAGGGCACCTTCGTGCCGCCGCACATCCACCCGACCCAGGACGAGTGGATCTACATGCTCGACGGCGAACTCGAGGTCGAGTTCGGCGACGACAAACACACCGCGCGCACCGGCGACACGATCAAGATGCCGCGCGGCATCGCCCACGGGATCTTCAACCGGTCCGGCAAGACGGCCACCTGCGTCTTCGGCGTGGCGCCCTCGCGCAAGCTCTACGACCTGTTCATCGCGCTCGACGGCGTGACCGATCCGGCCGAGCTGGTGCGCATTTCCGCGCTGCATGAGGTCGACTTCCTGCCGCCGCCCGACGCCGGCTGAGCACCGCGACACCCCGATTTCCGATCCCGGACACGGGAGCCCCGACGCGTGCCCCCTCTCGCGCCGGCCCGCGATCCCGTGACCGACGTCCGGTCCGGAACCACCCGTTCCGGGCCGGATCGGCCGGACCATGACATACCGGACACGACGATGACGACAGACCCTTGCCTCCCGACGCCCGAAGACCGCCTTCCAGCGGCGCGGGACTGGGACGATGCCTTCGCCAACATGGCCCATGTGGCCAACTCCCACGAGCTTCCAGGCTTCTGGTCCGCACGCGCGGCACGCTACCGCGAGGAGATGCTGGCCGCCGGACACCGCCTCGAACTCGACATCGCCTATGGCGAGCACCCGCGCGAGGCCTATGACCTGGTCTGGCCGGAAGGCGAGCCGCGCGGCCTCGCCGTCTTCGTGCATGGCGGATACTGGATGCGCCTCGACAAGTCGTTCTGGACCGATTTCGCGGAAGGCGCGCGGGCCAACGGCTGGGTCGTGTGCCTGCCGAGCTACACGCTGACGCCCGATGCCCGGATCAGCGAGATCACCGCCCAGATCGGACGGGCACTCGCGCATGTGGCCGAGCGCGTCGCGGGACCGATCCGGCTTGCGGGCCATTCCGCCGGCGGTCACCTCGTCACGCGAATGCTGTGCGCCGATGGTCCGCTGTCGCGCGAGGTGCGCCAACGCGTCGAACACACGCTTTCGATCAGCGGCCTGCACGACCTTCGCCCCCTGCTTCACACGCGGATGAACGACACGCTGCACCTCGACCTCGCCGAGGCGCGCGCGGAAAGCGCCATCCTCGGCGAACCGGTGCATGGCGCGCCGCTGACATGCTGGGTGGGTGGCGGAGAACGGCCCGAATTCATCCGCCAGGCGCGCCTTCTCGCCGATGTGTGGGGCGGCCTCGACGTGCCGGCCACGGCGCATGTGGACGGCGACCACAACCATTTCACCGTGCTCGAGGGGCTGAAGGACCCGGCCTCGCGGATCACGGCAGCCTTCACCGGCACGAGCCGGCAAAAAGACCGCAAAGGGGAAACACCGATGACCGTCATGGAGCCTGGAATCGTCAAGTCCCGCGAGGGCCTCGACAACATCAGCTGGAACATTCTCGGCCAGACCTATGTGCCCAAGCAGAAGACCGAGGACTGCTTCTCCTGGCACGCGACCTTCCCGCCGGGCACCTTCGTTCCGCCGCACATTCACCCCGACCAGGACGAATTCCTCTACATTCTCGAGGGGCGCTTCACCTTCCTGCTCGACGGCAAGGAACTGATCGGCGAGCCGGGGGACCTGGTGAAGCTGCCGCGCGGCATTCCGCACGGGATTTTCAACAAGACCGACGGCACCATCAAGACACTGTTCTGGGTTACCCCGTCCGGGCCGCTCTACGACCTGTTCTGGGAACTGCACAATATGGGCCCCGAGGCCGACCCGGCCGAAATCGTCGCCGTGTCGGCGGCCCATGCCATCGACTTCCTGCCGCCCGAGGACAGCGAGGCGGCGTCATGAGCATCCTGATCGCAGGCGCAGGCGTCGGCGGGCTGACCACCGCGCTGATGCTGCATGCGCGCGGCATCCGCTGTCAGGTGGTCGAGCAGGCGCCGGAGGTGCGCGAAGTCGGGGTCGGCATCAACACCCTGCCCCATTCCATCGCCGAACTGGCCGAACTCGGCCTGCTGCCAAGGCTCGACGAGGTGGGACTGCGAACCCGCGAACTGCGCTACCTGACCCGAGAGGGACAGGAGGTGTGGCGCGAGTTGCGCGGCATGCACGCCGGGCACAAGCACCCGCAGTTCTCCATCCATCGCGGACGGCTGCAGAAGGTGCTCTATGATGCCGTGATCGAGCGCATGGGACCGGAGGCGGTGCTGACCGGGCTGAAGCTCTCCGGTTTCGTCCAGGACGAGGCCGGCGTCACGGCGCATTTCACGGATTCCCTGGAGGGCACCTCCTCGCGCACGCTGAGGGGCGAGATCCTCATCTGCGCGGACGGCATCCACAGCATGGGCCGCAAGCGCTTCTATCCCAACGAGGGCCGCCCGAGCTGGCAGGGCGTCGTCATGTGGCGCGGCGCGGCGGAGTGGCCAGTCTGGGAGGACGGCGAGACCATGGCGATCGCCGGCGGGCTCGGCGCCAAGCTGGTGCTCTATCCCATCGCGCCGGCGAAGGACGGAAAGCAGCTCATGAACTGGGTGGTCAACGTGCGGGTGGCCGACAGTTCCGTCTCCCCGCCGCCGCCCGAAAGCTGGTCGAAGCAGGCTCCGCTCGCCCGCGTCCTGCCCTACGCGCGCCGGTTCACGGTGCCCGGTTTTGACATCGAGGCACTGGTGCGCGGCAGCGGGACGATCTTCGAGTATCCCATGGCCGATCGCGATCCGCTTCCGCGCTGGACCCATGGCCGCGTCACGCTTCTCGGTGACGCGGCCCACCCGATGTACCCGGTGGGCTCCAACGGCGCGGCGCAGGCGATCCTCGACGCGCGCTGCCTGGCCGACAACCTGGCCCAGTCCGAGCACCCGCGCGAAGCGCTTTATCGCTACGAGCAGGAGCGCCTGCCCAAGACGGCCGAAGTGGTGCGCACCAACCGCAAGGGCGGACCGGAACGGGTGATCGACGAGGTCGAGAAGCTCAGCCCGCGACGCTTCAACCATATCGACGACGTGCTGAGCTACGAGGACCGCAAGGCCATCGTCGAGGGCTACGCGAAGATGGCCGGCTTCGCCACCAAGAAGACGGGCTGACGGGAGCCCGCGCCGAACAGGAGCGTCGCGGCCACCGCGACCTTCCGGATTCCAGAGCATTCGACCCCGAAACGGGGCGAACCAAGAGGGGAATTGACCATGACTTCCACGTGGACACGCAAACTTGCCGGCCTTGCGGCCGGTGTCGCCTTCGGCGCGCTCGCGACCTCGCAGGCCTTTGCCGAGGACATCAAGATCGGCATGGTGGTGACGCTTTCCGGCCCGCCGGCGGCGCTCGGCCAGCAGCTCGTCGACGGCTTCCAGCTCGCGCTGGAGCAGAACGGCGGCCAGCTCGGTGGACAATCGGTCGACCTTATTGTCGAGGACGACGAACTGAAGCCGGACGTGGCTCTGCTCAAGGCCAAGGCACTGATCGAGCGCGACGATGTCGACTTCGTCGTCGGCACCGTGTTTTCCAACATGCTGCAGGCGATCTTCAAGCCGGTCGTGCAGTCGGAAACATTCCTCATCAGCCCCAACGCCGGCCCTTCGACCTTCGCCGGACGCAACTGCAATCCCTATTTCTTCGTCACGTCCTACCAGAACAACCAGCCGGCCGAAGTCAGCGGCATGATCGCCAGTGAAGAAGGCTTCGAGAACGTCTTCACCATGGTGCCGAACTACCAGGCGGGCCGCGACAACATCGAGGGCTTCAAGAAGACCTTCAAGGGCAACGTGACGGACGAGGTGTTCACACCGCTTGGCCACCAGGACTTTTCGGCGGAGCTTGCGCGCATCGCCACCTCCGGCTCGGACGCGATCTTCACCTTCATGCCGGGCGGCATGGGCGTACGCCTGGTGAAGCAGTTCGACGCCGCGGGCCTTTCGGAGAAGATGAAGTTCCTCTCGGTCTTCACCACCGACGAGACGACGCTGCCGGGCCAGCAGGACGCCGCCCTCGGCTTCCTCTCCGCCGGCTCCTGGGCGCCGGACATGAAGAACGAGACCAACGAGGCCTTCGTCGCCGCGTTCGAGGAAAGATACGGCTATGTGCCCGGCTCCTACGCCGCGCAGTCCTATGACGCGGCCCAGCTGATCGCCAGCGCACTGGAGAAGACCGGCGGCAAGCTCGACGACAAGGACGCCGTGCGCAAGGCGCTGGAAGAGGCAGACTTCCCGTCCGTTCGCGGCAAGTTCTCCTTCTCCAACAACCACTATCCAATCCAGGACTTCCACATGCTGAAGGTCGTGAAGCGCGACGACGGCAAGTATGCAACGTCCTTCGTGCGGACCGTGGTCGAGGACTACGAGGACGGCTTCCACGGCGAGTGCCGGATGTAAGGGACGATCCTGTCCCCGCCCGTGCCATACGCGGGCGGGGATCTCCCGCCTCAGCCGAGGCGTTTCCGGAAATACACCCGGTCGAACCCGTCCTCCTGCCGCCGTTCGGTCTCCACGTAGCCAAGATGCGGATAGAGGGAGAGGTTCGCGGTCATCCTGGCGTTGGTGTAGAGGTGCACGGCGCCGAGGCCCAGACGCGCGGCTTCCGCCTCGCAGAAGGCCACCAGCGCCCTGCCCGTTCCGTGCCCCGCAACCTCGGGGCGCACGGCGACGTTCTCCAGGAACATGTGGTCCCCGCGCGGCTCGAAGACGATGAAGCCCTCCAGTATCCCCGAAGCGGTTATTGCGACATGGACGAGGCCGCGGTCGATCTGCCCGGCGTAGTCCGCGTCCATCGGCGCGGGGCGCCGCCCTATCGTCTCCACGTAAGGGGCATAGGCGCGTTCCGCGCAAGCGCGGATCGCCCTTTCGTCCGCGCGAACCGCCATGCGGATCATGACCGGTCTCCCTTGTGTTTGCAGTGACAGGGAAGCAGAGCCCGTTCGCCGGGTAAAGGTCTTGATCGGATACCTGTTTCGTCCCATCAAGGTCCTGTTCGATGGAATAAGGAGTACGGGCCCGTGAGCGTTTGCGTGATGCTGGATGTGGACGGTGTCGTCGTCACCGGGCACCCGCACGACGGGCGTTCCTGGGCCGCCGACATCGAGCAGGACCTCGGCATCACGCCGCAGGACCTGCAGCAGCACTTCTTCATTCCCCACTGGAAAGCGATCGTCGTGGGCGAGAAGCGGCTCGACACGGTGCTGGAGGACTGCCTGCCGCGACTGGCGCCCGACCTGACGCCGCAGGACTTCATGGCCTACTGGTTCGCGCGCGACGCAAGGCTCGAGGAGGATGTCCTTGCCGACTGCGACCTGCTGCGGGCACGCGGTGTGAAAGTGTTCCTCGCGACCAACCAGGAGCATTTTCGCGCGCGCCATCTCATGGAGATGCTCGGCCTGAGTTCACGGGTGGACGGCATTGTCTATTCGGCCCAGGTGGGAGCGAAGAAGCCGCAACGCGCCTTCTTCGATGCGGCCCTGTCGCTCGCCGGATCGATGCCGGAAACGACGTTCCTCGTCGATGACACCAGGGCCAACGTGGATGCGGCGCGCGCGGCCGGATGGGCCGCCTGTCACTGGACGGGCGAGCAGCGTCTTCTGGAGCTTCTCGAGACCGCCAGGGCCGGCTAGGGTACGGCCTTTCGCGCCGGAACGGCGCGGGCCTCAGAACTCTCCGGAAAGTGCCAGCGCCACCGATCCGACGAGCATCAGCGCGAAGACGACATTCACGGTCCGTCCGATCACCGGGTTGGTGAGAAGCCTTGCGAACAGGGCGCCGAAGGCAAGCCACGTGGTGTTGACGACCACGATGACGAGAAACAACGCGGCGAGCTTGGCCATCGTGTCGGCGGCAAGGTTGTCGGCGATCAGCCGGTGCCCCGCATAGACCGCGCCGATGGCCGCATAGGCTTTCGGGTTGGCAACGGCGAGTGCCAGGGCGGGGATGAAGGAGGGAGCCTTGTCCCCGTCCGTCGCGATACGCCCGACCGGAGCGGTGGCGATCTTCCAGGCCAGATAGAGGATGTAGGCCGCGGCAAGCACCGTCAGCGCGACGAGCAGCACCGGCTGGGCAAGGATCAGCGCCGTGACGCCCGTGGCGATCAGCACCAGCACCAGCGCGGTGCCGATGATGATCCCGGCAAGATAGGCAAGGCTCGCGCGAAAGCCGAAGGCGGTGCCGAGCCCCGCGAGGCTCAGCGTCGCGGGGCCCGGGCTTCCCATCAGCGGAAAGGCGGCCAGCCAGAGCAGCACGAGCTCCCGCGTCATGTCCTTGCAACTCCTGTCGGGCCGGTGGAACCGCCGGGCCGGGGCGCGGCGCATTCGCGAACGAGAAGGTGGGCAATGGCCGACAAGGCGCCCATCGCAATGGCGAGATACCAGATCTGATCGTAGCTGCCGGTCCGGTCGAAGGCCAGACCGCCGAGCCACACACCCGCGAAGCTGCCGAGCTGGTGGCTGAGGAACACGAAGCCGAACAGCGTGCCCATGGCGCGCGGGCCGAACATCACCAGCACCAGCGCGCTGGTGAGCGGCACGGTCGAGAGCCACAGGACGCCCATCACGGCACCGAAGACCAGAACAGAGGCCGGCGTTATCGGCAAGGAAATGAAGACAAGGATCGCGACCGCACGCAAGGCGTAGATCGCGGCAAGCACATAGGGCTTCGAGAAGCGCATCCCGAGCCGCGAGGCCGCGATGGTGCCGAAGATATTGGCAAGCCCGGCAAGCGCCAGTGCCTGAAGACCGAGACCGCGCAGTTCGGCCGCGCTTGCGGTGGAAATGCAGTTCATCTGCACGAAGGTCGGCAGATGCGCGGTGATGAAGGCCAGGTGAAAGCCGCAGACGAAGAAGCCGGCCGCAAGCAGCAGGTAGCTGCCATGCCCGAAGGCGGCGCGGATCGTGAGGCCGAGGCCCGGTTCCACCTCCGCCGCCTGGACGCCGGGCGCCGCCGGTGCGACCTCGCGCGCCCTGAGCAGCGGAATGGCGAAGACCATGGGCACCAGCGCGAGCGACACGATCGCCAGCGTCATGCGCCAGTCCATGAAGGTGATGAGCCAGGACACCAGAAGCGGCAGGACGACCTGCCCGCTGGAGCCGATGGCGGAGGCGATGCCCAGGTAGTGGCTGCGTTTCTCGACCGGCGCGGAGCGACCGACAACCGCGAGCACGGTGCCGAAGGCCGTGCCCGAGATGCCCATCCCGACAAGCACGCCGGCGCCGATTCCCTGCGAGGCGGCGGAGGAGCCGGTGACACAGATGGCCATGCCGGCGGCATAGCACGCCAGACCGATCCACATCGCCTTGCGGTCGCCGAAACGGTCGGCGATCATTCCGAACCCGGGCTGGGCGAGCCCCCACACGAGGTTCTGGATCGCGATCGCCAGCGAGAAGATCTCGATGCGGCCGCCGAAAAGCTCCGCCGACAGCGGCTCGATGACCCCGCCGAAGACGGCGCGAACGCCAAAGGAAATGGCAAGCACGAGCCCGCCCGCAATCACGATGACGCGCATGTCGCGCTCGCGCTGACGCGCGTCCGGCGCGTGTGTATGTCCGCCCATGTCCGGCCTCTCCCTTTAAGGACGCCGCCCCGAGGCCGGAGGGTCCGGCGACCGAAGCTGTTTGACCGGGATGCTAGATCCGCCCTACACTTTGGAAAAACGAATACTTGTGAAATCACCCTTCAGGGATTGTGAAGTGAAGCACTCCTTCGACATTGATGTCCTGCGCATGGTGGCGGCCGGGATCGACCTCGGCAGCTTCGCGCGGGCCGCCCATCATCTGGGGCGTTCGCAATCGGCCGCGAGCATGCAGCTCAAGCGGCTGGAGGAGCAGACGGGCCCCCGCCTCTTCGTGCGGAAGGGGCGCACGCTGGTGCCGACCGAGGCGGGAGAGACGCTTGCCGCCTATGCCCGGCGGATCATCGCGCTCAACGACGCGGCCGCGCTCGCTCTCGGCGCTTCGGTAACGCCGGCGACGGTGCGTCTCGGCCTGCCACAGGACTTCTTCGAGGACGTCATGCCGGCAACGCTGTCCGCCTTCGACGCCATGCAGCCCGAGGTGCATGTGGAGGTGCGCGCCGGTCCGAACCACATTCTCGGTGACGAAATCCGCGCAGGACGCCTCGACGGTGCCATCGTGTTCACCCCCGCCGGGAGCGGATCGAACGAGGGTGAACTCCTGTGCGAGTTGCCCATGCGCTGGCTGGCCGGACGCGCGCGCAATCCGGACCATGGAACCGATGGGGAGCGGGTGCCGCTCGTCATGTTCGACCATCCCTGCCTGTTTCGGCAGGCGGCCCTTGCGGAGCTCGAACGGACCGGGCTGCGCTGGCGGGCGGCGGTGACGACTCCGAGCCTGCCCGGCATATGGGGTGCCCTGCGGTCCGGCCTCGGCGTGGCAGTTCGCACCACCCACGCGATGCCCGAAGATGTCGCGCCCGTGCCGGAAACGGACTCCCTGCCCCGTCTTCCCATGATCGAGGTCCGGCTTCTGCGCGCGGCCGACCCTGGCGAGACGGCCGAGCGGCTTTGCGACGTGCTCAGGGCGGAGACGCTGCGGCTCGTAGCCCCGGCCACACTTGGAGAGCCGGCATGAGCGCGATCCCGCAGCAACGGCCCGTTGTCGCGGTGCTTGCCGTTTGTCCGCGTGCGGACGAGGTGCTTCTGGTGCGTCGCGCGAATCCGCCCGACGCCGGTCGCTGGGGATTTCCCGGCGGCAAGATAGAGAACGGCGAACCGCTCCTTGCCGCCGCCGAACGCGAGTTGCACGAGGAAACGGGGATCGAGGCACGGGCGCGGGAGGTGTTCACCGCGGTCGATGCCTTCGACATCGACGAGGCCGGAACCTTGCGCCGGCACTTCGTGCTGGTCGCGGTGCTGTGCGAGGAGGCCTCCGGCGTTCCGCTTGCCGGCGACGACGCGCTGGAGGCGGCGTGGTTTCCGCTTGCCCGCCTTGAGGAAGCGGGGCTGGCGCTCAGCCTCGATGTGGCGAAGGTGGCGCGGATGGCGGCCGACCTTGCGCGGCAAAGTCGGCCCGCCCCGCCATGAGGCGGGACGGACCGACTCCGTTTCAGGCCTGAGGTGTCAGACGGCAGCCGCCTCGACGCATCGCGCCTTGCGCCCCTTGCGGAAGGCAAGCGCCAGCGCCAGTCCGGCAAGTGCCATTCCGACCCCGGCAAGCGAGACAGCCGGATAGCCCAGCCCCGCGTCGATGACCGCACCACCCAGTGCCGCGCCGATCGCATTGCCCAGGTTGAACGCACCAATGTTCATCGCCGAGGCCAGATTGGGCGCTTCGGAGGCTTCCAGAACCACGCGGGTCTGGAGCGGCGGCACGAGTGCGAAACTCGCGATGCCCCACAGGAAGATCAGCGGCGCGGCGGCAACGGCCGATCCCATCAGCACCGCGAAGAGCGCCAGCAGCACCACCACGGCCACCAGGGAGCCGATCAGCGTTCCGTCGAGGGACCGGTCCGCGAAGCGCCCGCCGACCCAGTTTCCGACAGCAAGCCCCAGCCCGTAGATGACCAGCATGGCGGTCACGAACAAGGGGCTCGCGCCCGTCTCGACCTGAAGGATCGGGGCGATGTAGGTGAACACCGTGAACATGGCGCTTGCACCGACGACCGTGAGAAGCAGCGCCGCGAGCACGGGGCCGCGAAACAGCACCCGAAGCTCGGAACGCATGTCGGCGCGCCCTTCCACCTTCATCGGCGGCAGCGAGGCCAGAAGCGCCAGCATGGTCACGATGCCGATCACCGAAATGCCGAGGAAAGCGGTTCGCCAGCCGACCGTCTCGGCCACCCATGCGGCAAGCGGAACGCCCCCCACGGTCGCAAGGGTCAGGCCGGAGAACATGGCGGCAACCGCCCCGGCCCGTTTCTCGGGCGGAACGATGCTGGCCGCCACCACGGCGCCGACGCCGAAGAACGCGCCATGGTTGAACGAGGTGATGATGCGCCCGACGAGGAGCATCGTGTAACCGTCGGCAAAGGCGGAAACGAGATTGCCCAGGGTGAAGATACCCATGGACAACAGCAGCAGGCGGCGGCGCGCCATGCTGGCGAAGACGAGCGTCATGATCGGCGCACCGACCAGAACGCCGAAGGCGTAGGCGCTGACGAGCAGGCCCGCGACGGGAATGGAGACGTCGAGATCGGCGGCGATCACCGGAAGCATTCCCATGGGCGAGAACTCGGTGACGCCGATGCCGAAGGCTCCGATCGCCAGAGCAATCAGCGGGGGATTGAGACGCATGAGCGAAGCACCTTCGAAACGGACAAGGGGAAACCATCCGGCGTGCGCATTCGCGCGGCTGAACGGAACTGGATGTGGAAGGTCCTGTTCCGGGGGATCACGAACACAAGCACCGACGGGGAGGCGTGCGGCGCACCAGAATCGTGATTGGACCTTGTTGACCGCCTATATGCTATGGACAGGTCGCAGCCGGTAGCCGGTTTCCCGGTCAATCAGCTTTGCGCCCAATTCAAAGGTGGACAGAACGCGGGAGGCACGGCCCATGGTCCAGATCAAGGCCGACAGGACCACGGAGATGGCAACGTTCCTGGCCGTCGTCTGCGCGGGAAGCCTTTCGGCGGCGGCGCGGGAACTCGATCTGACGCCCTCCGCGGTCAGCCGGATCGTCACCCGGATCGAGGAGCGCCTCGGCGTGCGGCTGGTGTTGCGCACCACCCGCAGCCTGCGCCTCACGGCGGAAGGAGAGTCCTATGCGCGAGTGGCGCGCCGGGTGCTCGCGGATCTCGATGAAATGGAAAGCACGATCGCGGATCGCGGCAGTCCGCGTGGACAGATCCGCGTCAGCGCCGCAACGGCGCACGCGCGCCTCGTGATCACGCCGCTTCTGGCGGGCTTCGTGGCGCGGTATCCCGATATCACGGTCGAACTGGAGGCCAGCGACGAGGTGGCCGATGTCCTGGAGGGCAGCACGGACGTGGGCATTCGCTTCGGCCCGCTTGGCGACAGTCCGCTGACGGCGCGCCGGTTGGGGGAAACGGGACGCACGGTCGTGGCCTCCCCCGCCTATCTGGAGCAGGCCGGGACGCCACGGACACCGGCCGATCTCGCCCGGCACAATTGCCTCGATTTTTCGTTCCGCCGCATCGAACCCGGCTGGCCGTTTCGCGAGGACGGGCGCGACTATCTCCTGCCCGTCAACGGAAACATTCGCGCCAACAACGGCGAAACGCTCGTCCAGCTCGCGATGGAGGGCGTGGGCATCACGCGGGTCGGCAACTTCCATATCGGGGACGCGCTCGCGAGCGGCGCGCTCGTGCCGCTGCTCGAGGCCTACAATCCACGCGACCGCGAGAGCATCAACGCGGTGTTTCTGGGTGGAGCGTCCATGCCCGCCAGGGTGCGTGTGTTCGTCGACTATCTGGTCGAGGCGCTCGCCCGGGACCGGAACGGCGCGGCTACATCCGCTCCTTGATGCCGGCCCGGATCAGCCACCAGTTCATCGGCCAGGCGGTTACAAAGCCCGCCAGCATGGCGATCTGCATCATGAACCAGAACTCCACCGAAGGCACTCGAAGCTCTGTGCCGACGACACGCGGGAACAGCCAGAAGTGGGCAAACCCCATGAAGCCGTACATGCCCACCTGCCATGCGGTCAGCGAGAGGGCGTCGGCCTTGAGCGCGGCAACGAGCCCCTTGAGCGGCGTCAGGCCGCGCATCGGCTTGATGGTGAAATACTGGAACGCGATGCCGAACCCGAAGGCGAGCACGAAATCCAGAACCCAGATGGCGAAAATCTTTTCCGCGAAAACGCTCTGCCAGCCGAACCAGAGCGCCACGACGGGAAAGAAAAAGGCGAGCCATTCGGCGATCATGTCGCCAAGCGCGCAACCGCTGCCGCAATGGGCACAGGCCTTGGAGACGGCTACCGGCGTTGAGCTTTTCGGGTGGGAGTGATGCCCCTCCCCGCTGCTCTCATGCGAGGCCATGCGACTTTTCGCGGCGTCCTTGCCGTGGGAAAAGTAGAACATGAGCGCCAGCGGCCCGGCGAAAAGAGCCGTCAATGGCCACACCGCGTTCATGATCGCCATGTGCTGGGGATCGCGCCATTCGTCCGCGACGATCAAAAGCGCGCTGGCCAGTCCGGAGAGAATGGCGAGGATCGAAAGCGCATGCAGCCAGAGCGGTGTCATGATTGCCCCCTTGCCGATACCGGTCTCTTTCATCAACGCCGGAGGGCACACGCGGGTTCCAGTTCTCCGCGAGTGGAAAAATCACCGCTGCCTGTCACGAACCGGATGCCTGCCTCGTCACACAGGCGAAACCCTCTCATGACGGAGACAGGAATGACCCCTCGCATTGACTACTACAAGGCCGCCCCGAAGGTTCGCGACGCAATGATGGCCGTGGAACTCGCCTCGCGCGAGACGAGCGTTCCGCTCACGGTGCGCGAACTGGTGAAGGTGCGCGTGTCGCAGATCAACGGATGCGGCTACTGCCTGCACATGCACACGCAGGAAGCGCGCGCAGCCGGCGTGAGCCAGGAGCAACTGGACGTGGTCGCCGCCTGGCGCGAAAGCCCGGCCTTCGACGATCGCGAGCGCGCCGCGCTGGGCTGGGCGGAGGCGCTGACCCGTGTCGCCGATGGTGAGCCCGAAGATACGGACTACGCGCCGCTGGCGGCCGCCTTCGACGAACGCGAGCAGGCCGAACTCACGCTCGTCATCACCACGATCAATGCGTGGAACCGCTTCGCGGTCGGCTTCCGCATGGTCCACCCCGCCCGGAGCTAGAGTGTGAACACAACCGCGCATCTGGCGATCTTCGAGGCCGAGCGCCGCCGGCTCACGGGACTTGCCTACCGGATGACCGGCTCGCTCGCCGATGCCGAGGACATCCTCCAGCGCGCCTGGATACGCTTCGCGGATCAGGACCCCGGCCGGCTCGAGTCTCCCTCGAGCTGGCTGGGAGCCGTGGTGACCAGACTTTGCCTCGACGACCTGAAATCGGCCCGTCGCAGGCGCGAAACCTATGTGGGCGCCTGGTTGCCCGAGCCCCTGGTGGAAGACTGGCAACCGGACGCGGACCGGTCTGTGATCCAGGGGGAAGAGGTTTCGATCGCCCTGGTGCTGGCGCTAGACACGCTTGGCCCGGAAATGCGCGCCGCCTTCATCCTGCGCGATGCCTTCGACTTCACCTTCGAGGAAATCGGCGAGGTGGTGGGCCGCAGTCCGGCGACCTGCCGCCAGCTCGTCTCGCGTGCCAGGCGCAGGCTTGCCGGCGCGGAACCGCCCGAGAGCCTGCCGGAAACGGGAAGCGCACGGTCCGGCGAGGTGATGCCGATCCTCTCGGCATTCTGGCAGGCCAGCCGCGACGGCGACCTCCAGGGGCTGCTGGACCTGTTCAGCGAGGACATCGAGTTTCATTCGGACGGCGGTGGCATGGTGCCGGCGGCGCTCAATGTCCTGAAAGGCCCATGGAGAACGGCCCGCTTCCTGACGGGGCTTGCGCGAAAGTTCCCGCATGAGGTGGTCGAGATGCCGCGCCTGCGGCGGATCAATGGCGCGCCGGGCTGGGTCATGCGCGACGGAAACGGCGTCCTGCAGACCACGGCCTTCGAAATCCGCAACGGCAGGATCGCCGCGATCTGGGTAATGCGAAATCCGGAGAAACTGCGCCACGTGGCGGACACCTGACGACTGCCCCCAAACGCGAACCGGCCGGACCACAGAGGCCCGGCCGGTCGTCAGTCAAGGATCGATCGTCGCGCGGATCAGGCTTCGAGGTCGAAGCGGTCCGCGTGCATGACCTTGGCCCAGGCCTCCACGAAGTCCGCCACGAACTTCCCGCCCGCGTCATCCTCGGCATAGACCTCCGAGTAGGAGCGCAGGACCGAGTTGGAGCCGAAGACCAGATCCACGCGGCTCGCCGTCCACTTCACCGTGTCGGTCTTACGATCGCGGATCTCGTAGACGCCGTCTCCGGCCGGCTTCCACGTGTAGGCCATGTCGGTCAGGTTCACGAAGAAGTCGTTCGTGAGCTGCCCTTCGCGCTCGGTAAGAACGCCGTGCTTCGTGCCGCCATGGTTGGTGCCCAGCACGCGCATTCCGCCGATCAGAACGGTCATCTCGGGCGCCGTGAGGCCCATGAGCTGGGTCCGGTCGAGAAGCAGTTCCTCGGGGCTGACCGTGTAGTCCTTCTTCAGCCAGTTGCGGTAGCCGTCATGGATCGGCTCCAGCACGTCGAAGGAGTCCGCGTCGGTCATCTCGTCGGTCGCGTCGCCACGCCCCGGCACGAACGGAACCTCGATGTCATGACCTGCGGCCCTGGCCGCCATCTCGACACCGACATTGCCCGCCAGGACAATCACATCCGCGACGCTGGCTCCGAATTCCTCGGCGATGGGCTCGAGAACGCCGAGAACCTTCGCGAGGCGGGCAGGCTCGTTGCCTTCCCAGTCCTTCTGCGGGGCAAGGCGAATGCGGGCACCATTGGCGCCGCCGCGCATGTCCGAGCCACGGAAGGTGCGCGCGCTGTCCCACGCGGTGGAAACGAGTTCCGCCACCGACAGGCCGCTCTCCGCGATCTTCCGCTTCACGGCACCCGCGTCATAGTTGATCGGTCCCTGCGGGATCGGATCCTGCCAGATCAGATCCTCTTCCGGCACTTCCGGACCGATGTAGCGAACCTTCGGCCCCATGTCGCGATGGGTCAGCTTGAACCAGGCGCGGGCGAAGGTGTCCTTGAAATACTCCGGATCGGCCATGAACTTCTCGCAGATGGCCCGGTAGGTCGGATCCATCTTCATGGCCATGTCGGCGTCGGTCATCATCGGCATGCGGCGCACCGAGGGATCGGACGCGTCAAGCGGCATGTCCTCTTCCTTGATGCCGATCGGCTGCCACTGCTTGGCGCCGGCCGGGCTCGTGGTGAGCTCCCACTCGTAGCCGAACAGCAGGTCGAAATAGCCCATGTCGAAGACGGTCGGATTGGTCGTCCAGGCACCCTCGAGACCCGAGGTCACGGCGTTCGCGGCCTTGCCCTTCTGGTTCGGATTGGCCCAGCCGAGCCCCTGCCCCTCGGGACCGGCGGCTTCCGGCTCGGCGCCGAGCGCTCCGGCGTCGCCGTTGCCATGGCACTTGCCGACAGTGTGGCCGCCGGCGGTCAACGCCGCGGTCTCCTCGTCGTTCATGGCCATGCGGGCGAAGGTCTCACGCACCTGGCCGGCGGTCCTGACCGGATCCGGCTGGCCGTTGACGCCCTCCGGGTTCACATAGATCAGACCCATCTGCACCGCAGCGAGCGGATTTTCCATGGTCGAGGGATCATCGACGCTTTCGTAGCGGTTGTCGGACGGCGCGAGCCACTCCTTCTCGGAGCCCCAGTAGACGTCCTTCTCCGGGTGCCAGATGTCGCGGCGGCCGAAGGCGAAGCCGAACGTCTTCAGGCCCATGGATTCATAGGCGACGTTGCCCGCGAGAATGATGAGGTCGGCCCAGGAGATCTTCTTGCCGTACTTCTTCTTGATCGGCCACAGAAGGCGGCGGGCCTTGTCGAGGCTTACGTTGTCCGGCCAGGAGTTCAGCGGCGCGAAGCGCTGGTTTCCGGTACCGCCACCGCCGCGGCCGTCGGCCAGACGGTAGGAGCCGGCCGCGTGCCAGGCCATCCGGATCATGAGGCCGCCGTAGTGTCCCCAATCGGCCGGCCACCATTCCTGGCTGTCCGTCATGAGGTCCTTCAGGTCCTGCTTCAGGGCCGTGACATCGAGGGAGCGGACCTCCTCGCGATAGTCGAAACCATCGCCCATCGGATCGGTCTTGGTGTCATGCTGATGCAGGATGTCGAGATTGAGGGCGTTGGGCCACCAATCCATGACCGTCGTCCCAAGGGCAGTCATGCCCCCATGCATCACCGGGCACTTGCCCGTGCTCACGCTGTTTCCATCCATCTCGCTCTCCCATCCTGGCTTTTGCCGCAAGGCCGGCGGCCTCGCGGTTTTCGCGGGGTATTGCGAGGCGCAACATCCGTCCGGCCACTCGGGCCGGCACGTCCGTGCCTCGTCCGGTTACGAGAGGTATCAAAGGCATCCGATAATTTGAATTTCGATCATCGGATATATCGATAAGCTTGCCTTATCCCCCTCCCGACACGACGGATGCGCGCCACATATCCCATGTGGCGCGGCGCCAGCGCCGAAGCAACACGGGACATGCACTGTAGATGGAGAGTTTTTCGTCCCGATGAAGGGGCGCGCCGTCAAACGCCCCTGCGTCAGGCCGACGCGGGGATGGCGACGCGGCGACCGGCGGCCTGCCCGGCGAGACGGCCGAGCGCAACGGCCGTGAGCAGGCCGTTGCCGGACAGATACCCCGAGGCATCCTTGCCCGACACGCCGCAGGCCGCGCCTCCCGTCGCATAGAGGTTCGGCAAAACGGCGCCATCCCGGGTGAGGACACGCGCCGCATCATCGACCACGAGACCGCCCTGCGTGTGGAACAGGGCTCCGGTGACGCGAACCGCGTGATAGGGGGCGGCGAGATCGGCGACGCCCGAGAAGTCACGGCCGAACCCGTCCCGCGCGCCTTCTGCCTTGAGACGCGAGACCTCGGCGAAAGTCTCCGCGAGCATCCCGGAGGGAACGTTCATGCGCTCCGCGAGTGCCTCGGGCGTGTCCGCCGTCAGGATGATGCCCATGGCCTCCGCCCGGCGGAAGTCCTCGAACTGGCGCACGATACCGGCGATGCGTTCATCGAAGACCGTGTAGGCAAGCCCTTCCGGCTGCCGCAGCACCTCGGCCGCCTGCTCGGAATAGCCCTTGGCCTCGTTGGAGAAGCGTTCGCCGTTCAGGTTCACCTGAAAGCCGCCCTCCGTGACGGTCGCCCAGGAAATCAGGATGCCCGCCGGATGGGCGACGGACCCGTGCCCCTGGTGCCCGCCGAGGTGGCGGCTGGCCGCGCCGAGCGCCTCGCCCCACAGGATGGCATCGCCCTGGTTTCCCTCATGCCCGAAATAGAGCGCGTCCGACAGCGAGGGCACGTGTTCGGCGACGAGGGCCTTGTTGCCGCCGTAACCGTTGCAGGCGAGAATCAGCTCGCCGCATCCCACCTCGTCCGTGGACCCGTCCGGGCGGACAAGGCCGAGACCCAGCACCCGGCCCGTCGCGTCTGCCCACAGATCCGTGACATGGGCATCGCAGAGGATTTCGATGCCGGCGGCTTCCGCCGCCTGCCGCAGGGCATCGATGAGTTCCTCGCCGGAGCGCTGCGGAAGGCCGTGCATCCGCCGCGCGGAATGCCCCGGATAGGTGAAATCGTCGATCACGGAAAACGCGAGCCCGTGATTGTCCGCGAGCCACTCGATGGCCGGGCCGATCTCGCGCGTGACAAGCGCCACCTGGTCGCCGTCCGGCTCGTCATGGGCCTTGGCGAGAATGTCACGGGCAAAAAGTCCGGGACTGTCCTCGATGCCGGCGGCCTTCTGAAAGCGCGTACCGGGCGCGGGAATGAGGCCGGCGGAGAGCGCGGTCGACCCGCGCGGAACGGAGTCACGCTCGATCACGAGGACATCCGCCCCCGCCTCGCGTGCCGCGAGAGCGGCCACAAGCCCGGCGGCACCCGCTCCGACGATCACCACAGGAACCTCGAACTCGAACGTCTTTTCCTCGACGCGATGGACCTCGGCCATGCTGCTCCCCACCTCCTACAGACAGATATCGGACCTTTTCGCCGGACAATAATCTGTCTTACATTTAAAACAAGATTTGATTCCGGGCGCCGCGCGTGCCTTGATGGAATTGCCAAGCTGGGGAAGGAGCGAGAATGGCCGGACACGCGAGCAGGACCGGGAAAGCGACGGGCGCGCGGACGCTCTTCGACAAGGTTTTCGACGCCCATGTGGTCACCGAGGACGGCAACGGACAATCGCTTCTGTGGATCGACCGGCACCTGCTCCACGAGGGATCGCACCACGCCTTCAACAAGCTGAAGGAGCGGGACGCGCGCGTTCGCCGGCCGGACCTGACCTTCGGCATCGAGGATCACTACGTCCCCACCCGTACCCACGACCTGACGCAGGTCGACCCGGCCATCCGCGAGATGATCGAGCGGCTGCGGGACAACGCCAGCCACCACAAGCTGAAACTGTTCGGCCTCGACGATCCCGCTCAGGGCATCGTTCACGTGGTCGGCCCGGAACAGGGGCTAACGCTTCCGGGCCTGACCATCGTGTGCGGTGACAGTCACACCGCGACGCATGGCGCGTTCGGCGCGATCGCCTTCGGCATCGGTGCCTCGGAGGTCGCCCACGTCCTGATGACCCAGACCCTGTGGCAGCGGAAGCCCAGGCGGATGCGGGTCTCGGTCGAGGGAGCGCTCGCACCGGGCGTGAGCGCCAAGGACATCGCGCTCTCGATCATCGCCACCATCGGCGCCGACGGCGCGGCCGGCCATGCCATCGAGTACGCGGGCAGCGCCGTGACCGGCCTGTCCATGGAAGGCCGCCTGACGCTGTGCAACCTGTCCATCGAGGCAGGCGGGCGGTGCGGCATGATCGCGCCCGACCAGACGACGCTGGACTATGTGCAGGGGCGCCGTTTCGCCCCGAAGGGCGCGCTTTTCGATCAGGCCGCGCAGGAGTGGCTGGCGCTGGCAAGCGACAGCGACGCGGCCTTCGACCGCGAGGTGACGCTTTCCGGCTCCGAGATCGCGCCGGTCGTGACCTGGGGCATCAGCCCCGAGGATGCGGCACCGATCACCGAGACCGTTCCCGATCCGACACGCATGAGCGACCCGGCCCGCGCCGCCCATGTGCGCGAAGCCATCGACTACATGGGCCTGCGCGCGGGGCAGAAGCTCACGGACATTGCCGTCGACCGGGTGTTCATCGGCTCCTGTACCAACAGCCGGATCGAGGACCTGCGCGCGGCGGCAGCCGTGCTGGCGGGCCGCAGGGCGAAGGTGCCGGGCCTCGTCTCACCCGGCTCCGCCCCTGTGAAACGGCAGGCGGAGGAGGAAGGCCTGGACCGGGTCTTCATCGACGCCGGGCTCGAATGGGTCGACGCGGGCTGTTCCATGTGCGTGGGCATGAACGGCGACCTGGTGCCGCCCGGCGAACGGTGCGCCTCCACCACCAACCGCAATTTCAGGGGGCGCCAGGGACCCGGGAGCCGCACGCACCTGATGTCCCCGGCGATGGCCGCCGCCGCCGCCGTCACCGGACATCTGGCCGACATGCGTCCGATGCTGCAGGGGCGCGACGTGCCCGCTCCGGCCAAGTGAGGAGACACAGATGCAGCCCTTTCCCCGCCTCACCGCCCTCGCCTGCCCGCTGCCGCTGTCGAGCGTCGACACCGACCAGCTCATCCCGGCACGCTTCATGAAACGCTCGCGTTCGGAAGGCTACGGAGACTTCCTTCTCCACGACATGCGGTTCGATGCCGACGGCGCGGAGCTTGCCGACTGCCCGCTCAACGCACCTGAACGCAAGGGGGCGCGTATCCTCGTCGCGCGGCGCAACTTCGGCAGCGGATCCTCGCGTGAAGCCGCGGTCTACGCGCTCGTCGACTACGGCATCGCCTGCGTGATCGCCCCCTCCTTCGGCGATATCTTCGCCTCCAACTCGGTCAACAACGGATTGCTGCCGGCCACCGTCTCGGAAAGCAATTGCGAGACGCTTCTCGCCACACTCGGGGCCGGAACGCTGGAGCTTTCGGTCGATCTAGACGCCTGCACCATTCGCGCCGGCGAGACAGCGATTCCCTTCGAGGTGGATGCGGTGTGGCGCACCAAACTGCTCAACGGCTGGGACGACATCGACCTCACGCTGAGCCATCAGGCGGAGATCGACGCGTTCCAGACGCGTGATGCCAGGGCCCGGCCCTGGCTGGTGCCGGATTCCGGTCCGGATGTTTGAAAAATCCAGATTCCCGTCATTGACAAAGCTCACAATCTGTTCTCTCAATAAGACAGCTAATGTCTTATCTTTAAGACAGGAGATCACCCGATGAACGCCGCTATCGAGCCTCTCAAGGCACGCCGGCTCTATCTGCTTCTTCGCGAGCAGATCCTGAGTGGAGAAGTGCCGGACAGCGCCCGCCTTCCGAGTGAGCCGGCGCTGGCGCAAACCCACGGCGTGTCGCGGGTGACGGTGCGCCGGGCGCTCGACAAGCTGGCGAGCGACGGCATGATCGAGCGTCGCCCCGGTTCGGGAACCTTCGTCAACGCGCGTCCGGCCCGTATGCCCGTGGTCGCGGATCTCGCGAATGCCCTCACCCATCTCGTGGAGATGGGCCGGCAGACGGACGTGCGGCTGATTTCCTTTTCCTATGTGAACGCGACGCCGGCGATGGCGGAGGAACTGAAGCTCGATCCGGAGGAGCGGCTGCAGCGCTCCATCCGCGTGCGCCTGATCGACGGCCAGCCCTTCTCCTATCTCGTGACGCATGTGCCCGAGCGGATCGGCGTCTCCTATTCCGAGGCGGACCTGGCTTCAACGCCGCTGCTCGAGCTTCTGGAGCGCTCCGGTCTCGTCGCCGACACCGCCCAGCAGATCGTCGGCGCGACACTGGCCGGCCCCGAGGTCGCGGCCGCACTCGACCTGGAGATCGGCGCGGCGCTCCTGTCCATGACCCGTGTCGTCTTCGAGAAATCGGGCCGGGGCATCGAACACCTGCAGGCTCTTTACCGACCCGACCGCTACTCCTTCAACATGGAGCTGACGCGGACGGGAGATCAGGGCGCGCGCCGCTGGGCGGCCGCGGACACATTCCGGCTTTCGAGCCGGAGCAGAGCGAACGGCAACAAGAAGAAAACCAGGACCCGTTCCGAAACAGCATCACCCGTGAGGAGAACAAAGCCATGACGTTTTTCGACAAGCCGCTGGGCCGGCGCACGATCCTGAAGGGCGGCGCGGCCGCCATCGCCACTCTTGCGGCACCCGGCGTGCTGCGCGCGGCGGAGCCCGCCCCGATCAAGGTCGGCATCCTGCAGCCGGTGACGGGCGCCCTGGCCCAGGACGGCGGCTTCGGTCGTCTGGGCGCGGAGTTTGCCATCAAGGACATCAACGAGGCCGGCGGCATCAAGGCTCTCGGCGGTGCGAAGATCGAGATGGTCTTCGGTGACGCGCGCTCCACGCCGGAGGCGGGCGCACAGGAAGTCGAGCGCATGCAGGAAGAAGGCGTGGTGGCCGTCGTCGGTGGCTTCGCCTCGCCGATCGCGCTTGCTGCCTCCCAAGCCGCCTCGCGCTACGACCTGCCCTATATCGTCGACGTCGGCGTGTCCGACCAGATCATCAGTCGTGGCCTGAAGAACACCTTCCGCTTCGGCCCCGGCTTCGGCATCTGCACAAAGACCGCGATCGACAATCTGGTGCTCATCAACGAGGCCGCCGGCAAGCCGGCCAAGACCGTCGCGCTGGTTCACGAGGATGGCCTCTTCGGCTCCGGACTTGCCAAGCTGATGGCCACGGAGCTTCCCAAGCACGGCTTCGAGATCGTCGAGCAGATCGCCATTCCGACGCCGTCGCGCGACCTGTCGAACGTGGCGCTGCGCCTGCGCTCGCTTCAGCCCGACCTCGTGATCCCGAGCACCTACTACGGCGAGACCGTGCTTCTGGCGCGGACCATGCAGCAGCAGCGCGTGCGTCCGAAGGGGGTCTACGCGGTCCTCAACGGCGCCGCCTCCAACCGCCGCTTCGTCGCCGAGTTCCCGGACGCGGCCCAGGGCATCATGGACTGCAATCACTGGCCGGACCCGCGCTCCAGGAAGTCGCAGATGCTGCAGGAGCGTGTCGAGGCATCGGGCACGACCTACAACTACAACACCCCGCTCAACTACTCCTGCGTCGGCCTGCTGGCGGACGCCATGGAGCGGGCCGCGTCCTCCGAGCGCGGCGCGATCATCGAGGCGCTGGCAAGCTCCACCTACGCCGACCACCTGATGCCCTATGGCCCGACCAGGTTCGAGAACGGCCAGAACACGGGTGCCGCGCCGGTGAACACCCAGGTCCAGGACGGCGACATCCGGGTGATCTACCCGGAGGAGTTCTCGGACGCCAAGCCGATCTACCCGATCAACGGCTGATCCGGATTTCGAACGACACCGCGGACCGCGCGACACCGCGCGGTCCGCCAAGGCTGCGGCCCCTTCGAAACGGATCGGACAATGTATTCTCCCACCATCATCCTCGAGGCGATGATCAACGGGCTCCTGACCGGCGGCATCTACGCGATGATCGCCCTGGGCCTGACGCTGGTCTACGGCGTGCTGCACATCATCAACTTCGCCCACGGCACCATGCTTGCCGCCGCCATGTTCGCCGTTCTGGGACTGAACATGCTCACCGGCATCAGCCCCTATGCCTCCATCGTCATTCTGGCGCCCGTGTTCTTCGCGCTCGGTTACGGCCTGCAGCGCTACCTGATCGGCCCGGCATCGCACGGTGACGAAGGCAACATCCTGCTCATCACGCTCGGCCTGTCGATCCTGATCGAGAACGCGCTTCTCGCCGGTTTCGGATCCGACACGCGCGCCATCTCCTCGGATTTCTCCTTCGCCATCGTCGAGGCGGGTCCGTTCCTGATTTCCGCGCCGAAGCTCGTGGGCTTCATCGGCTCGGTCGTCGTCTCGGCCGGCTTCTGGTTCCTGATGAACCGCACCGATGCCGGCAAGGCCATCCGCGCCGTGGCCAAGGAGAAGTTCGGCGCCAGCCTGATGGGCATCGACGTGCGCCACATCTACGCGCTCACCTTCGGGCTGGGCTGCGCGGCCCTCGCCATCGCGGCCGGCCTTTTGATGCCCACCTTCTACGTGAACCCGCGCGTCGGCGGCGCCTTCATCTCCATCGCCTTCACCATCGTCGTGCTCGGCGGCATGGGCTCGATCCCGGGCGCCCTGCTCGGCGGCCTGCTGATCGGTGTCGTGGAGAGCGTCAGCGGACTTCTTCTGGGAGAAAGCCTCGGCCAGATCGGCATCTTCCTCATCTTCATCCTCGTCCTGCTTTTCAGGCCGACCGGACTTTTCGGAGCGAAGGCATGACGGCACGGGGCTACCTTCCGATCCTTCTCGTCACGGCCCTTCTGGCGTTCGCGCCCGCCGTGATCCATTCCAACTCCGTCGCCAACTTCCTTGTGCTGACGCTCATCATCACGCTGGCCGCTCAGGGCTGGAACCTGCTTGGCGGCGTCGCCGGACAGACCTCCTTCGGCCATGCGGTGTTCTTCGGCACGGGCTGCTACACGACGGCGATCCTGCAGTACCATTTCGACGTGAACGCCTGGGTGGCTCTCGTGGCCGCCATCGCCGCCGGCGCGGCGGTCGGCTTCGTGATCGGCTTCCTCAGCTTCCGGGCCGGGCTGCGCGGATCCTATTTCGCGCTCATCACGCTGGCCTTCGCCGAGCTGGCCCGCATTCTCGCCAACGCGTCGGAACTGACCGGCGGCGCGGCGGGGCTGCTGCTGAAGCTCGAGCCGTCGTTCTGGAACATGCAGTTCGCCGACCGCTCGTACTTTCTGTGGCTGGTGCTGGCTTTCGTGTTCGCGGGCCTGGTGATTTCGCGCTCGATCGCGAACTCCCGCTTCGGGGCGCAACTCGTCGCCGTGCGCGAGAACGAGGACGCAGCACGCGCGCTCGGCGTGGACGTGCTCAAGGTCAAGCTGCGGGCGATCAGCCTGTCGGGCGCGATGACCGCGGCCGCGGGCGTGCTCTACATGCAGAACTTCCTGTATGTGGACGCGACCATCGCCTTCGGTATCTGGATTTCCATCGAGGCCCTTCTCGCGCCCATGGTCGGTGGCCGGGGCCTCGTGCTTGGCCCGCTCATCGGCGCCTTCACGCTGCACGGGCTGGGAGAGTTCACCAAGGAATTCGCCGGCCGCGTGCCCGGCGTCGACCTGATTGTCTTCGCGATCGTGCTCATCCTGGTCGTGGCCTTCGCCTCGGGCGGCATTCTCGGCCTCATCCGTCGCGTTTTGCCGCGATCCTTGAAGGGAGCCGCGTCATGATCCTCACGGTCGACGACATCACCATGCGTTTCGGCGGCCTCGTCGCGGTGCGCAACGCCAGCTTCGGCGTCAGGGAAGGCTCCATCACCGGCCTCATCGGGCCCAATGGCGCCGGCAAGACGACCCTGTTCGCCATCATCGCCGGCTTTCTCAAGCCGACGTCCGGCCACATCAGGTGGGGCGAACGGGCCATCACCTCGCTCGAACCGCACCAGCGGGCCGAACTCGGCATCGCCCGGACCTTCCAGATCGTGCAGCCTTTCGCGGGCCTGAGCGTCCTGGAAAACATCACCGTCGGCTCATACCTGCGCAATGCCGGTTCGGAGGCAGCCATCGAGAAGGCACGCGCCGTGGGCGTGCGCGTCGGCCTGGAAAAGGACCTCGACCTGCCGGCCGCCAGCCTGACGGTCGCGGGACGCAAGCGTCTGGAACTCGCCCGGGCGCTCGCGACGGAGCCGAAACTCCTGCTTCTCGACGAGGTGCTGGCCGGCCTGAACCCGTCCGAAATCCGCGACATCGTCCCGGTGATCCACGCGATCCGCGACGACGGGGTCACGATCCTCATGATCGAGCACGTCATGCAGGCCGTCATGAACCTTTGCGAGCACGTCCACGTGCTGGCCCAGGGCGAACTGATCGCGAACGGAACGCCGGCGGAAGTGTGCAACGACGCGGCCGTCATCGAAGCCTATCTGGGCAAGGGCGCGGCGGAGCGCATGGCAAAGTTTGGAGAGGCCAATGCTTGAGGTGCGGAACCTGCGCGCGGGCTACGGCGCGGTGGAGGTCCTGCGTGGCATCGACCTCGACGTGACACGCGGCGAGATCGTCGCCGTGCTGGGCGCGAACGGCGTCGGCAAGACGACGCTCAACAAGGTGCTGTCGGGAATGCTCCCACTGAGCGAGGGCTCAGTCACCTTCGAGGGACGTTCACTCGGCGGCTCGCCCATCACGGCGGTCGACGCGGGCCTCATCCACGTGCCCGAGGGGCGCAAGATCTTCCCGAACATGAGCGTTCGCGAGAACCTGGAACTTGGCAGCTATCGTCGCGCCAAGCCGAACCGCGCGAAGAACCTGGAGCATGTCTTCGAGGTCTTTCCAAGGCTGCGCGAACGCGCCGCGCAGGCGGCCGGGACCCTGTCAGGCGGCGAGCAGCAGATGCTCGCGATCGGACGCGGCATGATGGCGGAGCCGAAACTTCTCATCCTCGACGAGCCCTCCCTCGGCCTGTCTCCGTTGCTGGTGGAGGAGATGTTCACGCTGATCCGTCGCCTTAACGCCGAAGGGCTGCCGATCATGCTCGTCGAGCAGAACGTGGTGCAATCGCTCGAGATCGCCTCGCGGGCCTACATCGTCGAGAACGGCGAGGTCATTATGTCCGGCACCGCCGCCGACATCGCCGCCGATCCCGAACTCAAGCGCGCCTATCTCGGACTCTAGGAGGTCGATCATGTCCAACACCTCCCCGAAAGCGCCGGGCCTCGTGCCGGCGTCCGTGCTGCTTGCCGCCGAACGGCCGCAGTGGCAGGAGCGTCTCGCACGGTTCGTCGCGGATTTCTCCGTCGACGACCTCGGCGACGCGCTCAAGGACCAGACCCGTCTCGTTCTCCTCGACTGCATCGGCGCCATGGCGGCCGGAATGCAGGAGCCCGAGAACACCGCCCTCGCCGCGCGGATCGCCCGCCGGGGAACCGGGGACGTGGCCGCCATCGGCGCGGGTGTCCGCCTTCGCGGTGACGACGCCGCCTTCGTCAACGGCGTCGCGTCCACCGCCCTGGAACTCGACGAAGGCAATTCCTACGCACGCGGCCACCCGGGCGTGCACGTGCTGCCGGCGGCCCTGGCAACGGCCCTGGCAAACGGCCGCTCCGGCAAGGATCTCCTGAGCGCCTTCGTGATGGGTTACGAGGTTGCCGCGCGCATCGGCGCGGCCTGCAGGCTTCGCCCCAGCGTTCACCCGCACGGCACCTGGGGAACCGTCGGCGCGGCGGTCGCAACCGCACTTCTGGAAGGCGCGGGCAAACAGGAGATCGTCACCACCATCAATGTCGCCGCCACGATGAGCGTCGGCGCAAGCCTGAAGGCGATGCTGGAGGGGGCCACCGCACGCAACAGCTACTGCGGTCTTTCCAACCGCAACGGCATGGCGGCCTGGGATCTTGTGGCCTCCGGCTTTTCCGGTGAACGAGACTGCGTGGCAAGCGTCTACGACGGCATTCTGGGCGAGGGCTTCACCGGAGCGGGCATGGACGACGATCTGGGCAACCGCTTCGAGATCGCCCGCAACTACTTCAAGCGCCATGCCGCCTGTCGTTTTACCCACGCGGCCCTTGACGTCGTCGCCGGTCTCGTCGCCAGGCACGACATGCTTGCCGCCTCCGACATCGCCTCCATCGAGATCGAGACCTATGCCATGGCGGCACAGCTCGACGCTCCGCGCCCGCACAACGTCCTGGCCGCGCGCTTCTCACTGCCTTTCGCCGTGGCGACGACGCTGGTCAACGGCAAAGCGGCAGTCGAAGCCTTCCGCGAGCCGCATCTTTCCGACGAGACGATCCTGTCGCTCGCCGACAGGGTCACGTTGCGCGAGGATCCCGAACTGACGGCCCTTCTGCCGGCCAAGCGCCCGGCGCGCGTTACGATCCGGCTCACCGACGGAAGCGAACTCGCGGGCGAGACCTTCACCAATCGCGGCGATGCCGTGGACCCCTTCACCCCGCAGGAGGTCCGCGAGAAATTCGCCGACCTCGCCTCCCCCGTCTGGGGCGCGGCGCATGCCGCCCGCGTCCTTGCCGCTGTCGATGATCTCGACAAGGCGGCCGACCTCAAGGGTTTCAACTGCCTGCTGGCCGAACCCGCGATCAAGGATCGATGAGAATGACCCTCAAATCACAGCTTGCCGGCGGACGCGCTCCCATCGTCGCACCCGGCATCTTTGACGCCCTGACAGGCTCCATCGCGACCGACGCCGGTTTCGGCGCGCTCTATCTGTCGGGCGCGGCTATCGCCTACACCAAGCTCGGACGCCCGGACATCGGGCTCGTCTCCATGAGCGAGGTCGCGGACACCATCGGGCTGATCCGCCAGCGTATCGAGACGCCGATCATCGTCGACGCCGACAACGGCTACGGCAACGCGCTCAACGTGCAGCGCACGGTCAGGACCTTCGAGAGGGCGGGAGCCAGCGCGATCCAGCTCGAGGACCAGACGCTGCCCAAGCGCTGCGGCCATCTTTCCGACAAGTCGCTGGTCTCCACGGCGGAGATGGTCGGCAAGGTGAAGGCGGCGGTGGATGCGCGCGCCAGCGAGGAAACCCTCATCATCGCCCGCACCGACGCGGTTGCGGTGGAGGGCTTCGACGCGGCGCTCGAGCGGGCCTCGCTCTACGCGGACGCGGGCGCCGACGTGCTCTTCGTCGAAGCGCCGCGCTCCTCCGAGCAGCTTTCAGCCGTCGCCAAAGCGCTTGGCGGGCGGCTTCCGCTTCTGGCCAACATGGTCGAGGGCGGAAACACGCCGATGTACACGGCGGCCGAACTTGGCGAGATGGGCTACTCCATCGTGATCTTCCCGGGCGGCATCGTGCGCGCCCTCGCCCGCACGGCCCAGGCCTATTACGCCTCGCTCTTCGCCAACGGAACCAACACGCCGTTCGCCGGGAACATGTTCCAGTTCGGCGAACTGAACGAGTTGATCGGCACGCCGGCGATGCTCGCCTCCGGCCAGACCTACGAGGACTACGGCACGCAGGCCGTGGCCGCCCGCCGCGACAAGGGAGACGCGAAATGAGCAAGACGCTCGATCCGGTCACGCTCGCCATCCTCAACGGACGGCTGGAGCAGATCGCCGACGAGATGGACGCGACGCTCTACCGCTCGGCCTTCAACCCGATCATCGCCGAGGCGCGGGACGCCTGCCACGGTCTCTATCACGCAGAGACCGGCGCGACCCTCGTGCAGGGTACGCGCGGCCTGCCGATCTTCGTCGGCGCCATGGCCTTCGCGGTGAAGGCGGTCATCGACAAGGTGAAGAAGGACGGCGACGAGCTTGCTCCCGGCGACACCTATCTCTTCAACGACCCTTACGCGGGCGGCACGCACCTCAACGACTTCCGGCTCGTGCGGCCGGTGTTTCGCGACGGCGAACTCTACTGCTGGATTGCCTCCGTCGGCCATTGGCTCGATATCGGCGGCAACGTTCCGGGCGGGTTCAACGCCAAGGCCACCGAGAGCTTCCAGGAAGGCGTTCGCATTCCGCCGGTGAAGCTCATCGCCAACGGTGTCATGAACCGTGACCTCATCGACATCCTGGCCGCGAACTCACGCGTTCCGGCCTCCAACTACGGCGACCTCAACGGCCAGCTCAACGCGCTGGATCTTGGCGAGAAGCGGCTGGCGGACGTGCTCGAGGCCTATGGCGACGACATCGTGGCGGCAGCCTTCGAGGCCTTCTCGGACCGCGCCGAGGCCATGATGCGCGAGGCGGTGCGCGCCCTGCCGGACGGCGTGTACACGTTCGAGGACTATCTCGACAACGACGGCATCACCGCCGACAAGCTGACCATCGCGCTCGACCTCACGATCTCCGGCGACGAGATGACGCTGGACTTCTCCCGCTCGTCGGCGCCTTGCGCGGGACCGCTGAACATTGCCTATTCCACGGCGGCCGCGTGCTGCTACGTGGCCCTGAAGCACGTCTTCACCGCCGTCCCGGCGAACGCCGGCTGCCTGCGGCCGATCACCTTCAACATTCCCGAGACGACGCTGCTCGGCGTGAAGCCGCCCAAGCCCGTCGGCGGCTACACCGAGACGATCCTGCGGGTCATCGGCGTGGTGTTCGGCGCACTCGCCAAGGCGGATCCCGCGCTTGCAACCGCAGGCCCCTTCGGCACCATCAACGCTCTGTCGGTGGCCGGCTACCGGGACGACGGATCGCGCTATGTCATGTTCTCCTTCTTCGGCGGAGGCCTTGGCGGCAATCCGGAAAGCGACGGACTGAACCACGCCAACAATCCGATCTCCATGGCGACGATCCCGCCGGCGGAAATCCTGGAAGCCTCCTATCCCGTCAAGTTCACCCAGTGGGCGCTTCGGCCGGACTCGGCCGGCGCGGGACGTCATCGCGGCGGTGTCGGAGCCGTCTACGAGCTTGAGACCATGACAGACGCGGATGTGTTCCTGCTTGGCGAACGCGGCATCTATCCCCCGCTCGGCGTGGCCGGCGGCGGCGACGCGGCTCTCAACCGCTTCGTCTGGGAAACCGACGCGGGCGAACGCTCGCCGGAACTTGCCTCAAAGATCGCGGACGTGCGCGTGCGTCCGGGCCAGAAGGTGCGCATCGAAAGCCCGGGCGGCGGCGGTTTCGGGGACCCGAAAACTCGCGAGCCGGAGAAAGTCGCGCGTGACGTGCGTCTTGGCTTCGTCAGCCGCGAGGCCGCCCGCGAGACCTATGGCGTCGTCCTCGATGACAAGGGCGACGTCGATCCCACCGAAACCCGGAACCTGCGCGAAGGGGCTGCCGCATGACCACCCGTTTCACGCCCGTGAAGGGCGCCGTCGTCGGCGTCGATGTCGGCGGAACCTTTACCGACCTGTTCTACTTCGACGAGGCTGAGGGGCAATTCCGCACAGCCAAGGTCTCCTCCAACCGGGGTGACGAGGCGACCGGTTTCCTCGAGGGGCTGAAGACCTTCGGCGACGTTGCCGATCTGGGGTCGATCGTCCACGGCACCACCGTGGGGACGAATGCCCTTCTTGAGCGCAAGGGCGCGCGCACCGCGCTCATCACGACGAAAGGCTTCCGCGACGTCCTGGAAATGCGCCGCCGCGACCGCCTCAACACATGGGGCCTGTGGGGCGACTTCACGCCGGTGATCGAGCGCGACCTGCGTTTCGAGGTCACCGAACGGGTGCTTGCCGACGGTTCCATCGACACGTCGGTCGACCTGGACGAGGTCCGGCAGGCCGTGACGGCGGCAATCGCCGCGGGCGCCGAGGCGATTGCCGTGTGCTTCATCAACGCCTATGCGAACCCGGCGAACGAACTCGCCGCGCTCGAGGCGGTGCGGGCGGCCTGGCCGAACGACAACGTCGCCTCCTCGGCGGAAATCCTGCCGGAAATCCGCGAGTTCGAACGCACCTCGACCACGGCACTCAACGCCTATCTCCAGCCGGTCGTGGGCGGATACCTCGGCAAGCTCTCCGCCGCCCTTGCGGGCGAGAACTTCGCCGGGCGCTTCCACATCGTGCAGTCGAACGGCGGTGTCATGTCCACCGACACGGCACGCAAGCTGCCCGTTCGCACCGCGTTGTCGGGCCCGGCGGCCGGTGTGATTGCCGCAGCCGCGATCTCCCGCGAGGCCGGCTATCCGAACATCATCACGGGCGATCTCGGCGGAACCTCCTTCGACGTTTCGCTGGTGGTCGATGGAGAGACCTCGCTCGCCGCGCAGACGACCATCGACTTCGGTCTCGTGGTCCGCACGCCGATGATCGAGATCACCACGATCGGCGCCGGCGGCGGCTCCATCGCCCATGTGGATGCCGGCGGCCTGCTGCAGGTCGGCCCAGAAAGCGCCGGTTCGCGCCCCGGGCCCGTCGCCTACGGCCAGGGCAACACGCGTCCAACGCTGACCGACGCCAACATCGTGCTCGGACGCATCAACGCGGAGCGCCCCATCGGCGGCAAGCTGGCACGGCTGGACGTGGAAGCCGCGAAGGCCGCCATCGAGGAGCATGTGGCGCGCCCGACCGGCCTTGGCGTGATGGAAGCCGCGGAAGCGATCGTGAAGGTCGCCGACGGGCGGATGGCCGGCGCCATCCGCCTCGTGTCCATCGAGCGCGGCCATGATCCGGCGAAGTTCGTCGCCGTGCCCTTCGGCGGCGGTGGCGCGCTTCACGCGGGCGCTCTGATCAAGGACGTCGGACTGCAGGCCGCCCTCATCCCGCGCTACCCGGGCATCAACTCCGCGCTTGGCTGCGTCATCGCCGATATTCGGCACGACCAGGTGCAAACGGTCAATCTGACCGTGGACGCACTCGACACGGCGGCGCTCAACGCCCGGATGGTCGAGGAAGCCGACGCCGCCCGCAAGGTGGTCGAGGATGCCGGACTTCAGATGGAACGCATCGACATCGTGTTCGAGCTCGACATGCACTACGTCGGGCAGACCCACACGGTGAGCGTACCGCTGCCCGTATCGATCGAGAACGGCAGCACCGGGCTTACCCGCGAAACCGTGCAAAAAGCCTTCGACGCCGCCTATCAGGCCTCCTTCAGCCGGTTGCTGCCCGGTCTCGCTGCGAAGATCGTGAACCTGCGCACGGCCGCCATCGGCCGACGTCCGCGGTTCGACCTCAAGACGCTGGCACCGGGCGCCGACTGCTCGCTGGAGACGGCTCGCACCGGCACGCGT
The DNA here is from genome assembly GCA_002722295.1 of Stappia sp. Taxonomy (GTDB): domain Bacteria; phylum Pseudomonadota; class Alphaproteobacteria; order Rhizobiales; family Stappiaceae; genus Stappia. Next base: position 203,495 of record PBLF01000029.1, on the reverse strand, counting down.
TCCGTATGGTTCGATGGCGGCTGGCACGAGACCGCGATCTTCGCCCGGCTCGACCTTCCGGTCGGCGCCGTGGTGGAGGGCCCTGCGATCCTCGAACAACCCGATGCGACCGTTCTGGTCGACCCCGACCTTTCGGCGCGCGTCGACGAACTCGGCAACGTCATCCTGGAGCGGAAATGATGGCTGGAGCACACGAACCGGTCCCGGCGGCCGAGACAGGGCTTCTCATCGTCGACCTGCAGAACGACTTCCTGCATCCCAGGGGCGCCTACGGGCGCGCGGGCCAGGGCGCGGAAGAGATCGCAGCATTGCCGGCGCGCATTGCGCCGCTGGCAAACCGCATCCGGCAGGCCGGGGGCTGGATCATCTCGACCCAGTTCACGCTGGTGCCGGCCAAGGGCGGCGAACCGCTGATTTCGCCGCACCTGAAGGAGCTTCGCCCCTTCCTCGCGAAGGGCGACTTCGTGCCCGGCGGCTGGGGACACCAGCTCGTCGACGAACTCGCGCCGGCCGACCTCAGTGTCGAGAAGGTCGCCTATTCCGCCTTCTACATGACCCGGCTCGAGTGGGTGCTGCGCAAATGCGCGATCCGCAGGCTCCTGGTTTGCGGCATCGTCACCAACGGTGGCGTCGCCTCGACGGTGCGCGACGCGCATGTGCGCGACTTCGATGTCACGGTGCTTGCCGATGGCTGTGCCGCCTTCTCGAAGGAAACACACGATACCGCCATCGCCGCGCTGAAACCGGTGTGCCGGGTCGCCTCCATCGACGACGTCAGCCGGGAATTTCCGGGCTGACCGAGCCGCCGAACGCCGCCCCGGTTCTCGTCCGGGGCGCAACCAACATTCAGGAGGAAAGCCATGGCCAGGGTTCTGGTGATCGTTCCCTTCCCGATGAGCGCGGAAAACCTTGAGAAGCGCAAGGCGCAGCTCAAGGCCGTGCGCCTGGGGCCGGGAATCGACTTCGAATTCCGTCCGGTGCGCATCGCGCCCGTCAACTACGTCAGCCAGCAGGATTCCGTGCTCGCCGACATCGGCATCCTGGAAGCCGGCATTGAGGCCGAGCGCGAGGGCTTCGACGCCGTGTGCATCGACACGGTGAGCGACAGCGGTATGTCGGCGCTGCGTTCGGTACTGTCGATCCCGGTGATCGCGCCGGGGCGCCACGCCATGCTCACCGCGCTCATGCTCGGCGAGAAGTTCTCCGTGCTCGCCATGTGGGACCGCTGGCGGCACCTCTATTCCAAGACCGTCGCGGAACTCGGCATTTCCCACAAGCTCGCCTCGGTCCGCTCCGCCGGTCTGCAGCCGAACAACCAGAGCCTGCTCGCCGGCAAGGAGGACGAGTTCTTCCCCGCGCTCTACGACGCGGCGATGAAGGCGGTGACGGAGGATGGCGCCGAGGTGATCATGCTCGGCTCCACCACCATGCATGAGGCGCACACCTGGCTTGCCGAACGCCTGCCCGTGCCGATCCTCAACCCGGGACCGCTGACCTACCGCATGGCCGATGCGGCGATCCGGCTGCAGCTCTCGCACAGCCGGGCGAGCTACCCGGCGCCGCGCGCGCCCGCCGCCGAGGTTTTCAGGCGCATGGGCGAAGCCGCGGACGTTCTCAACGCCCAGGCCGCGAAGGGAGGCGCATGATGCCCCGCATTCTCGTACTCGTTCCCGAAGACGTGGATCTCGCCGGAGAGATCGAGGCCGCCCGTTCCGCAGCCGATCCGGGCACGGAGATCGTCACGCGCAACGTACCGCTCGCCTCCGTTCCGCCCGTCAGCGCGCAGGACTGGGCACTGGCGGACCTTGCCATGATGGCGGCGGGACAAACCGCCATGGAAGAGGGCTTCGACGCGCTCGTCGTGGCCGACTTCGGCGACTACGGCGTTTCCGCCCTGCGTTCGCTGCTCGCGATTCCGGTTGTCGGCGCGGGCAAGACCGCCATGCTCCATGCACTGACGCTCGCCGGGTCCTTCACGGTTCTGGCCACATCCCGCGACATCGAGCGTGCCCGCCGTCTCGTGCATGACAACGCGCTGCACCGCCAGTGCGCGGGTCTTCACGAGGTGGGGAACGCGGAGGCCGTTGCGGCACATTCCGCAAACGCCGAGGCGGTCGTTCTTGCCGGCGGAGCGGCGGATCTGGTGAAGGGCTCCGCCCATGTACCGCTCTCGCGCCCGGTACCGGTCGCGGTAAAGATGGCGGAAAGCTTCGTCGGCCTCGGCCTCACCCATTCGCGTCAGGGCTATCCCGAACCGGAAAAGCGCAAGGCGGACCTGATCCGCGCGATTTCCGACGCCTGACGCGCCGTGCGATCCCGGGAGCCCCTCCCCGGGATCGCCTCCCCTTTCCCTAACTGTCCTCGTCACCGGCAATCAGCAGGTGACCGTGTTCGAAACTCTCGGCCACATCCCGGGGCACCTGGTCCGCGACCAGAACGTCGATCTCTCCCCAGTCGCAGACATGAATCAGGCCGGACTTGCCGAACTTGCTCGCGTCCATGAGCATCATGGTCTGATCGGCCAACGGCATCATCGCCCGCTTGAATTCCGCCTCGAACAGGTCGAAGTCCGTGCAGCCGCGCGACGAGCCGGCCACCACGGACATGACGAAGAAGCCGGGCGAGAACCTCGACAGGTATTCGACCGTTCCCGCCCCCGTGATGGTGCGGTCCTCGGCACGGACCTCTCCCGCGGGAAGGATCAGCCGGTGGCCGGTCGGCGCATGGGAGATGATGTTGGCAATCTCGAGCGAGATCGTCAGGATCGTCATGGGCTCGCGGTGCACCAGCTCGCGGGCGAGGAAGCTCGCGGTGGTGGAATTGTCGAGAAGGACCGTCGCGCCCTCGTCGATGAAGGCCGCCGCACGCCGCGCGATGCGGCGCTTGGCCTCCACCGCGTCGCGGAGCCGACGCTCGAACGGCGGTTCGGTGCGCGAGATCGACAGGCGCACGCCGCCGTGAAACTTCTCCACCAGCCCGTCGGCGGAGAGCCCCTTGAGGTCCCGCCGCACGGTCTCGTCGGACACCTCCAGAAGCTCGGAAAGCTCCGAGATCGCCGCCTTGCCGCGCATCTTGAGCACGCCCAGGATCTCGGCCTGTCTGGGTGTCGGTGCCATGATCCGCCTCCTCCTTGGCTCCGGGCCCGTTACCCGAGTTCGATAGCCTGTCCGGTCGCGCCGTGAAAGAGGCGCGCACGGTCGAGGTCGAAATCAAGACCGATCTCCTCCCCTGCCGCGGGCGCGTCGGCGACCGCGCTGCGCACCGTCATGCGGTCGTCGCCAAGCTGAACCTCCACCAGCGCCTCTGCCCCGATCAGCTCGCTCTGAAGCACGCGCGCGCGTGCCATCCCGCCCTCGCGCACGAGGCACGCCTCCTCCGGACGCACGCCGAGCAGCACTTCGTCGGGCACATCCGTTCCGCCAAGCGCCAGCGGGCCAGTGAAGGCGTCATGGGCCAGGCCGGAGCGCCGCGCGCCCTTGCAGGGAATGAGCGCCATCTCCGGTGAGCCGATGAAGGTCGCGACGAAGGTGTTCGCCGGCTTCATGTAGATATCCATCGGGCGCCCGACCTGCTGCAACGATCCCTTGGACATCATCGCCACGCGCGTGCCGAGCGTCATCGCCTCGATCTGGTCGTGCGTCACGTAGATGACCGTCAGGCCGAGTTCCTGGTGCAGCCGCTTGAGTTCCGAGCGCATCCGGTTGCGCAGCTTGGCGTCGAGGTTCGACAGCGGCTCGTCGAAGAGAAACACGCGCGGCTGGCGCACAAGCGCGCGACCGATGGCGACGCGCTGGCGTTCTCCGCCCGAAAGCTCCTTCGGACGCCGGTCGAGAAGGTCGGTGATATGCAGGATCTCGGCCGCCTCCCGGATGCGCGCGTCGATCTCGGCACGCGTAAGCTTCGTGGTCTTCTGCAGGCCGAAGGCCATGTTCTTCCAGGCGCTCATGTGCGGGTAAAGCGCATAAGACTGGAACACCATGGCAATGTCACGCTGCTGGGGTGCCACGTCGGTCACGTCGCGCCCGTCGATCACGAGACGGCCGGAGGTGATGTCCTCCAGCCCCGCGACCATGCGCAGCGTAGTGGACTTCCCGCAGCCGGACGGCCCCACGAGCACCATGAACTCGCGGTCCTCGACGGTGAGCGTGACGTCGTGAACGGTCTTTCGGGAGCCGTAGGACTTGCAGATGTCCTGCAACTGTACGGTGGCCATGGTCGGGTCTCCGGATGGGCGTTACTTGACGCCGGTGTGCATGAAACTGTCGATGAAGCGGCGCTGGAAGATCACGAAGACGATGAGCAGCGGCGAGACGACAATGGTCGTGCCGGCCATCAGCCGCGTCCAGTCCGCGCCGGAGTCGGACTTCGCCAGCAGGCCGAGGCCGATGGGCAACGTGCGCACGCTGTCGGAATTGGTGACCAGAAGCGGCCACATGTAGTCGTTCCAGTGGGTCACCACCGAGATGATGGCGAAGGCCACCAGGGTCGGCTGAACCAGCGGCAGGTAGACGTGCCAGAGGATGCCGAAGTGACCGCAGCCGTCGAGACGCGCGGCGTCGGAGAGTTCCGGCGGCACCTGGCGGAACGACTGACGCAGCATGAAGGTGCCGTATCCCGAAGCGACAAAGGGCACGACCATCGCGGCCAGCGTGTTAACCAGGCCGAACTCGCGCAAGGTGACGAAGTTCGTGAGAAAGATCGCGTAGATCGGGAACATCACCTGCAGCAAGAACAGGGTGAAGAGCAGCTTCTTGCCGGGAAACTCCAGCCGCGCAAACGCGTAGGCCGCAAGCGTGATGGTGACGAGCTGGCAGACGAGGATAGACCCCGTGACGATGACCGAGTTCAGCAGATAGGTGCCGAAGGGGGCGACCGAGAGCGTCGAGGGGTAGTTGGCGAAATTCAGCACCGCCGGAAGGAAGCCCGCCTCCGGGTCGAAGACCTCGGTCTTCGTCTTCAGCGAGGTCAGGACGATCCATACGAGCGGCGACAGCCACAACAGCGCGACCGGCACCAGCACGAGATGCAGCCAGCCGCCCCTCAGGCGACTTGAAAGCGTTCGAGCCGACATCAGCGTTCTCCCAGGTAGTGGACGCGCCGGCCGAGCGTGGCCGCGAGAAGGCCGATCAGGGCGAGCACGAAGACAAGCAGCGTGTTGGCCAGCGTCGAGGCGTAGCCGATGTCCTGATACTGGAAGCCGTTCTGATAGATGTAGAAGGTGAGCACATTGGTGGCGTCCGCCGGACCGCCCTGCGTCATCACGTAGACGTAGTCGAAGATCTGGTAGCTGTGCAGGATACCGATCACGATCACGAAGTAGAGAGTCGGCGAGATCAGCGGAATGGTGATGTGAAGCAGGCGCTGCGGCGCGCTCACCCCGTCCAGCCGCGCCGCCTCGTAGAGATCCGAGGGCACAAGCTTCAGCGCGGCGAGCAGGATCAGCATGAAGTAGCCGGAGTATTTCCAGATGCTCATCAGCACGATCGCGGGAAGTGCCCAGGCACTGTCATAGAGCCAGTCGAGGCGCGGCAGGCCGAGCGCGGTCAGCGCCTCGTTGATCGGCCCGTATCCCGGGGCATAGAGAAACACCCAGACCATGCCGGCCGCGACCGAGGGGATCATCACCGGATAGAAGAATGCCGAGCGGTAGACGGCAAGCCCGCGCAGCTTGCTGTCGAGCGCGACCGCCATGAGAAGCGCGACGGTCACGGCCAGCGGGATCGTGGTCAGCGTGTAGAAGGCTGTATTCGCGAACACCTTCCAGAACAGGTGATCGTCGATCAGACGCAGATAGTTGTCGGCGCCCATCCAGAAGATGTCCGGGTCGCCCAGCATCACGTCATGCAGTGAAAACCAGAACGAGCGCAGGATCGGCAAGTATGTGAACAAGCCGAGAAAGACAAGGGAGGGAAAAAGCAGCGCGTAGGCGAGAAGCGCCTCGTTCCTGCGTGCGCGGGCGGCACCCTGCGACATGGCGAAATTTCCTGAGATCACGAGACGGACATCACGCGGCGGACCACGGGCCGCCCCCGGCAACGGAAGACGGGCGCGGGCCCGCGAGAGCCCGCGCCACGATCAGGTCATGGGGAAGACCCCGCTCAGCCCTTCTGGCGGCGCAGGATGCGGGCGATCTCGCGGTTGGAGTTCGCGTTGGCATCCTTGAGCGCGGCATCGGGTGCGATCTCGCCGGCGAGCGTGCGGTCGAGCGCGCTCTTCAGGTACTCGCGCACGCGGTGATAGCCGGGCACCTGAAGGAAGGCACCGGCATAGGCCGCCTGGTCGAGCGCGACCTTGGCCTCCGGAACATCCTGGAGGTAGCTCTGCATTTCCGGAGATTCCCAGGACGACTTGCGCACCGCGAGGTAGCCCGTCGCCTTGCTCCAGCTCGCCTGGTTCTGGGTGTTGGTCATCCAGCGGGCAAACGTCCAGGAAGCTTCCTTCTGGGCGTCCGTCTGGTTCTTGGCGATCATCAGGGGGCCGCCGCCCTGTGCCGCGCCGTAGGTCTTGTTCTTCGGCATGAAGGCAACGCCGACCTCGAACGGCGCCGAGGTGCGCAGGTTCGTGAGCGATCCGGTCGAGTGGTAGAGCATGGCCGTGTTGCCGGCCAGGAAGTCGTTGGCCGAGCCCTGCCACGTCGAGGCCGGAGCCATTACGCCCGCCTGGACCATCTTCACCCAGAACTCGAGCGCGTCGATCGCCTCGGGCCGGTCGAAGAGCACGCGGTCCTTCTGCCACGGCACCAGCTCGTTCTGCCGGCAGTAGCACTCGAACATCCAGTCGTGCCAACCGCCGCCGATGATGAGACCCCAGCGCTTCAGCTCGCCATTCTCGCGGATGGTGAGTTCCTTCGCCACCTCAAGAAGCTCGTCCCACGTGTCCGGGGCCTTCGCCACGCCGGCGGCGCGGAAGGCATCCTTGTTGTAGTAGAGCACCGGCGTCGAAGGCTGGAACGGCAAGCCGTACAGGCGTTCGTCGGAGACGCAGGTGTTGAGGAAGCCCGGCAGGAAATCGTCGTAGATGTCGTCGGCCTTGGCCTGCTCGGTCACGTCCTCCAGCGCATCGAGACCGAGGAAGGTCTGCAGCGCGGAGTTGATCGGCAGCCACAGCGCCGGCGGCTCGCCGACGCCGAGGCTCGTGATGACCTTCTGCTCGGTGTTGTCGTAGCTGCCGGCATAGATGGCCTCGACCTCGATCTCGGGGTGCTCCTCGTTGAAGCGCGAGATCATCCCGGTGACGATCTTGTTGATGTCACCCGAAACGCCGACCGGATACATGAACTGCAGCTTGGTCTTGCCGGCGGCCATGGCCGGACGGATCAGACCCGACATCATGCCAGCGGCCGGCAGGGCCGCGCCCATGGCGAGAAGGTGACGGCGAGAGATTCCGGAGCTTGTGGTTTTCATGCGAACTGACCTCCAAATTCGTGTGGAAACCCGATCAGGTGGCAGGCCCGATACCTTTTCCCGCAGAATTACTCTGTGGGCCCGGTGTGGCCATATGACCGTTTTGACGAATTTCGAGCGTCAATATCCGCATATTCCAAAACAGTTTTGTGACAATGCCTCCGCAATATCCGCAATTGCCACATGCGGTGACGGGGGTTCAGCAGCGCGGAACGGGAAAGGAACGATGCACGGGATCAGGATGCGGCGGGTCGGCGACATGGCACCACGCGCCGTGCCCTGGTCCCGCTCCGCTTGCCGGAGGAGTCGCTAGGATGCCTCTATGGCCTCGCAGGCAAGACGTGCCAGCACCGGAACGGTCCGGCCATAATGCCTGGCCGTCTCCGCGTTTGCCGCATTGCCGTCGAGGTGGCGCTTGTAGACCCCCTGAAGGATCGCGGCGAGGCGGAAGAAGGAGAACGCCAGGCAGAACGTCCAGTTCTCGATGCCCGGCAATCCCCGTTTCCGGCAATAGGCCGCGACATAGGCCTCCTCCGAGGGAATGCCGAGGCGCGCCCGGTCGATCCCTCCAAGCCCCTTGAAGGTGCTGTCATGCGGCAACCGCCACTGCATGCACTGATACGCGAGATCCGCGTAGGGATGTCCCAGCGTGGACAGTTCCCAGTCGAGCACGGCGCATACACGCTCCCCGGAAGCGGCGAACACCATGTTGTCGATCCTGAAGTCGCCATGAACCAGCGCGGGCGCCGCATCGGGGGGAAGGCGGGCCTCGCCCAGCCAGCCGATCAGCCGCTCGATATCGGGTATCCTTGCGGTTTCGGACTGCCGGTACTGCCGCTCCCAGGTGGCGATCTGCCGGGCAAAGTAGTTGCCGGGGCGCCCGTAGTCACCGAGGCCGCAGGCGTCGACGTCCACCGAGTGCAGGTCGGCGAGCACCGTGACCATCGCCTCGTGGATTGCCGCGCGTTGCTCCCGCGTTGCGCCGGGGATCGCCGGATCCCAGTGCACGACACCTTCGATCAGTTCCATGACCACATACTTGCGGTCGAGGCCCTCCCCCGCCTCGCCAAGCAGCATGACCCGTGGAACCGGAACGCGCGTCGGAGCGAGTGCCTTCATCACCCTGTACTCACGGTCGACCGCGTGCGCGCCCTTGAGAAGGTCTCCCGGCGGCTGGACACGCAGCACCGCCTGACCGCCCGGCCCCTCGAGACGAAAGGTGGGGTTGGACTGCCCCTGGCCGAGCGGCAGGATGCGCGGCATTCCGCCAAGCTCCCCGACGCGTTCGCCAAGGAGCGGCGCGAGGGCGGCCACGTCGTCGGGCACGCCCGCGCCTGCGGCCGGCGCGCTCATGCGGGCCACGCCTTGAGAAGCTGGCGCGCCAGAGCATCCTGATGCACCTCGTCGGGGCCGTCGGCGAGCCGGATGGTACGTGCATAGGCGAAAAGCCCCGCAAGCGCCGTGTCCTGGGACAATCCGCCCGCGCCGTGCACCTGGATGGCACGATCTATCACCTGTTGCGCCATGGCCGGGATGGTGATCTTCGCCATGGCGATCAGGTTGCGCGCTGCCTTGTTGCCAAGTTTGTCCATGGCATCGGCGGCGGCGAGGGCCAGGAGCCTGCCCTGCTCGATCTCGCAAGCGGACAGCGCGATCTGCTGCCGCACGACACCCTGATCCGACAGGGGCTTGCCGAATGCCACGCGCGACTGCGCCCGCCGGCACATGAGTTCCAGTGCGCGCTGGGCCGCGCCGATCAGCCTCATGCAGTGGTGGATCCGGCCTGGGCCGAGGCGCCCCTGCGCGATCTCGAAGCCCCTGCCCTCGCCAAGCAGCATGTTGCCTGCCGGAACGCGCACGTTCTCGAAAGTGATCTCCGCATGGCCGTGCGGCGCGTCGTCGGCCCCGAAAACCGTAAGCGGCCGGCGGATGGTCACGCCCGGCGTATCGACTGGCACGAGTATCATCGACTGCTGGCGGTGCCGCTCGGCGGACGGATCCGTCTTGCCCATCACGATCAGGATCCGGCAACGCGGATCCATCGCCCCGGTCGACCACCACTTGCAGCCGTTGATCACGTAGTCTCCGCCGTCACACAGGATCGACGCCTGGATGTTGGTCGCGTCCGAGGACGCAACGTCAGGCTCCGTCATGGAGAAGGCCGAGCGGATCTCGCCGGCCAGAAGCGGCCTCAGCCAGGTGTCCTGCTGCTCCCGCGTGCCATAGCTGATCAAAACCTCCATGTTGCCGGTGTCGGGAGCGTTGCAGTTGAACACCTCGGGCGCGATGAGCGAGCGGCCCATGATCTCCGCGAGCGGCGCATATGCCCGATTGTCGAGGCCGGCGCCGTATTCGGCGTGCGGGCACCAGAGGTTCCACAGCCCCTGCGCGCGGGCGTCGCGCTTGAGATCCTCGATGACCGGAGGGATTGTCCAGCGTTTTCCCGGCTGCTCCACATGGGCGAAATACTCCGCCTCGGAGGGAATGACCCGGTCCTCCACGAAGGAGGACAGCCTGCTGGTCAGGTCGGAAAGGGCGTTTGCATCCATCGGTCGGCCTTTGCTCAAACGTCGGTGAGAATGGTGCCGCCGTCCACCACGAGTGTGGTGCCGGTCATGAAGCTTCCGGCCTGCGAGGCAAGGAGCAGAAGCGGCCCGTCCAGTTCCTCGTGGCGACCGAGACGACCGGGGAACAGGCGTTCGACAAGCGCCTTCCCCTTCTCCGTCTCGAAAAAGTCGGCGTTGATCTCCGTACGGAAGTATCCGGGCGCGATCGCGTTGACCCGGATGTCATGGCGCCCGAGTTCGCGCGCCATCGCCTTCGTCATGTGCAGCACCGCCGCCTTGGCGGCGGCATAGTTGACTTGCGTCGGCTGCACCACGAAACCCAGCACGGACGCGATGTTGACGATGCTGCCGCCCTGCCCCCGCTCCGCCATGTGGCGGGCCGCGACCTGCGCCGTGCGCCAGACGCCGGACAGGTCCGTGTCGATGACCGTGCTCCAGTCGTCCTCTTCCATCTTCAGAAACGACCGGGGGCGAGCGATGCCGGCATTATTGACGAGAATGTCGATACCGCCATGCCTGTCGACGATCTCGTCGAAGGCGGCTTCAAGTGACGACCTGTCGGTCACATCGGCAACGTGGACGCTTGCCTCGATCCCCTCCGCCGCAAGGGAGTCAGCGCTTTCGGCAAGCCGCCCGGCACGCCGGGCGACAAGTGCGATCCGCGCGCCCTCCCGACCGAGCACACGCGCGAAATGTGCTCCCAGACCGGACGAGGCACCGGTGACGACGGCGGTCCGGCCCGCGAGATCGAACCGCCCGCTCATGCGCGAGCCCTCCCCGGCACACGCATCCTGGGTAGTGTGAACGTCATGAAAAATCCTCCCGCAACAGTCGTAGCAAGTCTTGAACGATCGTTCAATGTTCTCGCGGACGATCCCGTGTGGTACCAACGCTGCGGATGAAAAGTGAGCAATGGAGCGGTTGTCTTGGGCGGGGAAAGAGCGAAGGACAACGGCTCCCGGCAGAGAGACCCACGCGCGGGCGAAAGCAGGACGCGCATTCTCGACGCCGCGGAAACGCTCTTCGCAGGCGCGAGCTATGCCGCCGTCTCCATGCGGGATATCGCCTCACGGGCCGGTGTCGGCCTCGGGGCGGCGAACTATCATTTCGGCAGCAAGGAAGAGCTCTTCAAGCAGGTCTTCCTGCGCCGCGCCCGCGATCTGAACCGCGAGCGCGCACGGCTTCTCTCGGAAGCGGTGGAGGCCGCGCTGCCAAGTCCCGTTGGCCTGCGCATGGTGCTCGACGCGTTGCTGCGGCCGGCGATCCGCTGGAGCTTCGATCCTGGCGGCCGGGCGCTTTTCATCCAGTTCCTGATCCGCTGCCAGGCGGACCCCGGCTCGCCCCTCCGCGCGCTCTTCCATGAAGACCTGGACCACCTCAGGCGCTTTCTGCCCGCTCTGGCCCAAGCCCTGCCGGACCTGTCGGAAGATGACATTCTCTGGCGGCTGCATTTCACGCTCGGCGCGCTGCACTACACGATCACCGATCTCGCGCGCCTCGACAGCCTGTCGAACGGTTCGTGCGACACCTCCACGTTCGAACCGGTGCTGGAACGCATCATCGACTATGCGGAAAGCGGATTTCGCGGAAAATTATCCGGCTAAACTCAGGCGGCGACCTGGATGCGGTCTCGCCCGCCCTGCTTGGCGTCGTAAAGCGCCTGGTCCGCACGGCCATAGATCGAGCGCGCGTCATCGGACCGGCGTCGCTCGACGAGACCGGCGGACACCGTATAGAAAACCTCCACGCCGCGCCCGACATAGGCGTGATTGCGGATTTTCCTCAGGATGCGCGCAAGGACACGCTCCGCCTCGGCGTGGCCGAGACCGGGAAAAACGAGCATGAATTCCTCACCTCCGATCCTGCCGAAAGTGTCGGAGGGCCGGACCGCATTGCGCATCCGGCGGGAAAAATCGACGAGCACTTCGTCGCCGACTTCATGCCCATGGCGGTCGTTGATGGATTTGAAGTGATCGATGTCGATCAGGCAGATGCTGTCCGGCGGATTGCCGGCCGGACTTGCAAGCAGCCGGTCAAGAACCAGCATCATGTAGCGACGGTTCGAAATTCCGGTCAGGGAATCCGTCTGCGCCTCGCGTATCGCCTTGTCGGTGAGCTGGCGCAGCTCCCGTTCGCCAGCCTTGAGGTTGGTAACATCGGAGGCAATGGCAAGGCTCCAGCCGTTTTCCAGAACGGTCTCGCACATCCAAAGCCAGCGCCCGTCGACCAGATCCACCTCGAAGGAACGGCTGGCAAGCTTTCCCCTGCGCGAGAGGGCCGTGACAAGCCAGGCTTCGATATCGTCCGCGTCGATGATCGCTCCCCGGCCATGCGCATGATTGCGGCGCATGATGTCGGCCCAGAGGATCTCCTCGCCGTCGTCGACGTGGTAGGCCTCCCGGTAGGCCCTGTTTGACCTGCGCAGGATGTCGTGCTCGTCGAAGACCGCCACGAGGGTCGTACTGTCGTCAAGCAGACGCGCCAGCATGGCTTCAACCGTAGGCAAGACCAACGTCTCCGTTCCCCCCGGGGCCGCTTGCATGAGACGGAATGCTCGCCTCAGGGTATGTCATGACGTTAACGGCACCCCTCAGGCGCCTACCTGTCCACCAACGGCCAGCGCGAAACAACATAAACCCGGCCAAAGCCTTTTCAAATTCTTTCGCAAATTTCTCATCTTTTCTCCTTCACCGCGTCGCACGCCTCGCGAAAACAAAAAAAGGGAGGGCCCGAGGCCCTCCCTTCGCAACGTGATCCGCGGCGCAACAAGCACCGCAGAGGCGCCGGCCGGCTCAGACGCAGCGGCCGCCGTCGACTTCCAGCAGCACGCCGGTGATGAACTCCGCCTCGTCAGAGGCCAGGAACCCGCATGCCTTGGCGATATCCAGCGGACGCGACATGCGCCCGAGCGGAATGCCGGCAATGATCTTCGCACGCGTCTCGGGAGAATCCTCGCCCGGCAGGAACTGGTCCGTGAGGCCCGTCTCTCCCATCACCGGATTGATGCCGCAAACGCGGATCTTGCGGTCGGCAAGCTCGACGGCCATGGACTTGGTGATGGCAATCACCGCGCCCTTGGTGCCGTTGTACCAGGTCAGGCCCGGACGCGGACGCACGCCGGCGGTGGACGCGATGTTGATGATGACACCGCCGCCATTCTTCTCCAGCGCCGGCACGCCGTGCATGGCCGCGTGGTAGATCGACTTGACGTTGACGTCGAACACCTTGTCGAAGGTCGCCTCGTCGATGTTCAGCATCGACTGGTTCTTGTGCGTGGTGCCGGCATTGTTGACGAGAATGTCGAGCTTGCCGAAATGCTTCACCGCGGCGTCGATCATCGCCTTGGTGTCTTCGCTCTTGGTCACGTCCGCCGCGATGGCGATCGCCGAGGGACCGATGTCGGAAGCCACCCGCTCGGCCGCGTCGGCGCGGATGTCGGCCACCACGACCTTGGCGCCCTGCTCGGCGAAATAGTGGGCAATGCCCTCGCCATAGCCGCCACCCGCACCGGTGACGATTGCGACCCTGTCCTGAAGCTTCATGAATTTCTCTCCTGATGGGTGACGGCGCGGGCCGCCGTCACCTGTAGAACAGTTCGACCAGGCCGAGTGAGACCACCGGCACATAGGTCACCAGCAACACGCAGGCCATGACGACGAGCACCATGGGCACAAGCGCGGGTATGATCCGCTGGATGGGGATCCGCGCCACCGCACAGGCGGCGAAGAGGTTGACGCCGACAGGGGGCGTGAACATGCCGAGCGCCAGGTTCACGACGATCACCAGGCCGAAGTGCACCGGATCGACGCCGTAGCTGATCGCGATCGGGGCAAGCAGCGGCGCAAGCACGAGGATCGCCGCCGAGGTCTCGATGAACATGCCCACGAAGAACAGGAACACGTTGACCGCGATCAGGAAGCTGTACTTGTCGGTGAAGACGTCGCGCACCCATTCGGCGATGATCGACGGCAGCCCGCTGCGCGTCACGAGGAACGAGAACAGGCCCGCACCGGCAATGATGATCATGATGACGGTGCTCGACACCGCCGAGGTGCGAAGCGCCGCGTAGATCTTCTCCAGCGTCAGCGTGCGGTACACGAAGACGCCCACGACGAGTGCGTAGACCACCGCGATGGACGACGCCTCGGTCGGCGTGAAGACGCCGCCGTAGATACCTCCAAGCACGACGAGCGGCATCACCAGCGCCCAGGCCGAGTGGACCAGCGCCTCGAAGAACGGCTTGCGCTCGTCGCCGTCCATCTTTCCGTAGCCCTTCACCCGGCAGAGGATCAGCAGGTAGAGAAAGAGCGCGGAGGCAACGAGGATGCCGGGACCGATGCCAGCCAGGAAGAGCTGGCCGATGGAGGTCTCGGTGGCGACACCGTAGAGAATGAGCGGGATCGACGGCGGAATGAGCACGCCGAGTTCGGCCGAGGAGGCCTGGATCGCGGCCGCCGTCCCGACCGGATAGCCGTGACGCACCATCGCCGGGATCAGGATGACTCCGATTGCGAAAGTGGTGGCGACCGACGATCCCGACACGGACGCGAAGATCATGCAGGTGACGACGCAGGTGCAGGCAAGCCCGCCCTGGATGCCGCCGACAATCGACTTGGCCAGTTCGACCAGACGCTCGGAAATTCCGGCCGACGCCATCAGATTGCCCGACAGGATGAAGAGCGGGACGGCAAGAAGCGGGAATGAATCGAGACTTGCGAAGATGCGCTGAACCGCAAGCAGCAACGGCACCGTCGAGAAGAAGGTGATGCCGAAGGCGCTCGCAAGCACCAGCGACACGCCGATGGGAACTGCCGTCGCGAAAAGGATCAGCAGGGAAAAGGCAAGAGCGGCGTTCATACCTGACCCTCCACGTCCTTCGGGGCGCCATCAGCTTCATCGGCTCCGGACGACAGTTCGCGCAGCGACACGATGAAGCGGGCGACCACGCCGGGAACGGCAAGCGCTGCGCCGACGGGCAGCGCGGCATAGACCCATGCGATGCTGATCTCGAGACCGGCGAGGTTCTGGCGCTGGACGCGCTCGGCCATGGACCAGCCGTACCAGACCAGCAGGCCCAGGAAGACCAGCGAGGCAAAGGCGATCAGAATGACAAGGATGAACCGAAGCGGTTTCGGGCCGACATCCATGAGGAAATCGACAGCGATCATCGCCCCTTGCCGGAAAGCGGCCGCAAGCCCCATGAACACCATCCACATCATCACCGAGCGTGCGGCGACTTCGGACCAGGCCGAAGGATGGCCGAACACGAACCGGGTGACGACCTGATAGAAGGTGAGAAGGACGATGATCGCCAGTGCGGCGATCGACAGTTCGAGAGCAAGCCGGGTTATCCGGCGCTCGACTGCGAAAAACCACTGCATGTCGAAACTCCTGCCGGGGCGGCCGCAAGGGCCACCCCGGTTTTTCGGAGAAGCGCGCCTCAGTTCTGGGCGGCCTGGATGCGCTTGAGCATGTCGTCGCCGTACTTGGCGACAAACGTGTCATACGCAGGGCTCACGGCCTTCTGGAAGGCGGACTGATCGACCTTTTCAATCACTTCCATGCCATGCTCGCGCAGCAGCGCGACGCCGTTGGCCTCGTCGGACTCGACCTTCGCGCGGGTCGCCGCGACACCAGCCTTGGCGGCCTCGCGGAACCAGCCCTTCTCCTCATCGCTGAGACCGTCCCACAGGGTCGGCGAGGCGATGATGATGGCCGGCGAATAGACGTGGCCGGTCAGGGTCAGGTTGTCCTGAACTTCCCAGAACTTGGAAGCGGTGATGACCGGGATCGGGTTCTCCTGGCCGTCGATCACGTGCTGCTGAAGGGCGGCGAAGACCTCCGGGAAAGCCATCGGCGTCGGCGAGGCGCCGGCCGCGCGGAAGGCTTCCATGTGCACCGGGTTTTCCATGGTGCGGATCTTCAGGCCCTCGAGATCGGCAGGCGTCTTCACCGGATGCTTGGAGTTGGTGACATGACGGAAGCCGTTCTCCGACCAGGCGAGACCGACGAGATTGTTCTCGCTGACCTTGTCCAGAAGCTCCTGGCCGATCGGACCGTCGAGCACGGCGCGCGCGTTGGCGTAGTCCTTGAACAGGAACGGCAGGTCGAGGACGAGCGCCTCCGGCACGAAGTTGCCGAGCGGGCCGGTCGAGGACACGGTCAGTTCCACGGAACCGATCTGGAGCCCCTCGATCACGTCACGCTCGCCGCCGAGAGCGCCGGCGGCCTGCTCGCGGATTTCGTACTTGCCGTCGGAAAGCTCGGCGAGCTTCTTGGCGAAGGCCTGCACGCCCATGCTGTAGTGCGAACCCTGCGCGGTCGAATGCGCGAAGTTCAGCACCTGGGCCGCAAGCGCGGACCCGGACAATGCAACGGTGACTGCAAAGGCGGACATAGCCGCCAGGCTACGAATACGAAACATATGATTTCCTCCCATGGGTGACTCACGGCACCTGGATGGAGTGTGGCTTCCGGGAGAAATC
This sequence comes from Stappia sp., assembly GCA_002722295.1. Taxonomy (GTDB): domain Bacteria; phylum Pseudomonadota; class Alphaproteobacteria; order Rhizobiales; family Stappiaceae; genus Stappia. Next base: position 187,040 of record PBLF01000029.1, on the reverse strand, counting down.
CAGTCAATAAGATTTACAACTTGAAACCAACTGGTATGATGAGTATTCGGAAGAGCTTCGCTGTCCGCGCCATTTTTCCGGCGCTCGCGGCATCAAGGGGGAGGAGCGGTTCGACGAAGGAGATCGCGTCCCGATCGGGGAGCCCGGGGGCTCACCGGCGCACCCGCTTCCGTTTGACCGCAGACTGACAAAATGGACAAGGACACGACCTCGAAGGAACCGACGGGCTTCGCCTTCTCGGCCCTTCAGCACAGCAAGGCCGAGCGCCTTGCCGACAAGGTCTACGAAAACCTGTTCCACGCCATCGTGACAGGCATGATCGCGGCCGGCACGAAGCTGCCGTCGGAAAACCAGCTCGCGCGGGAATTCGATGTGTCGCGCCCCGTCCTGCGCGAGGCGCTGGACAAGCTGCGCGCCGACCGGCTGGTGTCTTCGGTTCGCGGGTCCGGAAATTTCGTGAAGAATGCGGTCGGGGCAACCGACGGAACGCCGATTAGCGAGCTTGAGGACAGGGATGCGCTGGAGCGCATCGGCGATCTTCTCAACGGAATCGAGCTGCGCCTCATCGTCGAGCCGGAGGCGGCGAGCCTTGCCGCGCGGCGGCGCAGCCCGGCGGACCTGGCGCGGATGCGCGCCGCCCTGGACCGATACGACGAGGCCCTGGCGAAGAACACCATCCTCCACTACCACGACTATGCCTTCCACGAGGCGGTTGCCACGGCGAGCTGCAATCCGCGCATCGTCGCGACACTCAAGTCGCTTGAGTACGATGTCTCGCGCTCGGTCAACCTGATGCGCTTTCTCTCCCACTACCCGCCCATGGTGCGCGGTGAAGCGGTGCGCGGCGAGCATGAGGAAATCTTTCGCCATATCGAGGCCGGAGCGGATCTCGAGGCAAGCCGTGCCATGCGCAATCACATCGAACACGCACGCAGCCGAATGTTGAGCAGCAGCACGGATTTCTGAGAACTTATTCAAGTTTCAGTTTATGCCGGGACGAACAGCGGACCCGAGAATGTCCGGTATCTTCCCACTCCATGCAAAAAGGCCGGAGAGGGTTCCCCCTCCCCGGCCTGCATCGCTTCTTCCCGTCCGGCGGCGACCGCCGGCCAGGCTCAGCCGTGCTTCATCACCACGGTCTTGATGGTGGTGAAGCTCACCATTCCCTCGAACGCCTTCTCGCGCCCGTAGCCGGACTTCTTCATGCCGCCGAACGGCAGTTCGATGCCGCCACCGGCGCCATAGTTGTTGATGAAGACCTGGCCGGCCTCGATGGCATGGGCGCAACGCATCTGCCGTCCGCCGTCACGGGTCCAGACCGACGCGGTCAGGCCGTAGGGCGTGCCGTTGGCAAGGCGAATGGCGTCCGCCTCGTCCTCGAACGGGAAGGCCGCAAGCACCGGGCCGAACACCTCGTCCTGCGCCAGTCGGCTCTCATGGGCCGCGCCGTCGAGCAGAAGCGGCGGGTAGAAATAGCCACCTTCCGGCGCATTTCCGGCCATACCGGCCCGCGCGACGACATTCGCGCCCGCCTCGATTGCCGCATCGACAAGGCTCTTCACGCGATCAAGCTGCTTGGCCGAGATGATCGGACCACAGTCGAGATCATCGCAGCCGGCACCCGTCTCCAGGGCGGAGAAGCGCTTGGCAAGCTCGGCCATCACCTTGTCGTAGATCGACTTCTGGATCAGGACACGGCTGCCGGCGGCGCAGGTCTGCCCGGCGTTCTGGACGATCGCGTTGACGATGACGGGCAGCGCCTCGTCAAGATCGGCGTCCTCGAAGATCACCTGCGGGGACTTGCCACCCAGTTCCAGCGTGACCGGGATCTGGTTGTCCGCGGCGGCCTTGGCAACCGCCGTGCCGGTCTGCGGCGAGCCGGTGAAGGAGATGTGGTTGATGCCGGTATGCCCGGCAAGTGCCGCGCCGGCCTCGATGCCGAGGCCGCAGACGATGTTGAGCGCACCGGCCGGAATCCCGGCCTCGAGCGCCAGTTCGCTGATGCGCAGCGGCGTCAGGCAGGCATCCTCGGCCGGCTTCACCACACAGGCGTTGCCCGCGGCGAGCGCACCGCCGACGGAACGGCCGTAGATCTGCGCCGGATAGTTCCACGGGATGATGTGGCCGGTGACGCCATGCGGCACGCGCAGGGCCATGACCGTGGTCCCCTTGGCATAGGGGATGGTCTCGCCGTGAAGCTTGTCGGCGGAAGAGCCGTAGTACTCGAAGTAGCGCGCGGTCGCGACGATGTCGTTGCGGGCCTGCTTCATCGGCTTGCCCGTGTCGCGGCACTCGAGATCGGCGAGGTCGTCGATGTTTTCGGTGATGAGCACGCCGAGGCGGGTCAGGCAGCGGCCGCGTTCGGTCGCGGTCATTGCGCCCCAGGCGCCCTCGTAGGCGGCGCGGGCAGCCTCCACGGCACGGTCGACTTCCTTCGCACCGCCGCGCGGCAGGCGCGCGAAGACTTCACCGGTGGAAGGATCGCGCACCTCGATGCCGTCGGTGCCGGCGCGGTCGACGATCTCGCCGTTGATGAGATGACCGAGGGAGGTGATACCAGTCTTGTCCAACATGAATGATGGTTCCTGTCGTTCGCGGCCCGCGCCTGGCGGGCCGCCCGGTTCAAATATCCGATAAGCCGTTGCCCGCCTCAGGCGAGCGCGTCGGCGACCGCCGTTCCGGCCTCCACCGTTCCGGCATCGCCGCCAAGGTCGCGGGTGCGCGCGCCATTGCCGCTCAGCACGGCCTCGATGGCCTGCTCGATGCCCTTGGCGGCCTCGAGCTCACCGAGATGCTCGAGCATCATTGCGCCGGCCCAGATCTGGCCGATCGGGTTGGCGATCCCCTGCCCGGCGATATCCGGGGCGGAGCCGTGGACCGGCTCGAACATGGACGGGTTCGCCTTCGTCGGGTCAATGTTGCCGGACGGCGCGATGCCGATGCTGCCGGCAACGGCGGGGCCGAGATCGGACAGCAGGTCACCGAAGAGATTCGACCCCACAACCACGTCGAACCAGTCGGGATGATTGACGAAGTTCGCGGTCAGGATGTCGATGTGGAACTTGTTCGCCTCGACATCCGGATATTCGGCCGCAATCTCCGCGAACCGCGCGTCCCACCAGGGCATGGCGATCTTGATGCCGTTGGACTTGGTCGCCAGCGACACCTTGTTGCGCCGCGTGCGGGCCAGGTCGAAGGCATAGCGCAGGATGCGGTCGGTCGCGCGGCGCGAGTACACCGATTCCTGGATCACCAGTTCATCCGGCGTGCCCTCGTAGAGAATGCCGCCGGCGGAGGAATACTCGCCCTCGGAGTTCTCGCGCACGATCACGAAATCGATGTCCTTGGCCGTACGGCCGGCCAGCGGCGAGGTGATGCCCTTGAGCAGACGCGCCGGACGAAGCGCCACATAGAGCCCGAGCTCGCGACGCAGGCGAAGGATCAGGTCCCAGGTGGAGATGTGATCGGGCACGCTCGGCCAGCCGACCGCACCGAGGAAGATCGCATCCTTGTCGCGAACCTGCTCGACACCGTCCTCCGGCATCATGCGACCGTGCTTTAGGTAATAGTCGCAATTCCAGTCGTACTCGACCCACTCGACGCCGAAGCCGTACTTCTTGCCGGCGGCCTCGATCACCTTCTGGCCCTCGGGCACGACTTCCTTGCCGATCCCGTCACCAGCGATGACGGCGATCTTGTAATTCCTCCCCATGACACACTCCCGGATTGTTTGAAGTCAGGTGACCGCATTTAGCGCCATGCGGCCGCACGAGTAAATAAGTTTTACTTCTTTACCCGACGGCGTCGTGGTGCCGGTACAGCGTTGCCGAGCGGTCGAGATGCCGGCCCATCGCAACTGCCGCAGCGTCGGCAGCACCTTGGGCGATGCAGTCGACGATCTCGTCGTGTTCCGCCAGCGTCGTGTCTTCCGCCCCGGCCCATAGCAGCAAATCAGTGTGATAGGTGAACAACCAGTTCAGCATCGCATCGCAGACGGCGACGAAGATCGGATTCCCCGACATCTCCGCGATGCGCCGGTGAAAGGCGATATCGGCGGAAATGAAGGCCTCGGCATCGCCCAGCGTCTCCCGCTGCCGGGCAACGAGCGCGCGCAGGTCGCCTATGTCCGTCGGCCGGGCACGTTCCGCGGCGGACCGCACCATTCCGATCTCGAAGAAGCGCCGCGCCGCCTTGAGGTGCCCCAGATTGTCCGGATCGGCCGACAGGAGCAGCCGTGCCACCCCGTCGATCTGATGGATCGCGGTTTCGGCGGACAGCGCGCTGACCCGGGCCCGCTCGCCATGGGATATGCTGATCAGTCCCATGGTATCGAGCGAGTGAAGCGCCTCACGGACCGCCGGACGTCCGACCCCGAAACGCTCCATGAGATCGCGTTCCGACGGCATGGTCTCGCCCGGGGCGATCTCGCCCCTGGTGATCATTTCGAGCAGGCGTTCAAGGACCTGGTCGGAGAGCTTGCGGCGAACGATCCGCTCGCCTCCGTCCGCTCCGTTGGTTCCACGTCTGCTCATGGTCCGGTCCGCCTCGCTCTCGTCGCCCGGCCGCAGGTCGGGACCGGGCCGGGCGCGCAGCTATAGCAAGCCCGTCCGATCCCTGCCAGCGGCAGACGCGTCAGGTGATGGCGCGGATGCTTTCCGCGAGCTCATCCTTCTCGAACACGCCGCGCCAGTCGTCGCGCATCAGGCGCGGCTTGCCGTTAGTGATCGCCTTGTTGCAGGCGTCGGAGAACGCGCCCTCGATCTCGCCCATGACGACGGCACCGAGGATGTTGAGATGCCCGAGCAGGAAATCGCGGGCCGCGACCGGGTCGACCCCGCGCGCAACCACCTCGTCCATGGCATCCTTCATGACCACGAGCAGCGTCGCGCAGACCGTCTCGGAAAGACCCGGCTCGAGCAGGGCCATCTGCTCCACCGTCACCCGGTGGGAGCGCAGGATGGGCGCGTAGATCGTCTTCGCGATCGCCTCGCCCAGCGCATAGTGCTCTTCTGGCCCCTGCATCAGGGCGCTGACGATCGACTGCCTGGCAGCCACGCCCCCGAAGAAGTCGCGCTTGGCGGCCATGTCCGTCTCGTCGTTGAAGATCGGCGGATGGCACGGGTGCGATACGAAATAGGTGACGTCCTCACGCTCGGGGAAGTGGCCGGCGAAGGGAGCCGCCGCGTCGAGCGCCATGACGATGGTTCCAGGCGCAAGGCGCGGCACGACGTCGCCCGCGATCTTGCGAATGGCCGTATCGGGAACCGCGAGAATGACCGCACCGGCTCCGTCGATGGCCTCGTCGAGCGAAACGCACTCGACTCCCAGCGCCTCACGGAGACGCGTGCGACCGGCCTCGCCGATCTCCACATGCGCCACATCGTAGTCCGACCCCTTGAGGTTGGTCGCAAGCCGCACGCCCATCTTTCCGCCGGCACCAAGCAAAGCAATCTTCATGAAACATCCTCCGTTCGGCCGGGATCATTCTCCGCAGATATCATCTTGTCAACTGGTATGATGAGTTGCTATCTGCTGGATGCGATGCATCAAGGAGGAGGAACGCGCATGAGCAGGCTCGAGGCCCGATACGAGGTGGAAAGTCCGCTACCGCTCGAGCGTGTGGCGCAGGTGATTGCCGGCGAGCAATCCTGCGGCACCTTCCTCCGGCTCCCTGGCGAGACCGACGACCTGCGTGAGCGCGCGGGCGCCCGGATCGAGCATATCGAGGAAGGCGAGACGCGCTCGCAGCCCTCCCTGCCCTGCCGCATCAGCGCGGATCTCTATCACCGGGGCGAGATCACGCTTTCGTGGCCGCTCGACACGATGGGACCCTCGCTCACCAACGTGCTCGCAACGGTCGCAGGCAACCTGTTCGAACTGGCCGAAGTCTCCGCGCTGCGCCTTCTCGACGTGACCTTTCCTGAGGACTTCGCGTCCGCCTACGCCGGCCCCACGTTCGGCGTTTCCGGCACGCGGCGCCTCGCGGGCGTCGAGGGGCGCCCGCTCATCGGAACGATCATAAAGCCGAGCGTCGGACTGTCTCCCGAGGACACGGCCGCCCTTGTCGCGGATCTCGTGGATGCGGGCATCGACTTCATCAAGGATGACGAGCTTCAGGGCAACGGACCGGCCTGCCCCCTGGAGGCCCGGGTGGATGCGGTCATGCGGGTGGTGAACGACCGGGCCCAGCGCACGGGCAAGAAGGCGATGGTCGCCTTCAACATCACCGGCGAAATGGACGAAATGAAGCGCGGCGCGGACCATGTCCTGAAGCGCGGCGGCACCTGCGTCATGGCCAGCCTGCATTCCATCGGGCTTGCGGGTCTCTCCGAACTGTGCCGGCACGTGGAGCTTCCGCTCCATTGTCATCGCAATGGCTGGGGGCTTTTCTCGCGCTCTCCCGACATCGGCATGTCCTATGTGGCCTGGCAGAAGTTCTGGCGCATTGCCGGTGCCGATCACCTTCACGTCAACGGGCTGGCCAACAAGTTCTCCGAGAGCGACGAGTCCGTCATTGCCTCCGCCCGTGCGGTCGGCGCGCCGCTTTTCGGCCAGGACAAGCCCGCCTTTGCCGCCCTTCCCGTCTTCTCGTCCGGACAGACGGCAGCGCAAATGCCGGCAACCCACGCGGCGGTCGGCTCTCCCAATTTTCTCTATTGTGCCGGTGGCGGCATCATGGGGCATCCGCGCGGAACGGCGGCGGGCGTCATGAGTCTGCGTCAGGCGGCAGACGCGGCCATGCTTGGCGTCTCTCTCGACGACCATGCCCGCCATCATTCCGAGCTTGCCGAAGCGCTCGCCCTGTTCAAGGACAAGCGCTGATGAGCCGCTCTCCGCTTCTCACCTTCTATGGCGACGACTTCACCGGCTCCACCGACGTGATGGAAGCCCTGTCGTCAAACGGCATCGAGACGGTCCTGTTCACGCGCCTGCCCTCGCCCGAGCGGGTCGCGGCCTTTCCCGGCGCCCGCGCCATCGGTCTTGCAGGCACCAGCCGCTCCCAGTCTCCCGAGTGGATGGACGCGCATCTGCCCACGGCCTTTGCCTGGCTTGCCGGGCTCGGGGCACGGTTTTGCCACTACAAGGTCTGCTCGACCTTCGACAGCGCACCGCATCGCGGCTCCATCGGGCGCGCGATGGAACTGGGCCTTGCCGCCTTCAACCAGAAACGCACCCACCTCGTCGTCGGCGCGCCGCAGCTTCGCCGCTACACGTTCGCGGGGCACCTGTTCGCCGGCTTTCGCGAGGGGATCTACCGCATTGACCGCCACCCGGTGATGTCACGCCACCCGGCAACGCCAATGCACGAATCCGACCTCGTCGTGCACCTTGGCGCACAGACCGACCTGACCGGCGCCGCAATGGCTCCAGGCGATACCGCGCTTGCCCGCCCTGCAACCGATGATGCCCGGTTCGTGCTTCTCGACGTACATGATCCCCACACCCAGGCCTGGGCCGGGGAACGGCTGGAAACCGATGCGCGTGCGGCGGGCCCCTTCCTCGTCGGCTCCTCGGGTATCGAGTATGCGCTCCTCACACGCTGGCGGGAGAGTGAAGAGGGTGTTGGCCCCGTCCCCTCGCGCCGGCTTGTGTCCGAGGATCGCATCGCGGTCGTCTCGGGAAGCTGTTCGGCCACGACCGCGCGGCAGATCCAGACCGCCTGCACCGACGGCTTTGACGCCATCCCTGTCGACTACGCACGCCTTCTCGACGACCAGACCCGCGAGGCGGTCTGCGAGGATGCACTTGCAGCAGCGTCGGCCTCCCTCGACAACAGCCGCAGCCCCATCGTCCACACCGCGATGGGAACCGAGACGGCAAAGCCGCAGCCGGGCGCCGATGCCCAGGCGGGTCTTGCCCTTGGGCGGATCCTCGCCACGCTTCAGGAGCGCCATTCGCTCAATCGCATCGCAATCGCCGGAGGCGATACCTCGAGCCACGGCATCGAGGCGCTGGGGCTCGACGCACTTACATTGCGCCACCCCATTCCCGATACGCCGGGTTCGCCCCTTTGCACCGGTCACGACGCAAGCGGCGAGCGGTTCGAGATCGCGCTGAAGGGCGGGCAGATCGGCGCTGACGACTATTTTCCCCGCCTGAGGGACGGACGGCTGGACCGCTAGAGGCCCGGCGTCAGCGCAGTGACGCCATCGTGTCGCGAAAGCGGCGCAGGGCGATCAGAAAGAACCCGGCCCCGAGACCCGCCATGACCAGGAGCTGGGGCCAGACCGTCTCCATGCCGGCATCCCGGTAGAGCACGGCCTGGGCAAACGCCACGAAGTGGGTCGACGGCGCGAGCTGCATGACGTTCTGCAGCACGACCGGCATGCTTTCCATCGGGGTGGCGCTGCCCGAAAGCAGGTTCATCATGATCAGGATGGGAAGCGCCAGAAGGCCGAACTGCGGCATCGAGGACGTGAACGTCGCGATCAGGATGCCCAGCCCCGTCACCGAGACGAGATACAGCGCGGACCCGGCGACAAAAAGCAGTTTGGAGCCCGCGACCGGAACGCCGATGAAGGTCTCCACCACCACCGTCAGGGACAGGAACGCGGCCACGAGAATGACCAGTCCGTTGGCCCAGATCTTCGCGACCATAATCTCCGAGGGCGTCACGGGCATCACCAGAAGGTGCTCGATCGTTCCGTGCTCGCGTTCGCGGATCAGCGCGGCGCCCGTCAGCAGCACGGCGAGGATGGTCACATTGTTGATGACCTGCATCACCGCCGTGAAACGCACCGAATCCATGTTCGGGTTGAAGAGCTGGGTGACCACGAAGTCGATCGGCAGTCCGGCCGGATCGTCGGTTCCCGACACAGCCTTGCCGACCTCGTTCAGGATGATCTGCTGAAGGAACGCCGCGCCGTTTCCGGCCTGGGACATGGCGGTGGCATCCACATTGAGCTGAACCTCGGGCACCTCTCCCTTGAGCACGTCCTCCTCGAAATCGGGAGGGAAGGACAGCACGAAGCCGTATCGGGCCTCGTCCATCGCCCTGTCGACCTCATTGGCGCCGATCTCCTCCGGCGTCTTGAACTCCGGCGGCAGGATCGAATCCACGATGCGCGCCGTCAGTTGCGAACGGTCGAAGTCCACATAGGCGACAGCCGCATTGGACACCTCCAGTTTCGCGCCGGTGGCGACGGAATAGACGGCGAGCGTGAAGACATAGATCACGAGGATCACCAGGGCCGGATCAGCCCCCAGGCTTCGCACCTCCTTCAGGCCGAGGCGCCAGACGTTGGTCAGCCAGCGGCGCATTCAGGTCTCCTGTTTGGGAAGCAGCGCGACCGAGATCGCGAGAAACGCCAGGACGAAGCCGGCAAGCGCGAGGTGATTGGGCCAGAGTTCCGCCATCGAAAGGCCCTTGGTGAAGGAGCCTGAGCTGATCTGCTGAAACCAGCCGGACGGGAAGGCAAGGCCGATCAGGCGCCCGGGTCCCGACAGCGAGGCAACAGGCGTCATCAGGCCCGAGAAATTCACGGCCGGCACGATGGAAAGGATCGCGGCCGCGAAGGTCGCGGCAACCTGCGATCGCGTGAAGGTGGAGACGACGACACCGAAACCGGTCGTGGAGATCACATAGAGCAGCGCCCCGAACACCAGGGCGAACATAGATCCCTTGACGGAGACGCCAAAGACGCCGTAGGCGGCCGCCATGAGTGTCAGGAAGCTGACGAAGGCGATCGCGGCATAGGGCAATTGCTTGCCCAGGATGTACTCGGTTCGCGTGATCGGCGTTGAGTGGAAGTTCGCGATGGAGCCCGTCTCCTTCTCGCGCACGACACCGATCGCGGAGGTCATGGCCGGGATGAGCACCAGCATCAACATGATGACCGAGGGCACCATGGCCACCACGCTCTCGAAGGACTGGTTGTAGCGAAAACGGGTTTCGATGGAGACCGGCGACAGGGCGGTCGGGCTGCCGGCCACCTGCTCGGCCTGGTCGGCGAGATAGCTCGCGGCGATGCCGTTCAGATAGCCCCGCGTCGTCTCGGCGCGGAAGGGCATCGCTCCGTCAATGGCGATGCGGACTTCCGGCATGTCACCCGCCACAAGGGACTTGCCGAAACCGGCCGGAACCTCGATGCCGAAGACGATCTCGCCACGTCTCAGCCGTTGCTCGATATCGTCGGCATAAATGGCCGGCGACTGTTCCTCGAAGGTCTCGGACCCGGAAAAGCTTGCCAGGAGATCGCGGCTCTCGAGCGACCTGTCGCCATCGTGGACCGCATAGGCGAGATCCTCGACATCGAAGGAAATTCCGTAGCCGAACGTCAGCATGAGCAGAAAGGGCCCCAGAAGGGCGAACGCCAGCCTCAACCGGTCGCGCCAGATCTCCGTCGCCTCCCGCCGGGCAAGTGCCCAGACGCGCGCCGGCGAGAACCGGAGCCCCCGCCCCGGCCGGTCGGGGCTCTCGGTGTCGGTCTCGGCACCGCTTGTGTGCACGAGCGCCTCCGCCGTCTCCGGAAGCGGAGCAGCCGCCTCCTCGCTCCCGGTCGCCTCGCGAAGGTGACCGACGAAGGCCTCCTCCAGACTGTCGGCACCCCGATGGCGCATGAGCTCTTCCGGCACGCCGACGGCGAGCACCTTGCCCGCATGCATGAGCGATACCCGGTCGCAGCGCTCCGCCTCGCTCATGAAGTGCGTTGAAATGAAGATCGTGACGCCGGAGTCCCGCGACAGCGCGATCAGTCTGCTCCAGAACGCATCGCGGGCCACCGGGTCCACGCCCGACGTCGGCTCGTCGAGGATCAGGACTTCCGGCTCGTGCAGCACCGCGACCGCGAGCTGAAGGCGCTGTCGAACGCCCAGCGGCAGGGCATCCGGCTTCTGGTCCACGACATCGCCGAGATCGAACTGCCCGAGCAGGTCCGTGATCCGCGCCTCGCGCCGCTCCTGCGGAAGCTGGTAGAGGCGTGCGTGCAATTCGAGATTCTGGCGGACGGTCAGTTCGCCGTAGAGCGAAAACGACTGGGACATGTAGCCGACGCGTCGCCGTGTCTCCATGTCACCGGCATTGAGCCTTTCGCCGAAGAGAAGCGCCTCGCCCTCGCTTGCGGGCAGCAGGCCGGTGAGCATCTTCATCGTCGTGGTCTTGCCGCAACCGTTCGACCCCAGGAATCCGAAGATCTCGCCGCGGGCGATGCGGAAATCGACGTGATCGACGGCGGTGAAGTCGCCGAACCGGCGTGTCAGGCCCCGCGCCTCGATGGCGGGAGGACCATCCACATCCCGCCGGGGTGGCACCACGACGGCATGGTGTCCCGCCCTTTCATCTTCGGGCAGGAGGTCGATGAACGCCTCCTCCAGCGTCTCGGCGCCCGTTTTCGCACGAATGTCGGTGGGGGCCCCGCTCGCGATCACCTTGCCCGCCGACATGGCGGCGAGCCAGTCGAAACGCTCCGCCTCCTCCATGTAGGCCGTCGCCACCAGCACGCTAACACCGGGACGTTCGTCACGGATCCGGTCTATCAGGTCCCAGAACTGGCGTCGCGACAAGGGATCGACGCCCGTGGTCGGCTCGTCGAGGATGACCATGTCCGGGTCGTGAATGAGTGCGGAACAGAGCGAGAGCTTCTGCTTCATGCCGCCGGACAGCTTGCCCGCCGGCCTGTCGGGAAAGGGATCGAGCCCCGTGGCCCTCAAAAGGTCGTCGATGCGCCGGGCGCGCTCCTCCGCCCCCTGACCGAACAGGCGCCCGAAGAAGTCGAGGTTCTCGGCGACGGTAAGCGTGGGATAGAGGTTCCGGCCAAGCCCTTGAGGCATGTACGCGATCCGGCGGTTGCAGAAACGCCGGTGGGCCCGGTCGGTGATGTCGCCGCCAAGCACGTTCACCCGCCCCTCCTGAAGGCGGCGTACCCCGGCGAGCAGGGAGAGAAACGTCGACTTGCCGACACCGTCGGGCCCGATGATCCCGGCCATGCAGCCCGCAGGGATGTCCAGCGTGAGGTCGTCGACGGCCACTGTCTGCCCGAACCGGTGGACAACCCCGGACGCCGACGCGACGAAATCAGCCGGTCCCGTCATTGGGGCAGCTTCACCTTCAGCCAGTCGGGCCAGGTGGCGGACGGGTCGACCCGCACGTAGCCCATGCCAGCCACACCCGCCTTGGCCTGTTCCTGATAGGTCTTGAGCAGATCCTGCGGGAGGCCGAGCCGGACACGAAACATCAGCTTCGCGCGCTCATCCGAGGTCTCGACGGTCTTCGGCGTGAACTGGGCTGTCGAGGCGACGAAGGTCACGCGCGCCGGCACGACGTATTGCGGAACGGGGTCGAGCACGAGACGCGCCTCGGCACCGATGGCAAGGCGCCCGGCATCCGCCGCGCGCAGGAAGACCGTCATGTAAACATCCGTGAGGTCGGTCAGCGTCACGACCTTGCCGCCGGCCCCGACGACCTCGCCCGCATTGGCAAGCACATACTGAACCCGCCCCGAACGCGGCGCGACAAGCTCGGCATCGTTGATCACGCTCCTGAGCCGTTCCACCGAGGCCGTGGCCGAGGCGATCGTGGCATTCGCGAGGCCGATCCCCGCTTCGGCCGCCGTCACGCTCGCGCGCGCCGTGGCCAGGACCATGCGCTGGTTGTCGACCTGTTGCACGGTCGTGTGTCCGCGTTCGGACAATTGTTCCGCGCGGCGAAACTCCTGTTCGGCATAGGCGAGTTCGGACTTGCGCTGATTGAGCAGGGCCTGCGACTGCAGCTTCTGCTGCTCGGCCTGGTTCACCTGGGCCTCGGCCTGGTGAAGCTGCGCCTCGATCTCGGTCGTGTCGAGCCTTGCGACCAGCGCGCCGGCCTCGACCCAGTCTCCCTCGCGGACGAGAACATCGGCCACCCGGCCCGCGATCTTGGAGGACACGTCGATCCGCTCCGCCTCGATCCTTCCGTTGGCGGACACGATGCCTGCCGGCAGCTCCGGTTCCGCAAGACGCTGCCAGACGGAATATCCGCCGGCGCCAAGCACCAGAACCACGAGGACCGCGACAAGCAGTTTCCCTTTGGACATCAGGCTTCCTCAAAACTCCGGGGTGGGACCTGCGCGCAAGACGGAGGCGACCCGGACAGCAGGGGGATGGAATCCCGCACCCTCACCATGCCGGATTCCGCACTGCAGTATTGCTAGCATGACCGGGTGGGAGCAAGCCTGATCGAGATCAAGCCTCCGCGGTCTTTTCCCGCATCTCCAGGGAGGGGCAGCGCAGGGAGGCGTCCTCGCCCTGCTGCCGATTGCGCCTCGAGGTCTTGAAATCGTGGGACACATGATCCCACCAGTAGCCGAGATAGGACTTCTCGGCGCGCGCGCTGAACACATCCGGCGCGGCCCTGGTCAGGTCCGGCAAGCGGGTCCAGGCGACATTGGGAAACGTGTGGTGCTCGTTGTGGTAGCCGGTGTTGAAGAACAGCCGGTTGACCCAACCGTAGGTCGAACGGGTGGGTGTCTCCTCGTTGTCTCCCGGGTGCTCGCTGAGGGACTGGCCGAGGTTGCTGATGCCGCACTTGCCGAGAAAGATCGACAGCGCCCAGTTGTGATACAGCCAGCCCAGCACGCCGAAGAGCGTGAACAGCAACACGTTCACGCCGAGCGACCACGCGATGAACAGGCGCTTTTGCCACACCGGCGGCTGCGTCGAGGCAACATGGCGCTCGCTGTCGCGCGCCGTGCGGCCGGTCAGCTTCTCGTAGAGTCGCGGGAAAATCTCGTCGGAAATGATGAAGCCGAAGGGAAGCAGGTGCACGACAAGGGTCGCGATGGTGAGGACGCGCTGCAGCCTCGGCCTGCCCTCCACCAGCATCTCGCGCGCCTTGAACGCACAAAGATCCTCGTGTTCGTAGTCGCGCTCGTAGTCTCCCATGTAGGGATGATGGCTCGAGAGATGCTCGTGCTGGTAGGTTAGCTGCTTGGCAAAGGAGCCGAGCACGGTTTCCAGCCCGAGATCAAAGGCCAGTTTGCCGCCGGGACTGCGAAAGACCAGCCTGTGCGCGGTTTCATGCACCAGAGCGCCGGCCGCGTGGATCACGAACTGGCCGAAGCAGAACGCCGCCAGAAACACCACGAGAAGGTTGCTGTCGGAAACAAGCCAAGCCATGCCCCAATGCAGCGCCAGCAGGACGGGAAGCGCGAACGCGGTGCGACGGTCCGCGCCGGCAAGGGCCCGGAGCCCGGGATGGGCCGCGAGCGCATCCTTGCGCATCTGAAGATGTCGTCGCGCCTGCGGAGAAATCCCGGCGCGAGCCGCCACCGCGTTGCTTTCGCGCTGTGATTCGTCAGCGTTGTTCTCAGCAGAACCTGCCATACTCACCCTCGATACATCTCAACTTACGTAATCCACGTAAAGTCACCGCATAAACTTCATGACCGAAAGCCCATTGAAATAAATTATAGGCACCCACGCCGCAGTGAGGTCTTTTTTCTACGTTCACATTAAATCGTGCTTCACGAGTTCGTGCCAGCCTCGGTTCTCGTGCCGTTGGAGATTATTCGTGAAAGACCGAGTGAGAAACGCATTTCTTGTTCTGGCGCTCTCGATCGGCTTCCCGACGGGTTCAACAGCCTTCGCGATGGACGCCGACCAGAGATCCGCGAGCGGCACCGCACAGCTTTCCGCAGGAGAGATCGAGCGTCGCCGGACGAAGCTGCGCACGCAGTCGGCGGGCGCAAGCGCCTCCAGACTTCGCGCGGATGTCATCGAACTCGCCAAACTTGCGAAAGCGCATGTTGCCGACGTCGGACCTTCACAAGCGGTAAGGGATTTTGCGGATAGAGAGTGGACACGACTCGCAAACGGACTGCATCTTTGGGGGGTCACCATGACCGGTGAAAGCTGGTTCGACATGGGCCACCCTGAACTGGTGGGCACGAACGCGTCGGCCATGAGCGACATCGAGGGACGCTACTGGGCGCGCTTGGCGCGCGAATCCGCCGAGGGAACAGGCAAGGCTGTGTTCTCGCTCGTTTTCCCCCATCCGCGCACGCGTCAGTCGGCGACCGGATACCACACATGCTTCCTCATGCCGGACCGGATACGGATCCTGTGCGCGGGGGCATTCGAGGACAAGAATGGCTGAGCCACGCTCCTGGCTTTGGAGGTTTTCCGACTGGTCGATCGTCGCCAAGGTCATGGCGTCGTCTCTGGTGACGCTCGTCGCGTTGGCGGCCCTTGCGCTCGTGGGCTGGAAAACCTTGCAGAACCAGCGCGTGGCAATGCTGGCGAGCTACAACGAGATTCTTCCGAACTTCGACAAGGCCTCGCGTATCGCCCACTACGTGTCCGAGGTGGAGGCCAATCTCTACAGGCTCGCGACCTGGCGGAGAATCGGCGTCGGCGGTCCGGAAATGCGGAATGTGCTGCAAAGCATCGATTTCAATCTCACCCGTGCCGACACCGCGATCACACAGCTCGAGCAGGCCGGGATGCCACGCATTGGCGCCCTGCGTGCCGCCTATGACGACTACCGCACCTCCGCGAGCCAATCGCTCGTCCTGCTGTTGAGGAACCCCTCGCTCGGCGCCACCGCGGTACGCGGAGGATCGGTGCAGTATCGCACGCTGGAACAGACCGCGAGCGACGTGGCGCGCGTCTCGGCGGAAAAGTTCCGTGCCGGTGCCGAAGCCGCGACACGGCAGATGGACAGGCTTGCGGGCGAATTCATCTTCGTGGGTCTGGTGATCGCGACCTTGGCAATGCTCGTCAGCGTGGCCACGGCGCGGACCATTCTCCAGCCGATCACCAACATTGTCTCTGAAATCGACCGGCTGCAGCGCGGTGATCTTTCCGGCGAGATCTCGAACACCGAACGCGGCGACGAAATCGGACGCATTTCCCAATCCGTCACCCGGCTCAAGGTCGCCCTGGAGCAGAACGAGATGCTCGCCAGGGATCGCGAGAAAAAGCAGGAAGAACTGGAGTTTGCGGCAACTCATGACACGCTGACCGGGCTTGCGAACCGCTCCGCCTTCGACGCGCATCTGAACACCTTGATGCAGTCGGACAGGCGTCGCCGCAAGCAGGTGTGTTTCGTCCTGGCGGATCTCGACGGCTTCAAGCCGATCAACGATGCTTATGGGCACGGTGCCGGCGATGCGGTTCTGCGGACCCTGGCCGACCGCTACCGCAAGCTGGTGCGCTCCGGCGACATGATCGCCCGTCTCGGCGGCGACGAATTCGCCCTGCTGTTCGCGCTGGACAGCGAACACCGCGACCCCACCGCCATCGCGCGTCGCGTTCTGGAAGCGACCGCGCTGCCGATCGAGTATGAGGGGCGTCAGCTTCGCGTCGGCGTAAGCATCGGCGTCGTTCAGGAAAAGGACGTGGACGGAGGCCCGGCGGAACTGATGGTCGCGGCCGACCAGGCGCTTTATCTCGCGAAGGAGCGCAAGCAACCCTGGTATACGCTCTACCAGCCGGAAATGGCCCTGGAACGACTTGGTCTCGAGGACCGCGAGGAACTTGAACACGCAATCGAGTGCGACGAATTCACCCTCTTCTACAAGACGATCCTCGACCTGCGCGACGGCAGCCTTCACGGTGTCGAGGCGAGGGCCTATTGGGCGCGTGCGGACGGCCCACTTCTGGCGCCTGACGTCTACCTGCCCCTGCTGGAACATTTCGGCCTGCGGCACATCTTCGCGATGCACATTGCCCGCCGCGCGCTGAACGACATGCGCGATCTGGTGGGACGCGGTCTCGACCCCGGCTCCCTGTCGCTCAACGTCGACGCGACGACGCTCGCCACACGCTCGAGCTTCGAGGAACTGCGTGGCCTGCTCGAGGGATATCCGGAACTGAGCAACCGCCTGACGATCGAGATAACCGATGACGCCCTGTCCGACCGGGGGAGCGCGATCATCCGTGAGAACGTGAAGGATCTCGCGCGCAGGGGAATGCGCATCTCCATGGACGATTTCGGCGCCGGCTACGCCTCCTTCCAGCATCTGCGCGAGTTCGATATCGACGAGCTCAAGATCGACCGCTCGTTCATTGCCGGCATCGGCGTTCAGCACACCTCGGCCGTGATCATCGAAGGCTTCCTGTCCATCGCCACGGGTCTCGGCGCACGCGTCGTTGCCGAGGGTGTCGAGACGGAGGAGCAGCGGCGCTTCCTTCTCAAGCGTGGCTGCCATTTCGGTCAGGGTTCGCTTCTCGGTCCGCAACTCCCGATCCGGGACCTCACCGACTATCTTGCGCAGAACCTGAGCGACAAGCGGAACGGTCAGACGGCCAGCTAGGGTGTAGCTCGAGAGCGGCCAACGCTCGCGCGCGCCGTCTTGGCCTCCACGTCCTGTTGCTCCATGATCGCGCGAAGCGACTCCCACACGTCCCACCCGGAGAAATCCGCATGACGAAGCGTATTATCGCCCGCTCCCTGCCCGCCCTTGCCCTGGCGCTTGCCATGGGGGCCGGCGGGGCCCTTGGCCCTGCCCCGGCAAACGCGCAAACGCCCTGCGGTGGCGATTTCCGCGCGTTTCTCGGCGGCGTTGCCCAGGAAGCACGGGCCTCGGGACGCTCGCAGGCCGCCATCGACGCGACGCTCGCAGGCGCGCGCATCGACCGGAAGGTCCTCTCTCGCGATCGCGCGCAAGGGGTCTTCAAGCAGGATTTCCTGACCTTTTCCAAGCGCTCCGTATCCGGCTACCGGCTCAAGCACGGCGCGAACAACATGCGCAAGTACGCCAAGACCTTTGCCCGGGCGGAACGCGACTACGGCGTGCCCGCGCCTGTGATCACCGCCTTCTGGGGACTTGAGACCGACTATGGCGCGGTCCAGGGCGACTTCAACACGGTCAACGCGCTCGCGACGCTGGCCCACGACTGCCGCCGGCCGCAGCTCTTCCGCCCGCAGCTTCTCGCCGCGATCGAGATGGTCGAGCACGGCGACCTGGATCCGGCACGCACGACCGGTGCCTGGGCCGGCGAGATCGGTCAGGTCCAGATGCTGCCCGAGGACATCATTCGCCACGGTGTCGACGGCGATGGCGACCGGCACGTCGACCTGAAGAAAAGCGCGCCCGACACGATCCTGACCGCCGCGAGCTTCATCCAGAGTCTGGGCTGGCGGCGCGGCGAGCCCTGGCTTCAGGAGGTCAAGGTGCCGGCAAACCTGCCGTGGGAGCGTTCGGGGCTCAATTTCGAGATGACGGCCGGCGCATGGGCGAACCTCGGCGTACGCGCCCGCGAGGGCGGTATCGCCGCCCCCGGCCTGCCCGCGGCTCTCCTCCTGCCGCAGGGCCACAAGGGACCGGCGTTCCTCGCCTACCCCAATTTCAATGTCTATCTCGAATGGAACCAGTCGTTCGTCTACACGACGTCGGCGGCCTATTTCGCCACCCGTCTCGCCGGTGCCTCTCGCTACGACCAGGGCAATCCGGAGCCCGGCCTGAGCGACGCGCAGATGAAGCAACTCCAGCAGAAACTCGCCGCTCGCGGGCATGACGTCGGCAAGATCGACGGCATCCTGGGCGCCGGAACACGGGCGGCCACGCGCGCCGCGCAGATGCAGCTCGGACTTCCCGCCGACGGATGGCCGACGCCGGCACTACTGTCGCGCCTTTGACGCGGCAGGCGGAGCGGACGTCGGCGATCCGCTTGGCGAAAGGTGACGTAAGGAAAGGGTGACACCCGTTCAGGGAGGAGCCCGGTCATGTCGCTTTCGTTCCGCAAGATGGCAGTCGTTTTCATGCCGTTCGCCATCGCGTTTGTTCTCGCGATGGCGCCGCCGCCGCAGGCACACGCACAGGACGGTTCCACCCTGCGCGGCCTTGTGGAGGGTCAGATGTCGGCATTCCGGTCCGGCGATGCCGATGCCGCATGGTCCTACGCCGCACCCGGCATAAAACGCATGTTCCAGACGCCCGACCGCTTCATCGCGATGGTGCGGAAAGGGTATGCGCCTGTCTACGCGCCGCGCGGCGTGAGCTTCGGCGAGCTGCGCACAGGCGCACGCGGGCCCGAACTGGATGTGTTCGTCACCGGACCGGCCGGACGCGACTGGCTGGCGGTCTACTCCTTCGAGAAGCAGCCGGATGGAAGCTGGAAAATCTCCGGCTGCCGACTGGTGCCCGGAAAGGGTGCGTCCGTCTGAGACCACCTGCCCTCAAAGCGGCGCGATGTCACCGCGCGCCCAGTCTTCGCGTGTCCTTGCCCTGAAGTCCTCGAAGCGCCCTTCTTTGATGGCCCCGCGCATCTCGCGCATGAGGGTCTGGTAGTAGGCAAGGTTCGTCCAGGTGAGCAGCATCGCGGCAAGCCCCTCGCCCGCCTTGACGAGGTGATGCAGGTAGGCGCGAGAATAGTCGCGCGCGGCCGGGCAATCCGCCGCCTCGTCGAGGGGACGATGATCTTCCGCGTGGCGGGCGTTCTTGAGGTTCACCTTGCCGTAGCGGGTGTAGGCGAGGCCGTGCCGGCCCGCGCGCGTCGGCATCACGCAATCGAACTGGTCGATGCCGCGCGCCACGCTCTCCAGAATGTCCTCGGGCGTACCCACCCCCATGAGATAACGGGGCTTGTCGACCGGCATGGCCGGCGTCGTGACCTCGAGCATCTTGAGCATCACGTCCTGCGGCTCACCGACCGCCAGACCGCCGACGGAATAGCCCTCGAAGGGCATCTCTCCGAGCGCCTGTGCGGACGCAACACGCAAATCCGGCACATCGCCACCCTGCACGATGCCATAAAGCGCCTGCCCGCGTCCGGGACCGCCCATGTCCTCGAACTTCGCGCGCGAGCGCTCCGCCCAGCGAAGGGACAGCCGCATGGCACGCTCCACGTCCTCGCGGGGCGCAGGAAGCGCGATGCATTCGTCGAGCTGCATCTGGATGTCGGAGCCCAGCAGCTGCTGGATCTCGACCGACCGCTCCGGGCTCATGACATGGCGCGATCCGTCGACATGACTCTGGAACGTCACGCCCTCCTCGGTGAGCTTGCGAAGCTGGGCCAGCGACATGACCTGGAATCCGCCGGAATCGGTGAGGATCGTGTGGTTCCAGTTCATGAACTTGTGCAGGCCGCCGAGGCGGGCGATGCGCTCCGCGCCCGGGCGCAGCATCAGGTGATAGGTGTTGCCGAGCACCACATCGGCCCCGAGTTCGCGCACCTGCTCCGGGTACATCGCCTTCACGGTCGCCTGGGTGCCCACCGGCATGAAGGCGGGGGTCGCGACCGTTCCGTGCGGGGTCGTGATCTCGCCGCGCCGGGCCATGCCGTCGGTCGCAAGCAGGCGGAAGGAGAAAGGCGCGGTCATTCTGTCACCGTTGGAAATAGCAGCGAGGAATCGCCGTAGGAATAGAAGCGGTATCCGCTGGCGATCGCGTGCGCATAGGCCGCGCGCATCGTGTCGAGGCCGGAAAAGGCGCTCACCAGCATGAAGAGCGTCGAACGCGGCAGGTGGAAGTTGGTCATCAGCGCATCGATGGCGCGGAAGCGGTAGCCGGGCGTGATGAAGATCGAGGTCTCGCCCGAAAAGGCCGCGAGTCCCGCCTCCCCCTGCGCCGCGCTTTCCAGAATGCGAAGCGAGGTCGTGCCGACCGCAACCACCTTGTTTCCGCGCGCGCGCACGGCCCTCAGCGCGGCGGCGGTCTCTGCGCTCACCTCGCCCCATTCGGCATGCATCTTGTGATCGGCCGTGTCGTCCGCCTTGACGGGAAGGAAGGTGCCCGCCCCCACATGCAGCGTCACCGTGTGGCGTTCGATCCCGCGCGCGTCGAGCGCGGCAAGCAGCCTCTCGGTAAAGTGCAGACCTGCGGTGGGGGCGGCCACCGCGCCATCCTTCTCCGCATAGATTGTCTGGTAGTCCTCCCGGTCGAGCGCATCCTCGCCCCGCTTCGCCGCGATGTAGGGCGGCAGCGGAATGTGGCCGACGGCGGCGATGGCCTCGTCGAGAGCGGGACCGGAGAGGTCGAAGGCGAAGAGGATCTCGCCGGTCTCGCGTTTTTCCGCGACCGTCGCGTCGAGGGTGCCGGCAAGGCACATCTCCCCCTCGCCGCCGAACCGGACGCGGTCGCCGACGGCAAGCTTCTTGGCCGGCCGCACGAACGCCACCCAGCGGTCGGGACCCGCGCGCAGGTGCAATGTCGCCCCGATACGCGCGACCGCGTCACCGCGTGTCCGCGTGCCCTGCAGCTGGGCGGGGATGACGCGCGTGTTGTTGAAGACCAGCGCGTCGCCGGGCTCAAGCAGCCCCGGCAGGTCGGACACGCTGCGGTCGGAAAGATCAGCACCCGCCCCTTCGTCGGCCGCGCCGGGGCGCACCAGCAGCAGCCGGGCACTGTCGCGCGGGCGCGCGGGCCTCAGCGCGATGTTCTCAGCGGGAAGGTCGAAGTCGAAGTCGTCAACGCGCATGGCGGCACAGGAGCTCTTGGGGCGAAGTCAGAGGTCCCAGGTCCGTTTCTGGAAGACGAGCCGATAGCCGTCGGGATCCTCGAAGGTCTGTCCCGCCGTCTCCCAGTAGGGATTGTGCGAGGGCACCGGCTCATACCCGTGTGCCGTCATGCGGTCAACCGCAAGGCTCCACACTTCGGGATCGGGCAGATAGAGAACAAGCAGCTGCTCCGGGCTCTGCGCTCTCGGCGCGACCACGCCTGTCTCCTGCACGAGTTCGAGATGCCAGGCGGCTCCGGGATAGCCGAGAATGACGCCTGAAAAGCCGTCATGGTCCGAAAACGCGGCAAGGCGCCGGAAACCGGCGCCTTGCCCATAGAAACGCTCATGAAGCGTCAGATCGTTGGTGGGCCGTGCCACCCGAAGAACCGGACCCTGCATGCGTGAGGATGTCATGATCCGGATCCGGCCTTTTCAGGTCAGGCGTCGGCGGCAACCTTCAGCGAGGTGATGCTGTCGGGGTCGCGAACCGGCTCGCCACGCTTGATCTGGTCGACGTTGTCCATGCCGTCGATCACCTGGCCCCAGACGGTGTACTGGCCGTCGAGCCACGGGGCGTCGGTGAAGCAGATGAAGAACTGGCTGTCGCCGGAGTTCGGATCCATGGCACGCGCCATGGAGCAGGTGCCGCGCACGTGCTTCTCCTTGGAGAACTCGGCCTTGAGCTTCTTGCCCGAACCGCCGGTGCCCGTTCCGCTCGGACAGCCGGTCTGGGCCATGAAGCCGTCGATCACGCGGTGAAAGACGATCCCGTCATAAAAGCCCTCGCGCACGAGCTCCTTGATGCGGGCCACATGCGTCGGCGCCAGGTCCGGCTTCATCTCGATGACGATGGGGCCCTTGGTGGTCTCCATCAGCAGGGTGTTCTCGGGATCCTTGTAATCGGCCACCTGATTTCTCCTTGGTCGGGTGTCTCGGTCGATGCGTCGTCTGTCAGTTCGCGGCGTCGGCGGCAACCTTGAGGCTCACGATCCGGTCCGGATCGCTGACCATGCCGCCCGTGTCGGGATCGCCCCGCTTGATGTTGTCCACGAGGTCCATGCCGCTCGTCACCTCGCCGAAAACGGTATACTGGCCGTTCAGGTGCGGGGCGGACGCGAACATGATGAAAAACTGCGAGTTGGCACTGTCGGGATCATTGGTCCGCGCCATGCCGAGCACGCCACGCTCAAACGGGCGGGGCGAAAACTCCGCCTTGAGGTCGGGCAGGTCCGAACCGCCCGTGCCGGTGCCGGTCGGATCTCCGGTCTGGGCCATGAAACCGTCGATCACGCGGTGAAAGACGATCCCGTCATAGAACCCCTGACGGGCGAGCGTCTTGATGCGCTCGACATGGTTCGGCGCCAGGTCGGGACGCAGGTGGATCTCGACCGTGCCGTCCTTCAGCTCCAGCAGGAGCGTGTTTTCCGGGTCGGTCTCGGCGGCGGCCTCGACGCTGACGCCGAGCGCCAGCACGGCAAGAAAGCCCAGGACGGTAAGAATGCGGGTCATCGGATGATTTCTCCCAGCTTTGCGGATCCAGGTGTCGCGAATGCTCAGGCGTTGCGCTCGGCGAGCCGGCGCACGACTTCCGCCGGCACGAACGGCGACACGTCTCCCCCCATCTTCGCGATCTGGCGCACGAGCGTGGCGGTGATGTGACGCACACCGGGGCTGGCGGGCAGGAAAACCGTCTGCACCTCGGGAACCATGGCCTGGTTCATGCCGCTCATCTGCATCTCGTAGTCCAGGTCGGTTCCGTCACGCAGACCGCGAATGAGCGCGGTCGCGCCATGTTCGCGAGCCGCCTCCACGACCAGCCCCTGGAAGGAAATGACCTCCAGCCGCCCCGCCGCCTCCGCGCCGAAGGCCTCGCGCGCGACCGTCTCGATCATTTCGACGCGCTCGTCGAACGAGAAGGTCGGCGTCTTGGACGCCTGCACGCCGATGGCGACGATCACCCTGTCGGCAAGCGCAAGCGACTTCCTGAGAATGTCGACATGACCATTGGTCAGCGGGTCGAAGGATCCGGGATAGAGAACGGTACGAGTCATGCCGCCTTCTCTAGCGGTCCATCGGCGCGCGCACAAGCGGATCAAGTCATCGCTGTTGCAAGAATGCATCAGATCCAGATTTTATTTCACGTAAGGTCACTTTGTGCTAGACTGTGATCCATAAACATAAAGGAGGCGATCATGCGTGCCCTGGCTTTTCTGGCCTTCGGCGGAGCCTCCGCCGGAGCACTTACTCTCATTCTTGCAGGTGTCGCCTTTTCAACGGGTGACGCGGTTCAAAATCACGGCGCGACGGCGATGAAGTCCGACCGGATGGCCCGCGAAGTGCAGGTTGCCTGCAGCGGCGCGACCATGGTCGACACGACGCCGGGCTGTACCGACCTTGCAAGTGTCGTGGCTCCGCAGCCCGCCTTCGAGACGATTGCCCATACCAGCGGCTCCGTCACGACACTGGTGCGCCGTCCCCTGTCGAACTGACGGGCATCACGCCAGGCGCAAACACGCAATGTTCTCGGCACGCACAAGCACCGATCGACCGTTTGCAGAGTGATCCGGTTTCCTGACCTCGGACCTCTCTCCGGCCTGGCGGCGAGCTCCCCGCCCCGTCGCCAGGCCGCTCTCCACGACCAGCGCAAGGACGTTCACCCGCTCTTTCACTCCGTCGCGCGCCTTCGGACGTGAAACGTATCACGAACGTTTGATTGCATCCGGATGACAGCGCGTCGCGCGCGCGATCCAAGCCGGCTATGCAAGTTCGCCCTTCATACACGACAACCCTGCCCTGCACATGACGCAGAGCGCGACCGCCCCAAGGCAGGATCCACGCGCTCCGAGAAATAAAAATACACGATAAATTTCAAATTCTTACTATATTTTTGAACTCACTTTTCCGAGCATCTCCGCGCGAATGTTCACAATTTTCGCGCGCTTCGTTCACCGATATCGGCGTGCGATTTCCCTTGCCGTTTTGATCGGTTCTTCCCATATCCGGGCGCATGATGACGATTCACAAAATTTATCAGCCTTCGGCTCCGGCACTTATCTGGGCGGGCAGTATTGCCGCCTTTGCCGCGGTCCTCGGCCTGGGCGTCGCCACCTTCGGCGATGCGGCCGATGCACAGGCAGACCGGATCAGCAATATTCCGATCGCGACCCATGCGGTTGCGACCGAAGGAGAGGCCGGCGCCCAGCAGGCTTCGGCATGCGACGGCGTGATCTTCCGCGACGAGGATCCGCAGTGCTTCGCAACGACACCGGGCGGGGACAGCGGCCCCCATCCGAGAAACAGGCTCGGCACCCTCCTGCCGCCACAACCGGGAAGCGCCGGTTCGTGATACGCATCACGTCCCCGTTGCCGGATCTGAGCGAAAGTGACCGCATCAGAAAAGGCAAACAGGGACGTGAGAGCAATGACCTTCATTCATGACCTGGGCGAGATCAATCGCCATCGCGTTCGCGACGTGGCCCTGGCGGGCATCGTCGCGCTGGCCGTCGTCGGCGGCGTCGCCACCGTGGTTCACACCGTGACCGTGATGGCGGCCCAGCAGACGGCGACGATCGAAGCCGCTCCCAAGACCGACCGCCTGGACACGCTCCTGCCGAGCGCCTGTGCCGGCCAGAGCTGGGGCAACTGGTCCGCGGACTGCGTTTCGGCCATCTCCGGAAAGACCGCATCCATGCGCCAGGTCCGCTTCGAGACCATCGAATCCCGCGACCTGAGCGCCCGCACCTCCGTCCTTGCCCGCGTGCCCGTGAACTCCTGACCTTTTCGGTACGACCGGACGGACTTCAAGAACGACAAAAGGCGACGCCCTGATCATCAGGCGTCGCCTTTGTCGTTTCAGCCTGCCTCTCGGCCCTCATCACCCTTACCGGATCTGACATGAAAAACCCGCCGGAGCGATCCGGCGGGTCTTGTCATGTCACGGGTACGCCCACATCAGGCGTCATCGCCACCTTCGGGAGCCGACGGGCCGGCCTCGCCATCGGGCGACGGGGCCTCGGGGGCATCGCCCTCGATATCGCCGTTGCTGTCCGCGTCATCCTCCGAGACGCGCGAGACGGAAACCACCTCCTCGCCCTCGGCGGTGTTGAAGACGATCACACCCTGGGTGGCACGGCCCGCGACGCGGATGCCGTCGACCGGGCAGCGGATCAACTGTCCACCGTTGGTGACGAGCATGATCTGGTCGTTCACCTCCACGGGGAAGGACGCGACAAGCGGACCGTTGCGCTTGTTCGTCGCCATCGCGGTGATGCCCTTGCCGCCACGTCCGGTGACCCGGTACTCGAAGGACGACGACCGCTTGCCGTAACCGTTCTTGGACAGGGTCAGGATGACCTGCTCGTGCGCGCTCATCAGGGCATAGCGCTCCTGGGTGAGCTCGCCGTCGCCGGCACCTTCGTCCTCGCCACTGGCTTCCGCCGTGTCGTCGCCCTCGCCCCGCATCATGCGGCGCCAGCGCAGGTAGGTCGCGCGTTCCTCGGCCGTGCAGTCGAAGTGGGTGAGCACGGACATCGAGATGACCTCGTCCCCCTCGGCCAGCGCGATGCCGCGCACGCCGACCGAATTCCGCCCGGCGAAGACACGCACATCGGTCGCCGCGAAGCGGATGCACTGGCCAAGCGCCGTGGTCAGCATCACGTCGTCGTTCTCGGTGCAGGTGAAGACGCCGACGATGCCGTCGCCTTCGTCCAGCTTCATCGCGATCTTGCCGTTCTTGTTGATCTGCGTGAAGTCGGAGAGCTTGTTGCGCCGGACCGTGCCGCGACGGGTCGCGAACATCACGTCCAGATCGCCCCAGGTCTCCTCGTCCTCCGGCAACGGCATGATCGAGGTGATCTGCTCGCCCGTCTCGAGCGGCAACATGTTGACCAGCGCCTTGCCGCGCGAGGTCGGACCGCCGAGCGGCAGGCGCCACACCTTCATCTTGTAGGCGATGCCGCGCGAGGAAAAGAACAGCATCGGCGTGTGCGTGTTGGCCACGAACAGGCGGGTGACGAAATCCTCGTCCTTGGTGGCCATGCCGGACCGGCCCTTGCCGCCACGCCGCTGCGCCCGGTAGGTGTCGAGCGGCACGCGCTTGATGTAGCCGGCATGGCTGACGGTGACGACCATCTCCTCGCGCTGGATGAGATCCTCGTCCTCGAGGTCCGCCCCGCCGTCCATGATCTCGGTCCGGCGCGGCGTGGCAAACTCCTCACGGATCTGCGTCAGCTCCTCGCGGATGATGTCCTGGATCCGCGCCCGCGAACGCAGGATGTCCAGATAGTCGCGGATCTCCTCGCCGATCTTGTTGAGCTCGTCGCCGATCTCGTCGCGGCCAAGGGCCGTGAGGCGCTGCAGGCGCAGGTCGAGAATGGCCCGTGCCTGCTCCTCGGACAGCTTGTAGGTGCCGTCCTCGCGAACCATGTGGCGCGGGTCGTCGATGAGGCGGATAAGCGATTCCACATCCTGCGCCGGCCAGTCGCGCTCCATGAGCTGGGAACGGGCGGTGGCGGGGTCCGGTGCGCGACGGATGAGCGCGATCACCTCGTCGATGTTGGCGACAGCGATCGCCAGACCGACCAGAACATGCGCCCGGTCACGCGCCTTCTTCAGCAGGTACCGGGTCCGCCGGCCGATGACTTCCTCGCGGAAGTCGATGAAGGCATTGAGCATGTCCTTCAGGCCGAGCTGTTCCGGCCGTCCGCCGTTCAGCGCCACCATGTTGGCGCCGAAGGTCGATTGCAGCGCCGAGTAACGGTAGAGCTGGTTGAGCACGACGTCGGGCACCGCGTCGCGCTTCAGCTCGACGACAACGCGCATGCCGGAGCGATCCGACTCGTCGCGAATGTCGGAGATGCCCTCGATCCGCTTCTCGCGCACGTGTTCGGCGATCTTCTCGATCATCGCCGCCTTGTTCACCTGATACGGGATCTCGGTGACGACGATGGCGTAGCGGTCCTTGCGGATCTCCTCGACCTCGGCGCGGCCGCGCATGACGATGGAGCCGCGCGCGTTCTCGTAGGCCGAACGGATCCCCGAACGTCCGAGAATGATGCCGCCGGTCGGGAAGTCCGGCCCGGGCACGATCTCCATCAGCTCGGTCGGCGTCATCGCCGGGTTTTCCATCAAAGCGATGGAGGCGTCGATCACCTCGCCCAGATTGTGGGGCGGGATGTTCGTCGCCATGCCGACGGCGATGCCGCCGGCGCCATTGACCAGAAGGTTCGGGAATTTCGCCGGCAGCACGACAGGCTCGGATTCCGAGTTGTCGTAGTTGTCCTGGAAGTCGACGGTTTCCTTGTCGATGTCGTCCAGGATGCGCTGGGTGACCTTCTGAAGCCGGCACTCGGTGTAACGCATGGCGGCCGCCGGATCGCCGTCGACCGAGCCGAAGTTGCCCTGGCCGTCGATCAGCGGCAGGCGCAGGGAAAAGTCCTGCGCCATGCGCACGAGCGCGTCGTAAATCGCGCTGTCGCCGTGCGGGTGATACTTACCCATCACGTCGCCGACCACGCGGGCCGACTTGCGGTATGGCTTGTTCCATTCGTAGCCGTTCTCGTGCATCGAATAGAGGATGCGCCGATGCACCGGCTTGAGGCCGTCGCGAACGTCGGGAAGCGCGCGGCTCACGATCACGCTCATCGCGTAATCGAGATAGCTGCGCTTCATCTCGTCGGTGATGGAAACAGGCCGGATTTCGGACGGCAGGCCGCCCGATGGCGTGTTCGTGTCCCGATCTGTCAAGGGAGGTCTCACGGTTGTTGCATTGCAGTGCTTCTTATATCCGATTCCGCTCGTGACGACAAATTCGGCACCCTTGCGACGGAGCTTATTTCACTTTGTTTATCAATGCGTTGAAACAGGATACGGATAAAGTTCCGCGACGCCGCGCGGCCGTGGCGCCAAGCGCGGCATTTTGCCTGCTATAAGGGCAGTCAGCCGAGTCGGAAGGAGGCGCACGCAATGCTGGCGGACTACCTCGTAAACGCCTTTGCCACGCTGTTCGTGACGATCGATCCCGTCGGCCTCGCGCCGATGTTTCTCGCCGTCACATCGGGGGCGACTCCGCGCACGAGACGGCTCATCGCGCTGCGTGCGACGCTGATCGGTGGGGCGATCCTGTTCCTGTTTCTCGTGGCGGGAAAAAGCGTGCTCGGCGTGCTCGGCATCTCCGTGCCGGCCTTCCAGATCGCGGGCGGGCTGCTGCTCCTGATGATTGCCGTGGAAATGGTCTTCGAGAAGCGCAATCAGCGCAAGTCGGAGACGGCGGAAAAGGCCGTCTCCCATCAGGAAGACCTGCATGACGTGGCCGTGTTCCCGCTGGCGATCCCGCTGATCTCCGGACCCGCCGCAATCAGCGCGGTCATTCTGACGTCCTCGCAGGCAACCGACACGGTGTCCATGATCGGCCTCGTGGGCGTCATCGCGGTCATCGTGGGCGCGTGCTTTGCATCGTTTCTGCTCGCCGACAGGATCGAGCGGCTCATGGGCGATACGGCGGCCATGGTCATCACGCGGCTTCTCGGCGTGCTGCTCGCCGCACTTTCCGTCCAGTTCATCGCCGACGGCATCAGTGCCTTCATCGCCACCGGCAGCGTCTGAGACCTTTCAGCCAAGCTCCAGCGTGGTGATGCCGAAGGTGCGCGCCAGGTCCAGGTCCGGCCGGTCGCCGCGGTACATGCGCACCGTCTCGAACTCGGGCGACAGTTCGTATTTTTCCGCCAGATCCAGTCCGGCCTCGTTCGCGGCCGGCACGTCGAGAAAGATCATCTGGCCGCGCACCTCCCCGGCGAGCGCGCGAAACAGGGTCTCCGCGATCTCCGGCGTATCGGCAAAGAGGGGGCCGACCTTGAAGCCTTCCCGGCATTGCCTGATCACGCCGTAGCCGCGCAGCGTTCCCTCGTCCATGAACACGAAGCCGCGACGCGACGCGGCCATGGGAGTGCACCAGGCCTTGAGAAACGTCTCGCGCGGCGCCGGAACGAGGTCCCGGTCGTAAGCCAGAACGGACGGCATGACCCCCTTGCCGAGGATCGCGACGCGCGGATCCATGGGCGGCTCGGCCATGGCGACCCCGCCGTGGCGCAGGGTGTGGTAGTCGCCCACGAAACCGGACTTCGCATAGCGCCCTTCCTGCGCCAGAACGGCATCGAGACCGACGGTGCGGCCTTCGAGATACGCCATGGCCCGTTCCCAGATGACGGCGCCGTAGCCCTTGCCGCGACAGTCGGGCCGGCAGATGAAGAAGCCGATAAACCCGTAGCCCTCGCCCGAGCGGACCGCCGAGATGCAGGCGACCGCCTCGCCGTCACGCTCCGCGACCAGAAATCCGTCGGGATCGGCGGCGAGAAAGGCGCCCGCATCGTCCAGACCCGGGTTCCACCCTTCCTCGGCGGCCCATTCGAGGGCCAGCTCCAGATCGGACATGACCATGCGGCGAACGAGGAGAGAGGACGGCATGAACGGTCTCCGGCTTGTTCGAAACGGTGGTGTTGGCGGCGGCCGTCCGCTCAGGACGCGGACGGCGTCAGCAGCTCATACGTTTGCGGATCGTCCGGGCAGGTGGCGAAACCGCACTCGAGCACGGTCGACATTGCGTTCGCTCCCGCCATCAGGATGACCAGCAGCACGGCGACCCGGCCAAGCGTGCCCCCGCCGGAAGCCGCCTCGCCCGCCTCATCGGGCGCCCGCAGGATCAGAATCGCCGCACAAGCGGCAATCGCCACGACGAAGACGACGAACGCCCAGGTGTAGAAGTGCAGCCCAAGGAACGGCGCACCGAAGCCCGCGTCACCCGGCGCGATGTGAAGCAGGATCTGGCGCATGGCAAACCCCGCGCCCAGCAGTCCGGCGAGGATCGCGACACCGTAGTGGGAGGCCCTGGGCCCGCGCGCGACGGAGAGCACCGGTCCGATTGCCAGAAGCAGGAAGCCCGAACGCTGCAGCAGGCACAGCGGACAGGGAAGCTCCCCGTTTACGAGCTGATCGAAGAAGGCGACGCCAAGAACAACCGCAATGGCGAGGAGTGCGAGCGCGTTGAGGGTCGTCTCGAGCGAACGGGAGATCATGGCGGTCCTCACAGCGAAATCGGCAGGGCGTCGGTCGCGTGATGCAGGTAGACAAGCACCGCGACCACGAAAGAAACAGCCGTGAGCAGGCCGGCGAACCGCGCCGAGCCGAAGGCCGCGACGACAAGCGTCAGGGTGATGAGGAAAAACAGGGCGGCGAGATACATCGACGTCTCCGGTCAGAATCGGTCACTTTCACGTGACCATACCCGATGCGGGAGCCCCAAACGAAAGAAAGCCCGTTCGGGCCAGCTTCTGTAAAATGACACGTACAATCGTCATGCTCCAGGGCGTGACCACGCCCATGCCCAGTCAGGAACAAACCCATGGCCGCTTCCGGCTCGAAGAAAGTCATCTATGCCGCCCTTGCCGGCAACTTCCTCATCGCGGTCACCAAGTTCGTCGCGGCAGCGTGGACCGGCTCGTCGGCGATGATGTCGGAAGGCATTCACTCGCTGGTCGACACGGGCAACCAGGGTCTCTTGCTGCATGGGTTGAAGAAAGCCCGGCAACCCGCTGATGAAAAACACCCCTTCGGCTATGGCGTTGAGCTCTACTTCTGGTCCTTTGTCGTCGCCATCCTGATCTTCGCGGTTGGCTCCGGCATTTCCATCTACGAGGGCGTTCACAAGATCCTCGACCCGCATCCGATCGCCTCGCCCATTGTCGCCTATGTGGTGCTGGCGCTGGCGATCGTGTTCGAGGCCGTGGCCTGGTGGATCGCCTTCAAGGAGTTCAACAAGGCGCGTGGCGGACGCAGCCTCTTTCGCGCGGTGCGTGACAGCAAGGACCCGGCGGTCTTCACCGTTCTCTTCGAGGACACGGCCGCCATGGCCGGCCTGCTCGTCGCGCTCGCGGGACTTCTGGGAGCCGAGTATCTCGCCATGCCCTGGCTCGATGGCGCGGCGTCGGTCGGCATCGGCATCATCCTGGCGGCGACGGCCATGTTCCTGGCCTTCGAAACCAAGAGCCTGCTCGTTGGCGAAGCGGCGGATCCGCAGGTGACGGAGACCGTGCGCGCCGTCGTGGAGGCGACGCCGACGGTGACCCGGCTCAACGAGATCCGCACGCTGCATCGCGGCCCCAACGACGTTCTCCTGGCCCTGTCGGTCGACTTCGAGGACACGCTGACGGCCGGCAAGGTGGAAGAGGCGATCCACACGCTTGAGCTCGCGGTCAAGGCCCGCTTCCCGATCGTCACGCGGATCTTCATCGAGGTTCAGTCGGCACGCCACCACGACGAGATGGCGGCGGCGGAACTGGCGGCACGCAAGGCATCGCAGGAGAGCTGAAGCGCCGACGCCGGTGACACGAGGGGCAAACGGCCCCTCGTCGTCATGCCGCGATCACCGTCACTCGACGGTGACGGATTTCGCCAGATTGCGCGGCTGGTCCACGTCCGTGCCCATGAAGACGGCCGTGTGGTAGGCTAGCAACTGCACGGGCAGCGCGAAGATGACCGGTGCCACGAAGTCCGGCACGTCGGGCAGCACGATGGTCTTCCATGTCGGGGCACCGCACGCGCTTGCTCCCGCTTGGTCCGTGATCAGGATGACCTTGCCGCCGCGCGCGGCAACCTCCTCCATGTTGGAAACGGTCTTCTCGAACACCGCGTCGAAGGGCGCGATGACCACGACCGGCACGTCCTCGTCGATCAGCGCGATGGGGCCGTGCTTGAGCTCGCCCGCCGCATACCCCTCGGCATGGATGTAAGAGATCTCCTTGAGCTTCAGGGCCCCTTCCAGCGCGAGCGGATAATTGGTGCCGCGCCCGAGATACAGAACGTCGCGCGCACGCGAAAGCGGCTGCGCAAGCGCCTCGATGTCGCTCTCGCAAGCGAGCGCATCGTTGATCATGGCCGGCAAGTCGCCCAGTTCGCGCACGAGACGCGCGGCGGCTTCAGCATCGAGATGGCCACGCTGCCGGCCCGCATGGATCGCGAGGGCAGCCAGAACCGTCAACTGGCAAATGAAGGCCTTGGTCGAGGCCACGCCGATTTCCCGCCCGGCCAGCGTCGGGAACACGAGATCGGATTCCCGGGCGATGGTCGATTCCGGCACGTTGACGATGGAGGCGACCGTCACGCCCTCCCCCTTGCAGTAGCGGAGCGAAGCGAGCGTGTCGGCCGTCTCGCCGGACTGGGAGATGAAAAGCGCCAGATCGCGGGGAGAAAGCGGCGCCTCGCGATATCGGAACTCCGAGGCCACGTCGATGTCGACCGGCAGGCGGGCGACCTTCTCGAACCAGTATTTGGCGACGAGACCCGCATAATAGGCCGTGCCGCAGGCGGACACGACCAGACGGTCGATCCGGGTGAAGTCGACCGTCGCGTCACCGTCGAAGACGGTCGTCATGGCGGACAGATCGAGGTAGCGCGACAGGGTATGGCCGGACACTTCCGCCTGTTCATGGATCTCCTTGGCCATGAAGTGGCGGTAGTTGCCCTTGTCCGCCGCACCGGCAACCGCCTGGGACGAGATCGTCGGGCGCTCGACAACCGTGCCCGAGGCATCGCGGATGGTGGCGCCCGCGCGGGTCAGGACGACCCGGTCGCCCTCCTCCAGATAGGTGATCTGGTCGGTGAACGGCGACAGGGCGATGGCGTCCGAGCCGAGATACATCTCGCCCTCGCCGTGACCGACGGCCAGCGGCGACCCGAGGCGCGCGCCGATCAGCAGGTCCGGCTGATCGTCGAAGAGGAAGGCGAGCGCGAAAGCGCCCTTCAGACGCGGCAGCACGGCGGCGACGGCGGCCTCCGGCGAGGCGCCCCCCGCGATCTCCTGCGAGACGAGTTGCGCAACGACTTCGGTGTCCGTGTCGCTGTCGAGCTTGACGCCCGCGTCCACCAGACCCGCGCGCAGGGAGAGATAGTTCTCGATGATGCCGTTGTGGACCACGGCCACGCCGGGCGCCGCATGAGGGTGCGCATTGGCCTCGGTCGCTGCGCCATGGGTCGCCCAGCGGGTGTGGCCGATGCCGGCCTCGCCCGCGAGCGGGGCACGCTCGAGCTTTTCCTGAAGGTTGCGCAGCTTGCCGGGCGCGCGGCGACGGGTGATCCGTCCATCGACGAGCGTGGCGACGCCAGCCGAATCATATCCGCGATACTCGAGCCGCTTCAGGGCGTCCACGATCTGTCCCGCGACCGCGTTCTTCCCAAGAATGCCAACAATTCCGCACATGAAGGTCCGTCTCCGCTCGCTCGAACGCCAAAGTCCGATCCCGCCCCACCGGCGCCGACAGCCATACCGAAACCGCGACCCAGATGCACAATCACAACCTGTTTCACTTCATGACAGAGACTTGCAAACAAACCGCAAATGCCACGCCGCCCCGCTCGCCGAAAGTGAAGTGCTTGCCCGCATGGCAGCGGCAAGTTTAAGCCTTGTTAACCTTGTTCGGCGTTTTCTAGCACCATGGTTCCTCAGGCCCAGGATCGGTCGCGTGAAACGGCAAGCCAAAGTCCATAAGACGAAGCAGCCCGCCGGCCGTCGTGCCGATGCGGGCTGGGTCGCGTTGTGGGGCTCGGCGGCCGTTCTCTTTGCCATGGTTGGCGCCTCCTCGGTCTATTTCACCGACGGTGGACGGGCTCCGCTTGCAGAAATGGCCAGCGAAGGCACGCTTCTGCCGCCTCCGGGCAAGGTGAGCACCACCGCATCGATCGGAAAACGCACCGACGAGGACAGGACCGTCCAGATCTACCCTTCCAGCGGAGGAGTCGAGGCCGAACAGGCGCGCCGGCAGATGGAAGCCGAGCTGGACACGCTTCGCCGCGAAGTCGCCTCGCTGAGGCGAGGGTTGGCCATTCTCCAGGAACAGCGCGAAATCGAGCGCGAGCGCAAGGACGGGGCCCGGGAAAAGCCGGCGCACGACGCAGGCAACACGACGGTCAAAACTCCGCCCGTGACGGCGAAGCCGGACACGCAAGACCCGGACCGGGTCATGTCCGGGGCTCCCGCCGCCGAAAAGCGCGTTCCGCATGAGCGGGCCATTCCGCGCAAGCCCGCCGACACCGCGAAGGAAAGTTCCTTCCGCGAGGAACTGGACCGCGCGATCCTGAAGGTTGCCGGCGCCCCCAGGCGGCCGGTGGAAACGGTCCCCGCTCCCGCACCCTGGCGCAACAACGAGGCGGACAAGAAGGTCCAGGCCGCCGACGCCGCTCCCGCGTCCGACCCGGTCGAGACCGCCATGGCAAAGCAGCCCGCGACGCCAGTGCGCATTGTCGCGCTTCCCTCCTCCGAGCCTCCCGCAAGCGTCGCCTCGATCCCGCAAAAGGCCGTCCTGCGGAAACCGAAGCCACTACAGGTGACACGTGCCGCCGGCCATCTGGACGAAGACAGCGGCGGACGGATCGCGCGGACGGACTTCGCGCTCGACCTCGGTCGCTTCGACAGCGAGACCGCCGCCGAGGAGACCTGGAAGGAGATCCGCGCGGCCCAGACGCTGCTGCCCTCCTCCATTGCGCACAGCAAGCTTGCCGCGCCGGAGGGCAAGGTCCGCCTGCTGGCCGGGCCCTTCCACAATGCCGCCGACGCGGCCGCCGCATGCGTGTACCTCGCCGCCGAGGCCGTGACCTGCGCGGCAGTTCCCTATCCAAGGGACCTTTCCGCCAGCCGGTAGCCCGCGCTCTTCCTGTCGGCGACAAAAAACGGTAGGGAACGGGAACCAATCCCTGCGGGCCGAACCGGTCACGCCAGTTTCCGGGACCTCATGATCGACTTCAAGGATCCGCGGCACAGGGCCTTCGCCCTGCTCCTCGTCATGCCGATGTTCTTTTCCTCCAACCTCGTGATCGGCCGTGCTGCGGCGACCACGGTGGAGCCCTGGACACTCGCCTTCCTGCGCTGGCTGCTCGCCTTCGTCATCCTGCTTCCCTTCGCGTGGCAGGGCATCCGCGATCACCGCGAGACGCTTCTGCGAGAGTGGAAGGTCATCGGTGTCATGGCGTTCTTCGGCATGTGGATCTGTGGCGCCGGCGTCTATTTCGCGCTGAAGTACACGACGGCCTCCAACGGCACGCTGATCTACACCTCGTCACCGGTCCTCATCCTGTTGCTGGAATGGATCTTTCGCGGACGGCGCGTGGGCGGCCGCGAGGCGCTCGGCATCGTTCTTGCCGTGGTCGGTGTCGTGACCATCGTCGTCAAGGGATCGCTCGGCACGCTTCTGGGCCTGCGGCTCAACGCGGGCGACGTTCTGATCGCGCTGGCGGCCCTCGCCTGGGCCGGATACTCGGTGCTGCTCAAGCGCAAGGCCCTGGCGGACATTCCAACGCTATCGCTCTTTGCAACGCTTGCGCTTGCCGGCGCGATCACGCTGTTGCCCTTCACCATCGTCGAGATCGCGGAAACAGGCCGTTTTCCCGCGAGTGGCGCCGCGTGGATGTCGATCTTCGGCCTGGCCGTGTCCGCCTCCGTGCTTGCGTTCTCGACCTTCCAGTACGGCATCAAGATCGTGGGACCTGCGACCACGGGGCTGTTCATGTATCTCTTGCCGCCCTACGGCGTTCTGATGGCCGTCATCTTCCTTGGCGAGGACCTGAAGCTCTATCACGTCGCCGGCTTCGTGCTGATCATGGCCGGCGTGATCCTGGCGACGGTGCCGCGCGCGCTGTTCGAGCGTGCCCGCGCGAAAGTTGCCGGCCTGCGCCGCGCGCGCGTCTGAAGGCCCTGGAAAACAAAACGCCGGCGAATTGCTCCGCCGGCGCAAGTCACGGGCATGATTTGAGAGGGTGCGTCAATCGACGTTCATGCCCTCGGGACCGTCTTCGCTGTCCGGGGTCACGTCGATCACCCGCGCCCGCTTCGTGATCTTCACATCCGTCTTGCAATCGCTCATGCAGACCTCATGCGGCCTGGCGATCGGCGATGCGTCGCGGTCATCGTCATAGAAGCCGTTCTCGTTCGGCATCCTGATCGAGGTGAAATTCTCCTTCGACAGTTCGAAGGCATCGTCCGTCACCACGTCGTTCATGTAGAGCAGGTAGGCGACGATGGCGTAGGTTTCGTCCGGTGAGAGGCTCTGCGCGTCGCCATAGGGCATGGCACGGTAGATGTAGTCGTAGACCGTCGACAGATACGGCCAATAGGAGCCGATGGTCTTGACCGGATTGCCGCTTTTCAGCGTGTCACGCCCGCCGGCGAGAACCGGCCAGCGGTCGAGACCTTCCGCGAAGTCGCCGTGACAGGCCGCACAGCGTTCGGCGAAGATCTCCTCGCCATCGCTCACCGTGCCGCTTCCCTCCGGCAACCCCTGCCCGTCGGGACGCACGTCGATGTCCCAGCCGGCAATTTCCTCGCTGGTCGCCTTGGTGCCCAGGCCGAACTTGCCGGCCAGCGCCGGCCCGGCAAGCACGATGCCGGCGGAAACGGCCGCCGCCGCCAGGAGCTCAGGAAATCTCGACATTTTCAACGCTCCCGTTCGCCATCACATACCAGGTCTGGATGCCGTTGTTGTGGTAGATCGAGTTGGTTCCGCGCACCGCGCGCAACTCGTCCTTCGTCGGCTGCACATAGCCCGTCTCGTCGTGGGCGCGCGACTGGAGTAGAAGCTCCGAGCCGTCCCAGTCGAACTCGAGATAGAAGCGGTGCAGCGCCTTGGGCAGGCTCGGCCCGTCGATACGCGCCTGATGCCAGTTGCGTCCGCCGTCGAGCGTGACGTCGACCCGCGACACCCGCCCCTTGCCCGACCACGCGAGGCCGGTCACCACCATGCGGCCCTTGCCGTGGGTGATCGGCGCCTGCGGGCTCGGACTGGTGATGACGGACTTGCAGTCCATGACCCAGGTGAAACGGCGCGCACGTCCGTCGGCGAGCAGGTCCGTGTACTTGGAAGTCTCCTCGCGGGCGTGCCAGGGCTCGTCGCCGACCTCGATGCGGCGCAGCCACTTGACCCACATGTTGCCTTCCCAGCCAGGCACCACGAGGCGGGCCGGATAGCCCTGCTCGGGACGCAGCGCCTCGCCGTTCATCTTGAAGGCGACCATGCAGTCGTCGAGCGCCTTTTCGAGCGGGATCGAGCGGTTCATGCCCGATGCGTCACCGCCCTCCGGCATGATCCACTTGGCGGAGGTCTTGAGCCCGGCTTCCTCGAGGATGTATTTCAGCGGAACGCCCGTATACATCACGCAATGGACCATGCCATGCGTGAACTGGCAGCCGTTGAGCTGCGCGCCGCGCCATTCCATGCCCGAGTTCGCGGCGCATTCCAGGAAGTAGATCCGGTTCTCGCGCGGGAAGCGCTTCAGGTCCTCCATGGTGAAGATCAAGGGCGTGTCGACCAGCCCGTTGATCATCAGCCGGTAGTCGGTCGGATTGACGTCGGCCACGCCGCCATGATGACGCTCGAAGCAGAGCCCGTTCGGCGTGATGATGCCGTCCAGGTCCTGCAGCGGCGTGAAATTGACCGAGCTCTCGCGCGACGCCGTCAGCCATTCCACGTCGCGGCGCACCACATGTGCCTCGTGCTCGGAGGGAACGCCATAGGGGGCGGCATCGACACCGGGGCCGAGATACCGGCTCCAGTCGGCGACATTCGGCGGAAGATTGGCGGGATCGCCTTCGGCGCGCGCGAGCCCGCCCGTTGCGGCCAGCCCGCCCGCCGCGAGCCCCGCCTTCAACAGCAGGCGCCTCGACGGGTCGGCCGGGGTTTCACCTGGATTGCGCGATCTGGACATGTTCCACTCCGGCTTTCGCATTTCAAATTTCATGTTTCATATCTGTGAACATTAAGGGCGGACTCCTCCCGCCCGAATGCCCCTCACATCCCCTTGACGGTCACCGACCTGTTGGGCGCGAGCCTCACGGTGTCCCGGCCCTTGAGGTGGTTTTCGACCACATCCCAGATCGCTGGTCCTTCCGTCCCCTCGTTGACGCTGGCCCAGCCGGTCACGGTGTAGTTCCGTCCCGCCTCGATGGCGCTGCCGTCCCTGAGCAGCGTCATGTCCGAGATGCGGTTTCCGATTTCCTTCGTCGGGTCGATGGCGTAGCCCATGCCGCCGACACGAACCATGTCGCCGCCCTGCTGGTAGTAGGGATCCACGTTGAAGAGATTGTCCGCAACATCCTCCAGGATCTCGCGCAGCGTCGCTCCGGTCATCTCCATGCGATAGACCGCCGGGTAGGTCATGGAGACCGCGTTGTGCAGGTCCTCCACCCTGATCGGTTCGCCCGAGGGAACGCTCGTGCCCCACCGGAAACCGGGCGAAAGCGCGATTTCGGCATCGCGCTGTTCGATGAGCGCCTCGCAGATGAGATCGTCGAAGGTGCCGTTGAAATTGCCGCGCCGGTAGAGCAGCGTCTCGGCGGTGGCGAGTTCGCGGGCGAGTTCGTCCGCATAGGGCGCGCGTACCTTCTCGACCAGCGCCGTCACGTCCGCATCCGGCTCGATCACGTCGGAAAAGATCGGGATCAGCCGGTAGCGATAGTCCTTCACCTCGCCGTCCCGCACATCGAGATCGAGACGGGAGAGGAACTTTCCGTTCGACCCGGACGCGATCAGCAGCGTCTTGCCGACCTTCACCGGCTCGGGCAGCGCGTCATGCGTATGGCCCGTCAGGATGACGTCGATGCCGCTCACCCGCCCGGCGAGCTTGCGATCCACGTCGAACCCGTTGTGCGACAGGAGCACGACCACCTCGGCCCCCTCCTCGCGTGCCGCGTCGACATTGGCCTGAACGTCCTCCTCGCGGATGCCGAAAGACCAGGTCGGGATCATCCAGCGCGGGTTCGCGACCGGCGTGTAGGGAAAGGCCTGGCCGATGACCGCGA
The DNA here is from genome assembly GCA_002722295.1 of Stappia sp. Taxonomy (GTDB): domain Bacteria; phylum Pseudomonadota; class Alphaproteobacteria; order Rhizobiales; family Stappiaceae; genus Stappia. The sequence continues at coordinate 147,850 of PBLF01000029.1, read as the reverse complement.
TGCGCACGCCGCCGCGCTCGAAGATGCGGTAGGCCTCGAAAACCGCCTCGTCCCATTCCGTGTCGCGCACGTTGGCGCCGAGGAAGGGATAGGGCAGCGCATCGACGAGTTCGCGCACACGGTCGGCACCGTAGGTGAACTCCCAGTGCCCTGTCATGGCGTCGGGTGCTAGCGAGTTCATGACCTCGATCATGTCGGCGCCACCGGTCTTGAGCGAGGTGTAACTGCCTTGCCAGGTATCGCCACCGTCAAGGAACAGCGTGTTCGCCTCGCGTTCGGCGCGGATCGACTTGAGCACCGTGCTGATGCGGTCGGCGCCGCCCATCCTGCCGTAGGTTCTTGCCAGCGCGTCGAAATCCGTGGAGGTCAGCGCGTAGGCCTCCGGCGAGCCGGGGTCCAGGTTGTAGAGCTTCAGGAAGTCCTGTCCCGTCACATGGGGAGGCAGGCCCGCGACCTCGCCGACGCCCAGATTGGTTGAGGGCTCGCGAAACCACACCGGCATGAGCTGGGCATGAATGTCGGTCAGGTGAACCAGCGTCACGTTGCCCAGCGGGCGAAAGCCCAGGATGTCGTCCTGGGTCAGCACCTGGCGGGCGGCGAGCCTCGACCAGCGGCCGAACCCGGATCCGGCTGTCATGGCGCCGGTCGCGACCGCGGCCATCAGAAATTCGCGTCTTGAGATCATGGGCGTCGCCTGTTTCCCGACCCTTCATGGCATTCGTCGCTGCCGGGCGGCTTCGCGCCCGGGCAGGCGCCGTGACCCGGCAAGGCTCCGCCGGGACGCTGCCCGGATCGCTCCGGTCGTCACGGGAGAACCGCTTGTGTGTGCGAGGCGGGCGCGGACGCCCGCCGTTTCGCGCGAGGGATCCGTGAGCGGATCAGTTGCGCACGGCCGGCGTTTCCACCGAAAGCCCCGTTCCGCGCCAGGCCAGATAGGTCTCCAGCGCCACGAGCTCGTCCGAGCCCACGTCATAGGTCTCGGCGCGCGTGTCCTTGATACAGCCCTTGAGGCGGCGGTGCAGGGACCCCAGCTTCTGCCACTTGAGGCGGTAGGTGGGGAAGCCGTTGGACTGCCCCTGGCTCAGGTGGTCGGCGCGGATGTAGTTGCCGTAATTGTCTTCGTGGCAGTTGGCACAGGCGAGCTCCAGCTGACCCGTGCGGGTGTAGTAGAGCTCCTTGCCGTGCTCCCACCAGCTCTGCATGTCGCCGGCGGCGAGGTCGAGCTTCACCGGCATTCCGCGCGACTGCAGGCCAACGAAGGCGGTCATGCCGAGCATCTGGTCGGATTCCCACTTCCAGGCGTCGGCACCCATGCGGTCGGTGCGGCAGGCGTTGATGGTCTGTTCCAGCGTCAGCGGCTTGCCTGCCGCCTCGCTCCATTTCGGCATCGCCGCGCGCACGCCCTTCATGCTCTCCGAGGCATCGCCGTGACAGCTCTCGCAGGACTTCCCGGCGCTTCCCTCCGGCGTCGACCAGAGGTCCTGGCCAAGCTCGACCATCAGGAAACCCGGATTGGTGAAGTCATCCAGTTCGAGTTCCTGGGTCTCCTCGGTCCGATAGACGAACCCGGACGTGATCTCGTCGAGCGGATGCCCTTCGGGCGCCGGCGCGCGGGTGATGATCTTGACGCCGTCGATCTCCGGCATGTCGGCGTCCTCGGCCGCGACCTGCCCGATCGCCGCCAGGCAGGCGCCCGCGCATCCCGCCAGAATGATCCCCGGAAGTTTCCTCATGTGGCTGTCCCTCCAGCGCGAACCGTCGCGGTTCGTCATGTTTTTGCCGTCCCGCGCAGCGGTCAGCGGACCCGTTTCGCTCCGCCGCGCCGCGCGGCACATGCCCTGCGGTCCCGTCGCCTTGCGCTCCTCCACGCGGCAACGAAACCCGGCACGGTCACTCGACCTTGATCTCGGCGTCCTTGGTGTAGACGGAGCCATCGTCGTCCACCCAGGTGAAGGTGAAGGTACCGGATTCCGGCACCCTGGCGCTGAACTCCATGTACGGATTGGCCGAGATCGCGGGGTCCAGGTCACAGGAGAACACGGTCTTGCCGTTGAACTCGCAGGTGAACTTGTTGATGATCTGGCGCGGGATCACGTTGCCGCTGGAATCCTTGCGCTGACCGGACTCCATCTTGTGCGAAATCAGGGTCTTGATCTGGATGACCTCGTCCTTCGACGCGGTCTTTGGCACCTTGACGCGGGGCTTCACGTTCGACATCTCACGCTCCTCGTGGCGTATGAAAGCGGATCGGAACGACGGGGCGGCCTCAGCCGCCGCAGCCGCCGATCGTGACCTTGACGGTCTTCTTGTCCATGTAGACCTTGCCGGTCGACGTCTTGGCGATGGCGATCACGTCCTGGGTCTTGGCGAGACGCATGCGCGTCGTGGCGTCGGCCGATCCGGACATGGGGCTGAAGTGGAAGGTCGCCACGCCCGGCGACGGATTGCCGGCGGCCAGAAGGATCACGTCGGTCACGTGGTCCTCCTCGCTCATGGGGCTCTCCACCGAGATACCCACGGGCACCGTATTGCCGTTCTCCGCGATCTCGGGCGCGGAAAGCGAGATGGTGCCGGCCTCCGGGGCCGTTCCCCCGGTAAACGCGTCGATCGCCGCCTGAACCTTGTCCTCGCTGGCAAGGGCGCCGGCGGGAAGCCCGGTCACGGTGAGCACGGCCGCTCCCGCCCCAAGGGCGAGCGCCTGGCGTCTGGTCAGATTCATCATGAGTTCCTCGCACTTGGCTTGCGAAGGGGCGCGGTGGGCCGCGTCAGTCCTTCAGCGTCATCAGGTAGGCGACGACGTCCTCGACCTGCTGGGCGGTCAGGATCGGCTTGGCCTCGAACTGCTTCGCGATGCGGACGAAGCCCGAATTCTTGTAGAAGGACGGCATGATCGTGCCGTCGTAGACCTGCTTGGCATTGACGATGAGCATCCTCAGCGTCGCCTCGTCCCAGCGGTCCGCCACCCCGTCCAGCGGCGGGCCGACCTCGCCGTGGAACGGCTGGTCCTCAAGATCCGAAACCATGTGGCAGGCCAGGCAGTTGCCGAGCTTGCGGTCGAACAGAACCTTGCGGCCCGCGGCCGGATCACCCGGCTGGCCGGTGAGCGACGCCGGGATCGTGCCGTCGACAATCTCGTAGGAAACCAGTTCCTCCGCGTTGGCCGCCGCGGCACCGATCATCAGCGCGCAAACGGCCGCCACGCCTCCCCGAATGAGGCTCATGGGCATGTTCCTTCCCTCTGCCGGCGAACCCGGACTTGTCATTCCGTCGCGACCGCTCTTGTGGCGGCTCGAGACAAAGGTAACAGGTCCCTTCCGGGCGATCAATTCACATATTCGATTTTGAGAATGCGTTCGCATCTGCGAAACAACGCGCGCGCAAACACGCGCTTTCCCTCAAGGTTTCAAACCCTTGCGGGAGCTTGTCGCACTGCGGCAGAGGAAGCGGACCGGCGAAAAAGCGCCTTAGCCAATGGTCGAAAGGACGGGGAAGGTCTCGAGAAGCCAGAACGAAAGCCGCGCCATCTGACCCGTCATGAAGGCGATTCCGGTCAGGATCATGAGCACGCCCATGGCCTTTTCGACGAGGCCCATGTGCCGGCGAAAGCGGATCATGAAGCGCATGAACGGGCCGGCGAAGAGGCTGGCCGCGAGAAACGGGATCCCGATGCCGAGCGCATAGGCGGCGAGCAGCACCGCGCCGCCCAGAACGGTCTCCTCGCTACCGGCGACGAAGAGGATCGAGGCCAGGATCGGACCGACGCAGGGCGTCCACCCGAAGGCAAAGGCAAGGCCGATGACATAGGCGCCGACCAGGCCGGCGGGCTTGCGCTCAACGTGGACACGCGCCTCGCGGTAAAACAGGGAGATCCGGAACACGCCCAGAAAATGCAGTCCCATCAGGATGATGGCCACGCCCGCGACATATCCGAGAATGTCGAGATGGCGGGTAACGAACTGACCGATGAAGGAGGCGCTGGCCCCGAGCGCGACGAAGACGGTCGAGAACCCGAGCACGAAGGCAAGCGAGGCGAAGAAGATGCGGCGCGGATCGGCCTTCTTTTCGCCCTCCCCGGTCAGCTCGTCGAGGGAGACACCGGCAAGGAAGCCGAGATAGGGCGGCACCAGCGGCAGCACGCAGGGCGAGACGAAGGACAGCAGACCGGCCAGAAAAGCGCCGGCAACCGTGACATCTCCAAGCATGGATGAACTCCCTGAACGCGCGCCCTGAGGACGGTCGATGCGGCCGGCGGCGTGGAATCACGGGCGGCGACAAGATTGCAAGTGCCGGCGTCCGGCGGCTGGACACCCTTCCTGCCTCACATGACACGACACGTCCATGCCGCAAGGCGCACCCGCACGACAATGTGACAGCCTGTCACCCCGTCACATTCTGGCATTCGCATATGAACCTGCTATTGTCGCGCTGACAAGGGCCGAACCACCGCCAACGGACTCATCGACGTGAAACTCTCGCGCAAAATTTTCGCATTTTTGTTCGGATTTCTTTCCGTATTGAGTCACGGCGGCCCGGCCGCCGCGCTCGAGCTGGTGATGTTCGAGCGCGAGGGGTGTTCCTGGTGCGAGCGCTGGAACGCGGAAATCGGCGGCATTTATCCCCGCACCGACGAGGGGCGGGCCGCGCCGCTTCGTCGCGTCGACATCCTCGCGCCTGTCCCCGACGATCTGGCCTGGATGACGGTGGAACGATTCACGCCGAGCTTCGCCCTGGTTCACGACGGTGTCGAATACGGACGCATCCGGGGATATCCGGGCGAGGACTTCTTCTGGGGCCTTCTGGGCGAGATGCTCGAAAACGCGCGAACGCAGGTGCCGGACACGACGAAGGCCCCGGCCACCCCGGCGGGATGACGGCAGGGCGCCGCGTCCCCGGCGCCGGGCCCCGTTCCCAGGACCAAACGAATGCCGGCGGACGCAGCCGGCCAGACGACATGGAGACACACTTGGCACTTCCGCGGGTTGCCGACATCGAGTGCGGATCGGACATCGACAAGATCATCGACAACGCCAGGACGGCGAGCGACTTTCTCAAGGCGATCGCCCACGAAAGCCGCCTTCTGATCCTTTGCATCCTGGCGGAGGGCGAAAAGTCCGTGACGGAGCTGGAGACCCTGCTGGCCCTGCGCCAGCCGACCGTCTCCCAGCAGCTTGCGCGCCTGCGCATGGACAAGCTCGTGACCACGCGCCGCGAGGGCAAGACGGTCTACTACAGCCTGGCGAACGAGGACGCACGCAAGGTCATCGAGGTCGTCTACAGCGTGTTCTGCAAGGAGTAGCCGGCCGCGACCGTGCCCCGCCGGGAGGAGATCGGCGCGGCACGAGACCGGAAAGCGGACGGTCCACACCCTGGGAGGAGGCAGGACCATGGAACTTTCAACCGGCGCCTTGCTGGCCCTTGCCGGCTTCGGTGGCGGCGCGGTGCTCGGTGTCGCCGCGCGGGTCGGGCGCTTCTGCGCCATGGGCGCGCTCGAGGACTGGTTTCTGGGCGGCGACACGAGACGCCTGCGCGCCTGGGCGCTGGCCATCGCCGTCGCCATGGCGGCAACGCAGGTGCTTGCCCACGCCGGACTGATCGACCTGTCTCGCTCGGTCTACCTCGGCCATGCCATTCCGTGGTCCGGGGCCGTCGTCGGCGGGCTGATGTTCGGCCTCGGCATGGCGCTTGTCGGAACCTGCGGGTTCGGAACGCTGGCGCGCATCGGCGGTGGCGACCTGCGCGCGGTCGTGACCTTCCTCGTCATGGGCGTCTCGGCCTACATGGCAATGGGCGGCATTACCGGACTGCTGCGCCGTGTCGTGTTCGAGCCGCGCGGCGCGACGGCACAGCCCGCCCCGTCCCTGGACGCGCTGGTCGACAAGGTGGCGGGACTCGACACGGGCGCCCTGCCCGGCCTCGCCGTTGCCGTCGTTCTCGGCGGCTGGGCGCTTGGTGGCGGAAGCTTTCGTCAGGCCCCGCGCCTGATCTGGAGCGGGGTGGCCGTCGGTCTCGCGATCGCCGCCGGATGGCTCGTCACGGCGCGGCTCGGCGCCGATCCCTTCGCCCCCCAGAAACTGGAATCCTTCACCTTCGTGCGACCGCTCGGCGACGCCATCGTCTACCTGATGACGTTTTCCGGCGCGGCCATCACCTTCGGAATCGGCTCGGTGTTCGGCGTGATCGCGGGCGCCTTCGCCGGGGCGCGCCTGAAACGGGAGTTCCGCTGGGAAGCCTGCGACGACGTGCGCGAGCTTCGCCGGCATCTCATCGGAGCCTTCCTGATGGGCACCGGCGGAATCCTGGCCTACGGCTGCACCGTGGGTCAGGGCCTCAGCGCCGCATCGGCGCTTTCGCTCACGGCTCCCGTGACGATCATGGCGATCGCGCTGGGAAGCCGGATCGGAATTGCGTGGCTGGTCGAAGGCGATCTTCGCGGCGTGTTCGCGCGCGTGCGCCTGGCGTTCGGGCGACAGGACCCCTGAGGGGTGCGGGCCCGGGTTACTCCGGCCCGCGGCCGCCCTGGATGACCTCAAGGAAGTTGCGGCGCAGTTCCGCCTCGTCCTGCCCGTCGCGAAGGCCCTGACGCCACTGGTCGATGACCAGTCTCAGTGCCAGCGTCTGCCGGGTGTGGGGAAGCTGGCTGAGATAGTCGGTGAAATAGGCGTCGAGCGCATGACGGTCGAGCGCGCCTTGCGCGATAAGGCCGTGAATCAGCGTCATCGTGGCCGCGATATGTCCCTTGAGGAACTCGAATTCGGCCGCGCCCGGGGTGTGTCCGTCTGATCCGTCGTGTGACATCGGCGGCTCCAATCCAGCCTTCTAAGGCCGACACGATGCTTTCACGCATCGCGACGACCTGTCCATGATCCGTCTGTCCACCCCGCCGCCACCGGCGGTCCCCGATGCTTGCGAACGGGCCGGTTCTCCGGCATCCGGCGGGACAACGATCTCTCGTCAGGCCCGGCATTGCAAGCATATCGGGTGTTCGCTCACCCGATTCACCCAAGTATTGCACGCCGGGGCAACCAAAACGTTAATACGTTCGGCGCTCGATTGCGACCACACAGTGCGGAAACATTTTCGGAAATATGATTTGCGACCTTTTCCGGCGCGAGCAGGTCGGCACCTTCGATGTGTCGCGCAGGGGCGGAGCGAACACCGTCGTCGCAAGCTGGAAGAAAGACAAGCAACCGGCGGAACATGCGGCGCCGCACGCCGAAATCGTGGCGCGTGTTCAGGATCATCGAAAAGGCAGAGAGAGAAAAGTTGGTGAGCCCGCAGGGGTTCGAACCCTGGACCTACTGATTAAAAGTCAGTTGCTCTACCAGCTGAGCTACAGGCTCCCAACGCGCATCCCTGTAACAACGGGGGCGCATGAAGACAAGCGGTTATTGCCCCGCGTTCACAGAAGTCGGGCGGCACGCAAGCGCCGCCCGATCCGGTTTGCTCGATCGGGTCACGCCGGACGGGCGCTTCCCTCGTCGTGGTCCGGCCCGCCGTCGGGTCCTTCCGGCGTCTCGCCCGGCGCGTCGATGCCCTTGTAGACACCCTTCACCCGCTCGCGCAGCGACTGCATCACCACATAGAGCACGGGCACGAAGACGACGCCGAAGGCGGTGGCGAAGGCCATGCCGCCGAAGACCGCGAAGCCAATCGCCTGCTGGCTGGCCGCGCCCGCGCCCGAGGCGGTGAGCAGCGGCACGACACCGAGCAGGAAGGCCAGCGCGGTCATCATCACGGCGCGGAAACGCAGGTGGGCCGCCTGGCGCGCCGCCTCGCGGATCGACCGTCCGGCCGCCCTCTCCTCCATGGCGAACTCGACGATCAGGATCGCGTTCTTCGCCCCCAGGCCGACCAGCATGATCATGCCGATCTGGGTGTAGAGGTTGACGTCCCGCCCGGTCACCAGCACCGCGACGAAGGCGCCGAGCAGCGCGATCGTCACCGTGAGCAGAATGGCCACGGGCATCGACCAGCTCTCGTACTGGGCGACCAGGAAGAGATAGGCGAAGAGGATCGAGAACATGAGGACCAGCACCACGACGGCGCCCGCGCCCTGCTGCTGCAGCGCCGTTCCCGTCCACTCGAAGGTGTAGCCCGAGGGAAGCGCCTCCTCGGCCGTCTGAGCCATGCCCACCATCAAGGTGCCGGTGGACGCGCCGGCCGCCGGAGAGGCATTCACCGACGCCGAGCGGAACATGTTGTACCGGTTCAGGATCTGCGGACCGAGGATGTTCTCCACCTGGACCAGCGAGCGCAGCGGGACCATGTCTCCGGAGCCCGAGCGTACATAGAGACGCCCGATGTCGTCGGCCCGGTCGCGATAGGCGCCCTCGGCCTGGATCATGACCTTGTACACACGGCCGAAGATGTTGAAGTCGTTGACGTAGTACGACCCGAGATAGGCCTGCAGCGTGGCGAAGACATCGCTGACGCCGACATCGAGAAGCTTGGCCCGCGAGCGGTCGAGATCGACGAAGAGCTGCGGCACGTTCGCCCGGAAGGTCGAATAGGCCTGGGCCACCGAGGGAAGCTGGTTCGAGGAATAGACCATGGAACCGATCGCCGAGGCGAGATCCTGGGGCGAGCCGCCGCCGGTCTGCTGAACCTTCATCTCCACGCCGGCCGTGGTCCCGAGACCGGGAATGGGCGGTGCGTTGAAGGCGATGATGCTGGCGCCCGGGATCGTGGCGAACTCCTGCCAGAGCTCGGCGAGAATCGCGTCGGCGCTCAACGAGGGCTTCTCGCGCTTCGACCAGTTGGTGAGCTTGACGATGACCAGCGCGGAATTGGTCGCCAGTCCGGAATTGAGGATCGAGAAGCCGTTCACCGTGATGACGTGCTCGATGCCGTCGATATCCTTGAGGCGGTCTTCCATGTCCGTGGTGATCACCGACGTACGCGGCAGCGCGGCGCCGTCGGGAAGCTGCACGTCGACCATCAGGTAGCCCTGGTCCTCGAGCGGCAGGAAGCCCTTGGGCAGCTTGCCGTCCAGAAGAACGATGCCGCCGATCGCCAGAAGCACGGCCAGGACGCCGACGTAGGCACGCGGAAGCAGGCGCGACACGACGCCGACATAGGCGTTCCGGGCGCCGCTGACGCCCTTCTCGAACAGCGCGAAGATGCCCTTCGGCTCCTCCTCGTGCGCCTTGAGAATGAGGCCGCACAGCGCCGGCGACAGCGTCAGCGCGTTGATGGAGGAAATGAGCACCGACACCGAGATGGTGATGGCGAACTGGGAGTAGAGACGCCCGGTGATGCCGGGCATGAAGATCGTCGGAACGAAGACCGCGAGCAGCACGAGCGTCGTGGCGATCACCGGCGCGGTGATCTGCGTCATGGCCTTCACCGCCGCTTCCTTGGGCGGCAGGCCCTCGTCGTGAATGAGGCGCTCGACGTTCTCCACCACGATGATCGCGTCATCGACGACGATGCCGATGGCCAGCACCAGAGCGAAAAGGCTGATGGTGTTGAGCGACATGCCGGCGGCGAGAAGAATCGCGAAGGTACCGATCAGCGACACGGGAATTGCGATCGTGGGAACGATCGTCGCGCGCCAGTTTCCGAGGAACACGAAGACCACCGCGACCACGAGGCCGAAGGTGATCATGAGGGTCGTCACCACATCGTCGAGCGAGCGCTCCACGAACTCGGTCGTGTCGAAGGGCACCTCATAGGCCATGTCCTTCGGGAAGGCGGAGGCCAGTTCGTCGAGGCGCTTGCGAACGCCCTCGGCGACGGCAAGCGCGTTGGCTCCCGGCGCCTGGTAGACGGCGATCACCGTCGCGGGCTGGCTGTCGTAGCGGCCGTTCGCAGAATAGAACTGGGACCCCAGCTCGACGCGGGCCACGTCACCGATGCGCACAAGGGCGCCGTCGGCACCCGTGCGCAGGATGATGTTCTCGAACTCCTCCTTGGTCGACAGGCGCCCCTTGGCCTTGACCGTGTACTGGAACTGCTGCCCCTCGGGCACGGGCGGCGCGCCGATCTGGCCGGCGGCGACCTGGATGTTCTGGTCGCGCACGGCGGAAATGAAGTCGGACGGCGCCATGCCGAGGCTCGACAGGCGGTCGGGATCGAGCCAGATCCGCATGCCGTACGAGAAGTCGGTCAGAACGTCCGCCTTGCCGACGCCGGGAACGCGGGCCAGCGCGTCCTTCAGGTTGATCGAGGCGTAGTTCGACAGGAACAGTTCGTCGTAGGTCTTGTTCGGCGAGTAGAGCGTGACGACCAGCAGCATGTTGGTCGAGGACTTCTGCACCGTGACGCCGTTCTGCGTCACCTCGCTCGGCAACATGCTGGTGGCCTGGGCCACGCGGTTCTGCACGTTGACGGTGGCGATGTCCGGATCGGTACCGACGGCGAAGGTGACGTTGAGCGAATAGCTGCCGTTATCGGTGCTGTTCGACTCCATGTAGATCATGTCGTCGACGCCGTTCACCTGCCCCTCGATGGGGGCCGCGACCGTGCTCTCGACCACGTCGGCGCTGGCGCCGGTGTAGGTGGCGGAGACGTTCACCACCGGCGGCGTGATGTCCGGGAACTGCTCGACAGGCAGCGTGGCGTAGCCGATCAGGCCCGCGATCGTGATGACGATCGAGATGACGAGGGCGAATTTCGGCCTGTAGATGAAGGTGCGCGAGAACATCAGGCGTTACTCCGCCGGCTTGGCGTCGGCCGCCGCGTTGGGGTCGGTCGCCGTCTTGACCGGCACGCCGGGACGCACCTTCTGCAGGCCGAGCGTGATGACGCGCTCACCCTGCTGCAGTCCCTTGGTGACCACGAAGTCCGAGCCGACCTGGGCGCCGAGCTCGACCTGACGCTGCTCGACCAGGTTCTTGTCGTTCACCGCCAGAACGAAGGGGCCCTGCTGGTTGCGCTGGATCGCCGCCTGCGGGATCACCAGTTCCTTCTGCGCCTTCTGCGCCTCGATCACGACGCTCACGAAGGTGCCGGGAACCAGGAGCCCGTCCTTGTTGTCGAACTTGGCGCGCAGGGAGATCGTGCCCGTCTTGGGATCGACCCGGTTGTCGAGGAAGACGATGTCGCCGTTCTCGCCATAGGTCTCGTTGTTGGGCAGCACGAGGTGCACGTCAGGAATGTCCTCGGCAACGATGGAGCCGGCGGTTCCCCGCCCCTTCACCGTGTCCAGGAGCTGCTTTTCGCTGATGGCGAAACTCACATAGACCGGCGCCTTGCTGACCAGGCGCGTGATGGGGCCGCTGTTGGGGCCGAGCACATCGCCGACGCTGAAGGCCGTCTTGCTGATCTGGCCGTCGAAGGGCGCCGAAATCTCGGTGTAGCTGAGGTTGAGCTTTGCCGTCTTCAGCCGGGCATCGGCTGCCTCGACGTTTGCGTCGGACTGCTCCTTGGCCGCCGTGGTCGCGTCGAACTTGGCCTTGGAGATGTGGCCCTTCTGGTAGAGATCCGTATCACGGGCGAGGTCCGCCGCCTTGAGCGCGGCATCCGCGCGGGCATTGGCCACATCCGCCTCGGCCGAGGCGACTGCCGCCTCGTAGGACGTCTTCTCGATCGAGAACAGCAACTGGTCCTTCTTGACCATGGCGCCGTCGTCGACGTGCTTGGCCTCCAGGAAACCGGACACGCGGGCAAGGATCTGGACATCGTCCACCGCCTGGATCTGGCCGACGAAGGTCGTCGACTGGCGCACGTCCTTGTTCTGGGCCGCGGCGACGGTCACGGTCGGCGGCTCGGGCTTCTTCGCCGCCGTATCGTCGGACGGATTGCAGGCGGCAAGCGCGAGAACCGCGAGAGCGGCGGCCGAGGCCCTGAGCAGTGCCCTGGTCGAGTGAGACATGGTTCCGTCCTTCTTCAAGCTCTCCGGCGACGCGATTCCCGATCGTCGGCCCGGCTCCAAGCAGACCGGGCGAGCCGCCCGGTCGTGCACTTCATGCGTGTCTTTTGGAACGCGCGGGGTTTCGGTCCGGTAAAGGCAGCCGCAACCGTCTCCGCGAAACCCTGTTCGTTCCCGTTGTCTCGCCCCTGCCCTCAGGGAAGACTACGCGCGGATCACACGAACACAAGCGTGATGCCGAAGGCATCGGCGGCCCGCAGGCGCAATCCCTCCGACACCCGGTCCATGGACAGGCCGGCATCGGCGGCGCGGCGCGCAATCGCCTCGACATCGCCGCCGGCAAGCACCAGCGCGGCAAGACGGTTGCCCTCCACCGGCGCCATGTCGTCGCCAAACAGCGCGCCATAGGCGGCCGGGGTCATGATGCGGATGTCGCCGCGCGGGGTCGAGATCGTGATGCCGAGGCTCGTGGCGCGCATCTCGCGCCGCCCGGTGAACGCCTTCCAGAACTCGGCCTGGTCGGCCGGCTCGTCCGTCGTCAGCACGACCGCCTCGAGCGCGCGCACGCCGTTGCCGTGGGTCTGGTAGGCGCTGGACCAGAAGTTTTCCGGAAACAGGTTGTGACAGGTGAAATAGCCGAGCGACGCGTCGAGCGGGTTTTCGACGAAGGTGAGATCGAAGCGGACCTCGCGCGTCGTGCCGTCGGAAAGCTCCTGGGTGCGACCGAAGGAGAACGGCTCGAAGACCTTCAGGCCGGCGGCCTCGAAGGAAGCTCGATCGGCGGCCGCGTCGCCGCTTTCCAGCACGATCATGGAGCCGCCCTCGCCACGGGCGAGGAAATCGCGATTGAAGGCACCGAAGGACAGCGTGCCGGGTGCCGCATCCGGGATCGCGGCATCGCCGCCGATCGTCAGAAGTTCGAGAAAGGCGCCGTCAAGCTGGACGAGGCGGTTCTCCGTGCCCCAGGGATGACGGGCACGCGGGGTCACCGTGAACCCGAGCGTTTCGAACAAGGCGGCGGCGGCATCGAGATCGCGCACCGGCCAGACGACATGATCGAGACCGCGTGGCCGCACGCCCGCCCCTCCCCTCTTGTGTTGCCCGGACCGCTCCCGCGTCCGGGTCGCCCCCGCCGCGCGGGTTGCGCGGCGGAAGGCTCGTAACATTCACACCAGCCGGCTCTGCTCCACCGCCGCGGCGACGAAGGAGGCAAAGAGCGGATGCGGCTCGAAGGGCCGCGACTTCAGCTCCGGGTGATACTGCACGCCGATGAACCACGGATGATCGTCGATCTCCACGGTCTCCGGCAGCGCCCCGTCCGGCGACGTGCCGGCGAAGCGCAGCCCCGCCGGCTCCAGGCGCTCGCGATAGCCGATGTTCACTTCATAGCGATGACGGTGACGCTCGGAAATTTCCTCGCTGCCGTAGATCGCGGCGATGCGCGACCCCTCCTCCAGCTTCGCCGGATAGGCGCCGAGCCGCATGGTGCCGCCGAGTTCGCCGTCGGCCGCACGCTGCTCCAGCGTGTTGCCGCGCGCCCATTCGGTCATCAGACCGACGACCGGCTCGCTCGTCTCGCCGAACTCGGTCGAATTGGCGGCCGTGATGCCGGCGAGATTGCGCGCGGCCTCGATGACCGCCATCTGCATCCCGAAGCAGATGCCGAAATAAGGCACGTTGTGGGTGCGCGCGAAACGGGCGGCGGCGATCTTGCCTTCCGCGCCGCGCTCGCCGAAGCCGCCGGGCACGAGAATGCCGTTGACGTGCTCGAGCCAGGGCGAGGGATCCTCCTTCTCGAAGATCTCCGAATCGATCCACTCGGTCTTGACCCGCACGTGGTTCGCGATGCCGCCATGGACGATCGCCTCGATCAGCGACTTGTAGGCATCCTTGAGCACCGTGTACTTGCCGACGATGGCGATGGTGACCTCGCCCTCGGGATTGGCGAGGTTCTCCGAGATCTCCGTCCAGCGCGACAGGTCCAGCGTCGGTGCGCCGGTGATGCCGAAGGCGGAGAGCACCTCCTCGTCGAGCCCTTCCTCGTGATAGGCGATCGGCACGTCGTAGATCGACTTGACGTCATAGGCCGGCACGATGGCGCTCTCGCGGACGTTGCAGAAGAGCGACAGCTTGCGCCGCTCGCCGTCCGGGATCTTGCGATCGCAGCGCACCATGAGAATGTCGGGCTGGATGCCGATGGAGCGCAGTTCCTTCACGGAGTGCTGGGTCGGCTTGGTCTTCAACTCGCCCGCCGTCGCGATGAAGGGCATCAGCGTCAGGTGGATATAGACCGCGTGGCCGCGCGGCAGCTCGTTGCCGAGCTGACGGATCGCCTCGAAGAACGGCAGTCCCTCGATGTCGCCCACCGTTCCGCCGATCTCGCACAGCACGAAGTCATAGTCCTCGTTGCCGTCGAGCACGAAGGCCTTGATGGCGTCCGTGACGTGGGGAATCACCTGCACCGTGCCGCCGAGGTAGTCGCCCCGGCGCTCCTTGGCGATGATCTCCTTGTAGATCCGCCCGGTGGTGATGTTGTCCTGCTTGTTGGCGGGACGTCCGGTGAAACGCTCGTAGTGGCCGAGGTCCAGATCCGTCTCGGCCCCGTCGTCGGTGACGAAGCACTCGCCGTGCTGATACGGGCTCATGGTGCCCGGATCGACGTTCAGATAGGGATCGAGCTTGCGCAGCCGGACCCTGTAGCCGCGGCCCTGCAGAAGCGCTCCAAGGGCCGCAGACGCAAGCCCCTTGCCGAGCGAAGACACCACGCCGCCAGTGATGAAGATGTATCGCGCCATGGGCAATTACCATAAGTCTTCGGGCGGCGATTCGTCCGCCCGGCCGTGAGTTAACACACAAGAAAATGCCCCGCGAAACCGCGTCGCGGGGCATCGGATGAGATCGTTGCGCCGGGGGCCGGCGATCGCCGGCCCGAAAGCGGCTTACTCGGCCGCGGGAACCTGCGGCCCGCTCGGCGCGGGCTGCGTGTCCTGCTGCGTGCCGCCCTGGGGGCGAAGCTGGTCGAGAATGCCGTTGCCGGACCCGCTGGTACCGTCCGCCGCCGGGCCCGAGGTGGGCGTGCCGGGAGCGGCATCGAGGATGGAGGCGGGACGCTCGTCCATGCGGGCCAGAATCGCCAGCGCGATCGAGGTCGCGAAGAAGGCGACCGCAAGCGCCGCCGTGGCGCGGGTCAGGATGTTGGCGCTGCCGCGCGCGGTCATCATGCCGCCACCGCCGCCGCCGCCGATGCCGAGCGCGCCACCTTCGGAACGCTGCAGCAGCACGACAAGCACGAGGGCAAGCACCACCATCAGGTGAATAACGATGAGAACGGTTTCCATCGAGGACCAGTCTTTACTGTGAGAATTTGCGCGGGTTCTACACCAAGCCCGCGCGTGTTTCCACCCTTGATCTCCGCCGCGCGACCACCACGGGCGGGGATCAGTCGAGGGCCGCGAGAATACCGAGGAAGTCGACGGCCTTCAGGCTGGCACCGCCGACGAGCGCGCCATCGACATCGGGCACGCCCAGAAGCTCGCCCGCGTTCGACGGCTTCACCGAACCGCCATAGAGAAGACGCATCGCCCGCCCCTCGTCGCCGAAGCGGCGCACGAGTTCCGAACGCATGAAGGCATGCATGACGGCGACATCCTCCACCGTCGGCGTCAGACCGGTGCCGATGGCCCAGATCGGCTCATAGGCGACAACCAGGTTCGCCCCCGTCGCGCCCTCGGGAAGCGATCCGGCGAGCTGGCGTCCGACCACCTCTTCCGCGATTCCGCCGCGACGTTCCTCCTCGCTCTCACCGACGCAGACGATGGCCGTCAGGCCCGCATGCCAGGCGGCCTCCGCCTTGGCACGCACCTCGGCATCGCTCTCGCCATGGTCGGCGCGACGCTCGGAGTGACCGACGATGACGAGGGAAGCGCCCGCATCGGCAAGCATTTCCGCCGAGATATCCCCCGTGTGGGCACCCTTCTCGGCGGCGTGGCAATCCTGCCCGCCGATCAGGAGCGGCGATCCCGACGCCGCCGCGACGGCCGAGGACACCAGCGTTGCCGGCGGGCAGATGGCGACGTCGGCGGCCGGAGCCGGACCGATTCCGGCAACGATCGAACCGAGCTCGCCGAGCGACGAGGACAGCCCGTTCATCTTCCAGTTTCCGGCGATCAGCGGGCGAAGCGGTGCGGTCATGTCTCTCGTCTCCCTAAGCGGCGCGCCGTGTCCCTGGTGAAACGGACCACGCCTGTATCTCGATGCTTGCGTGGCGTAGCAGAATTTCGCGCGCGATCAAGCGCGCGACGCCCGGCGCACGCCTCCGGACCTAGTCCCGGCGGAGGGCGCCCGCCCCTGCGCGAACAAGGCGCGAAGCCGCCCCTGCCCCGCCTTGCCCTCACAGCGTGGCATCTCTATGATCCGCGCGCTCCGGCAAGGCGATGCGTGCCAGCGCCGGACATCACCCGAGAACGCACGAGAACCGACGGACACCCCCTATGCTCAATACTCTGCGCGAAGGCGCAAAGTCCTGGATTTCGAAACTCCTCCTCATTCTTCTCGTGCTGAGCTTCGCGGTCTGGGGCATCTCGGGCAGCATGCTGAACATCGGCAGCGACAAGGTCGCCACGGTGGGAGACGAGGGCGTCTCCGTCGTCGAGTTCGACCGCGCCTACCGCCAGGAGCTCGACCGCATCGGCCGCCAGATCGGCCGCCCGCTGTCGACCGTCGAGGGCGCGGCCTTCGGCCTGCCGGGCCAGGTGCTCGGCCAGCTTCTCGCGGAAGCCGCGCTGAACCAGACCGCGACCGACCTCAACCTCGGCGTCTCCGACGAAGAGATGGTGCGCCTGATCCAGACCGCGCCCGCCTTCCAGGCGCCCGGCGGCGGTTTCGACCGCGCGCTGCTCGCCCGCGTTCTGCAGGCCAACGGCTTCACCGAGGACGAGTTCGTCGCCGAGCGTCGCCGCTTCGAGGAGCGCCGCCAGATCGCCGAGGCCCTCGGCGGCGGCATCAAGACGCCCGCGCCGATGCTCGAGGCCTTCAACCAGCACGCCAACGAAACCCGCACGGTGAACTTCGTTGTTCTCGACGCGGCGGCCGCCGGCGAGATCCCCGCCCCCGACGCGGAGACCCTGTCGGCCTATTTCGAGGACAACAAGGCCCGCTTCCGCGCGCCCGAGTACCGCAAGGCCGTGCTTCTGGAACTCACGCCGGAAAAGATCGCCAAGCCGGACGAGGTGAGCGAGGACGAGGTGCGGCAGGCCTACGAGGCCGACACCTCCCGCTTCGGCGAGCCGGAGCGTCGCCGCATCCTGCAGCTCTCCCTGACGAGCGAAGAGGCGCAGGACACCGCGCGCGCCGCCCTCGAGGCCGGCAAGAGCTTCGACGACATCCTCGCCGAACTGCAGATCAACGCCGAGGACATCGACCTGGGTCTGATGACGCGCGGCGACCTGGTGGATCCGGCCATCGCGGAGGCGGCCTTCGCGCTTGGCGAGGGCGAGGCTTCCGGTCTCGTCGAGGGGCGTTTCGCGCCGGTCCTGCTCAAGGTCACCGAGGTCAGCCCGGCGCACAAGACGCCGCTGGCGGAGGTCGCCGACACGCTGCGCCAGGAGATCGCGGTGGAAAAGGCGAGCCGCGAGATCCTCGACCTGCACGACGAGATCGAGGATGCGCGCGCCGGTGGCGCGACGCTGGCCGAGGTCTCGGAACGGTTCAACCTGACGCTCGACACGCCGCCGGCCTTCGACGCCCAGGGCAACGCCATGGACGGCGGCAAGGTCACCCTTCCCGAGGTGGACGGGCTGGTCTCCGACGTGTTCGACAGCGACGTGGGAATCGAGACGGACGTGCTGCAGATGGGGCGCACCGGCTTCCTGTGGTTCGAGGTTTCCGAGGTCGTTCCGGCCCGTGACCGTTCGCTTGACGAGGTGCGCGACCAGGTCGTGGCCGCGTGGACCGAGGCCGAGCGCGGCAAGCGCCTCGACGCGGACGCCGAGGAGATGGTCTCCGCCCTGAACGACGGCGGCGAGCTTGCGGCCCTCGCGGCGGAGCGGGGCACCGAGGTGCGGACCGCCGAGGGCGTGAAGCGCTCGACGAGCGGCGGACCGCTGCCGGCCGACGCGGTGAGCGGCGCCTTCTCCGGCCCGGTCGGAACCGTGGGCCGCGCGACCGCCTCCGACGGATCGCGGGTGGTCTACCGCGTCGCCGACGTGCAGGTGCCGGCCTTCTTCCGCGAACAGGGTGAGATCGCGACGCTCGACACCCGGCTTGGCGAGGCCCTTCAGGCCTCGATCATCGGCCAGTACGTCCAGGAGCGGGAAGCCGCGCTCGGCGTCAGCGTGAACCAGGCCAACGTCAACCGCGTCATCGGCGCCGGCCAGGGCGGCTGAGCGCCGCAAGGGGAACACGGATGAGCAACCTCAAGACCCTGATCGCGAAGGCGGCGGACGGAAACGCGCTCTCGCGCGAGGAAGCCCGGCAGGCGTTCGACACGATCATGTCCGGCGCGGCGACGCCCTCGCAGATCGGCGGCTTCCTCATGGCGCTGCGGGTGCGCGGCGAGACCGTGGACGAGATCGCCGGCGCGGTGGCCACCATGCGGGCGAAGATGCTGCCAGTGGACGCTCCCGCCGATGCGGTCGACGTGGTGGGAACCGGGGGCGATTCCTCCGGCAGCTACAACATCTCCACCTGCTCGGCCTTCGTGGTCGCGGGCTGCGGGGTTCCCGTGGCCAAGCACGGCAACCGTTCCATGTCGTCGAAATCCGGCGCGGCGGACGTGCTGATGGCGCTGGGTGTCGACATCGACATTCCGCCGGCGGCCATTTCCACCTGCATTCGTGAGGCAGGCCTGGGCTTCATGTTCGCGCCCAACCACCACTCGGCGATGAAGCACGTGGGCCCGGCCCGCGCGGAGCTGGGCACGCGCACCATCTTCAACCTGCTCGGACCGCTGTCCAACCCGGCCGGCGTGAAACGCCAGATGGTCGGCGTCTTCGCCCGCCGCTGGGTGGAGCCCATCGCCGAAGTGCTCAAGGCGCTCGGCGCCGAGGCCGCCTGGGTCGTGCACGGTTCGGACGGTCTCGACGAGATCACCGGCACCGGTCCCACCCATGTGGCGGAGCTGAAGAACGGCGAGATCCGCAGCTTCGACGTGACGCCGGAACAGGTCGGCCTTCCCGTGTGCACGCCCGCCGACCTGAAGGGCGGCGAAGGTCCCGAGAATGCCGTGGCTCTGCGCCAGGTTCTGGAGGGCAAGCCGTCCGCCTATCGCGACACGGTGCTCATGAACGCAGGCGCGACCCTCGTCGTCGCCGGCAAGGCGGGCGACCTCGCCGAGGGCGTGAAGCTTGCCGCTCAGGCGATCGACAGCGGCGCCGCGCTCAAGACGATGGAGAAGCTCGTCGCCGTCTCGACCCGCGAGGCCGGACATGGCTGACATCCTGACCCGCATCGAGGCCTACAAGCGCGAGGAGATTGCCGCCGCCAGGGCCGCCGTCTCCCAGGCGGAGATCGAGGCGCGCGCCGCCGCCGCACCCGCCCCGCGCGGCTTCGCGGCTGCCCTTCGCGCGCGCAAGGCGGCGGGAGACTACGGTCTCATCGCCGAGATCAAGAAGGCCAGCCCTTCCAAGGGCCTGATCCGCGCAGACTTCGATCCCCCGGCCCTTGCCCGCGCCTATGAGGAGGGCGGCGCCGCATGCCTGTCCGTTCTCACCGACGGGCCCTCGTTCCAGGGCGCGCCGGAATTTCTCGGCCAGGCCCGCGAGGCGACTGCCCTGCCGGCGCTGCGCAAGGATTTTCTCTACGAGACCTATCAGGTCTACGAGGCGCGCGCCTGGGGCGCGGACTGCATCCTCGTGATCCTGGCGGCACTGGACGACGAGACGGCGGCGAGCCTGGAGGCGACCGCGCTGGATCTCGGCATGGACGTGCTGCTCGAGGTGCATGACGCACGGGAGATGGAGAGGGCGCTGAAGCTGTCCTCCCCGCTCATCGGCATCAACAACCGGAACCTGCGAACCTTCGAGACCGACCTCGCCACCAGCGAGCAGCTTGCCCCGATGGTGCCCGCCGACCGTCTGGTGGTCGGGGAATCCGGCCTCTTCACGCCCGCCGATCTCGCCCGCATGGGCAAGGTCGGCATCTCCACCTTCCTGATCGGCGAGAGCCTGATGCGCCAGGCGGACGTGGCGGGCGCGACGCGCGCGCTGCTCGCCCGCGACACGGCCCCGCTCGCCGGCTGAGAGCCCGGGAACCAGCAGCATGAGCGAGCGCGAGAGCGAGCCCCGCCTCACCCATCTCGACGCCAGCGGCGCGGCGAGCATGGTCGATGTGGCGGACAAGGCGGAGACCTCCCGCGAGGCGGTCGCCGAGGGGCATGTGACCATGCTGCCCGAAACGCTCGCCATGATCCGCGAGGGCAACGCCAAGAAGGGCGACGTCATCGGCATCGCGCGCATTGCCGGCATCATGGCCGCCAAGCGCACCCACGAGCTCATTCCGCTCTGCCATCCGCTGGCGCTGTCCAAGGTCGCGGTCGAGATCGAGCCCGACGACTCGCTGCCGGGGCTGAAGGTCACCGCACTGGTACGCGTTTCGGGGCGAACCGGCGTCGAGATGGAAGCGCTTACCGCCGTCAGCACGGCGTGCCTCACGATCTACGACATGGCGAAGGCCGTGGACCGGGGAATGGAGATCGGCGGCATTCGCGTCAACGCCAAGTCGGGCGGAAAATCCGGCGACTGGTCGCGCGGCGCGGACGGGCTCGTCAGACAGGACGACAGGTCGTGAGCGGCGACGGGCTCATCTCCGTCGAGGAGGCGCTCACGCGGCTGCTGTCGGGCGCCGTTCCGCTCAGGAGCGAGGACATTGCGCTGTCGCGGGCCAACGGCCGGGTGCTTGCGCGCGACCTCGCCGCCCATCGCGACCAGCCCCCCTTCCCCGCCTCCGCCATGGACGGCTACGCGGTAAGGGCCGAAGACATCGCCGCGCCGCCCGCGCATCTCACGGTCATCGGCGAGGCCCCGGCGGGCCACGCGTTCAACGGTCGTGTCGGACCGGGCGAAGCCGTGCGCATCTTCACCGGCGCGCCCGTGCCCGAGGGCGCCGACACGATCCTGATCCAGGAGAACGCGACGCGCGAGGGCGAGCGGGTCACCGTGCTCGAGGCCGCCGCCCCGGGCCGCTTCATCCGCGCCGCAGGGCTCGACTTCGCGCAAGGCGAGGTGCTGCTCGCGCAGGGTCGCAGGCTCGGCTTTCGCGAACTGGCGCTCGCCGCCGCCATGAACCACGGCAGCGTGAGCGTCCATCGCAAGCCGAAGGTGGCCGTTCTCGCGACCGGCGACGAGCTCGTCGCACCGGGTGGCGATCCCGCCGCCGACCAGATCATCGCGTCGAACGACACCGGTCTCGCGGCTTTCGTCGAGGATTGCGGCGGCGAGGCGATCATGCTCGGCATCGCGCGCGACACACATGAGGCGCTCGCGGAGCGGATCCGTGCGGCGCAGGCGGCCGGTGCCGATATTCTCGTGACCCTCGGCTGCGCCTCGGTCGGCGACCATGACCTCGTGCAGGACGCGCTCGGCAACGCCGGCATGGACCTCTCCTTCTGGCGCATCGCCATGCGTCCGGGAAAGCCGCTGATGGCCGGCCGCATCGACAACATGCGGGTTCTGGGCCTTCCGGGAAATCCGGTCTCGAGCCTCGTGTGCGCGCTGCTGTTCCTGAAACCGCTGATCCTCGCGCTTTCCGGGCACCCGGACGCGGCCCGTCCGCGACGGGAAATGCTTCCGCTCGCAAGTCCGGTTCCGGCCAACGACCGGCGCGAGGACTACCTGCGCGCCAGCCTCGTGTTCGGCGACGACGGCGTGGAACGGGTGCAGCCGTTCGAGCGGCAGGATTCCTCCATGCTCGCCACGTTCGCGCGGGCCGACGCCCTGGTGGTGCGCCCGCCCCACGCCAAAGCGCTGGAGCCCGGCGCGCCGGTGCCCGTGCTGCGCCTGCATCGCGGCTGATCCCCCTCCCCCTGTCGTCCCGTCTCCCGCCGCCTTCCCTCCGCCGTCAAATCGCCGGTTGTGGAACAAGCCGGGAACGGGTAGGATCCGTTCATGATTTGTCCATCGCCTGAGTCGATGGGAAACGGATGTTTTCCGGCGTATCCGGCCTGCGGCACGCAGTTGGTGGCGGGCGCGTGAATCCGGCCCGGACATGGGCCGGCACATGGACGCAAGCGGTGGTGCGAACGTTACGAGATTGCCATGCACGGCCGGCACGACGGCCTGGCAAGACCGGACAAGGGACGTTTGGCGAATGGCCGGGGTCCGCGTAACGGTCCGGCCCAAGGGAGAGGATTGCCGAAGGATGTTGACGCGCAAGCAGCACGAGTTGCTCCTCTTCATACATGAGCGTCTCAAGGAGACGGGCGTTCCGCCCTCGTTCGACGAGATGAAGGACGCGCTCGACCTGCGCTCCAAGTCCGGCATTCACCGTCTTATCACGGCGCTCGAGGAGCGCGGCTTCATCCGCCGGCTTCCCAACCGGGCCCGGGCGCTTGAGATCGTCAAGCTGCCGGAATCGGTGGCGCCGGGACTCGCGGCCAACCGGGGCCGGGGCTTCTCGCCCTCCGTCATCGAGGGATCGCTCGGAAAACCCGCCGACACGCCTCCCCCGCCCCCCGCTCCGGACATGCCGGAGACCGAAAACGTGTCGATCCCGGTCATGGGCCGGATCGCTGCGGGAGTTCCCATCGAGGCGATCCAGAGCCACAGCCATTCCATTGCCATCCCCGCCGACCTGCTCGGCAACGGCGAGCACTACGCGCTCGAGGTGCGCGGCGATTCCATGATCGACGCCGGCATTCTCGATGGCGATACGGTGGTGATCCGTCGCACGGACAGTGCCGACAGCGGCGACATCGTGGTCGCGCTGGTGGACGACGAGGAAGCGACACTCAAGCGGCTGCGCAAGAAGGGGGCGTCCATCGCGCTGGAAGCCGCCAACCCGGCCTATGAGACACGTATCTTCGGTCCCGGCCGGGTTCGCGTGCAGGGGCGGCTCGTCTCCCTCTTCCGTCGCTACTGACCGAGGCGCGGGCGGGTCGTCGGCGATCTGCGGTCGGCGGAAAGCCTCATGGCGTCGTTTCGAACGCGGCAAGGTCCGGGGTGTCGCGACGCATGAAGGCCGGCCAGTCGTCCTCTTCCGGGGCGGAGGCCGGTGACACGTTCGGGACGGTGCGGGCACGCGGCGTCCAGGGACGCGCGGTTTCATAAGTGACGCGTGCAAGCACGCTGAACGGCAGCCCGTCGCGTGTGCGGTGTCCCGTCGTGGTCTCGCGCAGGCCAACTTCCTTGACGTCCGGTGGTCGCGGATCGAGATACAGCGCAACAGCGCCGTCGCGCGCAAGGCGCGGGCCATCGAAGACGATCGGCGCGGCGCAATCCGCCGGCGCCTGGAGCGGGGTGACCAGGATGTCCGCCCTGGCGCAGTCCTCGGCAAGCGCCTCGGGCTTTCGTGTCAGGGCCAGCACCAGCGCGCGCGGGACATGCCCTGCGTCTTGCCGGTCATGCGGGTCATACGGGTCATACGGGTCATGCGCGCCAAAACCGCCCGGACCTCCGAAGCCGCCCTGAACTCCAAAGCGACTCTGGTCGCCGAAGTCGTTTCTGCCTGCAGAACTGGCCGGACTTGCGGAAGCGCTCATGCTTGAGGCGCCCGAGCTTGTAGTGGGGCGCAGGCTTGCGGCCCTTGTCATCCGCTCCCCTGACTTGATGCCTGAACCGCCCTCCTCATGCCTGCTGCGGACGTGGCTGCCGCCATCAGGCCGGCGGATCCCCTCGAAGGCGCTCCCTCCCCCCGGACCGTAAGCAAGGGCGACGCAACCGCCTGGATCGCAGGACATGGCCGCACGGCCCCCGTCGCCTGGCGGTGCTCCTCCGCGTGCAAGGGGATAGGCACCGCCGCGCGCAAGCGCGTGGGCGCCGTGATCGGTCGACGGAACACCCTCGGCCCGCAGCCACATCCCGGACAGGAAGCTTCCCGGACGCGCACTCACCCGTAGCCGCCCGTCCGCATCCCGAAGCGCGATCACGTCACCATCCGAAGCAATCAGGAGATCCGGCTGGCGATGGACCGCCTGCAGGCCGATGGCGGCGAGAAAGGGCACAAGCGCCAGACGACGCGCGCCCCCCGGCGCGAGGCACAGGACACCTCCGGCGAGCACGAAAAGCAGCGTCGCGATCAGCGAGGGGGCGCCAACGACGCCCTCCGCCGGCGTCCACTGGTCCGCCCATGTGGCAACCGCGACGACCTGGTCGAGCGCCATGCCCATCAGGGTCAGCGGCAGCACCTCGAGCCCGAGCGGCAGCAGTGCCAGCGCCAGGACCGCCATGGGCATGACGACAAGCGTCACCAGCGGCATCGCGAGCAGGTTGACGAGAGGACCGAGCGGCGCCACCCGGTGGAAATGGAAGGCGCCGATCGCTCCGGTCGCCAGGCCCGCGACAAGCGATGTCAGCAGCAGGGCCCCGAACCAGCGGGCGACGCCACCGGACAGGGCACCCGCCGACACGGCGGCCGCCCGGTCGTTCCGCTCGCGGGTCCGCAGGATGCGGCGCAGTCCCTCATAGGCGGCAATCAGTGCGACCACGGCGGCGAAGGACATCTGGAAGCCGGGGTCGAGCAGGGATTCGGGCGCGGGCAGCAGGATCAGAAGCGCGGCGATAGCCGCGTTCCTGAGCGTCAGGGCGCGCCGCCCGGCCATGCGGCCGGCAAGTACGAGAGCCGTCATCACGAATGCGCGCTGTGTCGCGACCGAGGCGCCCGAGATCGCAAGGTAGAATGCGGCGGCGGCCAGGGCCGCGCCGGCCGCCCACAGGTCGATCGGTTTCGTGTCGGAAACCTCGCGCATGAGTGCCAGCCCGGCGCGCACCACGAAGAAGACCGCACCGGAAAACAGCGCCATGTGCAGTCCGGAAATCGCGAGGATATGCGCAAGGCCGGTCGTGCGCAGCACCTCCGTCACCTCCGGTGGAATGGCACTGCGATCACCGACGATCAGTGCCACGGCAAGCGCGCCGGCCACCGTGTCGCGCCCGAGCGCGGCGGCGATGCGCGAGGCGATCCCGCCCCGCAGATCCGCAAGCCCGGCGGAAAGCCTGAGGCGGACGGGCGGCGGTCCGAGATCGATCTCGCGCGGCGCCGTGAAGGCGAAACCGGTCGCGCCGAGACGCGCGAAATAGGCGCGGAAGGCGAAGTCATAGCCGCCCGGCATCACCGCATCCGGTGGCGGCATCAGGCGCGCGCGCAAGGAGACGGCGGTCCCCACGTGCGGAGGAGGATCGCCGAGCCGCCCGCGCAGGGTGATGCGAACGCGCCGGGGCATTTCGGCTGCCCGTAGCCGTCCGGCCTCGCGCAGCAGAAGCGTCAGGCGCAGCGATCCCGGGCGTTGCTCGACCGTCTCGACGAATCCCGAGACCGCGAGCGAGCGTGCCCGCTCAAGAACCGGTGCCGCCACAAGCGCGGTTCGCAGCGCCCCCGCGCCCACGCCGCCAAGCAGCAGCCCGGCGAGCAGGAACACCGCTCCACTCCTTCCGCGCCGCCTCGCATGAACGGCAAGCGCGAGGAACACGAAAGAAATCAGGCAAACGACAAGGGCCGACGGCTCCGCCGGCAGGGCGAAATACCCGGCGATCCCCGCGACGACGGCAAGGCTCGCCCAGGAAAGGCCGCGCCCCTCCTCCAGATCGCGCCGGACGCCCGCCCGGATCCGGCGAACGAAGGGGCCTCCAGGCTCGTCCCCCTCGTCTGCAAGGATCTCCCGAAAACGCCGCTCGCGCCGCCGGCTCTCAAGAATGGCCGCGAGCGAGGCGAACCGCCGCCCGCCACGGGCACGGGTCTTCTCATCGAAAGCCTTGCCGTCGGGCGCCTTGCCGTCAGGCGCGGTCGTGTCGGCACCGTCCGGTCCCGGAGCGGCGCCGTCGTCATCCCCCGCCCCGCCCCTCGTGCGTCGGCGGCCACCGTCCCGGCTCCCCGCTGCCATCGGCTGCCCCCCGGCGTCCGCCTGCGTTCACATTGCCCGCATCTCCGTTGCCCGCCTGTTCGCCGCATGGCGGTCGCCGGCTGTGCTGTCGCGGTCCGGTGACGCCAGATCCCCTGGCACGGCGCGGAAGCCATCCTCTCGCGCTCCATGCCGGGCAACGCGGATTTCGGCCTTGGGAAGCGGCAAAGGGCCATGCTAAACGATGATCCGCCGCACATGGCCCAGGCAGCGTGCAATGCAACCCGACACACGCGCAAGATGCCATTCTTGCCAATACGCGGTTGCACCGTGGCCTGGCTCGTGCCGCATGTCGTGCCGGCCGCCCTCCTTCCGGGGCCGGAGGCTGACACCCGACCCGCCGAGGACACGACCAAGGCACGTCCACGATCTGACCGAAGAACGATAAGGCCCTTCATGACCGCTCCCGTCGTCACGCGTTTCGCTCCCTCGCCGACCGGCTTCCTGCACATCGGCGGCGCGCGCACCGCGCTCTTCAACTGGCTCTATGCCAAGCGTTTCGGCGGCAGGATGCTGCTGCGCATCGAGGACACCGACCGCGAACGCTCGACCGATGCGGCGATCGCCGCGATCCTCGACGGACTGACCTGGCTCGGCCTGGATTGGGACGGCGAGCCGATCTCCCAGTTCGCGCGCGCCGAGCGCCATCGCGAGGTTGCCGAGGAGCTTCTGGCACGCGGCATGGCCTATCGCTGCTACGCCACGCAGGAAGACCTTGCCGCCATGCGCGAGGAGCAGAAGGCCAAGGGCCTGCCGCCGCGCTACGACGGACGCTGGCGTGACCGCGACCCGTCCGAGGCGCCGGCCGGCGTTTCCCCCGCCATCCGGCTCAAGGCGCCGGTGGAAGGTGAAACGGTCATCGACGACAAGGTGCAGGGACGCGTGGTGTTCCAGAACGAGAACCTGGACGACCTCGTCCTGCTGCGTTCCGACGGCACGCCGACCTATATGCTGGCGGTGGTCGTGGACGATCACGACATGGGCGTCACCCATATCGTGCGCGGTGACGACCACCTCACCAACGCCGCGCGCCAGACGCTGATCTACAAGGCGCTCGGCTGGGACGTGCCGGTCATGGCGCATATCCCGCTGATCCACGGGCCGGACGGGGCGAAGCTGTCCAAGCGCCACGGCGCGCTCGGCGCCGAGGCCTATCGCGCCATGGGCTTCCTGCCGGCGGCCATGCGCAACTATCTCGCCCGTCTGGGCTGGAGCCACGGCGATGACGAGATCTTCTCCACCGACGACATGATCTCCTGGTTCGATCTCGACGCCATCGGTCGCTCGCCGTCACGTTTCGACATGACCAAGCTGGAGAATCTCAACGGCCACTACATGCGGGACGCAAGCGTCGAGGCGCTGATGGGCGATCTCGCCGCCTATCTGCCCCACGCCGAGAACGGCGCTCCGGTGATCGAGTGGCTCGCGAGCCCCGGGAACGAGGCGAAGTTCCGCGCCGCCCTCCCCGGTCTCAAGGAGCGCGCCAAGACGCTGGTGGAGCTTGTCGACAGCGCCGGCTACCTCTGGGCCAGCCGCCCGCTTTCGCTCGACGCCAAGGCGGACAAGCAGCTCGACGAGGCGGCACGGGCCATGCTCGGCGAGATCGCGGAGCGTTTCGACGCGCTTCAGGAGTTCACCGCCGAAACCACCGAGGCCTGCGTGCGCGCCTTCGCCGAGGAAAAGGACCTCAAGCTCGGCAAGGTGGCGCAACCGCTGCGCGCGGCGCTGACCGGGCGCACCACTTCGCCGCCCGTTTTCGACGTTCTGGACGTGCTGGGCCGGACGGAATCGCTCGCCCGCATTCGCGATCAGGCCGGAGCCTGAAAAATCCGGCGCGGACGGACCTGCCCGAGCGGCACGCAAGGTTCCGTCCGCGCCAAAGGTGACGCCACGCTCACCATGCGACCTTTGCACCAGTCCCGCGCGCTTGCGGGTTGTCGGCAAATGGGATACGCAACATCCGACCTTTCCTCCCGCCGTGCGTTCGGCTCCGTCCTCCTTATACGGAAACCGGGCCGGGGATGCGCACGGCGCCCATCTCTCAAATGGGGGTAGCCTATATGAGCGACAAGACTGCCAAGCTGACCATCGGCGACACGTCCTATGACCTCGCCATGCGCGAGGGGTCCGTCGGACCGGACGTGCTCGACATCGGCGCGCTGTACCGCGACACCGGCTGCTTTACCTACGATCCCGGCTTCACCTCCACGGCGTCGTGCGAGTCCGCGATCACCTACATCGACGGCGACGAGGGCACCCTGCTCTATCGCGGCTATCCGATCGAGCAGCTGGCCGAACACGGTGACTTCCTGGAGAGCTGCTACCTGCTGCTCTACGGCGAGCTGCCGACCAAGGCGCAGAAGGACGACTTCGTGCATCGCGTGACCTATCACACGATGATCCACGAGCAGATGTCGCGCTTCTTCACCGGTTTCCGCCGGGACGCCCATCCGATGGCAATAATGGTAGGCACCGTGGGCGCGCTCTCGGCATTCTACCATGACTCCACCGACATCTCGGACCCGCACCAGCGCATGGTCGCGTCCCTGCGCATGATCGCGAAGATGCCGACGCTTGCGGCCATGGCCTACAAGTACCACGTCGGCCAGCCGTTCGTGTATCCGCGCAACGACCTCGACTACGCGTCGAACTTCCTGCACATGTGCTTCGCCGTCCCCTGCGAGGAGTACAAGGTGAACCCGGTGCTCGCGCGCGCCATGGACCGGATCTTCATCCTCCATGCCGACCACGAGCAGAACGCCTCGACCTCGACCGTGCGTCTCGCCGGCTCGTCGGGCGCCAACCCGTTCGCCTGCATCGCGGCCGGCATCGCCTGCCTCTGGGGCCCGGCACACGGCGGCGCCAACGAGGCGGCACTCACGATGCTCTCCGAGATCGGGTCGGTCGACCGCATTCCGGAGTTCATCGCGCGCGCCAAGGACAAGAACGATCCGTTCCGCCTGATGGGCTTCGGTCACCGGGTCTACAAGAACTACGACCCGCGCGCCCGCATCATGCAGAAGACCACGCACGAGGTGCTGGCCGAGCTCGGCATCCGAGACGATCCGCTTCTGGACGTTGCCATGGAGCTGGAGAAGATCGCGCTCAGCGACGAGTACTTCGTGGAGAAGAAGCTCTACCCGAACATCGACTTCTACTCCGGTATCACGCTGCGTGCGCTCGGCTTCCCGACCACCATGTTCACGGTGCTGTTCGCCCTCGCGCGCACGGTCGGCTGGATCGCCCAGTGGAAGGAAATGGTCGAGGATCCGTCCCAGAAGATCGGCCGTCCGCGCCAGCTCTACACGGGCTCGGGACCGCGCGACTACACGCCGATCGCTCAGCGCCGCTGATCACGGGAGCAGCTCCCGACGAAAAGGCGAAAGGCCGCCCTTCGGGGCGGCCTTTTTTGTCGTTGCGCAAGGACGGGGCGGCGCTAATCTTCTTCGTCGCCCCGCTCTCCCGGATCCCGCAGATGGCTCGCCAGATCAACGTGTTCTCTCCGGCCGACGCCGGTGTCTATCCCTTGCGCATTGCCGAATACTTTCATGCCCCGGGCACCCGCGTGACACGCGGAACGGCCATCGTCCGCCTTGAAGGCGCGAAGGGAAACATCAGGCTTGCCGCACCCTTCGATGCGCTGATCGTGCGAAACGCAGCGCTCAGCGGAACGACGCTGAACGAGCGCACCGCGCTCGTGACCCTCGAAGTGGCGGACGCGGACCTGCCGCCGGCAAGGCCCGCCGCCCCGGACCCGGAGCGACCGCCCGAACCGGAGACAGGGAAAGCCGCCGCCGAACCACCCCATGCAGAAGCACGGCCACGCATGGAGATACAACCGCCGCGCACGAAACGCCGCTACGCGGTCGCCGCCGCGGCACTGGCCGCGGCCGCCTTCGTGTGGTGGGCCACCCCGACCACACGGGCAGCCTTCGTGCTGACCGGGGGAGACCTGTCCATCCTGACGCGCGCAATGCTGCGCGACGCCACCCGGATCCCCGCACGCCTGTTCGGAGAGCCGACCTCTCCGTCGGGTTCCACGACAGCGGGTTTCACACTCGAAAAGACCGGTAAGGCCTCCCTGCGCTGTACCGGCAAACACGTCTACTTCTTTGCCGGCTCGCTTTTTACCGGTGGCAAGGAGATCCGGAGCGAAACCGACAACGGCCTGGCCACCATCGACTTCGATTTTTCCAAGCGCCTGGCCTGCGTGCGGTTTGGCCGCATCCTGAAGTACGACGACGGATCGCTTAACGACGACCTCGGGGCCGCCGACTGCGTCGGGTATGAGCAACATCAGGGAAACGTGGAGCTGAACACCACGCTGAACTTCAGTGTCGATTATGCCGAGGCTGCCCGGCTCCGCCTTTCGGACATGGCGCTCGCCTATGAAGAGGGCAGCGTCGACAAGGACACCCGCTCCGAAATCGTCGAGTCGACCAGCTATGACCTGACCTGCAAACCCGTCAAAGGGTGACAGTCAGGCGGACGGCGCGTCGGAGCGCCCGGAGCCCTGGGCAACCTCGGCGACGATGCGCGCGGCGGCTCCGGCCTGGCTCTCGCCTCCATCGAGCCGCATGTGCTCGTCAAGGCGAGCGAAGGCGTCGAGCTGGCGGGCGCGCTGCGGCCCGTCCTCCAGCAACGGCGAGACGGCCTCTGCAAGCGCCTGCGGATTGGCACCGTCATCGAGATATTCCGGCACCACGTTTTCGCCCAGGATGATGTTGGGCAGCACCATCGACGTCACCGAGGCGATGGGAAGAAACCGGTTCAGGTCCTTGATACGGCGATAGAACCAGTCGAGCTTGTAGGCCACCGCCATGGGGACGCCGGCAATCGCCAGTTCGAGCGTCACCGTGCCGGACGCCGCAAGCGCCGCATGGGCCCTGCGGAAGGCCGACAGCTTGTCCTCCTCTCCGGAGACCACCGTCACCGGCACCTCCCAGGACGCGACCTCCGCCTCGATGCGCGCCTTGTGACGCGTCACGGCGGGAAGCACGATCTCGAGATCGGGATGCGCGCGGGCGATGATGGCCACCGCCGAGCCGAAGTCCTTCAGCAATCGCGACAGCTCGCTGCCCCGGCTCCCGGGCAGCACCAGAAGCACCGGCGCGCCACCGGAGGCAAGATCCGCGCGCTCTCCCTCGCGCGGGCGCATCCGCGCGGCGTTCTCGATGATGGAGTGCCCCACGTAGTCCGTCCGGGGTCCGCCAAGACGCTCATGCACCGCCGGCTCGAAAGGCAGGATCGCCAGAAGCCGGTCGACATAGACCGCCATCTTGCGCGCCCTGCCGGGCCGCCAGGCCCACACCGAAGGCGAGACATAGTCGACGATCCGGATGTGCGGCGCGCGCTTGCGGACCCTCTTGGCGACGTTGTGTGTGAAATCGGGACTGTCGATGATGACCAGTACGTCCGGGTCGGTCGCGATGACATCGTCTACGGTCTGGTAGACGCGCCGCACGATCGTCGGCAACCGGCCGAGAACCGCGCTCAGTCCCATGACGGCAATATCGTCGATGGGAAACAGCGTCTCCATGCCCTCGGCGATCATCCGGTCGCCGGCAACGCCGCGAAACACCACGTTGCCATCGAGACGGGCGCGCAGTGCGCGCATGAGCGGGGCGGCAAGCTGATCGCCCGATTCCTCGCCGACGACGAGATAGATCTTCAACGGGCGTACAACGGCCGTTTCACTCATCAGCCTGCCCCCCGGAGCGGTGCGCGAGCGGCGCGACACCATAGATGAACATGCCGTTCTCGCGCGCAGCTGCAAGCGTCGCCTCACGCTCCGCGACGAGAACGTGGCCGGCCTCGATGCCGATGCCCGAAAGCCCTGCCTCGCGCGCGAGGCGGACCGTATCGGGCCCGATGGCCGGCAGATCGACCCGGAGATCCTGTTGCGGCTTGGCGCATTTCACCAGCACGCCTCCCTTGCGGCGCACACGCCCCGCCGCGCGTACCTCGGCGCAGCGTCGCAGCATGGCATCCGTGCCTTCTGCCGCTTCCACCGCGATCACACGGCTGCCGACAACCACCGCCGCCTGGCCGATGTCGAGACGACCCAGGTCAACGACCGCGCGCACGGCCAAGGCCAGTTCCGCCGCGATCTCGGCCGCGGGCTCCGGGCCGGCAAGCGGCCCTGCCCCCGCCAGAAGGTCGGGTGCGATTTCATGGGCGCCGATAACGCGGAACCCCTCCTCCTCGAACAGGCGGATGACCTTCTTCAGCAGGCTGTCGTCACCGCCGACAAGCGTCGCGACGATCCTGGGGAGACGGCGCATGGTGCCGAAGTCACCAATGATCTTGCGCATGTCCGGACGTTTCGCGATGCCGCCGATCATCACCAGATCGCGGCAGCCCTCGCGGGTCAGAAGATCGGCGAGCTTGCCGATCTGGCCGAACCCGAGCCACGTGGGCGACAGGGCATCGATCGCGGGATCCGCCTCGCCTTCGATGGCGACGGGCACCACCTTTCGTCCGCGCGCGCGCGCCGCGGCAACGACCTCGAGTGGAAGGCGTCCGCTGCCGCAGATGACCCCGACGGGCGCGAGCGACGCCGCACCGTCATCGGTGCCCCTGGCGAAGGCGCCCGGCGCGGTCACGGTTCAGGCGTCCGGATCGGGAGTGCAGAAACGACGGTCGGAGTCCGCCAGGATAAAGTCGGTCACCCGACGCACGAGCGTGCCCGCCTCATGGGCGCCGGACAGGGCCTCGGCGCGCTGGCGCAGCGTTCCCTCACCGCTTTCGAAAAGCTCACGGTAGGCGGCCCGCAGCGCATGGATTTCCTCGCGCGGATAGCCATGCCGTTTCAGGCCCACCAGGTTGAGGCCGTTCAGCTTGGCCCGGTTGCCCATGACCATGCCAAAGGGAATAAGGTCGTTCTCAAGCCCGGCAAGACCGCCCACGAAGGCGTTGTCCCCGACGCGCGTGAACTGGATCACGGCCGCGCCACCGCCCATGATCACGTGATTGCCAACACTCACATGGCCGGCGATCATCACGTTGTTGGACAGGACCACCCCGTCGCCAAGGCGCGAATCGTGGCCGACATGGGAATTCGCCAGGAAGGCGCAGCGATTGCCGACAATTGTTTCGCCGCCGCCGCCCTCGGTGCCGGCGTTCATGGTGACGCCCTCGCGGATCATGCAGTCGCTGCCGATCGTGAGGCTCGCCTCCTCGCCCCTGTACTTGAGATCCTGGGCCTGATGGCCAAGCGAGGCGAAGGGAAACACGGTCGTGCGCGTACCGATGCTGGTGCGCCCGGCCACGACCACATGCGACTTGAGCTCGACGCCGTCGCCAAGCTCCACATCCGCCCCGACGTGGCAGAAGGGGCCGATGCGCACACCTTCTCCCAGACGCGCGCCGTCCTCGACGACTGCCGTCGGATGCAACCCTTCACCCATCACTCTTGCCTCATCCGTCCACCAGCATGGCGCTGATCTCGGCTTCCGCGACCTTCACGCCGTCCACCAGGGCGACGCCGTCGAACTTCCAGATGTTCGTCCGGTTGCGGATCTTCTTCATGTGGTACTCGAGCCTGTCGCCCGGAAGCACCGGCTTGCGGAACTTGGCCTTGTCGATGGTCATGAAATAAACCAGCGTCGGCTTGCCGCCCTGCCCGCGCGAGTTGACACAGAGCGCGCCCGCCGTCTGGGCCATGCCCTCGATGATGAGCACGCCCGGCATCACCGGCTGCCCGGGGAAATGCCCCTGGAAGTGCGGCTCGTTGGCGGTCACGTTCTTGATACCGACAGCCGCCTCGTCGCCCTTCATATCGACGATACGGTCAACCATCAGGAACGGATACCTGTGCGGCAGCAGTTCCAGGATGCGCATGATGTCGGCGCTGTCCAGCACCGTCGCCCCGCCCTCGCTCATCTCGACGTCCTCAACTCTTCTCGTCCTTGTTCTTGCGCGCGGGACGGTCACCCAGCCCCCGCTCCGCCAGCTTACTCAAGGTCATGACCTCACGGAACCAGACCTTTACCGGCTTTGCCGGCACACCGCCATAGCGCGCGCCGGCGGGAACGTCTCCCTCGACAACGCTGACGGCGGCAATCTGCGCGCCCATGCCGATCGTGACATGGCCTCGCACGCCCGACTGGCCGCCGATGGCGACATAGTCCTGCAGGGTGGCGCTGCCGGAAATCCCGACCTGGGAAACGATCACGCAGTGCCGACCGATCACGACGTTGTGGCCAATCTGCACCTGATTGTCGATCTTGGTGCCTTCACCCACGATCGTGTCGCGGTTCGCGCCGCGGTCCACGGTCGTGTTGGCACCGATCTCGACGTCGTTCTGGATAATCACCCGGCCGATCTGCGGCACCTTGAGATGGCCCGCCGCGCCCATGGCGAAACCGAACCCGTCCTGACCGACGCATACGCCGGGATGCAGGACCACGCGGTCACCGAGCAGCGCGTACTGAAGAACCGCATTGGCGCCGATGGAGCAGTCACGTCCGATGCGCACGCCCGGACCGATCACCGCATTGGCCTGAATGCGCGTGCCCGCGCCGATTTCCGCGCCGGCACCAATGACGACACCGGCCTCGACCACGACACCGGCCTCGAGGATGGCACTGTCCGACACACGCGCGAACTCGGACACGCCCTCGCTCGCATCGATCACCGGCGGGCGCATGGACGCGGGATAAAGCCGCCCCAGGATCATGCCCCAGGCACGATACGGCTCGCCGACCACGATCGGCACGACACCGTCCGGCACCTTGTCCGCGAACCGCCTGGCAACGAGGCAGGCCGCCGCCCGCGTTTCGGCGAGCATCGGCAGATACTTCACATTGTCGAAGAAAACGAGCTGGCCGGGAGCGGAATCCTCGAGCGGTCCGACCGCCGCGATCTCGACCTCGCCGCCGTCACGCGGAAGCTCGCCACCCACCCATTCGGCCAGCGTGGCCACCGGAACGGGATCGAATGGCGGAAGGAAAACCGGATCGCTCATGGCACTGCCCATAACAAATCCGGCCGCCGGGGTGCGGCGGCCGGGGTTCATGTCGCGGCGGCGACCTCGTCAGAAGCGCGTGCCGCCACCGATGCGGAAGACCTGCGTGCGATCGCCGGTCTGCTTGATGATCGGCCAGGCGAAGTCGGCACGCAGCGGACCGAACGGGGAGGCCCACTTGACGCCGAAACCAGCCGACAGGCGGGGATCGAAGCCATCGGACAGGACCTGGCCGGCCGGCTGGGAGCCACCGCAACCGTTCGCGACAACCACGCAGTTGGCGATCGCCGGATCCGTGTTCCACACGGAACCGAAGTCGGTGAAGACGGCGCCGCTCAGGCCAAGCTCCTTGGGCAGACCGAAGATCGGGAACTCGGCCTCGAGATTGGCATGCATGTACCAGCGGCCACCGAGCGCATCGCCCGTGGTCGAATCACGCGGGCCGATACCCTGGGGCTCGAAGCCGCGCAGCCACACATCGTTGTGCTGGAACTGCTCCGAGGCGCGCAGCGACTTGCCGCCAATGCCCGTGATGTAGCCACCGCCCAGGCGAGCGATACCGATGACGCCCCACTCCGGCAGGAGCTCCTTGTAGGCCCGCGCATCGACAGTGGTCGAGATGTAGCGCGAGTCGCCACCAAGCCCGGCGAACTCCTGGCCGAAGCTGGCGTAGAAGCCGTCGCGCGGATTCGTGCGGCTGTCGCGGGTGTCATAGACCAGCGAGTAGCCGATCGCCGAGGTCAGGTTGTGTCCGAGCGAGGACATGAGACCGTTGGAGAGCGACGTGTTCTTCTGCTGCAGATCCTGGTCGAACACACGGTAGACCAGGTTCAGGCGCAGTTCGTCATCGCGAAGCGGAAGACCGAAACCGATGGATCCGCCCGTCGTGGTGAGATCGTAGTTGCGGTAGTCGTTCTTCTCGTAGGCGCGACGGTAGGCGTCGAGCGAGAGCGAGATGCGGCGACCGAGGAAATACGGCTCGGTGAACGCGAACTCGTAGGACTGGGTCGAGGTGCCGCCGGCGATGCGGGCGCGCACGAACTGACCACGGCCGAGGAAGTTCTTCTCCTGGATGGTCACGTCGCCGATGACGCCGTCCGACGTGGAGTAACCCACACCGAAGCCGACCTCACCCGTGGGCTGCTCGACCACATCGACATTGACGATGATCTTGTCCGGCGAGCTGCCACGCTCGGTGGTGATGCGCACGTCCTTGAAGAACTGCAGGTCCTTCAGCCGGCGCTCGGCCTTGTCGATGAGAACGCGGTTGAACGCGTCGCCCTCGGCCAGATCGAACTCGCGACGAATGACATACTCGCGGGTACGGTCATTGCCGCGCACGTTGATGCGCTCGACATACACGCGAGGACCTTCCTCGATGTAGTAGGTCAGCGAGATCGTGCGGTTCTCGTAGTCGCGCTCGGCGCGGGGACGGATCTGCGCGAAGGCATAACCCTGACGCGAGACGTCGAGAGTCAGGTCCTCGAGCGACTTCTCGACCTCGAGCGAGGAATAGGTGTCGCCCGGATCGGTGCGCAGCTTGCGGCGCAGCTCCTCGGGATCCACATCCTGCAGCGTCGTCTGGAGATCGATATCGCCATAGGTGTACTGCTCGCCCTCTTCCACGGTGAACGTCACGTAGAAGACGTTCTCCTCGCGATCGAGGTCGGCCACCGCCGACACGATGCGGAAATCCGCATAGCCGTGACGGTAGTAGAACTGGCGCAGAAGCTCCTGGTCGGCATCGAGCCGGTCGGGATCGAAATTGTCGGTGGTGCGCAGGAAGCTCAGCAGGCCGCTCTGGCGCGTGCGAACGACATCGCGAAGACGCCCGTCGCTGAACTTGGTGTTACCGATGAACGTGATGCGCTCGATGCCGGTGCGATCACCCTCGTTGATCTCGAACACGAGATCGACACGATTGTTCGAGCGGGAGATGATCTTCGGCTCGACGGTCGCACGATAGCGACCGGAGCGACGATAGGCCTCCAGCACGTTCTGGACGTCCGACTGAACCTTGGCACGGGTCAGCATCGAGCGTTCCTGGGTGCGCACCACACCCTCGAGCGTCTTGTCGGACAGGCGTTTGTTGCCCTCGAAGGAGATCCGGTTGACCATCGGATTCTCGACCACGGTGACAACAAGGGTTCCGCCCTGCTGCGAAATCTTGACGTCCTCGAAAAGACCCGTTGCGAAGAGGGTCTTGAGGGACTCGTCGACATCCGCCGGGCCGTAGCGGCGCCCTCGCGAAATGGTCAGGTAGCTCTCGACCGTCGACGCCTCGATGCGGGTATTGCCCCGGACCTCGATCCGGCTCGCAACCGCGGCCTCGGCCTGGGAAACGCCGATGACCGGCAGCGACGCCGGAATCACGGGCATCACGCCGCCCATCAGGGCCGACACCAGGAGCGTTTTGGTCAGTTTGTGCCTACGCTGCATAAAAACGCTTCGCTTTCGTTTTTTCCGCGAGGACCGGAACACGCCGGAAACGCGTCAGTTTCGGTCCAGATTCTTTATATCCGTCAGTCGTTTTACAGGCTTTTCCCGCAGACGCAACCGCCGAGACCAGCCCCGTCGTCTTTCCGCCCCGATCGTTGCACCCGGGACACGCTTGGCCTCAAAGAGACGTCAGCCGCACCATGTCGTTCCAGGTCGCGAAGACCATGAGAAACAGCACGATGGCGATTCCCACCCGGAAGCCGTACTCCTGCACGCGCTCGCTCAGCGGTTTGCCGCGCAGGGCCTCGGCGGCATAGAACAACAGGTGCCCGCCATCAAGCATGGGGATCGGCAGAAGGTTCAGCAGACCGATACTGATCGACAGAACCGCCGTCAGGTTGATGAGCGCCGCGATTCCCAGCGTCGCCACCTGGCCCGAGATCTGCGCCACGCGGATCGGACCGCCGAGCTGGTCGGCGGATTCGCGCCCCGTCACCACGCGCGACAGATAGCCGGCGGTGCGGGTGACGACGAACCAGGTTTCCTTCACGCCCTCACCCACGGCTTCCACCGGACCGAAGTGACGGGTGATGACGTCATCGGCACTCTCGGAGCGCCTCACGCCAAGAAGGCCCACGCTCTGCACGTTGCCGAAACGGTCGGTGATCTCCTCGCGGCGCGGCGTGACGTCCAGCGTCACGCGCTCGCCTCCCCGGTCGACCTCCATGGAGAGCGTCTGGCCGGCATGGAAGCTGATGATCCGCCGCAGGTCCGTGAAGGTCTGGATCGGCTCCCCGTCGATGCCCACGATAAGGTCTCCCGGCGCCAGGCCGGCCTCGGCCGCCGCACTGTCGGGCTTCACCGCGTCCACGCGGGCACTGATGTCGGACCGCCCCAGCGTGCCGAAGAGCACCGAGAAGATGACGATGGCGAGAATGAAGTTGGCAATGGGGCCGGCCGCGACGATGGCCGCGCGACGGGCGACCGACTTGGCCTGGAAGGCCCCTGCCCGCTCTTCCTCGGACATGGCCGCCAGCGCCTCGTTGTCCGGCACGCTCGCCTCGTTCTCGTCACCGGCGAACTTCACGTAGCCGCCGAGCGGAATGGCGGAAAGCTTCCAGCGGGTGCCATGGCGGTCGTTGCGACCGAAGAGTTCGGGACCGAAACCGACCGAAAACGCCGTGACGCGCACGCCGCACCAGCGCGCAACGAGGAAGTGCCCGAGCTCGTGGAAGAACACCACGATCGTCAGGACAAAGAGAAACGGCAGGAGATACCCCGCAGCCGATCCGAAGAGCGATCCGATCAGTTCCATTTCCACTCCCAAGTCGCCCGACAGTGTCGTGCGGGTACGTTAACAAGCGGTTCGCGGCCGTTTCACGACATCACCCGGCGTTTACCGCCTCCGCCAGAGAGCGGGCGACCTCGCGCGCGCGCCGATCCGTCTCCAGCACATCCGCGACATCCCCGGGCGCGGCGAGCGCCCCGGCGGCATCGAGCCGCTCGAGCGTCTGCTCCGCACGCGCGGCAATGTCGAGAAACCCGATCCGCCCTGCCAGGAACGCGGCGACGAGCACCTCGTCGGCCGCATTCAGGGCCGCGGTCGCGGCCGTCCCGAGCTCCAGCGCCTCACGCGCGAGCCGGAGGGCGGGAAAGCGTACGGGATCCGGCGCCTCGAAGGTGAGCGTTGCCAATGCGGCGAGATCAAGGCGTTCGCACGGGGTCTCCATGCGGCGGGGCCAGGCAAGGCAGTGCGCGATAGGCGCGCGCATGTCCGGCGGACCGAGTTGGGCCAGAACCGAACCGTCCCGGTAGTGCACCATGCCATGCACGATGGACTGCGGGTGAACCAGAACGTCGATGCGATCCAGCGGCAGGGCAAAGAGATGGCGGGCCTCGATGATCTCGAATCCCTTGTTCATCATCGTGGCGCTGTCGATGGAAATGCGGGCGCCCATGCTCCAGTTGGGATGGCGCAGCGCGCGCTCCGGCGTCACGTCGCGCATCTCGTCCAGCGAAAGGGTGCGGAACGGACCACCGGAGGCGGTGAGCGTCAGCGTCTCTATCTGGTCGAAGTTCTGCCGCTCGAAGACCTGGAAGATCGCGCTGTGTTCCGAATCGACCGGAAGAATGCGGGCACCTCCCCGCCGCGCGGCGTCGAGGAAAAGCTCGCCCGCGCACACGAGGCATTCCTTGTTGGCAAGCGCGATGGTGGTGCCGTGCCGCGCCGCCTCGAGCGTCGGGCGCAGACCGGCCGCACCGACGATGGCGGCGACCATCATGTCCGCCGGGCGCGCCGCCGCCTCGACGACGGCTTCCTCGCCGGCGGCGACGGTCACCGATGTTCCGGCAAGAGCCTCGCGCAAGGCTGCCAGCCCGCCCGGATCAGCGATCACGGCATGGCGGGCGCCGACGCGCAGCGCGGCCCGCGCCAGCGCCTCGGCATTGCTGCCGCCGGCAACCACGTCGACCTCAAAGGCCTCCGGCGCACGGGCGACGAGATCGAGCGTGCTCGCGCCGATCGACCCGGTGGCGCCGAAAACCGAAAGGCGCAGCGGGCGGTCGCGGGCAGGCGCAGGTTCGCCGGCCGCGCCGACAGCCGGCGCGCCCGTCATGTCCGGTTCGCGGGTCACGGTCTAGAGTCCTTTCATCTGCACCAGAACGGCGGCCGGATCGAGCATCGGCGCGCCGAGCGCAAGCGCCAGCGCGTAGCCCAGGATCGCGGCGCCGACAAGTCCGTCGATGCGGTCCATGACACCGCCGTGACCGGGAATGATGCGGCCCGAATCCTTGACGCCGAAGCGCCGCTTGAGCGCGGATTCAAACAGGTCCCCCATCTGGGAGAAGATCGACAGCAGGCCGGACGCGACAACCCAGGCAAGCGGCGAGGAAACACCGCCGGCAAGCGCCACGCCATACCCCGCGACAAGAGCGGCCAGAAAACCGCCGACGGCCCCACTCCAGGTCTTCCCCGGCGACACGCGGCGCCAGAGCTTCGGACCGCCGAGACGTCGCCCGACGAAATAGGCCGCGATATCGGTCACCCAGACGACGAGGAACAGGAACAGAATCAGCAACGCCCCGAAATGCCCCTCACGCACGAGGACGAGCACGATACCCGTCAGGCCGGAATACAGGATGCCGAGCGACACCCAGCGTTCGGGCGCCCGCCCGAACGCAAGCCCCGCCAGGAACACGACCGCCGCCAGGGCAAACAGCAGCGCCAATGCCCAGGGCACCAGGGACATCATGGCAAGGACAAGGGTGGCCAGAACGCCGGCATGTGAGAAGGCCGCGAGCATATACGCGTTGCCGGCGCCAACGATTACGGACCACTCGCGCAGAAGAAGCATGGCGCACAGGGCCGCCAGGGCCGCGAAGGGCCAGCCGCCCAGCCAGATCACGGCCAGCGCAAGGGGAACCAGAAGGGCCGCGGACGCGACCCGAAGCACCAGTTCGCTGGGCCCCTGTCCGCCTTCGCGTCCGGCGGGCGGGGTCATCTCGCCACTTTCGCGGACAGTGCGCCAAAGCGGCGGTCACGCGCGGCAAAGGATGCGAACGCAGCATCCAGCGCTGCCTCGTCGAAATCGGGCCAGTGCAGTTCGGAGAAATAGAATTCGGCGTAGGCCACCTGCCACAACAGGAAGTTGGACAGGCGCTGTTCCCCGCTGGTCCGGATCACCAGATCGGGATCGGGCAGCGCGGCGGTGTCCAGACGCGCACCCAGGCTCGCCTCGTTCACGTCGTCCGGCGCCAGCGCACCGGAAGCGACCTCCTCCGCCAGCTTGCGCGCCGCGCGCGCGATCTCGTTGCGCGCGCCGTAGTTGAACGCGACGACGAGGGTCATGCCGGTGTTGTCGCGGGTAAGAGCCTCGCCCTCCTCGATGAGGCCGAGAATGCGCGGCTCAAGGCCCTCGCGCTCGCCGATCATGGTCACCCGCACGTTCTGGCGGTGGATCTCGGCAAGGTCACGCCGCACGAACCGCTCGAGAAGGGTCATGAGAAACCCCACCTCGGCGGCCGGGCGGTTCCAGTTTTCGGAGGAGAAGCTGAAAATGGTGAGGCATTCCACGCCACGCTTCGCGCTGTGGCTGACGATGCGCCGCAGCGCCGCCACCCCGGCGCGGTGCCCTTCGGTGCGCGGCAGGCCGCGGGAGAGAGCCCACCGGCCGTTGCCATCCATGATCACGGCGACATGACGCGGCACGCCGTGCCGCGCGTCCGCTTCCGCCGCCGCGGAGGCGTCCATATCTGCCGTCACCGTCATAGATCGCTCCTTCCCCGGGCCCCCACCCTCCATCAAGGCCTCAGACCTGGGAGATTTCCTGTTCCTTCCTTGCGAGGATCTGGTCGATCTCGGCGATCATCTCGTCGGTCATCTTCTGGACGCGATCGGACGCGACGCGGCTGTCGTCCTCGCTCATGTCGCCATCCTTCTCGAGCTTCTTCAGCTTGTCCATGCCGTCGCGGCGAACATGGCGCACGGCCACCTTGGACTGCTCCGCATACTTGTGCGCGATCTTGATGAGATCCTTGCGGCGCTCCTCGTTCAGCTCGGGGATCGGAAGACGCAGGTTGGTGCCGTCGACGACCGGGTTGAGGCCCAGATTCGAATCGCGGATGGCGCGCTCGACCTTGCCGACCATCGTCTTGTCCCAGACCGCCACGGA
The DNA here is from genome assembly GCA_002722295.1 of Stappia sp. Taxonomy (GTDB): domain Bacteria; phylum Pseudomonadota; class Alphaproteobacteria; order Rhizobiales; family Stappiaceae; genus Stappia. Next base: position 105,914 of record PBLF01000029.1, on the reverse strand, counting down.
GATCATGCGCGGCTCGGGAACGCTCACGGTAGCAACCTGGTTGAGCGGCATCTGCGAGCCGTAGGCCTCGACCGTGACCGGATCCAGCATGTTGGCCGAGGCACGGCCGGTGCGCAGGCCCGCCAGATCGGTCTTCAGCGACGTGAGAGCACCCGTCATGCGGCGCTCGAGATCCGCGTAGTCCAGCTCCTGGTCGGCCATTGTCCTGTCTCCGATTGTCTTTGGTTCGCGACGCCCCGCCCCGGGGACGTGGTCTCGTTGCGTCTTATTTCCATGACGGACGGGGGAAACGCAAGCGGTTCCCGACCTCAAGAGGCCTCAGGCGCAGGTTGCCCCCAAACGGAACCCCACAAAGTCTGACCGTCCTCGCGCAAGGGCAAGGCCAGCGCCGCCGCTTGCTCCTAGTCGGAGATGACCGTGTAACGGCCGACCCCGTTCATCACGTCGACAAGCGCGCCGGGCGTGCGGATCGAGAAGACGATCACCGGAATGGCATTGTCGCGGGCGAGCGCGATCGCCGTCGCGTCCATGACCTTGAGATCGCGGCCAAGCACCTCGCCCGGCGTCAGCGTCTCGTAGCGCTCGGCGTCCGGCACCTTCTTGGGATCGTCGGAATAGACGCCATCGACGCTCGTGCCCTTCAGGAAGGCATCGCAGCGCATTTCGGCCGCGCGAAGGGCCGCGCCGCTGTCGGTGGTGAAGAAGGGATTGCCCGTGCCGCCGGCAAAGACGATCACGTCGCCATCCTCCATGTAGCGCTCGGCGCTGCGCTGGGTGAAGGTCTCGCAGATGGAGGGCACCGGCACGGCGGACAGAACGCGGGCCGGAACCCCGAGCCGGCGCAGGGCGTCGGCGAGCGTCAGCGAGTTCATGACGGTGGCCAGCATGCCCATATGGTCACCGGTCACGCGATTGCCGCCCTTGGCGGCCACGGCCACGCCGCGGAAGATGTTGCCGCCGCCAACCACGACGCCGACCTGGGCTCCGAGGCTGACCGCCTCGGCAATTTCCTTGGCCACCCGGCCCACCGTCTCGGGATCGATCCCGAAGTCCTGGGAACCCATGAGCGCCTCACCCGAAAGTTTCACGAGCACGCGCCGCCAGCGAAGTTTTCTCGACATTGTTTTCTCGCCGTTATGGTTGTCTTGCGGGGCCGCCGGGCACCCGGCATGGCAAAACGGCCGCGGATGCCCCCAGCCGTCTCCACACAGAAAAAAGGCGCCGGTTTGACCGGCGCCCGATTTTTGCTGATTGGGCTTAGTTGCCCACCGCCGCCGCGACTTCCGCGGCGAAATCCGTCTCTTCCTTCTCGATGCCCTCGCCGAGAGCAAAGCGGACGAAGCCGACGAGCTTCACCGGGCTGCCCAGATCCTTGGCGAAAGCCTCGACGGCCTGCTCGACGGTCTTGTCCGGATCCATGACGAAAGCCTGCTTGGTCAGCGTGACTTCCTCATAGAACTTGCGGATGCGGCCCTCGACCATCTTCTCGATGATGTTGTCCGGCTTGCCCGACTCGCGCGCCTGCTCGGAGAAGATCTGGCGCTCGCGGTCCACGACCTCCGGATCGAGATCCTCGACACCCAGCGACAGCGGGTTGGTGGCCGCGACATGCATCGCGATCTTGCGGCCGAACGCGTTGACCGCCTCGGCATCGCCCTCGGATTCCATGGCGACCAGCACGCCGATCTTGCCCAGGCCCTCGGCGATCGAGCCGTGGACGTAGGACGCGACAGCGCCCTTGGAAACAGCCAGCGTCGCGGCGCGGCGCAGAGACATGTTCTCGCCGATGGTCGCGATCGCTTCCTTGATCTCGCCCTCGACGGTCTTGTCGCTGCCCGGGAACGAAGCGGCGGCAAGCGCCTCGACGTCGCCGTCCACGGAGAGAGCCGCCTTGGACGTGCCGGCCACGAGGGCCTGGAAGGCCTCGTTGCGGGCCACGAAGTCGGTCTCGGAGTTCAGCTCGACGACGGCAGCCTTGGTGCCCTCGGAGGCCACACCGACCAGACCCTCGGCCGCGACGCGACCGGCCTTCTTGGCCGCCTTGGCAAGACCCTTGGTCCGCAGCCAGTCGATGGCCGCTTCCATGTCGCCGTTGTTCTCGGTCAGGGCTGCCTTGCAGTCCATCATGCCCGCGCCGGTCTTCTCGCGGAGCTCCTTCACCATTGCAGCGGTAATGCTCATAAGTCGCCTCGTTGACGGGTGTTCACCCCGGCAGGCTTAGCCGAGGCCTCACGTAAGGTTTATGACAGGACGTCCGAGGGACGGCAGCCGGCGGAAATTTCCGCCGGCGCCAACCGTCATCACTGAGCCTGTGCAGGCGCCTCTTCGGCAGCCGCGGCAGGCGCTTCCTCGGCGGGCGTCTCGGCCTCGAGAGCCGGCTCCAGCGGAGCCTCCTCGGCGGCACCGACGTCGAGGCCCATGCCACCCTGGGCACGCGAGATGCCGTCGATGGCGGCGCGCGCGATCAGGTCGCAGTACAGCGCGATGGCGCGGCCGGCGTCGTCATTGCCCGGGACCGGGTAGTCGATGCCGTCCGGATCGCAGTTCGAATCGACGATCGCGGCGACCGGAATGCCGAGACGGCGCGCTTCCTGGATCGCGATGGCCTCGCGATTCGTGTCGATCACGAAGATCAGGTCCGGCAGGCCGCCCATGTCCTTGATGCCGCCGAGGTTGCGCTCGAGCTTCTCGCGCTCACGATCGAGGAACAGGCGCTCCTTCTTCGTCAGACCGGCCGGGTTGCTCAGGGTCTCCTCGACCTTGCGCAGGCGCTGGATCGACTGGGAGATGGTCTTCCAGTTGGTCAGCATGCCGCCAAGCCAGCGGGCGTTGACGTGGTACTGGGCCGAACGGCGGGCCGACTCGGCAACCGCTTCCTGCGCCTGGCGCTTGGTACCGACGATCAGCACGCGGCCACCGGCCGCGACCTTGTCCGACACCGCCTTCAGAGCCTGGTGCATCAGCGGCACGGTCTGGGCGAGGTCGAGAATGTGGATGTTGTTGCGGACGCCGAAGATATAGGGACCCATCTTCGGGTTCCAGCGGTGCTTCTGGTGGCCGAAGTGGACGCCGGCTTCCAGCAGCTGGCGCATCGTGAACTCGGGCAGGGCCATGGCCTTGCTTCTCCTGGTTTTTCCGGTTGTACCTCCGCAGGGAGTGCCCTCGCTCGCGCGCCGACACCGGATGGACCCCGTCCGTGACGAAAACCGAACCCTGCGTGTGGAATGCGCGCGTTATAGTCGCCGCCGCGCCACAAGACAAGCCCGCAAACCGCCCGAATTCACGCCTTTTCGAAACAAGATGCCGCTACGTCAGGCAAGTTCGACGTTCACCACGCCCGGAATCGTCTTCATCGCGCCGGCGAGTTGCGGCGTCAGGCGGAAGCCGCCGGGGAGCTTCACCTCCACCTCGCGCCGCCCGTCCTCGAGCAGCACGACCACGCTCACCTCGCCCTCCCCGCGCTCGCCCAGGTGACGCGGAAGGCGGCGGGCCGCGTCCATGCCCTGCAGGAACACCGTGAGGCTCTGCTGGACGCGGGAGGCCTCCTCCTCCAGCGGTCGCACCGACTGGATCCTCAGGCTCGGCTCGTCGTCGCGCATGTCGGCGCCGACCAGCAGCACCACCGAGCGCCCCGGCTCGACGGCGTCGCGGAACTGCGCCAGCGCCTCGGAGAACAGCAGCGCCTCATACTGGCCCGTCGGGTCCGACAGGCGCACGATGCCCATGCGGTTGCCGGACCGGGTCTTGCGCTCCTGGCGCGACAGAACGGTGCCGGCCAGCCGGCCCGCGCTCGCCCCCTGCTTCACGGCCTGCGCGAACTCGTTCCACATCTGCACGCGCATCCGCTGCAGGAGCGGCATGTAGGCGTCGAGCGGATGGGCGGAGAGATAGAAGCCGATCGCCCCCTGTTCACGCTGGAGCTGCTCCTCGGCAAGCCAGGCGTCCGTCTCCGGCAGATGCACGTGCTCGCCCGCCGGCCCGCCGCCGAACATGTCGTTCTGGCCGCTGATCGCCTGTTCCTCGGTGCGCTGCGCAACGCCGATGATGCGGTCGATGCCGGCGACCACCCGGGCGCGGTTCTTCTCCAGCGCGTCGAAGGCGCCCGCATTGATGAGGCTTTCGAGGATGCGCTTGTTGAGCTGTTTGGCGCTGACCCGGCTGGCGAAGTCCCCGAGGCTTGCAAAGGGCTTGTCGCCGCGCATCTCGATGATGTGCTCGACGGCGCCCTCGCCGACGCCCTTGATCGCGCCCATCGCGTAGCGCACCGCGCCTTCCTCCACCGTGAAGTGCACGCCGGAGCGGTTGACGCAGGGCGGCAGCACCTCGATCCCCATGCGCTTCGCCTCGACGCAGAAATCGGAGAGCTTGTCGGTGTTGCCGAGATCGAGGGTCATGGACGCGGCCATGAACTCGACCGGGTGGTTCGCCTTCAGCCAGGCCGTGTGATACGAGACGAGCGCATAGGCGGCGGCGTGCGACTTGTTGAAGCCGTAGTTGGCGAACTTGGCCACCAGGTCGAAGATCGTGCCCGCCTGCCCCTTGTCGACACCGCGCTCGACGGCACCGTCGACGAAGCGGGCGCGCTGCACCTCCATCTCCGCGGCGATCTTCTTGCCCATGGCGCGGCGCAGCAGGTCGGCTTCGCCGAGCGAGTAGCCCGACAGCACCTGGGCGATCTGCATCACCTGCTCCTGGTAGACGATGATGCCGTTCGTCTCCTTCAGGATCGGCTCCAGGAGCGGATGGAGATAATCCGCCTCCTGCTCGCCATGCTTGACCGCGTTGTAGACCGGGATGTTGTCCATCGGGCCCGGCCGGTACAGCGCCACCAGCGCGATGATGTCCTCGAAACGGTCGGGCTTCATGCCGGCGATGGCACGCCGCATGCCCTGACTTTCAAGCTGGAACACACCGACCGTCTCGCCGGCGGCGAGCAGGCGGTACGTTGCCGGGTCGTCCATGGGCAGGCCGGCCATATCGACCGTGATCCCCTTGTCGGCGATGAGCTTGACCGCCGTGTCGATCACCGTCAGCGTCTTCAGGCCGAGAAAGTCGAACTTCACCAGCCCGGCCTGTTCGACCCACTTCATGTTGAACTGGGCGACGGGCATGTCGGAGCGCGGATCGCGATAGAGCGGCACGAGCTGCTCCAGCGGCCGGTCGCCGATCACCACGCCGGCGGCATGGGTCGAGGCGTGGCGGTAGAGCCCCTCGAGCTTCTGCGCCATCCTCAAAAGGCGAGCGACCGTCTCGTCGTCGTCGCGCGCCTCCTGGAGACGCGGCTCGTCCCGGATCGCCTGCTCGAGCGTCACCTGCTGCCCCGGCGCCGCCGGCACCATCTTCGACAGGCGGTCGACCTGGCCATAGGGCATCTGCAGGACGCGGCCGACGTCGCGCAGAACGGCCCGCGCCTGGAGCGTTCCGAAAGTGATGATCTGTGCCACCTGCGCGCGGCCGTACTTCTCCTGGACGTAGCGGATGACCTCTTCGCGACGGTTCTGGCAGAAATCGATGTCGAAATCCGGCATCGAGACACGCTCGGGATTAAGAAATCGCTCGAACAGAAGCGCATAACGCATTGGGTCAAGGTCGGTAATGGTCAGCGACCATGCGACGAGCGAGCCCGCACCGGAGCCACGGCCCGGCCCGACGGGAATGTCATGCGCCTTTGCCCACTTGATGAAGTCGGCAACGATGAGGAAGTAGCCGGGAAAGCGCATCCGCTCGATGATGCCGAGCTCGTAGTCGAGACGCTTCCAGTAGTCCTCCTCGGGCGTGTCCGGCGAGGTGCCGTGCTGGTCGAGACGGTTCTTCAGGCCCTCGCGCGCCTGATGCTGAAGTTCGGCGACCTCGGCGGCAAACACGGCCTCGGGATCCTCCGAGGCGCCGGCGAACTGCGGCAGGATCGGCTTGCGCTTGAGCGGACGGGTGGTGCAACGGCGCGCGATCTCGACGCTCGAGGCGAGCGCCTCCGGCACGTCGGAAAACAGCTCCATCATCTCCGCGCGGGTCTTGAAGCGGTGTTCCGCCGTCAGCCGGCGCCGGTCGTCCTCGGCGATCACCCGGCTTTCGGAAATGCAGATCAGCGCGTCATGCGCCTCATAGTCGTCGGCGGCGGCGAAGAAAGGCTCGTTGGTCGCCACCAGAGGAACGCCGAGATCATAGGCGGCGGCCACCATTCCGGCCTCGCTTGCCGCCTCCTCCGGCGTGCCGTGGCGCTGGATCTCCAGATAGAGCCTGTCGCCAAAGCCCTCCCGCAGGCGGTTCAACCGCGCGTGCGCCTTGTCGGTATCGCCCGCGATCACGGCCTGGCCGATCGGCCCGAGCGCCCCGCCGGTCAGCAGGATCACGCCGGCGGCGTGATCGCACAGCCGGTCAATCGTGACATGGGCCCGCACGGCCGGATCGGTATCGAGATAGGCCCGGCTGACGATGTCCATGAGATTGGCGTAACCGTCATCATCGGCCGCCAGCAGCACCACCTCGCCGAGATGCACCGTTTCGCGCCCGCGCTTCACGCCGCCGTCGAGAAAGTCGACCGGGATCTGCACGCCCACGATGGGCTGGATGCCGGCGCCCCAGGCCTTCTCGGAGAATTCGAGGGCGCCGAAAAGATTGGCCGTGTCCGTGACCGCGATGGCCGGTTGCCGGTCTCCCTTGGCAAGGTCGATCAGCTTGCCGAGCGGCAGCGCGCCCTCAAGCAGGGAATAGGCCGAGTGGGTTCTGAGATGGACGAAGCCGACGTCTTCCATGGGCTGCACCGGAACGGGAGAGGACAGGGGCCGGGCGCGATTGACCGCGCCACGACCGACAGCCTGCCAGTCTTGTCCCTCAGGGCCCGCGAGTCGACATCAACCCGCCCTTGGTCCCCCGCAAATCGCGCCCGGCCCCTCCTCCTGTGGAAGAAGAAGCATCCGCTGGCCCATGCAGACCCCGACGCGCGCCCGCTAGCCCGACACGCCTCAGGCGGTTGCCAGCTCCACGATGACATTGCCCCAGACAAGCACCGTCACGGTGAAGACGGACAGGGCGCCAAAGGCAACAACATCCTGAATATTCTCGATGATTTCGTCGAACATGGCAGGTCTCCCCTTGCTCCGGCCTTCCGATGAAATTCATCATGTTCATGTTTTGTTCTTTTTGCAAGCCCCTTCACAAAAGGCGGATAGAGAGCGTCGCCTCATGGTGAACGGAACGTAAATGCCTGAGGGTCGCCGATTGGCCGCGTGAAACCGGCTTGAACTCTTCGCGGCCCCGCCCCACCTTGGCGCGCATCAGAGGACGACCTCCCCGCAATGGGCAAATTCGCCGGGACGACCCGGCAGAGGGGATGGTCATGTCCTGGATCTTTCTTGTCGCCGCCGGTCTGCTGGAAGTCGTCTGGGCCTTCGCGATGAAACAGTCCGAAGGATTCACCCGCCTGCCCGCAACGCTGGTCATGCTTGTCGCCATGGCCGGGTCCTTCGGCCTGCTGACGCTTGCCATGCGCAACCTCCCCCTCGGCACCGCCTACATGATCTGGACCGGCATCGGTGCGGTGGGCGCCTTTGCCGCCGGCGTCTGGCTTCTGGGGGAAGACCTTTCTCTCCAGCGACTGATCGCTGCCGGGCTGATCGTCGCCGGCATGGTGACGATGAAGCTTTCCTGAAGCTCGTCCCGGAATGTGAGAAAGTGAGTCCGTCTTTCCGGGCAAGGCGCTGAACGGGAATCGTTTTCAGCGTTTAAGGGCTCCCGTCAGGCGGGGCGTGTCTTCACAAACGGATTCAACACGGGAGCACCGCGCGCAGGGAGTCGCGACAAGTGCTTGAGCGCGACCATTCGGAAAGTGATTCCGCCAGCGCTCGCAAGGCTTTGAAAAAGAGTCGCTTTCGCCGTGTCGGCGATCCCGGGCAAGGCCAAACGCCAGCGTTGCCAGCCTTTTTGAAGACCGGCGTCGCCTCGTTTATGGGGCCACACCCTATATCTCGACGACCTGCTGGTCGCGAAGGGTGATCCGGCGATCCATGCGCGCGGCGAGTTCCATGTTGTGGGTCGCGATCAGCGCCGCGAGGCCCGACGCGCGCACGAGCGCCACCAGCGCCTCGAACACATAGGACGACGTCGTCGGATCAAGGTTTCCGGTCGGCTCGTCCGCCAGGAGGATGCTGGGCGCATTGGCAACCGCGCGCGCGATGGCCACGCGCTGCTGCTCGCCGCCCGAAAGCTCCGAGGGGCGATGCTCGGCACGCGCGCCGAGGCGCATGTAGTCGAGAAGCTGGCTCGCGCGGGTGCGGGCCTCGCTCTTCTCCAGCCCGCGAATGAGCTGCGGCATCATCAGGTTCTCCAGCGCGGTGAACTCCGGCAGGAGGTGATGAAACTGATAGACGAAGCCGATCTTGGTGCGACGGATCCGGGTCCGCTCGGCGTCCGGCAGCGCGCCGCACTCGACGCCATCGATATAGATCTCGCCGCTGTCGGGCCGCTCGAGCAGGCCGGCGATGTGCAGCAGCGTCGACTTGCCCGCGCCCGACGGCGCGACAAGGGCCACGACCTCACCGGGATGCAGGGCCAGATTGGCGTTGGAGAGGATGTCCAGACGCCCCTCTCCCTCGCGAAAGCCGCGGGAGATGCCGGCAAGCACCAGCGGCAGGCCGCCGGGGGCGGAATCGGTCGGATGAGTGCTGGAAGCGGACATGGTCGTCATTCGTAGCGCAGCGCCTCGACCGGATCGAGCCGGGCGGCGCGCCAGGCCGGATAGAGGGTCGCAAGCAGCGACAGCACCATGGCCATCACCACGACGGACATCGTCTCGCCCGTGTCCATGTCGGCGGGCAGACGGCTGAGGAAATAGAGCTCCGGCGAAAAGAGCTCGGTGCGCGTCATCCAGGAAATCGCCTGGCGAATGCTCTCGATGTTGAGACAGACGACGAGGCCGAGCACGAAGCCGGCCAGCGTGCCGACGATGCCGATGCTGGCGCCGGTGATGACGAAGACGCGCATGATCGCCCCGCGCGTCGCGCCCATGGTGCGCAGGATGGCGATGTCGCGCCCCTTGTCCTTCACCAGCATCGTCATGCCGGAAATGATGTTGAGCGCCGCCACGAGCACGATCAGCGTCAGGATGATGAACATCACGTTCCGCTCCACCTCGAGCGCGGAGAAGAAGGTGACGTTGCGCTGCCGCCAGTCGGTGACGAAGGTCGGCCGACCGGCGCCCTCCTCCACCTTCGGCCGAAGCGTGCCGACGGAATCGGGATCGTCGGTGAACACCTCTATGCCGGTGACGATCCCTTCCTGGTTGAAATAGAGCTGCGCCTCGTTGAGCGGCATGAAGGCCATCGTGCCGTCATACTCGGACATGCCGATCTCGAAGACCGCCGTCACGGGATAGGCCTTCACGCGCGGCGTGACGCCGAGCGCGGTCACATTGCCGTTCGGAGAGATCACGCGAACGAGATCGCCCACCGAGACGCCGAGCTGGCGGGCGAGCCGCGTTCCGATGGCAATGCCGTTGGAGGAATCGAAATTGTCGAAGGTACCGGTGCGCACGTTGCCGGAGACCAGCGGCAGCTTGCGGAGGTCCGTCTCGCGCACACCGCGCACCAGCGCGCCGAGCGAGCCGGCCGGGCCGCTGACCAACACCTGCCCCTCGATGAAGGGCATGGCGAATTTCACGCCGTCCAGATTCTCAAGACGTGCCGCCACCGCGTCATAGTCGTCGAGCTCGCTGCCGATCGGCTGCACGAGCAGGTGACCGTTGATGCCGAGGATCTTGGTCAGGAGCTCGGCGCGAAAGCCGTTCATCACCGCCATGACGATGATGAGCGTGGCAACGCCCAGCATGATGCCGAGGAAGGAGAAGCCCGCGATGACCGAAATGAACGTCTCGCGCCGGCGGGAGCGCAGATAGCGCCCGGCAAGCATCCATTCGAAGCCGGCAAAGGGGCGCGTGTCGCCCTTTCGCTGCGTGGCTTTGGCGCCTGCGCTCATTCCCGCTCCTTCACCCGGACAGCTCCCTCATTCAGGCGCGCCCGCCCGCCGCATGACGACGACGCGGGCGAATCCCCAGCCCATCAGCCCGCGAGGTCGGACACCAGCCGATTGACCGCTTCTTGCGGCGAAAGCGTGACGCGTTCGCTGCTCGCACGGTTCTTCAGCTCCACGACTCCGTCCTTCAGGCCGCGCGGACCGACGATAAGCTGCCACGGCAGGCCGATGAGGTCCATGCTCGCGAACTTGGCGCCCGCGCGCGTGTCGACATCATCCACAAGCACATCGAGACCGGCGGCACCGAGCTGGCTTTCCAGGTCGTCGCAGGCCGTGTCCGTCGCCTCGTCGCCGGGCTTCAGATTGACGATGCCGACGTGGAACGGCGCGACCGAGGCCGGCCAGATAATGCCCGCCTCGTCGTGATGGGCCTCGATGATCGCGCCCAGAAGACGGGACACGCCGACACCATAGGAGCCCATGTGCACGGGAACCTCGACACCGTCCGGCCCCGTGACCTTCGCGCCCATGGGCTCGGAGTACTTGGTGCCGAAATAGAAGATGTGCCCCACCTCGATGCCACGCGCCGACATGCGCGCCTCCTCGGCGACCTCGCCGTAGGCCGTCTCGTCGTGCATCTCGTCGGTCGCCGCATACGGCGTGGTCCAGGCCTCGATGACCGGGCTGAGATCGGCGGAAAAATCCGTGTCCTCGCCGGGAATCGGCAGGTCCAGGATGGCCTTGTCGCAGAAGACCTCGCTCTCGCCGGTGGCGGCCAGGATGATGAACTCGTGGCTCATGTCGCCGCCGATGGGGCCGGTATCGGCCCGCATGGGAATGGCCTTCAGCCCCATCCGGGCAAAGGTGCGCAGATAGGCGACGAACATGCGGTTGTAGGCATGACGCGCGCCCTCCTTGTCCAGATCGAAGGAATAGGCATCCTTCATCAGGAACTCGCGGCCGCGCATCACGCCGAAGCGGGGACGCACCTCGTCCCGGAACTTCCACTGGATGTGATAGAGGTTGAGCGGCAGGTCGCGGTAGCTCTTCACCGACGCGCGGAAGATGTCGGTGACCATTTCCTCGTTGGTCGGACCAAAGAGCATGTCGCGCTCATGTCGGTCGGTGATGCGCAGCATCTCCTTGCCGTAGGCATCATACCGCCCGCTTTCGCGCCACAGGTCCGCCGGCTGAACGGTCGGCATGAGCAGCTCGAGCGCACCGGCGCGATTCTGCTCCTGACGCACGATCTCCTCGATCTTCTTCAGCACGCGCAGCCCCATGGGCAGCCACGCATAGATGCCCGCCGTCTCCTGGCGGATCATGCCGGCGCGCAACATGAGCCGGTGCGACACGATCTCGGCCTCTTTCGGCGTCTCCTTGAGAATGGGCAGGAAATATCGGGACAGTCGCATGAAGAAACACTCGATGATTGGGCGGCACGCGGCAGGTTGCCGCTCCGGCATGGCACGGCGCGCAGGGCGTCCGCAATGTTCCGGCAGTCAAAGCGCAAGCCGGGGCAAAACACAAGACCTGCCGTGCGCCGGGGCACGCTCAATCCAGCCAAACCCGCACCACATCGGGATGCCACGCACCCGCTGCAAGTGGGCGAACGCAAAAAAAATGGGCTCGCCTTGCACAAAATGGTGACAAGCCCAAGACATTGGGGTAATGTCCAGCCTCATAAGAAGACAAGTCGTCGCAAGACAAGAGCTTGTCGAACAACGGACTTCGCGGTCTGAGTCTTGGGAGGAAGCACCTTCTGGCGCACCTTAGGGTCGCAGCCCGTCAAACAGATCTAAAAGTCATTTGACGAATGAAGGTATGATACGCGAAACCTGAAAAGGCAGGGTCTAGTACCCTGCCTTTTTTCTTTTCCCGGTCTCAAACATATCGTTCTTCATCGCATCCGATTACTTGCCCTTGCGTAATTTTCAAGTATGTCACACTTCCCTCTGCCCACCGGCAAGGCAGCGGCATCGACTTTCACTTTCCGCAAAACGAACGCAGGACAGCCACTCGCACCGCCCCCGGCGCGGGCATTCAACCGCTCGAAACGGACCGCCCGCCTTGCCTAGGGTGTGCCCCCTAGCTGCGTGAGGCGAACCAGGCATCGAGCGGCTGCACGAGCGGCGGCTTGCCGTTGGCCTCGGGCCAGGAATCGATGGCCCAGGCCTTGCCGGACGCGGTCTCCCGCAGAACCGCCGTGGCATGGGGATAGCGACCATCGAGGAAGAAGCCGCGCGCCACCGGGCTGGTGACCTTGTGATGCTTCAAAAAACCCTGCCGCGCCGCGACGAGCAGAACGCTGGTCGTGTTGGTTGCCTCGTCTATGCAATCCATCTGCCCGGGCACGCCCGCGTTGTGCAGGTCGTATCCGCCGATGTCGCCGCTGGAGCCCGCGACCGGGCCGATCTCCTTTTCCGACCACGAGATGAGACGGGCGACCGCCTTGCGCTCATCCTCCGGCGAAGCCGCGCCCGCCGCGAGAATCCGCTTCATGGTCGCCAGGCGCCGGGGCGTGAAGTCGAAGGCCGTTTTCCGGGCACAGCCGAAGGCATGACAGACGTAGATCCGCTCGCCCGCCGGCGCGACGCCGCCATGCGCCCCGTACCAGCCGACGGCCGGTCCGCTCGCCTGGCCGGCACATCCGCCGAGCAGGAGGCCCGCAACGACCAGAACCGCCGGCGCGTGGGCAAAACGGCGCCGGACGGCGCAGCGAACCGGTCTCGAGGGGCGAATCGTCATCATGGATCTCCAGCGTGACGTTCTTTATGACCCGGCCGTTTGCCACACGGAAGAGGACGCGCTAAGTGACCGGCTCGAAACTCACCGGGGCGCGACAGGCGCTCCTTGCAGGGGATGACCAGACATGCAGCCCGTACACGTCGTCGGCGGCGGACTCGCCGGATCCGAGGCCGCGTGGCAGATCGCCCGGCGCGGCATTCCCGTCATTCTTCACGAGATGCGGCCGGTGCGCGGAACCGATGCCCACAAGACGGACGGCCTTGCCGAACTCGTCTGTTCCAACTCCTTCCGCTCGGACGACGCGGAACAGAATGCCGTCGGCCTGCTCCACGCGGAGCTGCGCGACGCCGGCTCGCTCATCATGCGCTCGGCCGACGCTCACCAGGTGCCGGCGGGCGGCGCGCTCGCCGTGGACCGGGACGGGTTTTCCGACGCGGTGACGGCGGCCCTCGAGGCACACCCGCTCATCACCATCGAGCGCGGAGAGATCGCCGGACTGCCGCCCCACGACTGGGACAGCGTCATCGTCGCGACGGGCCCCCTCACCTCGCCGGCACTCTCGGAAGCGATCCTTGCCGAAACGGGCGAGGACGCGCTCGCCTTCTTCGACGCCATCGCACCGATCCTCCATTTCGATTCGGTCGACTTCGACACCTGCTGGTTCCAGTCGCGCTACGACAAGGTGGGGCCCGGCGGCTCGGGCAAGGACTACATCAACTGCCCGATGGACAAGGACCAGTACAACGCCTTCATCGACGCGCTGATCGCCGCGCCCAAGACCGAGTTCAAGGAGTGGGAGGAGAACACTCCCTACTTCGACGGCTGCCTGCCGATCGAGGTGATGGCGGAGCGTGGGCGCGAAACCCTGCGACACGGTCCGATGAAGCCGATGGGCCTGACGAACGCCCACAAGCCGGACCAGAAGCCCTATGCGGTCGTGCAGCTTCGCCAGGACAACGCGCTCGGCACGCTCTACAACATGGTCGGCTTCCAGACGAAGCTGCGTCACGGCGCCCAGCTCGAGGTGTTCAGGCAGATCCCGGGTCTGGAGGATGCCGTCTTCGCGCGCCTCGGCGGGCTGCACCGCAACACCTTCCTGAACTCCCCGAAGCTTCTGGATGCGACGCTGCGCCTCAAGGCCCGGCCCGCGCTGCGTTTCGCCGGGCAGATCACGGGCTGCGAGGGCTACGTGGAATCGGCGAGCGTCGGCTGCATGGCGGGACTGTTCGCCGCCGCCGAACGGCTGGGCACCGAGATTGCGCCCCCGCCTGCGACGACCGCCATGGGCGCCCTGCTCGGCCACATCACCGGTGGTCACATCCTGCGTGACGAACCCGGTCCGAGGTCGTTCCAGCCGATGAACGTGAACTTCGGCCTGTTTCCGCCGGTCGAAGCGCCGAAGGTCGACGCGGAAGGCAAGCGCATTCGCGGCAAGGACAAGTCCCGCGCCAAGAAGCGCGCCATGACCGATCGCGCGCGCGCGGACTTCGGCGCATGGATGCAGACACTCGCCCTGCCCGAGAAAGCAGCCTGACATCACCTTCCCGCGGTTTCTCCCTTGCGACCCGGCGGCCTCAGGCGGCCGGCGCGTCCCGCGTGTCCGCCTGCTCATCGGGCCTGGAGCGGTCATCCGGATCGGGCAGCCCGCCATCACGGCCGAGATAGGTGACATTGGCGGGAACCGCGAAGGCGGACCCGTTGGCACGCACGATGTCGCCAATCCCGATCAGGAGCTCCTCCTGAAGGGACATGAACTCGGTCAGATCCGCGCTCATGACATAGGTGAACACGTCCAGGTCGAGGGAATAGGTGCCGTATCCCGCGAAGGAGACACGCAGGGCCATCTGGTCGAGCACCCTCTCGTGACCGATCAGATATGCGCGCACCTGCTCGACAATGCGCAGCACCGCCGCCGGATCGGTCTCGTATCGCACGCCAAGGCGATGCCTGAACAAGAAGCGGTCGCGCCGGCTGAAGTTGACGATCTTGCGCTTGGCAAGATCCGAGTTCGACACGGTGATCAGCGTCCGGTCGAGCGCGCGGATGCGGGTTGATCGAATACCGATGGACTCGACCGTGCCAGCAAGCCCCTCGAACTCGCAGTACTCACCCACACGCACCATTCGGTCGGCGTAGAGAATCACGCCGCCGATGAGGTTCTCGAGTGTCGGCTGGGCAGCAAGGGCAACCGCCAGACCACCGACGCCGAGACCGGCGACGACGCCATAAACGGGAATGCCGATCTGTGTGGCACCGTAGCCGAGCAAAAAGACCGCAAGGCAGAGACCGGCAAGGCGGAACGCGGACAACAACAGGCTGGAGTCGAGGCTCGTCGTGGGAACCGCCGGGTTCTTCATCACCCAGCTCGCAAGGAAGTCGACGGCCTGATACGCCAACCAGGCAATCGCGGTCCACATGATCGCCTCGGACGCCGTGCCCACGACAATCATCGGCGCACCGGTGATGTTGACCTGCTGCTCCACGAGATAGCGGAAGATCAGCACGGTCACGAAGAGAGCGACCGGCTGCTGCATCCGGCGAAGACGCCGACGAACGTCAGACAGCGGCACGGCCCGCCAGCGGTTCCAGCGCTGCAGAAGGATTGGCAGGGACACGCCGAGTACCACCAGAACGCCAAGCGCGAACCATTGCCAGACCGCCTGATTGTAAAACTCGTACCGAAGCCACGCCGGTCCGGCACGGATCAGGTCGAACCAGCGCGGGGCAACGAGATTGCCGGGCGTGTAGATGTAGTAGGAATAGAGGTCCTCGCCATTGTCCGAGCGTGAGGGAAAGAGCTTCACCGCGTCGTAGTCGGCGGGAATACGGGCCACGGTCTCCTTGGAGATCAGATAGCGCACTTCTCCCTTTTCCTTGCCCACCTGGGCGATGACGAGGTCGGTTCCCGGCAGGGTCCAGCGCTGGGGAAGATCGGCGGCTTCGCTTGCGTCCATGAAGGTGCCGGCCGCTTCGCCCGGAATGGACGAAAGCTCGGGCATGTAGATCCGGTCGAGGATCTCGCGAAACTGCAGCACGATCTCCGTGCCGACGTTCCTGCGGGCGGTCTGGGGAATTTCCGAAAGGTCGAAGACATCACGCGCCTTCTGGATCAGAAGCCTGACGATCTGCAACCGACGTTCCTGCTCGTCATCGAGAAAGAACGTGCCGGCGGCATTGTACCGGTCGCGAACGTCGCGCCAGATCCGCTCCGCCTCGAACATGATGACGAGATAGCTTTCGAGCGTCGCGCGCGGGCTGGAGGTGTCCGGCGGTGCGATGGGATAGTCACGAAACAGCCGCTGCAGATCCGGAATGCGGCTCCTGATCTCCGATTCCACCGCTTTCGACGAATCGACCCCGCCTCCCATGAGGACACTTCGGTGCACAAGCCCTTCGCCACGAAGGGTCTGGGCGTTCGCACCACCCTGAAAAGACAGGGACAAAACGCAGGCGGTCACGATCATGGCACAGCTTACGCAGCGGTTCGCGCGTGTTGCACCATTCGCCAGAACCTGGCGAGCGATGCGGATAAAAGCTGACATGTCCCTGCCCCTCTGGATTGTCCCCGAAAATCAGGGCCAACCCTAGGAGGGAAACTTGAAACGCACGTTAAGGGACAGAAGATCGTCGCATTGCGGCAGGCGGATCGTCAGGCGCCAGGAGCCTTTCGCGATGCCTGGCGCGCGGTGCGCCAGTAGATCCACAGACGCTTCAGTCGCGACAATTGTGCCGGCCTGACAAAAGGCTGGTAGCCTGGCGCCTCGATCCGGTCGAGCAGCGGTTCGACGAGACATACGGGAAGAAAAGCCGGCGCGACAGGGCGCGAGACACAGCCGATTCTCGCGCGCGTCTCGGACAGATGCGCTCGGGCCCGTGCCGCGAGCTCTCCGATCGCCGCCTTGAGCGCAGGCGTCTCCTCACCCGCGAATACGCTCTCGGCCTCGACACCGTAGCGGTCCAGGATATCGGCCGGAAGGTACATCTGGCGCCGGCGCGCATGCCAGGGGAGCGCCCGCAGAAGGCCGGTGATGGCATAGGCGACACCGGCGTGGCCGGCAGCCTCTGCCGTGCCGGGATCACGGCCACCGGCCAGAACGATGGCCGAGAGCTGGACAAGCGCCGAGGCGGTCTCGCCCGCATAGCCCTCCAGGTCGCCGACGCTCGGCATCGGATCGTCATAGAGATCGAAGGTTCGCGCCTCGATGAGATCGAGAAACGGCTTCAGCGGAAGACCATAGCGCGCGATGACCTGCCTCAGTTCGCGGGCGACCGGGTGCTGGTCGGCATCGCCCCCCTCGGGAGCCTCGAGCGTGTCCCGCCACCACTGAAAGCGGATCTCGCCGGGCATGGGGTCGGAAACCAGTTCGCGGGTACGCGCGATCTCGCAGGAAAAGGCATAGATCGCCGCGACCGCCGAACGCTCCGGCTCGGGCACGAAGAGAAGCGACAGGTAGCGGTCGAAATCGAGATCGCGCACCAGGGCGAGACAGTCGCCATCGGCTGGGGACGTTTTCATTGCGGGAAACCTAGGGCCATTGCCGCGTCAGTCCACCGCCAGAAGCACGGCCGCAACGGCCCTATCCTCGGAAAGCAGCACGTTGTAGGTCCGCACCGCTGCGCCGGTCGTCATCGCGTCCGACATGATGCCCGCCTCGCGCAATGCCGTCTTCAGCGCGGACGGGATGCGCGCCGGCTCATCGCCGGCGCCGATCAGCAGCACCTCGATGTCGGCCAGTTCCTGGAACACCCGCTCCAGCGCGTCGCCGTCGAGATCCGCCATGGAGGTGGCGGCGAACCCGTAGATACCGCTCGGCACGCACAGCAGCGATCCGCGATGGGACATGTCCGCAAAACGGAAGCCACCGTCACCATAGGCCTCTATCGGCGCGCGTCCCGGGAAATGCGCATCCCGGATCACGATGCCCTCGCCGCGTTTCGCCATTGCTCAAGCCTGCCTTCCGGGGCCGTTCTCCACGCTCAGGCGGAGGCGGCGCTTCCGCTCTTGCCCGTGCCCTTGGCGTTCTCGCCGCCCTCATCGTCGCCCGCGATCTTGCCCGGACGCAGGTTGAGCAGGATCAGGAAGGGCGCCGCAAGGAAGATCGAGGAATAGGTGCCGATCACGATGCCGAAGATCATCGCCAGCGTGAAGGAGCGGATGACCTCGCCACCAAAGGCATAGAGCGCGAACAGCGCCAGGAGCGTCGTCAGCGAGGTCATGATCGTGCGCGACAGCATCTCGTTGATGGACCGGTCGAGAAGCTGCGGCAGCGGCATCTTCTTGTATCGCCGGAGATTCTCGCGGATACGGTCGTAGACCACCACCGTATCGTTGAGCGAGTAGCCGATGATGGTCAGGATCGCCGCAATCGACGACAACGAGAAATCAAGCTGCAACACCACGAAGAGACCGATGGTGACGACGATGTCGTTGATCGTGGTCAGGATCGCGCCGATGGCGAAATGCCATTCGAAGCGGAACCAGATGTAGAACATGATGACGATCAGCGAGGCGGCGACGGCGATCATGCCGGCCTGGGCCAGCTCGCCGGAGACGCGCGGCCCCACCACCTCGACGCGCCTGAAGTCGACGCTCTCGCCAAAGCTCTCGCGAACCGTGGACACGACGGCCTGCTGGGCAAGCTCGCCGCCCTCGGGCTGCTGCACGCGCACAAGAACCTCGTCGGGCGCACCGAACTGCTGCACCTGGACGTCGCCCAGATTGAGCGTTCCGAGCTGGGCGCGAATGCCGGCGATATCGGCGGGCGACTCATGCGTCTTGAGCTCGAAGACCGTGCCGCCCTTGAAGTCGATGCCGAAGTTCAGACCGACGGAGAAGAACAGCGCGATCGAGGCCAGGAACACGACCGCCGAAAAGGGGAACGACAGCACGCGCAGCCGCATGAAGCGAATGTTCGTCGATTCGGGGAGAAGTCTGAGAAGCATGTGTTTTTCCCCGGGTCAGATCGTCAGGTGGCTCGGGCGCTTCCAGCGCACCCACAGCGCGACCAGAAGCCGCGAAACGGTGAAGGCCGAGAACACGGTGGTGAAGATGCCGATGGCAAGCGTCACCGCGAAACCGCGGATCGGGCCGGAGCCGAGCTGGAACAGGATGAGCGCCGCGATCAGCGTCGTGATGTTGGCGTCAAGGATGGTACCGAGGGCACGCGAGTAGCCCGCGTCAATGGCACTGATCGCCGACCTGCCCGCTCGCGCTTCCTCGCGGATGCGCTCGAAGAT
The DNA here is from genome assembly GCA_002722295.1 of Stappia sp. Classification (GTDB taxonomy): domain Bacteria; phylum Pseudomonadota; class Alphaproteobacteria; order Rhizobiales; family Stappiaceae; genus Stappia. The sequence goes on along the minus strand of PBLF01000029.1, from coordinate 86,963 downwards.
CAGGACGTTGGCGTCCACCGCCATGCCGATGGTGAGCACGATGCCGGCGATGCCCGGCAGCGTGAGCGTCGCCTGCAGGAACGTCAACGCGCCGAAGATCATGAGGACGTTCGCGCAAAGCGCGAGATCGGCGATGAGACCGAAGCGTCCGTAGGCCAGAATCATGAACACCACGACCAGCGCCGCACCGATGAAGGAGGCCAGACGGCCGGCATCCACCGAATCCTGGCCGAGCCCCGGACCGATCGATCGTTCCTCGACGACCGTCAGCTTGGCCGGCAGCGCGCCGGCGCGAAGCAGCACCGCGAGATCGTTGGCGCTCTCCACCGTGAAGTTGCCCGAGATCTGGCCGGAGCCGCCCGTGATCGGTTCACGGATGACAGGCGCGGAGACGACCTCGTTGTCGAGCACGATGGCGAACGGCCGGCCGACGTTGCGCTGGGTGACGACGGAGAAGGTGCGCGCGCCCGAGGTGTTGAAGCGGAAGTTCACCACCGGTTCGTTGGTGCGGCTGTCAAAGGCGACCTGGGCGTCGGTCAGGTCCTCGCCCGACAGAAGGGGTGCCTCGTCCAGAAGATAGGGCACGGGGGGATCGTCGGCCGAATACAGGACGACCGTTCCCGCCGGCGGGCGCGAGGAGACGGCCTGCTGGGGCGACATGGACTGGTCGACCATGTGGAAAGTGAGCTGCGCGGTCTGGCCCACGAGGTCCTTCAGGCGCTCGGGATCGCCCTCGCCCGGAGCCTCGACCAAGATACGGTCGTCGCCTTGGCGCTGAATGCTGGGCTCGGTGGTCCCGAACTCGTCGAGGCGCAGGCGGATGGTTTCGATCGACTGCTGCACCACGGAGTTGATGCGCTGGGTCAGCCCCGCGTCGGTAAAGCTGAAACGGATCAGGCCGTCGTCCGCGACATCGATCTGGAACTCGTCGACCGCCTGGCCGCCGAAGACCGAGGTCACCAGAGGATTGACCAGATCGGCGAGCCGCGTGCGGGCATCCTCCAGGCGGGAAAGGTCGCGGATACGCACCTGCACGCCCTGCCCCTGGACGCCAAGCCCGGTGTAGCCGATGCGCTGGTCCTCGCGCAGACGGTGGCGGATATCGCCTTCAAGCGTCTTCAGACGCTTCTGGATGTAGTCGGTCCGGTCGACCTCATACAGGAGATAGGCACCTCCCTGAAGGTCGAGGCCCAGCACGATCTGGCGCTTCGGGAACCAGTCGGGCAGCGCGTCGAGGGTCGCCTGCGACAGGAAGTTCGGCAGGGTGCTGATCGCCCCGGCGAGAATGACGAGGACGATCAGAGTGATCTTCCAGCGCGCGAAGTAGAGCATAGCGGTGCCGTTTCCAGAGCATCTCCCGAAGACGTGGATCCGCTCCCCGTCACGGGCTTGCAAAAAGCGTTGGGCGGACCGGACGACAGGCGGAACGGTTTCCGTCGGCCGTTCAGGCCGGGACTGTCCCTGTCCGGTCCCGGGATCCGGCCAAGCTCCCATGGGGCACGGCCGGAATCACGAGGGGCTGATCGCCGTCCGGCTCAGCCGTTTTCCTTGACCGGCTCGGTCTTCGAGCGCACCTCGGTGATCATGGAGCGCACGACACGGATCTTGACGCCCTCGGAGATCTCGACCTGGACCTCGCTCTCGTCGACGACCTTCGAGATCTTGCCGATCAGGCCGCCGCTGGTGACGACCGTGTCGCCACGACGCAGGTTCGAGACCATCTCCTGGTGCTGCTTCATCCGCTGGCGCTGCGGCCGGATGATCAGGAAGTACATGATCACGAAGATCAGCACGAAGGGAAGGACCGACATCAGCAGGTCGGGCGCCCCGGCGCCCCCGACACCTTGCGCGAAAGCGGGCGTAATCAGCATCAAGAAACTCCTCTGGAAGGCGCATCGGAACCGCTTGCAACACAAGCCGGTCGACGCGCCGCGCCGTTGTCTCAGCGCGTGAATGTCAGGCCGCGCGGACTATACAAGTCATGAACGGCTTTGCAAGGCGAACCGGAGGGGGCTCCAGGCCACGGGATTGCAGGCTTTGGCAATGCCCGCGCCCGTGCTAGGCAGGCATCGTGAGCCTCGTAGCGGCCCGCGCGACACCCTTACCCGACCGACTTCACCAAGCATGGCGTAGATATGGATCAATCCCCTGTGCACAAGGGCGAACTGGACGGAATTGCCCAACGTCTCGACACGCTCATCGAACTCATCTCCCGCGCGGTTCCCCCGCGGCCCCGCGCGCCGGACTTTGCGGCCGCCGACGCGTTCGTCTGGAACGCGGCAGGCGCGGAGCTGGAGCCCATCGCCCGGGTCAACCGGGTCGACATCGACCTCCTGCAGGGCGTCGACAGCGCGCGCGACCAGCTTCTGGCCAACACGCAGCGCTTCGCAAAGGGCTTTGCCGCCAACAACGTGCTGCTCTGGGGCGCGCGCGGAATGGGCAAGTCGTCGCTGGTGAAGGCCGTTCACGCGCGCGTCAACGCGGACTTCGAGAAGGCGGGACGCTCCGAGCGGCTGAAGCTCGTCGAGATCCACCGCGAGGACATCGAGAGCCTGCCGGCACTCATGCGCCTCATTCGCGACGGCAACCACCGCACCATTCTGTTCTGCGACGATCTGTCCTTCGATACGGGGGATGCGTCCTACAAGTCGCTCAAGGCGGCGCTCGACGGCGGCATCGAAGGCCGGCCGGACACCGTGCTCTTCTACGCCACCTCCAATCGCCGGCACCTGCTGCCGCGCGACATGATCGAGAATGAACGGTCCACGGCGATCAACCCCGGCGAGGCCGTCGAGGAAAAGGTGTCGCTTTCGGATCGATTCGGCCTGTGGCTCGGCTTCCACAAATGCAGCCAGGATGAGTATCTGGCGATGATCGACGCCTATGTGACCCACCACGGGCTCGACTATGACGCCGACCGGCTGCGCGCCGAGGCGCTGGAGTGGTCCACCACCCGTGGCAGCCGTTCAGGCCGCGTCGCCTTCCAGTTCATCCAGGATCTGGCCGGGCGCCTCAACCGCACGCTCTGAGGCACGGATTGTCCGGGGACGCGCGGTGATTGAAATCATCCTGCCGCGCGTCCACATCCCCCTTCGGCACGCGCCATGCGGCCTTCGACGGCTGAAGGGGTCCCATGACTGTTCGACGACGCTTCACCCTTCTTGGTGCGCTTGCGGTGCTCGCCGCCGCGCTTGTCGGCCTCCTGGCGCTGACAGGCCTGTCCGACTTCGACCTCTCCGGACGCACGACACGCCCGCTCGCGTTCGAGACGCCCGAGGGACGGATTCAGGGCACCCTGCTGCTTCCCGACGCCCCAACCGCTGCCTATGTCGTCCTCGTGCACGGCGACGGACCGCAGGACCGGACGGCGGGCGGCGGCTATCTCCCTCTCCTGAATGCCCTGCTCGACGCCGGGATCGCAGTTTACAGCTGGGACAAGCCCGGCATCGGCGAAAGCGAAGGCAACTGGCTTGGCCAGTCCATGCATGCGCGCGCGGACGAAGCACAGGCCGCGCTCGATGCCCTGATCGCCGCGCGGCCGGATGCGGCGGACCGCTCCGGCTTTCTGGGTTTCTCCCAGGCCGGATGGGTGCTTCCCGACCTTGCCGCACGTCCGGGAACCCCGACCCGCTTCGCGGTCAGCATTGGCGCCGCGCTCGACTGGCAGAGGCAGGGCGACTACTACCCCCGCCGCCGCCTCGCGGCGGAGGGTATGCCGGAACGCCGGATATCCGACGAGCTTGCGAGCCTGGCCGCACGGGAGGACGACGCGTTTGCCCGATACGCACGCGGCGAGATCACGCGGGCGGAGGCGGCGCGCGTCTTCGACGTGTCCCCTGCCCGTTTCGACTTCATCCGCCGCAACAGGTTCGCGAACGCCTCCAGCGATCTGGAGCACGCCCGCATTCCCTATCTGGCGATGTGGGGCGAAGAGGATCTCAACGTGGATGCGGCATGGAATGCCGCTGCCTGCGAGCGCCTTCTGGAGGAAAGCGGCACGCCACATCGGGTGATCCTGGTGCAGGACGCGACGCACAGCCTGCTGCACAGCGCCTTGTTCAACCATCAGCTTGCGGGCGACTGGCCCTGGTATGCCAGGGTCGCCTTCCTGGGCCTCGGGCGTGCCGCCTATGCGCCCGGCACGCTCGAAACACTCACGACGTGGATCCGGGCCGCGGCAAGCGGCCCGGATGCGTTCAAAGCGGCGGCTTCCGGCGCGGAGTGATCGCGTCGGCGCCAAGTTCGGGTGCGGTGCCCGCAAGCGGGTCGCCCGCACCGGCCTCGGCGGAGATCGGCGGGCCGGAATAATCGTCCGGCGGAGCGACCGAGGACGCCTGCTTGCAGTTGGTCAGCCACACGTCATAGACGGGGTGCTCCACCGCATGCAGGCCGGGGCTTGCCGCGAACATCCAGCCGGTGAAGATCCGACGAACTTCGTTGTTGAGGGTGATCTCGTCCACCTCGACAAAGGCCGTCGTCTTCGGCGTCTCCGTTTGCGGGCGCGTGTTGCACTCGCGCGGGGTCACCTGAAGGGCTCCGAACTGCACGGTCTCCCCGATGTAGACATCGAAGGAGATGATGCGGCCGGTGATCTTGTCGAGGCCGGAGAACTCGGCGACCGGATTCTGGATGATCTCCGCCCGCGCCGGGCCGGCAAGAACCGCCGCGACGGCACATCCCGCGAGAACCGTTCGCCCGAGGCTCCCTGCCCCGGCAAATACCCGCTTGCGCGCAGCCTGCATCATGCACTCCACCTTCTGCCAGAGACCGGTCGGCGTTACGCGTCGGAGAGATCCGCAAGGCGCTTGCGCGCCTCCAGAACCCTCTCGCGGCGCTCGACGAACTCGGCGCGCTTTTCCTGCTCGCTGGCGACGATTTCCTCGGGAGCCTTTGCGAGGAAGGCCTCGTTGCCAAGCTTCTTGTCGATGCGTGCGATTTCCTGATCGAGCTTCGTCTCTTCCTTGGCAAGACGCGCGGCTTCCGCACCGAGATCGATGATACCCGCCAGCGGCAGGCAGACCGTCGCCTCACCCGCCACGAGCTGAACCGAACCGCGCGGAGCCTCGTCCGACAACGAGATGCTCTCGGCACGCGCGAGACGCAGGATCTGCGCCTCGTGGGTCTTCAGGCGCTGCGCGGTCACGGCACCGGCTCCGGTGACGACCAGCGGCACCTTGGCGCCCGCCGGGACATTCATCTCCGCGCGAACCGAGCGGATCGAGGAAATCAGGTCCACCACCCAGTTGATCTCGGCGGCTGCGTCCACATCGCCTCCGGCCGACACCGGCCAGCGCGTATGCGTCAGGAGCTTCTCGCGGCCCTTGCCGGTTCCCTCGACCGTCTTCGCCCAGAGTTCCTCCGTCATGAACGGCATGAAGGGATGAAGCAGCTTCAACGTTTCATCGAGCACCCATGCGGCGGTCGCGCGGGTCTCGGCCTTCGCCTCCTCGCTGCCCTCGGAGAAGATCGGCTTGGCGAACTCCAGATACCAGTCGCAATAGGTGTTCCACACGAAGCGGTAGGCCGCGCCCGCCGCCTCGTTGAACCGGAAGCCCTCGAGCGCGTCGGTGATCTCCACGCCGCAGCGCCCCACCTCGGTGACGATCCAGCGGTTCACGGTCTCGCGCACCGCCGCCGGGTCGAAGCACTCGGGACGCTCGCCACCGTTCATCTCCACGAAACGCGCGGCGTTCCAGAGCTTGGTGACGAAGTTGCGGTAGCCGGCGACACGGCTCGTCGCGAGCTTGATGTCTCGGCCCTGGGCGGCCATGGCGGCAAGCGTGAAGCGCAGCGCGTCCGCGCCATATTCGTCGATCAGCGCCAGCGGATCGATGACGTTGCCCTTCGACTTCGACATCTTCTGCCCCTTCTCGTCGCGAACGAGGGCATGGATGTAGACCGTGTGGAAGGGTTCGGTCGTCATGTAGTGGTTGCCCATCATCATCATGCGGGCGACCCAGAAGAAGATGATGTCGAAACCGGTGACGAGCACGCTGGTGGGATAGTAGTTCGCAAGCTCCGGCGTCTTGTCCGGCCAGCCGAGCGTGGAGAACGGCCACAACGCGGAGGAAAACCAGGTGTCGAGCACGTCCTCGTCGCGATAGAGCGCGACGGGACCCTCGCCGTCTCCGGCCTCCCAGCGTGCAAGCGCGGCTTCGACGTCCACGACCTCGACCTCGCGGCCGAACGCCTCGCGCGCGGCGGCAAGCGCCTCCTCCTCGCTCTTCTCCACGAAGAGCGCGCCATCGGGACCATACCAGGCGGGGATGCGGTGTCCCCACCAGAGCTGGCGCGAGATGCACCAGGGCTGGATGTTCTCCATCCACTCGTAATAGGTCTTGTCCCAGTTCTTCGGGACAAAGCGCGTGCGCCCCTCGCGAACACTGTCGATGGCCGGACCCGCCAGCGTCTTCGCGTCCACATACCACTGGTCGGTCAGAAGCGGCTCGATGGGCACGCCGCCACGGTCGCCATGGGGGACCATGTGGGTGTGCGGCTCGATGCGGTCGAGAAGCCCGAGCTCCTCCATCCGCGCGACCAGGCGCTTGCGCACGTCGAAACGGTCACAGCCCTCGAAGGCGGCAATGGTCGCGGACAGCTCCGCGTTTTCGGCAAGCCCCTCCAGAAACTCCGGATTTTCGGCGAGGCGCACCTTCGCCTCGCGGTCGAGCACGGAGATCATCGCCAGATCGTGACGCTTGCCGACCTCGAAATCGTTGAAGTCATGCGCCGGGGTGATCTTCACCGCGCCGGAACCCGCGGTCGGGTCGGCGTAGTCGTCGCCGACGATTGAGATGCGGCGTCCCACCAGCGGCAGCACGGCGAACTTGCCGATCAGACCCTGGTACCTCGGATCCTCCGGGTTCACCGCGATCGCGGTGTCGCCGAGCATCGTCTCGGGACGGGTGGTCGCGACGGTGATGTAATCCCGGGTCTCGAATTCGGTCGGATTGCCCTCTTCGTCGAAGGCCACCGGCGCCTGCCACGTTGCCCCGCCCTCGAGCGGATAGCGGAAGTGCCACAGGTTGCCCTTGATCTCGACCTGCTCGACCTCGAGATCCGAGATCGCGGTCAGAAGCTTGGGATCCCAGTTGACGAGACGCTTGTCCTTGTAGATCAGCCCTTCCTTGAAGAGACCGACAAACACCTCGAGGACGGCGCGGGTGAGCCCCTCGTCCATGGTGAAGCGCTCGCGGGACCAGTCGCAGGAGGCACCGAGCCGCTTGAGCTGGTTGCCGATCATGCCGCCCGATTCCGCCTTCCACGACCAGACCCGCTCGACAAAGGCCTCGCGCCCCATGTCGCGGCGGCTCGGCTCCTGGCGCTCCGCGAGCTGACGCTCGACGACCATCTGGGTGGCAATGCCGGCGTGATCCATGCCCGGCTGCCACAGCACGTCGCGTCCCCGCATGCGCTCGAAACGCACCAGGATGTCCTGCAGCGTGTTGTTGAGCGCGTGTCCCATGTGCAGCGAACCGGTCACATTGGGCGGCGGAATGACGATCGAAAAGGACGCAGCCCCCGGCTCGGCTCCCGCGCCGGCGCGGAAGGCGTCTACCTCGTCCCAGGCCTTCGCGATCCTGGGTTCGACGGAGGCGGCATCATAGGTCTTTTCGAGCATGGGTCTTCCCGGGGAACTGTATACTGACGGGGTGGTGTCTCGCAGGCGCGCGGCGAAGTCAACCATTCCCGAAAACGCGGCGACAGCAAGGCGCAAGCCTGCCTCGTGGCGTTTGTACACGAACGGATCGCCACGCCCCGCTTTCCGGCTTCCGCCCGTCACGGAAGACCGGAAGACGGGACACAAACGAAAAACGCCGCCCTGAGGGCGGCGTTGAAAGGCATCTTCAGGCGGCGCGGTCCGCCGCCCTCGATCAGCGGCCGCGCGAGACGCGTTCGATCTCCTGACGTACCATGCGCTCGACCATCGAGGGCAGATTGTCGTCGAGCCACTCCTTGAGCATCGGACGCAGGAGCTCTTTCACGAGATCCTCGAGCGTGCGGGAGTTGTTCGACAGAATCGTACCCGCCAGATTGCTGAAAGCGGAATGCACGGCCTGATTTGCATCGGCGGACAGGAGTCCGTCCTCGCCGATCGGAGACTTGGCGGACGACGCCTTGGGCTCTAGCGCGGGTGCCGGCTCGGGCTCGGGCTCCGGATCCACGAAAGCCACGTCACCGGTTTCCATGTCGTCCATGGCCATGGCTGCGGCCATGTCCATCTCGTCGTCCTCGACGGCAAGGTCCTCGGTAAGCTCGAAGACATCGTCTTCCGCCTCCGCCTCGGCCTCCACCGGCTCGGGTTCGGGCTCGGCTACGGCCACGGGATCGGGTTCGATGTCCGCATCGCCGGCGGAGTCGAAAAGCTTGTCCAGGTCATCCTGGGACATTGCTTCGCCAGCACCCATCTCGGGCTCCACTTCAGCTTCTGCCGCGTCCGCCTCAGGTGCCGCAGACGCAGGCTCCTCATCCGAAATGATCCGCCGAATGGAGGCCAGGATCTCCTCCATCGAGGGTTCTTGAGCTTGATTGGCGTTGGCCATCACAATCCCCGCACTCGCACAAACGGCGTTAACGCCCCGAGTTCGCCGTACCGGCAACGCGTTCCACGTGCCCAGACATACGCGACTCGAACATTGACACTATAACGCGTTCCCGCCGCTAGGGAAAACGCAGCACGCCCGAAAAACCGGACACCTCGTCCGTTCGAGCCACAGAATTCGCCGAGTCGGGCGACTTTTCAATGTGTTTGCGTAAAAAGCCGCCCGCCCCGGAGACCACAACGGGCCAGCCTCCAGTGGAGACAGGCCCGTTCCGTTCAATTCAGCGTTCGGAAGATGTCAGCGACCGTCCGGCGTCGTCAGGCCGAACCAGCTGTTGCGCACCTTCTTGTAGTGCTTCTTGTCGTCGTAGCGGGCGACGGCAAGGCCGATCTTGTCAGCTGTCAGGCTGCCGATTGCCGACATCAGCGCATAGGCGGCAACCGTACGGTCACGCTCGGCGGTGATGAGGTTGACGCGGCTGTTCACGAGCTCGAGCTGGGCGTTGAGGACGTCAAGCGTCGTACGCTGGCCGACGCGCTGCTCCTCGATGACACCCTCGAGGGCGAGCTGGTTGGCGGAAACCGCATCCTGCGCGGCAGTGATCGAGGCCACTGCGGCCTGATACTGCCCCCAGGCGGACACGATCGCGGCGCGGACCTGATCGCGCGCCACGTCAAGCTGGATGCGGGCGCGACCGAGGTCTTCCTTCGCCTGACGCACCCGCGAAGACACCGCGCCGCCCTGGTAGATCGGAATGCTCACGCGACCATAGACGCTTGCCGAATCGACCGTGTCGATACCGCGCGAGGACGGCGGGTTCCACTGCCGGGCAAGGTTGCCTTCCAGCGTCACCGTGGGCAGCAGTTCGCCTTCCACCGTCTTCACCGCGAAACTGCCCGCATCGACGAGATGCTGGGCGGAGAGAATCGCCGGATGGGCGGACGCCCCCATCTTCAGCGCCGGGTCCAGCTTCTTGGGAAGCTGGGAGTAGATGTTCGTGTGGGCCGACAGGGTCTTGGGATCCGAGCCAACCACCTGGCGATAAACCGCCCGCGCCGTGTTCACGTTGGCCAGCGCCAGGTTGAGCGCCGACTGGGCCTCGGAATAACGGGCCCGAGACTGCGAAACGTCCGTGCGCGTGCCCTCGCCCACCTCGAAGCGATCCTGAGCCGCGCGCACCTGCTCGGCCAGGAACTTGAGGTTCGAACGGCGCAGCGACACGATCGCCGTGGAGCTGATCACGTCCATGTAGGCCGTCGCAGCGTTGTTCATGACGCTCTGCTCGGTGGAGCGCAGGCTCTCGCGCTGCGCCCGCACGATGGCTTCCGCCTGGCGTGTCGAGTTCACGGTCCGGAAGCCGCGAAAGAGCGCCTGCGAAACCTGCAAGGCGGCGGTCGCCGTGTTGTTGTAGCTGTCCTGCCCCGGCGAAGAACTCGAATAGACGCCGCCGACGTCGAGAGACCCGAAGATCTGCGGACGCCAGCCGGACAGGGCCTGAGGCACCTGCTCGTCCACGGACCGCAGTTCGGCGCGCGCCGCGTTGAGGGTCGGATTGTCCTGATACGCCTTCGCGAGCGCCTCACTGATCGACTGCGACCACGCGGCCTCCGGCACCGCGATCGCCGCAGACGCAAGCGCGGCCGCAAGAATCCAAGATCGTGTCCGCTTCACGTTCGAAACCCCTGTCCACTCTCTCCAGCGCTCCGGCAACGGAGCCAGCCGGCGAACCATGTTTGACGCGGATCCCTGGGATCCGTCACTTCCCTGCCTGTCGATACGAAGCCGCGGTCTTTGTTCTCCCGCACCAGTCGAGCCGGCGAACGGGCAACCTGTCTTGCTTCACCACGCGATGTCCGCGTGACCAATAGGTCTGGTGGCCGCAAAGGACCATTCTTTGAGCGTACTGTTATCGGGCGGGGGCGACGAGACAACCGTCGAAAATGTAACGGTGCCGCATTCGCGCACCATTGCGACCCATGCGCAACACTCCTGACCTGCGGACCCTGCGTCAAAAGCCGTTCCCGCAAACGGACAAGAAAAAAGGGACGATCCGACCGGACCGTCCCTTGAAATTCCCTCGCATGCTCCCAGCAAATGCTCAGAACACGAATTCCCGCGGCTTCTCGAACCCCGGGAGAAGGTTGATCGAGGCGTTGAATGCAAAACGTCCCGACACCACGTCGCCGGAGCGCACGTAAATCTTGGCAACGCCCGCGCCACCGCGGCCCTCGACCACAACGAGACGCCCACCGTCCTTGAGCTGCGCCGTCAGCGACTGAGGCAGCACCTCCACCGCTCCATCGACGAGGATCACGTCATAGGGCCCTTCGGACGCACCGCCCGTGGCGGGGTCGCCGGCGATGACCGCCGCGTTCTCGATGCCGAGATCGACGAGAAGCGCGGAAGCCGATTCGACCGTTTCCGGGTCCTTCTCGATCCCGACCACGGATCCGGCAAGGCGGGACGCCACGGCGACCGAATAACCGGTCGCGCATCCCGCGCACAGGACGACGTCGTCGCTTCCGATGTCGGCAAGCTGCAGAAGCTTGGCAAAGATGTGCGGCTTCATCAGGAAGCGCTGCCCGTCACCGGCCGAGAGCGGCACGTCCTGGTCCGAATAGGCGATGCAGCGCTTCGCCGAGGGAACGAACCGCTCACGCGGCAGCTCTCCCATCGCGTCCAGGATCCTCAGATCCGTGACGTCATTCGTCCGGAGCTGGTTGTCGACCATGTGGGTGCGCACACGTTCAAAGTCGCCCATAGCGCCTATCTCTTCCGTTGGTTCGCCTGCTTCGCTCCGCCAGGGCATTCCCTTCGCGAAACGTGCGCCGCCCTGAGCGGCCCGCGCAATCCTGTTGCCTGAAACGTTCCATAGCTTTGTCGCGCGCCCGTGACAAGCGCCGGCCCCTAGCCACTCGGCGGCTTGAAGGGGAAATCATCGAGGGTCAGCCCCGACAGCGCGATCACCCAATAGAGGAAGGCAACCACGATGCCGGCGATCACGGACGTGAGCAGCGCCTTCATCCAGAGGCGCGGAGCCGAGGGGGCGCTGGCGACCGTCCCGGGTTCAACCTCGCCCTTTTCCTCCTGGGTGACGACTCCTATGGGCAGGACCGCGAAGAGCACGATCCACCAGACGATGAAATAGATGGCAAGGCCGGAGATGATGGACACGACCGTTCCGCTCTCTTGCAACTGGGGGCGCGACAAGGCGCCCGGTTCTCCCTGGCAACGGCGCCCTGTTCAAACGGCGCCGCACGCACTCTAGATCAGACCTGCTCGAGTTCCACGAGCGTGCCGTTGAAGTCCTTGGGATGCAGGAACAGCACGGGCTTGCCATGCGCGCCCGTCTTCGGCTCGCCGGTTCCAAGCACCCGCGCGCCCTTCTCGAGCAACCGGTCACGGGCGGCAAGGATGTCCTCGACCTCATAGCACACATGATGGATGCCGCCCGAGGGGCTGCGTTCGAGGAAGGCCGTGATCGGCGAGGCATCCCCAAGCGGCTCGAGCAGTTCGATCTTCGTATTGGGCAGTTCGATGAAGACCACCGTCACCCCGTGATCCGGCTCGGGCTGAGGCTGGGACACCCGGGCACCGAGCGTATCCCGGTACATGGCCGTCGCCGCGGCGAGATCCGGGACCGCGATCGCCACATGGTTCAACCGTCCTATCATGCCTTCCTCCTCATGCTGGTTCACGAAGTCCTGCCAGACACGGCCGGACCCGACCAGACGCCAATTGGTCACATGTACCGGCCTGCCTCCTGTCCGAGACACTGTCGGGGCCACACCCTAGACGCGAAAGACCAGCGCTTCCGTGAGCGGCTTCTTGCCCCAGCAGTCGCGAATGGCCGCACGTGCCGCACGCCGGGCCGATTCCGCCACAAGATCAAGATCCTTGCGCCGGTTCCTCGGAATGCTCTTGAGCGCCGAAATCACCTCGTCGATCACGAGATCCTCCAGGTCGTCTCCCTCGCGCGAAGCCTCCGGCAGGCCGAAGAGCGCCGCCTGCGGTTCGCTGACGATCTCGCCCCTGGCATCGACCAGCACCGTCACGACGACCGAGCCGACCTGCGAGAGCTTTCGCCGCTCGTTCGTGCCCGTCTCTTCCGGATCGCCGGTGATGAGACCATCGCGCACCTCGATCCCGACCTGAACGGTCTCGACGATATCAGGCGTTCCCGGTGCCAGTCGAACCATGTCGCCGTTGCGTGCCGGCACGACGACGGGAATCCCCTGTTCGACGCCAAGGTCGTGATGAGCCTTCAGGTGCAGCGGCTCGCCATGGGCCGGCACGAGCGTCTGCGGCTTCACCAGCCCGTAGAGCTCGACAAGCTCGTCCCGGCGCGGATGCCCCGAAACATGGACCATCGCGTCCTTGTCGGAGACGATCCGCACGCCCGCGTCGGAAAGCTGGTTGACGATGGCGCCCACCCCCTTCTCGTTGCCGGGAATGGTGCGCGAGGAAAAGATCACCGTGTCGCCCTTCGACAGGGCGACGTTCCGGTGGTCGCCGGAGGCGATACGCGCGAGCGCCGCACGTGCCTCGCCCTGACTGCCCGTCAGCAAAAGCAGGCAGCGTTCGGGCGGCAGGTAGCCATAGGCATCCTCCCCCAGGAACGGCGGAAGCCCGTCGAGATACCCCAGTTCGGTCGCCACCTCGATCACGCGATGCATGGAGCGCCCCATCACGACGACATCCCGGTCGCAGGCCTTGGCGGCAAGCGCGACCGAACGAATGCGCGCGACGTTGGAGGCGAATGTCGTCACCGCGACACGCTTCCTGGCGCTGCGGATCACCTCGATCATGCCGCCGGCGACATCCGCCTCGCTGGGGCTGCGGCCCTCGCGCACGGCATTCGTGCTGTCGCACACGAGCGCCAGCACCCCTTCCTCGCCGATCTCGGCAAGGCGGGCCTTGTCGATGGGCTTCCCGATCCCCGGTGTCGCATCCATCTTCCAGTCGCCCGAATGCACGACGGTACCCGCCTCCGTGCGGATCGCCAGGGCGCAGGGCTCCGGAATCGAGTGCGACATCGCCACGAGTTCGACGTCGAAGGCTCCGATCTGCTTGCGGCTGCCCTGGGCAAGCACGTTCACCGGGACGTCGGGCGCTCCCGGCTCGCCAGCCGCCTTGGACGCGAGCATCCCTGCCGTGAAGGGCGTCATGTAGAGCGGCGCCTGAAGGCGCGGCCACAACTGCAGGATCGCACCGTAGTGGTCCTCGTGCGCGTGGGTGATGACAATTCCGTCGAGACGGTCGCGCTGGCTTTCGATGAAGCTGATGTCCGGCACCACCACATCCACGCCCGGAAGTTCCGGTCCAGCGAAGGTGACGCCGCAATCGACCATCAGCCAGCGCCGGTTGCGCGGCGTGCCGTAGCCATAGAGCGCCATGTTCATGCCGATTTCGCCAAGCCCGCCAAGCGCGACGAAAACGAGCTCTTTCTTGCTCGCCATTGTGTTCTCCTGTTGATGCCCGCAAGCGGGCGCGACCGCCGGTGAGGGGAGCCGGCGGCGCATGGTTCTGTCAAAGGCGGGGCGGCGCGACATCGCGCCCCTCCCCCGCCGCTCTGGTCATGTCGTTGGAAGGCTCTCCGTCGCGCACGTCGCGCGTCAGGAACCGTTTCCGAAAAACACGTCGCCCGCGGACACGCTTGTCAGCGTTCCGTCCTCGAGGCGAAGCCTGAGGCGCCCGATCTCGTCGAGCCCCTCGAAAATTCCATGCGTCTCGCCACTGTCGAAACGGACCCGGATCGCCTTGCCGAGGCCGGTCGCACGCGCCTGCCAGTCGGCCATCAACCGGTCGCCACCGGCTTCGCCATTCCAACTGACGAGCCTGCGCTCCAGGGAACCCGCAAGCGCGGCAAAAGCCTGTCCGACGTCAACCTGATAGCCGAGGCCGGCGAGATCCGCTGCCCTGTAGTCGGCCAGATCCGGATGATGGACGAGATTGAGCCCGAAACCCATGACGACCGCGCGCGAACCATTCGGAAGCGAGGTGGCCTCAAGCAGGATGCCCGAGATCTTCGCGCCGTCCACCAACAGATCGTTCGGCCACTTGAGTTTCGCAAGGGCATATGTGCCGCACATTTCATCGACGGCTTCGGAAAGCGCGAGCGCGGCGACAAGTGGAAGCTGCGCGAGCCTGTCGCCGGAAGCCGGATCGAGCACGAGATAGCTTGCGTAGAGATTGCCCGGCTCGGACACCCAGGGCCGTGCACGCCGGCCGCGCCCCTCGACCTGGCGCCCGCCGAGGATCCAGAGCCCGCCGGGATCGCCCGCACGTGCGGCCTCCATGGCAAGCACGTTGGTAGACCCGACTTCGGCAAGGGCCCGGACACGCAAATGCGGGAGGCCTGCGACCTCCCGCATCACACCATCAAATGAGATTTCGAAGCTCAGAACAGCGTCCCCGCGGCGGCCTGGGCCATCTCCGTGATCGACCCGGCAAAGAAGACGAACAGCAGCACGAAGGCCGACGACACGGCAAGAGTGAACTTCAGTTCCGCCGGCATGGGCAGGAAGGCCCGCGTCGGCTCGTCGAAGAACATCACCTTGACCACGCGAAGGTAGTAGAAGGCACCGACGACCGAGGCCAGGACGCCGATGACGGCCAACGGATACAACTCCGCCTGGACGGCCGCCAGGAACACATAGAACTTCGCGAAGAAGCCCACGAAGGGAGGAATGCCGGCGAGCGAGAACATGATCATGCCCAGCAGCACGGCCATGGGCCGGTTGGTCTTCCAAAGGCCGGCCAGATCGGAAATCTCCTCGACCATGCCCTCCTTGCGGCGCATGGAGAGAATGCAGGCGAAGGCGCCGAGCGTCATGGCCAGATAGGCGGTCATGTAGATGATCACGCCCACGACGCCCTGCTCCGTGCCGGCCGCGAGACCGACAAGCGCGAAGCCGACATGGCCGATCGAGGAATAGGCCATCAGGCGCTTGATGTTCTTCTGGCCGATCGCGGCAAAAGCGCCGAGCACCATCGAGGCGATGGAGATGAAGACGATGATCTGCTGCCAGTCATGGGTGACCGGCTCGAACGCATCGACGACGACCCGGGTCAGAAGGCCCATGGCCGCGATCTTCGGCGCAGCCGCGAAGAACGCGGTCACCGGCGTCGGCGCGCCCTCGTAAACGTCAGGCGTCCACATGTGGAAGGGAACAGCCGAGACCTTGAACGCCAGACCGGCGAGCACGAAGACCAGACCGAAGATCAGGCCGAGCGAGGATCCGCCGTGGCCGGCGATCGTCGAGGCGATCTCGGGGAAGCCCGTCTGGCCGGTGAAGCCGTACACCAGCGACATGCCGTAGAGCAGCATGCCCGAGGACACCGCACCGAGCACGAAGTACTTCAGGCCGGCCTCGGTGGAGCGGATGCTGTCACGGTTGAAGGCGGCGATCACGTAGAGGGCCAGCGACTGCAGCTCGACGCCGAGATACAGCGTGATCATGTCGTTCGCCGAGAGCATCAGCATCATGCCGACCGTGGCCAGCACGATCAGCACCGGATACTCGAAGCGCTCGAAATGCTCGTTGCGGGCGAAGGCCACCGACATGGCGATGGCGAAACCCGAACCGAGCAACGTCAGCAGCTTCATGTACCGGGCGAAACCGTCGAGCACGAAGGCACCGTGGAAGGTGGTTCCGGCGACGATGCCGAACTCGGCCGGCAGCAGCAGCGGCAAGGCGGCAACCGCAAGCAGCGCGACGGCGAGAGCCGTCACATACGGCGTGATCCGCCGCCCGCCGAACACGCCAAGCATGAGCAGAGCGAGCGCGCCGGCGGCGAGCATGAGCTCGGAAAGGGCGGGCGCGAGGTCCGGGAGTTGGGAATAGGCGTTCATGTCGTCTCGTGTCCTCGGGCCTTACTGCGTCAGCAGGGCGGTCGACTGGTCTGCCGCCTCGATCGCCGCGTGGTAGTTCTGGACCAGCGCATCCACCGACGCCGCGGTGACGTCGAGGATCGGGGCCGGATAGAAGCCGAAGAAGATAGTGAGCAGAATGAGCGGAACGAGGATGACCCGCTCCCGCACACTGAGATCGAGGATCGACTTCAGGCTTTCCTTGTCCAGGGCGCCGAACACCACCCGGCGGTACAGGAACAGCGCGTAGGCGGCCGACAGGATCACGCCGCTCGTGGCGATCAGGGCCACCCAGGTGTTGACCTGGAACGCGCCCATGAGCGTCAGGAACTCGCCGACGAAACCGCTCGTGCCCGGCAGTCCGACATTGGCCATGGTGAAGATCATGAAGGCGACCGCATAGAACGGCATCCTGTTCACCAGGCCGCCATAGGCGGAAATCTCGCGGGTGTGCATCCGGTCGTAGATCACGCCGACGCACAGGAAAAGCGCGCCGGACACGATGCCGTGCGAGAGCATCTGGAACAGCGCGCCCTGCACGCCCTGCTCCGTCATCGTGAAGATGCCCATGGTCACGTAGCCCATGGGGGCGACCGACGAATAGGCGATCAGCTTCTTGATGTCTTCCTGCACCAGCGCCACCAGCGAGGTGTAGACGATCGCGATCACGGAGAGCGTGAAGACCATCGGCGCGAACATCTCGCTCGCCATCGGGAACATCGGCAGCGAGAACCGCAGGAAGCCGTAGCCGCCCATCTTCAGCAGGATCGCGGCAAGCAGAACCGAACCGGCGGTCGGTGCCTCCACGTGCGCGTCCGGCAGCCAAGTGTGAACCGGCCACATGGGCATCTTGACCGCGAAGCTGGCGAAGAAGGCCAGCCACAGCCACGTCTGCATGCCGGCCGGGAAGCCATGCTGCATCAGCGCGGGAATGTCGGTCGTGCCCGCGTCCCAGTACATCGCCATCAGCGCGATCAGCATCAGCACCGAGCCGAGCAGCGTGTAGAGGAAGAACTTGTAGCTCGCGTAGACGCGCCGCTTGCCGCCCCACACGCCGATGATGAGGAACATCGGGATCAGGCCGGCCTCGAAGAAGACGTAGAACATGACCAGGTCGAGCGCGCAGAACACGCCGATCATCAGCGTCTCCAGCACGAGGAACGCGATCATGTACTCCTTGACGCGGACCTGGACGCTCTTCCAGCTCGCCAGGATGCAGAAGGGCATCAGGAAGGTCGTCAGGATGACGAACAGCATCGAGATGCCGTCCACGCCCATGCGGTAGCCGATGCTTCCGCCTAGCCAGTCGCGGCTCTCCTGGAACTGGAAGCCCGGGTTCGAGGGATCGAACCCGCCCCAGATGAACAGGGAGATCGCGAAGGTGAAGACCGTGGTGATCAGCGCCACCCGGCGCATGTTGTCCTTGGCACCATCATCATCGCCCCGCACGAGGAGAATGAAGAACACTCCAACGAGCGGCAGGAAGGTGGTGATGGAAAGAAGCGGCCAGTTGCTCATCAGTGAGCGCCCCCGACGGAGAACATGGACCAGGTGATCAGCGCGGCGACGCCGATCAGCATGGCGAATGCGTAGTGATAGAGATATCCGGTCTGCAGCCGGACGACCCAGGACGTCACATCCTGGACACGGGCGGCGACGCCGTTCGGGCCGAGGCCGTCGATCACCGTTCCGTCGCCACGCTTCCAAAGCTGGCGGCCGATCCACATGGCCGGACGAACGAAGATCGCGTCATAGAGCTCGTCGAAGTACCACTTGTTCAGGAGGAACTGGTACAGCCCCTGATGCCGCTCCGCGAGCCTGCCCGGAATGTCCGGCGACTTGATGTAGAACAGCCACGCAAGCGCCAGGCCCGCCACCATCATCACGAAAGGCGAGGCCTTCACCCAGAACGGCACCTCGTGGATGGCGTGCAGGATCTCGTTTTCTTCCGAGATGTAGAGCGCGCCCTTCCAGAACTCCTCGTAGTGATGCCCCATGAAGGGCCCCGCGAAGACGGCGCCGGCGAACAGCGCACCGACCGACAGGACGAAGAGCGGAACGGTCATGACCAACGGGCTTTCGTGAACGTGCTTCATCACGTCCACCGAAGCGCGCGGCTTGCCGTGGAAGGTCATGAAGGCAAGGCGCCACGAGTAGAACGAGGTCATGCCGGCGGCCACCACGGTCATCCAGAAGGCGTACTGGGCAAAGGCGTTGTGACCCACGAAGGCCGCCTCGATGATGCCGTCCTTGGAGAAGTATCCGGCCGTCAGCGGGAAGCCGGTCAGTGCCAGCGTACCGATGACCATGCTCCAGTAGGTGATCGGGATGTGCTTGCGCAGCCCGCCCATCTTGCGCATGTCCTGCTCGTTGGAGACGGCGTGGATCACGGAGCCCGCGCCAAGGAACAGGAGCGCCTTGAAGAAGGCATGCGTGAAGAGGTGGAAGACGGCAATCGAATATCCGCCGACGCCGAGCGCCACGAACATGTAGCCGAGCTGCGAACAGGTCGAATAGGCGATCACGCGCTTGATATCGTTCTGCACCAGGCCGACCGTCGCGGCGAAGAAGGCCGTCGTCGCGCCGAACAGCGTCACCACAGTCAGCGCCGTATGAGAAAGATCGAAGATCGGCGACAGGCGCGCCACCATGAACACGCCCGCGGTCACCATGGTCGCGGCGTGAATGAGCGCGGAGACCGGCGTCGGGCCTTCCATGGCATCCGGAAGCCAGGTGTGCAGCAGGAACTGGGCCGACTTGCCCATGGCGCCCATGAAAAGCAGCAGGCAGATGGCCGTCAGCGCGCCCTGCTGCGTAAGCTGGTAGCCCAGGAAGTCGAGCACAACCTTGGGCTCGGCCTCGGAGAAGGCCTTCGCCTGGGCGAAGAGCGTGTCGTAGTCGGTCGTCTGGAACAGGTAGAAGAGGCCGAAAATGCCGAGAATGAACCCGAAGTCACCGACGCGGTTGACGACGAAGGCCTTCATCGCTGCCGCATTGGCGGAAGGCTTCTTGAACCAGAAGCCGATCAGCAGGTAGGAGGCGAGACCGACGCCCTCCCAGCCGAAGAACATCTGCAGCAGATTGTCGGAGGTCACCAGCATCAGCATGGCGAAGGTGAACAGCGACAGATACGCGAAGAAGCGCGGCCGGTGCGGATCGTGGTGCATGTAGCCGATGGAATAGACATGCACGAGCGCGGACACCGTGTTGACCACCACCAGCATGACGGCGGTCAGCGTGTCCACCCGGATCGACCAGTCGACATTGAAGTCGCCCGAGTTCATCCAGCGGAAGAGCACCTGGCTGGTGGCATGGCCCTCGCCGAAGCCGACGGTCACGAAGGCGACCCACGACAGGAGCGCCACGACGATCATCAGTCCCGAGGTAAGATATTCACTCGCCTTCGCGCCGATCGCCCGTCCGGAGAGGCCGGCGACGAGGAAGCCGATCAGGGGCAGAAACAGGATTGCCTGATACATCGCTCGCTCAGCCCTTCATCATGTTGACGTCTTCCACCGCGATCGAGCCGCGGTTGCGGTAGAAGACCACGAGGATGGCGAGACCGATGGCGGCCTCGGCGGCGGCGACCGTAAGCACCAGCAGCGCGAAGACCTGCCCGACCATGTCGCCGAGGAAGGAAGAGAACGCCACGAGGTTGAGGTTCACCGAGAGAAGCAGCAGCTCCACCGACATCAGGATGACGATGACGTTCTTCCGGTTGAGGAAGATGCCGAAGATCCCGATCGTGAACAGGATGGCTGCGACCGCCAGGTAATGTGACAGACCGATTTCCATGGGCGCCTCGTGATGCTCCCGAATGTGACTTGGGCGGCCGGCACCGCGATTGCGGCGCGACCGGAAAGCGATGCGGCGGGGACCGTCAGATCCCCTTGCCGGTTTCGACCTTGCGAACCTCGACCGAGGCCTCGCGGGTCCGCCCGACCTGGGCGGAGATATCCTGCCGCTTCACCCCTTCCTTGTGGCGCAGCGTCAGGACGATCGCGCCGATCATGGCGACGAGCAGCACGAGGCCGGCCGTCTGGAAGTAGAGGATGTAACGGGTGTAGATCAGCTCGCCGAGGCCGCGCAGGTTGGAGCCCTCCCCGACCGCGGCGACCGGCGCCGCCGTATGCGCGGCTATGTCCGGAGATATGACCCAGGTTCCGAGCACCAGCAGAAGCTCGACCAGCAGGATCAGGCCAACCAGCCCTCCGATCGGCACGTACTGCAGGACGCCCTGGCGCAGTTCGACGAAATCAACGTCGAGCATCATCACCACGAACAGGAACAGCACCATCACCGCTCCGACGTAGACGACGACGAGCAGCATCGCCAGGAACTCCGCCCCGAGCATGATGAACAGACCCGCGGCGTTGAAGAACGTCAGGATGAGGAACAGGACGGAATGCACGGGGTTGCGCGAGGCGATCACCATGAAGGCGGAGGCCACCGCGACTGCCGCGAAGAGGTAGAAAAAGACGGCTTGCAGTACCATGTCTCGGTGTGCCCCTGTCCCCGTTTCGTCCGGACCCGACAGAGCAGGTCCCGTTTTCAGCAACCGCGGGCCGCATCACATCCGTGTCCGCGTCCCGTCGGTCAATGACCAAGTTGCGGCTCAGGCCGCGTTGCGCAAACCCCGCAGACACATGCGCCTGAAACGGCGCCATGGCATCCTCGCGGGCAGGACCGGCCTGCGTCCCCAGCAGGGATGGCCGTCGGTCCCCAATCTTCCTTGCGACGCGCTCCCTGCGGACCGGGCTCGTCTTAGACCAGCCCGTCCGCCGCGTCCACCGCGCCTGCCCTCAGCGGTAGGGCGCGTCCATCGCGATGTTGTTGGCGATTTCCCGCTCCCAGCGGTCGCCGTTGGCGAGCAGCTTCGCCTTGTCGTAGTAGAGCTCCTCACGGGTCTCCGTGGCGAACTCGAAATTCGGACCCTCGACGATGGCGTCCACCGGGCAGGCTTCCTGACAGAAGCCGCAGTAGATGCACTTCACCATGTCGATGTCATAACGGGTCGTACGACGCGTGCCGTCATTGCGGCGCGGTCCGGCCTCGATGGTGATGGCCTGTGCCGGACAGATCGCCTCGCACAGCTTGCAGGCGATACAGCGCTCCTCGCCGTTCGGATAACGGCGCAGGGCATGCTCGCCACGGAAGCGCGGGCTGACCGGCCCCTTCTCGAAGGGGTAGTTGAGCGTCGGCTTCGGCTTGAAGAAGTAGCGCATCGCCAGGAAGAAGGCGGAGACGAACTCCTTCAGCAAGAGCGACTTGGCAGCCTGTTGAAGTGCCATGACGTCTGGCCTCGTTTCCATGTTTCCCGAAGGTCCCGCCATCCCCGGCGGTTCCCCTCGAACCCGTTCTTTGGCGGGGCCGCCCTGCAGGCCGACCCCGGTGAAATCACTCGCCCGGCTCAGCCGGCGATGGACTGGCCGGCGAAATAGCCGACCAGGGGAAAACCGATCAGCGCGAAGGCAAGGAGCACTCCCCTTACCAGCGTCTCGTACCGCTCCAGCGGTCCGGGCCGTCCGGTCTTCCGGCGCTGTTTCTGCGCGACACCACGCAGCACACCGCTCACGATCTTGTAGTCGATCCACCCCAGGTAGAGGCCGATGGCCGCACCGATCAGTCCGGCAATCGAAATCGACATGTCACCTCTCCATCATCCGCTCACGCGCTGCCCGGAGCCCAGCCCATCGCCATGAGAACCGCGGCAACGATCACGACCATCGCCAGCGACAGCGGCAGGAACACCTTCCAGCCGAGACGCATGAGCTGGTCGTAGCGGTAGCGCGGGACCATTGCCTTCGCCATGGCGATCATGAAGAAGACCAGCAGGGCCTTGAGCGCGAACCAGATGACGCCCGGCACCCAGGTAAAGGGCGCGAAGTCGAACGGCGGCAGCCATCCGCCCATGAAGAGAATGGTCATCAGGCCGCACATCAGCGCGATCGACACATACTCGCCGAGCATGAACATCATGTAGGGCGTGGAGCCGTACTCGACCATGAACCCGGCGACCAGCTCCGACTCGGCCTCGGCCAGATCGAAGGGCGGACGGTTGGTCTCGGCCAGCGCCGACACGAAGAAGATCACGAACATCGGCAGCAGCGGCAGCCAGTACCAGTTCAGGAACGTCAGCCAGGGCAGTCCGATGGCCGTGGCAAGCCCGGTCTGCTGCGCGTTGACGATCTCGGTCAGGTTCAGCGACCCCGCGCACATCAGCACGGTGACGATGACGAAGCCGATGGACACCTCGTAGGACACCATCTGCGCCGCCGACCGAAGCGCCGACAGGAAGGGATACTTCGAGTTGGACGCCCAGCCGCCGATGATGATGCCGTACACGCCGAGCGACGAGATCGCCAGGATGTAGAGGATGCCGACGTTGATGTCGGCAATCACCCAGCCGTCGGCGACCGGCACCACCGCCCAGGCGGCAAGCGCCAGCGTCACGGTCACCAGCGGCGCCAGCAGGAACAGGCCCTTGTTCGCGCCCGCCGGAATCACCGGCTCCTTGAGAACGAACTTCAAAAGGTCGGCGAAGGATTGCAGCAGGCCCCAGGGCCCGACCACGTTCGGGCCGCGACGGATCTGAACCGCCGCCCAGATCTTGCGATCCGCGTAGAGGATGTAGGCGATCACCACCAGAAGCACGACGAGCAACAGCACGCTCTGCGCGAGCATGATGATGAGGGGGAAGAGGTAGTCCGCCCAGAGGTCAGCCATCATTCGCCCCCGTCATTCCGCAGCTTCGGCCGTGCGCGCCTTGGCGAGGGCCGAACATTCGGCCATCGTCGCGGAAGCGCGCGCGATCGGGTTGGTCAGGTAGAAATCGGTGATCGCGTTGTGGAACGCATCCGACCCGGTCTTCGTGGACCCGCCGGCCAGCGCCTCGACCGCACTCTTGTCACCTTCCGCGATCTGATCGATCGCGGCCATGTGCGGGTGAGCGGCGTAGAGTGCCGCGCGCAGCGCGCCGAGGGAATCGTAGGGAAGCGCCGCGCCGAGCTGTGCGGAAAGAGCCCGCAGGATCGCCCAGTCCTCACGAGCCTCGCCCGGAGGGAACGCCGCGCGCTCGCCCATCTGGACACGGCCTTCGGTGTTGACGTAGGTGCCCGACTTCTCCGGGTACGCAGCCCCCGGCAGGATCACGTCGGCACGATGCGCACCACGGTCGCCGTGGGTGCCCTGATAGACCACGAAGGCCCCTTCCGGCACTTCGACCTCGTCGACGCCGAGCAGGAAGAGAACGTCCATCGCGCCCGGCTCAAGCATCGCGCCCGTCGCCTTGCCGCCCTCGCCCGGCACGAAGCCGATGTCGAGGCCGCCGACCTGCGCGGCTTCGGTGTGCAGCACGTTGAAGCCGTTCCAGTCCTCGGTCACCGCACCAACGGTGTTGGCGACCTTGGCCGCAAGCGCCAGAACCTCGGCACCATCCGCGCGGTTCAGGGCGCCCTGCCCGACGATCACCATCGGCTTCTCGGCCTTGGCCTTGCCGTGGTCGATCAGCGACGCCAGCGTCTCCGGCCCCGCACCCAGATAGTTGTACGGGTAGGTCAGGTCGCCCGCCTGGCCGATCACGCCGATGGTCACATCGCCACGCGTATAGCGCTTGCGGATGCGAGCGTTGAGAACCGGCGCTTCCTTGCGGGGGTCGGTTCCGACCAGAAGGATGGCGCCCGCTTCCTCGATGCCGGCGATCGTGGAATTGAAGAGGTAGCTCGCACGGCCCTTGGCCGGGTCGAGCGGGGAATCGGGATGACGGCAGTCGATGTTCGGAACCGACAGGGCGTCCATCAGCCCCTTGAGCGCGAACATCTCCTCGACGCTTGCGAACTGGCCCGCCAGCGCGCCGATCTTCTCGGGCGCCGCCGCCTTCACCTTCTCGGCGATGATGGCAAAGGCCTCGCCCCAGGATACCGGCTTCAGCTTGCCGTCGACGCGGGCATAGGGCCGGTCGAGGCGCTGGGTCTTGAGGCCGTCGGTGATGTAGCGGGTCTTGTCGGAGATCCACTCCTCATTCACCGCCTCATTGAGACGCGGAAGAACGCGCATGACCTCGCGGCCACGCGTGTCGACGCGGATCGCCGAGCCAACGGCATCCATCACGTCGATGGACTCGGTCTTGGCCATCTCCCACGGACGCGCCTGGAAGGCATACGGCTTGTGGGTCAGCGCGCCGACCGGACACAGGTCAACCACGTTGCCCTGCATTTCGGAGGACAGTGCCTGCTCGAGATAGGAGGTGATCTCCGCATCCTCGCCACGGCCGATGAGGCCCAGATCGGCGACGCCGCAGACCTCGGTGGTGAACCGGACACAGCGCGTGCAGTGAATGCAGCGCGTCATGATCGTCTTGACGAGCGGGCCGATGTACTTGTTCTCGACCGCGCGCTTGTTTTCGGAGAAGCGCGACGCATCGACGCCATAGGCCATCGCCTGGTCCTGCAGATCGCACTCGCCGCCCTGATCGCAGATCGGGCAATCGAGCGGATGATTGATGAGCAGGAACTCCATCACGCCCTCGCGGGCCTTCTTGACCATCGGCGTCTTGGTGAAGACCTCGGGGGCTTCGCCATTGGGGCCGGGACGCAGGTCGCGCACGTTCATGGCGCAGGAGGCGGCCGGCTTGGGCGGTCCACCCTTCACCTCGACCAGGCACATGCGGCAGTTGCCGGCGATCGAAAGCCGGTCGTGGAAGCAGAAACGCGGCACCTCGGCACCGGCGGCCTCACAGGCCTGCAGGAGCGTGTAGTCCTGCGGGACCTCGACCTCCTTGCCGTCGACTACGATAACCCTGTTCATGCCTTGCTGCCCTCACGGCTTGCATCCGGCGCGCCCTGCACGCCTGAAAAATCAGTTCCAGTCGGCGACCGCTGCCGCCGAAAGCCTCACTCCGCGGCCGCCAGCGGCGCCGCCGCGGGCTTGCGGCTCTTGGCCGTATACTCGTCGATGCGCGCCTCGATCACCGGACGGAAGTTCCGGATGAGGCCCTGGATCGGCCACGCGGCCGCGTCGCCAAGCGCGCAGATCGTGTGCCCCTCGACCTGCTTGGTGACCTGGAAGAGCATGTCGATCTCCTCTTTGGCGGCATTGCCCTTGGCCATGCGCTCCATCACGCGCCACATCCAGCCCGTGCCCTCGCGGCACGGCGTGCACTGGCCGCAGCTCTCGTGCTTGTAGAAGTAGGAGAGCCGGGCGATGGCCTTGATGATGTCCGTCGAGCGATCCATGACGATCACCGCCGCCGTGCCGAGACCGGAGCCCAGTCCCTTGAGGCTGTCGAAGTCCATGTCGCAGTCGGTGATGTTCTCCGCCGTCACGCAAGGGACGGACGAGCCGCCCGGGATCACCGCGAGCAGATTGTCCCAGCCACCGCGAATGCCGCCGCAATGACGGTCGATGAGCTCGCGGAAGGGAATGCCCATCTCCTCTTCCACGGTGCACGGATTGTTCACGTGACCGGAGATGCAGAAGAGCTTGGTGCCGGCGTTGTTCGGCTTGCCGAGACCGGAGAACCACGCAGCGCCACGGCGCAGGATCGTCGGAGCGACCGCAATGGACTCGACGTTGTTCACCGTCGTCGGGCAGCCGTAGATGCCGACGTTGGCCGGGAACGGCGGCTTCAGTCGCGGCTGGCCCTTCTTGCCCTCGAGGCTTTCGAGCAGTGCCGTCTCCTCGCCGCAGATGTAGGCACCCGCGCCGTGGTGGACATAGATGTCGAAGTCGTAGCCGTTCTTGTTGTTCTTGCCGATCAGGCCCGCGTCATAGGCCTGGTCGATGGCTGCCTGCAGGCGCTCGCGCTCGCGGATGAACTCGCCGCGCACGTAGATGTAGGCGGCAATCGCGCCCATGGCGAAACCGGCGACCAGACAGCCCTCGACCAGCGTGTGCGGGTCGTGGCGCAGGATCTCGCGGTCCTTGCAGGTGCCGGGCTCGGATTCGTCGGCGTTGACGACGAGATAGGCCGGGCGCCCGTCGGACTCCTTGGGCATGAACGACCACTTGAGACCGGTCGGGAAACCGGCGCCGCCACGGCCGCGCAGACCCGAGGACTTCATCTCGTCGATGATCCAGTCGCGCCCCTTGTCGAGCAGCGCCTTGGTGTTGTCCCACTGGCCACGCTGACGCGCACCGGCAAGACCCCAGTCATGCAGGCCGTAGATATTCGTGAAGATCCGGTCCTGATCCTTCAGCATACCGCTCTCCGCTCCTTACGCCTTGCTCGTCGGCACGTCGCCGGTGTCGACACGCTGCGAGAACTCGGTCTCGCCGCCCGATGCCAGAACCTTCGCCTGGGCGATCCAGTCCTCGCGGTCGATGCGGCCCTTGAACTTCAGCCGGGTCTCGACCCAGGCCTTGTTCTCCTCGGTCCATCCCGCGATCTGGTCGAAGTGATAGACGCCGATCTCGTTGAGGATGCCCTCGATCTTCGGTCCGACGCCCTTGATACGCTTCAGATCGTCCGCCTTGCCTTCGCGCGCGCCCTTCAGAAGCTCCGGCTCCGTGCCGGTATCCTCGTCGAGATCGAGGCTCGTCTGGGCGGCAGGTTTCTTCGGCTCGGACTTCGCGGGCGCCTCGGCCTTCCTTGCGGCGGGCTTTGCCGCCGGCACGGCCTTCTGCGCGTCGGTACCGATGTCATCGGCCTTCTTCGCCGACGAGGTCTTCGCCGCTCCCGGCGCCTTGCCCGGGACACCGTTGAAATCGGAACCGCCCGCGTTGATGTGACCGCCGGCAAAGGCGTGCGACGCCTTCTCGGCGCCATCGATCACATGCGCGGCCGGCAGGTGCCCCTCGGTCGTATCCTTGATGTCGCCGAGCGATGTCTGGCCCGACAGGGGCATGCCGAAACGGCGCCCGTTCTGCGGGCCGGGCGTCACCTCGCGACCGGCCGAGATATCGTCGATCAGGCCCTCGAGGCCTTCCGGAGTCAGATCCTCGTAGGTGTCCTTGAAGATCTGGATCATCGGCGCGTTGACGCAGGCACCGAGGCACTCGACCTCCTCCCACGAGAAATCGCCGTCCTCGGACACTTCATGGGCGTGCTCGGCGATCCTGCGCTTGCACACCGCCACCAGATCCTCGGCGCCGCGAAGCTGGCAGGGCGTCGTGCCGCACACCTGGATGTGCGCCTTGCGGCCAACCGGCTGAAGCTGGAACATGGTGTAGAAGGTCGCGACTTCCAGCACGCGAATGTGCGGCATGGACAGCATGTCCGCCACGCAGCGGATCGCAGGCTCGGGAAGCCAGCCGTTGTGCTGCTCCTGCGCCCGCCAAAGAAGCGGGATCACCGCCGAGGCCTGACGGCCCTCCGGATAGCGCCCGATGACCTTCTCCGCCCACGCCTGGTTGTCCGGCGTGAACGCGAAGCTTTCGGGCTGCTCATGGTGAAGGCGACGTACGGCCATTACCGGTCAACCTCTCCGAACACGATATCAAGGGATCCAAGGACAGCCGACACGTCCGCCAGCATGTGCCCCTGGCACAGGAAATCCATCGCCTGCAGATGCGCGAAGCCCGGGGCCTTGATCTTGCAGCGATAGGGCTTGTTGGTCCCGTCGGCGACGAGATAGACGCCGAACTCGCCCTTCGGCGCCTCGACGGCCGCATACACCTCGCCGGCGGGCACGTGATAGCCCTCGGTGTAGAGCTTGAAGTGGTGGATGAGCGCTTCCATCGAGCGCTTCATCTCGCCACGCTTCGGCGGCACCACCTTGCCGTCCGCGGACGACACCGGCCCGCGCTCGACGGTGAGCTTCTCGAGGCACTGCTTCATGAGGCGCACCGACTGGCGCATCTCTTCCATGCGGATGAGATAGCGGTCGTAGCAGTCGCCGTTCTTGCCGATCGGAATGTCGAAATCGAGCTCCGAATAGCATTCGTAGGGCTGCGACTTGCGCAGATCCCAGGCGGCACCCGAACCGCGCACCATCACGCCGGAGAACCCGCGTGCCCAGGCATCCTCAAGCGACACCACGCCGATATCGACGTTACGCTGCTTGAAAATGCGGTTGTCGGTGAGAAGCCCCTCGATGTCGTCGAGAGTCTTGAGGAAGGGGTCGCAGAAGTCCCAGATGTCGTCGAGCAACTCGCCCGGCAGGTCCTGGTGCACGCCGCCCGGCCGCACGAAGGCGGCATGCATGCGCGCGCCACAGGCCCGCTCGTAGAACACCATCAGCTCCTCGCGGGGCTCGAACCCCCACAGGGGCGGCGTAAGGGCGCCGACGTCCATGGCCTGCGTGGTCACGTTGAGCAGATGCGACAGGATGCGCCCGATCTCGGAATAGAGAACGCGGATCAACTGACCGCGCTTGGGCACCTCGATATCGAGCATCCGCTCGACCGCCAGCGCAAAGGCGTGTTCCTGGTTCATCGGCGCGACGTAATCGAGCCGATCGAAATAGGGCACCGCCTGAAGGTAGGTCTTGTGCTCGATCAGCTTCTCGGTGCCGCGATGCAGCAGGCCGATGTGCGGATCGACACGGGTCACCACCTCGCCATCGAGCTCCAGCACAAGGCGCAGAACGCCGTGAGCCGCCGGATGCTGCGGACCGAAGTTGATGTTGAAGTTGCGGACCTGGGCCTCAGCCATGTTGAGGTTCCTGATTGGGCGCGT
Source organism: Stappia sp. (assembly GCA_002722295.1). Classification (GTDB taxonomy): domain Bacteria; phylum Pseudomonadota; class Alphaproteobacteria; order Rhizobiales; family Stappiaceae; genus Stappia. The sequence goes on along the minus strand of PBLF01000029.1, from coordinate 57,931 downwards.
AGAGAGCAAACACTTCCGCGCCGGTCATTTTCCGGGTCGAATTGGCGAACGCGTAGCCGGAGGGCTGCTCGTCCACGAAAATTTCCGTCGTCAGCGCGAACACCTCGGGGGCGTCGAATGCCTGGGCCGACACGCTCGCGTGCGACCCGTCGCGCATCCGCCACATGAGCGAACTGCCGCACTGGGCACAGAAGACACGCTCACCGTAGTCAGACGACACATAGACACCGGGCTCGGCGCCTTCGGCGAACTCGACCGTGTCACCACAATCGACCGCCATGAACGCACCGCCGCTCCAGCGCCGGCACATGGAGCAATGGCAGACGCCCATGTCACGTGCGGCGGGAGCGGCCGAGAACCGGACCTTTCCGCACAGACAGCCGCCGCTAAGCCGTTCCACCATCACCCCGACCCTCAGCTTGCCTTCTCGTCGCCGGGCAGGATGTATTCGGCACCCTCCCACGGAGACATGAAGTCGAAGTCGCGGAACTCCTGGTTCAGCCGCACAGGCTCGTAGACCACCCGCTTCTTCTCGTCGTCGTAGCGAACCTCGACATAGCCGGTCAGCGGGAAGTCCTTGCGCAGCGGATGGCCGTCAAAGCCGTAGTCGGTGAGAATGCGACGCAGGTCCGGGTGTCCGGTGAAGAGCACGCCGTACATGTCGTAGGTCTCACGCTCGAACCACTCCGCACCGGCGAAGACGTCGATGATCGAGGGAACGGGCGTGTCCTCGTCGGTCGCGACCTTCACGCGAATGCGCAGGTTCTGCTTTGGGGACAGGAAGTGATAGACGACGTCGAAGCGTTGATCGCGCTCGGGCCAGTCAACACCACACAGGTCCGTCAGATTGACGAACTGGCAGCTCGAATCATCCCGCAGGAAGCGGACGACCTGAACGATGTCGGAGGCACGCGCCACGACCGTCAGCTCGCCGAAGGCGACCGTGCAGTCCTCGACCGCGTCGCCAAGCGCCGCCTTGATGTGTTCGCCAAGTTCAGCGAGCGTTTCGTCCATCACACCGATCCGTCCTGACACCGATCCGTTTCAGGCGGGCATCCCGCATGGACGCCCTTCCCTGTCCTGTTTGCCTGCCTCAGCGCTCGATCGTGCCCACGCGCCGGATCTTCTTCTGCAGCATCAAGACGCCGTACAGAAGCGCCTCCGCCGTCGGAGGACATCCGGGAACGTAGATATCGACCGGCACCACGCGATCACAGCCGCGAACCACCGAATAGGAATAGTGGTAGTAGCCGCCGCCATTCGCGCAGGATCCCATGGAGATCACATAGCGCGGCTCCGGCATCTGGTCGTAGACCTTGCGAAGCGCCGGGGCCATCTTGTTGGTCAGCGTGCCCGCAACGATCATCACGTCCGACTGGCGCGGAGAGGCGCGCGGCGCGAAGCCGAAGCGCTCGGCGTCATAACGCGGCATCGACATCTGCATCATCTCGACCGCGCAGCACGCGAGACCGAAGGTCATCCACATGAGCGAGCCGGTGCGCGCCCACTGGATCAGATTGTCGGCCGCCGTAATGACGAAGCCCTTGTCGGAGAGCTCATCGTTGAGCTCCATGAAGAACGGATCGTTCGAGCCGACCGGCTTGCCGGTGGCGGGATCCAGAATGCCCTTCGGAGCCTGGGCGACGAGCGGCTCGCTCGAGGTCAATCCCATTCCAGTGCTCCCTTCTTCCATTCGTAGATGAAGCCGATGGTGAGCACGCCGAGGAACACCATCATCGACCAGAAGCCGAACCAGCCAAGGTCGCCGAAGCTCACCGCCCACGGGAACAGGAACGCAACCTCAAGGTCGAAGATGATAAACAGCAGCGCCACGAGATAGAAGCGGATGTCGAACTTCATGCGAGCGTCGTCGAACGCATTGAAGCCGCACTCGTAGGCCGAGAGCTTCTCCGAATCGGGGTTCTGATAGGCGACCAGGAAAGGCGAGATCAAAAGCGCCAGACCGATGACCAGCGATACACCGATAAAGACGATGATCGGCACGTAGTCCCTGAGCAGCTCTTCCATGTCCAATCGTATCCTTGCGCCGACGTCCGGCGGCCGGAAGATCCGGCGCCCTGACGCGAAACGCCGGTCAGATCACTTGAAACGTCCCGGCCCTGCCCCGTCTGGAGAGGATCGGCCGATGGCGATCCGGAACCCGGCGAAATCGGCGACGTCACGTGAGAGGACGGCGTCACCGAATGCCCATACCGCGCACGCTTAGCCCACGCCACACTGCAACGCAAGCCCGACGGTCGTGCAAAGACCTCAATGGTTTCACACGCCAAAAACCTGAGTTTTTGGCTCATAATTCGACTTTGACAGGGTGCCGCCGCGTCCCGGCGGCAGCTATCCGCCAACGCTCCCGGTTACCTCGCCCGGCCGGCCCCGAAAGAGGCTGCGACGCTTGTTCGCACTCGCGCGAATTCGGATGTCGAAACGGGACAGCGGACAAGGTCACGCGGCAGGATCGGTCGGCGCCGATTCAGTGCACGCCCTCGCCATCAGGGAATCGCCTCACCTGGCTGCGAGTGCTTCGCGCGCGATCACAGGCCACCTTGCCAGAACATCGTCACGCACACGGCGCCCGGGCGATCCCCTGGCCCCGTTCGTCTCGATCACCTGGCGCACGAACAGCAGGCGCTCAGCCCCCTTCTCCGCTCGTCCGACGAACCAGCCCCACCCGCGACTGCGGTCGACGCCGCCGTCCGGCCGCAGACGGAAGGCGCCGCCGGTCTTGGCCTTCACGCGCCAGCCCTCTCCACCGTCATAGGCGGGCAGCAGCGCAAGCGCCTGCGACATCGCCGCGGGATCGAGATCGAGCGTTCCCGCGTCCAGCTCCCGCAGAAAGGCCATCTGCTCGCTTGCGCTGATCTTCAGGGACGACGCGATCCACGACCACTCCGGTCCCCTCCCCGCGTCCGGATCACCGGAAAGGTCCGCGTTTCCGTAGCCGAGCGCTCGAAGGGTCCGGGAAACACGCTCCGGCGTGAGGGCGCGGACAAGCCGCTGCGAATACCAGACGACGGAACGCTCCAGCCACGCTTCCGGATCGATGTCTCCGCGCCACTTGTCGCCGCCCCAGGCGATCTCGCCCTCGCGATATGTCATCATGGGATCGTGCGCGCCCTTCAGGACCCCGGCATCAAAGGCGATTGCGGCCAGCGCGAGCTTGAAGGTTGAAGCCGGCGTCACACGTTCATCGCATGTTCCCGTCTCGAGCAGGACACGACCATCGGCGGCATCGGCAACCAGAAGGCAATCGGCCTCGGCCCGCAACGGGGCGAATATCAATGCGCACACGGCAAGAAGAGGCCACACGCGCGGGCGCCAGGCCCTGGCAGCCCCTCGAACAGCTTCAGTCATCGACGCAACCTCCTCCCCGCCTGCCGTCTGCGTCGCGCCACACGGCACGAGGTTCACGCAACTGCCTCTGGAATGGGGCACGCGTGTGACCGGCGCGCAAACAGGAAAACCCGAGCCTCGCACCCGGGAGCGTCAGTCTTGATTGGCATTCAGGAGAAGAAAGGGAACTGAGGCGAGTGGCGCGAGTGACGGGGCTCGAACCCGCGACCTCCGGCGTGACAGGCCGGCACTCTAACCAACTGAGCTACACCCGCTCGCCTCATCCGTGCCGACGGCTCCAGGCCGTCCGGCAGATCCCATTTTCCGAGGCAAGTGGCGCGAGTGACGGGGCTCGAACCCGCGACCTCCGGCGTGACAGGCCGGCACTCTAACCAACTGAGCTACACCCGCTTGGCCTCGGGCGGCTTGTGGCCGCCGGGAGTGGCGCTGATGTACGGCGCGCCGCCAAACAAGTCAAGCGCCTCGCCGCGATGAATGTGACGTTTCGATCAAAGCCGCGGCGAACCGCGGCCACGACTGTGGAAAAGCGCCCCAAACGACAACGGGCGCCCGAAGGCGCCCGCGACTCGCTTGCTTCCGCAGCCCCTGCAATCAGAGACTTGCGAGATATTTCATGGGGTCAACGGCCTTGTTGCCGCGACGCAGCTCGAAGTGAAGCTGCGGCTGGGTGACCGACCCGGTCGCTCCCACCTTGGCAATGGTCTGGCCGCGCCGGACCGGATCGCCCCGCTTGACCAGAAGCTCGCTGGCATGGGCATAGGCCGAGACCCAGCCGTCATCGTGGCGCACCAGAACCAGATTGCCGTACCCCTTCAGCTCATTGCCGGAGTAGATCACGGTGCCATCCTCGACGGCCTTGATGTCGGCGCCTTCGGGAAGCGCCAGATTGATGCCGTCGTTCCGCGAGCCACCCGGCTTGGAACCGTAGTCGGAGATGATCCGACCCTTGGCGGGCCAGCGGAACCGCCGGGTATTGGGGTCGCCCTGCTCGGCCTTCACCTGGATCGGACGCGTCGGCGCCGTCTCCGGCGCTTCACGCACGGCCGCCTTCTGGACCGTCGCGCCCTTCGGCTCGGCAACCGGCTGGCTGCGCGCGGACGACAAGGCCGGCTTGCGCTTGGGATGCGCGCTGGTCACCTGGCGCGACGGTTCGGACGAGGCCGGCACCTGAAGCGTCGCGACCTGCGGCCGGGCGCCCGGCTTGTGTTGCGGGATCGGGGCATTCGCGACCGCGCGGGTGGCGACCGGGATGGAGCCCGTCACACTCGGCGAGCCGCCTGCCGGCGGCAGACGAACCGGCTGACTCGCAGCCGTCGTCGTGCTCGGGGCACCGTGCACATAGGTCGGGATCGTCACCCTCTGCCCCGCCGGGAAGGTGGCATCGGCGCTCACCCCGTTGATATCGGCGAGCACGTAGGGCGGAATGCCATACCTGCGCGACATGCCCTTGACCGTATCACCGGCGCGGGCGGACACCTGCGTCCCCCCCGCAGTGGTCCAGCCCCGGACCGTGCGCGGCGCCGTATCCGGAGCAACGCTCGATGCCGGAACCGTCGCGACAGGACGCGTCTGGGTGACGGAACGTGCCTGGGTGACGGGTTTCGTCGGCGCTGTGGCGACGGGACGCCGATTGGGAATGGAGCCGGTGGTCGTCGCATTGCTCCCGCCGGTCGCTGGGGGAAGTGCGGACCGCTGCACCGATCGATCGAGGTCAGGACCGGCAACCAGAGCGTCGAAGCCCGGCTGTTCCGCCGGCTTTCCGTGCAGGAGCGCCCGCTGATTGTCGGTGTTGCCAGTGAAGATCGGGTCATCGAACCGCTCGACACCACCGCTGCATGCACCGGCGAGCGCAGCGACGAGGACAATCGTCGCGGTCTGCGCGAGCAGTCGGGCGGAAGGTCGGAAATGATGCTTGGACATGGCGCTACTCGGACTTAAAGACACCTTGCGTCGTTAGGTCCGATTAAATGCCGGTAACGTTGATAAAGACTTAAGCGCAGCCATCAAAACGCCATGGAAGAAACTTCTTCCCTAGCGACATGCGATGTCACAGGCGCGCCGCGACACCTTCCACAAGCGGCACGAACCGCACTTTTGCAAGGATCCTGGTGTCCGTCGTCCCTCCGAGCCGGCGCACGAGAACAAGTTCCTGAATCGAGCCCTTTTCTCCCCTCGGCATGAGGAGAAGGCCGTTGTCGGCCAGTTGGGAAACCAGAACCTGAGGCACTTCCGGGCCGGCCGCAGTCACGATGATGCGGTCATAGGGCGCATGTTCACCCAGCCCCTCGAGGCCATCCGCATGGTGCACGGTAACGGTTGTGATCTTGAGGCTGTGAAGGCGCTCGCGCGCGAGATCGACAAGCGTGCGATAGCGCTCGACCGTGTGAACCTCGCCGGCGAGAAGGCCAAGGATGGCGGCCTGATATCCCGAGCCGGTCCCGATCTCCAGCACCTTGTGGGTCGGCGCGAGTTCCAGTGCCTCGCTCATCCTGGCGACAAGGCTCGGCTGGGAGATGGTCTGCCCGCACTCGATGGGAAGTGCCGTATCCTCGCCCGCATGGCGCTGATAGGCGGCGGGAAGAAACAGGCGACGCGGAACACGCTCCAGAGCCGAAAGGACGCGCTGGTCGCGCATTCCCGACTGTCTGAGCTTGAGGATCAGTGCAGCCGTTGCCTCGCGGTCGGCCTCGATGGCGGCCTGCGCGTCGGCCGGAGCAAGAGCCCTGCCGGTCCGGCCGCCCTCAGTCCTGTCCTCATCCGCACCCACGCGCGCCTCCCTGTCCGCAACAGCTTTTCCGCTTCAGGACACCCTGCCCCGGATGGCCGGGTTACTCGTCGAGGAGCCGGCGAAGATCGCCGAGAACCGCGGTAGCCGTCAGATCCAGCTTGAGCGGCGTGACCGAGATGTAGCCGGCCGCGAGCGCCGCCAGATCCGACTCCTCCGCCGGCGTTTCCTCCTCGTTGCGGAAGCCGACCCAGAAATAGGGCACACCGCGCCCGTCGGTCCGCTTGTCGACGGCGAGTTCCGAAAGCGTGCGCTTGCCCTGCCGGGCCACCTGCACGCCCTGCACGGCATCCGGCGCACGGTCGGGGAAATTGACGTTCAGCAGCGTATCCGGCGGAAACGCGAAGTTCATGAGCTTGTCGATCAGCGCCGGCGCATGGGCGACAGCCGTCTCGTATGACGGCTTGCCGCGTGTCTTCCAGCCATAGGCCTGGGAGAGCGCGATGGAACGTATGCCCATCAGCGTGCCCTCCATGGCGGCGGCGATCGTGCCGGAATAGGTCACGTCGTCGGCTGCGTTCTGACCGCGATTGACGCCGGACAGGATCAGGTCCGGGCGACCGCCCATCACTTCCTGAACGCCCATGATCACACAGTCGGTCGGCGTGCCGCGCACGGCAAAGCGACGCTCGCCGACCTCGCGCAGGCGCAAGGGATCGTGCAGCGTCAGGGAGTGCGCGACACCGGACTGGTCGGTCTCCGGCGCGACCACCCAGACATCGGAGGACAACTCTCGCGCAATCGCTTCCAACGCGGCAAACCCCTCGGCATGAATGCCGTCGTCATTCGTCAGAAGGATGCGCATCAGGCCGCTCCGATCTTCTCGATGCCGCCCATGTAGGGACGCAGAGCCTCCGGCACGGTCACACTGCCGTCCGCATTCTGGTAGTTCTCGAGCACCGCGATGAGCGTGCGTCCGACCGCCAGTCCCGAGCCGTTGAGCGTGTGCACGAATCGCAGCCCCTTCTCGCCGTCCGGGCGATAGCGCGCGTTCATGCGGCGGGCCTGGAAGTCGCCGCAGACCGAACAGCTCGAAATCTCGCGATAGGTGTCCTGTCCCGGCAGCCAGACCTCGATGTCGTAGGTCTTGCGCGCACCGAAGCCCATGTCGCCGGCGGAGAGCACCATGACGCGATAGGCAAGACCGAGGCGCTTCAGCACCTCCTCGGCGCAACCGGTCATGCGCTCCAGTTCCTCGAGCGACGACTGAGGCGTCGTCACGGACACCATCTCGCACTTCCAGAACTGGTGCTGCCGCAGGATACCGCGCACGTCGCGGCCGGCGGAGCCGGCCTCCGAGCGGAAACAGGGCGTGAGCGCCGTCACCCGCATGGGCAGGGCCGTCTCGTCCAGCGTCTCGCCCGCCACCATGTTGGTCAGCGGCACTTCGGCGGTCGGGATCAGCCACCGGCCGTCGGTGGTCTTGAAAAGGTCCTCGGCGAACTTGGGAAGCTGGGACGTTCCGTAGAGCGCCTCGTCTCGTACCAGAAGTGGCGGCGAGACTTCCATGTAGCCATGCTCTCCGGTCTGGATGTCGACCATGAACTGGCCGATGGCGCGTTCAAGACGCGCAAGCGAGCCCTGAAGCAGGGCAAAGCGGGCCCCCGACATGCGCGCGGCACGATCGAGCGACAGCTCTCCAGCCAGGCCGGAAATCTCGAAGTGTTCCTTCGGGGAAAAATCGAACGACGGCGGCGTGCCCACTCGGCGGACCTCGACGTTCGCCTCCTCGTCCTCGCCGTCCGGCACATCGTCATGCGGCATGTTGGGCAGCCGGCTCAGCGCGTCCTGAAGCTCGGCATCGATGCGGCGCTCGGCTTCCTCGCCTTCCTGGATCTGGCTCTTGAGCTTGGCGACCTCGTCGATCACCGCCTGGGCCGCGGCCTCGTCGCCTGACGCCTTGGCCTTGCCGATTTCCTTCGAGGCGGCGTTGCGACGCTCCTGGGCGTGCTGCAGCTCACCGACCAGCGCGCGGCGCCGGTCGTCGATGGCGATCAGGCCCTCGGCCTGCGGCGCAAGTCCGCGCCGCGCCATGGCGTGGTCGAAAGCCGCGCTGTTGTCGCGGATCCACTTGATGTCGAACATGAAGAACCCCGGAAATTCGGCCGGCGCGCCAGACACCCGGGAAGTTGCGTAAAACGCCGTCGCCTCAGGTTTCCGCCTCGTCGGCTGCTTCCCGCTCGGCGCGCTTCTTCTCGACCATCCTGACGCAAATGATGGACACTTCGTAGAGAAGCAGTGTTGGAAGTGCAAGGCCCAACTGGCTGATCGGATCGGGCGGCGTGAGCACCGCCGCCATCACGAAAGCGATCACGATGGCGTATTTGCGCTTCTGCTTCAGCGCATCGGCTGAAACCATTCCGACACGCCCGAGAAGGGTCAGCAGCACGGGAAGCTGGAACACCAGACCGAACGCGAAAATCAGCGTCATGATGAGGCCGAGATACTCGCTGACCCGGGCCACGAGCTCGATCTTGGTCTGCCCGTCGGCCCCGTCCTGCTGCATCGACAGGAAGAAGCCCATCGCAAGCGGCATCACCAGGAAAAACACGAGGGCGGCGCCCATCGCGAAAAGGATCGGCGTCGCGATCAGAAACGGCAGGAACGCGCCACGCTCGTGCTTGTACAGCCCGGGCGCGACGAACATGTAGATCTGGCTCGCGATCACCGGAAAAGCGATGAAGATCGCTCCGAAGAACGCCACCTTGAGCCGCGTGAAGAACAGTTCCTGCGGGGCGGTGTAGATCAGCTCGACAGGATGTCCCGCCGCCGTCTCGTAGGGAATGACGAGGATGTTGTAGATCTGCTGCGAGAAATAGAAGCAGACGATGAAGGCGATGAAGATGGCGACGACCGTCTTCAGAAGGCGGCTGCGCAGCTCGATCAGATGTTCGATGAGCGGTGCCTTGGAGGAATCGATATCTTCCTGTGTCATGCCTTGTCGCCCCTGGACGCGCGCTCGTCTCCCGCGGGATCGGCGGAAGCGGCTTCAGCCGGGGTCTCCGGTGCCGCTTCCACGGCTGCGGTCGTGGTGTCTCCGGCGGCCTTTCCGGCCTCGCCAGCGGGAGCGGACGCCGCCTCGGCGGCCGGTGCAGCCGCCTGTTTCTCCACCTTGGCCGCGGCCCCGCCGGGCCCCTGCCCCTTGGTGGCTCGATCCTGCTCGACCGAGCGACGGATATCGCCGAGCGGGTCGAAGTTGCCGGCCTTTTCGACCTGACGCTTCATGTCGGAGATGTCGGCCTGCTGTTCGGCTTCGCGCAGAGCGTCGTTGAAGGTTGACTGAAACTCGCTCGCCATGCGCCTGACCTTGCCCATGGTCTGCCCGAAGGTGCGCAACATGCGCGGCAGGTCCTTCGGTCCGACCACGAGGATCATCACGACGGCGACGACTACCAGTTCCGTCCAGCCGATATCGAACATCTCAGTCCGTCTTTCACACTTGCCGCAGGCACGCTCGCGGAATTTTCCGGCAAGCGAAACGCAACAGGCCATGAGCAGGAACGCCGGGAAGACTCACGCCGGAGCGGAAACATCGTCCCGTGGGGACAACGCCCTTGGTCACACGCCACCCGGCGGATGGAACGGCAGGTGGGCGTCCGGTCCGCCAGGAGGGTGTCAAACCACCGCCACTGTCGTCCGGCAACGGCACACGCCGATCCGGCACTCCGTCCGGAGCCGGTTCGCTATCCCGGGTTCCGGCAGGAGCGCTGCGCGGGATCCGCGTGGTCAGCCGGTCTTGGACTTGTCCTCGGACTTGTTCATGGACACCGGCTCGTCGGCCTGGTGATCGATGGTCTTGGCCTTCGTCTCGGCGTCGTCGTCCTCGTTCAGCCCCTTCTTGAAGCTGTTGATTCCCTTGGCGACGTCACCCATGAGCTCGGAGATCTTGCCACGTCCGAACAGCAGAACCACGACCACCGCAATGATCAGGATCTGCCAGATGCTGATACCCATACGCCAAACTCCCTCGTCCTTCCGGCGCACCTGCGCCGGCGCGGCACTATTGCAACAAAGCGCAGCCCATCGCAACCAACCGATTGCGCGCGACGGCGACAAACCCGCGCGAGCGCTTTCTCAGTCGCGCTCGCGTTCAAACGCCAGCACGTCGCGCGGATCGAGCCGGACGCCCACGTCCATGCCGACCGCGAAGCGACCGCCATCGCGAAGGCGCGCCTGAAGCGGACGATCCCGACCGGAAACCGCCACTTCGACCAGATCCACTTCTCCAAGGAAACGGCGGCGCGTCACGCGCCCGGCGATCCCCTCCCCCGGCTCGCCGAGCAGGATGCCTTGGGGCCTTACACAGACGTCGACGGCCTGGCCGCGCGCGATGCCGCTTGCGGGAAAGCGGCCGAACACGGTCTCGACCTCACCGTCCCCCGCACTCGCTTCGAGGTCCTCAAGTTCGGAAAAGAATCGCGCCGCAAAGAGATCGACCGGGTGATTGTAGAGATCGTCGGCGGACCCGAGCTGGACCAGACGCCCCTTGCGCATCAGCGCGATGCGGTCGCCCATGCGCATGGCCTCTTCGGGATCGTGCGTCACGAGCATGCAGGTCGCCCGCGTCTCGCGCAGGACGGACAGCGTCTCGTCACGCACCGCGTCCCTCAGGCGCCGGTCGAGGCCGGAGAACGGCTCGTCCATGAGAAGCACGCCCGGGCGTGGCGCGATCGCGCGAGCAAGGGCCACGCGCTGCTGCTCCCCACCGGAAAGCGCATGGGGGTAGTCGTCGACGTAGGACTTCAGGCCGACGCGGTCGAGCGCGCGCAAGGCCGTTTCGCGCGCATCCTGCCGCCCGAGATGTGTCAGGCCGAAGGCCACGTTCTCACCGATCGTGAGATGGGGAAACAACGCATAGTCCTGGAACATCAGGCCGACGCCCCGCCGCTCGGGCGGCTGGAAGACGGACGGCCCCGCGACCTCGCGCTCATTTATGAGCACGCGTCCGCTCGTCTGCCTCTCGACGCCCGCTGCGATGCGAAGGAGTGTCGTCTTTCCGCATCCGGAGTGACCGAGCAGGCAAAGCACCTCACCCGGTTCGACGGAAAGCGAGACGTCGTTGACGGCCGTGACCCCGTCAAAGGCCCGGCTCACGTTCTCGAAATCGAGACGCGCCGCAATGGTCGCGCCGGCGGTTCCACGCCTGCCCCACCGCGAGGAGGGGCTCTCGCCGGCGTGCGACCGCTCAGCCGGTGCTGTCATCTTGAGGCTCTTGGTCATTCTCTGGGAAGTCGAACAGTTCGTCCTGGTCGAGCGGGTCCTCCTCCTCGTGGAGGCCGGAGGAATCGTCGGGAACCGGGACGAAGAAGCCTGCGGGAACGGCGCTGTCCAGAAGGCCCGAGCCCTTCAGTTCGTCAAGGCCCGGAAGGTCCTGAACGGACGCCAGCATGAATTGCTCCAGGAAGGCCTCCGTCGTGCCGTAGGTGACCGGACGACCGGGAGTGCGACGGCGACCGCGCATCCGGATCCAGCCGGTTTCCAGCAAGACGTCAAGCGTGCCCTTGGAGGTCGAGACGCCGCGAATCTCCTCGATCTCGGCGCGTGTGACCGGCTGGTGATAGGCGATGATGGCCAGCGTTTCCAGTGCCGCACGCGACAACCGGCGCTCTTCCACCTGCTCGCGTGCGAGGATCCAGGCCAGATCCTCCGCCGTGCGAAACGCCCATTTCCCGGCCACCTGGACCAGGTTCACGCCACGCATGGCGTAATGCGCCGACAGAGCCTCGAGAATCGCCGCGACATCCGAGCCGCGCGGCAGGCGCTCGGCCAGCTCCGCCTCGCCCACCGGCTCGCGCGATGCAAACAGCAGCGCCTCCGCCATGCGCAGCGCCGCCGGCAGCGGGCCGTCGCCCACGGCTCCGTCGTCACGGACATCCTCGTCGTCAGTCAAGGGGTGTCCCGTCCTTCCCATCCGTCTCGCCAGCCTGCGGCGACCTGTCCGCTCGCGCGCTATCCGCGAGGCGGCGCAGGAAGATCGGCGCAAAGGCTTCCGACTGTCGCAATTCCAGTTCCCCTTCGCGCACCATCTCCAGGCTGGCGCTGAACGCGCTCGCCAGAACGGTGCTCGCCTGATCCCGGTCCGCCAAGTATCTCGACAGATAGCGATCGAGGGGCGCCCAGTCCATATGCTGTCCGATGAGGCGGGTCAGCAGGTCGCGCGCCTCCTGCAGCGACCAGACCGTGCGCCGACGCACATGCACGGAGGTGACGGACGTGCGCTGGCGCTGCGCCGCGTAGGCGGTCAGCAGGTCATAGAGCGTGGCGGCAAAGCGGTTTTGCCGCGATACCCGCACCGGCTCCGGCATTCCACGCGCGAACACGTCGCGTCCGAGCCGGTTCCGCTTCATCAGCTTGTCGGCCGCCTCGCGCATGGCCTCGAGCCGTCGCAGACGGAAGGCAAGCGCGGCGGCCATCTCCTCGCCCGAGAGCTGGTCCTCGTCCTTCTGTTCGGGAATGAGCAGCCGCGACTTGAGATAGGCGAGCCAGGCGGCCATCACGAGGTAGTCGGCGGCAAGCTCCAGGCGCAGGCGCCGCGCCTCGGCAACGAACTCGAGATACTGTTCGACAAGCGCCAGGATCGAGATGCGCGCCAGATCGACCTTCTGCTTGCGCGCCAGCGTCAGAAGCAGGTCGAGCGGCCCCTCGAAACCATCCACATCGACGACGAGGGCCGGATCGGTGGTGGCCCGATCCGCATCGGTCGCCGGCGTGTCTTCCTCGAAGAAACTCTCCTGCACCTCCGCCCCTTCTCTGCCGTCGTCTTGGGCCAAACACCGCGCCGACACGATTGCCGTGCGGTCGTCGCCGAATTCAGGCGCCGTGACGACCGCGCGCGAGAAGGTCTTCGAATTCCGCTCGCAAGGCCGTCCGGTCCAGGGGCTCGGCATCCCGGCGGCGGGCCAGCGCGGCCGAGCAACGCCTCAGCGCCTCTCCCGCGAGTTCCGGCGCCGCATCGGCGACCGAGCGCATTTCCACCATCTCGCCATTGCAGTGAAGCGCAAGATCGCAGCCGGCGGCAAACAGTTTTTCGACCCGTTCGCCCATCTCGCCGCCAAGCGCCTTCATGGAAACATCGTCAGCCATCAGGGCTCCATCGAACCCGATCTCGGAGCGGATCAGATCGATCATCACCGGCGACTGTGTCGCGCAACGCTCGCCGTCCAGAGCCGTGAAGACGATATGCGCGGTCATGCCGAGCGGCAGGTCGGCGAGAGCCTTGAAGGGAATGAAGTCGACCGCGCGCAGGTCCCTGGCCGATGCGTCGACCACGGGAAGTTCCAGATGGCTGTCGACGGTGGCGCGGCCATGACCGGGGATGTGCTTGATGACCGGCAGAACGCCGCCGGCGAGAAGCCCGTCGGCCACCGCCCGCCCGATCGCCGCGATGGTTTCGGGATCGCGCGCGTAGGCGCGATCGCCGATCACGTCGCTCGTCGTCGACGCGGGCACGTCGAGGATCGGCGCGCAGTCGACCGTTATGCCGAGATCCGCAAGATCCGCCGCGATCAGACGCGCCCCCGCCCAGGCCATTCGCAGCCCGGCTTCGCGGTCTTGGGCGTGGAGGCGGCCATACACCTCACCGGCGGGATAGTCCGCCACCAGCGGCGGACGCAGGCGGCGGACGCGCCCGCCTTCCTGATCGATCAGGACCGGGGCCTGCGCATCCCCAACCGCCTCGCGCCAGTCGGCGACCAGATCCCGCACCTGTTCATGAGAACGGATGTTCCGCGCGAAGAGAATGAGGCCCCATGGTCTTTCCGCGGAGAAGAATGCGCGCTCGTCCGCGGTGAGTACGGTGTCGGAGCATCCGCTGATAAAGGCCTTGGCCATGAAGGGTCATCCGGAAACGGAGGTCGAAAACGCGGAAATCAAGGTGAGAGCCGTACGCCACGCTCCGTCCTTGCGGAAAGGAGCGTGGCGTACGGAAAGTCAGTTCCGGCGCACGAAGCAATCGCCGCCGGCCGTCTTGAGCCGCTCGCAGAGCGAGATCGCCTCGTCGCGGCTCGAGGTCGGGATACGGACACGGTAGAAGGTTCCGCGATCCCCCAGGTCGGCACGCTGGATCACCGGCGACACGCCTCCCAGCACCGAGCCGAAACGCCTCTGGAGGTCGTCGAACGCGGTCTGCGCCTGCTGCTCGGAACGCTGCGAGGACACCTGCACCACGTAGGCACCTGCGGGAATGGTGCCGGATGCAGATGTCGCGCGCGTTGCGGGTTGGGTTGCCGCCGGCTGGGCGGCCGGCGCCTGCTGGCCGGAGCTTGCGGTCAGATCGAGCGGAGCGGCACTCTGGCGCTGCGCGACCGGCTGTGCGGTCGTTGCGGGAGCCGGCGTCGCCGAGCGGGCAAGCGTCTGGATGTCCTCGGGCTTGATACGCGGCACATTCGCCGGATCGTCGGTCGATGCCGCGCTCTGGCCAGCCGCGCTCTCCGTCCCGGACGGAGTTGCCGAGACCGGAGACGTGGACACGACGCGCGACTGCCCGTCGGATGAGGCCGTACCGGACGTCTGCCCCTGCCCGATCCCCGAAGGCGTCAAACCGGCCGTTGCACCGGGAAGCGGCTGGGATTGCCCCTGAGCCTGTGTCACGGTGCCGCCATCCGTCTGCTGCGCGCCCGCATTCGTATCGCTGCCCGCATCATTTCCGGAAATGATGGTCCCGTCGGGACGCACCACGACCGTGCGGACACGACGCGGCCCGGACGGCACGATCGTACCGTTTTCGCCCGAAACCTGGCCTGCGGGAGCCGGAGGAAGGGACGCGACAGGCGTCTCGTCGCGCAGCACCAGGCGCTCCTCCCCGGTGCCTTCGCCGCCGCCGACGCGGTCGTAGATAAGCTTGCTTGCGCCGTTGCCCGGACGTTCCTCGTTCTCCGGGAACTCCTTCACCGGCTCGTCGCTGGCGGTGATGATCGCCGGCGGCCCGTCGGGAACGCCTCCGCCGAAGTCGAACAACGCGAAAGCACCGCCGCCGATGACGACAATCCCCATGACGGTCGCCGCCACGACAAGACCACGCCGCGACTTGCCCTGAGCGGGTGCGGCTTCCAGTTCGGCGTCGGAATGAGGCGGCAGAACGCCATGGCCACCAAGGTGCGGATCGCTCTCGCGCATGGCCTGCGCGACGGCATCGAGATCATAGCCACCCGGCGGCGGCGGTGCCTCGGCATCCTCTTGCGCATAAGGGTCGTCGGCATAGGCCGGCTCATCCGCCCACTCATACCCCTGCGCGGATGTCGCTGCCTGCCGGGGCTCGTCCTCGGACTGCAGGAGGAAGTCGTCATCGAACGCCTGATCGATCTCCGGCTCCCGGGCGTAACCCGGCTCTTCCCACGCCGCACCCTGCGGCCAGCCGGATGCCTGCACCGGCGCGGGCTCATCGGGAAGGTCGTCAACGGCATCGTCGCGACGCGGCGCGGCCGGCTGCATCAGGAACTCGTTTTCAAGCGACGCGGCAAGATCGTCGGTGAGCGTCCGCTGCGGCTCCGCTCGCGGAGCAGTCACCTGCTCCTGGGGCGCGGGGACAGGCTCCGCCTGACGGCGATCGGATGCAAGCTGCCGGGCGGCAAGGGAAGCGGCAACAGCTTCCTCGAGCGCACGTTCGTAGGCACCCCCGGCATGAACACCGTCATCCTCGTAGACGCCGGGCTCGGCTTCCGCAGCCGGAGCCTCGTATGCAGCCTCTGCCGGGCCGTCGTCGTACTGATATGCGGGGTCAGCATGGACCGGAGCCGCAGGCGCCTCCTGCAGGTAATCCTGATGGTATCCATCTTCCTCCGGAAAACCCGCGGCATGGGACTCGTAGGCCGCGACGTCTTCGGCCTCCGCCTGAAAACCGGCGGCGTGCACGTCGTACTCCTCCGTGCCGGCGGCATAGCCATCCGCTCCGTAAGGGGTCTCGACATACGGATCGGCGGGTTCCACCTCAACAGGCTCGGGCGCTCGGTCCGCGCCGACCTGGAACCCCAGATCGCGGGCGAGCCCATCCTCGAGATCACGTGCCCACGCCTCGTGGTCGATCAGTGAGGCGCTCTCCTCGGAGACATGCCCGGACACGACCGAATCAAATCCGGCATCCGCTTCATGGAAAGCGTCTTCGGAAACCTCGACATCACCCTCGGGCTCGTCAAAAGGCTGGGGCTCGACCGGCTGCGGCTCTTCCTGGCGAAAGCGCGAATTTCCCTCGCTGACGATCCGGGCCAGTTCGACGAGCGGATCCTCCTCGAACCCGGAAAAACCGTCGTCTGCGGAGTCGCGCTGCGCGCCGGAACCGGCCGGATGGCTCGAACGATTGGACATGGCGTAGAGAACTTCCCCGCTAGGTCCGGAGGTCCGTTCACCGCCCCTGCCGCCCGGTTTCAAGGCGTTCTCAGGTCATGCGGGTCGCCGAACCACCGGCACCGTTGTGTTTCCGGCAGAGCCGGCGAACCCGATGCATGGCCTCGATCCCGCGTGGAACCGGTCGACAGCTTCGGGTCTGCTCCACCAGCCGCGCCGGGCCGACACGAAAGCTCCCGCCGTTATCGCATCTCCTCCGGGGCATCCACTCCGAGAATCGCGAGGCCAGATGCAAGAACCTTGGAAACCGAATGCACAAGACCAAGGCGGGCCAATGTTGTTTGTCGATCTTCAGAGTTAATAAAACGTAATTGCGGCAAATCCTTGCCTTTGTTCCACTGCGAGTGCAGGGCACTGGCCAGTTCATGCAGGTAGAACGCGACCCTGTGCGGCTCGTGTGCTTCGGCCGCGCTGTCGACCAGACGCGGCCACGCCGCAAGCCTTGCGGCCAGGTCCCGCTCGCCCTCATCCGCAAGCAGGGTGAAGTCGGCCTTCGCAAGCGCCGCCTCGGAGGTATCGAGACCCGCGTCCTCGGCCGCCTGACGCATTACCGAACGGCAACGCGCGTGACCATACTGAACATAGAAAACCGGATTGTCTTTCGACTGTTCCGTCACTTTCTTGAAGTCGAAATCGAGCGGAGCATCGTTCTTGCGGAACAGCATCATGAAGCGGACCGGATCCCGTCCCACTTCCTCCACCACGTCACGCAGGGTGATGAAATCGCCGGACCGCTTGGACATCCGCACCGGCTCGCCATCCCGGAACAGTTTCACCAACTGGCAGAGGCGGACAACGACGCTCGCCTCCCCGCCGGAAATCGCACGCCCCACCGCCTCGAGGCGCTTGACGTAGCCGCCGTGATCGGCGCCGAGAATGAAGATCATTTCCTTGAAGCCACGCTGGTACTTCGACAGGAAATAGGCAACATCCGCCGCGAAATAGGTATAGGAGCCATCCGACTTCTTCAGCGGACGATCGATGTCGTCGCCATAGGCCATGGCGCGGAAGAGCGTCTGCTCGCGGTCTTCCCAGTCCTCGGGAAGCTGTCCCTTCGGCGGGGGCAAGGTGCCCTCGTACACCAGATCGCGACCGCGCAGCTCTTCCAGCATCGCGTCGATCATCGAGGGCTGGTTGTCCTTGCGCTCGTGCAGGGTCCGCTCCGAGAAGAAAACCTCGTGGTGAACGTTCAAAAGCGCAAGATCCGCGCGGATCAGGTCCATCATGGCGTCGATGGTGCGCGCCTTGACCAGTTCGAGCCGTTCCGCCTCGTCCATCGACAGAAGGCTGTCGCCGAACTCCTCCGCCAGCGCCTGCCCGACCGGAACGAGATAGTCGCCCGGATACAGGCCCTCGGGAATCGCCCCGATGTCCTCGCCAAGCGCCTCGCGGTAGCGCAGCAGAGCGGAGTTCGCCAGCACGTCCACCTGCGCGCCGGCATCGTTGATATAGTATTCGCGCGCGACGTCGAAACCGGCGAAATCGAGCAGCGAGGCGAGCGCATCGCCCACGACCGCGCCACGACAGTGACCGACATGCATCGGACCGGTGGGGTTTGCCGACACGTATTCGACATTCACCTTCTTGGACCCGCCAAGGGTCGAACGCCCGTAGTCGGCGCCCTGTCTCACCACGGCCGAGAGCACGCGGCCCCAGACGCCGGGCGTGAGACGCAGGTTCAGGAACCCGGGGCCGGCGACCTCGGCGGAAACCACCTCGTCGTGGCGCTCCAGGATCGCACCCAGTTTCTCGGCGAGCGCGCGCGGATTGGCCTTCAGCGGCTTGGCAAGCACGAGTGCCGCGTTGGTCGCCAGGTCGCCGTGGGCGCTGTCTCGCGGAGGCTCGACGACGCATTTGGCCAGCAGCGCGGCGTCAACCTCGCCGTCGGGATAAAGCTCCTGGATCGCGGCGCGCACGTGCTCCGCATACTCGCTGAAGATGTTCATCGTCTGCTTCTCTGGCAAATGGAATCGGGGATTGGGCCGCAGATGGCGCGCCCTGCCTCGCAGTGGACCGCGACCTAGCCCAAATCGGGTGACCGGTCAAACAACCGCCGGTGTTCGTCGATGGCGAAGCGGTCGGTCATTCCGGCGACATAGTCGCACACGCGTCGGGCCAGGCGGTCGGGGGAGGCTCCCTCGAGCCCCTGGCGCCATTCCTCCGCCATCTCCCACGGCTCGGCGCGATAACGGGCAAACAGGTCGCGCACCACCTGCGCCACCTCGCGCCGCACAGCCAGCACGGATTCATGCCGATAGAGATTGGCGAAGAGGAAACGTTTCACCGCCCTCTCCTCCTCCGCCATCGTCGACGAGAAGGCACCGACCGCATCGCCCGCATTGCGAATGTCGTCAGGCGAGGCCGGATCGAGCGCCGCGAGACGCCTCAGCGCTTCCCCGATCACATCCTCCACCATGCGCGTGATCGAACGACGCACGATCTCGTGGATCTGGCGGGCGGGCTCGAGAGCCGGATAGCGCTGCAGAACCTCGCCCCGGATACGCGCGAGGAACGGCACTTCGTCCATCTGTTCCAGATCCAGGAGGCCGGCCCGCAATCCGTCATCCAGATCATGGGCGTCATAGGCGATATCGTCGGCGATGGCCGCGACCTGCG
Source organism: Stappia sp. (assembly GCA_002722295.1). GTDB lineage: Bacteria > Pseudomonadota > Alphaproteobacteria > Rhizobiales > Stappiaceae > Stappia. Next base: position 38,823 of record PBLF01000029.1, on the reverse strand, counting down.
CCTCGGCGCTCGGCCAGCTGTCCAGCCGCAGGTCCTGTTTTTCGGCATAGGCGCGAATGGCAAAGGGCAGCCCCGTCCCGGCGAACTTGCCAAGCGGCCGGCCATCGGGTCCAAGCAGCGGCCCGTTGTGCTTGACCAGTCCCTCGAGCGTTTCCCAACTCAGGTTCAGCCCGTCGAACTCGGCATAGCGCCGCTCGAGCGCCGTCACGATGCGCAGGGACTGCGCGTTGTGGTCGAACCCGCCATGGTCGGCCATGCATTCGTCCATCACGTCCTCGCCTTCATGGCCGAAGGGCGTATGTCCGAGGTCGTGGGCAAGCGCGAGGCACTCCGCGAGATCCTCGTCGAGGCGCAACGCACGCGCCAGCGAGCGGGCGATCTGGGACACCTCGATCGTGTGGGTCAGCCGCGTGCGGAAGTGGTCGCCCTCGTGGTAGATGAAGACCTGTGTCTTGTGCTTGAGCCGGCGAAACGCGGTCGAGTGGATGATGCGGTCCCGGTCCCGCTGATAGGGCGTGCGGGTCGGGCTTTCCGGCTCGGGGACAAGCCGCCCGAGGCTTGCCGAAGGATCGGTTGCATAAGGCGCCCTTGGCTGGGCGCCATAGCCGATCGCCGCCGTCATCGCATCGTTGCCAATGGTCATGCGCTGCCCCTGCTGGTCCGTGATCGCTTGCGGGCGCGCCCCTGAATGCGCGGCCGGCCGCTGTGGCGCCGACGCATCGCGGTTGACGCGTGTCGCCCGTGTTCATACCTATCTGTAAACGTCTTGCACAGGGTGCCGGCACGGGCGCGCGTGAAAAATCCGCGCGATCCCGCCACCAGCCGGCCATACAGGGGCATTCCCGGCCACGGCCGCATGCCCGCCCTTCGTGCCATGGGAGACAGGACCATGCAGGAACTCAACGCCGGCACACAGCCCCCCGCGACCCCGGCCCAGCCGGTCACCATGAGCGACAGTGCGGTTCGCCGCATTGCGCGCATCCTCGAGAAGGAAGCCGACGGCACCATGCTGCGCATCAGCGTGGAAGGCGGCGGCTGCTCCGGTTTCCAGTACAAGTATGACCTGGTCACGACACGAGAGGACGACGATCTCGTCCTGGAGCGCGACGGCGCCACGGTGCTGATCGATGCGATCTCGCTCGACTACATGAGCGGATCAGAAATCGACTTCGTCGACGACATCATGGGGCAGGCGTTCCAGATCAAGAACCCGCTCGCGGCGGCAGGCTGCGGCTGCGGCACCAGCTTCTCGATCTGACCGCCACCTCACGCCCCTGCCCGGCCGCGTGCGGCCGATGCCACCAGAAAGGCCAGCACCGGTGAAGATCGCGACCTGGAACATCAATGGCGTGAAGGCGCGCCTGGAAACGGCACTGGCCTGGCTTCAGGAAGCGACGCCGGACATCGTGTGCCTTCAGGAGATCAAGTCGGTCGACGAGGGCTTTCCGGCCGAGCGCTTCGTCGAGCTCGGCTACCATGTCGAGACCCACGGTCAGAAAGGCTTCAACGGCGTCGCCATCCTCAGTCGCGAGAAACCCGAAAGCGTTTCGCGCGGCCTGCCCGGAGATCCGGACGACGAGCAGGCCCGTTACATCGAGGCCGTCTTTGCGACAGGTTCGCGCCCGTTGCGGGTCGGCGGCCTGTATCTGCCCAACGGGAACCCGCTCGGCACGCCGAAGTTCGACTACAAGCTCTCATGGATGAAGCGGCTTCATGCCCACGCCCGGGACATGCTGGCGCGCGAGGAACGCTTCATGCTGCTTGGCGACTACAACGTGATCCCGGACCCGGTGGACGCGCGCAATCCCGAAGCCTGGACCGAGGATGCGCTGTTCCAGCCGGAAAGCCGGCAGGCCTTCCGCGCGCTTCTCTCGCTCGGCTTCACCGACGCCGTACGCGCGGCGACGACCGGTGCCGATGTCTACAGTTTCTGGGATTATCAGGCCGGCGCCTGGCAAAAGAACAACGGCATCCGCATCGATCACATCCTGCTTGCGCCGGAGGCGGCCGACAGGCTGGAGCGCGTCGGGATCGACGCCCATGTGCGCGGCTGGGAGAAGCCGTCCGACCATGTGCCTGTGTGGGTGGAGATGGCCGCCTGACCCCTGCCCGGCTCCAGACCGGCCGAGGGGCATGACTGTTCGAGCACCTTCCAGGACGTGTTGTTCTGGTTCATGGCGCAGCGCGCCAGGCGCGGCCCGTCCGGCCCCTTGAGGCAAACGGTTGTGCCCAGACTGAAATCCTGCCCGAAATAGCGGCAGGTGCAATTGCGCCCGCCCGCCACAGGTGTCGCCACAAGGCCCATGGCTCGGGAGTTCATCGATTGCGGGGCGGGAAGCTGCTTCCGCTCATCATCACTTCTGGCCGGGGACGGCACGACGAGCGGCGCAAGAGCAAGTATCAGCAACGCAAAAAAGATTTGCCGGAGGAAGGCAAAACACCTTCCGGACCGCAGCAAACCAGTCCCTGATCCTGCGTACAGCATGTTTCATGCTAGCATGAAACGTTCCGAAAGCTGAGCACAAAATACAAGGCAGGATTGTCGGGTGAGACCGCCGGCCTCACGGGACGCTGCGTCAGAGGAGACCCGGCGCCGCATGGACACTATTGGGAATTGTGGGCCAGGACACCCGGATTTGCGGAAAACCACTTCTCCGCCATCTGCGACGCGCGCCGACGCACCGGCTCGGAAGCGAGACCGAAGCAGCGTTCGTGCAGATCCGAAATCCAGTGATCGTCGGGGCGGTTGGCGCGCTTGCCCGCAACGGTCAGCCACATCAGGCCCGCCGCTCTCGCGCCATCGCCACCGAAGTCGCCGTTGAAGAGCAGTTCGCCAAGCCGCGCCTGAGCCGCAAGGTGCCCCTTCTGCGCGGCAAGCTTCAGCCAGCGCGCCGCCATGGTGGTGTCGCGGTCGCGTTCGTCGAGATAAAGCATCCCGAGGTGGAACTGTGCGTCCGCATCGCCGAAATAGCTGGCGGCATACGTGAAGATCTCGCGCGCCCGGGTCAGGTTCGGTCGGATCGCACTGTCATTGATACCGGTGAGGTAATAGGAGCCCAGCTCGACGAAGGCGCTCGCGATGAAGGGCGCGCGCGGCGAGCTCGGACTGTCGTCGGCAAAATTCGAGGCGATCTGGCTGAAGTACTCGAACGCCTTGATGTCGTCTTCCTTGACGCCATCGCCGCGCGAATACATGCGCCCGAGTTTCCAGGCGGCGAGCGGATGCCCCTGCTCGGCGGCGAACCGCAGGGAGTCGAGGGCACGCTTCTTCTCGCCCGCGTAATAGAAGCGGGTTCCCGCGCGCAAGGCCTCGGTCGGAGTCAGGTCGCCATTGGCCGGCGCCGCGCCGGACATGCGCGCGGCGGCCTCCGCAGCCGTCTCCTGGGCCGCGACCGGGCCAACAAGCCCCGTCGCGATCAGCATCCCCCCCAAGATCTGCACAAACGTGATACGCATTCTCGACCGCCTCGCGCAGGGCCGTCCGCTCCGGGACCTTGTACCCGTACGCCCTTCGTTCGTTTCCACGCCCCTGCCCCATGCGACATGCGCTGATCGCGCAATGTCCATTTTCGGAACCGCCCGCCCGAGCGAACCGGCTTCCGAATGGATGAAACCGCCAATCGAGCGACCATCCGCAAACGGGCCGGAACATGCCCGCATCCCGATTTCATACAACACTGAGGCTGCCGAAAAATGGCCGAAAGGGGGCATCAATGCCACGATTCCGGGCCTTACTCGTGACTCTGCGGCAGGTGTGGCACCCCCGCAACAGAAGGTCTCCACGCAGCACCTCAGCCAAGCACCACGAACACCAGCGCCTGAGCGAAAAGCATTCCGGCAGCGACAAGGTCGATCCTGCCAGCGCGACAACGGGGGGTGTCCCTCATGCAAGCCTCCTCAACAACTGGGCGAACGGTCTCGGACCTCTCCGGATCCGTTGCCACGACTGTAGCCGGCAGGAGTTGAAAAACGGTTCCCGGAAACGTTCCCGCCCGTAGGCGGAGGCATACGGCACGGGAAGCTTTGCATGAAGCTTTGCGGATTGGCAGAATCAGCGTCGATTCGCAGTTCAGTAAACATCCGTGTGCCGCAAGGGCGCGTTGCCGTTCCCGTCCGCATCGGGTAGCACACGGCGGCAAGCAACTGCCTGCGCCACCTCTTTCGGAAACCGCATGACCGCAAACGACGACCTGTTCAACTCCTCCCCCGCTTCCCCCGGGGCTTCGGCAACGCCCGAGAAGCCGGCGGCGCGCGCCAGGCCATCGAAACGGGAGCCGGTTGCTCGCGACCGAAGCGAGCCGTCCGACTACACGGCAGCCGACATCGAGGTGCTGGAGGGGCTGGAGCCGGTTCGCCGGCGTCCGGGCATGTATATCGGCGGAACCGACGAACGCGCGCTGCACCACCTCTTCGCCGAAGTGATCGACAATTCCATGGACGAGGCGGTCGCCGGCCATGCGAGCTGGATCGAGGTCACGCTCTCCGCGGACGGCACGCTGAGCGTTGCCGACAACGGGCGCGGCATTCCCGTGGATCCTCATCCCAAGCACCGCGACAAGTCCGCGCTCGAGGTCATCATGACCACGCTGCATGCGGGCGGAAAGTTCGACAGCAAGGTCTACGAGACCTCGGGCGGCCTGCACGGCGTCGGCGTGTCCGTCGTCAACGCGCTGTCGGAGGAACTGGTCGTGGAGGTCGCGCGCGCGCGCAAACTCTACCGTCAGGTGTTCCGGCGCGGCCTGGCCCAAGGCCCGCTCGAGACGGTGGGCGACGTCCAGAACCGTCGCGGCACCCTGGTGCGCTTCCGTCCCGACGAGGAGATCTTCGGCAAGGGCGCGACCTTCAAGCCCGCTCGACTGTTCAAGATGGCCCGCTCCAAGGCCTATCTCTTTTCCGGCGTGGAGATCCGCTGGCGCTGCGACCCGGAGCTCATTGATGAGAAGGACGGGATCGAGGCCCAGGCCACCTTCCACTTTCCCGGTGGCTTGCGCGACTACCTCGGCGAGGCCCTGACCGGCGAGCGCAGGGTCGTCGACGACATCTTCGCCGGGCGCACCCGCGAGACGGGTCGTCATGGCGCGGTCGAATGGGCCGTGTCCTGGTTCGCCGGCGACGGCTTCACGCGATCCTATTGCAACACGGTGCCGACACCCGAGGGCGGATCGCATGAGGCCGGCCTCAGAAGCGCGCTGTTGCGCGGCCTCAAGGCCTATGGCGAACTGACCGGCAACAAGAAGGCGTCGGTCATCACCGGCGACGACGTCATCACGTCGGCAGGCTCCATGCTGTCCGTCTTCATCCGGGAACCTGAGTTCGTCGGCCAGACGAAGGACAAGCTCGCGACGGCGGAAGCGGCCCGCATCGTGGAAGGCGCGGTGCGCGATGCCTTCGACCATTGGCTGACCGCCTCCCCGAACCAGGCCAACAGGCTTCTGGAATGGGTTATCGAGCGAGCCGACGAGCGGCTGCGCCGCCGCCAGGAAAAGGACGTGGCGCGCAAGACGGCAGTGCGCAAGCTGCGCCTGCCGGGCAAGCTCGCCGACTGTTCCTCCACCCAGGCGGACGGGTCGGAAATCTTCATCGTCGAGGGCGATTCGGCCGGCGGCTCGGCCAAGCAGGCGCGCAACCGCAAGACCCAGGCGGTGCTGCCGTTGCGCGGCAAGATCCTGAACGTGGCAAGTGCCGGCCGCGACAAGCTGGTCGCGAACCAGCAGCTCGCCGACCTCATCCAGGCGCTCGGCTGCGGCACCGGGAAGTCCTATCGCCAGGCGGACCTTCGTTACGACAAGGTCGTCATCATGACCGATGCCGACGTGGACGGCGCGCACATCGCGTCCCTGCTCATAACCTTCTTCTACCGCGAGATGCCGGACCTCATCCGCGAGGGACACCTCTATCTGGCCGTGCCTCCGCTCTACAGGCTGAGCCAGGGCGGACGCACGCTCTACGCCCGGGACGACGCACACAAGGACACATTGCTCAAATCAGAGTTCCGCGCCAACGCGAAGGTGGAAATCGGGCGCTTCAAGGGCCTTGGCGAGATGCTTCCCGCCCAGCTCAAGGAAACCACCATGGATCCGTCGCGCCGCACGCTCTTGCGGGTGAAGGTCGACGAGGCCGGCGCGGAGGGAACGCGGGACGCCGTGGAGCGCCTGATGGGCAACAAGCCCGAGGCGCGCTTCGTCTTCATTCAGGAAAACGCCCAGTTTGCCGAGGAACTCGACATCTGAGGAAAGCGCTTACGGCCCGGAACATAGGTTGTTTTCGCAGCGCGACATGCTCCGGCCATAGTGTCATGATGTCAAAGGGAAGGGATGGCGAATCAACACTCCTCCGGTCGCACGGGGGCAGTTGGGAAGGATTCATCGTGCTGCAGCCGCTCCTCAGGGCCTATCAACGAAGGCGGCGCCCCCTCAACGACCATCACTTTCTGGTTCTGGAGGGTGCGGGGCTGGCGTATTGCCGCACGCCCCACTCCGCTGATCATTCCATTCGCTCGGCGCTGTTGCGCCTCGCCGATGCCGGTGCGCCTCAGGGACCGGCCTATGCGACCGGAACCCTTCGCGACTGGACTGACGGGCTGACGCTGCTGTCGGCTCGCCAGCTTACCCGCCGCTTCCCCGATGCCATCGTCTTCACCGTGCTTCGCGATCCCCTGTCGCGACTGGCGGCAAGCTACCTTGCCTGCGTTCGCGGAAAGATCCCCGCAGGCGCCGGCGCACTCGCGGGCGAGGATGGCTTCGAGGCGTTCGCCGCTGCTGTGTGCCGGACACCGGACTGGAAAAGTCCGAATTCGATCCGCAGCCAAAGCGCCATACTGACCTACAAGGGACGGCTCCTGCCCTCTCATTTCATCCGCTACGAAAACCGCAAGACGGACTGGAACGTGGTTCGGCGCCGGATCCTGGCAAGCGAAGGTCCCGACATCGGCGCTCTTTCGCTCGGCATCGATCCCGACGCCGAGGCCGTCACGAAGCTCGCGTCGAGCCTGCCCGCGCCCCTTGTGCAGGCTGTTCGCCGGCGCTACCGCAAGGACTATGCGCGCTTCTATCCCACAACGCCGAAATCCGGTTCCGGTGCGGTGGCGGGGGAGGACTGGACCTTCGATCCGACCTCGGTCGGCAGCGGAGCAACGGGAAAGGCGTAATGATGCGACACTCCCTTCTCGGGGCCGCCGGGCTCGCGACCACCGCCGGTCTTCTGTTTCAGGCGCTCCCGGCCTCGGCCGACGGGCTGACTGCCCTGCTCTCCCAGCTTCCCGGGAATGTTCAGGCGCTCAGCCGCGTGCCCGGTCCCGAAGGCAGCGGAACCGGGTTCTATGTCGTGCGTGAAACCCAGGGCGACCGGTTGTTCATCGGCCGTTCCACCTCCGACGGACAGGACATCGACGAAGTGTCGGAAGCTGGCGCGATAGGCGGGCGCGTGACCGGACTGCGCAGCGAGAGCGACGAACTCGGGGTGGCCGCATTCGTCGACATGCGCGAAGCCGACGGTGAGGAAACCACCTACGAACTCTTTCTCGAGAACGAGAATCCCGCCGCTTACATATTTCGTCCCGCAAGTAACTGATACGGGTCCGGGCTCCGGCCGAAAGGCAAATTTCTTTCAGGTTCGCCGTCCGAACCTTAGGAAGATTGACAATTTCCTTCGAAACTGTAGTGTGCGCGCCGAAGGTTCCGGTCGCAAGCAAACAGCAGACGCCGGCAAGGTTAACCGGTCCATCCGACCCGTCTTGATCACAAGGTAATATGTCCTTTTCCTCACTTGGATTGAGCGAAAAAGTGCTCGCTGCCGTCGAGGCCGCTGGGTACACCGAACCGACAGCCATTCAGGCTGAGGCGATCCCTTACGTCCTGCAGAAGCGCGATGTGCTTGGCCTGGCCCAGACGGGCACGGGCAAGACCGCATCCTTCACCCTGCCGATGCTGACCCTTCTGGAGAAGGGGCGCGCCAGGGCGCGGATGCCGCGTACGCTCATTCTGGAGCCGACGCGCGAGCTCGCGGCCCAGGTCGAGGAGAACTTCAACAAGTACGGCGTGAACCACAAGCTCAACGTGGCCCTGCTGATCGGCGGCACCTCCTTCGGCGATCAGGACAAGAAGCTGGATCGCGGCGTCGACGTTCTCATCGCCACGCCGGGACGCCTTCTCGACCACACCGAGCGCGGCAAGCTCATGCTGCAGGGTGTCGAGATCCTCGTCATCGACGAAGCCGACCGGATGCTCGACATGGGGTTCATCCCGGACATCGAGCGCATCTGCAAGCTGATCCCCTTCACCCGGCAGACGCTGTTCTTCTCGGCCACCATGCCGCCGGAGATCCAGCGCCTCGTGGATACGTTCCTTCACGCCCCGGCCCGGGTGGAAGTCGCCCGCGCCTCTTCCACGGCGGAAACCGTGAAGCAGAACATCGTCGCCTCGGACAGCAAGGACGCGGCCAAGCGCGAGACCCTGCGCGGTCTGATCGACGAAGCCGGCGACGCGCTCACCAATGCCATCATCTTCTGCAACCGGAAGCGTGACGTGCAGACGGTGTTCCGCTCCCTGCAGCGCCATGGCTATTCGGTCGGCGCCCTGCACGGCGACATGGACCAACGCTCGCGCATGGCGACACTCGACCAGTACCGCAACGGTGACCTGAAGCTGCTGGTGGCCAGTGACGTGGCCGCGCGCGGCCTCGACATTCCGGCCGTGAGCCATGTCTTCAACTACGACATTCCCACCCATGCCGAGGACTATGTCCATCGCATCGGGCGCACGGGACGCGCCGGGCGAAGCGGTGCGGCCCTGTCGATCATCACGCCGAACGACCAGAAGTACCTGGCCGGCATCGAGAAGCTGATCGAGAAGCCGATCGAGTGGCTCGGCGACCCGGTGGACTTTGACGCCGAGGGGGATCGCGGAGACCGGCGCAAGTCGGGTCGTGGACGCTCGCGCGGCGCTGCCGCCGACAAGGCAGGCAGCGGCGACAAGGCCGAGAAGACCTCATCCGCCCGCAAGGCGCCGGAGAAGAAGGCTCAGGACAAGAAGCCCGTCGAGCAGGCTGTCGAGGCCTCCGAGCAGCCAGGTGGCGGTGGCGACAAGCAGCCGCGCGGCAATCGTGGCGAGAACGGCGGACGCCGGACGCGCCAGTCCGCCCAAGGGTCGGCGAACGCCGGCGAGCCTCGCAACAACCGTCGCAACGACAACAAGTCCGGCCGCCGGCGTGGCCAGGACAGGGACGACGAGCCGGTGATCGGGCTCGGGGACCACGTTCCGGCCTTCCTTCTGCGCGATCCCCGCGCGACCAAGAAGACCGGCTGAAGACACAAGGGTGGGCCTCCGGCCCGCCCTTTTTTGTTTGGATCGCAAGTTTGGGCGCCTTTCGCGCCCTCGAGAAATTTGTCAATGTTTACGGCGTTCAAACGCTTGCCGTTGCGGAAATTTAACCGTGAATTAAGGCTTGACTGAAAAACTCATTTCGCGCGCCTGGCAAGGATTGCCTCCAGCGCTCACGCCGTTTTGGCGCTCACGATGGATATGCTATGGCCCAGGAAGAAGACCATAAGCGAACGATCGTCTACGGCGACGCAGCGCTGAACTACATCCGCAAGAACACGCTCCCAGCCTACCCGCGCTTCTACGAGCTCTGGTACACCTATGCCGCCGGCTTCAACCATTCACTCAACCGGGCGGTGAACGAGGTCGCGGGAAGCGGTAAGCCGATCTCCACCGAGCAGCTGCAGCAGATCTACAACAGCTTCCTGTCGCCGACGAAGCTCGGCGATCGCATCGACGAAGTCGGTGAAAAGATCTCAGACGAGATCCACAGCATGGTGGACCTTCTGACGCGCAACGCGGATTCGGTCGCCGAATACGGTGCCTCGCTTGCCGGCGCCCAGTCCGAGCTGGAACAGCTCAAGGACCCCAAGCAGCTCAAGGCCCTCATCTCCCACATGGTCTCGGCGACCAAGAAGTCGGCCGATGCCAATCAGGCCCTCGAGACACAGCTTGTCGATTCCCGCCGCCAGATCGAGGAGCTGCAGGAAAGCCTCGAGGCGATCCGGCACGAGTCGCTGACCGACGAACTCACGACGCTGAGCAACCGTCGCCATTTCGACCAGACCATCGAGCGCATGGTGCGCGAGGCCGGGCACTCCCGCGAACCGATGGCGTTGCTGCTCACCGACATCGATCATTTCAAGAAGTTCAACGACACCTACGGCCACCAGACCGGCGACCAGGTGCTGCGCCTCGTGGCGTTGGCGGTAAAGCAGAACGTCAAGGGCCATGACGTCGCCTGCCGCTATGGCGGCGAGGAGTTCGCGGTGCTCCTGCCGCACACGTCGCTGCGCCAGGCGGTGACGGTTGCCGAGCACATTCGACGCGCGGTTCTGACCAAGGAACTGGTGAAGCGTTCCACCGGCGAAAACCTCGGCCGCATCACCATTTCGATCGGCGTGTCATCGTTCGTCGCCCAGGATACCGTTCAATCGATGATCGCGCGTGCCGACGCCGCCCTCTATGCCGCCAAGGCCGCGGGCCGGAACCTGGTGCGTTGCGAGAGCGATCCCGACGTGGAAACCGACATCCGCGTGGCGTGACACCGGAAAACCGCCCTCACTTTCGGGCCATCACCAGCAGCACGCCCACGAAGATCAGGCCGACGCCAAGCCAGGCCCTGGCTCCCAGCCGTTCCCCCAGAAACAGCGCCCCGAACACAGCGACAAGCACGACGCTGAGCTTGTCGACCGGAGCGACACGGCTGGCGTCCGCAAGTTTCAGGGCACGGAAATAGCAAAGCCACGACGCTCCCGTCGCGAGGCCTGACAGCCACGAGAAACACGAGCGTCCGCCCCGAAATCTCGTGCAACGGCTTGTACTCGCCCGTCACGGCGACGATGCCGGCCACGAGCGCCAGAATGAATATGGTTCTGATGAGGGTTGCATAGTCGGAGGGAACGCCTTCCACGCCGACCTTCGCGAAGATGGCGGTGAGCGCAGCGAATGCCGCCGCGCCGAACGCCCAAACCTGCCAGCCTGCGGTCACCAGCCATCCCCCTTTCCGGTCTCAAGCCGCAAAACCTGCGATGCCAGCTTTTCGTCGGAGGCGGCGCGGATCCTGATCAGCCCTGAGCGGGCGCTCCGGCCTCTTCGGCGGGGACCAGATTGACCGACTCGCCGCAGCCGCAGGCGGACACCTCGTTGGGATTGCGGAACACGAAGCCCGAGCGGAACTTCGTCGTCTCGTGGTCCATCTCCGTGCCGAGCAGGAACAGGACAGCGGACGGATCCACGAAGATCTTCACCCCCTTGTCGTCGATGACGTCGTCGCCGGGCTTTGCCTCCTCGACGAGATCCATCGCATATTCCATCCCGGCGCAACCGCCCTTCTTGATGCCGACCCGCAGGCCGATCACTGGCCTGTCGGACGCCTCGACGATCTCGCGCACGCGCTCGGCCGCCGCGTCAGTGAGCTTCAGAACCTGGAATCTGGACGCCATGATGTGTCCTCTCAATTCGCTGTGGGCGCCTGTCCATCGGGAAACACCCGGGCGCCTGTGTAGGCGGGCCTTGCGCGGGCGCGGGGAGCGTCATCCACGAAAGGGGCAGCGAAACGGATCGCCGGCTCCCACCGTCGTTAAACCCAATATAGGGCCGCACGGACGCTCAGGCAAAGCACCGCGCGCAATCGGCTTTGAACCGCCAGAGCCCGCGGCCGCAAAGATCGCGCCTTCTCGCCCTCAGTACCAGTTGAGAGCGACCTTCGCCTCTTCCGACATGCGGTCCGGCGTCCAGGGCGGATCGAAGACCATCGTCACCTCGACGGAACCGACGCCGGAGACCGAGTTGACCGCATTCTCGACCCAGCCGGGCATCTCGCCGGCGACCGGACAGCCCGGCGCGGTCAGGGTCATGTCGATCTTGACCGAGCGGTCATCCTCGATATCGACCTTGTAGATAAGGCCGAGCTCATAGATGTCGCAGGGAATCTCCGGGTCGTAGACCGTCTTGAGCGCCCCGACGATGTCGTCGGTCAGCTGCTGGAGCTCCTCGGGGGAAAATCCCGTCGCCGACGCCTGGACCTCGGTCGCGTGGTCGTCGTCGATCGCCTGGGCTTCCCGTGTCTCTGCCTGTGCCATATCGTCCATCATCCGGTTCTCACGCGAAGAAATCATGGGCCTTGCGGAGCGCCGCCACAAGGGCATCGACCTCCTCGCGGGTGTTGTAGAGCCCGAAGCTCGCCCGGCAGGTGGAGGTCACGCCGTAGCGCTGCAGCAGCGGCTGGGCGCAATGGGTGCCGGCGCGTACCGCAACCCCTTCCCTGTCGATGATCATCGACACGTCATGGGCGTGAACGCCCTGCATCTCGAACGAGATGATCGCACCCTTGCCCGGGGCCTCGCCGAAAATGCGCAGCGAGTTGATTTCCTTCAGCCGCTGTTGCGCGTAGTCGCGCAGGTCCGCCTCATGCGCGGCAATGCGCTCACGCCCGATCCCGTCCATGTAGTCGAGCGCGGCCGCCAGCCCGATCGCCTGGACGATCGGCGGCGTCCCTGCCTCGAAGAGGTGCGGCGGCGCATTGTAGGTCACCGTGTCCTCGGTGACGTCGAGGATCATCTCGCCGCCGCCGTTGAACGGGCGCATCTTCTCCAGAAGCTCCATGCGGCCCCACAGGACGCCGATGCCCGACGGGCCGTAGACCTTGTGGCCTGTGAAGCAGAAGAAGTCGCAGTCGAGGTCCTGCACGTCCACAGGGAGATGAACCGCCGACTGGCTGCCGTCCACCAGCACCGGGATGCCACGGCTGCGGGCAAGCGCGCAGATCTCCTTCACCGGAACCACCGTGCCCAGCACGTTGGACATATGGGTGACGGCAATCATCTTCGTGCGTGGCGACAGGGCGGCCTCGAAGGCCTCCATGGAGAACGAGCCGTCCTCTTCCACAGGCACCCAGCGGATCTTCGCGCCATTGCGCTCGCGCAGGAAATGCCAGGGCACGATGTTGGAGTGATGCTCCATGATCGTGAGCACGATCTCGTCGCCCTCGCCGATCGCGTCGGCTCCGAACGTCTGGGCAACAAGATTGATCGCCTCGGTGGTCGAGCGGGTGAAGATCACCTCGTCGACGGAGGGGGCGTTGAGAAAGCGGCGCACGGTCTCGCGCGCGGCCTCGAAGTTCTCGGTCGCCGTGTTCGACAGATAGTGCAGGCCCCGGTGAACGTTGGCGTATTCGTGCGAATAGGCCCGGCTCACCGCGTCGATCACCGTCTGGGGCTTCTGCGCGGAAGCACCGTTGTCGAGGTAGACGAGCGGCTTTCCATAGACCTCGCGCGACAGGATCGGGAAGTCACGGCGGATTTCCGCCACATCATAGGGAGCCGCCGCAGCGCTGGTCTCTTCCGCGGTCATGGTCATGGGATCACTCCACTTGGAGGCGGACAGCCGGTCACCCGACCGGCCGGCCGCTCTCGTCAGTCCGCGAAGCCGGGCGCGGAGTGCGCCCGGTCCCCTGTTCGGTCGCGCTCAGGCGCTTGCGTAAAGCCAGTCGCGGATGCGGGCCTCGAAGGCCTCGACGATGGTCTCGTCGCCGATCTCCTCGACCGCCTCCGACAGGAACGCGAGCACGAGCAGCATCTTTGCCTCGGCTTCCGGGATGCCGCGGGCCTGAAGATAGAACATCAGGTCCTCGTCGATCTCGCCGCTGGTCGCGCCATGCGCGCACTGGACGTCGTCGGCGAAGATCTCCAGCTCCGGCTTCAGCGCCATCTCGGCATCCTCGGCCAGAAGCAGCGACTGGGTCATCATCTGACCGTCGGTCTTCTGGGCATCGGGGCGCACGATGATCTTGCCCTGGAAGATGCCCTTGGCACCCTCGCCCACCACCGTCTTGAAGAGCTCGGTGCTCTCGCAGTTGGGCACGGCGTGGTCCACGACCAGCGTCTGGTCCACGTGCTGGCCCGCCCGAACCATGGTGATGCCGAGCAGGTCGGCGCGCGCGTTCTCGCCCTCGAAGGTGACGAAGGACTGGTGCCGGGCGAAGCCGGACCCGATGCCGGCGCCGATCAGCTTCACGTTGGAGGCCGTGCCGAGCGTGACAACGGCGCTGCCCACGTGGGTCGTGCCGGCCTCTTCCGCCTGCAGGCGGGCAAGCGTAAGGCCAGCCTCGTCCGCCGCGCGGATGTCGGTCAGTGTGTTGGAGAACGTGCCTTCCGTGCCGCCCACGAAGGTCTCGAACACGGTTGCGCTCGAGCCCTTGCCGGCCCGGATCACGACGCGCTCGGCGGATGCGCCAGCCTGGTCGCCGCCCTGAACGTGCAGGATCTCGACCGGCCGCGAAACCGTGGCGCCCTCCGCGATGACAAGCTCCACGCCGTCGGCGCAGAAGATCGCGTTGAGGCCGACGGCGGCATCGTTGCTCGCGATCGCCGGCATGGCCATCAGCGCCGCGCCCTCGTCGGCAAGTGCCTCGGCGAGGGGACGCACGGTGATGCCGTCCTTCCCGAGAGCCTCGACATCGGACAGGTCGGCGTGAAAATGGCCGTCGACGATGACGAGCCGATGCCGCTCGGCGTCGCCGAACGTGCCCGCATGGGCCTCGACCAAGGACCTGGCGGCGGCCGTGTCACGGCGCGCGGCGAAGGCTGGCACGCTCTTCAGACGGGCGCGCAGGTCGGAATATTTCCACTCCTCGACCCGGCGATGCGGCAGGCCAGCCTTGCGGAAGTCCGCGAATGCCTCTGTCCGCTTCGCCGCGACGGCGTCGCCGCCGGGCAGCTTCGCCTTGAGCGTGTCGAATGCCTCGGCAAGCTCGGTCTCGGCGCGGGTCTCGAGCGGTCTCGCTTCGATGTTCATGTCCGCCTCCTTGTCCGGCCTCACGCGGCCGCGTCGATGTAGTCGGCGTACCCGTTCTTCTCCAGCTCGAGCGCCAGATCCTTGTCGCCGGTCTTGACGATGCGCCCCCTGGACAGGACATGCACAACATCCGGCACGATATGGTCGAGCAGACGCTGGTAGTGGGTGATGACGACAAAGGAGCGCTCGGGCGAGCGCAGACGGTTCACGCCGTCGGAGACGACCTTCAGCGCATCGATGTCGAGACCGGAATCCGTCTCGTCGAGCACGCAGAGCTTCGGCTCCAGAAGCGCCATCTGAAGGATCTCGGAACGCTTCTTCTCGCCGCCGGAGAAGCCGACGTTGAGCGGCCGGCGCAGCATCTCGGGCGTGATCTGCAGTTCGGCCGACTTCTCCTTGACCGCCTTCATGAACTCCGGCGTGGAAAGCTCGGCCTCACCGCGCGCCTTGCGCTGCGCGTTGAGCGCGGTCTTGAGGAACGTCATGGTCGCCACGCCCGGAATCTCGATCGGGTACTGGAAGGCCAGGAACAGGCCCGTGGCGGCGCGCTCGTCCGGCGCCATCTCCAGGATGCTCTCGCCGTTGAAGAGGATGTCGCCTTCCGTCACCTCGTAGTCGGACTTGCCGGCGAGGATGTAGGAGAGCGTGGACTTGCCCGAACCGTTCGGGCCCATGATGGCATGCACCTCGCCCGCGTTCACGGTGAGGTCGATGCCGCGCAGGATCTCGGTGCCGTCGTCGGCGATCCGGGCATGGAGGTTCTTGATCTCAAGCATCTTGTAGTCCTTGTTCATACCGTTCCGGACACCCTCCCGGGCTCCGCCAAGGTTGTCTGCTTGTCTCAAGGGCGTCGACGATGACTGTCGCACCCTGAATTGGATTGCCGTCTAGCGCGTCGCAACTTTGACGGCGAACAACGCAACCGCGACCGCGACTGCGATGCCCAACGTCACTTTCGGCGTAAACCCGGGGCCTATCTTCGTATACCGCAAGGCGAGAAAAGCCCCGACACCACCAGCAATCGGTGTCAGAAACAGATCGATGAAATCCGCGAGCCCCATCAGCCGACCGAGCCTTCGAGCGAAATCGAGATCAGCTTCTGCGCTTCGACCGCGAACTCCATCGGAAGCTGCTGGATCACGTCCTTGACGAAGCCGTTGACGATGAGGGCGACCGCCTCCTCGTCGGAGAGCCCGCGCTGCTGGCAGTAGAACATCTGGTCGTCCGAGATCTTGGAGGTCGTCGCCTCGTGCTCGAACTGGGCCGTCGCGTTCTTCGACTCGATGTAGGGCACCGTGTGGGCGCCGCACTTGTCGCCGATCAGCAGGCTGTCGCACTGGGTGAAGTTGCGCGCGTTCGACGCCTTGCGATGCGCCGAAACGAGGCCGCGGTAGGTGTTCTCGGAGAAGCCCGCCGAGATGCCCTTGGAGATGATGCGGCTCGAGGAGTTCTTGCCCAGGTGCATCATCTTGGTGCCGCTGTCGATCTGCTGGTGACCGTTGGACACCGCGATCGAATAGAACTCGCCGCGCGAATTCTCGCCGCGCAGGATGCAGGAGGGATACTTCCAGGTGATCGCCGACCCGGTCTCGACCTGGGTCCAGGAGATCTTGGAGTTCTTGCCCCGGCAGTCGCCACGCTTGGTGACGAAGTTGTAGATGCCGCCCTTGCCCTCGCTGTCGCCCGGGTACCAGTTCTGGACGGTGGAGTACTTGATCTCCGCGTCATCGAGCGCGATGAGCTCGACAACGGCCGCGTGAAGCTGGTTCTCGTCGCGCTGGGGAGCCGTGCAGCCCTCCAGATAGGAGACGTAGGCGCCCTTGTCCGCGATGATGAGCGTGCGCTCGAACTGGCCCGTGTTCTTCTCGTTGATACGGAAGTAGGTGGACAGCTCCATCGGGCAGCGAACGCCCTCGGGCACATAGACGAAGGATCCGTCGGTGAAGACGGCGGAGTTCAGCGTGGCATAGAAGTTGTCGGTCACCGGCACCACCGTGCCGAGGTACTTCTTCACCAGGTCCGGATGCTCGCGCAGGGCTTCCGAGATCGAGCAGAAGATGACGCCGGCCTTCTTCAGCTCTTCCTTGAAGGTGGTGACAACGGACACGCTGTCGAAGACGGCATCCACCGCGACCCGGTTCTTCGGCTCGACACCGGCCAGGATTTCCTGCTCCTGCAGCGGAATGCCGAGCTTCTCATAGGTGGCGAGAAGCTCCGGATCCACCTCGTCCAGGCTCTTGGGCGCCGGCGCGGACTTCGGAGCGGCGTAATAGTAGAGGTCGTTGAAGTCGATCTTGGGATACGAAACGCGCGCCCAGGTCGGCTCGGTCATGGTGAGCCAGCGCTTGTACGCCTCGAGGCGCCATTCCAGCATCCACTCCGGCTCGCCCTTCTTGGCGGAAATGAACCGGATGATGTCTTCGTTCAGCCCCTTGGGGGCCTTGTCGGACTCGATTTCGGTGACGAAACCGTACTTGTACTGATCGACATCAATCGCGCGGACACGATCGATCGTCTCCTGGACAGCAGGCATTGCGTGTCTCCATCCGCTGCGGTGTCAAGGACCGCGGGTTGTCACACTATGTGTATGGGTGCCCCGCTTCCGTTAAGGAAACGGGCCGCCCTCGTCCTGGGCCGGATCTCAGGCGGCGCGCCCTGCGCCTGTTTTCCCGAGAACCCGGTCCGATATCCGCCGCAACGCGGCGAGAAATTCCTCGATCTCGGCCCGCGTCGTCGCGGGACCGAGGCTGACGCGAAGGGCACAGCGGGCAAGAGCCTCGTCCACGCCCATGGCGGTCAGGACATGCGACACGCCGACCTTGCCGCTCGAACAGGCGGAGCCCGAGGAGACCGCGACACCGTCGAGGTCCAGCGCGATCAGCGCCGTTTCCGCCGAAACGCCCGGCAGCGCCAGGCAGCTCGTGTTGGCGAGCCTCTCCGCCCCCTGTCCGAAGACCTTCGCGTTACCGCTTATATGGCGAACGTCTTGCTCAAGACCATCCCGAAGTGCCGCAATTTCGCCAAACGTCCCAAGCTCCGTAGACGCAAGCGAGGCCGCGACGCCGAATCCGGCGATGGCGGCGACGTTTTCCGTCCCCGCGCGATCCCAGTGCTCCTGACCGCCACCGGTCAGCAGCGGAAGCGGCTTCAGACCCGCCTGGCGGGTCACCAGGGCGCCCGCGCCTTGCGGACCGCCAATCTTGTGCGCCGAAAGCGACAGGCTGTCCGCCTTCCACGCCTCCATGTCGATGAAGCGCCGTCCGGCGACCTGCACCGCATCCACGTGCAGGAGCGCGCCCGCGGCCTCCACCAGCCGCCCCACCTCGGCGAGCGGCTGAATGACGCCGGTCTCGTTGTTCGCGGCCATGACGGACACGAGCACAGTCTCGCCGGCTGAGGAGAGCTCCCCCAGCCGGGCCTCGAGCGCGGCGAGATCGATCACGCCCTCGCCGTCGACCGCAAGCGTCTCGACGTTGTCCTTCGCGAAGCGGCCGCCGGAAAGAACCGAGGCGTGCTCGCTCGCCACCACAAGGAGGCGCGAAAACCGCTGTTCGCCCCGCCCCTTGCGCCACACGGGCGACAGAGCGGTGACGTTCGCTTCGCTCGCGCCCGAGGTGAAGGTGACCTGTGGCGCCGGAACACCGGCCAGGGCCGCGACATCGGCGCGAGCCGCCTCGATGCGCGCGCGTGCGGCGCGCCCCTCGGCATGGACGGAGGAGGCGTTGCCGGTCACGCCGACAAGATCGCGGACACACTCGACCACCTGCCGGCGCATGGGCGCGCCAGCGTTGTGATCCAGATAGATCCGTGTCCGTGCCGCCATTGCGACGCTGCTCCCGATGCGCTTGCGCCGGACAATCCGTCCGGCACCGTTTCATCCGATCTGGCGCTTTCACCCTCCGGACATGACGCAAATCCTTGCAATTCGCCGTGGAGATCGGGATAAGACCTCCCTATATACCGCAAGGCAAGGATGGATCGCCCCCGATCCGGCAAAACGGTAAGACAGTCTGAAGGTCCAGTCCGACCCGCCTGTTGTCCGTCCGGGGAATACGTTCGATTTCCAAGTCCGCGAAAAGGTACCGTCAACGGCGCCCGCGGACATTGAACTTTCGAACGATTCTAAAGTAGTTTTAGGTAAGGGGTCCGACCGAGTCAAGCGCGGCGATACGCAGTTTCCCGGAAGGATTGCCCGTCTCCGCGTCATGCGGACACGGGGACCAAACACGGCGTTCGCAAGAGACGCCGGAACGAGAAGGAAGACGATGGTGACTGACGAGGTGGTCCATGCCTGAGGTGATTTTCAACGGACCGGCCGGCCGGATCGAGGGGCGTTTCCAGCCCGCCAAGTCGCGCACGGCGCCGATTGCGTTGATCCTGCACCTGCATCCGCAGTTCGGCGGGACGATGAACAACCAGATCGTCTACCAGCTCTACTACATGTTCGCGAAGCGCGGCTTCGCGGTGCTGCGCTTCAATTTCCGGGGCGTGGGCCGCAGCCAGGGCACATTCGATCATGGCCAGGGCGAGCTGTCGGATGCGGCCGCAGCGCTCGACTGGGTGCAGTCCGTGCATCCCGACGCACGCGCGTGCTGGATCGCGGGCTTCTCCTTCGGCGCCTGGATCGGAATGCAGCTCCTGATGCGCCGGCCTGAAGTGGAAGGATTCATTTCCGCCGCCCCGCCGGCGAACCTGAACGACTTCTCCTTCCTGGCCCCCTGCCCGTCCTCCGGTCTCATCATCCACGGTGATGCGGACAAGGTCGTTCCGGCGAAGGACGTGCAGAATCTGGTCGACAAGCTGAAGACCCAGAAGGGCATCACCATCGACCAGAAGGTGATCCCCGGTGCCAACCACTTCTTCGAGAACCACATGGACGAGCTTCTCGAGGAGTGCGGCGCCTATCTGGACAAGCGCCTGGGCGTGACCAGCGAACCGGCCTGAAGCCGCGCCTGACCAGAGCCGCCTGTTTCAGGTGGCCTGCAACCGAAACGCAAGACGCCGGCCCTCGGGCCGGCGTCTTTTTCGTGAGTGCGTCCGTTCAGGACCGCAACAGCAACGCGTCCCTCACGGAGCCTTCACCTCGAAGCGCCCGGTCGCGGTGGTGGCCGACAGGCCCGGCCGGTACATGTCCTCCACGGTCGCCGGCGGCAGGGCGAAGCTGCCCGGCAGCGATGCCCGTGCAAGGTAGGCAAAGGTGTAGCCGTCCGCATTGAGGCGGGTCTGGTCGATGGCGACCGCGAAACGGTCGTCACGGAACTCGGCATGATCGGCGTTGTCGACCGGGTCGAGCCAGTCCAGTCCGCCAAGATCCCCGCCACGCACCAGACGCGGATTGTCGATCACCAGCCCCGCCGGCAGCCGGTCCACCACGAGCAGACGCCCGCGCCCCAGCCTGTCGCTGGTCACGTTCAGCACCACCACGATACGGGTGTTGAGCGCCACATCCGCCGGATCCACGCGATTGCCGTCGAGGTCGTAATACTCGCGCGTGATCTGGTAGCCGTTGCCGCCCGCCGGTTCCGGACGCACCGGACGACCGGAGACGGAAACGACCACATTGGCCGTCTCTCCGCCCTCGTTGACGAGGCTCGCCCCCTCCGCAGCGATCCGGTCGCCGGCGAGATCCAGCGCGAGCGGCGTGCTGACGCGCCTGCCATCGAGGGTGAAGCTGTCCTCGCTCGCGGATTGCAGAAGCTCATGGCCCGCCATCAGCAGCCAGGCCATTTCCTGCGTGGAGTAGGTCGCATCCTCCTCCTGCCGGCGCGCCACGCGTTCGGCCATGGTCTCCCCCATCCGGGAGCCGAAGCCCGCCTCGGTGACATAGGCCAGCACGCCGGCGGCATCGCGCAACGACGTGCCGAAGTCGGCACGATAGTCGGTGCCGCCAAGGTCGCCTGTCGCGGTGACCGCGGCCTTGAGAGCCCGCTCCGCACGTTCCGTCTCGCCATACAGGGCAAGGGCCGCCCCGATCTGGGCCTTGGCCATCGGCGAGCCGAAGTCGTCGAGCTTCACATCCGCGTAGTAGCGAAGATCGCCCAGCGAGGCCCGGCCCGTGCGCGCCAGAACGTAGAGCGCATAGGCGATCTCCGTGCCGCCATCGGAGAAGTCCGACGCGTAGGCCACCCGGTTTTCCAGCCCCTCAAGCGCCTGGGAATAGGCAAGTTCGGGAACGTCGTAGCCCTTGTCCCGCGCCCGGCTGAGGAAGTCCGTGACATAGGCATCGAGCCATGTGTCGCGGCCCGCCCCATAGGCGGACCACAACCCGAAGGCGCCGCTGCCGTCCTGATTGCCCAGCACCCGGGCAATCGCCTTTTGTACCCGCTCGCGCACGGCCGCATCCGTATCGAGACCGGCGGAAAGCGCCAGTTCGTTGAGATAGAGAAGCGGCAGGGCCCGGCTCGTGGTCTGTTCCGTACAGCCGTAGGGATAGCGATCGAGCGCGGCGAGAAGCCCCGGAATGTTGATCCTTGCCGGTCCGCCAGCGGCGACCGAGATCCTTGCGCCTTCCGGCCGGATCCCTGCAAGGGTGTCGGCGTTCAGGTCCAGCGACCCGGCCGAGGCGAGCGTCACGAAGCTGCGGCGGGTCATCGGCGGTGTGTTGTCGCGGATGCCGAGCGCCAGGGACTTCTCGGCCAGCGGACCGTCGGGCCCCTGAAGCGTGAGCCGGATCGAGGCATCGCCCGTGCCCGAAGCCGCCCTGATCGGCACCTCCAGCGCACGTCGCTCGCCCTTGTCCAGGGTCACGCCGAGACCGTCCGGCGCAAGCGAGAGCTCGAGCGGCCCCTCAACATCGGCGGCGATGCGATAGTCGCCCGCCTCGCCTTCAACGTTGTCGACCTCAACCAGGAGACGCGTCTCGTCGCCCGGAGCCAGGAAGCGCGGCAAAGTCGCCGTCATGACAAGCGGATCGCGCACGATCACGTCCCGCTCGCCGTGGCCGACGCCCGACGCACTCCAGGCGACAGCCATCAGGCGCACGGTGCCGTTGAAATCGGGAATATCGAAACCGACGGTCGCCTTGCCGTCCGCATCCGTTTCCACGACGCCGGAGAAGAGCGCCATGAGCGCTTCCTGCGGCGGCGGCGCGTCGAGTGACAGGCCCATGCCGTCACCGCCCGAGCGCACCTTGCCGAGTTCGCCGGCGGTCCTGTCGATCAGCGCGCCGTAATAGTCGCGGATTTCCATGCCGAGACGGCGCTGGCCGAAATACCAGCCATCGGGGTCGGGCGTCTTGAACCGCGTCAGGTTGAGAATGCCGACATCGACGGCGGCAATCGTCACGAAGGCGGGTTCATCGGCGCCCTGTCCGGAGATGGTGACGCCCACGTCGAGACGCGAGCGCGGCCGGATCCGCTCGGGCACATCGAGTTCGACCGTGTGCTTGCGCGCGCCCGGATCGACGGCGGCCCAGTTCAGGCCGAGAGCCCGCGAGGGCATCCGGCGGGCCTCCAGGTCCATCGGCCGGAACAGGGTCGCGGTCACATAGGCTCCGCTCCCCCAGGCATCGGTCACCGTGAGATCGACGGAGGTCTCGCCCTCCTCGACATTGACGACCCGCGTATCGACCAGACGATCGGTCATGACGGACACCAGCACGGTACCCGCAACGCGCGGCTTCATGCGCAGGCTTGCCGTATCGCCGACCTTGTAGGACTTGCGGTCGAGCCCGACCTCGAGAACGTCGGGCGTCTGGGACGAGGCGGACGAGACGTACCAGCCGGCGGTGAACTCGGTGCTGGTCGCCGCCTGTGCGCCACTTTCGGGGTCGGTGCCGATCACCTCGAGCCGGTAGCGCCCCCACTCCACGGGCAGCGACAGGCGGGCCGGTGTGCCGGCGTCGATATCGAGCGTACCGTTCGCCACACGCTTGGTCGTGGTGATGGGCTCGTAGGACCAGCGGCCGTCATTGCGGTACCACTGGTAGCGCGTGGAGAGCCTTGAAAGCTCCCAGTTCGCCCCCTGGAGCACGGCACGTTCGCCGTCCGCGCCGAGCGCGATCACATCGAACTCGGCCGGACCGCCCTCGTCGACACCATCCTCGAAGGCCGGCTTGACGCCGATGCGAAGACCGTCGGCGACCACGGGCAGTTCAAGGGAGCGCTCCACGTAGCGCCCGCCCGCCTCGACGACGCGTGCGGTGATGCGCGCATCGTAGCCGGCGGTTGTCGGCTGGAGCTGCGGCAGGACCGGGGGGAAGCTCGCCCGCCCCTCGTCGTCCGTCACCGTGCCATCGGCAAGGCTCGCCCGGTCGGGGAAGATCTGCTCGTCGGCAAGACCGAACACATAGCCCGGCGCATCGGCACGCGAACGGCTCGGCGACACGACGACCTCGCCCTCGAGCCGCTGGCCGGAGGCGGGTGCCCCATAGAGGAACTTCGCCTGCAGCGAGATCTCCGGCAGGTCGGTGGGATCCAGCGCCTCGGCGTCGGTCTCGAGCGTGAAGTCGACACGCTCGGGCTGGAAGTCCTCCACGAGGAAGGACAGTTGCGCGAGCGGATCGGCCTTTGGATCGGCATGAACGCGCAGGCTCCACGAACCGGTCTGCGCGGACGCGGGAACCTCGAAGGCATGAGCCCGGCCACCGGCGCCCGCATCGGCAACCGTGACGCGGGTCTGCTCGACACCATCTGGACGCATGTAGATCAGCGTCAGCGGAATATCGGGACTGGCGAAGGCGGCACGGTCACGGAGCATGGCCCCGACGTGAACGGTCTCGCCCGGGCGGTAGACGCCCCGGTCGGTCCAGGCGAAGGCATCGAGCGGTCCCGGCGCCGGGCGCCCTTCCGCACCGCGATCGCTCAGGTCGAATGCGGGCTTGCCAAGGTCGAGGAAGGCATAGTCGCCGCTGTCAGTCTCGACCGAGACAAGCGCAGGCGCACGCCCCCCCTTGCCTCTCAGCAGTCCCGGCGCGAAACGGGCGAAGCCGTCCGCATCGCTTTTCGTCTCGCCGAGAATGTCGTTGTTGACCGCGATCAGGCGCACGCTCGCGCCCTCGACGGCCCGGGCGTCGGACAGGCGGCGAAGCGCGACAACAGCCTCGCCCTCACCAGTGTAGCTCGTGATGCCGAGGTCGGACACGAGGAACCACTGCGTCGCCCAGGGGCCCCAGGTGTTCTCGCGATCCTGCGGCGCGCGCGCGACCATGGCGTAGATGCCCGGCGTCATGGTCAGACCGAATTCAGCCACGGGCACGGCGGTAGTAACGTCGCGGTTGAGCTTCATTTCGGTCTCGACCGTGCCCTTCCACAACGCCTCGCCATACTCCTCGCGCACCTGTTCCGCGCGGTAGTTGTCGAGCTGGATGAGAGCCCTGCGGTCGCGCAGCGCGGAGGCCAGCGCACGGTCTCCGATACGATAGATTTCCGCGTCCACCGTTTCGGTGTTCACCGAACGCAGCGGGATCGTCGCGCCATCGCCGGCAGGCAGGACATAGGCATTGCCGAGGAAGCTCACCGAGGGCGACCGGTCGCGCACATAGACGGTGAGATCGGAGGACTTTTCCAGTTCCTCGCCATCGGCCGACGGCACACCCTGACGCACCAGTACCGAATAGCGTCCGCCATGCGCCACGCCGTCGATGCAGATCTGCGCGCCCTCGGCCTCGATGGAATAGGGCCCCTCGCCCGTCACCCGCACGAAGGGCGCCATATCGGTGGCGCGGCGCAGCGTGTCGGAGAAAACGAGACAGATGCGCGGGCTGAGCGCATCGGATTCGACATTGTGCTCCAGAATCCGGAAGCCGTGCTCGGCCACCATGTCATCATAGCGCGCGCGTCGGTCCGGCGTTTCCTGAAGAGCCAGCGACGCCCGCAGCGCCTTGATCGCCGGCTTCCATGTCTGGCTGCGGGCCAGCGCGTCGGCAAGAAGGGCCAGAGCGTCGGCGCGGTCGTTTTCGCCGGCGGAAACGAGGTAGGTGTTCACCGCGGCCGCGATGAAATCGTTCCTGACCTTGACCTTGCGGCTCCAGTCGTCGGGCTTCTGGCCATCGAGCGAACGGGCAAGGCCCTGCCACAGGTCGTGGCGGTCGCCGTCGAGGGTGAGCGCACGCCCGAAGGCGCGCTCCGCCCCCTCGTTGTCGCCACGCGCCAGCGCGGCCTCTCCATCGCCGGCAAGCACGTTCACATCGGAACCGCCGGCGCGGAAGCTGCGCGGCAGGGTGCGGGCGTAGCGGGCGGCCTCCTGGAGGGTGGAGCGGGGCAGGAAGGAAATCTCGTTCTCGCGCACACCCCGGTCCACGGGCGCCCGCTCGGCATCGGCCACCGTGACTACACGGCCCGCCACCGCGCCGGCAAAGCTCTGCAGCCTGCCGACGTCCGACTTCATGAAGCACCAGCGCGCGGAGGTGTTGTAGGTGAAGGCACGGCACCGGTCGCTCGACAGGCAGGCCGCCTTGCACGCGTCGAGGTCCACCTCCTTCAGTGTGTTGAAGTCGGCGCCGAAGTAGTCGGCATCCTCGACGGTGACGATACGCCGCTCGTCGGCGCGCGCGGTCTCGGCGGAGAGGGAGCCCGCAACGACGCCGGTCAGGAGGAGAAGCGCGGATGCGGCGCGGGGAAGCCCCGCAATGAAGCGCCGAACGCCTGCTTTCCGGCCACGTCCAGCCGGACCATCCGCGTTGCGCCCGGTCCCTGTCGCCAGATCCGCGTTCATAGCACCCCTCCCCGTCATCGGGCCGAGCCGCCTGCAAGGCGTCCCGCTCCCGCGCAAAACCGTGTTTCGGCGATGGAATCACCGAATCTTGACAAGTCCAAGACCAAAAACGCCAAAATCGGCCCGCAGCCCCCTTTTGCGGGGACGACTGACGAATGACGCCCGTCTTCAGCCCGCCGCCCGGCTTCGCTCTCCTTCGTCGCG
Organism: Stappia sp.; assembly: GCA_002722295.1. GTDB lineage: Bacteria > Pseudomonadota > Alphaproteobacteria > Rhizobiales > Stappiaceae > Stappia. The sequence goes on along the minus strand of PBLF01000029.1, from coordinate 13,132 downwards.
CGCGAGATCGCCCAGAACCTCCGCCGCCTCCTCGGCCTCGCGCAGCAGGCTTTTCACGTCGCCGGGGTCGATCCTGTCGCGCCCCTTGCGCTCGAGCGCGCGCGCCTGCCTTGCCAGGCGATCCGCCCCGAAGGTCTCGGCAAGTCCGCCCAGAACATGGGCGCTGGAGACGATCCGTCCGCCTTCCTCGCCGCCTTCGCCCGCCAGGTCGCGCAGGATCTCCATCTGGGCGCGAATGTCCTCCACGCAGCGGGCCAGGATGACACCGCGCCGGGCAGGCGGCAGATCCGCGAGCGTCGCCTCGAAACGGTCGGGATCGACGACACCGGAGGCGGCAAATCCCGCCTCGGCGCGCCTGAGCGTCGGCGCGGCCGCAGCGGGCGCCACACCCGGCTCCCCGTCCTGCAACGCGACGCCGCCGTCTCCATCCCTCGCCAGCACCCGGGCGAGCAGGGCCGCAAGCTCGCGCGAATCGACCGGCTTGGTCGCGAAGGCGGTCATGCCGGCCTCCCTCGCCTTTTCGCGCGCCTCCTCGCCGGTGTGGGCCGTCAGGGCAATGATGGGCACATCGCGGTTCTCGCTTCGCCCGCGACGCACCCGCCGCGCGACCTCGTACCCGCTCATGCCGGGCATGGTCACATCCATGAGCACCGCGTCGAAACGGCCGGTCTCGATGGCCCCGAGAGCCTCCAGACCGTCCACGGCGGACCGGTGACGGCACCCCCAGCGTGTCAGGAGATCCTCCGCCACCATGCGGTTGGTGGCGGTGTCCTCGACCAGAAGGACCGCCGCGCCGCGAAGGATGCGCGCCTCCTCGCCGCTCAGCTCGCCCCGCCCCGGCACCACGACCTCGCCGTCGCTTTCGGCCAGGTCGAGATCGACCACGAAGCGGCAGCCGCCCTCGCGCGATTCCTCGAGACGGATCGCGCCGCCCATGCCGGCGACGAGTTCGCGGCAGATCGCAAGCCCCAGGCCAACCCCCTCGCTGCGCGTGCCGTCGGGCGCGACGAGCGTGCGGAACCGCTCGAAAATCTGCTCGCGCTGATCGACGGGAATGCCGGGCCCCGTATCCTCGACCGCGAAGCGCACGGGCCAGCGGCCGCTCGCCGCGTCCCCCGCCTCACCGCGAAGATCCAGGGTCAGGCGCACCTCGCCGAGCCTGGTGAACTTGACGGCGTTGCTGACCAGGTTGATGAGGATCTGGCGCAGCCGGCCCGCGTCCCCCGACAGAACGGCGGGGACATCCTGCTCCACGTTCGTCACAAGCCGCAGCCCCTTGGCCTCGGCGCGCGGCGCCAGAAGATCGCCGACACCGCCCACGAGATCGCGCGCCAGAAAGGGCACTTCCATGAACTCGATCCGCCGTGCCTCGAGGCGCGACACGTCGAGAATGTCGTTGAGGATCTGCAGCAGCGCCTCGGCGGACCCGCGCGCGGTGCGTGCGCGGGCAAGCTGCGCCGTCTCGAGCCCCGCTTCCTCCATCATGTCCAGAAGGCCGATCACAGCGTTGAGCGGCGTGCGGATCTCGTGGCTCATCATCGCCAGGAAGTCCGAACGCGCCCGGTCGGCCGCCTCGCGGCGTGCCAGCGCATCGCCAAGGGCGAGCGTTCGCGCACGATCCTCCGTGATGTCGCGCACGAAGCCGGTGACCATGACACCGTTGCCGCTTTCCATGCAGTTGAACGTGATCTCGGTGAGAATTTCCGTGCCGTCGGCGCGCAGGGATTTCGCCTCGATACGCTCGCCAGCGCCCCGGCAGCCGCCCGGCCCGCATTCCATCACGTCCCTGATGCGCCGGTCGTAGTCCGTCCGGTAGCGCTCGGGCACGAGAAGATCGCGCGCCTTGCGCCCCAGCACCTCGTCGCGCGTGTAGCCGAAGACCCTTTCCGCGGCCGGATTGAACTCCGTGATCTCCCCGAGGCTGTCGACCGCGACAATGGCGTCGAAGGCGCCCGACACCATGGCCGCGAGCCGTTCCTCGGACAGTCGGAGCGCTTCCTCGCGTTGCTTGAGTTCGGTGATGTCTATGCGAAAGCCCACCGTGTGGCCGTCCGGCATCCGCTTTTCGAAGACGCGCAGCCACCGACCGTCATCGAGCTTCTGGACGATGGGGGCGGACGGCGGGTTGCGGTGGTTCGCCATGCGCCTTGCGATCCAGCCCTCGGGATCGCCCTGCGCGTCGGAATACTGGCCGCGCGCGACGCCGGCCCTGAGCATCTCCTCGAACCGGTTGCCGACGCGGATCACGTCGGCACTGGTGGCATAGAGCTCGCGGTAGCGGGAGTTGCAGATCACCAGCCTGTCGTCGGGATCATAGAGCACGAAGGCATCGGGCAGCGCCTCGATCGCCGCATGAAGCCCCCTCTCCGCCCCGGTGAGCCCGCCAACATCGTCGAACAGCCTGGCAACCCGGTTGGCCTCACGATTTTGCTCGCGCTCCTCCGCCAGAAGCTGGGTGTGATGCCAGAGCAGAATGGCAAGGACGAGCACGGCGAGCGCCAATGCGCCGGCCAGCGCAAACGGATCGATCAGAAACGAAGCAAACGTGTCCATCGTGAAAGGCCCGCCCGAATATTCCCCTGCGGCATCCTGACACGATTTCGCTCGCGGCGCACAAGCCCTCAATTCGTCCGGGAACTCAGAAACCTGACACCGCCACCGCAAACGGCGTACCGCGACGGCACCGCCGTTCCCCTCTCATCATCCACGTCTTTTCCGGTGCCTGTCGACAGGATGATCCACATGCACGCAGAGCTCATGCACAGGGCGCCCACGCCCCGCGCACAGTCTTATCCACGATATATGCACATGATTTCAAACGGCGCGGCGAGACGTATTCCACGACGCAGGCACAGCCGGGGCACAGGGTTTTGAACAGCGGAAAGGCTCGCTTTTCAACACCGCTAGCCGGCGGTCTTGAGCAGACGCGCCTTCTGCCTGTCCCAGTCGCGCTTGCGCTCGGTCTCGCGCTTGTCATGCAGCTTCTTGCCGCGCGCCAGAGCAAGCTCCAGCTTTGCCCGGCCATCCTCGTTGAAATAGAGGCGAAGCGGCACGATGGTCTTGCCGTCCTTGGAGACGGCATCGGACAACCTTGCCATTTCCCGCTTGTGGATCAGCAGCTTGCGCCGGCGGCGCGGCTCATGGTTGAAGCGGTTGGCCTGCAGGTATTCCGGCACGTAGGAATTGATGAGCCACAGCTCGCCGCCCTCGAAGGAGGCGTAGCTCTCCGCGATCATGGACTTGCCCAGACGCAGGGCCTTCACCTCGGTGCCGGTCAGCACGATGCCGGCCTCGAGCGTGTCCTCGATCTCGTAATTGAACCGGGCCTTGCGGTTTTCCGCGACGACCTTGCGGTTGGCGTCACCTGGGCGTTTCTGCGCCATGTCCTGCCTTCATGATGAAACGGGAGGCACGAGGCCTCCCGTCCGTCCTCGTTCCGGTCCGCTCCCGCCGCCTCAGTTGAGAAGGCCGGCGTGGACCATCGCGTCGCGGATCGCCGTGCGGGTCGCGGGAGCGACCGGCACCATCGGGAGCCGCAGTTCGTACTCCAGCTTGTCGATCAGCGACAGGGCGTATTTCACGCCGGTCGGGTTCGGCTCGATGAAGAGCGCGTTGTGAAGCGGTGCGAGCCTGTCCTGAAGCTCCAGCGCCTTCACGTAGTCGCCGGCAAGGGTCGCTTCCTGGAACTGCGAGCACAGGCCAGGGGCCACGTTCGCGGTCACCGAAATGCAGCCCCGCCCGCCATGGGCGTTGAAGCCGAGCGCGGTGATATCCTCACCCGAAAGCTGGATGAAGTCGGGTCCGCACAGTTCGCGCTGGCGGCTGGTGCGGGCCATGTTGGCGGTCGCATCCTTGACGCCCTTGATGTTGCGCGTGGTGCGGAAAAGTTCCGCCATGGTCTCGGGCTGCATGTCCACGACCGAGCGACCGGGGATGTTGTAGATGATGATCGGAATTCCGACCGCCTCGTCGATCGCCTTGTAATGGGCGAGCATCCCGGCCTGGTTCGGCTTGTTGTAGTAGGGCATGACCACGAGCAGACCGTCCGCGCCCGCCTTCTCGGCGTGCACGGCCAGTTCGATGGCCTCGGTGGTGTTGTTCGAGCCGGCGCCGGCGATCACCGGCACGCGCCCCGCATTCGCCTCGAGGCACAGCTCGATGACGCGCTTGTGCTCCGCATGGCTCAGCGTCGGGCTCTCGCCGGTCGTTCCGACCGGGACGAGACCATGGCTGCCCTCTTTGACCTGCCAGTCCACCAACTCCTGGAACGATTTCTCGTCCACCGACCCGTTCCGGAACGGCGTGACGAGTGCTGGGATCGATCCCTTGAACATGACAGTCCTCTTGGAGTTAGCAGGTGGGCCGGACGGACCCCGTCCGGGTGGCGCACAATAGTCGCGGCTCGCGCGCGACGCAACACACCGGACAGGCTCGATTTTCACCTGAGATCGAGGGTCACGCGCGCGGATCGTCCGTCCGCGTCGATGACAGAGATCACGGTCGTTCCCGGACCGTCCGGCCTGATGGTGACCGAGCGCGCGAAGGGCCCGCTTTCCACCGGAGCCCCGTTGGCAAGCCAGACGTAGGGCGCGCGTCCGCGCCGCAGTTTCACCGTCAGCGGCGCGCCACCCCCGCCGGGCAACCCGAGACCCAGGTCGACGGTCGCCCCGTCGGGCGGGGAGAAGATCTCCGGTCCCGCAGCACCTCCCGCCTCGCGGCGCGGGTTGCGCGTGCGGGCATGCGTGAGCGGCGCGGGGACACGATCCTCGACACCAATCGAACGCGGGCGCTGCGGCAGGCGCACCCGCTCCGGAGAAATGCGCTGGAAGACGTCGAAAAGCACCGGCGCCGCGGTCAGGTAGCCGGTGATGCCGGGGATCGGCGTTCCGTCGGCACGTCCAACCCAGACGCCGACCACATGGCGACCGTCGTAGCCGATGGCCCAGGCGTCACGGTAGCCGTAGGACGTTCCGGTCTTGTAGGCGATCCCCTCGCCGTTCGCCGTGTCGGGCGGCGGCACCTCGGACAGGATCTCCCCGATCCGCCAGGCCGCCGTTTGCGACAGCACGCGGCGGGGCAGCGACAGCCGCGCCCGGTCGAGTTCTTCCGGCTCGCGAACGAGTGTCAGGGCCTCGCCGCCGCGCGCCAGGGCACCATACAGCGCGACCAGTTCATCCAGCGTCATGCCGAAACCGCCAAGCGCGGCCGCAAGCCCCGGTATCTCGCCGGGGGGAAAGCGCGGGGTCGCGCCCGAAGCGCGCAACCTGGCCACGAACCGTGCCGGCCCGACCGCGTCGAGAAGTTCCACCGCCGGGACGTTGAGCGAAGCCTGAAGTGCCGCCGCGACCCTCACCGTGCCCTGAAAGGACATGTCGAAATTGGTCGGGCTGTAGCCGGCCAGGGTCACGGGGCGGTCGTCGATCAGGCTGTCGGGATGCGCGATCCCCTCCTCGAAGGCGAGGCCATAGATCAGCGGCTTCAGCGTCGAGCCGGGCGAGCGCACCGCGTGCGTCATGTCGACGTGACCGCGCCTGGCCTCGTCCAGCAGCCCCGCCGAACCGACGTGCGCCAGAACCTCGCCGGTCCCGTGATCGGCAACGAGGATGGCGAGCGAAACCCGTTTTCCCGTTCGCGCGGCACGGCTTGCCGCCAGTTTCTCAAGTCGCCCCTGAAGGGCGCCATCGAGCGTCAGCCGGATTTCCTCCGCCTGCGGATGACGGGCGAGCGCATCGCGCGCGGCATGGGCCGCGACAAGCGGCACGTCCCGGCGCAGGCGCGGCACATCCTCGCGCGAGGCCGCCCGCGCCTCCTCTTCGCTCAACACGCCGCGCGTGACCATGACCTGGAGCACCCGGTCCCGCGCGGCACGCGCCGCCTCGGGAAACCGGTCCGGGCGGCGGGCCTCGGGCGACTGCGGCAAGGCGACGAGAAGTGCGGCCTCCGCCGGTGTGAGGCGTGCCGGCTCCTTGCCGAACCAGGCAAGGCTTGCGGCGCGCACTCCTTCGATGTTGCCGCCAAAGGGCGCGCGGGTGAGATAGAGGGTAAGGATCGCGTCCTTGTCCAGGTTGCTCTCCAGGGCCAGTGCAAGAACGATCTGGTGCCACTTCGCGGAAAGCGAGCGCGTCGGCCCCTCCATGAGCAGGCGCGCCGTCTGCATGGTGAGTGTCGAGGCACCGGAGACGACCCGGCCGCTCGTCACGAGTTGAACCGCCGCGCGCACCAGCGCGCGCGGATCGACGCCGCCGTGGTCGCGAAAGCGCCGGTCCTCGTAGGCCTGCAGCATCTCGAGATAGCGGGGATCGACCTCCTGCGGCGTGATCGCAAGCCGCCAGCGGTCGTCCGGCGTCTGGAAAGCCCGCAGAAGCAGACCGTTGCGGTCGATCACGCTGCGCGAGACCGTGACCTTGCCGGAGACCATGTCGTCGGGCACCGCGCGCACGGACCAGGCGAGCCAGCCGGCGCCGGCAACACCGGCGACCAGGACGGCCGCCGCCAGACCGAGCGCAACACGGGCAAGGCGGGAAAAGTGCCGTTTTCCCGCACGCCCGGCCCCGGACGACCTGTCGTCACCTTTCGTCTCGCGCATGTGCCCTTGCCAGCCCCTGCCCTGCAATCTGCCTGCGGGACATCACTCTCGCCCCCGAAAACGGCAAAACCCGGACACGGGCCGCGCCGCATCCGGGTTTAGAAACATCATGGCCGTGTCAGGCCCGCAAGATCAGCCTTCCGGCGACCAGGCCTCATAGTCGCCCGAGACCTTCGGACGGCTCGCCGGGGTCAGGATCGAGCCCTGCGGGCGATACGCCTCGGCCGTGCCGGTGCGGTTGGGCTTGTGCGGGGCCTGCCACGCGCGGGGCTTGTAGTCGATCTCGGTCGGCGGCGTGTCGGTGCGGTGGTGCATCCAGCCGTGCCAGCCCGGAGGAATCGTGGAAGCCTCGGCCAGGCCATTGTAGATGACCCAGCGCTTCTTGCCGCCGCGCTCACGGTAATAGCTGTTGCCGAATTCGTCCTTTCCGACGAACTCGCCCTTGCGCCAGGTGAAGAAGCGGGTGCCCCAGGTGGCACTGTTCCACCAGGTGAAAAACTGAAGGATGAGCGTTTTCATCGCGCCGGGCCTGCTGTTTGCATTCGGTTGGTCAGGCAATACCGCAATGCGTCCGGCTTCGCAATGCGAAGAACCGGCGCACGTGAGCAGCCTATCGCACCCGCTCGCGCGCCACCTGCGCGAACCCGGGCCCGCCACCTGGCATCTTCCGGCGAACGGCCCCGGCCGGAACGCTTGCGCCCGACACGCCACGGGCGCCGGTTGTCCTGGACGGCGGACCGCCCGGCTTCGCGCCGCCTTTTGGGCCGGCGGGATCGCGGGGGGCATCGGACCGATGGGTGTCGCTCCCGCCTTGACGGCCCGCCGAAGCGGCGGCGTCCGCCCCCTTGCCCTGCCCATGTGCGTGGCCGTGCACCTGGGCAAAGCCATAGTCGCGGGCGGGCGCTGGCGGCGCGTCGTGATCGTGGGGCGTCTGATGGCCGCCGGCGACAGCCTTGCGCACATCGGCGGCAAGCGGCATCGCACGGTTCGCCGCCGGGCTCGCCGGATCCATGCGGATGAGATTCCGGCCACCGCCGATCTGGTGCCACTTCTGCATCTTGGCATCGAGATTGTCGGCCACGCCCTCGATCACGTAGCGCCCGTCGTCGGTGAGAACCAGCGGGCGCGAATCGTGCAGCGTCCAGAGGATGCGGTCATAAAGGGCCGACGGCGCGATGGGCTTTGCGAGAACATGCTGCGCGCCCTCCCGCAGGACCCGGTCGACAAGGGTGCGCGTTCCGTGGGCGGTGACGAAGATCACCGGCAGGAAGCACAACGGCGCATTCCTGCGCTGGCGCACCGCGCGCAACAGGCCGATGCCGCTCATCGGCTTCATGCGCCAGTCGGTGAGAATCATGTTGGGCGGATCGAGCCGCATCATCTCCAGCGCGGTTTCGGCCGTGTCGTAGGTCCGCACCCGCCGCACGCGGAAGCTGAGCAGCGTCGAGCGCAGGATCGTCTGCATGGGCTTCGAATCATCGACGACCGCGATATCGAGGTCACCGAAGTCCAGTCCGTAGGCATAATGTCGGGTCATGAAGCCACACGCGCGTCCTGAGATGGGTCAACCGGACGGCGACATTGGCACAACCGCATTGCACCGCGATTGCGCGGACACGGGCAATTCGCATCAAGTTTCAGCCGAATTTCAGGAAAAATTGAGTCAATTTCTTTTCATCGACCCGGCCCCGCACCAGGGTCGCGGCCCGTGCCCCCGCGCTCGCACGCGCGCCGCGCCTCTCAGGTATCCCCGCCTGCCCCGGCTATCGCTCCTTGTTGCCGCGCCCTGTCGCCGTTCCATGGTGCCGCATTGCCACGCACCCCCAATATCTTGTGCGCCGGAGCGGGGAAAAGAACGCGCCCAGACCGTCTGGAAGCGGCAGGAACCAACGGACACCGGGGCATAGCCGGCTTATCCACCGGTTCCGTCGTTTTCCACACGAACACACTACATTTTGTTGTCGACCCCCGATCCAGCCACAAACTCTGGCGAGCCGCGCTTGACGTTCAGCATCGATTCACCCTAGGGTCAGGCCATCGAGACATCGTAACCGGCGTAGGGCGTCGCGGCGCCCTTTCGGATCACCTCAGACATACTCGCGGACACGTCCGAAGCGGTCGTTCGAGCCGCCCTTTTCTGAAGCTCCAGAAAAGCGGCCTGAGCATTCCTGCGCCCGGACGACACGATATATCGTGACGCGAACGGGCGCATGTACTATATTTAGCGCTCACCCAAAGAATCGAAGAGTCGGTCGGACCATCGGTCACGAGCGGCCACAACAGGCAGGCGAATGAAGCGGTTTCGCGCGGCGGCGCGCGCGAGGCCCTGCGGCGTATGCCGTCATATCGCTCACACGGCTGCGGCCGTGATCGGATTGGCGTGACCCGTCAGCGGCGGGTCCAGTTTGAAGGGGCTTTAGGGATGAAGATCGAGCGGCGCTACACGAGGGACGGACAGTCGCCCTATGCCGACATTGAATTTCGCGTGGCCACGAGCGAAATCCGCAATCCCGACGGATCGATCGTGTTCCGGCTCGAGAACATCGACGTTCCGGCCCAGTTTTCGCAGGTCGCGGCCGACATCCTGGCGCAGAAGTATTTCCGCAAGGCCGGGGTCCCGACGAAGCTGAAGCCGGTCGAGGAGAACACCGTTCCCTCCTGGCTGTGGCGCCACGTGGCCGACGAGGACGCGCTCGCCGGCCTGCCCGAGGACGAGCGCACCGGTTCCGAGATCGACGCGCGTCAGGTCTTCGACCGTCTCGCCGGCACCTGGACCTACTGGGGCTGGAAGGGCGGCTACTTCGACACCGAGGCCGACGCCCGCGCGTTCCATGACGAGCTGCGCTACATGCTGGCGACCCAGAAGGTGGCGCCGAACTCGCCGCAGTGGTTCAACACCGGCCTGCACTGGGCCTACGGCATCGACGGCCCGGGCCAGGGCCACTACTACGTGGACTTCGAGACCGGCGAGTTGACCCGCTCCGCCTCGGCCTACGAGCACCCGCAGCCGCATGCCTGCTTCATCCAGTCGGTCGAGGACGATCTCGTCAACGAGAACGGCATCATGGACCTTTGGGTGCGCGAGGCGCGCCTGTTCAAGTACGGCTCGGGCACCGGCTCCAACTTCTCGCGCGTTCGCGGCGAGGGCGAAAAGCTGTCGGGCGGCGGCCGCTCCTCCGGCCTGATGAGCTTCCTCAAGATCGGCGACCGCGCCGCCGGCGCGATCAAGTCGGGCGGCACCACGCGCCGCGCGGCCAAGATGGTCGTGGTCGACGTCGACCATCCCGACATCGAGGACTACATCGGCTGGAAGGTGAAGGAGGAGCAGAAGGTCGCGGCGCTCGTGACCGGCTCCAAGATCTGCCAGAAGCACCTGACCGCGATCATGAAGGCCTGCGTGAACTGCGAGGCCGACAACAACGAGTGCTTCGACCCGGCCCGCAACCCGGCGCTGAAGCGCGAGATCCGCGCCGCGAAGAAGATGATGGTGCCGGAGAACTACATCCAGCGCGTCATCCAGTTCGCCCGCCAGGGCTTCACGAAGATCGAGTTCCCGACCTACAACACGGACTGGGATTCCGAGGCCTATCTGACCGTTTCGGGCCAGAACTCGAACAACTCGGTGCGCGTCACGGACGGCTTCCTGAGCGCGGTGATCGAGGACGGCGAGTGGGACCTCACCGCCCGCAAGGACGGCCGCGTCACCAAGACGGTGAAGGCGAAGGACCTGTGGGAGCAGATCGGCTACGCGGCCTGGGCCTCCGCCGATCCGGGCATCCAGTACCACACGACCATCAACGACTGGCACACCTGCCCGGCATCGGGCGAGATCCGCGCGTCCAACCCTTGCTCGGAATACATGTTCCTGGACGACACGGCCTGCAACCTCGCATCACTGAACCTGCTTCAGTTCCGCGGCGCGGACGGCGCCTTCGACGTGGACAACTACGAGCATTGCGTGCGCCTGTGGACCATGGTGCTCGAAATCTCGGTGCTGATGGCGCAGTTCCCGTCCAAGGAAATCGCGGAACTCTCCTATCGCTACCGCACGCTGGGCCTGGGCTATGCCAACATCGGCGGCCTGCTGATGACCTCCGGCATTCCCTATGACAGCGACGAGGGCCGCGCGATCTGCGGCGCGCTGAGCGCGATCATGACCGGTGTCGCCTACGCCACGTCGGCGGAGATGGCCGGCGAGCTCGGCCCCTTCCCCGGCTACGCGGACAATGCCGAGCACATGCTGCGCGTCATGCGCAACCACCGCCGCGCCGCCCATGGCGAGACGGAGGGCTACGAGGCGCTCAGCACCGTTCCGGTGCCGCTCGACCACGCCTCCTGCCCGGACCGGCGCCTAGTGGACCACGCGCAGCGCGCCTGGGACAAGGCGCTTGAGCTCGGCCAGCAGCACGGCTACCGCAACGCCCAGTCGACCGTGATCGCGCCGACCGGCACGATCGGTCTCGTGATGGACTGCGACACGACCGGCATCGAGCCCGACTTCGCGCTGGTGAAGTTCAAGAAGCTGGCCGGCGGCGGCTACTTCAAGATCATCAACCGCGCCGTGCCGGAGGCCCTGCGCACGCTCGGCTACACCGAGAGCCAGATCGCCGAGATCGAGGCCTATGCCGTCGGCCACGGCTCGCTGGAACAGGCGCCGCACGTCAACCCGTCGTCGCTCAGGGCCAAGGGCCTCACCGACGAGGGCCTGGACAAGGTGCGCGGCGCGCTGAAGTCGGCCTTCGACATCAAGTTCGTGTTCAACCGCTGGACGCTCGGCGATGCGCAGATGGCCGCGCTCGGCGTCAGCGAGGAGCAGATGAACGATCCCGCCTTCGAGCTTCTGGCGCATCTGGGCTTCTCCAAGGCACAGATCGAGGCGGCGAACACCCACGTGTGCGGCGCGATGACGCTGGAAGGCGCGCCGTTCCTCAAGGAAGAGCACTATCCGGTGTTCGACTGCGCCAACCCGTGCGGTCGCCTGGGCAAGCGCTTCCTGTCGGTGGAGAGCCACATCCGCATGATGGCGGCGGCACAGCCGTTCATCTCCGGCGCGATCTCCAAGACGATCAACATGCCCAATGACGCCACCGTCGAGGACTGCAAGGAGGCCTACCTCCTGTCCTGGCGCCTGGCGCTGAAGGCGAACGCGCTCTACCGCGACGGCTCCAAGCTGAGCCAGCCGCTCAACGCCCAGCTTCTCGCCGATGACGACGAGGACGAGGACGACGTCGCCGAGCAGCTCGTCGCGCAGTCGATGCCGGCGCGCGCGGAAGCGGTGGCGGAGAAGATCGTCGAGCGGATCGTGGAGCGCGTGGTGCGCGAGCAGGAGAAGCTCCCCACCCGGCGCAAGGGCTACACGCAGAAGGCCAAGATCGGCGGACACACGATCTTCCTGCGCACCGGCGAATACGATGACGGCCGCCTCGGCGAGATCTTCATCGACATGAACAAGGAAGGCTCCGCCCTTCGCGCGTTCATCAACAACTTCGCCATCTCGGTGTCGCTCGGCCTGCAGTACGGCGTGCCGCTCGAGGAGTATGTCGACGCCTTCATCTTCACCAAGTTCGAGCCCGCGGGCATGGTGCAGGGCAACGACGCGATCAAGAACGCGACCTCGGTGCTGGACTACGTGTTCCGCGAGCTGGCCGTGTCCTACCTCGGCCGTCACGAGCTGGCCCATGTCCCGCCGGAGGTCTTCGGCGGCCAGACGAAGGGCGGCGGCGACACGGCGGCGGCCCGCGAGCGCGCCGGCCAGGGCGTGGTGTCGCACGGCCTTGTGCGCGGCCAGACGGAGCGCTTCCGTCTGGTGGGCAACGGGGAGCCGGCCGGCAACCTGACACAGGCGATCGCGGCGGAGCTGGGCTCCAGCCCGGTGGCGCAAACCACGAGCGCGGTGGCCACGGCCTTCGCCCGCGGTGGCGAGGCCGGTGCCCGGGTCGAGGTCTCGACGGCCCCTGCGCCGAGCGCGGCGGAGCGCATCGCCCAGGCCCGGATGAAGGGCTACGAGGGCGAGAGTTGCCCCGAGTGCGGCAACTTCACCATGGTGCGCAACGGCACCTGCCTGAAGTGCGACACCTGCGGCGGCACGAGCGGCTGCAGCTGAGGACAGGGATGGAGGGGCCGTTGCGCAAGCGGCCGCCCCGATCTCTCAGCCCCGCCCGGCTGACTGGCCGATCAATCCGGCGTCAGACCGAAACGGCCCCCGAAAACACGAAACCCGCCCATCGGAAACGATCGGGCGGGTTTTTGTTGGGGGGGGCTGAAGGTGGGAGCAGGAGCGCGGAACAGTTTGCGCGCAATCGAGCCAAAGCAGATGTTCTTCTACCCGTCGGATCATGAAAGCGCGTGGATCTCCGCCCAACATACCACCTCGCAAAACACAGAACTGGAAAAACTGTTTCTCGCCATACCTTTGCAAAGGCAGAGACGTCATCGAACGCATGTTCGATGGTAGCGTCCACGCACGTGGTGTAATTTCAGCGCCGTCGAAGGTGTAATCCCGGGTGGTCACCGAGGTGTATGATCGAGGTGGAGTTTGGCGACTTC
>PBLF01000028.1 GCA_002722295.1 Stappia sp. | reverse complement strand
GCGCCCGCACGGCTTTGACCGGCGGGCGCGTTCCTTGATTGTTTGATCCTGCGGCGTTCGAGCCGGAGGGGGCGGCCCTCAGAGGCCGCTGCTGCCGTCGCTTCCGATGAAGGCGATGCGCAGCATGTTGGTCGAGCCGGGCGTGCCGAAGGGGACGCCAGCGGTGGTGATGATGCGCTGGCCGGGCTTTGCGAGCTCTTCCTGGAAGGAAATCCGGCAGGCGCGATCGACCATGTCGTTCTCGTCCTTGGCGTCATCGCTGACCACGCAGTGCAGCCCCCAGGCGAGCGCAAGACGCCGCGCGGTTTCCAGCACCGGCGAAATCACGATCACGGGAACCGCCGGGCGTTCGCGCGCGGCGCGCAGGCCGGTAGCGCCCGACGTCGTGTAGCAAACCACGGCTGCCAGGTTCAGCGTCTCGGCGATCTGGCGGGCGGCGGCCGCAATGGCGTCGGCGCCGGTCGGCTCCGGCTCCTGGCGCTGGCCATGAATGATGGCGCGGTAGTTCGGGTCGCGCTCCACTTCGCCGGCAATGCGATCCATCGTCTCGACTGCTTCGACCGGGAAATCACCGGCGGCCGATTCGGCGGAGAGCATGACGGCGTCGGCGCCTTCGAAGACGGCGGTTGCCACGTCGGAGACCTCGGCGCGGGTCGGAACCGGCGCGGTGATCATCGATTCCAGCATCTGCGTCGCCACGACGACCGGCTTGCCGGCCTTGCGGCAGGCGCGCACGATCTGCTTCTGCAGGCCGGGCACGCGCTCCAGCGGCATCTCGACGCCGAGATCGCCGCGCGCCACCATCAGGGCGTCGGAGAGGTCGATGATCTCGGCAAGGCGCTCGATGGCCTGCGGCTTTTCGATCTTGGCGAGAATGCCGGCCCGGCCGCGCGTCACCTTGCGCACTTCGGCCAGGTCATCCGGGCGCTGGATGAAGGAGAGCGCGACCCAGTCGACGCCGGCCTTGAGGGCCGCGTCCAGGTCCTTGCTGTCCTTCGGGGTCAGCGCGCCGACCGGAATTTCGGTATCGGGAACGCTGACACCCTTGCGGTTGGAGAGCTTGCCGCCGACCTCGACCGTGGTCGTGGCGTGTTTGGCATCGCAGCTCTGCACGCGCAGGCGGATCTTGCCGTCGTCGAGCAGCAGGCGGTGGCCCGGCTCGAGCGCTTCCAGGATTTCACGGTGGGGCAGATGCACGCGGCTTGCCGAACCCGGCTTGGGGTCGCTGTCGAGCGTGAAGGTCGCGCCGTTCTCGAGCACCGCGCTGTCGCCCTCGAAGGTGCCGACGCGCAGCTTGGGTCCCTGGAGATCGGCGAGGATACCGATCGGCCGGCCGACCTTGGTCTCGATGTCGCGGATCGTCCTGACCAGCGTGTTGAGCCGGTCGTGATCCGCATGACTCATGTTGATGCGGAAGACGTCGGCGCCGGCCAGAAAGAGTTTTTCGATTGTCGCGGGGTCCGATGAAGAGGGTCCGAGTGTTGCAAGTATCTTGACCCGTCTATCACGCTTCATCGTCCACCCGTTCCTGTTTGTACCGGCTCTGTCAGCTGGACAGTCCAGCTGCTCTGCTCGCCTGTATCGATTTCGAAGAATCCCGTGCGCTCGAATCCGCGCGCGACGCAATCCTCAATTCCCGAGATGGTGAACTCCTTCTCGCGGGTGCACATGAATGCACGTCCGCCCCATTCACCAAACTGGTCGTAGTCAACTGCATAGATATAATAGAACCGTGACACCAGCGACCCCGCCACCAGGGTTTCGCAGGAGTTCGCCGGCAGGTTCCACCACCCTTCGGTGACCCAGTCGTCATTCTCGCGGTAGCCGATTGCAACGCCGACCTGACTCTCGGTCTTGTTGCATAGCCGAAGCTCGGCCTGCGCCGGAGAGGCGGAGAACAGCGAAAGAAAAACCGTTAGAAGCGCTGCCAAGCCGACAGGAGCTCCTCCCCACCGGAGCTTGCGTGTCGCCGTGGTGCGCAGATGCCTTGCGGCTGTTTTCATCATGCGATTTCTCGTGCCACGACCATGCGCGTCATCTTATGGCCGACGGGCTTCAGGCTTGTCAATGATGACAGCCCTGAAGTCATTGACGTTGGTGTAGGTCGGCCCAGGTCGAAGAAGATCATTCAGGGCCCCGAAGAACCCCGTGCTGTCGTTTCTCGCTAAAAATGCGGCGGCATCATGACCTTCGGCCCGTGCCCGGCAAAGTGTTGTCGGATCGACAAGCGCACCGGCCGGATCGTCCGCGGCCCCGGTGCCGCCATCGGTGCCGTCGGTGTCGCCGGCGACCGCGAAAATATCGGGATGTCCGTCGAGCGCGACCGCCAGGGCGAGCGCATACTCCTGATTGGGCCCGCCGCGCCCGTCGCCGCGCAAGGTTACCGTCAGTTCGCCTCCCGACAGCAGCACGCAGCGACGTCCGGCCTGCGCCAGGGCGATGGCGCGCGCGGCATGGGCGGCGGCCACCTCCGAGGCCTCGCCCTCCAGGCTGTCGCCCAGAAGGATCGCCTCGTATCCCATGTCGCGAGCCGCCTGTGCGGCAGCTTCAAGCGACAATGCCGGCCGCGCGACGATCTCGAACCGCGTGTCGTCGAACAGGGGATCTCCGGGCTTGGGCGTCTCGTTGCGGGGATCGGCGAGAGCCGCGACGATGCTTGCCGGCGGGTTCGGAACGTAGCGGGCGAGAAGCGCCCGGGCGTCGGCGAGGGTCGAGGGGTCGGGGAGCGTCGGGCCGGAGGCGATCGCGATGGCCTCGTCGTTCGGCACGTCGGAGACCGCAAGGGTGGTCATCAGGGACCCGGCCCCGCGCGCGGCGGCAAGGCGCCCGCCCTTGATGCGCGACAGGTGCCGGCGCAGGGTGTTGATCTCGTCGATGGCCGCGCCCGAGCGCAGCAGCGCCCGCGTGACCGCCTGTTTGTCCGCCAGCGACACGCCGGCGACCGGTGCGACCCAATTGGCCGAGCCGCCACCGGAGAGCAGCACCACGATCCGGTCGCCGGGACGGGCGCCGGCGGCGATCTCGAGGCATTTCGCCGTGCCCTCGACGCCGGCTGAATCGGGAACGGGATGCCCCGCCTCGATCACCGGGATGTGGCGTGTCGGCCGGGCATAGCCGTGGCGGGTCACGCACAGGCCGGTCAGACGGTCAGGGGACAGGCCGTGCTCGTCGAGATAGACGCGTTCGGCCACCGCCGTCATCGCGCCGGCGGCCTTGCCGGCGGCCAGCAGGAGGATGCGGCCGTTGGTCTCCGCAGGAGGCAGATGCTGGGGCAGGCAGTTCTCCGCCCTGGCGGCGGCGACGGCTGCCTCGAACAGGCGCGTCAGCCGTGTGCGCATGAGATCTGTGTGTTGCATGTGCTGCGACATCTGGAGCCTGGATCTTTCTGCCTGATCGATTCGCGCGATTTGGCACAACCTTAGGGAAGGGAGGCGGCCCTGTCTTCCCGAGTTTCCCGGTCAAGGTCCGATTTCAGGCGTTGCGGACCTTGCGCGGGGCCGGTGCTTTGTCCCATATCGGTGGCATGACAGCGCCTGCATCCCTTCCCTCCGCGCCGCACCCGGATACCTCCCCGGTCGAGCAGATTTCCGGCGATCCGCACAGCGGCCTGCTGATCCTGTGCGATCATGCGGGCAATGCGGTTCCGCGCGCCTATGGAAACCTCGGGCTGCCGCCGGCGGAATTCGAGCGCCACATCGCCTATGACATCGGCGTGCGGGCGCTGACCTTTGCGCTTGCCGATGCGCTCGGGGCGCCGGCGGTGCTGTCGACCTTCTCGCGCCTGCTGATCGACCCGAACCGCGGCGAGGACGATCCCACGCTGATCATGCGCCTGTCCGACGGGGCGGTGGTGCCGGGAAATGCGCGGCATGACGCGGCCGAGCGCGAACGGCGCCTGGCCGCCTATCACCGGCCCTATCACGCGGCAATCGCCGAGCGGATCGATGCCGCGGTTGCCGCGGGGTATCCGCCGGCGATCCTGTCGGTGCACAGTTTCACGCCCGTGTGGCGCGGCGTGCCGCGGCCCTGGCATGCCGGGGTGCTGTGGGACCGCGATCCGCGATTCGCCCTGCCGCTGCTCGACTGCCTGCGGGCGGAGCCGGATCTCGTCGTCGGCGACAATGAACCCTATGACGGCGCGCTGAAGAACGACTGCATGTATCGGCATGGCACCGCGCGCGGGCTTGCCCATGCGCTGCTGGAGGTGCGCCAGGACCTTATCGGCAATGCTGCCGGCGTCGCGGCCTGGGCGGCGCACCTGGAGCCGATGGTGCGGCGGTTGCTGGACACGCTCCCCGAACTCGGGGAGATCAGGCACTACGGTTCGCGCAGCGACTGACGGACCGGCCCCTCGCATTTTCTCACGATCCACCCCTGGAGGATGTCATGGCTGAAATCGACGACACGAAACGCATCGAACTCGAGGCAGCGGTGTTTCGCCGCCTGGTCTCGCATCTGCGCAACCGCACCGACGTGCAGAACATCGACATGATGAATCTCGCCGGTTTCTGCCGCAACTGCCTGTCCAACTGGTATGTGGATGCGGCCCGCGAGGACGGGCTCGACCTCGACAAGGAGGCCGCGCGCGAAATCGTCTACGGCATGCCCTATGCCGAGTGGAAGGCCAAGCATCAGACCGAGGCAACGCCGGAACAGGCCGCGGCCTTCGAGAAATCCAAGCCGCACGGCTGATCCCTGGGGAGGTCGTGTGCATAAGCGTTCCGTATTCGTTCACGGAGCTTGAATTCGCCGTAAAATGCGCGCAAGCAGGGTTTTGCGCCGTTACCGGCTCCCCACATTCGAACCACGTTTCAAACGATCAAGGAGTGTTCATCCATGTCCGATCCAGGCGGTGTTGCCGGCGACCAGTTGCGTGCCTTTGTCGAGCGCATCGAGCGTCTCGAAGAGGAAAAGAAGGTCATCGCCGACGACATCAAGGATGTCTATGCGGAGGCCAAGGGCACAGGCTTCGACGTGAAGATCCTGCGCAAGATCATTTCGCTTCGCAAGAAGCAGCCGCACGAGCGCGAGGAAGAGGAAGCGATCCTCGATCTCTACATGCATGCGCTCGGCATGGCGGGACCGGCAAACGACGCGTAAGCTCCGCCTGCCCGGAGGGAAAAGAAAACGCGGCGCCCGAGGGATCGGGCGCCGCGTTTTTCGTTCCTGCAAGAATGCCTTCGCCCTGCGGCGCCGGGCGCCGCAGGGGAGGGAGGATCACATCGCCTTGACGATACCCTCGGTCATCTTCTTGGCATCGCCGAAGAGCATCATCGTCTTGTCCAGGAAGAACAGCTCGTTCTGGATGCCGGCATAGCCGGAGCCCATGCCGCGCTTGACGAAGAGCACCGTGCCGGCCTTGTCGACATCAAGGATCGGCATGCCGTAGATCGGCGACTGCGGATCGTCGCGGGCGGCCGGGTTGGTCACGTCGTTGGCGCCGATCACATAGACGACATCGGCCTGGGAGAACTCGGAGTTGATGTCCTCCAGTTCAAAGACCTCGTCATAGGGAACCTGCGCCTCGGCCAGAAGCACGTTCATGTGGCCGGGCATGCGACCGGCGACCGGGTGAATGGCGTATTTCACCTCGACGCCTTCTTCCTTCAACGTGTCGGCCAGCTCGCGCAGCGCGTGCTGCGCCTGGGCAACCGCCATGCCGTAGCCGGGCACGATGATGACCTTGCTGGCGTTCTTCATGATGAAGGCGGCGTCTTCCGCCGAGCCCTGCTTCACGGGGCGCTCTTCCGCACCGCCACCGGCCGCCGCGACGCTGTCGCCGCCGAAGCCGCCGAGGATGACGGAGATGAAGGAGCGGTTCATGCCCTTGCACATGATGTAGGACAGGATCGCACCGGAGGAGCCGACCAGCGCGCCGACGACGATCAGCGCCATGTTGCCCAGCGTGAAGCCGATGCCGGCCGCGGCCCAACCCGAATAGGAGTTGAGCATGGACACGACCACCGGCATGTCCGCGCCGCCGATCGGGATGATAATCAGCCCGCCGAAGATCAGCGACAGGATCACGATCATCCAGAAGACCGTATGGCTTTCGCCCTGCACGAACACGACGATGAGAACGACGATCAGGAGCGCCAGGCCGGCGTTGATGGCATGGCGCATCGGCAGCATGATCGGTGCGCCCGACATGCGGCCGTCAAGCTTGGCGAAGGCGATGACCGAACCGGTGAAGGTGATCGCGCCGATGGCGACGCCGATCGACATTTCCACCAGGCTCGCGCCCGGGATCTGGCCGGTGACGCCGATGCCGAAGGCCTGCGGCGCGTAAAGCGCACCGGCGGCGACGAACACGGCGGCCATGCCGACGAGCGAGTGGAAGGCGGCCACCAGCTGGGGCATGGCGGTCATCGGCACACGCTTGGCGGTGACGGCGCCGATGGCGCCGCCGATTCCGAGACCCGCGAGGATCATCAGCAGACCGCCCGCGCCGGGGGCTGCTGTGAGCAGCGTCGTGGCGATGGCGATGGCCATGCCGGTCATGCCGAGGAAGTTACCCTGGCGCGACGTCTCCGGGCTGGACAGCCCGCGCAGCGCAAGGATGAAGAGAACGGCCGAAATCACATAGAGGACGGCCGTGACATTGGCGGAAAGCATGTGTCCGGCCTCCTATTTCTGCTTTTTCTTGTACATGGCGAGCATGCGCTGGGTGACCAGGAAGCCACCGAAGATGTTCACGCTGGCCATGATCAGGGCGATGAAGCCGAAGCCGCGCGCGTAGCCCGCGCCCTCGGCCGCCAGGTCGACGCCGACGGCGAGCAACGCCCCGACGACGATAACGCTCGAAATGGCGTTGGTGACCGACATCAGCGGCGTGTGCAGGGCCGGCGTCACCGACCAGACCACGTAGTAGCCGACGAAGATCGCCAGCACGAAGATCGTGAACTGGAAGACGAAGGGATCGATCGCTCCGCCGGTGGCCGCCGAGGCGGCCTGAGCGAGCGTGTCTCCCATCCCGCTGGCGAGCTGGTCGGCGTAGCCTTTGGCGGCATCCGCCGCCGCCTGCGCGGTCTCGGCCGCATCGCGGGCCGTTTCCGCCGCAGCCCTGGCGCGTTCGAGCGCTTCAGTGGCGTTTTGTTCCGTCATCTGGACCCCCTCTTACTTGGTGTCCGGCGCAAACGCCGGGTGCACGACCTGACCGTCGCGGGTCAGGACGGTCGCCTTGACGAGTTCATCGTCCCAGTTGACCGCGATCGCCTTGGCTTCCTTGTCGACGAGCGTCTCGGCGAAGGCGACGAGGTTCTTGGCATAAAGCGCGGAGGCCGATGCGGCGATCCGGCCGGGCACGTTCAGATGGCCGATGATCTTGACCTCGCCGGACTTGGCGATCTTGCCGGCCTTGGATCCCTCGACATTGCCGCCGCGCTCCACCGCAAGATCGACGATCACCGAACCCGGCTTCATCGAGGCGACCATCTCCTTGCTGATCAGCTTGGGAGCCGGCCGTCCGGGGATGAGTGCGGTGGTGATGACGATGTCCTGCTTGGCGATATGGGCCGCGACCAGTTCGTTCTGCTTCTTCTGGTACTCGGCCGACATTTCCTTGGCGTAGCCGCCGGCGGTCTCGGCCTGCTTGAACTCGTCGTCCTCGACGGCGACGAATTTCGCACCGAGCGATTCCACCTGTTCCTTGGCGGCCGGGCGCACGTCGGTCGCGCTGACCACGGCGCCGAGCCGGCGGGCGGTGGCAATGGCCTGGAGGCCGGCGACGCCTGCGCCCATGACAAAGACGCGGGCCGCGGGCACGGTGCCGGCGGCGGTCATCATCATCGGCATCGCGCGGTCGTATTCGGCCGCGGCGTCGATCACCGCCTGGTAACCGGCGAGGTTTGCCTGGGAGGAGAGCACGTCCATCACCTGCGCACGGGTGATGCGCGGCATGAATTCCATCGCGAAGGCGGAGATCCCGGCCTTGGCCATGGCCTTGACCTCGTCGTCGTGGCCATAGGGATCCATGCTGGCGATGACGATGGCGCCCTTCTTCATCAGGGCCAGTTCGTCCGCGGAGGGACGACGGACCTTGAGGACGACATCCGCGTCGGCAAGCGTTGCCTTGGCATCGGCGGTCAGCGTCGCGCCGGCTGCCTCATAGTCGGCATCGACGATCCGTGACAGGGTGCCGGCACCCTTCTCGACGGCGACGTCAAAGCCGAGAGACACGAATTTCTTGACGGTATCGGGCGTGGCGGCGACGCGCGGTTCCCCTGCCTCGCTTTCGCGGGGCACTGCGAGTTTCATCGGCTGTCTCCTCCCAGTCTCAAATGGATGTGAATGTCAGGCAGCGCATCACGCCATGGTGACGATTGCGAGAAGCCCGGAAATCAGCGTGATCACCGCCGACGGGATCCAGCCGTTGGCGCCGGCGAAAAGGCCCACGCCCGCGGCGACCAGCGTCGCGATCATCAGGACGGTTCCGAAGAACACGGCCGCGCCGCTGCCCATGGTCAGCATCAGCAGGCAGATCATCACGTTGATCATCGCGACGATGCCGACTTTCGAGAAGTTCAGGAAGCCGGTGTAGGTGCGCTCGTGTTCTGCGTAGTCCATTGCCGGGGATGTCTGATCGGACATGGTTTCCTCGTAATTGTGTCGTTCAAGAAGTTGCGGCTACTTATAACAGCTAAGGATGCAACGGCAACGCGCTGTTTTGCGGTGCACGCGGACGGTCGCGCCGAAACAGAGCCGGCGCGGGTCCGCTCAGGCCTGCAACCCGACCCCGCCTAGAAGGTCGGACTGGCGCTTTTGCACCGTGGCGGTTTCGAAGTTCTCGATCTGCTCGTTGAACAGGCGGAAGAAGTTGAGCTCGGCGCGCAGGTGCAGGAACACCCCGCCGAGACCGATGGCGGCGCGGTCCATGAAGACGAACTCGCGCGGCACGGTGACCGGCCCCTTTTCCTTTAGCGCCTGATGCACGCGAAACGCCTCGCGCCGGCCGTATTCCGCCGGCTTGACCCCGTCGGCGATGGAGCGCACCC
This sequence comes from Stappia sp., assembly GCA_002722295.1. GTDB lineage: Bacteria > Pseudomonadota > Alphaproteobacteria > Rhizobiales > Stappiaceae > Stappia. The sequence continues at coordinate 218,008 of PBLF01000028.1, read as the reverse complement.
GGTCGGTGAGCAAGGGTCCGTAGATGAAGCGCGCCCAGATGTTGAGGATCTCGATCAACTCGCGGGTGAGACCCTTGAAGCCCCAGCGCTCGTAGGCGGAGACCACCAGCGCGTCGTCTTCCTCCAGCAGGCCGCGGTAGAGATCGACGACGCCGGCGACGAAGCCTGGCGGGAAGATGCGGATGCAGCCGTAGTCGAGCAGGTTGATGCCCGCGGGTCGGCCGCTTTGCGAAAACACCGTGTAATTGCCCAGATGCGGATCGCCGTGGATCATGCCGAAGTGGCTGAAGGGATGCCACCAGGCCTTGAACATCGTCTCCGCCAGCAGGTTGCGGTCCTCCAGCGGGCTGTCCTTGAACGACAGCAGCGGCGCGCCCTCCAGCCAGCCCATGGTCAGGAGGCGCCCGGTGGAGAGGTCCTCATGCACCTCCGGCACGCGGATGCGCGGCTCGTCCTTGAAGATCTCGCTGTAGGCGGCGATCTGCTTCGCCTCGCGCTTGTAGTCGAGCTCCTCGCGCACCCTTTCGCCGATTTCCTGGGCGATCTCGCGGGTGTCGATTGCCGGCTGCATGCGCCGGTGGACCGAAAACAGCAGGCCGAGCTGCTTCAGGTCGGCTTCCACCGCCGAGGCCATGTCGGGATACTGAAGCTTGCAGGCCAGCGGCGCGCCATCCTTGGAGACGGCGCGATGGACCTGGCCGAGCGAGGCGGCGGCGGCCGGCGCGCGGTCGAATTCGGCAAAGCGCGATTGCCAGTCGCGCCCGAGTTCCGCCGACATGCGCCGCTTGACGAAGGGCCAGCCCATCGGCGGCGCATCGGCCTGCAGCTGCGCCAGCTCGGTGGCATATTCCGGCGGGATCGCGTCGGGAATGGTGGAAAGAAGCTGCGCCACCTTCATCAGCGGCCCCTTGAGGCCGCCGAGCGCGGCCGCCAGTTCCGCCGCCTGCTTCTCGTTGTCGATCTGATAGCCGAACACCCGCGCGCCGGCGAGTTTCGCCGCCAGACCGCCGACATTGGCGCCGACCCGCGCGTAGCGTCCGACCCTCGCGCTCATGCGGTTCTGTTCCCGGTCGCGTGGCGGTGTCGGCATGGATCGGATGTCTCCGTTGAGGAAAAGGCGGCGGCCGGTTCGGCCGGATCGACGTTACCCGGATCTACGTGCTTGGTCATAGAGCGGATTGCCGCATTGCGGGATCGGGTCAGCCCCTTGCGGCGATCTCCGCAAGCTCGCGGAGCAGGGCGGCGATGGCCTCGCGCGCGCCGGTCAGCCCCTTGTAGGCAAGCTGGTCGGCATCAAGCGCTTCCAGTTGAGTACGCAGACCCTCGGCAAGTTCGGCGCCTTGCGGATGGCGGGCGAATGCGGCAACCGGGTCGTGGTGCACCTTGATGGTGAAGAGGATGTCGCCGCTTGTCGGCAGGCGGCGCAGGGTCTGGCGTTCCACGCGCACGAAGAGCGGGATCTCCGCCGCGCCGCCGGCCAGCGCGCCGCGATCTACGCGGTTCGGGTCGCTCGCCTGCGGGTCGATGCGCTTGGCGTGGGGCTGGTGCAGCTCGGGGCTGGAGTAGAGCGACCAGTTGAGCCGCCAGGACGGGCGCTCGACCGGCAGATTGTCGAAGATGCGGGCGACCATTTGGCCCATGCGGGCGCCGTTGAAGCCGGGCACGGCCTCGTGGATCCCGGTCATCGACTGGCCGAATTTCTCCGCCAGCGACCAGGACGAGGGAAAGCACAGCGCGGCTGCCGCAAGCCGGTAGCCGTCCTCGCCCTTGCGCATCAGAACGAGGTCCTCCTGAACAAGGCGCGCCGCCGTCTTGAGCGGCGGGTCGTTCGTCGCGTCCAGATCGATCTCGCGCCCGGTATCAGTCAGGCGAAGGCCGCTCGCCGTTCGTTCGTAGAGATCGGGGAAGCGCTGCGGCAGGTAGCTCCGCAGCATCTCCAGCACCTCCGCCTGCGCCGCGTGCGTGTCCGCTTCCGCGAGAAACACCGGCGCCCTGGCGGCTCCGGCGAAGAGCCGGTCCTTTTCCGCCATCTGCTCGGCGAAGCGGTCGTCCGGCTCGATCCAGTCGTTCGGATCGAGCGGCATCAGCCCGACGGTGAAAGGCTTCGACGATCCGTCATAGGGCGTGTGCGCGAAGGGCGCGCGCCGAGGGTCGTCGAAGCGGGCCGTTCCCCCGGGCATCAGTCTTCCAGCCGTTCCAGTTCGTCGATGAAGCCGGAGATCACCGACAGGCCCTTCGACCAGAAGGCGGGATCGCTGGCATCGAGCCCGAAGGGCGCCAGCAGCTCGGAATGGTGCTTGGTGCCGCCGGCCGACAGCATGGCGAAATACTTGTCCTGGAAACCGTCCGCGGCGCCCTCGTAGACCGCGTAGAGCGAGTTCACCAGGCAATCGCCGAAGGCATAGGCATAGACATAGAAGGGCGAATGGATGAAGTGCGGGATGTAGGTCCAGAAGGTTTCGTAGCCGTCGCCGAAGCGGATCGCCGGGCCGAGGCTCTCGCTCTGTACCGACATCCACAGATCGCAGATCGCCTTGGAGGTAAGCTCGCCCTCGCGACGCGCGGCGTGGACCTTGCGCTCGAAACTGTAGAAGGCGATCTGGCGCACCACGGTGTTGAGCATGTCCTCCACCTTGCCGGCGAGCAGGATCTTGCGGCGCTCCGGCGTTTCCGCGGTCGCCAGAAGCTCCTTGAAGGTCAGCATCTCGCCGAAGACGCTGGCGGTTTCGGCAAGCGTCAGCGGGGTCGGGGCCATCAGCGCGCCATTGGGCGCGGCGAGCACCTGATGCACGCCGTGGCCGAGTTCATGGGCGAGCGTCATCACGTCGCGCGTGCGGCCCTGGTAGTTGAGCAGAACGTAAGGGTGAGCGCTGGGCACGGTCGGATGGGCGAAGGCGCCGGGCGCCTTGCCGGGGCGGGCGGGCGCGTCGATCCAGCCCTTGGTGAAGAAGTCGTCGGCGATCCCGGCCATCTTCGGCGAGAAACGGCCATAGGCCTCCAGCACCAGCGACCGGGCCTCGTCCCAGGGGATCTTGCGGCTGTCGGCGGAGGGAAGCGGCGCGTTGCGGTCCCAGTAGTCGATCACGTCCTTGCCGAACCACTTCGCCTTCATCGCGTAATAGCGGTGCGACAGGTCCGGATAGGCGGCGCGCACGGCCTCCACCAGCGCATCGACCACCTCGCGCTCGACCCGGTTGGAGAGGTGGCGGCTGTCGGCGATGTCCTCAAAGCCGCGCCAGCGGTCGGAGATCTCCTTGTCCTTGGCGAGCGTGTTGGTGATCAGCGTGAAGGTGGACAGGTTTTCCTTGAAGGTCTTGCCGAGCGCCTCGGCGGCGGTCTTGCGGGTGGCGCCGTCGGGATCCTGCAGCAGCGTGAGGGTGGGTTCGAGCGCCTGTTCCTCGCCGTCGACCTCGAAGCGCAGGCCGGCCATGGTCTCGTCGAACAGGCGGTTCCAGGCGGAGGCGCCGGTCACCGACTTCTCGTGGAAGAGCTGCTCGATGCGGTCCTCGAGCTGATAGGGGCGCGCCTTGCGGATGTCGTCGAGCCAGGGGCGGTAATGCGCCAGTCCCGGATCCGCCGCTGCTGCATCGATGACCGCGTCGGGGATACGGTTCAGCTCCAGCGTGAAGAAGATCAGATGCGTGCTGGCGGCGGTCAGCTTGTCCTGTGCGTCGCCGTAGAACTTCTGACGAACGGGGTCGGTGGTGTCGCCGGCATAGAAGAGCCCCGCATATGAGGCGATGCGGCCCATCAGGTCCTCCAGCGCCTCCATTTCCTTCAGCGCGCCCGCCAGTTCGGCGCCGGAGCGTTTTGCCATGTCCTCAAGCTTGCCCTTGTAGCGGGCCTCGAAGGCGGCCGCGTCCTTGGCCGCGCGGGCCATGTCGGCGGCAACCTCCGGCGCGTCATGGGCGGGGTAGAGATCGGCAAGGTTCCACTCCGGAAGGTCCCCGAGGCTTTCCTGCCTGTCGGCCCCCTGGCCTGCGGAGGCGAAGGCCGGCCCTGTCATGAACGGCCGTGCGGCGAGCGTGTGCGGAAAGTGGCGCGCAAATGTCATGAGGTCTCCGAGAGGGTCCTGAATTGCTGTCGTGTCCTTCTGGATATTGTGGATTGCGGGCTTAGGGCAATGTTCAATCGTCCCCGGCGCGTTGCATCGCGCAAAAGATGGACGATTTGTTTACCGCTCGAGCGCTAGGGTGACCCGAATTGAGACAGGGCGAGATCCGAAAGGCGCGGCACTGGCATGATCCCCACAAGCGGACGCATTCTCATCGCCGACGACGATCCGGTGCAGCGCCGGCTGCTCGAGGAAGCGGTAAAGCGCTTCGGCTATCGCTCCAGAACCGTCGAGAACGGTGCGCAGGCGGTCGAGGTGCTGTCGGGACCCGACGGCGCGGACATCGACCTGCTGATTCTCGATCTGGTGATGCCCGAGCTTGACGGCATGGGCGTGATCGCCCGGCTGCGCGAGATGCGCTCGGCGATCCCGATCATCGTGCAGACGGCGCATGCCGGCATTGACGCTGCGGTCAATGCGATCCGCGCCGGGGCGCAGGACTTCGTGGTCAAGCCGGTGTCGCCGGAACGGCTGGAAGTCGCGATCCGCACCTTCATGAAGATCAAGGCGCTGGAAGGCGAGATCACCCGCATCCACAAGCAGTCGAGCGGGACCTTCACCTTCGACGACATCGTCACGCGCTCCGAGGCGATGGAGCGGGTGATCCGCGTCGGCAGCCGCGCCGCGCATTCGCAGATCCCGGTGCTGATCGAGGGCGAATCGGGCGTCGGCAAGGAACTCATCGCCCGCGCCATCCAGGGCACCAGCGAACGGCGAGCACGCCCCTTCATCACCGTGAACTGCGGCGCGATCCCCGAACATCTGGTGGAATCGATCCTCTTCGGCCACGAGAAGGGCGCCTTCACCGGCGCCGTCGACAAGCATGTCGGCAAGTTCCAGGAAGCACATGGCGGAACGCTGTTTCTCGACGAGGTCGGCGAGCTTCCGCCCGACATCCAGGTCAAGCTGCTGCGGGCGCTGCAGGAAGGCGAGATCGACCCGATCGGTGCCCGGCGCCCGGTGAAGGTGGATTTCCGCCTGATCTCCGCCACCAACCGGCGGCTGGTCGACCTGGTCAAGGACGGGCGCTTCCGCGAGGATCTCTACTACCGCCTCAACGTCTTTCCGCTTTGGCTGCCGCCGCTGCGCGACCGGCGGGAGGATATTCCCGACCTCGTGCGCCACTTCCTCGCGCGCTTCGTCGCAGAGGAGGGGCGGCCGCATATAACCTCCGTCGCGCCCGACGCGGTGGCAATGCTTCAGGCCTATGACTGGCCCGGCAATATCCGCCAGCTGGAAAACGCGGTGTTCCGCGCGGTCGTGCTGTGCGAGGGCGATCACCTGACCCGCGACGATTTTCCCCAGGTGCTGGCAAGCGTCTCGGGAAGCGGTGGCGGGCAGGAGAGTGCCGCGCCGGCGGGCTATGCCGCCGCTCCGCCGCAACCGGCCGTCGCCAGTCCCGAAGCGAGTGACCCTGGACATGGACCGGCAACCGGCGGGATCGTGTCGGCCGCCCCGGACAATGCCCCGCGCACGGCCGGGGAGGCGGATGCCGACAGGCATGCGGAGCCAAGCGAACCCCGTGTCCCCTTCGGATATCTGCGCAGTCTCGACGATCAGGGCCATGTCCGCGCGCTCGATTCAATCGAGGCGGAGATGATCCGCACCGCCATCGACCACTACGGCGGGCGCATGACGGAAGTCGCGCGCAGGTTGTCCATCGGGCGCTCGACCCTCTATCGGAAGTTGAAGGACTATGGCCTGGATGCAACACAGGACGCAGAGGCCGCCGAATAGGCGCGTCCTCGCGGCCGCGTGACTTGCATCAAGCAGCTTTGCCGGGCTTGTTAACCTTACGACATCCGCTTCCGCGGACCCGAATCGCGGTCCGCCCATTGTGTTCAGGATTCTCAGACCATGCCGACGTCACTCCGCTCCGTTCTCTTGCGTACCACGCTTGCCGGGGCGGTCTTCGGCCTGGCCGCGGTGTCCGCGGCCGCAGCCAATGCGACGACCGGCACGGCGACGCCGGATCCGGCGGAAACGCGCTCGGTCGTGGCCCCGAAGCCGGTGACGGCGCTGCAGCTGCTTCTGGAGGAGACAGCGTCGCGGGGCGACCCGGATGCAAAGCTCTCCTATCTCACGTCCGACAGCAAAAAGGCGGTCGCCGCCTTTTATGCCGGGCGGAACCACAAGCCGCTCTGGACGGCCGATGGTGCGCCGACGCTGACGGCCTACCGCCTGGTCGCCCGCCTGGAGCGGGCCGATGACGACGGGCTGTCCCCGACGGATTATGCGCTGCCCGCCGATCTTATTTCCCAGGTCGGTCGCCTCGACGCCGATGATGCCGCACGCTTCGAGCGCGCGCTGTCGGCAGCGCTTCTGGCCTATGCGGAGCATGCCCAGGCCGGCCGGGTCGAGCCCTCGAGCCTGTCGGGCTATATCACCGCCGCGCCGGAAAAGCCCGAGCCCGCCCTGGTGCTCGAGACCCTGGCATCAAGCGCCGATCCGGTTTCCGCGCTCGACGGCTACAATCCGCCGCACGCCGGCTTCCAGGCGCTGCGCAAGGCGCTTGCCGACCTGCGCAAGGCGGCGGCCGAGGAAAGCGGCCCCCCGGTGGTGCCCGCCGGCAAGGTGCTGAAGGAAGGTGTCCGGGACGAGCGCGTGGCGATCCTGCGCGCCCGGCTCGGACTGGCGCCCGCCGAGGCGGGTGACGCAACCGCCGGCACGACAGCCGCCGCGGATCCTGTCGAGGCGCAGGAGACGGCGCAAGCCGGTGCCGCGGGGACGACGGAGCAGGGCGCGAGCGATGCCGCGACCGATGCGCCTGTTGCGGCGCAGGCCGAGACAGCGGGCGATCCGACGCTGTTCGACGCGGCGGTGAAGGATGCCGTCTTCGCCTTTCAGGAGGAAAACGGCCTGCATGCGGACGGCATCGTCGGGCCGCGCACGTTGCTTGCGCTGAACGCGACCGCCGACGACGGCATGGCGATTTCGGACGTCATCGCCAACATGGAGCGCTGGCGCTGGCTGCCGCGCGACCTCGGCGCCTTCCATGTCTTCGTCAATATTCCAGAATTCAAGGCGCGCCTGGTGCGGGACGGTCGGGAGGTCTACGAGACCCGCGTGGTCGTCGGCAAGCCGGCGAACCAGACGCCGGTGTTTTCCGACGAGATGGACCACCTGATCGTCAATCCCTACTGGAACGTGCCCTATTCCATCGCGTCGCAGGAACTGCTGCCGTCGATCCAGGCCAATCCGTCCGGCTACCTCGGCTCGCGCAACTACGAGGTCCTGGCCGGCGGGCGCGTCGTCAATCCCTCGTCGATCGACTGGAGCGGCGTGAACCTGCGCTCGGTGCGCATCCGCCAGCGTCCCGGCGCGGGCAATGCGCTTGGCCGGATCAAGTTCATGTTCCCCAACCAGCATTCCGTCTATCTGCACGACACGCCGTCCAAGAGCCTGTTCAACCGCTCGGCGCGGGCGTTCTCCCATGGCTGCGTGCGCGTCGAGGATCCGTTCGATTTCGCCGATGCGCTCCTGCAGCTCGACCCGCAGTGGGATGCGGCGGCGTTGAAGAAGATGGTCGGCGGCAGCGAAAAGCGCGTCAACCTGAAGCGCCACATTCCCGTTCACCTGACCTATTTCACTGCCCATGTGGACGAGGCCGGCCGCTTGCAGCGCCGCCCCGACATCTACGGGCACAATGCGCGGCTGACCAAGGCGCTCGAGATCGAGGGCTGGCAGGACTGGCAGAAATTCGCGGTCGCCGACCCGGTGAAACGCGCAGCCCCCGTGCGTCGCGCCGCGCCGAAAAAGGTCGTGGAGACGCTGTCGATCCGCGAGCAGCGCGCCAAGGTCTTCCGCATGCGCCAGCGCGGATCGAACGACCTCTATCGCTAGACGGGTCGCGATATCGCTCAGAAGCGCCGGCTGTTGCCGGCCGCCCCCGTCCTGAGGGGACGCGCGGTATCGCAGCTCCGGTCGGGAGCTGCCGCAAAAAAGGCACATCCGCTGCGTAAACCGCGCGGGTGGGCGCCTCTGAAGCCGGGCTCCTTGCCTCTGTTTTAACGAAAACGTGAAAATTTTTCGATTGTGATGCGCATTTGCCACGATTTGCGCTCATTTTTGAATACGGTAAAGGCTTCTTAACTTCGCTCACCTACACCAGTCCGACGGGGGGCGGGTGTTCGGCGATCCCGCCGACAAACTAGCGAGACTGACATTGCTCGAAGCACTGTTCTCCAGGCTGCGATGCCGCTTACGCTCGCTTGCAGCGATCACGCTGGCGGTCTGCCTGTCGATGGCAACGCTCGCGGTGGCGCCGGCATCGGCAGAGACGCGCACGCTGAAGCTCTACAACACCCATACCCACGAGCGGGTCTCCATCACGTTCAAGAAGAACGGGCGGTATCTGTCGTCGGGCTTGCGTGAGCTGAACCGGTTCCTGCGGGACTGGCGTCGCAATGAAATCACCAAGATGGACCCCAAGCTGTTCGACCTCGTCTGGGAAGTCTACCAGAAGGCGGGAACCAGCAAGCCGATCCATGTGGTTTCGGGCTATCGCTCGCCGGCGACGAACAACATGCTGCGCCGGCGCTCGCGCGGTGTCGCCAAGACCAGCCAGCACACCCGCGGCCGCGCCATGGACTTCTTCATTCCCGGCGTGAATGTTGCCGAACTGCGCGCCCTCGGGCTGCGCCAGGAGGTCGGCGGCGTTGGCTATTATCCGACATCGCGCACGCCCTTCGTGCACATGGATACGGGATCGGTGCGGCACTGGCCGCGCATGACCCGCAGCCAGCTCGCCAAGGTCTTCCCGCGCGGCGACACCATTCACGTTCCCACCGACGGCAAGAAGATGCCGCGGTACGCGGAAGCGCTGGCGCGCCGCAACGGCGGCGGGTCGTCGCGCACCACGGTGGTGGCCAGCGCGGATCCGCAGCCGGTGCGCCGCAATTCCTCCGACATCTCCGCGGAAAACACGCGCCGGATTTCGCGTCCGCCGACGACCGATACGTCGAGTTCTCCCGGACTGCTCGCCCGCATTTTCTCCAGCGACGAGGCGGAGGAAACCGCCGCCGCCGCTTCCGCTCCGACCCCGCCGGCGCCCTTGCGCTCGCGCCTGGTGCAGGCCGATACGCCGCCGCCGGTTCCGCCGCAGGCGCCCCCCGGCGTGCGCACGCCGGACGCCGAGGAAGAGCCGGCTCCGAGCGCGACCGACCCGATCGTCGTGGCCGAGGTTGTTCCGCGCGACAAGCCGGCCGGTTTCGCGGCCATCGTCGCCGCGGCAACGGCCGGTTCGGTTGCACCTGGAACGCTTGAGGCCCAGGCCCAGCGGATCGCCAGCGGCCTTCCCGCCATTGAACAGACCCCGTCCGCAAACGTGGATCAGCCGGTCCAGGTGGCGAGCGCGGCTCCGGCCATCACGCCGCGACCGAAAACGGCGGAGCTTCGTCAGGGCCCGGCCGCAGAGGGCATCGTCCCGCGTCCGGCACCGAGCGACGGCGCTTCGGCGATCGCGGCGGCGACCGGCGGCATCCAGCCCGCGCGCAAGCCGCAAGCGGAGCTGACAGCCGCAACCCTTGCCTATGCCCCGGCGGTGTCCGCATCGGCTGGCGGTGGAACGACGGCAGCCGTAGCCCTGCCCAGGCGGCGCAGCGCGGATGACGTAAAGTCCGCCTCCGCGCCCTCCGGATCGATGTCCGGCCAGTTGCCCGCGCCCGTGATCAAGGATCCGCTGGCGGTCTTCGCCGCGCTTCCGGACCGCTCCATGCCGGCGTTGATTTCCGGTGCCGCGACCACCCGCACCCGCACCTTCGCCTCGCTGTCGCATCCCAACCAGCGCCGGCTCGAGCTGCTGCTGTCGCCAAGCGGGCGTGTCTTCGCCAACCGGTTCGACACTGGCGCCGGTGCCGCACCGCGCGCGGACCGCTTCGACGACGGACCGGCGGTGGTTCTGCTTCCGGTCGTCGCGCTGCGCTGACGCAAGCCGCCTCACAATCCAGGACCGTGCGACCCTCCGGCCGCGCGGTCCTTTTCTTTTAGCACCAGCGTCTCTCGTCGCTTATTTGACAGCTGTCGCGCCCGATTTCAGGGCGGGTGTCACGATCCTCACCCATCGACGGCAACGCGAGCGGACTGGCGGGCGGATCCCTCTTCCACATCACTGTGACCGGTCAGGCGCCATCGGCACGATGCCGGCACGGCCGTCACGCCAGGGCATGTGGAGGCTTGCATGGCCTTGCCGGCACGGACGTGCGCGCAGGCGCGCCAGGGATGGCCGGCCGTGGGTAGCCTGTGGAGGATGTGGGGATATTGGGACGTTTGGGGAGGACGTGCCGCGTTTTGCGGCCCGGTCAGCCGCCCCGGTCGAGGCGTCCGATGCCGTCGCGGGCGATTTCGTTGGACGGATCGATGCCGAGCGCGCGGTTGAACGAACGGCGCGCATCGGTCGGCTTGCCGAGAAGCTCAAGCGCAAGGCCCCGGTTCGCCCAGGCGACCGCGGACCGCTTGTCGCGGTTGACCGCGTCCGACAGGTCGGAGAAGGCAGCCTTGGGATCGTTCAGCGCAAGATAGGAGACGCCGCGAGCGATATAGGGCTCGGCGGCGTTGGGATCGAGGCCGATCGCGGTCGCGAAATCCTCGACGGCGCGGGCATGCTGGCCCTGCGCCTGGAAGATCAGGCCACGGTTGTGAAAGGCGCGGGCGTTGCTGGAATCGATGGCGATTGCCGCATTGAAGTCGGCAAGGGCCAGATCGTTTCGGCCGAGGGTGCGATAGGCGTTGCCGCGCCCGACCAGCGCCACGTCATAGTCCGGCTTGATCCGCAAGGCGGAACTGTAGTCGGAGACGGCGGCCTGGGTGTTGCCCATCCGGCGATGGACCAGCGCGCGGTTGGCATAGGCCTGGAAGGAGTCCGGGGCGAGCCGAAGCGCTGTGTTGAAGTCTTCCAGCGCGTTGTTGAACCGACCCGCCTGACCATAGGCAATGCCGCGCGTGTTGTAGGCGGCCGCATCGCGCGGGTTCGCCTCGATCACCGCGTTGAGCGAATCGATATTGGCTGCGGAACCGGCAGACCGGTCGATCGGAACACCGGAAACTCCGGCGGTCTGGCACGCGGAAAGCAGAAGACCGCAGGAGATCACTGCGGCCAGGGAGGCCCGGTGTTGCACCTTCGCCATCTGCATCGCTGCCCTTTCCGGACGTTTCGTGTTCCGCTCCAGACGTCGCCAAGTCAAGACTATCGGCGTTTGCAATCGAGCCGCAATGCGCAAACCCTGCAGCCGGTCCCGATTCTCCCGACGCCGCGACCCTGACGCAGGATTGTGTCCCTGCGATGGGCGTCACGCCTGATCACGCACGTCCCTGACGGGCCACCCGGATCGACCGCCGCTGTGGCGGACCGAAATCCCGCGCGCTCATGATGCGAGGTTGCGTGAAAGACAAGCCGGGGCGCCTGGCGACGGATGTCCTGCGCGAACCCGCGCAGGCCGATCCGGAACGACTAGCGGCGCGGAGCCTTGCTCGGCAGAAGACCTTCGCGCTGTGCGCGCTTGCGCGCCAGCTTGCGCGCACGACGAACGGCTTCCGCCTTCTCGCGGGCCTTCTTCTCGGACGGCTTTTCATAATGGCCGCGAAGTTTCATCTCGCGAAAGATGCCTTCGCGCTGCATTTTCTTCTTCAGCGCCTTGAGCGCCTGATCGACATTGTTGTCGCGAACCAGAACCTGCACGCGTTTTTTCCCATCGTTCTTGCACCCATGCGACTGCCGCATCCGGTGCCGGATCTCACCCAGTTGGACTCGCTGTGTGACTCGGAAGCGAAACCGGCTTGCCTCTGCCATCAGCTGCAAACCTGGGGCGCGCTGTGCAAAAGACACCGGCGCGCCGCTTTCACGTCGCTAATCAGGCCGTCTAGTTAGCAGAGGCCAGAGTTGTTGTCCACCGCCATAAGTGCCTGAAGCGCCGCTTCGCATGTGTATTTCGTTTGCATATTTGCGATCCGCGACCCGTCGCCGAGATGGTCACTGGACGCTGCAACGAGCGCACGATACCACAGGCCGGCAGAAAAGGGGACCGGTCGCACGCGCGGGGGCCGTCAGCCGGTCCGATCGGGGAGAAAAGGTAGATGACAGCGTCGGCGCCGGATGCGTCCAGCATGGCGGAGACAGCGGGCGCGTGGCGCACCGAGGTCTTCCAAAGCCTGCGGCTCGGCATACCGATTGCCGGTGCCCAGGTCGCGCAGATGGCGATCAACACCACCGATGTGGTGATGATCGGCTGGCTCGGCGCGGTGGAACTCGCCGCCGCCGTATTGGCCTTCAACCTCTATATCGTCATCTGGCTGTTCGGCATCGGCGTTCTCCAGGCCGTCGTGCCGCTCGCGGCGAAGGCGCGCGGCGAGCGCCGCCCGCGCGACGTGCGCCGCTCCGTGCGCATGGGCTTCTGGTTCGTCGCTTTCTACTCGATCCCCACGCTTGGCATCATGTGGTTCACCGAGGATATCCTTCTGGCCTTCGGTCAGCAGCCGGACGTCGCGGCGCTTGCGGGCGACTACGCGCGGATCATGATGTTTTCGGTGTTTCCCTCGCTGATGACGATGGCGCTGCGCAATTTCATCACGGTGCTGGAAAAGGCGCAGGTGGTGCTGTGGGCGACCATCGCCGGCGCGGTGTTCAACGCCTTCATCGACTATGCGCTGATCTTCGGAAATTTCGGACTGCCGCGGCTGGAGCTGATCGGGGCGGGCATCGCCTCGGTCGCCACGTCCTTCGCCACCTTCCTCATCATCGTCGTCTACACGCTGCGGCAACGGCAGTTGCGCCGCTATGCGGTGTTCGGCCGGCTGTGGCGCAGCGACTGGTCGAAGTTCTTCGAAATCCTCAGGCTCGGCTGGCCGATCGCGATCATGCTGCTTGTCGAAGTGGCGCTGTTTTCCGGCTCGTCGCTGATGATGGGCTGGATCGGCACCGTGCCGCTGGCCGCCCATGGCATCGCGCTGCAGCTGACCTCCATCACCTTCATGGTTCCGCTCGGCCTGGGGCAGGCGGGGATGATTCGCATCGGCCTTGCCGCCGGGCGCGGCGACCGCGCCGGGGTGGGGCGCGCGGGCTGGGCGGCGCTGACCGTATCGATGGGCTTCATGGTGATTTGCGCCGTCGCGTTCTGGCTGAAGCCCGAGCCCTTCGTGTCGCTGTTTCTCGATCTCGGCAATCCGCAGTCCGACGAGGTCCTGGCGATCGGCGTGACCTTCCTGGCAATCGCCGCGATCTTCCAGATCTTCGACGGGGCGCAGGTGGTCGGCGGGAGCCTGCTGCGCGGACTGTCGGACACCAAGACGCCGATGGTCATCGCGGTCATCGGCTATTGGGTCGGCGGCATGGGTCTGGCCTATGCGCTCGCCTTCCCGCTCGGGCTCGGCGGCATCGGCATCTGGTGGGGGCTCGCCTTCGGCCTGGCGGCCGTCTCCATCGTGCTGCTGTGGCGCTTCGCGGCGCGCGAGCGGCTCGGGCTGGTCTAGTCGGGCCGGTCCAGTCACGGGCGCGGGCGGTCACGAAGACCGGCCCGCTTTCCGACGGAGTGTCAGGCGCGCTGGGGACGGATGCGGTTCACATGGCCCATCTTGCGGCCCGGGCGCGTGTCCGATTTGCCGTAGAGATGCAGCGCCGCCGCCGGATCGCGCAGGATCTCCTGCCAGCGGTCGACCTCGTCGCCAATCAGGTTTTCCATCACCACGTCGCTATGGCGTTCGGCGCTGCCGAGCGGCCAGCCGGCGACCGCGCGTATATGCTGCTCGAACTGCGAGACGAGGCAGGCGTCCTGCGTCCAGTGACCGGAGTTGTGCACGCGCGGGGCAATCTCGTTGACCACAAGGCGGCTTTCCGCCCCCTGCGGCAGAACGAACATCTCCACGCCGATCACGCCGACGTAGTCCAGCTGGTCGGCGATGCGCTCGGCCATCGCACGGGCGTCCGCCGCCAGTTCCGCATCGAGCGCGGCCGGGACGGTCGAGGTCTTGAGAATGTGGTCGCGGTGGACGTTCTCGGCCACGTCGTAGGCGCGCACCGTCCCGTCGACGGCGCGGGCCGCGATCACCGACACCTCGCGCTCGAACGGCACGAAGGCCTCGAGGATGGCGGGGGCCTTGCCGATCTGCTGGAAGGCGGCCGCGGCATCGGCGCCGTCGCGCAGAAGCACCTGTCCCTTGCCGTCGTAGCCGAGCCGCCGCGTCTTGAGGATGCCGGTGCCGCCGAGCTGCGCGAGCGCTTGCGCGATGTCGCCGGCCGCGTCGATGCGGGCGAAATCGGCGACCGGAATGCCGGCATCGCGCAGGAACGTCTTTTCGTTCAGCCGGTCCTGGGAGACGGCCAGCGCGGTCGGGCCGGGGCGCACGCAGACCCGCTCTGCGAGATGCGCGGCCGTGGGGCCGGGGACATTCTCGAACTCATAGGTCACGACATCGACCGCGGACGCGAAGACGTCGAGCGCGGAAATGTCGTCATAGCCGGCAATCGTGAAGCTGCTGGCGACCTCGAAGGCCGGACTGTCCGGGTCCGGGCACAGGATATGCGTCTTCAGGCCAAGCGGGGCCGCGGCCAGCGCCAGCATCCGGCCAAGCTGACCGCCTCCGAGGATCCCGATCGTGTCGCCCGGCGACAGCGGGCGGGTCGGTGCCTGAGTGGTCATGGTGTTCGCATCCTTGGGCTGAAAGGCGGGGCTGGTCTGTTGAAGGCGCGGGCCGGTGCGCGGGGCACTCAGCGAAACGGGCGGAGGCGGCGTCAGCTCTCGTCGACCGGGCGCTCGGCAACCGCCTCGCTCTGGCGCGTGCGCCAGGCCTCGAGGCGCTCGGCAAGCGCGGGATCAAAGAGCGCGAGCACGGCGGCCGAGAGCAGGGCCGCATTGACGGCGCCGGCGCGGCCGATCGCCAGGGTGCCCACGGGAATGCCGGCCGGCATCTGGACGATCGACAGCAGGCTGTCCTCGCCCTTCAGGGTGCGGGACTCGATCGGCACGCCGAAGACCGGCAAGGATGTCATGGAGGCGGTCATGCCGGGCAGGTGGGCGGCGCCGCCGGCGCCCGCGATCACGGTCTTGAAGCCGGCCTCCTTCGCACTCCTGGCGAAGTCGTAGAGCCGGTCGGGGGTGCGGTGCGCCGAGACGATCCGCGCGTCATAGGCGATCCCGAGCGCGTCGAGCGTTTCCGCCGCATGCTTCATGGTCGGCCAGTCGGATTGACTGCCCATGATGATCGCCACCGGCGGCCGTGTCGTTGTCATGCGCCCGTTACCCCAGATCGGTTCGGTCCGGCGCTCCCCGGCGGGGAGGCTTCCTGAAAGGCCACGCACTATATGCAGCGCGGGGGCGGGCGCAAGAGCGGTTGAGGAAACGCGAACGGGCGGGGGCCACCACTCAGGCGATGATGTCCGGCAGAAGCTTGTCTTCCAGCGTGGCGATGCGGTCCTTCAGCGACAGTTTTTTCTTCTTCAGGCGCTGCATCTGCAACGCGTCGCTGCGTCCGGTGTCGTTCATCGCCGAGATCGCCATGTCGAGATCGCGGTGTTCCTGCCGCAATCTTGCAAGCTCGATGCGAACCGCGTTCTCGTCGTGACCGCTGCCCATGCCAGAATCCATGCCTTACTCCACGCGTGCGGTCCGAAGCGGCTCGGACCGGATTTCGGCGCCTGCCTGCACCTGCTGCAGGGCAAAGACGCGGCGCCGGCGGACAGGATACAGCGCGGGCGCGGTTTGCGGTAGGGCCGTGATGCGCGCGGCTCGAAATGCCGCCGCAGATGCCGGGATCGGACATCGTGTCGCAGGGTATCAAACAGGCCGTAACCGCTGGGTAACCCTGCCATCGGTGCAACCGGGAAGCGTTCGACAGGCGGTCCCTGCTGTGTCACACTCGTGTCGTCAAAAGCGCATAGGCAAGGAGGTTATCCATGTCCCTTCAGTCGCATCTCGTCGAGTTGCAGAAACGCCACTCCGACCTTGAACGTGAACTGGAAAAAGCGATGCGGCACCCGAGCACGGATTCGCTCGAGATTGCCTCGCTCAAGCGCCGAAAGCTTCACCTCAAGGACGAGATCAAGAAACTGCAATCGGACGCGACCTTGCACTGAAGTCAAAATGACGCAAGCCGGCGGGCCTGTCCCGCCGCACGACACCAGAAGCCGCGGCATTGCCGCGGCTTTTGTCGTTTCGGGGCGTTGTCCGCTAGACGGATTTCGCCATTTCGCGCAGGACGAACTTCTGGATCTTTCCGGTCGAGGTCTTCGGCAGCTCGGTGAAGACGACATGGCGCGGCGCCTTGAAGCGGGCCATGCGCTCCCGGCAGAAGGCGATAAGCTCGTCCGCCGTGACGCTGGCGCCGGTCTTGAGCTCGACGAAGGCGCAAGGGGTTTCGCCCCATTTCTCGTCCGGACGGGCGACCACGGCGGCGGCGATCACCTGGGGATGCTTGAACAGGACGTCCTCTACCTCGATGGAGGAAATGTTCTCGCCGCCCGAGATGATGATGTCCTTGGAGCGGTCCTTGAGCTGGATGTAGCCGTCTGGATGCAGCACGCCGAGATCGCCGGAATGGAACCAGCCGCCGGCGAAGGCCTCGGCGGTGGCCTGCGGGTTCTTCAGGTAGCCCTTCATCACGACGTTGCCGCGAAACATCACCTCGCCCAGCGTCTCGCCGTCGGCGGGAACGGCCTCCATGGTTTCCGGATCGCGGACGGTGAGGTCCTCCAGGGCAACGTAGCGCACGCCCTGGCGCGCCTTCAGCGCCGCCTGTTCGGCGGCCGGGCGCGCGTCCCACTCGCGCTTCCACTCGTTAACGACGGCGGGTCCGTAGACCTCGGTCAGCCCGTAGAGATGGGTAACGTTGAAGCCCGCGTCCTTCATCGCGGCGAGCACTGATTCCGGCGGCGGGGCGGCGGCGGTGAAGAAATCCACCACGCGTCCGCCGAGATCGCGCTTGTCGGCGTCCGCGGCGTTGAGGATCGTCGACATCACCACCGGCGCGCCGCACAGATGGGTCACGCCCTCATCGGCCAGCGCATCCCAGATCGGCTTCTGGCGCACCTGGCGCAGGCAGACATGGGTTCCGGCAACCACCGACATCGACCAGGGAAAGCACCAGCCGTTGCAGTGAAACATCGGCAGGGTCCACAGGTACACCGGGTGTTTCGCCATGCCGGCGGTCAGGATGTTAGCCTGGGCAAGCAGATAGGCGCCGCGATGGTGGTAGACGACCCCCTTCGGGTTTCCGGTCGTGCCGGAGGTGTAGTTCAGCGCGATCGCATCCCACTCGTCTTCCGGCAGCGACCAGGCAAACGCCGGATCGCCGCTCATGACGAAGGCCTCGTAGTCGAGCGAGCCGAGCCGCTCCCCCTCCTGGGCAAATTCGGGATCGTCGTAGTCGATCACGAGCGGAGACACCTCGGCCAGCGCCAGCGCCTCCTTCATCACCGGTGCAAACTCGCGGTCGGTGATCACGACCTTGCTGTCTGCGTGGCCGAGCTGAAAGGCGATGATGGCGGCGTCGAGCCGCGTGTTGAGCGAATGCAGCACGGCGCCGGCCATCGGCACGCCGTAGTGGGCCTCCAGCATCGGCGGGGTGTTGGCGAGCATCACCGTGACCGTGTCGTTCTTGCAGATGCCGCGCGCGGCAAGTGCGGAGGCAAGACGCCGGGTGCGGGCATAGAACTCCGCGTAGACCGTGCGGCTCGATCCGTGGACGATGGCGGTGTGATCGGGAAAGATGCTGGCGGCGCGGGCCAGAAAGCTCAACGGCGACAAGGGAGTGTAATTCGCCTGGGTCTTGTCGAGATCGCGCGTGTAGGGGCTGCCGCTATCGGCCATTCTGTCCTCCGAAGGCTCCGGCGGGCCCGCGGTGCGGTCGCCGTTCGTCGCGCCATCAAAGCGGCAATGCGCCGCGCGATCAACAGCAATGGTGGCGGCGGATCAGGCGATCAGCGCGCTCAGCCCGTCCCAGAACAGCTTGACCCCGATGATGGCCACGCCCGCATAGGTGATCTTGTAGAAAATCCCCGGGCGAATGCGTTTCACCAGCCAGGCGCCGGCGAAGGTTGCAAGCGGGGCCAGCGGCAGGAGAACCGCCGATGTGGCCAGGTTTTCCGCCGCGAACTGGCCAAGGGCGGCATAGGGCACCAGCTTGATCGCATTCACCGTGGTGAAGAAGATCACCGAGGTGCCGGCGAAGCGCACCGGATCGAGGCGCAGCGGCAGCATGTAGACCTGGTAGGGCGGGCCGCCGGCATGGCTGACGAAACTGGTGAAGCCGGAAATCATGCCCCAGAAGCGCCCGAGCCAGGGCCGCTGGGTCCGCGCGACGTTGCCGGCCCGCGCGCCGATCACCGCGTTGAGCGTGAACAGGATGGCGACGAGGCCGATCAGCAGGCGCACATGGGCCTCGCTGACCACGGCGGCGGTGAAATAGCCGATCGCGATCCCCACGATCGCGGCCGGGAGCAGGATTTTCAGGCTCGTCTTGTCGTAGATGCCGCGATAGGCGAAGAGCCCGGCCATGTCCATGACGACGAGGATCGGCAGCATGATGCCGGCGGCCTGCACCGGCGCGATGGTCAGGCTCATCAAGGGCACGCCAAGCAGCGACAGCGGTCCGCCGAAGCCGCCCTTCGCCAGGCCCACCATGATGACGGCAGGCACCGCGAAGGCGTAGAACATCGGGTCGGCGATGGGGGTCATTCGGCACTCGTTCGGCGGGTGGGGCAGGGAAGTGTCATAGGCCTTGCGGGGGCGGCTGTCACCCGTGTCCGCGCAACAGGCGCGCGCGGGTCGCTCGATCGTCTTCCGAGGCGGACGGCCCCGATCGCCACCATACGCAAACTCCCCATTCACCGAATGTCGTAGCCGCCCAAGTCTTGCCTTTCGCGGGCGGCTGGCGGCACATACGATGCTCAAGGGACAGGAGATACACTGCCGCCGGCAATCCGGTTCCGGGCCAACCGGAGCAGGGACCGCCGGCGCGTCGCACAGGGAGGAACGTCAGATGGCAAGCCGCTATCACGAGGTCTATGAGGGCTGGAAACGCGATCCGGAAGGCTTCTGGGCGGAGGCCGCCGCCGAGATCGACTGGATCAAGCCCTGGGACAAGGTGTTCGACGAAACCCTTGGCGGCTACGGGCAGTGGTTCGCCGGCGCGGAATGCAACACCTGCTACAATTGCCTCGACCGCCACGTGGAGCGCGGGCGCCCCGGCCAGCCGGCGATCATCTACGACAGCCCGATCACCGGCGCGAAGGCGACCTATTCCTACGAGGAAACGCTGGAGCGGGTGAATGCGATGGCCGCCGTCCTGAGCGACCAGGGCGTCACCAAGGGCGACCGCGTCATCATCTACATGCCGATGATCCCGGAAGCGGTGATGGCGATGCTTGCCTGCGCCCGTCTCGGCGCGGTGCATTCGGTCGTCTTCGGCGGCTTTGCCGCCAACGAGCTGGCTACCCGCATCGACGACGCCAAGCCGACCGCGATCATCGCCGCCTCCTGCGGCATCGAGCCGGGCCGGGTCGTGACCTACAAGCCGCTGCTCGACGAGGCGATCAATCTGTCCGCGCACAAGCCGGCCAACTGCTTCGTGCTGCAGCGCGAGCAGTCGAAGGCGGTGCTGACCGACGGGCGCGACCACGATCTCGGCATGCTGATGGACGAGGCGCTCGCCGCCGGGCGCAACGTCCCTTGCGTGCCGGTGAAGGCGACCGACCCGCTCTATATTCTCTACACCTCCGGCACCACCGGACAGCCGAAGGGCGTCGTGCGCGACAACGGCGGCCATATGGTCGCGCTCAAGTGGTCGATGACCAACATCTACGGCATCGAACCGGGGGAGGTGTTCTGGGCGGCCTCGGACGTCGGCTGGGTCGTCGGCCATTCCTACATCGTCTATGCGCCGCTGCTGCAGGGCGCGACCACCATCGTCTTCGAGGGCAAGCCGGTCGGGACGCCGGACGCGGGCGTGTTCTGGCGGGTCATCTCGGAGCACAATGTGGTGAGCCTGTTCACGGCGCCGACGGCGTTTCGCGCGATCAAGAAGGAAGACCCGCGCGGCGAACTGATCACCGAATACGATCTCGCGGGCTTCCGCTCGCTGTTCCTGGCCGGCGAACGCGCCGACCCCGATACGCTGCAATGGGCGGAGGACCAGCTCGGCGTGCCGGTGATCGATCACTGGTGGCAGACCGAGACCGGCTGGACCATCGTCGGCAATCCGCTCGGGCTTGGCCTGCTGCCGGTCAAGCACGGCTCGCCGACGGTGCCGATGCCGGGCTATGACGTGCAGGTGCTGGATGATGCGGGGCATCCGGTGCCGGCCGGAACGCTGGGCAATGTCGTGGTCAAGCTGCCGCTGCCGCCGGGCTGCCTGCCCACGCTGTGGCAGGCGCCGGAGCGCTTCCACAAGGCCTATCTCGAGGAGTTTCCGGGCTACTACAAGACGGCGGATGCGGGCGTGATGGACGAGGACGGCTATCTCTTCATCATGGCGCGCACCGACGACATCATCAATGTCGCCGGTCACAGGCTCTCCACCGGCGCGATGGAAGAGGTGCTGGCGGGCCATCCCGATGTCGCCGAATGCGCGGTGATCGGCGTGGTCGACACGCTCAAGGGCCAGGCGCCTTGCGGGTTCGTCGTGCTCAAGGCCGGCGTCAACCGTCCGCATGCGGAGATCGAGGCGGAACTGGTCAAGCGGGTGCGCGACAAGATCGGTCCGGTGGCGGCCTTCAAGCTGGCGATCACCGTCGAACGCCTGCCGAAGACGCGCTCGGGCAAGATCCTGCGCGCCACCATGCGCCAGATCGCCGACGGGGCCGAGGTCCGGGTGCCCGCGACAATCGACGACCCGGCGATTCTGGAGGAAATCGAGGAGGCGCTGAAGGCGCGCGGCCTCGCCGTGTGACGACGCCGGTTGCAGGGCGGACGCGCGGTGACGCAGCGTCCGCCGGCCTCGACGGGCGGTCCGGCCGCCGTTGCCGTGCGCCCCATCGACAGGCCGGGTTCCCCGGCCTATGGTCGCGGCGATGTCCGGCCCCGGCCGGTCACTTCGGATATGGACAACGCGACAAACGAGGATGCCAGTGTCCCTGGAAAACAAAGTAGCCATTGTCACCGGTGCGGCCGGCGGCATCGGCTTCGCCATCGCGAAGCGCTTCGTGCAGGACGGGGCGAAGGTGGTCATCGCCGATCAGGACGAAACCCGCGGCGAGGCGGCGGAAGCGGAGCTCAAGGCGCTCGGGGACGTGCTCTACGTCCATTGCAACGTCGCCGAGAAGCTGGACGTGCGCAATCTCGTGGCCGCGACGCTCGATGCCTACGGCGATATCGACGTTCTGGTGAACAACGCCGGGATTGTCGTCGGGGCGGACTTCCTCGACCTCGACGAGGCGGATTTCGACCGGGTCCTGTCCGTCAACCTGAAGGGCGCGTTCCTCTGTTCCCAGGCGGTGGCCCGTCACATGGTCGCCAAGGTCAAGGACGGCGGAACCCCCGGCACGATCATCAACATGTCGTCGGTCAATGCGGTCTTCGCGATCGCCAACCAGGTGCCCTATTCCGTTTCCAAGGGCGGGTTGAACCAGCTGACCAAGGTGGCGGCGCTGTCGCTTGCCGAATACGGCATTCGCGTCAACGGCATCGGCCCCGGCTCGATCATGACGGAGATGCTGGCCTCGGTGAACTCCGACCCGGCCGCGAAGGCACGCGTCTTGTCGCGCACGCCGTTGCGTCGCGTCGGCGAGCCGTCGGAAATCGCCGGCGTGGCGGCTTTCCTCGCCTCCGACGATGCAAGCTACATCACCGGCCAGACGATCTACGCCGATGGCGGCCGTCTGCCGCTGAACTACACGGTGCCGGTTCCCGACCAGGATTGAGCCTGCGGGCACGACCGCGAAAACAAAAGCCGGGCATCATGCCCGGCTTTTTTGGTTGAGGAGCGCGGTTCCGGTCGTTGCGGCTATTCGGCGGCGGAGCGTTCTGAGCCGGTTTCGGAGAAGGCGCGTGCGCCGGTCTCGAACTGCAGCTTCGCCAGTTTCGCGTAGAGACCGCCGCGGGCGACCAGATCCTCGTGCCGTCCGGTTTCCACGATCCGTCCGCCGTCCATCACCACGATCCGGTCGGACTTCAGCACGGTTGCCAGACGGTGGGCGATGACGAGCGTCGTGCGTCCCTCCATCAGCCGCTCCAGCGCCGCCTGGACGAGGGTCTCGTTCTCCGCATCAAGCGCGCTTGTCGCCTCGTCGAGAAGCAGGATCGGCGCGTCCTTGAGGATGGCGCGGGCGATGGCGACACGCTGGCGCTGGCCGCCCGACAAGGTGATGCCGCGTTCGCCGACCGGCGTGTCGTAGCCCTTTTCCAGCGCGCGGACGAATTCGTCGGCCGAGGCCGCGACGGCCGCCGCCTCGATTTCCTCGCGGCTGGCGTCGGCGCGCCCGAAGGCGATGTTTTCGGCAATCGTCGCGCCGAAAACGGTGGTGTCCTGCGGCACCAGCGCGATATGGCGGCGGATGTCGACCGGATCGCAGTCGCGCAGGTCGAAGCCGTCGATGCGGATGGTGCCGGCGGTGGGGTCGTAGAAGCGCATCAGGAGATGGAACAGCGTCGACTTGCCGGCGCCGGAGGGGCCAACCACGGCGACGGTTTCGCCGGGCGATATGTCGATGTCGATCCCGTCGAGAACCGGCAGGTTTGCCTCCGGTCCGTAGGAAAACGAGACCCCGTCGATGTGGACCGCGCCTTCCATGCGCTTGGGAAGCTTCGCCGGCGCCGGGGGGGCTGCGATCTGCGGGCGGATCTGGAGGATTTCCGAAAGCCGCTCGGCCGCGCCGGCTGCAAGCGAGATCTCGCCCCAGACCTGGCTCATCTCGCCGAGCGCGCCGGCCGCGAAGATCGAATAGAGCAGGAACTGGCCGAGCTCGCCGGCCGTGATCCGGCCGACGAAGACATCGCTGGCGCCGACCCACAGCACGGTGACCACGCTGGAGGCGATGACGAAGATCGCAAAGCCGGTCAGCAGCGCGCGCGCCAGGATCGCGGTGCGGGCCGCGCGAAAGGCCTCTTCCACGGAGGCGGAAAACCGGCCGCCGGCATGGCGCTCGTTGGTGAAGGCCTGGAGCGTGCGGATCGAGCCGAGAATCTCGGAGGCATAGGCGGAGGCGTCGGCGAGCGTATCCTGGGCGTGACGCGAGCGCCGGCGCACCTTGCGGCCGAAGGCGATCAGCGGCAGCACGATCACCGGAATGGCGCCCAGCACGAAGAGCGACAGCCGCGGGCTGGTGACGACCATCATGCCCGAGGCGCCGAGGAACATCACCATGTTGCGCATGGCGATGGAGGCGCTGGCGCCGACGGCGGACTTGACCTGGGTCGCATCGGCGGTGAGGCGCGAGATCATCTCGCCCGACTTCGCCTTGTCGAAATAGGCCGGCGACAGGTGGACGAGGTGGGAGAACACGTCGGCGCGCACGTCGGCGACGATGCGTTCGCCAAGCGATGTGACGAGGAAGTAGCGCAGCGCCGAAAAGGCGGCGAGCGCGGCCGCAACCGCGATCAGGACGGAAAAATAGTTGTTCACCAGCGAGGGATCGTCGGCGCCGAAGCCGAAGTCGATCATCCGGCGGATGGCGACCGGCAGCAGCAGGGTGGTCGCGGAGGCGCCGAACAGCGCCAGCAGCGCCAGTGCGACATGCGTCTTGTAGCGCGCGACATAGGGAAGCAATGCGGCAAGCGGCCGGATATCGCGTTTTCCGGCCCGCTGGGGAGCCGTTGATGAACCATAGCGGGACACGCTGTCTCTTTTCTCCGTTCGGGGTATCGTCAATCTTGCGGCATGTGCGGATCCGCGGGGTCTTACCGCGGACCATAACCGGATCGGCACGCGAAGGCCAAGCGCCTGCATGCCGGCGTATGGCCGCACCCGGCCGGTTTTTGCCGGACGCGCGCCCGTGGCCGGCCAATCCGCCGGCCGGGGAACCCTGCTCTTGTCTTCACGACGCGTATCGGGTATAGGCTCGCGATCAGGGTTTCGGGGCCCGGGCCGATCGACGGTTCAGCCCCATACGAACCGCACATCCACTCTAAACACGGTAGAGGTCGGCATCGCCGGGCGCGGCGCGTGTTTCTTCGGATCGGTGCGGTGTCATTGAGATCAACCAGACGCGCCGAGCCTCCCCAGGGCCGGTGTCAGCCGCAGGCACGGGGACTAACGATGAAGAAAGACATTCATCCCGCATACCACACGATCAAGGTGGTGATGACGGACGGCAGCGAATTCCACACGCGCTCCACTTATGGCGCCGAGGGCGACACGCTCCAGCTGGACATCGATCCGCGCACGCATCCGGCCTGGACCGGCGGCGACCGTCAGCTGATGGACCGCGGCGGCCGCGTGTCCCGCTTCAAGAACAAGTACGCCGGTTTCCTCGGAAACTGAGCCGGGATCGCCGCTTCAGCGGCATCTTGCGAAAACAAAAACCCCGGCTCGTCGAGCCGGGGTTTTTTGTGTCTGCGGTCGCGATGTGGTGCGGCGGGTCTCGTCACCTGTCTTGCGGTGACATCCGCCGGTCCGTGGGACCGGCGTAAGCCTGCCGTGCCTGTGTCAGGACGGGCGGTTCTGACCGAAGGCGGCGGTCAGCACGCTGAGCTGCGCGGCGACCGGGTTTTCGCCCGGAACCGGCATGGGCGCCCGGTCCTTGGCCTCATAGATCATCCGGTCGAGATGCACGATGCGCTCCTGCAGGCGCACGGAGCGGTCGATCAGGTCGCGAAGCTGCGCGGGCAGCTCGTCCCAGCCGGGTCCGCCCTGGCTCGAGGACAAGGTGCTGAGGCGGACCTTGTTCTTCTCGCTGCCGGCCTGTTCGGAGGACATCTCGCCTTCGTTGACGGCGCGCTGCAACAGCAGCCAGGAGGCCATCTGCATCAGCCGCGTGGTCAGGCGCATCGATTCGGTCGCATAGGCGAGCGATGCCGCACGCGGCAGTGATTTCGATTCCACGCGACCGTCGCCATCCAGATAGGCGGCGGTCTCCTCGACCAGCGCCATGCCGTCGCTGAACAGCGCAGAAAACATCTCCGAATTGGCAAGCCGGTCGACGAAATCGATGGGGCCGCCCTGGAAGGTCCGTGTGTTCCGGTCCGTCATGCGCCTGTGCCTCCTGTAAACTCGTGGGTCTTGTCGCAGTGGCGGCCCGGGATGGGAAGTGTCCGGCTTCAGACCGGTGCATCCTGTCCCGAAATGGGCCGTTTGCGGTGACGTCTGACACCAACCCGCAAACGGCGTGCCAAGGGAGCGAGGCCACGAACCTCTTGTGTCCGCCTCCGGGATACACCGAAGCGCGGCACAAAAAAAGAGCCGCGACGAACGCGGCTCGAAGTCATTAACAGGGAGGCGTCAAACAGAGTGGACAGGAGCCACTCGAAATCCAGATGACTGGATATGCACAGTTATAATTTGGAAAGCTTAATAAACGGTAAATGATTAAAATTCGAATGACCTGAAATGGGTCACCTTGCGTTGTCGCGAGACAAATTCATTGAATTTATTGGTGTTTGTTACAGGGCTTATTTGCGGAAAACGGCATCGGCCGCTGCGCGGACGCCGCCACGGGCATCCCGTTCGGCCGTGACGCGCAGGACTTCCGCCTGCAGCAGGGCGATGCGCTCGGCCAGTTCCTGTTCGGACAGGCGGGACAGGTCTTCGCCAAGCACGACCGGCGCCGCGAGCGGACGTGCGCTGTCTTCATTGGCCGCCATCGTGCGATCTCCCGTAAGCGTGTGCCGAAGGGGACCGATTGTTCCGGCTTTCCGGTCTTGCGTCAATTGTCAGGCTTGGCGGGAATGCGTAAACCGGTCGGGACACGATTTTTCAGATCCCTGGAGGCAGCAATGAGCAGCACCGAGCGCATGATGACGGCAATCGGCTTCAAGAGCCCGGGAGGGCCGGACGTGCTTGCGGCGGAAAGCCGTCCCGTTCCCTCGCCGCGCGAGGGGCAGGTGCTGATCGCGGTTGCGGCCGCCGGCGTCAACCGGCCGGACGTGCTGCAGCGCAAGGGCGCCTATCCGCCGCCTCCGGGCGTGACCGACATTCCCGGCCTTGAGGTCGCCGGCACGATCGCCGGCGTCGGGCCGAAGGTGGACGGTCTCGCCGAAGGCGACGCGGTGTGCGCGCTGGTGCCCGGCGGCGGCTATGCGCAATATGTCGTCGCGGACGCCGGCTGTGTGCTGCCCGTGCCCAAGGGGCTGACGCTGACCCAGGCCGCGGCCCTTCCCGAAACCTTCTTCACCGTCTGGAGCAATGTCTTCGACCGGGTCGGCCTCAGCGCCGGGGAGAGCTTTCTGGTGCATGGCGGAACGTCGGGGATCGGCACGACCGCGATCCAGCTCGCCAAGGCCTTCGGCGCGACGGTGTTCACCACGGTCGGCTCGGAGGAAAAGGCGCAGGCCGCGCGCGCGCTCGGCGCCGATCATGTGATCGACTACAACCGGCAGGACTTCGTGTCGGAGATCCTTGAGATCACCGACAAGCGCGGCGTCGACGTGATCCTCGACATGGTCGGCGGCGACTATGTGGAACGGAACTGGAAAGTGGCGGCGGTCGAGGGTCGCATCTGCCAGATCGCCACGCTGAACGGGGTGAGCGAGCAGGTGAACTTCTCCCGGTTGATGGTGAAGCGGCTGACGCACACCGGCTCGACGTTGCGGCCGCGCGACACCGCCTTCAAGGCCGCGATCGCCGAGAAGCTGGCGCAAAAGGTCTGGCCGCTGATCGAGGCCGGCACGATCGCCCCGGTGATGGATTCCACCTTTCCGCTTGCGGATGCCGCTAAGGCACATGCCCGCATGGAGAGCTCCGGCCACATCGGAAAAATCGTGCTCTTGACCGGCGCGGCGCCCTGATCCGGGTTTGATTTCGGGGCACGAAGCGCGTATAAGCCTGCAAGTTCCCCGTCAATGTGACATGATTTCGGCTTTGCCAGCCGCCTTGCGAAAGCTTGGGACCTGGCGAAGCGCACAGGAGGATTTTACCCATGGCAACGCCTCCCTTGATGCCCAAGGCAACGGCCGTGTGGCTGGTGGACAACACGTCGCTCAGCTTCGATCAGATTGCGGACTTCTGCAACTTGCACCCCCTTGAGGTCAAGGCCATCGCGGACGGCGAGGCCGCGCAGGGGATCAAGGGGCTCGACCCGGTGATGACCGGCCAGCTCAGCCGCGAGGAAATCGACAAGGCGCAGGCCAACACCGGATACCGGCTGAAGCTGCAGGAAGCCAAGACCCGGGTGCCGGAAACCAAGCGCAAGGGCCCGCGCTACACGCCGGTGTCGCGCCGTCAGGACCGTCCGAACGCGATCCTCTGGCTGGTGCGCAATCACCCGGAACTGAAGGACGCGCAGATCATGCGCCTGGTGGGCACCACCAAGCCGACGATCCAGGCGATCCGCGAGCGCACCCACTGGAACTCCGCCCAGCTGACGCCGATGGATCCCGTGACGCTCGGCCTGAGCAGCCAGATCGAACTCGACATGGAAGTCGAGAAGGCCTCGAAGCACCTGCCGCCGAAGCCGGAAGGCGAAGTCGAGACCACGCTGCTGCCGGTCGACGAGACGACCTCGGAAGACGCGATGGCGGCCGCCTTCGCACGGCCCGCACCGTCGCAGCCGAAGGAAGAAGAGATCGACGCCGATGCGGTCTTCGCCAAGCTGAATTCGCTCAAGGACAGCAGCGCGGCTCCCGCCGAAGAGGCGGAAGAGGCCGAAGACGACGTGCCGTCCGATCCCTTTGCCGGGTCGAGCGATGAGGCTAAGGCCGGCGAGACGGCGGACGGCGACGACGAGAGCGCCGGCAAGAGCTGAGCCCGCGGATCGCGGATGCCATAGCGCGCGCCGAATGATGCAAGCCGCTCCGGAGATCCGGGGCGGCTTTTTTCGTGTCCGCGCAAAGACGGCGGTCAGCGTTCGGTGAGTTTCAGCTCGATGCGGCGGTTGCGGGCGAGCGCTTCGGGGTCGTCGCCTTCTTCGAGCGGCTGGAATTCGCCGAAGCCGGCGGCGACCAGACGTTCGGGATCGACGCCCTGGTCGATCAGATAGCGCACGACCGAGATCGCGCGTGCCGCGGAGAGCTCCCAGTTGTTGCGGAACCGTCCGGTGCCCGACAGCGGCCGGGCATCCGTATGGCCGTCGACGCGCAGCACCCAGTTGATCTCGTCGGGGATCTGCACGGCCGGCTCCTTGACCGCATCCGCGAGCTTCTTGAGTTCGGCTTCGCCGGCCGGATTGATCGTATCCTCGCCGGAGGAGAAGAGGACCTCCGACTGGAAGACGAACCGGTCGCCGACGACGCGGATGTCGGAGCGCTGCGACAGGATCTCGCGCAGCCGGCCGAAGAAGTCCGAGCGATAGCGCGACAGCTCCTGCACGCGCTGGGCCAGCGCGACGTTCAGCCGGCGGCCGAGGTCGGCAATCTTGGTCTGGCTCTCCCGGTCGCGGCTTTCGGAGGCCTCCAGCGCGCTTTCCAGCGCGCCGATCTGGCGGCGCAGGGCGGAAATCTGCTGGTTGAGCAATTCGACCTGGGAGAGCGCGCGCTGCGAGATCCGTTTCTCGGCGTCGAGCGCGGTCTCCAGCGTCGCCACCGCGCCGCCGGCCTGATCGGCCTGATTGGAGGAGGCATCGAGCAGGCCCGCCAGCCGGTCGCGTTCGCTCTCGGCGTCGTTCAGATTGGCGGTGAGGGAGGCGATCGTGTCCTCAAGATCGCGTCCGCTGGCGCGCTCCAGCGCAAGCAGCTCCGTCAGCTCGCTGATCTGAGCGTTGAGGCGGTTCAGCACCGTGTCGCGACCGGAGAGCTGCTGGCCCAGAAAGAATTGCGCGAGGACGAAGATCGACAGCAGGAAGATGATCACCAGCAGGAGCGATGCCATCGCGTCGACGAAACCCGGCCAATAGTCGGTGCGCGCGTCGCGCCGTCTGAGCCGTGAGCCGGCCATGGTCAGCCCGTCCTTTCCGGTCTGGTCAACCCTTGTCGTCCTTGATGCGCTCGAAGGCGCGGGACATGGTCTTCAGCAGTTCCTCGATGCGCTTTTGCTGCAGCGACTGGTCGTCGGCCCATTCGCGCATCATCTGCTGCTCGTTGCGCACATGCTGCACCAGCCCCTGAATGCCTTCCGCAAGATTGGCCATCGCAACGGCAGCATTGCGGCCGGCGCCGCCGCCGCCATCGGCGACCGCCTTGCGCAGGTTGTCGATGGCAAAGCGCAGCTCCGCCATGCCGGAGCCGCCGCCGCCCGCGCCGTCTTCCGGCTCGATGTCGGTCTGGGTCGACAGCCAGTCCTCAAGCTCGTTGTAGAAGCGGTTCTGCGCCTGGCCCGCCTGCAGGTCGAGGAAGCCCAGCACCAGCGAGCCGGTGAGGCCGAAGAGCGATGACGAAAACGCCGTGCCCATGCCCGACAGCGGGGCTTCCAGGCCGGCCTTGAGATCCTCGAAGATCACATTGGCGTCGCCGGAGCCGACGTCGAGGCTCTGGATTGTGACATTGACCGAGCCCACCGTCTGCAGCAGGCCCCAGAAGGTGCCGAGCAGGCCGAGAAACACCAGAAGGCCGGTGAGGTAGCGCGCCATCTCGCGCGCCTCGTCGAGGCGCATGCCGATGGAATCGAGGATGGAGCGGGTTGTCGCCGGCGACAGCATGGTCTCGCCGGCGCGGTTGCCGAGAAGCGTCGCCATCGGCGCCAGCAGCACGGGCGGACGGCGCACCTCGATGCCCGGATCGCCAAGGCGGAAGCCGTTGACCCAGTTCACCTCGGGCATCAGGCGGATCACCTGGCGAATGGCGAGGAGAATGCCGATCAGCCCGGTGGCGAGGATCAGGCCGTTGAGGCCCGGATTGCTCATGAAGGCTGTGGCGATCTGGCGGTAGAGAATGAGGGCGAGAAACGCCACCACCGCCAGGAAAATCATCATCCGGATCAGATAGACCCAGGGACTGGACAGGCTGTACGGATCATAGGCGCGCGCCATGAGGGCTTGTCGACTCCCTGTTGAAGACGCGCCCTTGATAGCGTGATTGTCCCTTGCGTGAAAAGCCGTAATTCGTTCGGGCGCGTTCCGCTCAGTCGTTGGCGTTGGCCAAGAGCTTGCGCAACTGGCCCTGGATCGACTCGTTTCCGGCAACGATCGAGCGGGTCTCGAACATCTTGTCGCCGCCCTTGATGTCGGTCACGAAGCCGCCGGCCTCGCGCACCATCAGGAGGCCGGCCGCCATGTCCCAGGGCGACAGTCCATGCTCCCAGAAGCCGTCGAAACGGCCCGCGGCGGTCCAGGCAAGATCGAGCGCGGCGGCGCCACAGCGGCGAATGCCGGCAACCTCGCCCATGACGTGGCGGATTTCCTTGAGCGAGCGCGCATGATCGCCAACGCCCAGGAAGGGGATGCCCGTCGCGACAACGCAATCAGGCAGTGCCTTGCGCGCCGCGACCCTGAGCCGCCGGTCGTTCATGAAGGCGCCGCGGCCGCGCTCGGCGGTGTAGAGTTCGTCCATCGCCGGATTGTAGATCACGCCGGCGACGATCACGCCGTCGCGCTCCAGCGCGATAGAGACGTTGAAGATCGGAATGCCATGCAGGAAGTTCGTGGTCCCGTCGAGCGGATCGACGATCCAGCGGTGCTGCGGGTCCTCGCCGGGGATGGTGCCGGCCTCTTCCATCAGGAAACCGTAGTCGGGGCGGGCCTTCTGCAATTCGGCGCGCACGATCTTCTCGGCGTTGAGATCGGCTGCGGAGACGAAGTCGCTCGGACCTTTCCGCGAGACCTGCAGGTTCTCCACCTCGCCGAAATCGCGGGCGAGACTGCGCCCGGCCTTGATTGCGGCCTGGACCATGACATTGAGAATGGCTGAGCGGGACATCGCGGTTCCTGAAGAGATGCGGGCGGCGAGACCGGGCCCGGAAACATGGGGTCAGCGTTCGACCGCCGGCGAGCGAGGGCGTGCCCTCGGTGCCGGCAGTCGGTGCGGGAGCGGGCCGATCAGTCGGCGCGCTTGACGTACTCCACCAGTTCGGTGTCGACGACGATGCGTTCGCCGGCGGTGATGAACGGCGGCACCATCACGCGCACGCCGTTTTCCAGCATGGCGGGCTTGTAGGACGACGACTGGGTCTGGCCCTTGACGACGGCATCGGCCTCGGTGATCTCGAGCGTCACATACTGCGGCAGCGTGATGCCGATCGGACGCTCCTCGTGCAGCTCGAGCGTCACCATCATGCCGTCCTGCAGGAAGGCGGCGCGCTCGCCGACGAAGTCGGACTGGAGCTCGATCTGCTCGTAGGTCTCGGTATCCATGAAGACCAGCATGTCTTCCTGCGGATACAGGTACTGGAAGTCCTTCTGCTCGAGCCGGACGCGCTCGACCTTGTCGGCGGAGCGGAAGCGCTCGTTGAGCTTGCGGCCGTCGATCAGGTTCTTCATCTCGACCTGGGCGAAGGCGCCGCCCTTGCCGGGCTTCACATGCTCGGCCTTGACCACCGCCCACAGCGTATCCTGATGCTGCAGCACGTTGCCGGGCTTGATTTCATTGCCGTTGATCTTCATGCGTTCGGACTCGTCTGTCTTGTCGTTCTTGAAGCGTGATACTTGCAATTCCTGTCGCGGGACCGACTGCTCGGGCTGGCGGTCCGTCAGGGACCTGCCGGCGCCGCGCGCCGACGCTTCTGCCCGGTTGCACGGCTCCAGGAGGAGCCGGACCGGCAAGGTCGGAACGGGCGCGCCTCGCGAAAGGACGGCTCGATGTTCGGTGCGCGGCCTGTGCACCACACTTCCGGTTCGCAATCAAGCAAAAAGCCGCTTTTGCGCCGTTACGGCGTGGTGGCCGCCTCGTCGGTGGCGAGCTGTTCCACCGCCGTCGCGAACCCGCGCGCGAAGGCCTGCGCCTCGTCCAGTTGCTCCGGCGTGAGGTTCGCCAGGATCGCGTCGAGCTGCAGGTCGGAAACGCCAAGCGAGCGGGCTGCCAGATGCCAGCCGGCGGCGGCCTGCGTGTCGACCTCGCGTCCGCGCCCCAGCGCCAGAATGCGCGCGAGCCGGTTCATGGCCACCGGATTTCCCGCCCGCGCCGCGCGTTCGAACCAGTCCGCCGCCTCCGCCTCGTCCGGCGCAACGCCACGCCCGTTGAAGCGCAGGATTCCGTATCGCACCTGGGCCCCCACATGCCCCTGGCGCGCGGCACGGCCCATCCAGAAGGCGGCGCGCGCCTCGTCGCGGATGTCAGCCGGACCGTCGAGATAGAACTGGGCGAGCTGGAAGCGCGCGTCCATGTCGTCGAGTTCGGCGGCCTGCTTGAGAAGCTCGAATGCCTTGTCCGGATCGTAGGGGCGCCCCTCGCCGGTGCGATAGAGGCCCGCGAGATTGTAGATCGCCTCGGCGCTGCCCGCCTTCGCGGCGATCTCGAACATGTCGCCGGCCTTTTCCTCGTCCTGCTCCACCCCCAGCCCGTTCAGCAGCATGAGGCCGTAGCGCATCGCGGCCTGCGGGTTGCCGGCCTCGGCGGCAAGCGAATACCAGCTCGCGGCCCGCTTCGCGTCACGCGGCAGGCCCCGCCCGGTCTCGTAGAGGACGCCGAGAAGCGTCTGTGCGGCGGTGTCGCCCTCCTCCGCGCGCGGGGTGGCGAGCGACAGCGCGGTCATGTACCAGCCTCGCTGAAACGCGCCATAGGCATAGTCGGCTGAGCGGTCGACGCCGGTGATCCCCGGCCCGGGCGGCAGAGGTGGCCGGACCGCGACCGGTGTGGGAAGGGAGGGGGTCGTGTCCGAGCCCGACGTCCGCCCCGGAGCCCGCGCGGCATCGCTTTCGCCCTCGCCGGCCTGCGGAAGGTCGAGCGGCGCGACGTCCCCGAAATCGGTCGCCGGCGGCGCGACGGGCGCGGCGGAAGCGTCCGGAGTGGAAGATGTTTCGGGCGTGGCCGGGGCATCCGTCGTCGCCGGCGCATCAACCGGCTGCTCCTGCCCGCTTGCCGCCAGGGGCGCGAAAAGCCCCGCCGACAGCGCAAGCGCGAGGAGATCCCTGGTCACGCGCCGGCTCATCCCTCGTGCGCCTCCTCGAGCGAGTAGGTCTGCAGAACCGCATTCGCCTGGCGCACGGCTTCGGCCGGCCCCTGCTCGTGATCCCATGCGGCCTCGCGCAGGGCGACGAAATCGGCCCCCGTCGCGGCGCAGGCGGCAACCCCCGCCGGATCGGTGCCGCACAGAGCCACGCAGGGCGTTTCGAAAAGCTGGGACCACCACGAGGCGAACTGGATCGTCTTGTCGTGCGGCGCGGCCTCCGGTGTCAGGGACAGCAGGCCGAAGAGGAGGTAGTCGACGCCGATCTCGGCAAGCGTCATCGCGTCGTGGCGCGAACGGATCTCGCCGGCCCCGACAATGCCGTCGGGCCTAAAGGTCTCCAGCGCGCGCTCCATGTCCTGCGCGCCCTCCTCGCCGTCGGTGTCGAGATGCACGCCGTCGGCCCGCGCGCGTCCCGCCGTGCGCGTGTCGTTGCGCAGGACCACGGCCGCGCCGGCCTTCTGCGCAAGCGGCACCACCCGTTCGGCGAGCTTCTGGAAGTCCTGCTCGGACAGGCCCGGGTTGTCGAGCATCAGGCAGGCGACGTCTCCGCCCGAAAGCGCCTCCGCGAGGCGGTCGGGAAAGGTCGCCGGGTCGAGCGTCCGGGGCGAGATCAGATAGAGGCGCGGATGCACGGTCTTGGCTCTTTCATCTGGGGCGGGACCTGTGGATCCCGTCAC
Organism: Stappia sp.; assembly: GCA_002722295.1. Taxonomy (GTDB): domain Bacteria; phylum Pseudomonadota; class Alphaproteobacteria; order Rhizobiales; family Stappiaceae; genus Stappia. The sequence goes on along the minus strand of PBLF01000028.1, from coordinate 184,168 downwards.
ACTGGAATGGTCGCCGATCGCGGCGAAAGCTTGACGGAACAAGGCGCCCCGTCAATGCGAAATCGCCACGCGGCAGGGACCTGCCGCGTGGCGAGACGTCATTCCTGCGCCGCACCGGCCCCGAAAGGACGGCACGGCGGACCGGGCGGAGCGGCTCAGGCCTGCTCCAGGTCCTTGCTCCATGCACCGCGCGCGGCAAGGCCGTTCATCTTCGCACGGTGAAGGAAGGCCGCCTGGGCCGCCGGGACGTTGTCACCCTTGCCGCCCCATGCCTTGAGCGCAGACTGCTGCAGCGCGCGACCATAGGAGAAGGTCAGCGTCCAGGGCAGGTTTCCGGACGCGTTCATCAGGTGCAGATGCTCGCTTGCCTGCACGTCCGACTGGCCGCCGGACAGGAAGGCGATGCCCGGAACTGCGGCCGGAACGGTCGCCTTCAGACAGCGCACGGTCAACTCCGCCACTTCCTCGGCCGACGCCTGGAAGGACGCGTTCTTGCCCGGAACGATCATGTTCGGCTTGAGGATCATGCCCTCGAGCAGCACGTCCATCTGGAACAGCTCGGCGAAGACCGTGTTCAGGGTCCACTCCGTGACCTCGTAGCAGGTCTCGATGTCATGCGAGGCCGACGGGCCGTCCATCAGGACTTCCGGCTCGACAATCGGCACGATGCCCGCTTCCTGGCACAGCGCCGCATAGCGCGCCAGCGCATGGGCGTTCGCCTGGATGCAGGTGCTGGAAGGCAGGCCGTCTTCCTCGTTGATGTCGATGACGCCACGCCACTTGGCGAAGCGCGCGCCAAGCTCGTGATACTCGGCCAGACGCTCGCGCAGGCCGTCCAGGCCCTCGGTCACCGTCTCGCCGGGGAAGCCCGCGAGCGGCTTGGCGCCCTTGTCGACCTTGATGCCGGGAACGGCGCCGGCCTTGCGGATCATCTCCACGAAGGGCGTGCCATCGGCGGCCTTCTGGCGCAGCGTCTCGTCGAACAGGATGACGCCGGAGATGTAGTCGTTCATGGCCTCGTCGGCCGAGAACAGCATCTCGCGATAGGCGCGGCGGTTGTCCTCGGTGTTCTCGACGCCGATCTGGTCGAACCGCTTCTTGATGGTGCCGGTGCTTTCGTCAGCCGCAAGAATGCCCTGGCCCGAGGCCACCATGGCCTCTGCAATGTCCTCGAGACGCTCGCTCATCGGTTCGTCCTTCTTCCCTGTCGTTGTCCGCGCCTGTCGCGCGGCTCCTTATTATCCAGCCTGCCGCAGCGCACAAGAGACCGGCGCCGCAACTTTCAGACAAACTTAACCAGTCGCAGGCGCGCGACGCCTGCGCATCACGCCTGAAGCGCGCTCACGCCGGGCAGATCCTTGCCCTCGAGCCACTCGAGGAAAGCGCCTCCGGCGGTCGAGACATAGGAGAACGCCTCCGCCGCGCCCGCGTGATTGAGCGCCGCGACCGTGTCCCCGCCGCCGGCGACGCTCGTGAGCGCCCCCGCCTTGCTGCGCTCCGCCGCATGGCGCGCGGCCGCCACCGTCGCCTTGTCGAAGGGCTCGATCTCGAACGCCCCGAGCGGGCCGTTCCAAACGAGCGTCTTCGCCTTGTCGATGGCCGCCACCACCGTCGCGATGGACGCCGGCCCCACGTCGAGGATCATGGCGTCGGCGGGAACCTCGTCGACGGAGACCGTCTCGTTCGCCGCATGTGCCTTGAACTCGCGCGCGACGACCGCATCCACCGGCAGGATGATCTCGCACCCGGAGGCCTCCGCCGCCTTGAGGATGCGCGTCGCGGTATCGGCGAGATCGTGCTCGCACAGCGACTTGCCCACATCCTTGCCCTTCGCGGCGAGGAAGGTGTTCGCCATGCCGCCACCGATGACGAGCATGTCCACCTTCTTCACCAGGTTTTCCAGAAGGTCGATCTTGCTGGACACCTTGGCGCCGCCGACCACGGCGAGCACCGGACGCACCGGCGTGGTGAGCGCCGCGCCGAGCGCCTCGAGTTCCGCCTGCATGGTCCGCCCCGCATGGGCGGGAAGCCGGCGCGCCAGCCCCTCGGTCGAGGCATGTGCGCGATGCGCCGCGGAAAAGGCGTCGTTGACGTAGATATCGCCGAGGCTCGCCACGGCGTCCGCGAAGGCGGCCTCGTTCTTCTCCTCGCCCGCGTGGAACCGGGTGTTCTCCAGCAGCGCCACGTCCCCGTCGCCCAGCGCGTCGACCACGGATCGCGCCGCGTCGCCGATGCAGTCGGAGGCGAAGGCCACCGGCCGACCGAGGTGCTCCGAAAGGGCCTTGGCGACGGGCGCCAGGCTCATGTCGGCGACCGCCTGCCCCTTGGGACGGCCGAAGTGTGCCAGAAGCACGACCCGCGCGCCCTTGCCCGCAAGCTCGCGGATCGTCGGCAGCACCCGCTCGATACGCGTCGCGTCGGTGACGCGTCCGCCGTCCATGGGCACATTGAGATCGACGCGGGTGAGGACCCGCCGGCCGGAAAGATCATCGAGATCGTCGAGGGACTTGAAGCTCATCTGTCGGCTCCTGACAGGTCTGGGGTGTGGCCCCGGGGGCGGTCCGGACGTTCGCCGGACCGGAAACGGCCTGCGCGCGAGGCGCGCCGCCATCCGGATATGCGTCGGGCGGGAACCGTCGCCGGAGCCCGCCCGAACATCAGCGGATCAGATGGTCTTGGCGAGCGCCACGGCCGTGTCCGACATGCGGTTGGAGAAGCCCCACTCGTTGTCGTACCAGGTCAGGATGCGCACCAGCGTTCCGTCCATCACCTTGGTCTGGTCCATGTGGAAGATGGAGGAATGCGGATCGTGGTTGAAGTCGGTCGAGACCAGCTTGTCGTCGGTGAAGCCGAGGATGCCCTTCAGCTTGCCGTTGGCCGCCGTGCGGATGGCCTCGTTGACTTCCTCGACCGTGGTGGCGCGGCGGGCGACGAACTTCAGGTCGACGACCGAGACATTCGGCGTCGGGACGCGGATCGACACGCCGTCGAGCTTGCCGTTCAGCTCTGGCAGAACCAGGCCGACGGCCTTGGCGGCGCCGGTCGACGTCGGGATCATCGACAGCGCGGCCGCACGGGCGCGGTAGAGATCCTTGTGCATCGTGTCCAGCGTCGGCTGGTCGCCCGTGTAGGAGTGGATCGTGGTCATGAAGCCGGTCTCGATGCCGATGGCCTCGTTGAGGACATGGGCGACCGGTGCCAGGCAGTTGGTGGTGCAGGACGCGTTGGACACGACCATGTCCGCGCTCGTCAGGCTGTCATGATTGACGCCGTAGACGATCGTCTTGTCGGCATTGGTGGCCGGCGCGGACACGAGAACGCGCTTCGAGCCGTTCTCGAGATGCACGGAGGCCTTGTCGCGGTCGGCGAAAATGCCGGTGCACTCCAGCGCCACGTCGACGCCAAGCTCGCCCCACGGCAGCTCCCTGGGGTCGCGGATCGCGGTGACCTTGATCGGGCCGGTGCCCACGTCGATCGTGTCACCGTCCACCGTCACGGTCGCCGGGAAGCGGCCATGGACGGAATCGTAGCGCAGCAGGTGGGCGTTGGTCTCCACCGGGCCGAGATCGTTGATGGCAACGACCTGGATGTCGGTGCGGCCAGATTCCACGATGGCGCGCAGCACGTTGCGTCCGATGCGACCAAAACCGTTGATGGCAACCTTCACGGTCATGCTTGTCTCTCCTGTGGCGGCGAACCGCATCCATGGGCAATGTTCTGGCGACACCGTCGACCCGACTGCGGTCGGCATGGGCCTGTCGCCCGGCACGCCCCGTCCGGGGCCTCCGCACGCTGGTTACCGAAGCCTCGCGGAGGATGCAACGGGGTGAGCCACATATCTTGGTGCCGCAGACGCGGAATCTTGCGCGTCATGCGTCAGGATGACGCTCATTCATCCCCTCCCCGGCGCAGCACGCCCAGCGCCTTCTCGAGCGCGGCCTCCGCCCGACGACGCGCGTCCTCGTCGAGCCTGTCGAGGTCGAGCCTCAGGTGCAGCCCCTCGCTTTCCTCGTTGATCGTCGAGGACCCCGGCGTTTCGCCCGGGGCATTCTCCGCCAGCCCGTCGACCGCATAGGGTACGATCTCGCCCGAGATCCCCTTGAGCGTGATGGGATCGAGACGATGCACGCGCACCCTGTCCTGCACATGCGCCCAGGTCTCGTAGGAGATGACGATGCCGCCGGGCTCGGCGATGCCCTGCAGCCTGGCCGCCAGGTTCGCCTCCGCGCCGATGATCGTATAGTCCATCCGGTCGGCGGAGCCGAAGTTGCCCACGTTGCAATAGCCGGTGTTGATGCCCATGCGCACCTCGAACGGCTTCTCGATGCCGCGCCGGCGCCATTCGCCCTTCAGCTCGCCCATGCGCCGCTGCATGGCGATTGCCATGTCGAGACAGGCGTTGGCGTCCTCGCGCGCGCCGCGCGTCTCCGGATCGCCGAAGAAGGCCAGGATCGCATCGCCGATGAACTTGTCCACCGTCGCGCCATGGGCGTGGGCGATCACGGACATTTCGGTGAAATACTCGTTGAGCAGGTTCGTCAGTTCCTCCGGCTGGAGGTGTTCCGCCGTCTCGGTGAAGTCCTTGATGTCGGAAAAGAAGATCGTCAGCTTCTTGCGCTCGGTCGAGATCACCACGTCCTTCTCGCCGGAGAAGATCGACTTGTAGATCTGCGGCGAGAGATATTTCGAGATCTTCATCGAGATCGTGGCCAGGAACCCGTTGGCCTCCTCCAGCTCCGCGTTCATGGAGCGGAACATGTTCGCCTGACGCCATTGCAGTCCGGCGAAGGCGATGCCGAAGGTTCCCGCGCCGGCGAAATACAGGAAGAGATACTTGAACGAAAACAGGTTCGTGGCGATCGGCTGGTGAACGGAGATCGCCTGGATGCCGCGCACGTCCCCCACCTGCCAGTCACGCTTCGGGCTCTCGGGATGGGTGTTGTGGCAGGACACGCAGGCCTGGCCCATCATCACCGGCACCGCCATGCGCACCTCGCGCTGGAACAGCGAACCGGAAAACTGCGTGGCGATGTCGTCGGCCTCGCGGCTTTCGCGAAATTGCGCCAGCGCCTTGCGCTCGAACGCGTCGAGCCGGTGCGGCGCGCGATTGGCGAAGGCCGCGTCGGACACGAAACGGTATTCGACATTGCCCCCGCCGCGCGCGGCGATCACGTCGCCCAGTTCCAGCGACAGGGTTGCCGGGATCGGAATCGCGCCCTCGACGTCCTCGTAGTTGTGGAGAGCAAGGGACTCGCCCTTGAAGCCCTGGACGCGCGCGACGACCTGCGAGCCGTAGTAGCCCCGGATCTCGGACACCATGGCGTTGAGGGTCCGCGCCTGCGCCGCCAGCCCGGCATCGGAGAGATTGCGAAGGTCGAGCCAGACCGCGACGGGAAGCAGGATGAGCGCCGCCGCGATCGCGAGGCCGAGGATCCACGGACGCTCTGCGACGGCGAGCCACACATGATCGGTGGCACGATGCTTCCCGGACTGCGACGGCACGGCTGTTGTCTCCCCCTCGGATGCCGGGTTTTACTGCCGTGCGGCATGTCCATGCAACCGGGATGAGGCGAGACGTCCGGGGTGCGCGACCGAAATGGACGCACACGCAAGAAAAGCGGATGCCGGAGGGCGGACGCGCCGCCCTCCGGAAAAGATGTCCGTCAGTCGGCGAGCCGGGCCTTGACCGCCTCGACGGCCGCCTCGGCGGTGATGCCGAAGTGGCGGTACAGCTCCTCGAAGGGCGCGCTGGCGCCGAAGCCCGTCATGCCGATGAAGATGCCGTCCGGCCCGATGATGCCGTCCCAGCCCATGCGGATGCCGGCCTCAATGGCGACGCGCACCTGGTCCTTGCCGATGATGTCCGCACGATAGTCGGCGGACTGGCGCTCGAAGCGCTCCATGCAGGGCACGGAGACGACCCGGGCGTGAACGCCCTCGCCGGCCAGCGTCTCGGCGGCCTCGACGGCGATGGCGACCTCGGATCCCGAGGCATAGAAGGTGACCGTGGAGGCCTCCTTCGGCTCATGGATCACATAGGCGCCGCGCGCCGACAGGTTCTCGGCCTCGTAGGAGGTGCGAAGCGCCGGCAGGTTCTGGCGCGTCAGGGCCAGCACGCTCGGCGTGGAGGTCGCCTCGAGCGAAAGCTGCCAGCATTCCAGTGTCTCGGTCACATCCGCCGGGCGGAAGAAGTCGAGGTTCGGAATGGCGCGCAGCGCGGCATAGTGCTCGACCGGCTGGTGCGTCGGGCCGTCCTCGCCAAGACCGATGGAATCATGGGTCATGACATGCACGACGCGCAGGCCCATCAGCGCGGCCAGGCGCATGGCCGGGCGCGCATAGTCGGAGAACGCCAGGAAGGTGCCCGAGTAGGGAATCACGCCGCCGTGCAGCGCCATGCCGTTCATGGCGGCCGCCATTCCGTGCTCGCGAATGCCCCAGTGGACATAGCGGCCGCTGAAGTCGGTCGGGGTGATCGCCTTGGTGTCGGCCGTGCGGGTGTTGTTGGATCCGGTCAGGTCGGCGGAACCGCCGATGGTCTCGGTGACGACCGAATTGATGGTGCCGAGAACCAGCTCGGACGCCTTGCGGCTGGCAAGCGTCGGCTTGTCGGCGGCAAGCTGCTTCTTGAGCGCGTCCATCGCGTCGGCGAAACCGGCCGGCAGGTCGCCACGCAGGCGCCGCTCGAACTCGCCGCGGATCTCCGGATCGGCGGCGGCGAGACGCTTCTCCCATTCCTTGCGCGCCTGACCCGAACGCAGGCCCGCGATGCGCCAGGAATCCAGCACGTCGCTGGGAACGTCGAAGGCCTCATGGGCCCAGCCGAGCGCCTTGCGCGTGGCGGCGAGCTCTTCCGCGCCAAGCGGTGCGCCATGCACCTTCTCGGTGCCGGCCTTGTTCGGAGCGCCGAAGCCGATGGTCGTCTTGGCCGCGATGAGGGTCGGGCGCGAGCTCGAGCGAGCGGTCTTGAGCGCGGCGAGGATCGCCGCCGGGTCATGCCCGTCGACGGAGACCGTCTCCCAGCCGCTGGCCTCGAAACGCTCGATCTGGTCGGTGCTGTCGGTGATCGACACCTTGCCGTCGATCGAAATGCCGTTGTCGTCCCAGATGACGGTCAGACGGTTGAGCTGCAGGTGACCGGCCAGGGAGATCGCCTCCTGGCTGATGCCTTCCATGAGGCAGCCGTCACCGACGAGCGCATAGGTGTAGTGGTCGGCAAGGTCCGCGCCAAAGGTCTCGCGCATGTGGCGCTCGGCCATGGCCATGCCGACGGCATTGGCGAGCCCCTGTCCGAGCGGCCCGGTCGTCGTCTCGATGCCCGCGCCGTGGCCATACTCGGGATGGCCGGCGGTCAGCGCGCCGAGCTGACGGAAATTCTTGATCTGGTCGAGGGTGAAGTCCTCGGAGCCCAGCAGGTAGTGCACCGCGTAAAGCAGCATCGAGCCGTGTCCGGCGGACAGCACGAAGCGGTCGCGGTCCGGCCAGTCCGGCGTGGTCGGGTCGTATTGCATCACCTGGGTGAAGAGAACCGTGGCGATGTCGGCCGCGCCCATGGGCAGGCCCGGGTGGCCGGACTTTGCGGCCTCAACGGCATCGGCGGCGAGGAAGCGGATCGCATTCGCCATGCGATGGTGCTTGTCGAGGTCGGTCATGTGATTCCCGTCTGTCCCTGTCGGAGGCCCGTTGGCCGTGACATGCAGTTAATGTGCAACAGCGCCGTTCGTGCGGACCGGCGGGTCCGGTCCGACTGGCGCCGGCCTGGCTGGTGCGGTGCCAGGGCGCCGGAACTGCCGGCGGGCAAGCCCCCGGCAAGGCGGCCCGACAAATATCAGGAACCTTGGGCGAGTCAACAAAGCGCGTGCCGGCCTGCGGCCCGGTTTCGTGCGAACTCGCATCGCCGGCGAAGGAATGCTATAGGCACCTTTCGGCGTCGTGCCGGGTCGCCGCGACTTGAGTGGCAGGCGCGCTCGGCATGCGTCGTTTCGGGGGGCGACACGGGCATTCGGCATCGGGCTTTCTTAATGGCGACGGACGAGATCTCTGCTGGAAACTCGGCGGACGCGGCCGGCACGGTTGACGCCGCGCTGGAGCGGCTTTCGCGCGCCGTCAGTCGTCTGGAAGCAGCCGTCGAGCACCGCCTCGAGGCGGACATGTCGGTGGACGGGCTCGCGGCGGAAGTCCAGCGGCTGGGCGAGGACCGCTCCCAGCTCGCCGCCACGCTCGACACCTCGGAGGCGCGCGTCGCCCGGCTCGAGGACGCCAACCGCGAGGTGTCGCGCAGGCTGGTCTCGGCCATGGAATCGATCCGCTCCGTCCTGGAAACCCACGGCGGCTAGACACCCGGAGACCGGCATGGCGCAGATCACCGTCACCATCAACGGACGCAGCTTCCGCATGGCCTGCGACGACGGCGAGGAGGAGCGGCTGTCCGCCCTGGCCCGCCGTTTCGACGGCGCCATCGACACGCTGCGCGGCAGCTTCGGCGAGATCGGCGACCTGCGCCTGACCGTCATGGCCGGCATCATGGTGACCGACGAGCTCGCCGAACGCGAGCGCCGGCTCAAGGCGCTCGAGGACGAAGTCGCCGCCCTGCGCGACGCGCGCAGCGCCAGTCTGGAACGCATCGAAAAGACCGAGGCGACCATCGCGCGCAGCATCGGCGAGGCGGCCGGACGCATCGAGGCGATCGCCGACGGGCTGAGCCGCTCCGTCAAGCCCGCCGAGAGCTGAACGCCCGACCGCCGTAGCCCCGGCCGTTTCCCCTCCTGGTCCGCAAAAGCATCGGGATTTTCGCCGCGTATGCGTATGGCGCGCCAGCCCTGCGAAAATCGGGTGTTGTCATTCCCCGCGAGGCGACCCTATATCGGGGTCGGCGTGGCTGCGCGGTTCGTCAGGAGACATATCCCCGGGGCCTTACGCATCCCAAGGGAGCTGTCCCTACTCCGGCCCGTGGGCTGGAGCAAACGGCGCCCACCTACTTTGTAGGTCTCCCGGGATTGCAACCTCCAACGGCCGAGGTGGCCACGTCAGAAATTCACCTCCGGCACGCCCGTGTCGGTCCGGCGCATCGCAATGGCGCCGCGGCACGGTTTCCTTCCCGCTCCCTTTTCGGTTATTGACGACGAAGCGGGGCCGCACGGGTCCCGAGCGACCCGTTCCGCAGTCCCGAGAGAGCGCATGGCGAAGAACGCGCCCCGATCAGACCTGACGCCGATCCAGGCCGACAAGGAAAGGCACCGCCGCGCCGCGCTGGCGGCACGCGCCGCCCTGCCGGAGACCGTCCGCATCGAGGCGGGGCTTGCCCTTGTCGACCACATCGATGCGCTCGGGTTCGCGCCGGGCGCCATTGTCTCGGGCTTCTGGCCCATCCGCGACGAGATCGACCCGCGCCCGCTCATGGATGCGCTGCGCGCACGCGGCCACCGCCTGGCTCTTCCCGCCATCGTCGAGGGCGACCTCGTCTTCCGTGAACTCACCCGCGAAACGCAACTGGTGAAGGCCGGCTTCGGCACACTGGAACCCCCGGCGGAGGCGGAGGAACTCGTCCCGTCCTGCATGCTCGTGCCTCTCGCGGCTTTCGACCGGCGCGGCGGGCGCATCGGCTACGGGCGCGGCTACTACGACCGCGCGATCGCGCGGATCGCGGTGGAAAGCGGTCGCGAGCCGGTCACGGTCGGCATTGCCTTCGCCGCCCAGGAAGTGGAGGAGGTTCCCGAGGAGCCCCACGACCGGCGGCTCGCCCGGATCCTGACCGAAACGGGATTCGTCGTTGCGGAAACCCGCGAACAATCACACACGAGCGGCAATCCCGCCGCGGGCAGGGAGTGACATGCGTCTATTGTTTCTGGGGGATCTGGTCGGGCGCAGCGGCCGCCAGGCCGTGGTCGAAACGCTGCCCGGCCTTGTCGAGGCCAATGCCATCGACTTCGTCATCGTCAACGGCGAGAACTCCGCCGCCGGCTTCGGCATCACCGAGGCGATCCTCCAGGACGTGCTCGATGCCGGCGCGGATGTGGTCACCACCGGCAACCACATCTGGGACCAGCGCGACACGCTTGTCTACATCGAGCGCCAGGACCGCCTGATCCGTCCGATCAACTTCCCCTCAGGGACGCCGGGGCGCGGGGCCAACATCTTCACCGCCCGCAACGGCGCGCGCATCCTCGTGGTCAACGCCATGGGGCGGGTGTTCATGGACAGTCTGGACGACCCCTTCGCGGCCGTCGACCAGGTGCTTGAGTCCACCCCGCTCGGCCAGGTGGTCGACGCCGCCGTCATCGACATGCACGCCGAGGCGACCAGCGAGAAGCAGGCGATGGGCCATTTCGTCGACGGTCGTGCCTCGCTCGTCGTCGGCACCCACACCCATGTGCCCACGGCCGACCACCAGATCCTGCCCGGCGGCACCGCCTACATGAGCGACGCGGGCATGTGCGGCGACTATGATTCCGTGCTGGGCATGGAAAAGGACGAGCCGGTCTCGCGCTTCCTGCGCAAGATCCCCTCGGGCCGCTTCACCCCGGCGCTCGGCGAGGCGACCGTCTCCGGCGTTGCCGTGGAGATCGACGAGACGAGCGGGCTTGCCACCGCCATCGCTCCGCTGCGGCTGGGCGGCCGGCTCTCGCAGGTGCTGCCGCCGGACTGGCGCGAGGGCTGAGACGCCCGCCGCGAGTCCGCTGGCTTGCGTGGCTGGATTTTTGGCCGCGCGAGACGTATAACGCGCCGATCCGCGCCCCTCGCCACCCGGATGTCCGGGCAGGCGGCACGCGTTCCGCCGGTCCCCCGTCCCGTTTTCCGGGCCGGGCGAGGATCCGCGGACACGGGCTGCGCCGACACGCAGCTCAGGGCCACGGCAAGGCAATTGCAGGAACGAACCAGGAAGCGACATGGCCGGACATTCCCAATTCAAGAACATCATGCACCGCAAGGGCCGCCAGGACGCGGTGCGCTCCAAGATCTTCTCCAAGCTGTCGAAGGAGATCACGGTCGCTGCGAAGATGGGCGGACCGGACATCAACGCCAATCCGCGCCTGCGCCTGGCCGTGCAGAACGCCAAGGCCCAGTCCATGCCCAAGGACAACATCCAGCGCGCGATCAACAAGTCGCAGGCGGGTGACGGCGACAACTACGAGGAAGTCCGCTACGAGGGCTACGGTCCGGCCGGCGTCGCCGTCATCGTCGAGGCGCTGACCGACAACCGCAACCGTTCCGCCTCCAACGTGCGCTCCTACTTCTCCAAGTGCGGCGGCTCCATGGGCGAAAGCGGCTCGGTCGCCTTCATGTTCGACCGGGTCGGCGAGATCGTCTATCCGGCGGACGCCGGCAGCGCCGACGCCATGCTCGAGGCCGCCATCGAGGCCGGCGCCGAGGATGTGCAGTCGGACGAGACATCCCACGTCATCACCTGCACCTTCGAGGATCTCGGCGACGTCTCCAAGGCGCTCGAGGCATCCGTCGGCGAGGCGGAAACGGTGAAGACCATCTGGCGGCCGCAGACGCCGGCACCCGTCGATGCCGAAAAGGCGCAGACGGTCCTCAAGCTCATCGCGATGCTGGAAGACGACGACGACGTGCAGAACGTCTACTCGAACTTCGAGGTGGACGAGGAAACGCTGGCCAAGCTCACCGCGGCCTGAGCCTTTCCTCTTCCGACCCGACACTTCGCGACGGCCGGGCCATGTGCCCGGCCGTCTTGTGTTTCGCCCGCTTGAGAACGCACCAGAACCGAAAAGGGCCGCCCGGTTCTCCGGACGGCCCTTTTCGTTCAGGTCATGATGCTGCTGCGGGAGAACCGCACGGCGCGTCTCAGCGCTGCTCGTCGTCCTCACCCGGCTGCTCGGCAGAAGCCGTCTCGTCGGAGCCGGAAGCCTCGTCCGTCGCGTCCTCGCCAGTCGCATCCTCGCCAGCCGCGTCCTCGTCCGTCTCCTCGTCGGAGCGGCCCTTGAGCGCGTTGAGCTTGGCGAACACCGCGTCGGCGTCGAACTCCTCCTCCTGCGGCTGGGGCGTGGAGGTGGTGCGGGCAAAGGCGGCCGCCATCGCGTCCTCGGAGGTGGTCTCCTCCGCCGGCAGGAGCGTCTCCTCGTGATGCTCGCCCTCGGGCCGCGGCGGCAGGTTCTTGGACGCACGCTCCACCTCGAGATCGAGCTCGATCTGGCTGCAAAGGCCAAGCGTCACCGGATCGCTCGGCGTCAGGTTGGCCGAGTTCCAGTGGGTGCGCTCGCGAATGGCGAGGATCGTCGGCTTGGTCGTGCCGACAAGGCGCATCACCTGGGCGTCCTTGAGCTCGGGATGGTTGCGCACCAGCCACAGGATCGCGTTGGGACGGTCCTGGCGGCGCGACACCGGCGTATAGCGCGGTCCCTTGCGCTTGGCCTCGGGAACCCGCGTCTTGCTCTCCTGGAGCTTCAGCCGGTAGCCCGTGTCCACCTGCCCCTTCTCGATCTCGTCGCGGCTCAACTGGCCGGTCATGACAGGGTCGAGACCCTTGATGCCCTGGGCCGCCTCGCCGTCGGCGATCGCCTTGACCTCGAGCGGATGCAACTTGCAGAAATCGGCGATCTGGTCGAAGCTGAGGGACGTGTTGTCCACGAGCCACACGGCCGTCGCCTTTGGCATCAAGGGTGTGGTCGCCATGAATAAAAGCCTCCTGTTCGCTCCGCCGGTGACCCGCAAGGCTGCAGGTCGCGACAAAGACTGAAACACACTCGAATTAAGAGGGGAACTTTCGGGCTTATACGCCGCTTCGCGCGCGAAATCAAACCCGGATCACGCTCCGGCAGGCGTCACCAGGACGATCTTTCCCACATGCGACGACCCTTCCATGCGCGTGTGCGCGGCAACCGCCTCATCGAGCGGATAGGTCGAATCCATCACCGGTCCCACCTTCTTCCGTGCGATCAGCGGCCACACCCGCTCACGCAGCTTCGTGGCGATCGCCGCCTTGAAGCCCTCGTCGCGCGGGCGCAGGGTAGACCCCGTATGGGTCAGCCGCTTGACCATAAGGCGGCTGAAATTCACCTCCTGCGACGTGCCGTTCAGTGTCGCGATCTGGCAGATGCGCCCTTCCACGGCCGCCACCTTCCAGTTGCGCTCCACATAGTCCCCGCCGACCATGTCCAGGATGACGTGAATGCCGGCCCCGCCGGTGACGCGTCCGATCTCCTCGACGAAATCCGTCTCGTTGTAGTTGATGACGTGATCCGCCCCGAGCTTGCGCGCGGCTTCGGCCTTCTCCGCCGATCCCACGGTGGTGAAGACCTCCGCCCCGAAGGCCTTCGCGAGCTGGATCGCCGTCGTGCCGATGCCCGAGGTGCCGCCGTGCACGAGGAACCGTTCGCCCGCCGTCAGACCGACCCGGTCGAAGACGTTGCTCCACACGGTGAAGAAGGTTTCCGGCACGGCCGCCGCCTCGACCATGGAAAGGCCATCGGGGACGGGCAGCACGCAACCCGCGTGGGCGGTCACATATTCGGCATAGCCGCCGCCCGGCACGAGCGCGCAGACCCTGGCTCCGACCTCCAGATGCGCCTCGCCGGAAAGACCGGGCCCGCGCGCGATCACCTCGCCGGAGACCTCGAGGCCCGGGATGTCGGTGACGCCCGGGGGCGGCGGATACAGGCCCTTGCGCTGGATCACGTCGGGCCGATTGACGCCGGCGGCATGCACCTTGATGAGAACCTCGCCGTCGCGCGCGGCCGGCACGGGCCGCTCCTCGGGCGCCAGCACGTCGGGTCCGCCGGGCGACTTGATCGCGATCGCGGTCATCATGCGCGGGTGGCTCGGGGCATCGTCATGCGCCATGGCACGTCCTCCGGTTCGATTGGCGTGTTTCCTCCCGACCGTTTTAGCAGCCATGCCCGGCCTGACAATTGACCTTGTCGGGGCGGAACAGCATTCTTCCCGGTCGGCAGCGGCAGAACGCAAGGGAGGAAGACATGTTCGAAGACCTCGATGGCCCGCAGCGCCCCGCACAGGCGACGGTGGTCGTTGGCGAGGACCTGTCCCGCCAGTCCGTGGAGGAACTGGAAGCACGGATTCTCGCGCTCAGGGCCGAGATCACGCGCACCGAGACGGAGATCTCCACACGTGGCGGTGTGCGGGCGGCAGCGGACGCGGTGTTCCGAAAATAGACACTTCATCCGTGACTACTTGTTTTCACTTAAGGATCGGAAGCGGGGACGTTGCGGAATAACCATTGAAATCACGACACTTTTAATAATTTACTTTTTATTAAGCTTTCCAAATCATAACTGTGGGTATCCAGTGATCTGGATTTCGAGTGGCTCCTGTCCACTCTGTTTGACGCCTCCCTGTTAATGACTTCGAGCCGCGGTCTCCGCGGCTCTTTTTTTGGCGCGCTCTCCGGTGTATCCAGAGGGGGTGGCCGGGATCTGCCGTCGGATCCTGGCATGATGCTTGCGACGCAAGGGTCGACAGACGCACCACGGTTTCAAAGCGGCACAACAAGGGCCGCCGCCCTCCCGATGCGGGACATGGTCCCGCGACGCACTCCGGCAGAAGCGCCCCTCGCACGGGCCCGCCGGCGGAGAGGCGAGAGAAGGACAGCCGGGCGCGACAGGCAGGTGTGAACAGGAGACGCAGGCATATGACGGACCGGCACGCAACAACGTCAGGCGGGGGAATGATCGACTTCGCCGAGCGGCTCGCCAATTCCGAGACCTTCAGCACCCTCTTCCGGGACGGAATGGGCCTGGTCGAGGAGACCGCCGCCTATCTCGACGGCGATGGCCGGGTGGAATCCAAGTCGCTTCCGCGTGCCGCGTCGCTTGCCTATGCCACCGAATCCATGCGCCTGACGACACGGCTGATGCAGATGGCCTCCTGGCTTCTGCTTCAGCGCGCCGTGAACGAAGGCGAGATGACCCCCGAGCAGGCCGGCAGCGAGAAGACCAAGGTGCGCCTCGACAGCGCCTCGCCCAACAGCGGCGCCGCCGGCTTCGAGGAACTGCCCGAGATGCTGCGCTCCCTGATCGAGCGCTCCGTGCGTCTGCAGGAGCGCATCCTGCACATCGACCGCATGATCCAGGACAGCCGTCGCCAGGCCGAGGCCGTCTCGGCCCGCAATCCGGTCGCCGCCCATCTCAACGCCCTCAACGCCGCCTTTGGCGCCGGTCGCCTCGACGGATAAGCCTCGCGGCACAAGGACTGCCCCATCCAGAAACCCCGGCCGGACCCGATGTCCCGCGCCGGGGTTCTTGTATGCGCCCGACATGCGCCCACCGGGCGTGAACGCGGTGGCGAAAGGGCACAGGAACGCAAAGACCCCCGGCCCATCGGACCGGGGGTCTTTTGCATGTACTGCCTGTCCGGGCTGTCCCGAGCGTCCCGAAGCGGGACGCTCCCGATCAGTTGCCCAGGAAGCCGGCGTACTTGTTCTTGAAGCGCGAGACGCGGCCGCCGCGATCCATCAGCTGACGGTCGCCACCGGTCCACGCCGGATGGGTGCGCGGGTCGATGTCGAGCTGGAGCGACTCGCCCTCCGCCCCGTAGGTCGAACGGGTGGTGAACTCGGAGCCGTCCGTCATGACCACCTTGATGGTGTGGTAGTCGGGGTGAATGTCTTTCTTCATCTTCTTCGTTCCCGTGGTTCTCGATCCCGCCTGCACGGGTCCGTGTCGACGGAGAAGGCCGGCGCGGGGCGCGGCGCTTCGCGATGCCGTTTTGTCCTGTTCCCGTCCCTGCATCCTCAGGGTTCCGCCTCCCCCGGCCAATGAAGAAGGCGCGATACCGGTCTGCGGATGCATGAACGAAAGCGGATCGCGCACCTGACCGGCACACGATCCGAAACCTTGCGCGCGAGCCTATAGCCCATCCGCGCCCGGAACACAAGGCCGCAGCCGGTCTCGCGACGGTCCCGGCGCTGCGGGTTCCGCTCTGCTCTTGCGCCCATTTGTCGCTTCGCGCAAGGGCGCCGTCGCGCAGCGGTTGGCCTGACGCGGGCAAGCGGCTAAGGTCCGCGCCTGGTTCCGGTTCCGCACGGATCCCCGGCGCGTTCCCCCACTCGGGCGGAGCCGCACGAAACCACACCCGCGCACACAGAAGAAGAGACATCCGCGTGTCCCGATACGGCTCCTCCTCCGCCCCCGACCGCCCCGGACGCCGGGACATTCGCCCCCTCGGTGCGTTCCTGCCCTATCTGAAGCGCTACCGGATGCGGGTGGCCCTTGCCCTGCTCGCCCTGGTCGGCGCGTCCGCCATGACGCTCGTGCTGCCGATCGCGATCCGCCGCATGATCGATTTCGGTTTCGGCGCGGACGACCCGTCGCTGGTCAACAACTACTTCACCGTCCTTGTCGCCGTGGCCGGCGGCCTCGCGGTGTTTTCGGCCCTGCGCTACTACTTGGTCACGACGCTTGGCGAGCGCATCGTCGCGGACGTGCGCTCCGACGTCTTCTCCCATGTGGTCACCCTGTCGCCGGGCTATTTCGACAGCGCCAAGTCCGGCGAGATCCTGTCGCGCCTGACCGCCGACGCCACGCAGATCAAGGCCGCCGTCGGCGCCAGCGCCTCCATCGCCATGCGCAACCTGGTGATGTTCCTCGGCGCCACCGCCATGATGGTCGTGTCGAGCCCGCGCCTGTCCATGTTCGTGCTGGCGGCGATCCCGGTGATCGTGCTGCCGCTGATCGGCTTCGGCCGCTCCGTGCGCCGCCGCTCGCGCCATGCACAGGACACGCTCGCCGAGGCATCCGCCTATGCGACCGAGACCGTCGGCGCCGTGCGCACGCTCCAGGCCTTCACCAACGAGGAGCATTCTGGCCGCCGCTTCGCCGGCTCCGTGGAGGAGGCCTTCCTGGCCGCGCGCAAGGCGATTCTCGCGCGCGCCTTTCTCACCGCTTTCGCAATCTTCGTGATCGCCACCAGCGTTGTGGCGGTGCTTTGGGTGGGCGCAAGCGACGTCTTCAACGGCCGCATGAGTGCCGGCGCGCTGGGTCAGTTCCTGCTCTATTCGATCTTCGCGGCCGGCGCGCTCGGCGAGCTCAGCCAGGTGTGGGGCGAGATTTCGCTCGCCGCCGGCGCGGCCGAGCGCCTGTCCGAGCTGCTGCGCGTCAAGCCTGCGATCTCCGCCCCCGAACATCCGGTCGCCCTGCCGGACCGCGCAACCGGCGCCGTCGCCTTCGAGCAGGTCGCCTTCGCCTATGGCGAGGGGGCCGGCCTTCCGGTTCTCAACGGCATCGATCTCGACATCGCGCCCGGCGAGACGGTGGCCGTCGTCGGTCCCTCGGGCGCGGGCAAGTCGACGCTCTTCCACCTGCTGATGCGCTTCTACGACCCGACCTCGGGAACGATCCGCCTCGACGGAACGGACCTGCGCGCCTGCGATCCGCGTGCCCTGCGCCGCCAGATCGCCCTCGTGCCGCAGGACACGGTGATCTTCGGCACGACGATCGCCGAGAACATCGCCTTCGGCCGGCCGGACGCCGCCCGCGCCGAGATCGAGGACGCGGCCCGCCTGGCCTCCGCCGACGGTTTCATCACCAGGCTGGAGAACGGCTACGACACGCTCGTCGGCGAACGCGGCGTGACGCTTTCAGGCGGCCAGCGCCAGCGCATCGCCATTGCCCGCGCCATCCTCAAGGACGCGCCGGTGCTGCTTCTCGACGAGGCGACGAGCGCCCTCGACGCGGAGAGCGAGACGCTGGTCCAGGAGGCGCTGGAACGCCTCATGCAGGGCCGCACCACGCTTGTGATCGCACATCGCCTGGCCACCGTCCTCAAGTCCGACCGCATCGTGGTCATGGACGAGGGGCGTATCGTCGAGACCGGACGGCACGAAGACCTTGTCGCCGCCGGCGGCCTCTACGCCAAGCTTGCAAGGCTGCAGTTCCAGAGCGGCGCACAGGCCTTCGACGCCGCGCGCGGGGAAAGCTCCGTCGCCGGCTGAGCCGGACGACGCTGAACCATCATGACAGAAAGGGCCGGGCGATCCGATCGCCCGGCCCTTTCTGTCTGTCTCGAAACGGGTTCGCGAGGCGCGATCAGTCCTCGTCCGGAACCGGCACCGTGTAGTTGAGCGGCAGGCGCCCGCCATCGGCATAGATCGTCTGGCCGGTGACGTAGCTTGCGTCGTCCGAGGCCAGGAAGGCCGCGACGCCGGCGATCTCGGACGGGTCTCCGACGCGCCCGAGCGGCGTGCGCGACAGGACGCGATCCCGCGCCGCCTTGTCCGAGTTCACCGAGGCCAGCATGTCGGTCATGATCGAGCCCGGCCCGATGGCATTGACCCGGATGCCGTGCGGCGCCAGCGACAGCGCCGACACCTTGGTGAGCTGGTTCAGCCCGCCCTTGGACACCGAATAGGGCACCTGGTTGGGGATCGCGAAGACCGCGTTCACCGAAGACATGTTGATGATGACTCCGGGCTTGCCGCCTTCCTTCACCTTGTCGACCATGTGCCGGCCGACCGCCTGGGTGCACAGGAAGGCGCCATTCAGGTTGACGCCGAGCACACGGTCGAAGTCCGCCTCGTCGAGATCGAGCAGTTCACCGCCGACCACGACGCCCGCGTTGTTCACGAGGATGTCGATGTCACCGAAGGTGTCGAGCGTCGCGGCGACGAGATTGCGCACGTCGAGCTTCTCGGCGACGTTGCAATGAACGTAATGGGCCTCGCCCTGCGCCTTCAGCTCGGCTTCCGCGGCCTCGCCCCGCTGATCGTCCACGTCGGCGATGACGACCTTCGCGCCATCGGCGACGAACCGGCGTGCAATGGCAAGACCGATGCCGCCGGCCGCGCCGGTGACGATGGCTACCTTGTTTTCCAGGGACACTGGGATCCTCGTGCGTGTAGAGCGTTTGACATGACGGGCAGCCCGCGACGGGGCGTACCTGAAACGGGTCCGGCCGGTGCCCGAGGACAACCGGCCGATGCCCGCGACCATAGGGCGAGACGCCGCCCCTGTCGATGGCTGCCGGGCCGCCCCGCTCAGCCGCCCGTGACGATGCCGCGCTCGCGCAGCGCCTCCTCGATTTCATCGAGGATGGCCGGGTCGTCGATGGTCGCGGGCATGCGCACCTCGGTCCCGTCGGCGATCTGGCGCATGGTGGCGCGCAGGATCTTGCCCGAGCGCGTCTTGGGCAACCGCTCCACGGTGAGCGCCAGCTTGAACGCCGCGACCGGGCCGATGCGCTCGCGCACCAGGCGCACAAGTTCCGCCTCGATCTCCTCGTGCGGACGGTTCACGCCGGCCTTGAGCACCACGAAGCCGCAGGGCGCCTGCCCCTTCAGCGTGTCGGTGATGCCGACGACCGCGCATTCCGCCACGTCCGGATGACTGGCCAGCACCTCCTCCATGGCGCCCGTGGACAGCCTGTGGCCGGCGACGTTGATGATGTCGTCGGTGCGCGCCATGATGAACAGGTAGCCGTCCTCGTCCATGATGCCCGCGTCCGCCGTCTTGTAGTAGCCCGGGAACTCGGCCAGATAGCTGGCGTGAAAGCGCTCCGGCGCATGCCAGAGCGTCGGCAGGCAGCCCGGCGGCAGCGGCAGCTTCACCACCACGTTGCCCAGGGTTCCCGCCGGCAGCGGATGTCCGGCATCGTCGAGGATCCTGACGTCGTATCCCGGCATCGGCACCGTCGGCGAGCCGTGCTTGATCGGCAGCAGGCCGAGCCCCACCGGATTGCCGACGATCGCCCAGCCCGTCTCGGTCTGCCACCAGTGGTCGACCACGGGCACGCCGAGCTGGTCCTCCGCCCATTGCAGAGTGTCGGGATCGGCACGCTCTCCGGCCAGGAACAGCGTGCGGAAGGACGACAGGTCGTATTCCGCCAGCAGCTTGCCCTGCGGGTCTTCCTTCTTGATCGCGCGAAAGGCCGTCGGCGCGGTGAAAAGCGCGGCCACGTTGTGTTCCGCGATCACCCGCCAGAACACGCCGGCGTCGGGCGTGCCCACCGGCTTGCCCTCGAAGACGACGGTGGTCGCCCCGTGCAGAAGCGGCGCATAGACGATGTAGGAATGGCCCACCACCCAGCCGACGTCGGAGGCGGCCCAGAACACCTCCCCCGGCTCGATGCCGTAGTGATTGGACATGCTCCACTTGAGCGCGACCATGTGCCCGCCGTTGTCGCGCACCACGCCCTTGGGCTGCCCGGTCGTTCCGGACGTATAAAGGATGTAAAGCGGGTCGGTGGCCTTGACCGGCACGCAGGCAACCTCGCGCCCGGCCGTCATCGCCGCATCCATCAGCGCGCCCAGGTCATGGTCGCGTCCCGCCTCGAGGTCGGCCAGCGCCTGCTCGCGCTGAAGCACGAAGCATGCCTCCGGCTTGTGGTCGGACAGGCGGATCGCCTCGTCGAGCAACGGCTTGTAGGCAATGATCCGGCCCGGCTCGATGCCGCAGGAGGCGGCGATCACCGCCTTGGGCGTCGCGTCGTCGATCCGCGTCGAGAGTTCGTTGGCGGCGAAGCCTCCGAACACGACCGAGTGCACCGCGCCCAGGCGGGCGCAGGCGAGCATCGCCATCACCGCTTCGGGGATCATCGGCATGTAGATGATGACGCGGTCGCCCTTCACGATGCCGTTGTCGGCCAGGACCGCAGCCATCGCGTTCACGCGCTCGAGCGTCTCCTCATAGGTGTAGACGGCCTTCGCGCCGGTGATCGGGCTGTCGTAGATGATCGCCGGCTGCCCCGGACGTCCACGCTCCACATGCCGGTCGAGACAGTTGTAGCAGGTGTTGCACTCCGCGCCCGCGAACCACTGGCCGAACCCGCCAAGCTCGGGGTCGAACACCTTGTCGAAGGGCTTGATCCAGTCGATCTCGGCCGCCGCCGCGGCCCAGAACCCTTCCGGATCGCGCTGCCATGCCTCGTAGACCTCGTGATAGCGGCTCGCCATCGCTTGCTTCCTCCCGTCGTTCGCTTGCCGGACGGCCGGGCCTCCCCTCCCGGCCACGGACCGCTTGCCGGCCCGTCGCTCCTGTCGAGCGTATCTGCCGCCTCAAGGCGGTGAAAGGCAAGAGACGCGGCTTAAGACATTCGGCGAATGGGGTGTTTGCGTAGACATGCGCCGCCGCGCCTGTCACAACTCGCTTGCGGGCGCTGGCCCGCCATCGGGCGACAAGCGCCCAGATGATGACTTCCCCTCACCCCCGGCTTTCCCTTGCACCCCATCTCGGATCCCCATTTCTACATGTTCGCCATTCCGGCGGTGCTTCTCGTCGGCCTTGCCAAGGGCGGCTTCGGCGGACCGCTGTCGATGCTCGGCGTTCCCCTCATGAGCCTGACGATCCCGCCGGTGCAGGCGGCCGGGATCATGCTGCCGATTCTCGTCGTGATGGACTGGTCGGGCGTCTTCGCCTATCGGGGCAACTTCGACCGGCGCAGCCTCGCGATCCTGCTCCCCGGCGCGATCGTCGGCATCACCCTCGGCTATTTCACGGCCGCCATCGTCAGCGACGCCCATGTGCGGATTCTCGTCGGGCTCGTGGCCATGCTTTTCGCGCTGAACTCCTTCGTCGGCCGTGCCCGCGACGGCGAGCCGCGCCCGCACCGGCCCTGGATCGGGCGCTTCTGGGGCTTCCTGTCCGGCTTCACCAGCTTCGTCAGCCACGCCGGCGGGCCGCCCTACCAGATCTACATGCTGCCGCTCAGGCTGCACCCGGTGCATCTGGCCGGCACGACGGTCATCTTCTTCACGACGATGAACGCGATCAAGCTCGTTCCCTATGCGGCGCTCGGCCAGTTCGACGCGGAGAATCTGGCGACCTCCGCCGTCCTGCTGCCGCTTGCCCCGCTGGCGACCCTTGGCGGCGTCTGGCTGGTCAGGCGGATCGACCCGAGCCTGTTCTACAGGCTGACATATGCCGCCGTCGGCATCATCGGCGCCAAGCTCCTCTACGACGGGATCGTCGGGGTCCTGGGCTGATGCCGGACGGATCGCGGGATCCGCTTGAAGGGGAACGGCGTTTTCGGTTTCATGTGCACAGGATCGGCGGCACGAGATCCGCCGGCAGCGAGGAAACAGGAATGCCCGTGACATCCAGCCCTTACGAGCGTGATCTCGGCAAATGCGCCGCGAACCACACGCAGCTCTCGCCCCTGAGCTTTCTCGCCCGCGCTGCGGCCGTCTTCCCGGACCGCACCGCGATCGTGCACGGCGCGAGCCGCACCAGCTACCGCGATTTCTACGCCAGGGCGCGCAAGCTCGCCTCGGCCCTGTCACGCGCGGGTGTCGGCAAGAACGATACCGTCACGGTGATGCTGTCGAACACGCCGCCCATGCTCGAGGCCCACTACGGCGTGCCCATGACCGGCGCCGTGCTGCATTCGCTCAACACGCGCCTCGATGCCGCCGTGCTCGCCTTCCAGCTCGATCACGCCGAGGCCAAGGTCGTCATCACGGATCGCGAGTTCGCCCCGGTGATGAAGGAGGCGCTGGAACTTGCAAGCGTGCAGCCGCTGGTCATCGACTACGACGACCCCGAGTTCCCCCAGACCGGCGAGCGGCTGGGACGGGAGGACTACGAGGCGTTCCTCCAGTCCGGCGACGAGAATTTCGACTGGAGCCTGCCCGCCGACGAGTGGGACGCGATCGCGCTCAACTACACCTCCGGCACCACCGGCAATCCCAAGGGCGTCGTCTATCATCATCGCGGCGCCTACCTGCTGGCCGAGGCCAACATCCTGACCGCCGCCATGGGCCGCCATCCGGTCTACCTGTGGACGCTGCCCATGTTCCACTGCAACGGCTGGTGCTTCCCCTGGTCGATCTCGGTGGTCGCGGGCACGCATGTCTGCCTGCGCTGGGTGCGCGCCAAGCCGATCTGGGACCTGATCGCCGACGAGGGCGTCACCCACCTGTGCGGCGCGCCCATCGTCATGTCGACGCTGCTCAACGCTCCCGACGCCGACAAGCGCGACCTTAAGGGCCGGGGCGTGGAGTTCATGACCGCCGCCGCGCCGCCGCCCGAATCGGTTCTGGCGGCCATGCGCGAGGCCGGCTTCAACGTGACCCACCTCTACGGCCTGACCGAGGTTTACGGACCCGCCGTCGTCAACGAGTGGAAGGACGACTGGAACGACCTGCCCGCGGAGCGCCAGGCCGCCCTCAAGGCACGCCAGGGCGTGCGTTACGTAGCGCTGGAGGGCCTGTCGGTCATGGACCCGGTGACCATGGAGCCGGTGCCCGCCGACGGCACGACGCTCGGCGAGGTCATGTTCCGCGGCAACGTCGTCATGAAGGGCTATCTGAAGAACCCGGAGGCAACGGACGAGGCCTTCGCCGGCGGCTGGTTCCATTCCGGCGATCTCGGCGTTCTCCATCCTGACGGCTACATCCAGCTCAAGGACCGCTCAAAGGACATCATCATCTCCGGCGGCGAGAACATCTCCTCCATCGAGGTCGAGGACGCCCTGTTCCGCCACCCGGACGTGATGGCGGCGGCCGTCGTCGCACGCCCGGACGAGAAATGGGGCGAGACCCCTTGCGCCTTCGTCGAACTGCGCGCGGGATCGAGCCTCACGGCGGAAGCGCTCATCGCCTTCTGCAAGGAGCATCTGGCCGGCTACAAGGTGCCGCGTCACGTGGTCTTCACCGAACTGCCCAAGACCTCGACCGGCAAGATCCAGAAGTTCGTGCTGCGCGAGATGGCCAGGTCGGCCTGACCCCGGCCCTCGCGAAACCGCCACGCCTGCGACGGGGTGCCGCGCCACCGGCACCCCGTCGTCGTAGTAATATTCCAATGTTCGAAACTTGCATCCTCAACGGGCCCACATGGCCCGACACGGCCCCGACGGGGCAGAAGGAGCGACTCATGACTCGTCTTCACGCAACGCTCGCCCTCCTCACGCTTGCCGGCGCACTCGCCAGCGGACCGGTTATGGCACAGCAGGGAATGGGTCAGGGAATGGGTGGCGGCGGCATGGCCGCGCGCATGGAGGCGATGGACGCGGACGGCAACGGCTCGGTCTCGCTCGAGGAGGTGCTGCGCCACGCGGAGGACGTCTTCCATGCAATGGATGCGGACGGCGACGGCAAGCTGACCATGGACGAGTACATGAGCGTGCGCATGGGCCCGCAACAGGGCAACAATCCTGCGATGCAGGCGCGTCGTCAGGAGGAGAAGGCCGCCCGCTTCGCACCCATGGACACCGACGGCGACGGCATGCTGAGCCTCGATGAATTCCTGGAGGGCGCCAGGGTTCGTTTCGGCGCCGCCGACGGCAACGGCGACGGCAGTCTCGCCGGCGTCGAGTGGCGCGCGTTCCGCTTCTGAAGCGTGGCACCTGGCCCCTGAAACCACAAAAGCCGCGGCAAGGCCGCGGCTTCTGTTGGGGGGAGCCCGTTCCATCCGGACGGGCCTCGCGTCAAAACGCAATCTTCAGTGAAGAGTGTCCGTGCGGATCTTCTCGATCTCGTCCTTGAGCAGAAGTTTGCGACGCTTGAGCGATGCGATTTCCAGCGAGTCCATGCTCGGATGGCGCATGGCCTCCTCAAGCTCACGCTCGAGGTCTGAATGGCGCTTCTCAAGCTCGACGAGATGCGACTGAAGGGACATGAAATCCTCCTTGTCTTTCGCGTTGACGACAAGAGTGTGACACAGCGAATTGGCGCTGTCGAACAGTTCCGGACCCATGGATGCCGCTACGTTAGCAATTCCTTTCCATGGCGATATTGTGGCCTGAAGCAGCCTGAACGAACACGCTTTTCCCTACCGTTTTCCCCCGTGTCGGGCTATCCTGAGGCGCGGGTGTCGCGCGTGCCGGGATGCGGCACGAGGTCCGTTGCGCGCGCATGTCCGGTCCCGCGACCGAATGGCGCATCCCGCCTGTCGCACGATGCGCGCGGGCACACGCCATCCCGGGTGGCAAGGGTCAGGCGCAAACAACGCACGGCGTATGGAGTGGCGGTATGGATGCAGGCATTGAGGGCGGCCAGGACGACAAGTCGGTTCGCATGGAGCTCGCACGGCTCCGGCAGGAACATCGCGACCTCGATACGGCCATCGACGCCATGAGCCTGACCGGTCGCTCCGACGCCCTTCAGCTCCAGCGCCTCAAGAAGAAGAAACTCGCGTTGAAAGACCGCATCTCGACGCTCGAGGACAAGCTGCTTCCCGACATCATCGCCTGAAATCGCCCGGGCACGAACGCATGTCCCGCCCCTGACGGGCGGCGCGGGGCCGTCCCCTGCCATGCCCTCTTGCGCGCAAGGGCACTCTGCCTATAGTGCGGGGCCTTCCGGGACCCGGCGGAACGCTCCGCCCGATGCGGAGCCGGCCGCACGCAAGACCAGGGGGTATGGATGCGCGAAGACACGCCGAAGGTTGCCATCATCATGGGCAGCCAGTCCGACTGGCCGACCATGAAACACGCGGCCGACACCCTGGACGCGCTCGGCATTTCCCATGAGGCACGCATCGTCTCGGCCCATCGCACGCCCGAGCGCCTTTACGACTTCGCGCGCGGCGCGCGCGGCGAGGGTTTCCAGGTCGTGATCGCGGGGGCCGGCGGCGCGGCGCACCTGCCCGGCATGGCCGCCGCGATGACGCCGCTTCCCGTCTTCGGCGTTCCGATCGAAAGCCGCACGCTGAAGGGACAGGACAGCCTGCTCTCCATCGTGCAGATGCCGGCCGGCATTCCCGTCGGCACCCTGGCCATCGGTCGCGCCGGCGCGGTCAACGCGGCGCTGCTTGCCGCCGCCGTCCTGGCCCTGACCGACGAGGCGCTTGCCGGGCGTCTCGACGACTGGCGCGCACGGCAGCGCGACGCCGTCGCCCTTCACCCCGTCGACGAGCCCGCACAAGGCGGACACTGAGCCCATGAGCGCACCCGATCCCCTCCGCAGCCTGTCTCCCGGAGACACCATCGGCATCCTCGGTGGCGGCCAGCTCGGCCGGATGCTTGCCCTTGCAGCGGCTCCGCTCGGCCTGAAGACCCACGTCTTCTGCCCCGACCCCGACAGCCCCGCCTTCGATGTCGCCGCGACCCACACCATCGCCGCCTATGACGACACGGCGGCACTGGAGCTTTTCGCCGCCTCGGTCGACGTGGTGACCTATGAGTTCGAGAACGTCCCGGGACCCACGGCCGAGCATCTCGCCGCCCGCGTTCCGGTCCGCCCGGGGCCACGCGCGCTTGCGGTTTCCCAGGACAGGCTGACGGAGAAGACCTTCCTGCGTGAAACCGGCATTCCCGTTGCCGGGTTCGAGGCCATCGACGAGGCGGGAGCGGTCGCCCCGGCCCTTGCCCGGCTTGGCGGCAAGGGCATCCTCAAGACGCGGCGCATGGGATACGACGGCAAGGGGCAGACGCTGGTCGCCTCCGCGTCCGAGGCGGCGGGCGCCTTCGGGCGCATCGGACGCGCCCCGGCGATCCTGGAGGCCTTCATTCCCTTCGAACGCGAAGTCTCGGTGATCGCCGCACGCGGTCTCGACGGCACCCTGCGCGCCTATGACGTGGCGGAAAACGTCCACCGCGACCACATCCTCAAGACCTCGACCGTGCCGGCCGCCATCGATGCGGACCTTGCCGCCGAGGCGCGCGACATCGCTGAACGCATCTGCGCGGGCCTCGAGTATGTCGGCGTCATCGGCGTCGAGTTCTTCGTGCTTCCGCAAGGCGCTGAGAACAGGCTGCTGGTCAACGAGATCGCGCCGCGCGTGCACAACTCCGGCCACTGGACGGAAGCCGCCTGCCACGTGTCCCAGTTCGAGCAGCACATGCGCGCCGTCGCCGGCCTGCCGCTCGGCGCCGTGGATCGTCACTCGGACGTGGTGATGGAGAACCTGATCGGCGACGAGGCCCGGACCTGGGCCGCCATTCTGGCCGAACCCGACGCGCGGCTTCATCTCTACGGCAAGGCGGAGATCCGCGCCGGGCGCAAGATGGGGCACGTCAACCGGCTGCGCCCCTTGCGCGCCTGACCTGCTTCTCTGTCCGGACAAACGACACGAAAAGGGCCGCGGGACATGGTGTCCGCGGCCCTTTTCATATCCGACAGCCGCGTTCAGACGAGGCCGAGCCGCTCGCGCCAGGCGAAGCGCCAGAGCGTCAGCACCGAGACGAAGGCAAGTCCCGCCGCCAGCCCCGACCACAGGCCGATGCCGCCGAAGCCGAGCGGGAAGGCCAGCACATAGGCGAGCCCGAAGCCGACGCCCCAGTAGCCGATGACCGCGAAGACCATCGGCATCCATGTGTCGGAGAGCCCGCGCAGCATGTTGCCGCCCATGACCTGCGCCCCGTCGAACACCTGGAACAGGGCCGCCACCGCCAGATAAGACACGCCAAAGGCGAGCACGGCGGCCGCGTCCGGATTGTCGAGATCGAGAAAGAGCGCGACGAACGGCTCCGGCCTGACCCAGAAGGCCACCGCGCACAGGCACATGAACAGCGTCGCGACGACGAGCGCCGTCCAGCCGGCGCGGCCCACGCCCTCCCTGTCGCCCCGTCCGGCGGCGAGCCCGATGCGGATCATCGCCGCCTGCGCCATGCCCAGCGGCACCATGAAGGAGATCGAGGCGAGCTGCAGGCCGATGCCGTGCGCGGCCAGTTCCACCGTTCCGATCCATCCCATCATGACGGAGGACGCGGAGAAGAGGCCGACCTCGGTCAGAAGCGTCACCGCGATCGGCCAGCCGAGGCGGACAATCTCCGCGAGCTTGGGCCAGTCGCTGCGCCAGATGCGTCCGAAGACGGCATAGCGGCGCAGCACGCGGTCGCGCGTCGTCCACCACATCAGCAGCAGCAGCGTGACGGTCGACGTGGCGACGGAGGCGATGCCCGCCCCCACCAGTTCGAGCCGGGGAAAGCCGAAATTGCCGAAGATCAGCGCGTAGTCGAAGCCGGCGTTGAGCACCGCGCCGGCGACCGTAGCCCACAGCACGATATTCGCCTTCTCCAGCACGGTGATGAAGCTCCTGAGCGCCATGATCATCAGCGAGGGAATCAGCGAGAACAGCATGACCCGCATGTAGACGCCCGCAAGCGCGGCAACCTGCAGATCCTGGCCCAGCCCGAGCATCAGATCCTCGGTGAACCACAGGACGCCCATCACGGGAACGCTGTAGAGGATGACGAACCAGAAGCCCATGCGCACCGCGCGGCGCAGGTCGCGCGCGCGCCGCTCGCCCCTGGCACGCGCGGCAAGCGGAATGACCGCCTGGAGCACGCCGATGCCGAACAGCCAGAAGACGATGTAGAGATTGAAGGCCAGAACGGCGGCCGCGAGCTCGACGGCGCCGAGCCAGCCGATCATCAGCACGTCGGTCGTGTTGACCGCGATCTGGGCCACCTGCGCACCGGCGATCGGGACACCCAGAACCAGCGTGGGACGGATGTCGTCTTCCCAGAGACGGGCAAGGGGATGGCGGGCGGTGGGCGCCTTGGGAGCCGGAACGCCGGCTTCGGGGGGAACGCTCATCACGAACTCTTGGCGTGAGGCACGGAACGCCGCGATGTGCGAACCGTGACGGGGCGGATGTTCCGGAGCGACGGGTATGCGGAACAGGGATCCGGCATTGCTCCGATCCGGCCGGTCTCGACAACCTCGACACGCCCGGGCATTTCTCCTATCGGGCGCCCGCGACCGTGTCCAGAGACGCGGTTATCACGTCCTTGCCCCCCGTCGCATGACAGACATGCCGAAAGGTCAAGATTCCGCCACGCGGGCGGTGGACAAGCGGCACGCGCTCTGCTAACTAAGCCACCTGATTAGCGACGTGAAAGCGGCGCGGCCGGCTACTTGTGCGATTTCGTGATCTTGAAACGGTCTCGTACATGCGGCAGCCCCCCTTGCGGATGGCGATCGTACGCGATTGCAATCCGGTTTCGCTTCCGAGTCACACTGAACGAGATCCAGCACCGGATGCGCTTGGCATCTCGTGCAAACTTGATGGGATAGAAACGCGTGCAGGTTCTGGTCCGCGACAACAATGTCGATCAGGCGCTCAAGGCGCTGAAGAAGAAGATGCAGCGCGAAGGCATCTTTCGCGAGATGAAGCTTCGCGGCCACTACGAGAAGCCGTCCGAGAAGAAGGCCCGTGAAAAGGCCGAGGCGGTCCGCCGTGCCCGCAAGCTCGCCCGCAAGCGCGCTCAGCGCGAAGGCCTGCTGCCGAGCAAGTCGTCCGCTCGCCGCTGATTTGTCGCAGGGACCGGATCCTGTTTCGCGCGGCCCCGTGCCGCCCGGACACTCCGGTCAGCGCAAAAGCGGGAGGGGTGGTGGCGAGCGGTTGTATGGCCGGTTTGCCGCGA
Source organism: Stappia sp. (assembly GCA_002722295.1). Lineage (GTDB taxonomy): Bacteria > Pseudomonadota > Alphaproteobacteria > Rhizobiales > Stappiaceae > Stappia. The sequence goes on along the minus strand of PBLF01000028.1, from coordinate 154,954 downwards.
CATCGGCGCAAAGCGAATTTCGACGGACCAAGCCGCGACGCGGTTTGGTCCGTTTGCCGTTTCGGGCCCCTGTTTCAGCGCCGCTGGGCAGGTTTCATTCGGGCTTTTGCGCCTGTTACCGGTTTCCGCCCGAATCGGACACTATGCCTGTGACGAACGACGTCTGATCCGTGGGAGCGGGGATAGGGTCGCACACGGTATCGACTGCAAACGAGGGGCTGCCCGACGGGCGGCGCGAACGAAAGCAGGAAACGGGGTTTTGATGCGGAAGGCCATCTTGCGAGCACACCAGCCGGCGGGACGGACCCCGCGCGCACCTCATGTCCGGGGCGTTCGTCCGGCTGCGGTCACGGCCGCCCTCCTGTCGTGCACGATGCTGCTCGCGGCCTGCCAGACATCGAATTATGCAAGCGCGCCCGTGGACCGCTCGGCCGGTTCGGCTGCCAATATCGACAGCCTGAATGCCGTCATCGATGCCAACCCCCGCGACGCCAGCGCCTACAACACCCGCGGCATCGCCTATGGCCGGGCCGGCCGGTTCGAGAAGTCCATCGCCGACTTCGATACGGCACTGAAGCTTTCGCCCGATTCCTACCAGGCCTACGCCAACCGGGCCCTCGTCCATCGCCGCATGGGCAACCTCAATGCCGCCGTCAGCGACTACAGCGCCGCGCTCAGGATCAAGCCGGACTATGATTCGGCGCTTGTGGGACGTGGCAACGCCTATCGCGCGCTTGGCCGCAACGATCTGGCGCTTGCCGACTTCAACGCCGCGATCGCGCTCGATTCGGGCAATGCCCGCGCCTTCTACAATCGCGGCCTGATCTTCCAGGCACAGAACAACCACACGCGCGCCGTCGAGGACTTCGCCACCGCGATCGGTCTCGAGCCGAATGCCGCCGAGCCCTATATCGCGCGCGGCATTTCCTATCTGGCGCTCAACGACCCCAAGTCGGCGCTCTCGGATCTGTCGGACGCGGTCAACCGGGATCAGCGCAACCCCGTCGCCTGGGCCTATCGCGGCGTCGCGCTGGAGACGCTCGGCCAGACCAATGACGCGCGCCGGTCCTATTCGCGCGCCCTCGGCATCGACCCGTCCAACGAGGTCGCCAAGGAAGGTCTCGGGCGCGTCGACCGTGGTGGCGGCGCCCTTCCGACACGCTGAGGCTTTCGCCTCCCGGCCGGGGATCCGGTCGCCTTCAGTGATTTCCGAAACAAAAAGCGCGGCCCGGGACACCGGAGCCGCGCTTTTCATGTTCAACGGCCGGAAAGGGAGGCATCGCTCCCTTTCCGCCATTCATCTCTTACTGGAACGACACCACCGGCAGGAGCACCACGGCAGGCCCTTCGAAGCGGTCCGGACGGGGGCCGTCGGAGCCGCGCGAAACGAAGCGGTTCGCGTAGACGCGGCCACCGGGCGCCAGCAGGAACTCAAGCTGCCGCTGGTTCGGGTGGCTCAGCCGCGCGAAAGCGATGGTGCGCGTGGTCGTCCTTCCCGACATCAGACCCGGAAGCGAGCGGTCCGGCAGCGCGGCGAACTTCGCCAGCGGATCCTGGATGACCGGCGCGGGAAGACGCCCGGAGACGGAAGCCGGGCGCGTGGCCCCCGCCTGCGCCGACGGCTGGCGGCGCTGGGGAACGGCGACCGGACCGGAAGCAGCCGAGGCCGAGGTGGTCGAGGGAGCGAAGGCGAGCGCCGCCTGCGCGCCAAGGTCGTTCTGCGGCTTGCGCGAGGGCGCGGCGCCGGTCACGGCGGCAATTGCGGACGCGGCGTCAGCCGGTGCCGGGCGCGGAAGCGCGCCATCGGCCTGGCCACGGGTCCCGGCGAGCGGGCCCTGGCGCAACTCGGCCGGCTTTGCCAGCGGTGCCGCCGACGCGACGACGATCGGTGCGGCCTCCTGGCTGCCCGGCGCGGAGCGAGGCGTAACCTCGACCGGCGGCAATCCGGCCGCGATCCGCTGGGCCTGCGCCTCGAGCGTTCCCGGAGCGACGGAGCCGGTCGTCGCGGCCGCGACGACAGCGGAGAAGTCACCCGGCTTTCCGCGCGGAACCACGTTCGCGACAACGACCGGAGCCTGGCTTTCCGCCTCGGGCGCGGCGGCAACGCTCACGCCGGGAGGCGCCTGATCGGGCGCGGGAGCGGGAACCGGAGCCTCGGCAATACGGCTGCGAACCGGTGCCGGCGGACGCGGCGCGTTCGCCGTGGCCTCTTCCTCATCCTCGTCGCCACCGAACAGGCGCGAGATCAGGCTCGGTCCACCGCTCGAACCGGAGGACAGCGACGCGCGCCGGGTCACGCCGCGCTCGGCGAGATCGCCGGACTGGCGGGCAACCGGGGCAGTGGACGAGGACGCGCTGGCGACGACGGTCGGCCGGGCGCGCTTGGAACCGGACTTGTGACGGGCGAGCGCCTCCGCGTAGCGGGGCATCTTCTTGCCGTCGGTGGGAATATGGATGGTGTCGCCACGCGGGAAGACCCGGGCGAGCTGCTTGCGGGTCATGCGCGGCCAGTGGCGCACGGAGCCCGTGTCCATGTGGACGAACGGCGAACCGGAAGTCGGATAGAAGCCGACGCCGCCGATCTCCTTGCGCAGGCCGATGGCGCGCAGCTTCGCCAAGTTCACGCCCGGGATGTAGAAGTCCATGGCCTTGCCGCGCGTGTGCTGGCTCTTCTTGGCCACACCGCGTGAACGGCTCCGCAGCATGTTGTTGGTGGCGGGCGAGCGGTATCCTGAAACGACTGTGATCGGCTTGCTGCCACCGGCTTCCTGATAGACTTCCCAGATCAGATCGAACAGCTTCGGATCCATCTTGGTGACTTCATTGCGACGCCAGTCGCGCAGGAAACGGTTCAGCTCCCGCAGCCCGTCCGACAGGTAGCGACCATTCTTCTTGAAGGTGATCGAAACCCGTTCGTGCGTATGCGCGTTATAGAGCTTGAGCGTGCGCGTCTCGGCGGACGCGCCGGAGACCGTGAGAGGCAACAACGCCAGACACGCGGCCATCATCATGGCCGCGGTCAGAAAGGCGCGAAGCCGCTGCTGGGAGATCCATGCCTCGAGCAATTTCAGTCTCGCAGTTTTGATCGGCGGTGCCGCCGACATCCGCCCCCCGAATGGACTGATGTAAGGGACCGAAGTTAAGAAGCCTTTACCGTATTCCCAAATGAGCGGAAATCGTGGCAATTGCGCATCAGGCGCCAATTTTTTTGCCCTTTGGCCCCGTTTTTCCGCTTCCGCCCCGAAATTGCCGCGACAACAGGCCGTCAGCCGGTCCAGCCGACCCTTGCAAGCGCCGCCTCGAACTGCCCGGAATCGATCGCGCCGGCCTCGCTGCGCGCCACCCAGCGGGGCGCACGCGCGTAGCCCTGTGGTTCGTAGACGACCACGCCGTCCGCGGACAGTCCTGCCACATAGCTGAAGGCGCTCTTGGCCATGACCAGTACATCCGCCGTGACGAGACCGCGAAACGACTCGATCGCCCCCGGCGCATCGGCGATGCGATAGCCGCGCTCCGTGAAGTCGGCCAGTTCCTCGGGCGTGCCGTTGCTGTAGATCTCGATCTCGTGGGAGACACCGCGCGCATCCAGCAGCCCGCGCACTTCGTCGATGGTTGCGAGAATGCGGGAGTTCGGCGTGAAGCGATGGGCCGTGTCGGAGCGGCTCACGTCGCCGCGCCGCACGTGCACGGCCACGCGGCGCGGTCGTTGCGAGGGACCTTTCGACGTCATGCGCTCACCGCCGCTCAACAGGGCGGCACGCTCCCTGTAGTGGTCGCCCCAGGCCAGATCGTCGATGAGATGCGGGCGCGCGTTGCAGTAGCGAAACATCTCGCGAAACCCGATGAGATGCGGCGTGTTCCATAGCCTCTGGTTCACGGCAAAATCGTAGAACTCGATATAGGGAAGGTCGCAATCCTCGATGCCCGGAACGCCGTGGCCGAGTTCGAACTCCGCCTCGCAGTGGCGGGCCCATGCGTCGCGTTCCATCTCCCAGTGGCCGACGAAATCGAACGGCTTGTGGAAATAGCGGAACCCCATGTCGCCGGCAGCGGCCTGGACGCTGAGGCGCTGGATCATCACGGCGCCAAGCCCGTCCGGCCGGAAACCGGCGGTAAAGGCGCTGTCCTTGTGGATGCGGCCACGGGCGATCGCGCGGACGATGCGTTCGCACAGATGAGCCTTGTCGGATTTCAACGGGATTCCGAGCCGCTTCTTGAGGCTCACCCAGGCATGGCGGGCCCCGTAGCGGGCTTCGTCGGCAAGTCTCGTCGTCATTCCGGCGTCTCGTCCATCCAATGTCGATGCCGATATCGCGGCAAGGGCTGCCTCTCAGCGTTCGAAATAAAGATTGTAATAGGTGCCGACGTCCTTCCGTCCGGCCATGGATGCCTTGTGGCGCAGCCGGAAGCCCGCCGCCGCGAGGAAGGCGGTCAGTTCCTCCACGTTCGTCGCGCCGCGATAGGCCTCGAAGTCCGCCGCCTCGGCGACGATCCGCCTGAAACCGGCCAGCCGGGCACCGGCGCCCCTGAGCACCAGAAGCTCCGCGCCCTGCGTGTCGACGACGAGACTGTCGTAATCGGATGCCTCGAGACCGAGCCGGTCCATCAGCGTGTCGAGCCGGCTGGTGGTCAGCCGGAGAACGCCCTTCGCGTCGATGTCCGGCCAGAGCTTCTTGTGATCGGCGAAGGCAAACATCGAGGAGGATTCACCGGCCAGGTGAAAGTCGACCTCCGCTCCGTCGGTGTCGGAGACAAGCGCCTGCACCGCTCTCTGGCGGGGATAGGACGCGATACGTGTCTCCAGCGCCGCGAAGACATCGGGAAGAGGCTCGATCCAGACCACCGGCACGCCAAGCCGGGCATAACCCGCCGCCTCCTGGCCGGAGTTGGCGCCGACGTGAACGATCCCGCGCGCTGCATCGAGAAACCGCCGCTCGTTGCCGCCCTCACGCAGGCGACGCACCCTCTTGCCGAGGCTGCGCACAAGCCTCCCCAGCGGGTGACGCGGTTTCGCGCGCGACCTGTCCGCCATCACTCCAGCCCCTTTTTCCGCCACATCACGTGGCGACCGCCCAGCCCATGGCGGTCTGTCCATCACACCCGGCATCGCCGGATGTTGTCCCCGGTCCGGCCATCACGCCGACCCGGGATCTTACCTTTCGTCACATGACATCAATTTCGCGCTCGTTTCGCGCAAAACTTCGAAAAAATCTGCACGAAATTGCGCCGGGACGCAACGGAATGCAAACCTCAACGATAAAGATCGCTGCCCGCCCGCATCCGACGCTTCATCATCAGGTCGCGCTGCTCGCGCAGGGAGCGCGCCTCCCGCTTCTGCTTCTTCGGCTGCGCGGCCACCGGCGCCGGCGCACGCGTCGCCCGCGGCACGTGCACCGCAAACTTCTGCCAGTCCTGCCAGCCATCGACCTCAAGCGCCTTGGTCAGGGTCGCGTTGTGGCCGTAGATGTCCGGGCGGCGCTGCAGCGCTCCGTTCTCGTCCACGAAGGCGGTGAAATAGGCGAGGTGAACCGGAACATGGCGCGACAGGTTGACCCGCTTTTCCGAGCCGCCGACCATCGCCTTGAGCCGCCGGGCGTCCCAGTCCGGGTCAAGCTGCAGCAGCGCGTCGGCGAAGTCGAAGGGATCCTGAACCCGCACGCAGCCATGCGAGAAGGCGCGGCTCGAGCGGCCGAAAAGGCGCTTCGACGGCGTGTCGTGCAGATAGACCGAATGGCGGTTGGGGAACATGAACTTGATGTTGCCAAGCGCATTGCCGCGCCCCGGACGCTGACGGATGCGCACCGTCCGCAGGTTCACGCCGCTCCAGTCGACGGCCGAGGGGTCGACAACGCGTCCGCCCGAAACGACCTCGTAGTTGCGCTTGGAAAGATAGGAGGAATTGGCCCGCACGGCCGGCAGAAGCTCCTGTGACGCGATCGAATAGGGCACGTTCCAATAGGGATTGACGATGAGGTGATCCATCTCGTCGGAGAAGACCGGCGTCTGGTTCGACGGCTTGCCGACGACGACGCGGGTCTCGTAGACCTGCTTCCCGTCACGGAACAGGCGTGCCTTGAATTCGGGAATGTTGACGAGGATGTGGAACTGGCCCAGGTCACGCGGCAGCCAGCGCCAGCGTTCCATGTTGGCGATCACGTCGGAGATCGCCATGCCGTCATCCGCGACCGCGTTGAGCGCAAGCAGCGTGCGCGGGCCGACGATGCCGTCCGCGTGCAGGCCGTTCTCCGCCTGAAAGGCGGACACCGCCTCCTTCACGCTGTCATCGAAAAGCTCCGGATCGACCTGTGCCGCCACTTCGACAGTCTGGTCGCCGTCGGTCGAGGTCACCGTGGCGTCGGTCGCGGCCCCGGCGATCTCAGGCGCTTCCTCGCCCGTAACAGGCTGACCGACAGGGGCTTCCGCCGCCTCGACCTTCATCCCCAGACGCTCGCGCAGCACGGCGACGCGCGGATCCCGCATCCCCTTCTTCAGCGTCTTTCCGGCCGGCACCATCGGCGGCAGCTTGGCGGCTGCATCGGGGCTCGTCAGTTCCGCAAGCTTGCGCCGCAGGGCCTGGAAGCCCGGCTGCGGAGGGTTGAACGCATCGAGCGCCGCGACCGGATCCTGCGCCTCGACAATGGCCGAGAGCGCCTCAGCCGGGTCCGGATGGACTGGCGCGGCGGTGATGTTCCGCGACAGGCTCGAGGGTTCGACGCGACCGGCCTGGGCATGGTCCGCGTACTCGACCAGCGCAAGCGAAAGCAGCAGGTCGAAGCGCGCCGCCTGCACGGGTGAAAGCGCGCCGGACGCTTCGGAAACCTCTGGGGGAAGCGCGTAATCATCGGGCGAGAGCCCGTCGCCGGCAGCATCGCCAAGACGCGCCAGCAGCGCCCTGGCCGCATCGCTCACGACGCCGTCCGCGCTCCACAAGGGATTGAATTCACGATCGGAATAGAGCGAGACGACCGCCTCACGGCGGGCCTTGGTCACGAAGGGAAGCGCATTGTCCTGCTCCGAGAGCCCCTCGTTCGCGAGAGCTTCGATGGCGGCAGCATAGGCCGGATCGACCTGCGGCGCGGCGGGCAGGACCTCGTCCGGCACCGAGGTGACGGACTGCTCGGCAGCCTCCTCGCCTGCGGCCGGCGCGGGATCGGAGGACACCTCAGGCGCCTGCGTTTCCGCTGCCTCGACGGAGGCTGAGGAATCGGCCGCCGGAGCCTTCTCAGCTTCCGTTTCAACTGTTTTCGCGGGAGCATCGGCCGCAGCCTCAGCCGTCACAGCCTGCTCCTCGGTGGCCTTCCCGGCATCGGGAGCCTGCGCGGCCTCTGAAGCCTTCGCTTCGCCGGAAGCATCAGTGCCGGCCTCGCTCGCCGCAGGCGCGTCCTGCTCCGCGACGGCAGCTTCGGAGCCGGTGTCTCCGGTCGTCGCGGCAGCCTGGCCATCGCTCAGCGCTGCCGGCCTGGAGAGAACCGTGTCGGCCAGCACCGGCGTCGCGCCAAGGCTGGCGCCCAGAACCGCCGCGATCACCGCGAGGCTCACCTGCCCCCTCGCCCGCGCAAGCCCCCTTGGCGGAAGCTCGGACTGGTTAAACGTGAAAGGACGAGGAAAACGGACGCGATCGGCGGGCATGGTCGAAACTGTCTCTCGTTTGATCTGTCATTCGGCCGCCCCCGACCGGCTCCTGACAGGATGCCGGCTCAAGGCGTGGCGACCACGCGGCACGGCACCGTGCCCGCGCGGTTACGCAGGGTCGGCATCGCTCCGATTCGCACTAGGAAGCCCGGACAGCGACCGCTTTGCAAGCAGGGCCGGGTGGTTGGCGAACCTATTCGGCCGCCTCCGCCTCGCCTGTTGCCTCAAGGCCATAGTCCTTCAACTTGCGATAGAGAGTTGAGCGACCTATCGACAACCTGCGCGCGACTTCCGTCATGCGGCCGCCGTAGTGGTCGATCGCCGCGCGGATCATGTCCGCCTCCACATCCGCGAGCGGGCGGATGTGGCCCTCCTCGTCCAGGCTGCGCACGAAGCCGAACAACGACGAGGCATCGTCCCGCTCTCCGGGAATCGCATTGCCGATGAGCCCGTCCGCCTCGTGAACACCGGCCTCGTGAAGACCGACATCGTCCCGGGGCGCGTCCCGGACATCTTCCCGGGGAACGGACGGCGCGCCGCCGGGCTGCGTGGTCCGCGGCTGCGAGGCGGCCGCGAGAACCTGCGGAAAGTCCTCCCGCGTCAGGTGGTTGCCTTCACAAAGCACCACGGCACGGAACACGGCATTCTCGAGCTGGCGGATGTTGCCCGGCCAGTCATAGGCCTGCAGCATCGCGATCGCATCGGGCGCGACCGACGTGATGTGCTGGCGCCCTTCCTCGGCGGCGAAACGGGCCAGGAAATGACGCACGAGATCCGGCACGTCCTCACGCCGGTCGCGCAGCGGCGGCAGCCACAGCGGGAAGACGTTGAGCCTGTAGTAGAGATCCTCGCGGAACAGGCCGTCCTTCACCAGATCGATGAGCCGGCGGTTGGTCGCGGAGATCAGACGGAAATCGACCTTCACGGGCCGACGGGCGCCGATCGGATCGATCTCGCCCTCCTGCAGCGCGCGCAGGAGCTTGACCTGGATCTCCGGCGGCAGTTCGCCCACCTCGTCGAGAAAGAGCGTGCCGCCGTGGGCCTCCTGGAACTTGCCGATATGCTTCTCGTTCGCGCCGGTGAAGGCGCCCTTCTCGTGGCCGAAGAGGATCGATTCCACGAGGTTTTCCGGTATCGCCCCGCAATTGACGGTGACGAACGGACGCGCCTTGCGCTCGCTCGTGCCCTGGATGGCACGCGCGATCAGTTCCTTGCCGACGCCTGACTCGCCCTCGATCAGCACCGGGATCTGGGAGGAAGCCGCCCGCGTTCCGACACGGATCACCCGGTCCATCGCCTCGGACCGGGTGATGATGTCGCTGAAGGTGAACGTGCCGCTGGTCTGCTTGTGGATGCGGGTGATCTCGCCTTCGAGCGCCGACATGCGCAGGAAGGTCCGGATCGCCACCTCGAGCCGTTCGGGCGACAGCGGCTTCACCACGAAGTCCTGCGCGCCGGCGCGGATCGCGTTGACCGCCGTGTCGATGCCCGCATGGGCGGTCTGCACGATGATGGGCAGGGAGATCCTCTGCTCGCGCAGCCTGGTGATGACGCCCATGCCGTCGAGCTCCGGCATGACGAGGTCGAGGATCAGCAGGTCGATGCCGGCGCCCTCGGGCCCGGTGAGCACGGCAACCGCCTCGGCGCCGTTCTCGACGCAGCGCGCCTTGTAGCCGAACCGGGTGACCGCCGCCTCGAGAAGGCGGCGCTGCACCGGGTCGTCGTCGGCAATGAGAATACGTCCGCCGGTCGGGATCATGAGAGCCCCTCGCCTGGGTCGGACACGCCTGGCGCGTGGCCCGAAGGTGTTTCAATTCGGGTCACCCTAGGGTGCGTCGAGTAAACAAATCGTCCATCCCCGCGTCTTCCTCCTCGTCCTGCGGCGATTCACCGGTTGCCGCCGCCGGGCCATCCCCATTATCCAAGGAGACATGACCGGGCCGCGTGCCGAGCGTGGCCGGCCCATACAAAGCGGAGAGAACATGTCCCTGATCGCACTGTCCGGAAATCGCCATCACGCTCTTCATGGTCCCGATTCGGCGGGAGCCTCCGCGCTCGGCGACCTGCCGGAGTGGAACCTGGCCGATCTCTACAGCGCCCACGACGCCCCGGAGGTCACGGCGGACCTCGAGCGCTCCGCGCGGGACGCTGCCGCTTTCGAGGAGCGTTACAAGGGACGGCTCGCGGACATGGCGGCACGGTCCGGCGAGGAGCTTGCCGGCGCGATCCGCGAGATGGAGGCCATCGACGACCTGATGGGCCGTCTTGCCTCCTTCGCGGGCCTCTTCTACGCCGGCAACACCACCGATCCGGTACGCCAGAAATTCTATGGCGACGTGCAGGACAAGCTGACCACCGCCAGCAGCCACCTGATCTTCTTCACCCTCGAACTCAACCGCATCGACGATGCGGTGCTCGAGACGGCCTGCGCCGATCCGGCGCTCGCCCACTACCGGCCCTGGCTCGACGACATCCGCAAGGCGCGCCCGCACCAGCTCGAGGACCGCATCGAACAGCTCTTCCACGAGAAGTCGCTGTCCGGAGCCGCCGCGTGGAACCGGCTCTTCGACGAGACCATGGCCTCGCTGCGTTTCGACGTCGACGGCGAGAAGATGCCGCTCGAGCCGACCCTGAACCTGATGCTCGATCCCGACGGCAAGACCCGCGAGACGGCCGCGAAGGCGCTGGGATCCACCTTCCGCGCCAACCTGCCGGTGTTCACGCTCATCACCAACACGCTGGCCAAGGACAAGGAGATCTCCGACCGCTGGCGCGGGTTCGAGGACATCGCCGACAGCCGTCATCTCGCCAACCGCGTCGAGCGCGAGGTGGTCGATGCCCTGGTGGAGGCCGTACGCGGCGCCTATCCCAAGCTCTCGCACCGCTACTACGCCATGAAGGCGCGCTGGTTCGGCACCGATGCCCTGGACTTCTGGGACCGCAACGCGCCGCTTCCCTCCGCCGACACCCGCCAGATTCCCTGGGACGAGGCGCGCGAGACCGTGCTTGGCGCCTATGGCCGCTTCTCGCCGAAGATGGCCGATATCGCCCGCGACTTCTTCGACAAGAGCTGGATCGACGCGCCGGCACGCGACGGCAAGGCGCCGGGGGCCTTCGCCCATCCGACCGTGCCCAGCGCCCATCCCTATGTGCTGCTGAACTATCAGGGCCGCACGCGCGACGTGATGACGCTCGCCCACGAGCTCGGCCACGGCGTTCACCAGGTGCTGGCCGCTTCCAACGGCGCGCTCATGGCCCCGACCCCGCTGACGCTTGCCGAAACGGCCAGCGTCTTCGGCGAGATGCTGACCTTCAAGACGCTTCTCGACAGTGCCGAAACCCGGGAGAAGCGCCGGATCCTGCTCGCCGGCAAGGTGGAGGACATGATCAACACGGTCGTGCGCCAGATCGCCTTCTACACCTTCGAGCGCAAGGTGCATGCCGGCCGGCGCGAGGGCGAGCTGACCTCCGACCAGCTCTGCGACATGTGGATGTCCGTCCAGGCGGAAAGCCTCGGTCCGGCGGTGCGCCTGTCGGATGGATACGAGACCTTCTGGACCTATATCCCGCACTTCATCCATTCGCCCTTCTACGTCTACGCCTATGCCTTCGGCGATTGCCTCGTGAACTCGCTCTACGCGGTCTACGAGGAGGCCGAGACGGGCTTCCAGGACAAGTATTTCGCGATGCTCGCCGCCGGCGGCACCAAGCATCATTCCGAACTGCTCGCGCCCTTCGGCCTCGACGCAACGGATCCCGCCTTCTGGCAGAAGGGGCTTTCCGTCATCGCGGGCTTCATCGACGAGCTGGAGGCGATGGAGGAATGAGCGCCGGGCGAAAGGGCGACGCCGGAAACGCGCAAGACGCGACCGTGCGCGCGCCCTTCGCCCACACGCCCTACGACGGATCCGCCCGGCCCTTCGCGGTCGGGCTGGTCCCGCTCGATCTTGCCGAGTGGATCGAGCATGACGCGCGCTTCGCCGACGATCTCGCGCGCAAGGAAGAGCTTCTGGCCGGAGGCGGAGCCCCCGTTCTCATGAGCGAGGACGGCACGCGCGCGGCCCAACAGGAGGTTCTGGACCTTCTGGCCGACCATCTGCCGCAGCGCTTTCCGGATATCTACGCCCGTGAGGGAGAGCGCATCACCGTGCGCCCGACCGGCACGGTCGTCGACCGTCTGGCCCCCGGCCCCGTCCCCTTCGCCGCCGCCGCGCGCCTGGTGCAGGAGGACCTCGTTCTCATGCGCAAGGGCGGGGACGGATACCGCATCGCGGCGGCCGCGCTCTGCTTCCCCTCCTCCTGGTCGCTTGCGGAAAAGTTCGGCAAGGCAATGCCGGAAATCCATGAGGGCGTGCCCGGCTTCAACGACACGCGCATGGGCGCCATGGTCGCGCGCATCTTCGACAATCTGCCCGTCGACCGGCCGAGCTGGCGGCTGAACTGGTCGCTCTACCCGGGCCCCGAGCTTCACAACCCGCGCCCCCGGATCATCGACCCGGATCGCCTGGACTCAGATCGCCTAGCCTCTGGCCGCCTCGCCGGCGAGAGAGAGGCCGGGACGGAAGCGAGTGCACTGCATGTGCGCGTCGAGCGCCAGACGTTGCGCCGCCTGCCGGCATCCGGCGACATTCTCTTCACCATCCGCGTCCACCACGATCCGGTGGCCGCCTTCGCTGACCACCCGCGCGGGCGCGAGCTTGCACGTGGCCTGCGCGTGCAGCTTCTGGCCCTGGACGAGGCCCAGGCCGCCTACAAGGGCCTGACAACAGTCCGCCCGCACATCGCGGACCTGCTGCAGCGCCTCGCCGACACGGCCGGAGGCGACAGCCCTTGAAGCGGTCCGGCGATCCGCCATGTCAGGTTCAGCGTATCGGCCTGAGACACCTTTCCTCCTGCATCCGGAACGAGCCCCATGTCGTCAAACGGACCGCGCGACCGTGAACAGAACCGCCTGAGCGCCCGTGTCGGACGCTATGCAAGGGTCGGCGCCAACATGAGCGGCCTTGCCGCCAAACTCGCCGGTGCGCGCGTCTTCGGCATGGAGATCGACGACGCGAAACAGGCCCGCGAGCTTGCCGAGGCCCTCGGCGGGCTCAAGGGCCCCCTGATGAAGGTCGCCCAGCTTCTTTCCACGATTCCCGACGCGATCCCGCCCGAATACGCGGAGGAACTCGCCAAGCTCCAGGCCGCCGCCCCTCCCATGGGCTGGGCCTTCGTCAAGCGGCGCATGCAGGCGGAGCTGGGCCCACGCTGGCAGAGCCGTTTCGAAAGCTTCGACAAGGAGCCGGCGGCCGCCGCGTCGCTCGGGCAGGTGCATCGCGCGACGGCCCTCGACGGGACGCCACTGGCCTGCAAGCTCCAGTATCCCGACATGGCCTCGGCGGTGGAGGCGGACCTGAAACAGCTCGCGCTTCTGTTTTCCCTGCACCGTCGGATGCGCCCGGCCATCGACACGCGTGAGATCGCGGCCGAGATCTCCGAACGCGTGCGCGAGGAACTCGACTATCACCGCGAGGCGCGCAACATGGCCGTCTACCGGGAGATCTTCGCCGAGGAGCCCCGCATCCGCGTTCCCGAGGTGGACGACCGGCTTTCGACCAAACGCCTGCTGACCATGGGCTGGCTCGAGGGTGGTCCGCTGCTGGCGCACAAGGACGACGATCTGGACACCCGCAACCATCTGGCGGAGGTCATGTTCCGCGCCTGGTGGCACCCCTTCAGCCACTACGGCGTCATCCACGGCGACCCGCATCTCGGCAACTACGCCGTGTTCGCCGAGGACGGCCGGCCGGCGGGCATCAACCTGCTCGACTACGGCTGCATCCGCGTCTTCCCGCCCTCCTTCGTCGCCGGTGTCGTCGATCTCTACCGGGGCCTTCTGGAGGACGACGAGGCCCGCATCGTCTCCGCCTACGAGCGCTGGGGCTTCCAGGGCCTGACGAAGGACCTCATCGAGATCCTCAACATCTGGGCCCGCTTCATCTACGGCCCGCTGCTGAGCGACCGGGTGCGCTCCATCGCCGACGGCGTGAGCCCGGCACAATACGGCCGCAAGGAGGCCTTTCGCGTGCACCAGGCGCTGAAGGAGAAGGGCCCCGTGACGGTGCCGCGCGAGTTCGTGTTCATGGATCGCGCCGCGATCGGGCTCGGCGGAGTGTTCCTGCATCTGCGGGCGGAGCTGAACTTCTACCGGTTGTTCAACGAGCAGATCGAGGACTTCGCGATCGAGGACGTGGCCGCCCGCCAGCAGGGCGTTCTGGCGCGCGCGGGTCTCGCCTGAACGGCAAAAGCGAACCTCTACGGGATGATCCGGTCTTGCGCTTTCAAAACTGCGCGTTGCCCGAAAGAATGTGTCTGATATAAGGTCTCGCACATATTTCCTGATCTCACCGAGAGGGTCCCAATGGCCGAAAGCATGCCGTCCGCAATGGACTATCCCGAGCACGAGCGCACCTACGCCGGATTCATCAATTTCTCCAAGGTCGGCACGATTGCCGTTCTGAACGTCGTCCTGTGCCTGCTCCTGTTCACCTTCGGCGGCGGCGCGGGCACGTTCTTCGGCTGGATCGCCATGGTCGCCACGCTGGTCACCGCCGCCATCGGCATGGCCATCGGCGAGAAGGGCTGGATCCCGCCCGCGATCGTCTTCGTCGTGGCAGGGCTGCTGGCGATCGTCACGACCGCCTGACCTGACTACCGAACCCGCCGGAAGACCAAAAAGCCTGGGAGGGCAATCCCGATGAAGCTCGCAGTGCCGCGCGAGAGCGAGGCCGGTGAACCGCGCGTCGCCGCAACGCCGGATACGGTCAAGAAGTTCGTCAGCCTCGGTTTCGAGGTGAGCGTTGAAAAGGACGCGGGCCTCCAGTCCCGCATTCTCGACGCCGACTACGAGGCCGCCGGGGCGAAGATCGCCACCGACGCGAAGACGACGCTTGCCGACGCCGACATGGTGCTCAAGGTCCGCCGTCCGAACGCGGACGAAATGGGCCTGATGAAGAAGGGCGCCATCGTCATCGCCACCATGGACCCCTACGGCAACGACGCCGAGGTCGAGGCCATGGCCAAGGCCGGTCTGACCTCCTTTGCCATGGAGTTCATGCCCCGCATCACCCGTGCGCAGGTCATGGACGTACTGTCCTCGCAGGCGAACCTTGCCGGCTACCAGGCCGTCATCGACGCCGCGGCCGAATACGATCGCGCCATGCCGATGATGATGACCGCCGCCGGCACCGTGCCGGCCGCGCGCGTCTTCGTCATGGGCGCCGGTGTCGCCGGCCTGCAGGCCATCGCGACCGCCCGCCGTCTAGGCGCCGTGGTCAGCGCGACCGACGTGCGCCCGGCCGCCAAGGAGCAGGTCGAATCGCTCGGCGCCAAGTTCATCGCCGTCGAGGACGACGAGTTCAAGCAGGCCGAGACCGCCGGCGGCTACGCCAAGGAGATGTCGGACGAGTACAAGAAGAAGCAGGCCGAACTCGTCGCCAGCCACATCGCCAAGCAGGACATCGTCATCACCACGGCGCTGATCCCGGGCCGTCCGGCCCCGCGGCTCATCACCAAGGAGATGGTCGCCTCGATGAAGCCGGGATCGGTGATCGTCGACCTCGCCGTCGAGCGTGGCGGCAACGTCGAGGGCGCCAAGCCCGGCAAGATCGCCAAGGCGGGCGAGGTCAAGATCGTCGGGCATCTCAATGTCCCGGGCCGGATCGCCGCCTCCGCCTCGGCGCTCTACGCCAAGAACCTGGTGGCCTTCGCCGAGACCATGATCGACAAGGAAGCCAAGACGATCGCCCTCAACTGGGAGGACGAACTCGTCAAGGCGACCGCGCTGTCCCACGACGGCGCCGTGATCCATCCGGCCTTTGCGCCGAAGTCCGAATAGGGGGAGCGACATGTCGGACCTCAAAGTCAGTGACGCGCTCGAGCGCGCCCGCGCGGCGGCGGAAACCGCCCGCGAAGCCGCAGACGCCGCCCAGGCGGCGGCGGACGCGGCCCAGGGCTACGCGGACCAGGTCGCGGGGGGCGTTGGAAACTCGCTCGCCCACGCCGCGTCCGCCGCAACCGGCGGGGCGATCGATCCGTTCGTCTTCCAGCTCACGATCTTCGTGCTGGCGATCTTCGTCGGCTACTACGTCGTGTGGTCGGTGACCCCGGCGCTGCACACGCCGCTCATGTCGGTCACCAACGCCATCTCGAGCGTGATCGTCGTCGGTGCGCTGCTCGCGGTCGGCGTCGACCTCGCCGCCGAGGGCGCGGGCCTTGCGCGCGGCTTCGGTTTCCTCGCCCTTGTCATGGCAAGCGTCAACATCTTCGGTGGCTTCCTGGTCACCCAGCGGATGCTCGCCATGTACAAGAAGAAGCAGAAATAAGGAGGCCGGACCTGATGCTTTCCGCCAATGTCACGGCCGTCCTTTATGTGATCTCGGCCGTTCTCTTCATCCTGGCGCTGCGCGGGCTTTCCAGCCCGGAGACGTCGCGGCAGGGCAATTTCTTCGGCATGACCGGCATGGCGATCGCCATCGTCACCACGCTGCTGACCGCCGCCCCCGGGTTCGGCGGGCTGGCCCTGATCGTGCTCGGTCTGGTGCTCGGCGGCGGTGCCGGCGCGGTGATCGCCAAGCGCGTTCCCATGACCGCGATGCCGCAGCTCGTGGCCGCCTTCCACTCGCTGGTCGGCATGGCCGCCGTGATGGTCGCGGCGGGCGCCCTCTACGCACCGCAGGCCTTCGGCATCGGCGAGGCCGGCTCCATTCACGGTGCCAGCCTGGTCGAAATGTCGCTTGGCGTCGCCATCGGCGCGATCACCTTCACCGGTTCGGTCATCGCCTTCGCCAAGCTTGACGGACGCATGTCCGGCGCGCCGATCCTTCTGCCCGCCCGCCATGTGATCAACCTCGCGATCGCGGCTGCGATCGTGCTGCTGATCGCGGTCTTCGTGCAGACCGAGAGCCACCTTGTGTTCTGGCTGATCGTGATCCTGTCGCTCGTCTTCGGCGGTCTCATCATCGTCCCGATCGGCGGCGCGGACATGCCCGTCGTCGTGTCGATGCTGAACTCCTACTCGGGCTGGGCGGCGGCCGGCATCGGCTTCACGCTGGGCAACCTGGCGCTGATCGTCGTCGGCGCGCTCGTCGGCTCCTCGGGCGCGATCCTGTCCTACATCATGTGCAAGGGCATGAACCGCTCCTTCATCTCGGTCATTCTCGGCGGTTTCGGCGGCGACAGCGCCGCGGCCGGCGGTGCCGGCCAGACCGAGGAGCGCCCGGTGAAGCAGGGTTCCGCCGAGGACGCGGCCTTCATCATGAAGAACGCGGGCAAGGTCATCATCGTGCCGGGTTACGGCATGGCGGTCGCCCAGGCCCAGCACGCACTGCGCGAGCTTGCGGACCTGCTGAAGGAGGAAGGCGTCGAGGTCAAATACGCCATTCATCCGGTCGCGGGCCGCATGCCCGGCCACATGAACGTGCTGCTGGCCGAGGCGCAGGTGCCCTATGACGAGGTCTTCGAGCTGGAGGACATCAACTCCGAGTTCTCGCAGGCCGACGTGGTCTATGTGATCGGCGCCAACGACGTGACCAACCCGGCGGCACGCGACGACCCGGCCTCGCCGATCTACGGCATGCCGATCCTGGACGTCGACAAGGCCGGCACGGTCCTCTTCGTGAAGCGCGGCATGGGTTCCGGCTACGCCGGCATCCAGAACGAGCTGTTCTTCCTGGACAAGACCATGATGCTCTTCGGCGACGCCAAGAAGATGACCGAAGGCATCGTCAAGTCGCTCTGAGGCCGCAAGGCATCTTTGGGAAACGGAAACGGCGCGCCCCATGGCGCGCCGTTTTGCGTTGCGGCAGGCCCCACGCGCGACACCACGAAAAGCATGAAAAAACGGCGCGCGGAGGACCCGCACGCCGTTTTCATTCGATCCGAAGGGACTAGGGTGTGGCCCCATAGACCCGGTCAGGCGGGGCCGTTCATCCCGAGCGCCTGCATGTAGAGGTCGAGAACGGCTTCCTCCTCCTCGCGCTCATGCGGCTGCTTCTTGCGCAGGGAAATGACCTTGCGCAGGATCTTGACGTCGAAACCGGTGCCCTTGGCCTCGGCGTAGACATCCTTGATATCGTCGGAAATGACCTTCTTCTCCTCCTCGAGACGCTCGATGCGCTCGACAAAGGCCCGGAGCTGGTCGCCGGCAACGGCGCCTGGATCAGACATGGATACTCGTCTCCTTCATGGGTGCAGTTCGGATCACTGCGACTGGGTGGGATGACCGCCGGATGAGGCGTTTTCGGGTCCCGGACGGCGACCGGCGCCGACACGCAAGTTCATCCCTCTTCCTGCGCGCAAATCGGGGCCGATGCAAGGCGGCGGAACGAAGACGGAACGTTATTCACACCGTCACCGCCCGCCTTGGAAAACCTTGCGTGAGGAACACGCCCTATTCCTTGGGCCGCGCCTTCTCGAAGGCGGCCTGCTGCTCGGCGCTCGCCTCGCGCTGGTACTCGGCCTTCCACTGCGAATAGGGCATCCCGTAGACGATCTCCCGCGCCGCTTCCTTGTCCAGGTCGAGGCCGCGCTCGTCGGCCGCGTCCTTGTACCAGTTGGACAGGCAGTTGCGGCAGAAGCCGGCGAGATTCATCATGTCGATGTTCTGCACGTCGGTGCGGTTGCGCAGATGCGAAACCAGCCGGCGGAAGGCCGCCGCCTCAAGCTCCGTGCGCGTTGCCGGGTCCATCTCGCTCTTTTCGGACATGTCCGTCTCCTGTCGCCAGTTTCGTTCGGGTCGTCAGTTCGCGCCGCCTGTCGGGGTCAGTCGCAGCGCGATCCATGCGGGCGAATGTCGTGCAGCCCCGGCGCGCTGGCAAGGACCTGACGCAGCGCCACCTCCAGCCGCGCGGCCCAGTCCCCTATGCCGGCATCGTCCCCGATCAGGTCCTGCCGCACCTCGATGAGCGCATGCGCGAGACCGCACGCCGTTCCGTGCCGGTACATGCAATCGTTCTTGAGCGCCCCGTCATAGGGCTCGTTGTCGCCAATGGTCAGGGCCGGGTCCCGTGCCAGCGCCGCGATCAGCGGCACGGCGAAACGCGGATCGCTGTCCCACAGGATCCCCGCCTGCCAGGGACGCGGGACACCGCGCCAGACATCGGTGAAACTGTGGATCGAGACGATCGCCGGAGGATGCCCCGCCTCGATCGCCGTATCGATCCGCTCGTCGATCGCGCGGTGATAGGGCCGGTGAAACGCCTCCAGCCGGGCCGCGCGCTCGACCGCGTCATGACGCGCGTTTCCAGGCACGACCGCACCGTCGGAAAGCCGCATGACGAGGGTCGGGTCATCCTCTCCCCGGTTCGGGTCGATCAGAAGGCGGGAAAAGGTGGTCAGCACCGCGGGCGCACCGAAGGCGCGCGCCAGCAGCAGGGTCAGGCCACGCGCCCCGATGTCGTATCCGATGTGCCGGCGCAGTTGCGCCTCCGGCAGTCCCAGCGAGCCATAGCGCGCCGGCAGCGCGTTGGACGCATGGTCGCACAGAAAGAGCAGGCCGGACGCGACATCGCCCTCGATGATCTCGAAGGGCGTCTCGTCCGGGGAGGGAGACGGCGGCAGCGGGCCGTCGGCGGAAAGCGTCGTCGTGACCATGAGCTTGAATTGTCCGTGACAGGCGGCCGGCGGACCACCGCGACCGTCATCCGGGGATGCAGCATATCCGCGCGCCCCGCGCAAGCCGCTTCCACAAAGCCCTCGAAGGCTTGTGGCGCATGGCGCCTTGCGGCCCGACGCCGGGACGGTCATCCTGACCGGAATCGGGGGCGTCCACGACACCGGACCGTCAGCGAAAAACACAGAACGACAAAGACACTGGAGGAGACCCGGGTGCAGGACAGGGACATGCAGCACAAAGACCTTCTGGAGCGCCTTTTCACCGCCGCTGTCGATGCCGCTCGCCCCGAAACCTGCCTCCCGGCCCGGCTGCCGGAGCCCGGCGAAACGGGACGCATCATCCTGCTTGCCGCCGGCAAGGCGGCCGGCGCCATGACCGCCGTCGCCGAGCAGGTCTACCTCGACCGCTTCGGCCTCGACCCCGCCCGCCTCGACGGTCTTTGCGTGACGCGTCACGGCTATGCACGCCCCCTGCGCCACCTCGCCTGCGTGGAGGCGGGCCATCCGGTTCCCGACGAGGCCGGCATGGCGGCAAGCGCGCGAACGCTCGAACTCGTCGCCGGCGCGGGAGCCGGCGACCACATCGTGGTGCTTCTGTCCGGCGGCGGCTCCGCGAACTGGAGCCTTCCGGTGGAGGGCGTGACGCTTTCCGACAAGCAGACCCTGACGCGCACCCTGCTGCGGTCGGGCGCGACCATCGACCAGATCAACACGCTGCGCCGCCACCTGTCGCGCATCAAGGGAGGGCGCCTGTCCGCCGCGCGCGGACAAGGCGCCCGGCTCACGACCCTCGCCATCTCCGACGTTCCGCGCGACGAACCCACCGCCATCGCCTCCGGCCCGACGCTCCCCGACGCCAGCACGCTGGCCGACGCGCGCGCTCTGCTGGAGCGTTTCGCGCCGGACGCCCCGGCGAGCATCGTGAAGGCGCTCGACGAGCCCGCCAACGAAACGCCGAAGCCCGGCGATCCGGTGTTTGAAGGTACCTCCTTCGAGATCGTCGCCCGCCCGGCGATCTCGCTCGAGGCCGCGGCCACGGTCGCACGGGAGGCGGGCTACGAACCCATCATGCTCGGAGACAGTCTCGAGGGCGAGGCACGCGATGTCGCGGCCGATCACGCCGCGCGGGCAAGGGAACTGGCAAAGGCCGGACGCCGGGCAGTGCTCCTGTCCGGCGGCGAACTCACCGTGACGATCCGGGGCGACGGACGCGGCGGCCCGAACCAGGAGTACGCCCTGGCACTGGCGCTGGCGCTCGACGGACATCCGGGCATCCGTGCGGTTGCCGGCGACACGGACGGAACCGACGGCGGCGCGGGTTCCGCCGATGATCCGGCCGGTGCCTTCGTTCTCCCGGCGACCCTTGCCCGTGCCCGCGCGCTGGGTCATGATGCGGCCTCATTTCTGGCGAGAAACGACAGCACGGGTTTCTTCGCCACCCTCGATGATTTGTTGAGACCCGGTCCGACCCATACCAATGTCAACGACTTCCGGGCTGTCATCATTGACAAGCCGGAAGCCGGTCAGCCATAAGATGCCGCGCGGGGACTGCGGCACGAGTATTCGAATGATGAAAAAAGCCGCCTGGCTACGGCGCTCCAGCAAAGACCGTTCGAACGCTCGGCCATCTCCCCGATGGACGGCATGGACACTTGTGGCCGCGCTTCTGGCGACCCTGCCCCTCAGCATCGTGACAGCGACACCCGCCGCCGCCGAACTGCGGCTGTGCAACAAGACCGAAAGCCAGGTCGGTGTCGCGATCGGCTACCGCGAGGACAACGACTGGGTCACGGAAGGCTGGTGGAACCTGCCGGCAAACACCTGTGAAACGCTGGTCGCGGGCGGGCTCGTGTCACGTTTCTATTACATCTATGCCGTTGACTACGACCAGTTCGGCGAGTGGGGCGGCCGCGCTTTCATGTGCACGCGCGAGAAGGAGTTCACGATCAAGGGGATCGAGGACTGCGTCGCGCGCGGCTACGAGCGCACGGGCTTTTTCGAAATCGATACCGGCGAACAAAGCAGCTGGACAGTGCAGCTGACGGAACCGGTGCAAGCAGGGACAGGCGGGCAATGAAACGCAATAGACGAGTGAAGATTCTGGCAACTCTTGGCCCCTCCTCGTCCGACCCCGCCATCATCGAGAAGCTTCACCGCGCAGGCGCCGACGTTTTCCGCATCAACATGAGCCATACCGATCACGCGCGACTCAACGCGCTGGTCGAGATGATTCGCGGCGTCGAGGAAAAGGTCGGTCGCCCGATCGGCATTCTGGCCGACCTTCAGGGGCCGAAGCTGCGCGTCGGCACCTTCGCCGAGGATTCGGCGATGCTCGAGAATGGCGCCACCTTCACGCTCGACAGCGACACGGCCGCCGGCGACGTGACCCGTGTCCATCTGCCCCATCGCGAGATCCTCGAGGCGCTCGAGCCCGGCCACCGGCTTCTCGTCGATGACGGCAAGATCCGCCTGCGCGTGACCTCCTGCGACAAGACCCATGCGGTCACCGTGGTCGAGGTCGGCGGCAAGATCTCCAACCGCAAGGGCGTGAGCGTTCCCGACACCGAGATCCCGGTCGGCGCACTGACCGACAAGGACCGCAAGGACCTGGACGCGGCGCTGGCCGCCGGAGCGGACTGGATCGCGCTGTCGTTCATCCAGCGCGCCGACGATCTCGCCGAGGTCCGCAAGGTGACCCGTGGCAAGGCCGGCATCATGGCCAAGATCGAGAAGCCCCAGGCCATCGAGCGCCTGCCCGAGATCATCGACCTGTCCGACGCGCTGATGGTCGCGCGTGGCGACCTGGGCGTCGAGATGCCGCTCGAGCAGGTTCCCGGTCTCCAGAAGCAGATCGTGCGCGCCTGCCGGCGGGCCGGAAAGCCCGTGGTCGTCGCGACCCAGATGCTGGAATCCATGATCACGTCGCCGGTGCCCACCCGCGCCGAGGTCTCCGACGTCGCCACGGCGGTGTTCGAGGGCGCCGACGCGGTCATGCTCAGCGCGGAATCGGCGGCGGGCAAGTTCCCGGTCGAGGCGGTCGAGACCATGGACCGCATCGCCTGCCAGGTGGAACAGGATCCGACCTATCGCGGCATCATCCAGGCCCAGCGTCCCGAGCCGGAGCCGACCGGCTCCGACGCGATCGCCGCCGCCGCGCGCCAGATCGCCGAGACACTCAACCTGGCGGCCGTGGTCTGCTACACGACCTCGGGCACGACCGGCTTCCGCGCCGCGCGCGAGCGCCCCGCCGTTCCGATCATCGTGATTTCCCCGGTGCTCTCGACCGCCCGGCGGCTCGCCATCGCCTGGGGCCTGCACTGCGTCGTCTCCGACGATGCCCGCGACGAGAGCGACATGGTCAACCGCGCCTGCCAGATCTCCTATCAGGAAGAGCTCGCCAAGCCCGGCCAGCGCATCATCACGACCGCCGGCGTGCCCTTCGGCACCCCCGGATCGACCAACATGCTGCGCATCGCCTTTGTCGGCAGCGAGGGGCGCGGCGGCATCTGAGCCCCGCACCCTGTGAGGCGGAGGGCTATTCGCCCGGCCCGACCCGATCTTTCAGGCCTGAAACGGCGGCGGGATCACCCGCCGCCTTTTTCATGTCCGCCCGTGCCTCGGACACGGCACGTCCGGCGGACGGGAACACCAGATCGACGACCTTTCCAATTTCCGCCAGGACCTCGTCCGGGCGCGTGTGATGGGGCATGTGCCCGGCTCCGGCCAGGTCGACACGCCACGCGTTGGGCAGATCGCGCGCCAGGCCCGCCGAATGGATCTCGGGGAGCACGACCGTATCCGCATCGCCGGTGACGATCGCGGCCGGCTGCAGGATGCGGCCGTAGGACGGGCGCGCGGCGCGGACCTCCTCCTTCAGCATGGCGACATCCATGGCATTGGCACGAAAGGTGTCTGGCCGGAACAGCAGCGGGAGCCCGATCTTCTCGCCATAGCCTCGCGGGGCGGCTTCCGGTTCGAAAACGCCCTTGACGGCCTGCGGAGCGACGAGGCTCGCGAAGGTCGGAGCAATCGCCTGCGCGAACACCTGGCCCGCCACGGGCGCCGCGGTCGCGTCGTAGTACCAGTTCACGCCGCCCGGCCACGGATGGGTGGCAGGCGCGAGAAACACGAGACCGCCGACACGCTCGGGCGCGACGAGCGCCATCTGCGCGACAACCGCTCCACCCCAGGAATGCCCTACGGCAACGGCCCGTTCGATACCCAGTTGCTCAAGCAGCCCCGCGATGACCTCCGCCTGGCGCTTCGGGCGATACATGTCGTCGCCGCCGCGCTCGCTGTAGCCATGGCCCGGCCGGTCCACATAAATCCGGCGCCAGCCGCCGTCCGCGAGACTGTCCTCCAGTGCAAGGCGAGGGTCACGCAGGTTCCCGCTCGCTCCGTGGACGAAGATGACGACCGGGTCGCCGGCACGCCATCCATCCGGCGTTAAGTCGACGAAATGCACGCGCTGGCCATCGACCTCGCGAAACGAGCCGACCGGCGGGTAATCCGCTTCGGCGGCGCGGCCGAGCCTCTGTGCGTTGAGAACCAGCCCACCGAAAACACCAGCGAGCACAAGTATGCCCGCTCCGACACCAATGATCATGCGCATGTCCGATTGAATCCGTGAAAACCGGGAAGGGCGTCATCCGGATATACGACCGGGAGGCCCGGCTAGATGCCCTGCCCCTCGGCCTTCTTGTCGAGCGCCTCGACGGCCTTGCGCGCATTCTGCGCGTGAGGATTGAGCCTGAGCACCTCCTGGAAGGTCACGAGCGCCTCGTCCTCCCTGTCCAGCCTGCGCAGGATGATGCCCAGCCCCGACATGGCGCCCCAGTGACGCGGCTCGAGCGCCAGCACGCGCTCGATGTCCTTGATCGCCGCGCCGAAGTCGCCGTTGAGATAATGGATCGTGGCGCGGCGGTTGTAGCCCTCCGCATAGTCGGGCGCGAAACGCACCACCATGTCGGCCAGATCGAGCGCGAGGCCAAGCTGCTGGCCCTTGATGGCGAGCGCGGAACGACGCATCAGGAGATCGACCGTCGCGCTGCCTGAGGTCATCCAGATACGCTGGATGCGTGCGACGACCGGAATCGCGCTCCTGGCGTCCGGAGCGTCGGCAAGCTCCTGAAAGAGACGGTCGAGATCGGAGGCACTGTCCCCGTCCTGCGGGGTGATCGCCGGGGCCGGCCCGCCGGGCGGCTCGACCTCGGTGGTCGGCGCGTCGAGGTCATCCATCGACGGCGGAGTTGCCTCCGGCGGCAGCACACCGCGACCGCCCTCCTGCGCAAGCGCGGAGGCGGACAGGGAACAGGTGAGGGCAAACACGAAAAACGACCGCATAACGGCAATATGGATTGCCCTACGCGGTCGTCAATGACTTTTCGGAGAATGCGCCTGCGCAACGGCCGTCGCGAGGACGGCCAGCCTTCAGCCCTGGCGGGCCTTGAAGCGCGGGGCCTTCTTGTTGATGATGTAGACGCGACCCTTGCGGCGGACCATGCGGTTGTCGCGATGACGGCCCATCAGCGCCTTGAGCGAGTTCTTGATCTTCATCGTTCCAGTCTCCGTTGACGGTACCGGGCGGCGGCCCGTCAGTCCATGTCGCGCCGGGGCGCAGCTTGTTTACCGGACATTGCCCGAAGGCCGTGAGACCGGTATCGGCCGGATTGCCGTTGGGACCGGCGCGCGCTGTGACTGACCAAGCGCGGCGCAACACGATCCCGACCAGCGGTCCGGCCGGACCGCCATCTGGCCACGAGGACCGGGGGATGGCGGAAAAATGGTGGGCGTGACAGGGATTGAACCTGTGACCCCTACGATGTCAACGTAGTGCTCTCCCGCTGAGCTACACGCCCGAACCCGATAAATCGGCATCGCGTCCGTCTGGAAGTCCCATGAGGAAGCGAAGGAATTCGGAAAGTCGCCGGCTGCCCGGCGGCGGTGGCAAGCGATATAGCGGGATTGATTTGGCGGTGCAAGCCCCTGCCGCAAACAATTTTGCCATCCACCGCCCCGGGGTGCGGACAGTGGAAACCCCGCCTGCGTCGCGGCAGGCGGCGCGGGCCGGCGTCAGGCGACGAGCATCCGCTCGACTTCGGAGACCAGATCCTTGAGGTGAAACGGCTTCGACAGGACCTTGGCGTCCTTCGGGGCCTGGCTGTCCGGGTTCAGGGCCACCGCCGCAAACCCGGTAATGAACATGACCTTGAGGTCCGGGTCGAGCTGAGTCGCCCGCCGGGCAAGCTCGATGCCGTCCATCTCCGGCATGACGATGTCCGTCAGCAAGAGGGAGAAGGGCTCCTCGCGCAGTCGCTCATAGGCACTCTTGCCATTGTCGAAGGAAACGACGTCGTAGCCGGCCTTCTGCAAGGCCTTCGCCAGGAAGCGACGCATGTCGTTGTCGTCTTCCGCAAGTAGGATTCGTGCCATGTGTTCCGTCCGTGCTCAGCAGCGCCGCATGTGCGTCAACACGGGGGGCGGCGCCTGCCCGTCACCCGTGTCCGATCCGATCGCGTTCCGTGTGCCTCGGCGTGCGACCGGAGGATTTTGCCCGCGCCCGGGGCGCTCGGGCGGGCCGTTCCGCCATTCCCGTTTTGGCACAATCCCGAGCCCCGCTTATAAGGCGGTGAGCCGGTAAACATCCAGTGAAACCCGACGCGGAGGCCCCGTCCGTCCCCTTTGCAGGCCCGGCTTGTGGACATCGGCCCCGATTCCGGGGCAAATAGTCAGGTCGTTCCGCATTGACAGCATCTTGAACACGGACGGCGCCGGACGTCGATGAGGAATTTCGGACATGCAGGTGGTCAGCGGATTTGCGGACGTCGAGCCCTTCGAGATCCTGCAGCCCGCCGAGCAGCGCGTCCCCTTCGTCTTCAACTCCCCCCACTCGGGCAGGCACTACCCGCTCTCCTTCCTCGATGCCTCCCGGCTCGACAGCAACGCGATCCGCCGCTCGGAGGACGCTTTCGTCGATGAACTTTTCGAACCGGTGATGCGCCTGGGCGCGCCACTCCTGCGCGCCCGCTTTCCGCGCGCCTATCTCGACGTGAACCGGGAACCCTACGAACTCGATCCCAAGATGTACGAGGACCGGCTGCCCTCCTACGCCAACATCCGCTCGCTTCGCGTCGCGGGCGGGCTCGGCACGATCGCCCGCATCGTCGGCGAGCATCAGGAGATCTACCGCACCCGGATCCCGGTGAGCGAGGCGCTCGAGCGCATCGAAACGCTCTACAAGCCCTACCACCAGACCCTGCGCCGGCTTCTGGCGCAAACTCACGTGGCCTTCGGATACGCGGTGCTGATCGACTGCCACTCGATGCCCTCGGCGGTGCGCGGCGCGGACACCGGCCAGCGGCCGGACTTCATCCTGGGCGACCGTTACGGCACGAGCTGCGCCGTCGGCCTGATCGATGCGGCGGCCGAGATCCTCACCGGGCTTGGCTATCGCGTCAGCCGCAACAAGCCCTACGCGGGCGGCTTCATCACGGAACACTACGGCCGTCCGCTGAAGGGGCTGCATGCGCTCCAGATCGAGATCAATCGCGGTCTCTACATGGACGAGGGCCTGACGCTGCGCGGTCCCGGGTTCGAGAACCTGGTACAGGACCTCATCCGTTTCGCAGATGCGCTGGTGGCCATTCCCAACCAGGAATTCTACCCGGACGCGCTCGCGGCCGAGTAATCCCGTCATTCGAAAACCACGCAAGTAGCTGCCGGGAAACGGATTTCCGGATCCATCGAGTGCGTTTTCGGGTGTCGGGAGCGCGGCAGAAAAAAGGGCCGCTCTCTGACGAGGCGGCCCGAGTCTAGGGAGGAAACGCCCAAGGAGGGCGGCGCGATATGAACAAGTCATATCGCACTGCAACAAAATCACATCGCGACGCACAAAAGTCAAGGCGAAAACGCTGGTTTTCAGCAGCCGGCTCAACGCTTTCTGGAAAACGGTTTTGATCTCAACGGATTGACTAATCAAATCGGTTTAAACAAACCGCTGGCTGTTAGCGGTCGACAGCGTCGTCATCCCGTCCTACACCCACGCGCTGAACCTCGATACGAAGAACGGGACGCCTGCCGCGTCGCGCCACCGGGCGCGAACCGAGAACTGGAGGATGGAAAGCCATGCCGTCGACAGCCGAACTTGTCGCCTTTGCCGATCGTCTGGCCGAAGCCTCGGGAGCGGCGATCGCCCCCCACTTCCGCCGCATCGCGGCAATCGACAACAAGCTGAGCGAGGGCTTCGATCCGGTCACGGTCGCCGATCGCGCCGCCGAAACGGCCATTCGCGCGCTGATCGAAACGACCTATCCAGACCATGGAATTCTCGGCGAGGAGCACGGCAATGTCCGCCTCGACGCCGACGACGTCTGGGTTCTCGATCCCATCGACGGGACGCGCGCCTTCATCTGCGGCCTGCCGACCTGGGGCACGCTCATCGGCCTCAAGCACCAAGGCGTTCCCGTCTTCGGCGTGATGGACCAGCCCCACGTTGGCGAGCGCTTCTATGGTGACCGCGAGAAGGCCTGGTGGCGCCACCGCGACGGCGCGGCAATCCCGCTCAGGACGCGCCCCTGCGAACGCCTCGAGGATGCGATCTTCTGCACCACCCACCCCGGTCTCTTCACCGGAGCGCAGCGCGAGGCGTATGAGGAGATCGAGGGCCGCGTGCGCACGGCGCGCTTCGGCACCGACTGCTACGGCTATGCCATGGTCGCGGCCGGCCAGGCGGATCTCGTCATCGAGACCGGCCTTCAGCCCTACGACATCGTTGCCCTCGCCCCGATCGTCGAGGGTGCCGGCGGCATCATCACCACCTGGACGGGCGGCTCGCCGGCCGACGGCGGCCACATCATCGCCTCCGGCGACCCGCGCCTGCATGAGGAGATGCTGACGCGCCTCGCCGGCGTCTCCGGCTGAGGCGCGCGTACGAGAAGCGTCAGGAAATCTCTTCCCCCGCTGCCATGCGCACGGGCGTCGCCACCGGCTCGCTGTCGTCGACGAAGGCGTCGAAGGCGGCAAGCGTCTGGTCCCGATAGAGATCGTCCTCCATCAGCAACTCGTGCCGCGCTCCCGCGATTTCCAAGAAACTCGTGACGCGGGTCTGACGCACGAATCTCTCCGCCGCCCGGGGCGAGACGATCCGGTCCTGCCCCGCCGCGATCACCAGCGTCGGCAGGCGGTAGGCCGGTCCGAAATCACGCCCCAGAACCTTGTTCATGGCACGACAGGCCGCGGCCAGCCAGCCGATGGTGGGCGCCCCGATCTCGAGATCGGGCGCCTCGGTCACGATCGCGTCGCTGCGGCGGAAACGCCGTTCGTCCGAGGTAAGGGGATTGCCCTCGAAGGAGAAGCGCAGCCGGCCGCGGCCGCCGGGCACGAAGGCGCGTGAAAACCCGATGCGGGCCAATAGGTTCGACAGCCGGCAGACCACCGGCTGGCTGAGCCCCACGGGGCCGAGACCGATCAGCGGCGACGTCACCACGGCCCGCTCGAACCGGGTGCGCAGTCTTGCACCGCCCAGCAACAGCACCAGGCCGCCCGTCGAATGGGCCAGTGCATAGTGGGGCCCGGGCATGGAAGCGAGGGTGACCTTGTCCAGAACCGTTTCGAGGTCGGTGACGAAGCGCGACATGTCGCTCACGTGTCCGCGCCGGGAATTGCGCGTCAGGCGCTGGGAACCGCCCTGCCCCCTCCAGTCGAAGGTCACGACGGCGAAACCGCGCGCCCGCAGGTCGGAAATCGTCTCGAAGTATTTCTCGATGAACTCCGCCCGGCCCTGCAACAGGGTGACCGTGCCCCGCAGTCGTCCCGGCTCGGGCATCCAGCGCGCCGTCCGGAGGCGGACCCGGTCCCGGGTCTCGATGACCTCGCACACGGCGCCGTCGGGGACGGGGTTTCCGGGAACGTCGAGGAGTTCGCTGCGCACCACCGGGATCCCTTGAAAAACGGCAAGCCCGCCGCGCCGCTCCTGGGAGCCTGACTGCGCGCGGGACCACCTGTTTCTCATAGCGGAAGGGCGCCGCCGGCTCAACTCCGGCGCACGCCCTCCAACTCGGTCCCGCCTGTTCGGTCCCGAACGGTCAGTGCCAGCGGCGCGGACCATGGCCCCAGCGCCCACCCCAGCGCCCGCCAATGACGGTGCGCCCGACGACGCGGCCCGAATAGGCGTCGACCACAAGGCGCTGCTTGACGCCGCGCGGACCCCGCGCCTGCAGGACATAGACGTCACCGCGCATCCTCATGCCGCGCATGTGGCGGAAGCCGTGACGGGCGAGCCGGCGCTTGATCTGGCGCGGACGCAGCCGCTCGTAGCGATGGCCACCCCAGTGGCGGCCGCCCCGCCAGTGCCGCCCGCCGACCAGCTGCACGTCGGCGGTCGCCGTGGTGGTGGCTGCAGGGGTGGCGGCCCGGCCGGCCTGGCCGACGCGCGAATCAAGCGCCTGGGCGGCAGGAGCGGACAGGGTGGCGCCGATCAGGACGGCGGCGAAGAAGGTCTTGGTCTTCATCATGGTCTTGTCTCCCGTTTCCGGCGTCGGTGCGCCGCTCGATGGAAGGACAATGACAAGCAGCGGCTGAACTTCTCCGGAAAGGACCGTTCAGCCTGCGTTCATCCGCCGGCCCCTCTCCCCGCGTGCCGCCCGGCGGACACCGTTTCGAGCGGTTTGCGAGGGTCTTGAAAGCCCCCCCGGGGCTCACCACTTCTTGGGCAGCGGACGCCAATGACGGGTCCGCGACAAGGCGGACGATCCGGCCGGCCCATGGTGGCGGCCAGCCTGCAGAACAGGTCCAGGACGGCCCGCCAGACATCACCTGTTGCTCAAAGAGAGGACAAAACGATGCGTCATCTTGATTTCAGCCCCCTCTATCGTTCCACCGTCGGCTTCGACCGTCTCTTCTCCATGCTCGACAACTCGGCCCAGGACACGCCGAGCTACCCGCCGTACAACATCGAGCGAACGGGCGAGAACACCTACCGCATCACCATGGCGGTGGCCGGGTTCGGCGAGAAGGACCTGTCGATCGAGGCCAAGGAGCACGCGCTTACCGTCAAGGGCGAGCGCGGCAACGAGACCGAGACGGGCGAGGTACTGTATCGCGGCATCGCCGCGCGCGCCTTCGAGCGCCGCTTCCAGCTCGCCGACTTTGTCGAGGTGAAGGGCGCAAGCCTTGAGAACGGCCTGCTCCACATCGACCTGTCCCGCGAGATCCCGGAGGCCATGAAGCCTCGCAAGATCGAGATCGGCACGGGTGACCAGAAGCAGATCGAGGCCAGCACCCACTAAAGATCCTGAAGGATCAGGCAGGTGGGACCTTGCTATCCCCCCTCGGCGAGAGACACGCCTGCCCCGCGCCCGGCCTTTCCCAAGGCCGGGCGTCTTTCGTTCGGGGCACCCCGTCAGCGCGACAATTCGAACTGGATCTCGATGCGGTTATAGCCGGCCTTGCCGCCGCGCCAGTCGTGGTAGACTTCCCGGCTCTGGCCCGACAGGTGGTGCCGCGTGTCGCCGATGGCACGCAGCAGGGGCGCGTAGCCTTGCGTGAACAGGGTCCTGAGCGGCCCTAGATGTACGGCAGAGGCGACCATCACCGGCTCCAGGTGCAGAATATCCAGCGGGCCTTCATAGGCAGCCGTGCCCGCCACCGGTAGGCAGATACGCCAATCGAACGCCGTCTTGCCGTCGCGCGGCAGACCATGGGCTATGAAGGTCCATGGCCCTGCCGCCGCAAGACCGGCTCGCTGGCGCTCCGCTTCGATCACCGTCGACAGGTCGGCGGCGGCCGATCCCACGTCGGGAATGGTCAGCCTTCGAGCAATCGAGAGGACACGCATGTCCTCGGTGGGATGAATCTTCATCGGGAGGGGCTCCGATCGTTTCGCTGAAACCGGCGTGAGGCCGGCCCCCTTCGGCTTTACGCCAAGCCGAAACACGAAAACGCATTCCAAATTTTCGGAAGAAAAGCCGCACACGGAGAAAATCCTTCCATGCGCGACCGCCCCTACCGCGCTGCAATCTCCAGGAAGCGCGCAACCTCTTCGGATTTTGTGGCGAAGGACGTCACCAGTCGCACGCAGGACGTGTCTTCGCCCGCCTCGACCTCCGGCCACTCGTAGAACGCCGCACCCGCCTCGCGCAGCCGCGCGATGGTGGCAAGGTCGAGCACGGGAAACACCTCGTTGGCCTCGACGGGATACGCCAGCCGGTGACCGGCCGCCGCAAGCCCCTCGCCAAGACGTGTCGCCATGGCATTGGCATGGGTGGCAAGCTCGCGCCAGTGATCGTTCGCCAGATAGCCGTCGAACTGGGCCGCGACGAACCGGGACTTTGAAAACAGATGCCCGGAACGCGAGCGGTGCGTGACGAGATCCGGCAGGCGATCCGGGTTGAACACGACCACCGCCTCGGCGCACCAGCAGCCGTTCTTGGTGCCACCGAAGGACAGAACGTCGATCCCCGCCTTCCAGGTCACCTCGGCCGGCGTCGCGCCGAGCGAGACCAGCGCGTTGGCGAAGCGTGCGCCATCCATGTGGCAGACCAGATCGCGCGACGCGGCAATTCCGGTAAGCGCCCGCACCTCCTCGGGAGTGTAGACCGTGCCGCATTCACTCGCCTGGGTCAGGCTGAGGGCGACCGGACGGCCGAAGCGGCTGCCCTCCGGGTTGGCGTCGAGCACACCCGCCACGCCGTCCGGCGTGATCTTGCCGGCCACGGTGGGCAGCGGCACCATCTTCATTCCGTGGGTGAAAAACTCCGCCGCGCCCCACTCGTCGCAGTAGACATGCGCGGTCTCGCTGGTCAGAACCAGCCCGCCGGGCCGCGCGCAGGCGGCCATCGACAGCGCGTTGGCGGCGGTTCCCGTTGCGGTGAAATAGACCTCGACCGGCCTCTCGAACATCTCTCCGAGACGTTCGGTCACACGATCGGTGAGCGGATCGCGGCCATAGGCGGCGGCGAAATCCGTGTTGTTGGCGGCGAGCGCATCCATCACCGGCTGCGAGGCACCTGCCCAGTTGTCGCTGGCAAAGATCATGGCAGGATCTAGGCAAAGCCAAGGCACGCTTGCAAGGCCCCAATTTGCCACCCGAACGCCTGCGGACAGAATATTGCCCGCGAGACGCCCCCTCTTGCCGATTGTGACAAATCTCCAACCTTTCACGCAAGAAACAATGCCGCACCCCTCGCAAAGCGTCTTGCCCCTGATGCCGAAATCTGGCATTGTTCGCCTCCGCTAGATAGGACAGCCTTACTGTCCTATTAAGCGAAAGCCCGGCATCGTGCCTGCCCGATCGCGGAAATCCGCGCCGGCAGGTGGCCCGATGCAGCTCCGGAAAAAGGCACCCGGAGCGCCAGGCACGCCCGCCGTTCTCGGTTCGCCGGCTTCCCCCCGGCACCGGTCAGCCGGCCCTGCCCCGTCCAGCCGGACGCGGTCAAGGGCCGGGCAGGACGGAACGCGAAGGCGGGAAAGGGTGAGGTTCCTGCCGGACCTCACACACGTGTCATGGTCCCGGCTATGATAGACTGGCCCTGCAGCTCGTGGCAGGACGGCATCGGGCTCGCCGAACGGCGGGAACCGGGGCGGGCCGGACGAAGCACGGACCATACGGTCCGGACTGCCCGGCGGGCACCGCCGGTTGGGGTACATCGAGGCGAGACGCTCGCGGGACCGCATCCCGCGCCGGAAAGGAACCGGAGGGCGGGTCGCTTCAAGTGGTCAGCGTCGGGGCAGTAGCCTGTTCGCCGCACGAGCCGCGCGTCTCGGGACGAGACAAGGCGCGACCCGAACGGAGAAGGACGCTCCGCTGACCGGTGAATAAGGAGAGGGAAGTGATGAGCAAGACCGACGCGATGATCGAGGGGCTGGACCATATGGCCGCTCCGACGGCGGCCCCCCTTTCCAAAACGCCCGCGACGACGGATCTGGCGACCCGCCGCGAGACCGCCGGCCGCGAGGGCCTCTATCGCGCCGACCGCGAGCACGATGCCTGCGGCGTCGGCTTCGTCGCCCACCTGAAGGGGCAGGCCTCCCACCGCATCGTTTCCGACGGTCTCCAGGTCCTGGAGAACCTCACTCACCGTGGCGCCGTCGGCGCCGACCCGCTGATGGGTGACGGTGCCGGAATGCTGGTGCAGATCCCGCACGACTTCCTCGTCGAGGAAGCGAAGGGCCTCGGCATCACCCTGCCGGAGCGCGGCCGCTATGGCGTCGGCTTCCTCTTCCTGCCGCAGGATGCAAGCCTGCGCCGGCGCTGCGAGGAGATCATCGAGCGCGTCATCGAGCAGGAAGGCCAGGAGTTCCTGGGCTGGCGCGATGTGCCGGTCGACAATTCCTCGCTGTCCAAGGCCCCGGACATCGCCGCGACCGAGCCGGTCTCGCGCCAGGTGTTCATCGCCAGCCGCAACTGCGAGACGCCGGATGATTTCGAGCGCCGCCTGTTCGTGTTGCGCAAGGTGATCTCCAACGCCGTGCGCGCCGAGACCGAAGCGGTCAAGTCGGGCTTCTACATCGTGTCGCTGTCCAGCCGCACGCTGGTCTACAAGGGCATGTTCCTGGCCTACCAGCTGGGCGCCTATTACAATGACCTGAAGGATCCGCGCTTCACCTCCGCGCTCGCGCTCGTGCACCAGCGGTTTTCCACCAACACCTTCCCGTCGTGGGATCTCGCCCATCCCTACCGGATGGTGGCCCACAACGGCGAGATCAACACGCTGCGCGGCAACGTCAACTGGATGGCCGCCCGTCAGGCGTCGGTGTCCTCCCCGCACTTCGGCGAGGACATCCCCAAGCTGTGGCCGATCTCCTACGAGGGCCAGTCGGACACCGCCTGTTTCGACAATGCGCTGGAGTTCCTGGTTCAGGGCGGCTACTCGCTCGCCCACGCGGCCATGATGCTCATTCCCGAGGCCTGGGCGGGCAACCCGCTCATGGACGACAACCTGCGCGCCTTCTACGAGTATCACGCGGCCCTGATGGAGCCGTGGGACGGCCCCGCCGCCGTGGCCTTCACGGACGGCCGCCAGATCGGCGCGACGCTGGACCGCAACGGCCTGCGTCCGGCCCGCTACATCATCACCGACGAGGACATGGTCATCATGTCGTCGGAGGTCGGCGTGCTGCCGGTGCCCGAGGAGCGGATCATTCGCAAGTGGCGCCTCCAGCCGGGCAAGATGCTGCTCATCGACCTCGAGGAAGGCCGCATCATCTCCGACGACGAGATCAAGCGCGAGCTGTCGATCGCCAACCCCTACAAGGACTGGCTGCACCGCACCCAGATCGTTCTGGAGGACATGCCTCCGGTGCGCGGTCGCGCGCCGGTCGCCGCGGAGACGCTGCTCGACCGTCAGCAGGCCTTCGGCTACAGCCAGGAAGACATCAAGCTGCTGATGCAGCCCATGGCCACCGTCGGCCAGGAGGCGATCGGCTCCATGGGCACGGACACGCCGATTTCCGCGCTCTCCGACAAGCCGAAGCTGCTCTACACCTATTTCAAGCAGAACTTCGCCCAGGTCACCAATCCGCCGATCGATCCGATCCGCGAGGAGCTGGTGATGAGCCTCGTGTCCTTCATCGGACCGCGGCCGAACCTGTTCGACCTCAAGGGCCTCGCCACATCGAAGCGCCTCGAGGTGCGCCAGCCGATCCTGGCCAACGACGACCTGGAGAAGATCCGCACCATCGGCGACACCGCCGACAACCAGTTCTCGGCCAAGACCCTCGACATCACCTATGACGTCGAGCGCGGAGCCGGCGGCATGCGCGAGGCGCTGGAAAGCCTGTGCGCCAACGCCGAACGCGCCGTGCACAACGGCTACAACATCATCATCCTGTCCGACCGGCTGGTCAGCCGCGCGCGCATCCCGATCCCGGCGCTGCTCGCGACGGCGGCCGTGCACCACCATCTGATCCGCAAGGGGCTGCGTACCTCGGTCGGTCTCGTGGTGGAAACCGGCGAGGCGCGCGAGGTGCATCACTTCTGTGTCCTGGCCGGCTACGGCGCCGAGGCGATCAACCCGTATCTCGCCTTCGAGACGCTGCTCCAGCTGCACGCCGAGCTCGACTTCCCCGAGGAGGTCGATGCCGACGAGGTCGTCTATCGCTACATCAAGTCGATCGACAAGGGCATCCTGAAGGTCATGTCCAAGATGGGCATCTCGACCTACCAGTCCTATTGCGGCGCGCAGATCTTCGATGCGGTCGGCCTGTCGAGCGACTTCGTCGACGCCTATTTCTTCGGCACCGCCACCTCCATCGAGGGCATCGGCCTGACCGAGGTCGCCGAGGAGACGGCAAACCGTCACCGCATCGCCTTCGCGGACGTTCCGGTGCTGCGTCGCTCCCTCGAGGTCGGCGGCGAATACGCCTATCGCGTGCGCGGCGAGAACCACATGTGGACGCCGGACGGCATCGCCTCGCTCCAGCACGCCGTGCGCGGCAACCTGCCGGAGAAGTATCGCGAGTTCGCCCGCGAGACGAACGAGGAGAACGGCCGCTTCACCATTCGCGGACTGTTCCGCATCAAGGACGCCGGGGAAGCCGGTCGCAAGCCGATCCCGCTCGAGGAGGTCGAGCCCGCGGCGGAGATCGTCAAGCGCTTCTCCACCGGCGCCATGTCCTTCGGCTCGATCTCGCGTGAGGCGCATTCGACGCTCGCCATCGCCATGAACGAGATCGGCGGCAAGTCGAACACCGGCGAGGGCGGCGAGGAGCCCGAGCGCTACAACCCGCTGCCCGACGGCGGCATGAACCCGATGCGTTCGGCGATCAAGCAGGTGGCCTCGGGCCGCTTCGGCGTGACCACCGACTATCTGGTCAATGCCGACATGATCCAGATCAAGGTGGCCCAGGGCGCCAAGCCTGGCGAGGGCGGCCAGCTTCCCGGCCACAAGGTCGACGCGGTCATCGCCAAGGTGCGTCACTCCACCCAGGGCGTGGGCCTGATTTCGCCGCCGCCGCACCATGACATCTACTCGATCGAGGATCTGGCGCAGCTGATCTACGATCTGAAGAACGTCAACCCGGCGGCCGACATCTCGGTCAAGCTCGTTTCAGAGGTCGGCGTGGGCACGGTCGCGGCCGGCGTTGCGAAGGCACGCGCCGACCACATCACCGTCTCAGGCTACGACGGCGGCACGGGCGCCTCGCCCCTGACCTCCATCAAGCATGCCGGCAGCCCCTGGGAGATCGGTCTGGCCGAGACCCAGCAGACGCTGGTGCTCAACGGACTGCGCTCGCGCATTGCGCTGCAGGTCGATGGCGGCCTGAAGACCGGCCGTGACGTGATCATCGGCGCGCTTCTGGGCGCCGACGAGTTCGGCTTCTCCACCGCCCCGCTGATCGCGGCCGGCTGCATCATGATGCGCAAGTGCCACCTGAACACCTGCCCGGTCGGCATCGCCACCCAGGACCCGGTGCTGCGCAAGCGCTTCAAGGGCGCGCCGGAGCATGTGGTGAACTACTTCTTCTTCGTCGCCGAGGAAGTGCGCGAGATGATGGCCGCCATGGGCATCGCCCGCTTCGAGGACCTGGTCGGTCGCGCCGACCTGCTCGACCGGTCGGCCGCCGTCGGTCACTGGAAGGCACGCGGCCTCGACTTCTCGCGCATGTTCCATGTCCCGGACGTCGAGGATGACGCCCGTCGCTGGACCGAGCGCCAGGTGCATCCGATCGACGACATCCTCGACCGGCGGCTCATCAAGGCGGCCGCGCCCGCGCTCGAGACCCGCGAGCCGGTCGTCATCGAGGAGACGATCCACAACGTCGACCG
The DNA here is from genome assembly GCA_002722295.1 of Stappia sp. Taxonomy (GTDB): domain Bacteria; phylum Pseudomonadota; class Alphaproteobacteria; order Rhizobiales; family Stappiaceae; genus Stappia. The sequence goes on along the minus strand of PBLF01000028.1, from coordinate 117,903 downwards.
TTCCGCCGGCGCCATGCTGTCGGGCGAGGTCGCGCGGCGCTATGGCCACAAGGGTCTGAAGGACGGCACCATCGACATCCGCCTCACCGGCACCGCCGGACAGGCATTCGGCGCCTTCCTCACCCGCGGCATTTCGGTGACGCTCGAGGGCGACGCCAACGACTATGTCGGCAAGGGCCTGGCGGGCGGCAAGCTCGTCATCCGCCCGAACCCGAAGAGCGCGGCGGATCCCGATTACTCGATCATCGCCGGCAACACCGTTCTCTACGGTGCGACCGAGGGCGAGTGCTACATCCGGGGCGTCGCGGGCGAGCGTTTCGCCGTGCGAAATTCCGGCGCGATCGCCGTGGTCGAGGGCGTGGGCGACCACGGCTGCGAGTACATGACCGGCGGTGTCGTCGTTGTGCTCGGCTGGACGGGCCGCAACTTCGCGGCTGGCATGTCCGGCGGCGTGGCCTATGTGCTGGACGAGGACAATTCGTTCCGCTCGCGCTGCAATCTGGCCATGGTCGACATCGAGCCGGTCCCGGAGGAGGACGACCTCCTGGAGAAGCTGCATCACCATGGCGGCGACATCGAACACAAGGGACGCGTCGACCTGTCGGCCGACATGACCCGCCACGACGACGAACGCCTGCGGCAGATCATCGCCAACCACATCGAGCACACCGGATCCGCCTGGGCGCAGGAGATCCTCGACAAGTGGGACGAATTCCGACCGAAGTTCGTCAAGGTGATGCCGGTGGAGTACCGCCGCGCGCTGAAGGAAATGGAAGAAAAGCGGCTCGGCCTGGTGGCGGCCGAGTAAGGGAGAGGACGATATGGGAAAGGTCACCGGTTTCCTGGAGATCGACCGGCAGGAACAGAAGTACCAGCCGGCCTCCGACCGCATCCGCCATTTCAAGGAATTCACGCTGCCGCTCGAGGACAAGGAAGTCGAGCGGCAGGCGGCCCGTTGCATGGACTGTGGCATCCCCTATTGCCACGGCCCCGTCGGCTGTCCGGTCAACAACCAGATCCCCGACTGGAACGATCTGGTCTACAACCACGACTGGGAAGAGGCCGCGCGCAACCTGCATTCGACGAACAATTTCCCGGAGTTCACCGGCCGCATCTGCCCCGCGCCCTGCGAGGAAGCCTGCACGCTGAACCTCGAGGACGTTCCCGTCGCCATCAAGACGGTGGAGCAGGCGATCGCCGACAAGGCGTGGGAGTCCGGCTGGATCAAGCCCGAGCCGGCGCCGTTCCGCACCGGCAAGACCGTTGCCATCGTCGGGTCCGGCCCGGCGGGCCTTGCCGCGGCACAGCAGCTGGCGCGCGCGGGCCATACGGTTCACGTCTACGAGCGTGACGTGAAGGCCGGCGGGCTGATGCGCTACGGCATCCCCGACTTCAAGATGGAAAAGCACTACATCGACCGGCGCGTCGAGCAGATGGAGGGCGAGGGCGTCGTCTTCCACTATGGCGCCGACGTCGGCGTCAACGTCACCGTGGACGAGCTGCGGCATCGTCATGACGCGGTGCTGCTCACCTGCGGCGCCGAGCGTCCGCGCGATCCCGAGCTTCCCGGCCAGGATCTCGCCGGCTGCATGTACGCCATGCCCTTCCTCGTCCAGCAGAACCGCCGCGTCGGCGGCGAGGACGTGTCCGCCGAGCAGCCCTTCTGGGCCGGCGGCAAGCATGTGGTCGTGATCGGCGGTGGCGACACCGCGTCCGACTGCGTCGGCACCTCGTTCCGTCAGGGCGCCCTGTCGGTGACCCAGCTCGACATCCGCCAGCGCCCGCCGGAAATGGAAGACAAGCTCAACGTCTGGCCGTACTGGCCGACGAAGATGCGCACCTCCTCCTCCCAGGCCGAGGGCGCGGACCGCGAGTTCGCGGCCGCGACGCTGGAGATCGTGGGCGAGGACGGACACGTCACCGGCGTCAAATGCGCCCGCGTGGACGAGAAGCGCGTGCCGATCCCCGGCAGCGAGTTCATCCTGCGAGCCGAACTGGTGCTTGTCGCCATCGGCTTTGCCGGACCGCTCGAGGGCACCTACCTCAAGGAGCTCGCCTCCGAGATCGCCCGCGACAAGCGCGGCAACGTCCTGGCCGACACCAACGAGTACAAGACCAGCGTGGATGGCGTGTTCGCCGCCGGCGACGTCCGTCGCGGCCAGTCGCTCGTGGTCTGGGCGATCCGCGAGGGGCGTCAAGCCGCCCGCGCGATCGACATGCATCTGACGGGCAGCTCCAACCTGCCGCGCTGATTGCTCAGCATACCCTGGTCAAGAACGCGAAACGGCGCCGAAAGGCGCCGTTTTTCGTCGCAAGCACAAGATCCGACGTCCCGGCTGGATACCAGCCGTGACACGGTGCGCGCGCCTCATCAGGCGGCCGAACGGGCCGCCTTCTCCGCTTCGTCGTCCTCGCCCTCGCGAATGCTTCCGAGGAAGCCGCCCACCTGCTGGTGCAACTGGGAGGACAGCTCGGCGAGCTCCGAGGTCGCATGGCGGATCTCGTCGGTGGCATTGCGCGTCGATTCGCTCGACCGGTTCAATGCGTCCATGCTCTCCGCGACCGACTGGGTGTTCTGGGTGGCGAAGTCGACGCTCTGGCTGATTTCGCCCGTCGCCGCCATCTGTGCCTGCACGGCGTCGAGGATCGTGGAGGAGATGGCATGGATGCGCTCGACCGTACCGGCGATGGAGCGGATTGCCGTCACCGCCTGCTCCGAGACCTGCTGAACCGCCTCCACCTGCTGGGAGATATCCTCGGTCGCGCGCGACGTCTGCCCGGCGAGCGTCTTCACCTCGTTGGCGACCACGGCAAAGCCGCGTCCCATCTCGCCGGCCCGCGCCGCCTCGATGGTCGCGTTGAGCGCGAGAAGATTGGTCTGGTCGGCGATCTGCTTGATGAGGTCGATGATCTCGCCGATCGCGCGGCCACTGTCGGCAAGCCGGCCGACGATGGTGTCCGTCGAGCGGGCCTCGTCCACGGCCGCGCGGGCCATGTCGGCGGCTTCCGCCATTTCCTTGCCGATGGAGCGGATCGCCTGGGTCATCGCCTCGGCGGCCTCGGCAGCCGTCGCGACGGAGCTCGAGGCCTGCTGGGAGGAATCCGAGGCCGCCTCGACAGCGCTCGCGGCCCCGTCGACCGCACCGTCGAGGCGCTGGGATATCGTGCCGACCGAGCGCGCGGCAAGGCCGAGCCGGTCGACCACGCCCACGACGGTTTCCTCGAACTCGCTTGCGACCTTTCGCAGCGTCTCGCCCCGTTCGATCGCCAGGCGCTCCTGCTCCTGAAGCGCGCGACGCGCGTCCTGCTCGGCCTTCTCGGCCAGCTTGCCGCGAAACTCGGAGACGGAGCGCGCGATGGCGCCGATCTCGTCGCGCCGCTCACCGCCGGCGACCGCGATGTCGAAATCCCCGTTGGACAGGGCCTCAAGCCCGCCCTGCAGCGCCTTGAGCGGGCGCTGGATGCCAACGGCAAGCCAGATCGCCAGCGCCAGAAAGGCAACGCCGACCGGCATGCAGACCAGCACGATCTCGAGCATGGAGCCCAGGATCAGCCCGTCGAGCTTCTCGCTGACACCGCCGTTCAGGAACGCCTGAGCCTGAACCGGATCGCCCAGGGTCTGCACCAGCGAGTGCCGGAAGACGTAGAACGCATATCCGGTGCCGGCGAGCATGATGAGAGCCGCGGACGCGACAAGCACCAGGAAGCGACCGAAAACCGTAAGGGTAAGAAAGGACCGGCGGGACGTCATGAGCTCGACCTTGGAAAACACTCGTTCCCGAAAACTGGCCGACAAACATGAAAAAAGAGAAAACCCGCGACGCGGCCGGATCGACCACCCGCCCTGGTTGCCTCAGGGTGCCGCCTCGGCATCCCGGAAATCATCGACGCGCCCCTGCGCGAACGGGAGAGGCTCTCCCTGAACGATAAGCTGGTACTGGGGCGTCTCGGCCACCGGCTCGTTGCGCGCGTCTTCTCCACCCGCAAGTTCGGTCTCGGGCGAGCCCAGACGCCCGGTGAGGACGATGAAATTGGGATCGTCCTCCACGCCCTCGAAGGCGTTCGCGCCGGACGAGCCCAGGATGCGCGCCACGGCGCGCTCGGCAAAGAAGGCGAGCTTGCGCTTGCCGTGCCATGTGAACCCGACACCATCGCCGTCGCGCAGGCGGCGGCGCTTGCCCTCGACGTCGGGTCCGTAGGACGTGTATCCGCCGTTCTCGTCGAGGAACACGTCCCACACATCCACATAGATGGCATTGTTGGCCTCGACCCGAGCCTTGGCGAGCGTGTTCACATGGCCGAAGTCGGCGCGCTTGGCCTGCCCGGAAGGGGGCGGCAGCCCGACCCAGACGAGCGGCGTGCGCAAGATGCGAGCCGACGCCAGGAGCTGGTCGATACGCCGCGCATAAAGCGCATCCCATGTCTCGCTGCGAAACGCCGCCTCATTGGCGCCCTGCGCGATCGCCCGCACGTCGCGCGATCCGATCAGCGTCACCACGACAGCCACCTTGCGGCCCTGCAGCACCGCGCGCAGCCGGTCGTCAAGCGGCGTCAGGCCGGGCTCCGTGAGGCTCGCGTCGTCAATGACGAGCTTGTCGACGCGCACGGAGGGAACCTCCGCGTAGGTGGCCTCGAGCCCTTCCGCCAGTTCCCCCGCCAGCGCATCGCCGACGACGAGAATGACCCGGGCGTCCGCTTCCTTGGGCACCTCCACGATCACCGGTTTCACCGGCTCGCGCGGCTGCCGGGACTGACGCTCGCTCTTGCGCTCCTTCAACCGCGTGCGGCCGCGCTTCTCCACGCCAAAGAGGCGCAGAAGCGGCGAGAGCGGATGAAAGCTGCTGGTGCCCGAGTCGCCCGGCTGCACGATCGGACGCCCGTTCTGCGCCTGCGCCGGTGTCGAAAGGACCGGCGCTGCGAACGTCAGCCCGCAGATGGCGAGCGCCACCACGAGGATGGCGGCAAGCGTCCGGCGCAGGACATGCGCCCCCGCCATCCGTGCAGCCCCTGCGCCTCGCATCGTCGCTGTGGTGATCCCGGATACGCCGTTCATCGCCGTTCCATCATGGCCCGTTTCCGTCAGCCGCGACCATACCCGAAACGCGCGGCCCGGTCCAAGCCGGCCGCGCGTTCCGGTCACGTCACGATCCGTGGGGCGCTCAGCGCCCGGCGCGCACGCGCGCCAGAAGCCGCTGCGAGGCGAAGCCGTCGGGAATGACGCCGATGGCCCGCTGGAAGGCACGAATGCCGCGCCGTGTCGCCGGACCGGCCATGCCGTCCGCGGTCCCGACCGAGTAGCCGCGCCGGTTGAGCAGGTTCTGGAGTTCCTTCACCTCGCTGCGGTTGAGCGGCAGCGCGCTGCGGTCCCACTCGTGCACGAACGGCCCGCCGCCACGCACCCGGTCGGCGAGATGACCGACAGCGAGCGCATAGGCGGTGGCGTTGTTGTAGCGCTTGATGACGAAGAAATTGCGCAGCATCAGAAAGGCCGGACCCGATGCTCCCGCGGGAAGGATCAGTTCCGCATCGTCCGAGGGACGCGGGAAGCCGCGACCGTTGGGCCGGCTGACACCGATCCGCGCCCATTCGCCCAGGGTCTTTTCCGTCTCCGCGAGCGAATAGTCGAAGCCGCGCGGCAGAACAACCTCGTAGCCCCAGGTCTTGCCGGTCTGCCAGCCGTGCTCCTTGAGGTAGTTGGCGGAGGAGGACAGTGCATCCGGAATGTTGGTCCAGATGTCGCGACGGCCGTCGCCGTCATAGTCGGCCGAGTACCGCCGCCAGCTCGAGGGCATGAACTGGGTGTGGCCCATGGCGCCCGCCCAGGAGCCTTCCATGTTCTCCGGACTGACATGACCGGCATCGATGATCTTCAACGCCGTGATCAGTTCGGAGCGCCAGAACTCCTTCCGCCGGGGCGCGGCATAGGCCAGCGTCGCCAGGGCACGCACCACATAGTGCTTGCCCATGAACTTGCCGTAGTTGGTTTCCATGCCCCAGATGGCGACGACCACTTCCTTCTGCACGCCGAAATGGCGCTCGATCGCGGCCAGTTCGCGGGCATAGGTCTGCAGCATCTCCCGGCCGGTCTCCACGCGATTGTCGGAAACGGCGGTGTCGAGATACTCGAAGATCGGCTTCACGAACTCCGACTGCTTGTCCATAAGGCGCAGGGTGTCGGGGTCCGGCGTGACGTTGGCGAATGCGCGACGATAGGTGTCGCGGCTGACGCCGGCGGCCCGCGCCTGCGGCCAGAAATTCTCCACCCAGCGGTCGAAGGCGGCATCGGCGTGCGCGGGCTGAGCCGCGCCAAGCGTGAAGGCCACGACAAGCGCAAGCCCGGCCCGGGCCAGCATACGCAGGGCTCGCGGCGCCTGCGCCGCGCGTGTCGTGATGTCGCGTGTCATGGACGGACGCGGCAGATTGCGCATGGATACTCCTGGTTATCCCCTCCTGGACGAACCGCTCCCGTTCGGGGTCCGTCCCGGCAGCGCCCCCCGGCGCCCCGTGATCTCGCGGCCCTCGTGCGGGCCGCCTCGTGTTAGCGGCGGAACCTCAGGCCCGCCTCGATCTCGCTCGCGCTGTAGCCGGCTCCCGGCGTCGTCGAGGAGAACCGGCGGAACGTGTAGCGTCCCTGCAACGCGATGCTGGAGGTCAGCGCGTAGGTCAGGGCCGAGGTGGCGCGCGCCTCCTGCTCGGTGAGCGAGATGCCCGCGTAGTCGGTGCGCGAATAGCCGGCGCCCACCTCGCCCGTCAGCGCGTCCGAGAAGCCCTGGGCGATGCGCAGGTCTCCCGAATATGTGACCGACCCCGGCGTCCCGGCAATATCCGAGGGCGAAAGGGTCGTGTTGACCAGCCCGGTCACCGTCGTCAGCCGTGCCGGCGACCACACCAGCGACCCGTCGACCGTAAGACCCTCGAGTCGCGCGAGGCTCTTGTCCTTCAGCGTCTCGCTGCGCCAGCCAAGCGCCAGGTCGCCGGAAAGCTTGCCCCCCGTATCGAACCCGACGCCGGCCCGCAACGCATAGCCGGTCGAGTCGCGATCGACGCAGGTCACCGCATTGTCGCAGCGGTCGAAGTAACGCCGCTTGAGGAGGCTCGCCTCCGCATACGGCTGAAGCGTGGCGCCCGTGTTGGTTTCCACCCGCAAGGTTCCGGTGAACAGCGCATTGTCACGGTCGGTCTGGGAAGAGGCCCCGTCTATGCCGCTGTAGTGGGTGCTGTCGACGCGCCCGCGCAGCTCGGCCCCGAACAGGCCGATCTGCCGGCGCAGGGCGAGCCCGGCGCCCACCTGGTGGATGTTCTGGTCGCCACCGCTCGATTCCGCCGTGCCACGGTCCTCCATGGACAGCCCGTAGCTGCCTTCCACGTCGAGTTCGGTGCGCTCGCTCATCTCCAGCCGCAGCAGGGCGTCGGCGGTGACATTGGGATCGCCCGTCAGGGAACTCGCGGGATAGCCGGTATAGCTGCCCCGCAGGTTGACGCCGAGGCTGTGGCGCGACCAGTCGGACTGGAGCCGCAGGCTCGGAGCGATGCGATACTCGCTTCCCGACGACCCGGAGGCATCGCCCGCCCGGTTGCTGGACCAGCCAAGGCCCGTATACAGCTCGGGATAGAGCAGGAACGAGCCAAGCCGAATGCCGCGCGGGGCATCGCGCGTCGTGTCGCCGTCGAAGACAAGGGCATCCGGGTTGCCGCCTCCGCCGAGCGGCGCGCGGCGCGAGACCGCCCTCAGGCGCTCGGAAAAGGGCTGGATCGGCTGGGCCCGCCGCGTATCGGCAAGCGGAATGGCCTCCTCGCCCGCGCCGGCCGCGAGCCCGTCGATGGTACCGCGCGGCGCCGTGCCAGCAAGCGGGTCGGCGGCTCCGGCATCGCTTGAACCACTGTTGCCGAAGGAACTGGCATCGGCGTCCGCCGCCCCCTCGTCCTGTGTCCCCTCGACAAGGCCCGGATCGGACTGGCCGAAAGGGTCACCGCGCATGAAGGTGTCGGAACGCGGGCCCGCCGGGCCGTCGCCAAATCCGCTTCCGGAGACCGCCTGCTGCGCATGCGCGGGCGCGGCCACGGCAAGGCCGGCCAGGATAAGCAGCATCAGGGAGCCGGAACGCGACATCTGGGAACCGTTGCACGAGCGTCGTCTGGGTACGGGGGCGGCCCGCACATTTCTTCCTGCGACAATGATCCGTTAAGGTTAACGGAGCGTTGAGCCCGACATCGCACGCCGGGCCATCGTGTGGCCGCAAACCGGGGAGCACGATGCTTGCCGTCCCCCCGCAAGGCGCGTATGAGGGGGCATGATCCGGTCAGAAGCGACGAGCGTCACCGTGGACACTTCCCCCCAGACTTCCACTCCGCAGACTTCCACCCAGCAGACGTCCGCCCGCCCCGCCTCCCCGGCCGGCGGCGTGACACTTGCCCAGGCCTCGGCCCTGCGCACGATCGAGACGGAAATCGCGGGCATGCAGGCGCTTCGCGACGCCCTTGCCAACGGCCTCTCCGAACCGTTCGGACGCACCATCGAGACGATCTCGCAGGCACGCGGGCGCGTGATCATCACCGGCATCGGCAAGAGCGGCCACGTCGGCGCCAAGATCGCCGCGACGCTGGCCTCGACCGGCACACCGTCCTTCTTCGTCCATGCGACGGAAGCGAGTCATGGCGATCTCGGCATGATCACGGACGAGGACGTTGTGATCGCGCTGTCGTGGTCCGGCGAGACCCAGGAGCTCGCCGCCACCCTCGCCTATACCCGCCGCTTCAAGGTGCCGCTGGTCGCCATCACGTCGCGCAGCGAAAGCGCGCTCGGCAAAGCGGCCGACATCGTTCTCGCGCTGCCGCGCGTGGAGGAGGCCTGCCCGCACGGGCTCGCGCCGACCACCTCCACGGTGCTGCAGATGGCCATGGGCGATGCCATCGCCATCGCCCTGCTCGAGAGTCGCGGTTTCACCGCCCAGGATTTCAAGGTCTATCACCCCGGTGGCCGGCTCGGCGCCAGCCTGCTGCACGCCCGCGACATCATGCACCGCGACGAGCGGCTTCCGCTTGCCCACACCGGCATGGCCATGAGCGACGCGATCGTCCTCATCTCGCAGAAGGGCTTCGGCGTCCTGGGCATCGTCGACGAGGCCGGCGAGCTCGTCGGCGTCATCACCGACGGTGACCTGCGCCGGCATCTGTCGCCGGACTTCCTCGACAAGACCGCGGCCGACGTGATGACACGCGCGCCCAAGACCATCCCGCCCGACATGCTGGTCGCCTCGGCGATGGAGTTCATCAACTCCGCCTCCATCACCTCGGTCTTCGTGGTCGACGGCCGCAAGCCGCTTGGCATCATCCACCTGCACGACCTGCTGCGCCACGGCGTCGCCTGATCCGCGACGAGGCTCCTCTCCCGTTCACCGCCTTCCGTGGGGTGATTAGGGTTTGGTTAGCCACAGCCGCCTATGATCGCTGCCACCAGACAAGTTCGGCGCGTAGCGGCCATAGAGTGGTAGTCCCATGGATCTTGGATCGATCATCGGCATCATTGCCGCCTTCGTGATTGTGGTCATCGCGATCATGCTCGGCGGCAATCTCACGCAGTTCATCGACGTTCCCTCCGTCCTGATCGTGATCGGCGGCGGTCTTGCCGCAACCTTGGTGCGTTTTCCGCTGGCCGGCATAGGCAGCGCCTTCGTGGTGGGCAGCAAGGTCGCCTTCACCCACAAGAAGACCAGCCCGCGCGACCTGATCGAGGAGATCACCCGCCTCGCCGACACCGTTCGCAAATCCGGGCCGCTGGGGCTCGAGAACGTCGAGGTGAGCGATGCGACGCTCGCCAAGGGCGTGCAGTACATCGCCGACGGCTACGAGATGGACTTCATCAAGGAGACCATGGAGCGCGAGCGCGACCTCTTCCTCGACCGGCTCGGCGAGGGCAAGAAGGTGTTCAAGGCGCTCGGCGACTCGGCCCCCGCTTTCGGCATGATCGGAACGCTGGTCGGCCTCGTGCAGATGCTCGCGACCATGGACGACCCCTCCACCATCGGCCCGTCCATGGCCATCGCCCTGCTGACGACCCTCTACGGCGCGCTGATCTCGAACGTGATCTGCCTGCCCATCGTCGACAAGCTCGACTCCAAGTTCGATACCGAGGAGGTCAACCAGACCCTGGTCATCGACGGCGTCCTGCAGATCCGCCAGAACAAGAGCCCCGCGCTTATCCGCGACATGCTCATCGCCTATTTGCCGGAGAAGGTTCGCGCCGACTTCGCCGAAGCCGCCTGACGGCGGGAAAGGGGTCCTCAGGCCATGGCCAAGAAAAAGCAGGCAGGCGGCGGCGGCGCCCCGGAATGGCTGGTCACATTCGCTGACCTGATGTCGCTGCTCGTCTGCTTCTTCGTGCTCATCATCTCCTTCTCGATCCAGGACAAGCAGAAACTGCAAGTCGTCGCCGGCTCCATGCGCGAGGCCTTCGGCGTGAAGGAGACCTCACGGCGCAACGGCATCATGGAGATCGAGGGCATCCCCGTCCGCGAGTACATGAAGGAAGTCTCGCAGGTCCAGAACGAGAAGGAATCGGACTTCGCCACCGACGATCACAACCAGCGCCAGAAGCAGGGGGCGGAAGCCAACACGCACGAGGTGCGCGAGACAGACGTGGAGACACCGCGCCAGTTCGCGACCGCCGCCGCGTCTCTGCGTCAGGCCTGGCAGGAGATGCCGGACATCACCGAGGTGTCCTCCAACATCATCCTGGAGGAGACCGACGAGGGCCTGAACATCACGCTGGTCGACCAGGACGGGCGCTCGATGTTCCCCGAAGGGTCCAAGTATCCCTACGAGATCACCCATCGCCTGCTGGCCAAGATGGCGCCCGTCCTCGCCAGAATGCCGAACCGCATCCAGATCACCGGCCACACCACGTCCGGCGGCATGGCCTCGAACCCGGGGTACACCAATTGGGAGCTGTCGGCGGACCGCGCCAACGCCGCCCGGCAGATCCTGTCGGACTACGGCATTTCCTCCGAACGCTTCTTCGGCGTCGTGGGCAAGGCCGACACCGAGCCGCTGTTCCCCAACGATCCCTATCTGGCCGCCAACCGCCGCATCGGCATCCTGCTCATGCGGGAGGATCCGCCGCTGCCGCTCGGCCACACGCCCTGAGCGGAACGCTCCGGGCGCGCCCGGGGCATCCCGTCAGGGCGCCTCGACCGGCTCGACCACCAGCGTCGCGCCGTCGACCTCGGTGATTCGCACCAGGGTTCCGGCCGGGTAGTCCCCGCCACGCACCCGCCAGACGCTGTCGTCGATCACGAGACGCCCCGCCCCGTCGGTCATCGCCTCGCGCAGCCGATGCGTCTGTCCGATCAGGCGCGCGCCGCGCCGGTTCAGCCCCGGATCGCCCTCGCCCTTGCCCGTGTCGCGCATGAGCCGGCGCCCGACGAGCAGGCTTGCCAGCGACAGAACGCCGAAGAGAACGATCTCCACCTGCCAGGCCATCTCGACGAAGATCGCCAGCGTGCCGACCACCAGCGCCGACAGCCCGAACCACAGGAAGAAGGTGCCGGGCGCCAGCACCTCCAGCCCGAGGAGCAGCAGGCCGACGATCCACCAGAGCCAGGGACCCAGTTCGCCGATCAGCTTCTGCACGATCATGGCTCAGTCCTCGTCGCGCGGGACGGGACGGCCACCGGCGGGCGGCACCGCGCCGCGCCGCGTGCGCTCGCCGCCGGTTCCGAAGGCTTCCTTGGCGATCTCCGCGATACCGGTGAGGGACCCGAGCACGGAGGTCGTTTCCGTCGGCAGGATGAGAAGCTTCTGGTTGGGCGACTTGGCGAAGGATCCGAGCGCCTCGACGTACTTGTTGGCGACGAAATAGTTGATCGCCTGCATGTCGCCCTCGGCGATCGCCTTGCTGACCATCTCCGTCGCCCTGGCCTCGGCCTCGGCGGAACGCTCGCGCGCCTCCGCGTCGCGGAAGGCCGCCTCGCGGCGCCCTTCGGCCTCCAGGATAAGCGACTGTTTCTCGCCTTCCGCCTGCAGGATCTCCGACTGGCGCTTGCCTTCCGCTTCCAGGATCGCCGCGCGCTTCTCGCGCTCGGCCTTCATCTGCCGGCCCATGGCCTCGACCAGATCCCGGGGCGGGGTGATGTCCTTGATCTCGATGCGCGTCATCTTCACGCCCCAGGGGCTTGCCGCCGCATCCACGACCCTGAGCAGCCGGGCGTTGATCTCGTCGCGATTGGACAGGAGTTCGTCGAGATCCATGGAGCCCATGACCGAGCGGATGTTGGTCATGGTGAGATTGAGGATGGCGTTCTCGAGCCCCAGAACCTCATAGGCGGCGCGCGGCGCGTCCAGGACCTGGTAGAAGGTCACGCCGTCCGCCGTGATGGTGGCGTTGTCCCGCGTGATCACCTCCTGCGAGGGCACGTCGAGGACCTGCTCCATCATGTTGATCTTGTGGCCGACCCGATCGACGAAGGGCACGATGAAGTTGAGCCCCGGGCGCAGCGTGCGCCGATAGCGGCCGAAGCGTTCGATCGTGTAGTCGAAGCCCTGGGGCACCGTCTTGACGCCGGCGATGACGACCAGAACCGCCAGCACGAACAAGACGATGACGGCAATATCCAACCCGACCAGGTTCTCGAGCATCCTGCGCCCTCCGTTGTGGCGCGAGCCCGCGCCCTGACGCGGCCCGGAACTCTCGGGCGCGCCGCGTCGACAGGCCGGCAAGGTCCGGCCGCCGCGCCCGGATGACGCGGCGGGGAAAGATGTACGCCCTGTGGCGGGATCCGCAAGCCCCTATCGGAGCCGGTTCAGACCCAGCCGGCGAGTTCGCGGCGAACGATCGCGGACAGAACGTCCATGCCGGGCGCGCTGTCGTTGAGGCAGGGGATATGGGTGAACTTGTCGCCGCCGTTCTCGTGGAAGATCTCACCGGCTTCGCCGGCGATCTCCTCCAGCGTCTCCAGACAGTCGGCAACGAAGCCCGGGTTGAGCACCGCCACCCGCTTGACCCCCTCCTTCGCCAGCGCTTCCACCGTCTTGTCGGTGTAGGGCTGCAGCCATTCCTCGGGCCCGAAGCGGCTCTGGAAGGTCACTCGCAGGCGGTCTTCCGACCAGCCGAGCCGGTCGCGAAGCAGCCGCGTCGTCTTCTGGCAATGGCAGTGATAGGGATCGCCCTTGCGGAAGTAGGACTGCGGAATGCCGTGGTACGACGTGAGCACGACTTCCGGATCGAAATCGAGCCCGGCCAGATGGGTCTCGATCGAAGTGGCCAGCGCGTCGATATAGACCGGGTCGTCGTGGTAGGGCGGAACGGTGCGAATGGCCGGCTGCCAGCGCAGCTTGGTCATTTCCCTGAACACCACGTCGTTCACGGTCGCCGTGGTCGAGGCCGCGTACTGGGGGTAGAGCGGAAAGACGAGAATGCGCTCGCAGCCCTGCTCCCGCAGCGCCTCGAGGCGCGACGCGATGGAGGGGTTGCCGTAGCGCATGGCCCAGTCGACGACGATGCGCTCGTCGAGCCCGGCCAGGTCCTCGGCCAGCAGCGTTGCCTGCGACCGGGTGATCGTGCGCAGGGGCGACTCGTCGAGCTCCTTGTTCCAGATCTCGTCATAAGCCGCACCCGACTTCTTCGGTCGCGTGTTGAGCACGATGCCGAACAGGATCGGATACCAAAGCGCCTTCGGCCACTCGATCACGCGCTTGTCGGTCAGGAACTCGCGCAGGTACTTGCGCATGTTCCTGAAGTCCGTGCCGTCGGGCGTGCCGAGGTTGACGAGAAGAACGCCGATGCGCCCGGTCTTCACCTTCGGATGATCCGCCGGAAGCTTCGCCTTCGCCATCTCCCGCGCGCGTTCCGAACGGGCCGGGCACCCGGACGCCTCCCGCGTTTCCGTTTCGCTTCCGGCAAGGGTCACGCTGTCCCCGGTCATGTGTCGTCCGCCTCTTCGCTGGCAAGGATTGTCTGGTTCGCATAGGACACTCTTGTGCCTTGCGTCCACCTAGTGTTCTTCCTACGCAGGAAAAGCGCGGCGGATCGCGACGAAGGCGCGACCGGCTGCCGCATGTTGTGCATAGCAGGCCGTCAGCATAGGTAAAAAAGACAGGTATTTTACGGCTATTAACGCGCCTTTATCCGCGAACATGCATTCTGGGCAGGGTGAAGCAAAGTCGCCCCAAGCGAAAAACGCCAGCATCTGCAAGGGACTGGCACAAGAAGACCGGACAGCGAAGGTGAGACACGAAAAGATCCTGCTGGTGGAGGAAAGCGGACCGACGCGGCGCCTGGTTCGCGGGATGCTCCGCGACCTCGACTATGTGCATGTGGAGGAGGCCCACGATACGGACACGGCCGAGAAGCTCCTCAAGGGACACGCTTTCGATCTCGTGCTTCTGGACTGGCGCCCTCCCCGTATGGACGGCATCGGTCTGCTCGGCCGGATGCGCGCCAGCGAAAGCCCGATCGTCGCCATGACGCCGGTGATCGTCGTCAGTGCGGGCATCGATCTCTCCACACTGCAGAAGGCGGCCGAACTCGGCGCCCATTCGGTGCTGACCAAGCCCTTTTCCCTGCGTGTTCTCAAATCCCATCTGGAAGCCATCGGGGCCGACAGACGCCTGCCCTCGACCCGCCAGACGCAGGAACCAGCCGCACCGGCGGCGGCGGTCGCCTTCGCTCCGCGCAAGAAGCCGGCCCCGGCGCCCGCGCCGGAAACGCCGCCGGTCCCCGACATGCCCGCGACGACGAATGCTCCCGACGAGAGCGACATCTTCTATGTATGAGGAATTGGCCGGTGGCCGCGCCGATCAGTCCAGCCGGTAGCGCTCCGCGACCTTGAACCAGAACTCCACGATCGTGTTGAGCACCTGGCTCATGCCGGCAAGGCTGTCGGCCTTGGTGACGACGGCATTGGCGCCCGCCGCATAGGCGCGACGGATGGTGACCGGGTCGTCGGCTGTCGTGAACACGCAGACTGGCAAGGCACTGAGCGCCGAATGCTCGCGCAGTCTGGAGAGAAACTCCGTTCCGCTCATCACCGGAAGGTTCAGGTCGAGAAGCACGAGGTCGGGCAGGTCGTCTCCCGCCTCTTCGAGGTGCGCAAGCGCCTCGGCACCATCGGCGGCGGTGGTCATGCGGATCGGCACGGAACACGAACGCAGGGCCATCTCGATAAGGCGAACGTCGTCGGGATCGTCCTCCACAAGGAGGATCATGGCCTCGTTCACGGCGCTTTCGTCGATGGTCATGCGGCTCGCCCGTCAGGTTCCGGCGCCGAAGGGCGCCTGACCTTCCTAGGACGAAAACGCCCTCGCCTGCAACACCCGCGCGAACCCGCATCAACAGGCACGTGACGCGTTCGCACTTCTCAGCCGTCGTAGGAGCGTTCGTCGGCGATCACCTTGCCGTCGTTCGGCAGGGCGCCGGATGCCACGCGCTCCACCACGCCGTTGAGCTTGGTGACCTCCTTCAGCGTGCGACCGAGCGCCGTGTCCAGACCGTCGGCCACGACATCGCTTTCATAGGCCAGGCGCATCGTGTCCTGCTCGTTGTCGCGTTCCACGACGAGGCGGGCGCGCCGAACCTCCGGATGCCGGGCAAGAACCTCGGCGATCTGGCGCGGGTCGACGAACATGCCCTTCACCTTGGTGCGCTGGTCGGCGCGGCCCATCCAGCCCCTCAGGCGCATGTTGGTGCGCCCGCAAGGCGACGGCTCGCTCATCACGGCGGAGAGGTCCCCGGTGCCGAAGCGGATCAGCGGATAGGTGCGGTTGAAGCTCGTGACGACGAGTTCGCCCACCTCGCCCGCCGGAAGCGGCTGATCGGTGCCCGGTCGCACGATCTCCACGATGATGTTCTCGTTCACGACCATGCCCTCGTCGGGGGCACTCTCATAGGCGATGACGCCGAGGTCGGCCGTTGCATAGGCCTGCAGGACACTGACGCCACGGCTGGAATACTCGGCCCTGAGGCTCGGGAACAGCGCCCCTCCGGAAACGAGCGCGCGACGGATCGAGGACGCGTCGCGACCAAGCTCCTCCGCCTTGTCCAGCAGAACCTTGAGGTAGTCGGGCGTGCCGGCGTAGCCGGTCGGGCGCAGGGTTTCGATGGCCTCCACCTGGACTTCCGTGTTGCCGACGCCGGCGGGAAACACGGCGCAGCCCAGCGCCCTGGCGCCATGATCGAGGATGAAGCCGCCCGGTGTCAGGTGGTAGGACAGCGCGTTGTGCAGGATGTCGCCGGCCCGGAACCCGGCAGCAAAAAAGGCACGCGCTGCGTTCCACGGGTCGTCGCCCTCGCCCTGCGGCTCCCAGATCGGCCCCGGCGACATGAAAATGCGGTTCATCGCCTGCACGTCATGGGCGGCGAAACCGCCGAAGGGCGGCCGGGCAGCCTGGGCCTCCATCAGCGCGGCCTTGCGCATGACCGGCAGGCCGGCGAGCGCCTCGCGCGAGGTTATCGACGCCGGGTCAATGCCGGCGAGATGACGCGCCCAGCCGGGAGCCACCGCGACCGCATGGGCGATCTGTCCGGGCAGCCTTGCGAAGAGATCGGCCTCCCGCTCGGCCGGATCGCGGGTCTCCAGCTCGTCAAAATACCGCTCGCTCATCGCTTCAACCCTTGCTGTGCCCGTATCCTGCGGGCGTCCCGGCGCCCGCGCGCTTGACCGTCGGCCTCACGCCAGCCAGCGCTTGCGCCGCTTGTAGTGCTTCACGTTGCGGAATGACTTGCGTCCCTCGCCGCCCACGCCGAGGTAGAATTCCCTCACGTCCTCGTTGTTGCGCAGCGCGCTCGCCTCGCCGTCGAGGACGATGCGCCCGGCCTCCAGGATGTAGCCGTAGGTGGCATAGCGCAGGGCGACATTGGTGTTCTGCTCGGCCAGCAGGAAGGACACGCCCTCCTTCTGGTTCAGTTCGCGCACGATCTCGAAGATCTCCTCGACAAGCTGGGGCGCGAGGCCCATGGATGGCTCGTCGAGCAGGATCATGCTCGGCCGGCTCATCAGCGCCCGGCCGATGGCGCACATCTGCTGTTCGCCGCCGGAGGTGTAGCCCGCCTGGCTGGTGCGGCGCTCCTTCAGGCGCGGGAAATAGGCATAGACCTTCTCGAGGTCGGCCCGCACGGCGGCCGATCCGTCGCGCCGGGTGTAGGCGCCGGTCAGAAGGTTCTCCTCGATGGTGAGATGGCCGAAGCAGTGGCGGCCCTCCATCACCTGGATGCAGCCGCGCTTCACCAGATCGTTGGGCGACAGCGCCTGCACCTGTTCGCCCTTGAAGACGATGGAGCCCTTGGTGACGTCGCCCCGCTCGGCCCCGAGCAGGTTCGAGATCGCCTTGAGCGTCGTCGTCTTTCCGGCTCCGTTGGCGCCGAGGAGGGCGACGACGCCCCCCTCGGGCACGGTGAGCGAGACCCCCTTCAACACCAGGATGACGTGATTGTAGATCACCTCGATATTGTTGACCGACAGGATCGGGGCTGCGGCGGTTGTCTCGCTCATTCCAGGTCTCCTCCCTTCAGACGCGGTGGTCGCTCAGGCGATCACTCGCACGTCCGCGGGGTGATGTTGTTTTCCTTGGCGTAGGCCATCGAATCCTCCTCGATGAGGGGATCGATGATCTCGCGGTCGGGCTCGATGCCGGTGGCCACCACCTTCCAGGTCTGGTCCTTGGCGTTCCACTGCTGGATCAGCACGGTGCCCGGGTTGGAATGGGTGGCGCAGTCGATCTTCACCGGGAAGGTGAAGTCCGCCAGGCCGAGCTGGGCGAGCCGGGCCTCGTCGACGCTGAGCGCCTCGAACCCTTCGCGCAGGTCCTTGCCCACGATCTCGTTGGAGCCCTTGATCTCGATCGCCTTGCGGATCGCCTCGGCCGTCCACACCGCCGCGATCATGCCGCGGTTGTAGAGAACCTCGCCGACGCGCTCGCGCTCGCCCGCACCCTTGCCCGCGTCATAGACGTACTTGCGGATGTCGTCGTGCATGGCGAAGTTGCCGCCCGGCGCGTGGAACGTGGCCGACAGGTAGCCGTCGGCACCCTCGCCCGCCGGAAGCACGTCATGCTCGGAGCCGGCCCACCAGTTGCCGATGAAACGGTCCATCGGATAGCGGATCGAGGCGGCCTCCTTGATGGCGACCTGGTTCATCACGCCCCAGCCCCACATCAGCACCCAGTCGGGCTGCATGCGGCGGATCTGCAGCCACGTGGCCTTCTGCTCCTGGCCCGGATGATCTACCGGCAGCAGCTCGAGCTTGAATCCGTGCTTGGCGGCGAGCCCCTCGAGCGTGCGGATCGGCTCCTTGCCGTAGGCGGAGTTGTGGTAGACGAGCGCGATGGTCTTGCCCGAAAGCTTGTCCATGCCTCCCTCGACCGAGCCGGCGTAGCTCACCATGCCCGACGCCGCGTCCCAGTAGGTGGACGGGAAGTTGAACACCCAGGGGAACACCTTGCCGTTGGCGGCCGAGGTGCGCCCGTAGCCCATGGTGAAGAGCGGGATCTCGTCCGCCGTCACCTTCGGGATGAGCTGATAGGTGATGCCGGTCGACAGCGGCTGGTAGACGAGCGCGCCGCTTTCGCCCTGGCCCTTGGTGTTCTCGTAGCACTCCACGCCCTGCTGCGTGTTGTAGGCCGTCTCGCACTCGATGAAATTGATCCGCGCGCCCTCGATGCCCCCGTCACGCTCGTTGAGCAGCGTGAAATAGTCGGCATAGCCGTTGGCGAAGGGAATGCCGCCCGGCGCGTAGGGGCCGGTGCGATAGGCGAGCGAGGGAATCGTCAGTTCGTAGGACGCCGCCGGGCCGGCCGTCGCCGTCGCGGCGGCGGCAAGCGCGGCGAGACCCGCGGCTATATGCTTCAGTCTCATGTCGTTTCCTCCCTTGGAACAAAGACCTCTGGCAGTTTCTGGGCGGACGGGCTGCGCCTGTCGCGTCTGTTTGTTCGCCGCCTCAGTAGGGGAAGGGCCACATCCTCAGCTTCTCCTTGGCGATCTGCCACAGCCGCGCGAGGCCGTGCGGCTCGACGATCAGGAAGAAGATGATGAGCAGGCCCATGAGCGTGATTTCCACGTGCTTGGCCATGGTCGGCAGCACGCCGAGACCGTCGACCATGAAGTTCTTCAGGAAGATCGGCAGCAGCACCAGGAACGCGGCGCCCATGAAGGAGCCGGCGATCGAGCCGAGCCCGCCGATGATGACCATGAAGAGCACGAGGAAGGAGACGTTGATGCCGAACACCTCGCCGACCTCCACCGCGCCGAGATAGACGGCGAAGAGGAGCGAACCCGCCATTCCGATATAGAAGGACGACACCGCGAAGGCCGACAGCTTGGTCAGCAGCGGGCGCACGCCGATCAGTTCGGCGGCGATGTCCATGTCGCGGATGGCCATCCAGTTGCGGCCGATGCGCCCGCGCACCAGGTTCTTCGCCACCAGCGCGAACACCGTCAGGAACGTCAGGCAGAAGAGATACTTCACCGCCGGCAGGGCGTTGGGCCCGGTCAGTGCGAGGCCGAAGATCGTACGCTCCGGCGCGGTGATCTGCCCCGTCGCCGAGTAGTTGTAGAACCAGCCGAACTTGTTGAAGAGCCACACGAGGAAGAACTGCGCGGCAAGCGTCGCCACCGCGAGATAAAAGCCCTTGATGCGCAGGGACGGCAGGCCGAACACCACGCCGACGCCGGCTGTGATGGCGCCCGAAAGCACCACCACGATCGACATGTCGAGACCGGGGAAGGCGGTCATCAGCTTGTAGGTCGCATAGGCCCCCACCGCCATGAAGCCGCCGGTTCCCAGCGAGATCTGGCCGCAGTAGCCGACCAGGATGTTGAGCCCAAGCGCGGCCATCCCGTAGATCAGCAGCGGCAGCAGCACCGCGTTGGCCCAGTAGTCATCGATGAAAAAGGGCACGACGAGGAAGGCAACGGCTGCGAACGCCGCCACCGCCCAGCGGTCCTGGGCGATGGGAAAGATTGCCTGGTCGGCCTCGTAGGTCGTCTTGAACTGGCCGGCTTCACGATAGAACATTGTGCTTCAATCCCTTCGAAAGGACGACCGTGCGTCAGACGCGCTCGATGATGCGTTCGCCGAACAGTCCCTGCGGGCGCACCAGCAGGAAGGCGAGGGCGAGCATGTAGGCGAACCAGTTCTCGATTGCTCCGCCCACCATGGGGCCGACGTAGATTTCGGCGAGTTTCTCGCCCACGCCGATGATGAGCCCGCCGACGATGGCGCCGGGGATCGAGGTGAAGCCACCCAGGATGAGAACCGGCAGCGCCTTGAGCGCGATCAGCGACAGCGAGAACTGCACGCCGGACTTCACGCCCCACAGCGTGCCGGCGACCAGAGCCACGAAGCCCGCGACGGACCACACGATCACCCAGATCGTCTGCAGCGAGATGCCGACCGAAAGCGCCGCCTGGTGGTCGTCCGCCACCGCCCTCAGCGCCCGGCCGATGCGTGTCTTCTGGAAGAAGATGGCGAGCACACCCACCAGCAGGGCGGCGATGAGGGCCGCGAAGACCTCCAGCTTGTCGAGGTAGATGTTGTAGGTGTCGAGCAGCCAGTCGGACGCACCCGAGGGCAGGCCGATGTCGAGCACCTTCACGTCGGAGCCCCACACGATGTCGCCGATGCCCTCCAGCACATAGGCGAGCCCGATGGTCGCCATGAACAGGATGATCGGCTCCTGGTTGACCAGATGGCGCAGAACCAGCCGCTCCACCGCCCAGGCAACGACGACCATGACGCCGATGGTGAGCACGAAGGCGATGGGTCAGGGCACGCCGGTCTTTTCCATGATGCCGGCGAAGGTCAGCGCCGCGAACAGGCACATCACGCCCTGCGCGAAGTTGAAGATGCCCGACGCCTTGAAGATCAGCACGAAGCCGAGCGCCACGAGCGAATACATGACGCCCGCCATCAGGCCGGAAAGAATTGTCTCGATCAGGAACGACATCGTCTCTTCCCCTCAATCGCCGTGCGGAACGCCAAGATAGGCGTCGATGACGTCCTGGCTCGCCTGCACCTCCTCGGGAGGTCCGTCGGCGATCTTTCGCCCGTAGTCGAGCACCACGACGCGGTCGGACAGGTCCATGACCACGCCCATGTCGTGTTCGATCAGCGCGATCGTCGTGCCGAATTGCTGGTTCACGTCGAGGATGAAGCGGCTCATGTCCTCCTTCTCCTCGAGGTTCATGCCCGCCATCGGCTCGTCGAGCAGCAGAAGCTCCGGCTCCATCGCCAGCGCGCGGGCCAGTTCCACCCGCTTCTGCAGGCCGTAGGGCAGGCGCCCCACCGGCGTCTTGCGGATCGCCTGGATCTCGAGGAAATCGATGATCTCCTCGACCCGGCGGCGATGCGCCTTTTCCTCCGCCAGCGCCGGCCCCCAGTGCAGGCACTGCGAGAAGAAGCCCCTGTTCATGCGCAGCCCGCGGCCGGTCATGATGTTGTCCAGCGTGGTCATGCCCTTGAAGAGCGCCACGTTCTGGAACGTGCGGGCGATGCCGTTGCTCGCCGCCTCATAGGGCTTCATCTTGCGCCGCACCTGCCCGCGCCAGGAGATCGTGCCCTCCTGCGGATGGTAGAAGCCGTTGATGACGTTGAGCATGGAGGTCTTGCCGGCGCCGTTCGGGCCGATGATGGCGCGTACTTCCCCCTTGCGGATGTCGAAGGAAATGTTGGTGATCGCCTTCACGCCGCCGAAGGAAAGCGAGACGCCGTCCACCGCGAGCAGCACCTCGCCGGGCGCGACGCCGGAGTGACCGGTCGTGACGGCCGGATCGACAAGGGCATTCATTCGGCAGCCTCCTTCATCCCGCCGGACGCGGCCGGATGAACCGGCATGTCGACGATCTCGACCGTCGCCTCGATGCCGCCCTTGCGGCCGTCCTCGAAGGTGACCTCGGTGCGCACGTGCTTGGACGTGGACCCGTCGTAGAGCGCCTCGATCAGCGGCGCATACCGCTCGGCGATGAACGAGCGCCGCACCTTCTGCGTGCGCGTGAGCTCGCCGTCGTCCGCGTCGAGCTCCTTGTGCAGCACCAGGAAACGCCTGATCTGCGCGCCGGCCATCATCGGCTCAAGGGCAAGGTCCCGGTTCACCTGGTCCACGTGCTCGCGCATCATCTCGTAGACATGCGGGTGCGCGGCAAGCTCCTGGTAGGACGCATAATTGACGTTGTTGCGCTCCGCCCAGGACCCGACCGCCGTCAGGTCGATGTTGACGAACACGCCGCAGAACTCGCGACCGTCGCCAAACGCCACCACTTCCTTGATGTTGGGGAAGAACTTGAGCTTGTTCTCGATGTATTTCGGCGCGAAGAGCGATCCGTCGGAGAGCTTGCCCACGTCCTTGGCGCGGTCGATGATCTTGAGGTGGCCCGTGTCGGTGATGAAGCCGGCGTCACCGGTCAGCACCCATCCGTCCTCTGTCTTGGTGGAGCGGGTGGCCTCGTCGTTCTTGTAGTAGCCGACGAAAACGCCGGGCGAGCGGTAGAGCACCTCGCCGTTCTCGGCGATCCGCAGCTCGACCTCGGGCGCGGGCTTGCCGACCGTGTCGCCGTAGATCTCGCCGTCGGGCTGCATGGTGATGTAGACGCTGGCTTCCGTCTGGCCGTAGAGCTGCTTCAGGTTGAGCCCCAGCGAGCGGTAGAAGCGGAAGATCTCCGGCCCGATCGCCTCGCCGGCGGTGTAGCCGACCTTCAGGCGGGTAAAGCCCATCTGGTTCTTCAGCGGGCCGTAGACCAGGATCTCGCCGAGCGCATAGAGCAGCCGGTCCTTCGCGGACACGCTTTCGCCGTTCAGGATCTTCTCGCCCGCGCGCCGCGCCACGCCCATGAAGTAGTCGAACATGCGCTTCTTGAGCCGTCCGGCGTCTTCCATGCGCACCATGATGAGGGTCAGCAGTCCCTCGAAGACGCGCGGAGGGGCGAAGAAATAGGTCGGCGCGATCTCGCGGCGGTCGGAAAGCACCGTCTCCAGGCTCTCCGGGCAGTTGACGCAATATCCGGCGGTATAGGCCTGCGCGAGCGAAAAGACGTGGTCGCCGATCCAGGCCATCGGCAGATAGGCGAGCGTTTCCTCGGTCTCGTCGAGACCGTCGAAGGCGTTGCCGTTGCGCGCGGATTTCACCAGATTGTCGAACGACAGCATGACGCCCTTGGGGCGCCCCGTGGTGCCGGA
Source organism: Stappia sp. (assembly GCA_002722295.1). GTDB lineage: Bacteria > Pseudomonadota > Alphaproteobacteria > Rhizobiales > Stappiaceae > Stappia. The sequence goes on along the minus strand of PBLF01000028.1, from coordinate 94,744 downwards.
CGTGTAGAGCATGACGGCGATGTCGGCGCCGCTCGTGCCCTCGATCGACGAAAGCCACGCGGTCTCGCGGGCAGGGTCGGCGGCCAGTGCCGCGCGCCCCTTGCCCTGCATGGCCTCGAAGGAATGCAGCTTCGTGTGGTCGTAGTCTCGCAGGCCACGCGGGTCGTCGTAGATCACCTGCTCGAGCCGGGGCAGGTTCTCCGACATGGAGACGACCTTGTCGACCTGCTCCTGATCCTCGACGCAGGCAAAGCGCACCTCCGCGTGTTCGAGCACGAAGGCCATCTCTTCCGCGACGGAGTCCGCGTAGAGCGGAACCGGCACACCTCCCAGCGACTGCGCGGCGACCATCGACCAGTACAGCCTCGGACGGTTTGCCCCGATGATGGCGATCCTGTCGCCGGGCGCGAAGCCGATGTCCTGGAGACCGATGGCGAAGGAGCGGATTTCCTCCAGCACCTCCACCCATGTCCACACCTGCCAGATTCCGAGATCCTTCTCGCGCATGGCCGGACGGTCCGAAAGGACACGGGCATTGCGCAAAAGAATCTTCGGAAAGGTGTCCTCGCCGGCGCTGCCGGCGACGGGCGACCCTGCCATTGCGTTTCTTCCCCTCTGGAGCCCCGGTTGTTCGGGGTCTCGTCATTTCGGCATTTGCCGACCGGCTCTTTGGCCGACGCTTATCTGACCACCGTCGCCACCCGCCGGCAAGTGCATGACGCAGCGTAGGCTCCGCCGGGTGATTGACGTTGTTCTTGCGTTAAGGGAACGCTAGGAGAGCGACGTTGCGCCAATATGTGCGAAACGTGTCGCAATTGTTTCAGGCGGCCGGATTCGCCCCGGCGACGGTTTTCGTTCGACACGGCGCGCGCCTGCAATAAGATCGCCGCATGGAAAGTGGCGATCTCGAGCGCGAGCGCCTGGACCTTCTTCAGGCGGCGCTGGACCACATCAACCAGGGCTTTTCCGTTTTCGACGCGCAGTTGCAGCTTGTCGCGTGGAACCGGCAATTGTTCGAGATGCTCGAGTTCCCCCTCCACCTCGCCCGGCGCGGCGCACCGCTTTCGGCCTTTCTCGAGGTCAATGCCGCGCGCGGCGAGTACGGCCCCGGCAATGTCGCCGAACTTGTCGCGCGGCGGGTGGAGCGCGCGGCCCTCTTCGAACCCCATTCCTTCGAGCGCGTGCGTCCCGACGGACAGGTCGTGCTGGTCACGGGCGCCCCGCTTCCAAGCGGCGGATTCGTCACCACCTATACCGACATCACCCGCGAGCGCGAACAGCAGGCGAACCTTGAGCGCACCGTCGCCGAACGCACGCGCCAGCTTCGCCAGAGCGAGGACTGGCTGCGGCTCGTCACCGACAATGTGCCCGCGCTCGTGGCTTATGTCGGTCCCGGCCCGGTCTATCGATTCGCCAATCGCCGATATGCGAAATGGTTCGACCAGACCGTGGAATCCATGGTCGGACGCCCCGTGGCCGACATCATCGGCCCCGCGCTCTATCCCGAGCTGGAGCCGCATATCATGCGCGCCTTCGAGGGCAAGGCGGTGTCCTACGAGTACACACGAACGCGCGCCGGCGGACGCGTCGCGCACATGCGCTCCACCCTCATTCCCGACCGCACGCTGGACGGACGCACGCTCGGCTGCTTCGTGCTTTCCCTCGACGTGACCGAGCACAAGCGCTCGGAGGCCGCCCTCGCCCAGGCCCGGCGCATGGAGGCGGTCGGCCAGCTCTCCGGCGGTCTCGCCCATGACTTCAACAACCTGCTGACCATCATCATCGGCAATGTGCTGGCGCTGCGAAGAAAGTCGGATGCCCCCGCGATGCCGGACCTTTCGGGCCACATCGACCCGATCCTGCAGGCCGCGCAGCGCGGCGCCGAACTCACACGCCGTCTGCTCGCCTTCGCCCGCGGCGAGGCCAGCGACGCCCGCCCCGTGCGGCTGTCCTCGCTGCTGTCGGGGATGGAGGGGCTTCTCTCGGGCTCCCTGCCGCGCGGGCTGACGCTCTCCGTCACTGTCGGCGAACGCGATCCGGTCGCCCGTGTCGATCCGGCGGAGCTGGAAAACGCCCTCGTCAACCTCGTGCTCAACGCCCGCGACGCAAGCCCGGACGGCGGAAACATCTCGCTCGTCCTGGACGAGACGGAAATCGCCGCCGCCGATGCGGAACCGCTCGGCCTCGTGCCGGGCCCCTATGCCCGCATCCGCGTGAAGGACACCGGCCACGGCATGAGCGAGGACGTGCGCCGGCAGGCCTTCGATCCCTTCTTCTCGACGAAGCCCTTCGGCACGGGCAGCGGCCTCGGCCTTCCCACCGTCTACGGTTTCGCCCGGCGCGCGGGCGGTTGCGCGACCGTGGAAAGCCGCCCCGGGCACGGCACGACGGTAGCCCTGTTCCTGCCCCTCTCCCGGGACGAGGATACCGCCGGCGACCCGCATGAATGCGCGGACGCCCCGCGTGGCGCCGGCGAACTGATCCTTCTGGTCGAGGACGAGCCCGACGTCGCCGACGTGGTGCGCGAACAGCTCTGCGCCCTTGGCTACGCGGTTCTCGTCACCGGAGAGGCCGACGACGCCCTCGATCTCGTCACCCAGATCGCCGACATTCGCGCCGTGCTGAGCGACATCGTGATGCCCGGGCAGTCCAGCGGCCTGGCGCTCGCCGAGGCGATCGGCAACCGGCGACCGGATCTGCCCATCGCCCTGATGAGCGGCTACCGGGAAGGCACGGCGTCGGAGGCGCCCCCGGCCTGGCCCGTTCTGGCAAAACCCTTCACCACCGGCTTGCTTGCCCGGACCATGAGCGAGATCCTGTCCTCATGAACCATCCAGCACCGCCCCGGCACGCCCCGCCGCCCGAGCCGATCACGCGCGATCCCCTCGTCTTCATCGTCGAGGACGAAGCGGAGATCCGCGCCCTGCTTGCCGACACGCTCGGCGCCTACCGGTTCCGCAGCGCCAGTTTCGCCACCGCCGACGCGGCGCTCGCGGCCATCGGTCTCGAAACGCCCGCAGCGGTGATTCTCGACCTCGGCCTTCCCGACATGGACGGGCTCGAGGTCATCAACCGCATCCGCGCCACCGGGCCGGTGCCGATTCTCGTGCTGTCCGCGCGCGCCCACGCCTCGGACCGGATCATGGGGCTCGAATTCGGCGCCGACGACTATGTGGTGAAACCCTTCGACCCGCGCGAGATCGTGGCGCGGGTGCGCTCGCTTCTGCGCCGGGCCGCACCGGCGGCCGAGAGCGAACCGCGCCGCGAGGTGGCCCGCTTTTCCGGCTGGACGTTCGAGCCCGATTCCCACCGTCTCGTCGCGCCGCACGGAGAGGAGAGCTTCCTCTCCACCGGCGAAGCCACGCTCCTTGCCGCCCTCCTGCGCGCGCCCAAGCGCGTGCTCTCGCGCGACCACCTGCTCGAACACGGCGGGCGTGACGACACGCTCGACCGGGCCATCGACGTGCGCATCTCGCGTCTGCGCAAGAAGCTCACGAGCGAAGGCGAACCGTCGCTGATCCGAACGGTCTACGGCTCCGGCTATATGCTCACCAGCGCGGTCGAGTGGACCGGCTGAGCCGGCATCTCAGTGACAGTGATAGGGTTTCGATCCCGCGTGACAGCACTTGCCGGGAGGACTGTCCTTGCGGCACCCGCCGCCATGCGCGCCGGCCTGGGAAAGCGGAAGGGCGACCAACGCAAGGCAAACCATCAGCATCTTGAAACAGGTCATTTCGCCGTCTCCGCACAGGCTCGAGCCAACATCCGTCTCATATCATCCGCACGTGGGCGGCGTAGTCAAACCGTCGGCGTGTCCGGGAGAACGGCCGCGAAGCGAACGGGCGGATTGCGCTGCGTGGCGAATCGTAATAATTGAAGTTACATGAAACGCGACAGCCGCCTCTCCTCCGTCCTGCACGCCCTCCTTCACATGGCGGAACAGGATGCCCCCATGACCTCCGACGACCTCGCCTGCTGCATGCGGACCAACCCGGTCGTCGTGCGCCGCACGATGGGGCTCTTACGCGAACGCGGTCTCGTGACCTCCTCGCGCGGCCCCTCGGGCGGATGGAGGATCGCCGTGGACCTGGCCGGCGTCTCCCTGCGGGACCTGCACGAGGCGCTCGGGGAACCGGCGATCTTTGCCATCGGGAACCGGCACGAAACGCCGGAATGCCTTGTCGAGCAGGCGGTGAATGCCGCGCTCGATGATGCCTTCGCCGAGGCGGAAGAGCTGCTGCTGGCGCGTTTTGCCGACGTGACCCTCGCCGACCTTGCCGCCGACTTCGCGCGCCGGCACGCCCTCTGGCGAAACCGGGAGACCTGACCCCATGCCCCATGACGTGATTGTTGTCGGGGGTGGCTATGCCGGAATGGCCGCCGCCCTCCAGCTCCTGCGCGCCCGCCGCGACGTGCTCGTGATCGATGCGGGAGAACGCCGCAACCGCTTCGCCGACCGCTCGCACGGCTTTCTCGGATTCGACGGGGAAAATCCGGCCGCGATCGCCGCGACCGCCCGCCGGCAGCTTGAAGCCTACCCGACGCTTTCGTGGGTCGAGGACCGCGTGACCGGCGCCTCCGGCACGCAGGACGACTTCATGGTGACGACCGCCGCCGGCGGCCGGCACACCACACGCCGCCTGATCCTGGCCACCGGCGTCGCCGACACCTTGCCGGACCTGCCGGGCCTTGCCGAGCGCTGGGGCCGGTCGGCCTTCCACTGCCCCTACTGCCACGGCTACGAACTGGACAAGGGACCCGTCGCCGTGATCGCAACCGGCCAGACCTCCCTGCATCAGGGCCTGTTCCTGCCCGAATGGGGGCCGACAACCTTCTTCACCAACGCCAGCATCGACCTCACCGGCGAGAACCGGGCCGAACTCGCCGCACGCGGCGCGACGGTCGAGGACGTGCCGGTCGAGCGCCTGGAGGGAACGGCCGACGTGATCCTCGCCGACGGGCGCCGCATGACCTTCGCCGGGATCTTCGTCGCTCCCGTGACGGCCCCGGCGACACCGGTCGGCGAAATGCTCGACCTTGTGCACGACGAGACGCCGATGGGCCGGATGATCCGCGCCGACGACACGCGCCAGACGAGCCTCGCCGGCTGTTTCGCCTGCGGGGATCTCGCCCGCTTTCCCCATTCGGTCAGCCTCGCCGTCGGAGACGGCGCCTGGACGGGCGCGCAGGTTCACCGCTCGCTGATGTTCTGAGCGCCCTCCCGCCGGCGCTACTCAGCCGCCTCCATCTCGCGAGCCGGGGCCCCCGACTGCCAGGCCTTGCGCAGGCCGGGCAGCCGGGCGCGCGCTGCGCGCACCGAGGCCTCGCGCACCGGACCGAAGCCGCGCACCGTCTCCGAAAAGGCAAGAAGATCCCGCGCCGCCGCGAGGTTCGCCTTCGTGAGGCCAGCCGCGACCTCGTCGACAAGCGCCTCGTAGTCATCGCGAAGCTGCCGCTCCATCCGTCGCTCGGCGGTGCGGCCGAAGAGATCGAACGCGGTTCCGCGCAGCCCCTTCATCCGGGCGAGCAGCCTGAACAACGGCAGCACCCAGGGCCCGAAGCGCCGCTTCGCCGGCCGGCCCGTGCGCGGGTCCGTGCGTGCCAGGATCGGCGGCGCAAGGTGGAACTCGAGCCGCTCGTGATGCTCGAAGGTCTCCTTCACCTGCGCCTCGAAGGCCTCGCCGGTGAAAAGACGGGCGACCTCGTACTCGTCCTTGATCGCCATCATGCGGAAGAGTTCGCGCGCCACCGTCGCGACGAGGTCCCTGCCGTCCTCCCCAAGCCCCTCGGCCCGGGCCTGAAGACGGGCAAGGCGCTCGCGGTACCGCCGCGCGTAGGCCGCATCCTGATACTCGGCCAGGAACGCCTCGCGCCGCTCGATCGTCTCGGCAAGCGTGGCGGAAGGCCGGCGATGGGGAAGCTCCTCCCCCGCTCCGGCGGCGGCAAGCACCCGCTCCAGCGCGGCCGGGTCCGCCGCGGCGACACGCCCCCAGGAGAAAGCGGCCATGTTCATGTCCACCGACACCTTGTTGAGCCGGATCGCTTCGGTGATCGCCTCGAGCGTCAGCGGCAGGCCACCCGACTGCCACGCGTGGCCGAGCAGGAACATGTTGGCGGCGATGGCATCGCCGAACAGCGCCTCGGCGATCTCCGTCGCGTCGAGGAAATGCGCCCGCCCCTCACCGGCGGCCTTGCCGATTTCGGACACCAGACGCCGTCCGGGCAGGGTGAAGTCCGGGTTGCGCGCGAAGTCGCCGGGAAGCGTCTCGTGGGTGTTGATGACCGCCAGCGTCTCGCCGGGGCGCATGGCCGCAAGAACCTTGGCCGATCCGGCAACGACGATGTCGCAGCCGAGCACGAGATCGGCGCCACCGGGCCCGACGCGAATCGCGGAAATGTCTTCCGGGCGCGGCGCGAGCTTGAGGTGGCTCGTCACCGCCCCGCCCTTCTGGGCAAGACCGGCCATGTCGATGATGCCGCAGCCCAGCCCGTCGAGATGGGCCGCCATGCCGATCACGGCCCCGACGGTGACGACACCGGTGCCGCCCACGCCGGTGATCATCACGCCATGGATGCGCGAGAGTTGCGCGATCTCCGGCTCGGGCACGGAGGGCGCCGGCGGTGGGGTCGTCGCACGCCCCCGGAGCACGCCGCCCTTCACGCTGACGAAGGACGGACAGAACCCCTTGAGACAGGAAAAATCCTTGTTGCACGCGGACTGGTCGATACGCCGCTTGCGTCCCCATTCCGTCTCGACCGGCTGCACGGCGACACAGTTCGATTGCTTGCCGCAGTCGCCGCAGCCCTCGCACACGAGTTCGTTGACGAGGATCCGCTCGTCCGGATCCGGGAAGCGGCCCCGCTTGCGCCGGCGGCGCTTTTCCGCCGCACAGGTCTGGTCGTAGAGGAGAACGGTGAGCCCCTCCTCGCGCGCGAGATCCTTTTCCACCTCGATGAGGTCGTCACGATGGTGGATCGAGGTGCCTTCCGGCCAGTTGGTGGCGACCGGATACTTGCCAGGCTCGTCGGTGACCACGACGACACGGCGTGCGCCCTCCGCCGCGACCTGGCGGGCAATCTCGTCGACGGTCAGGCCGCCGTCATGGGCCTGGCCGCCCGTCATGGCGACGGCGTCGTTGTAGAGGATCTTGTAGGTGATGTTGACGCCGGCGGCATGGGCCGCGCGGATCGCCAGCGCTCCGGAGTGGTTGTAGGTTCCATCGCCCAGGTTCTGGAACACGTGGCTGGTCTTCGAGAAGGACGCCTCGCCGATCCAGTTGGCGCCCTCGCCGCCCATCTGCGTGTAGCCCTCGGTGGACCGGTCCATCCACTGGGCCATGTAGTGACAGCCGATGCCGGCGTAGGCGCGGCTGCCCTCGGGCACGCGCGTGGAGGAATTATGCGGGCAGCCGGCGCAGAAATAGGGACTGCGCACGGCGACGTCGGTGATCTCCATGAGCCGGTGGCGGCGGCGCTCCAGCTCCTCGACCCTTGCGGCGAGCCGTTCGTTCGGGCGTCGCACCAAAAGCCTGCGCCCGAGTTCCAGCGCCACCTGCACCGGTTCCAGGGCACCGGGCGCGCGAAACAGCGTCGCGCCTTCCTCGTCCGCCTTGCCGATGATCGCGGGCGCATTGGCGCTGCCGTAGAGAAGCTCCTTCACCTGCGGTTCGATCAGCCCGCGCTTTTCCTCCACCACCATCACCAGCTCGAGCCCGCTGGTAAAGGCGCGGATGCGCTGTGCGGAGACGGGCCAGGTGCAACCGACCTTGAGCAGCGCCAGGCCGAGATCGGCCGCCGCCACCTCGTCGATGCCCAGCATGTCCAGCGCCTCGATCACGTCGAGATAGCTCTTGCCGGTGGAAATGACGCCGACGCGTGGCTCCCGCCCGCCGGACAGGATCACGTGGTCGAGCGGATTGGCGTCGATAAAGGCGCGTGCCGCCGGCAGCTTCACTTCGTGGAGGCGGGCCTCCTGGTCAAGCGGATGATCGGCGGGACGGATGTGCACGCCGCCGGGCGGAAAGGCGAAGGCGGGCAGGACGGGCCGCACCCGGTCAATCCGCCCGTCGATGGAGGCGGTCGATTCCACGTTGTCCTTGACCAGCTTGAGCCCGGTCCAGACCCCCGCATAGCGAGACAGCGCCCAGCCGAAGAGACCGAAGTCGAGAATTTCCTGCACGCCGGCCGGATTGAGGATCGGCATCATGGCGTCCACCAGCGCAAACTCGGACTGGTGCGCGGTGGTCGAGCTTTCGCAGGTGTGGTCGTCGCCCATCAGCGCCAGCACGCCCCCATGCGGCGAGGTGCCCGCCAGATTGGCGTGACGGAACGCATCGCCCGAGCGGTCGACGCCGGGGCCCTTGCCGTACCAGATGCCGAAGACGCCGTCATGGCGACCCTCGCCGCGCATCTGCGCCTGCTGCGTCCCCCAAAGGGCGGTCGCCGCGAGATCCTCGTTGATCGCCGGACGGAAAATGACGTTCTCGGGCGTCAGCACCCGGGCCGCCTTCTGGAACTGCTGGTCGAGCGCACCCAGCGGACTGCCGCGATATCCGGAGACGTAACCGGCCGTGTCCAGCCCCTCCGCCCGGTCGCGCGCCTTCTGCATGAGCGTCAGCCGGATCAGCGCCTGGGTTCCGGACAGGAACACCCGCTCCTTCGTCAGATCGTATTTGTCGTTAAGCGTGACCGCATTGCGTGTCATGTGTCGTTTCCCTCCCGCGGACGCGCCTCCCGTGACGTCCGCCTTTCCCGCAGGTTCGGCCCCCAAGCCCCTATGCGTCAAATGAAAACGCCTCACAGGAAGGCCCGCCACCGTGCTCCCGCAACGTCATGCGGCCGAAACCTGCGTGCCCATCGGCGCGATTGCTTTTGCATCGCGGCCAAAACTGCTAAGCAACGGGCCGTCAACAATAAGGGCGGAACACGGTCTGGAGCGGCACGAATGTCGCCCGGGGGGAACCGGGTTCAATCGAGAGGGTATCCAATGCAGTTCGTAAAAGCGCGGCGCGCCGCGTGCCGGGGAGGATAGGCCCGTGCGCGCGCTCGCCCTTGTCGTCCGCTTCATAAGTGGATTGAACTCGCTGATCGGAAACGTGTTTTCCTGGCTGTCTCTGGCCATCGTTCTGGTCTGTTTCACGGTCGTCGTTCAGCGGTACGTCTTCGCCATCAGCTTCGTGTGGATGCAGGACCTCTACATCTGGCTGAACGGCGCCATGTTCACCGCCGTGGCCGGCTTCGCGCTGATGCGCAACGACCATGTGCGCGTCGACATCTTCTACCGGCCCGCCAGCACGCGAAAGAAGGCCGTCATCGACCTGTTCGGTGTGCTGCTGCTCCTGCTGCCCTTCACCTATGTGGTCGTCTACTACGCCTGGTCCTTCGTGGCCCGCTCCTGGCGGCTGCACGAGGCGTCGGCCAACGTCGGCGGCATGCCCGGGCTGTTCGTGCTGAAGTCCTTCATCATCGGGTTCGCCGTGCTGCTCGCGCTTCAGGGCATCGCCATGGTGGCGCGCTCCATTCTCGTGCTGGGAGGCCGGGAGGACCTGCTTCCGCCGCACCTTCGCTATGACGGCGAGCTCAAGTCCAAGGGGGAGGCGGACGCCTGATGGATCCCGTTTTCATTGGCGAGCTTCTCTCGGGGCTCATGTTCTTCGGCATCATCGGCTTCCTGCTGTTCGGCTTTCCGGTCGCCTTCACGCTTTCGGGCGTGTCGCTGCTGTTCGGGCTGGCCGGCATGTGGTTCGGTGTCTTCGATCCCTCCAACTTCGGCAGCCTGGCCAACCGCTATATCGGCTACATGACCAACGAGGTCCTGGTCGCCGTGCCGCTGTTCATCTTCATGGGCGTGATGCTCGAGCGCTCGAAGATCGCCGAGCAGCTTCTCCTGACCATGGGCAAGCTGTTCGGCAACATGCGCGGCGGCCTCGGCATGTCGGTGATCGTGGTGGGCGCCCTGCTGGCGGCCTCCACCGGTGTCGTCGGCGCGACGGTCGTCACCATGGGCCTGATCTCGCTGCCGGCAATGCTCAGGGCCAACTACGACCCGAAGCTCGCGACGGGCGTCATCTGCGCCTCCGGCACGCTCGGCCAGATCATTCCGCCTTCCACGGTGCTGATCTTCATGGGCGACATGCTCTCGGGCATCAACGCCCAGGTGCAGATGTCGAAGGGCAACTTCGCGCCCGTTCCCGTGTCCGTGGGCGACCTCTTCGCCGGCGCCATCCTGCCGGGCCTGCTGCTCGTCGGCCTCTACATGGCCTGGACGATCTTCAAGGCGATCGCCGACCCAAAGAGCTGCCCGGCAACGCCGGTCCCGCCGGAGGAGCGCGCCCATCTCGGCCGCGAGGTCATGACGGCGCTCGTGCCCCCGCTGCTGCTGATCCTCGCCGTGCTCGGCTCGATCCTCGGCGGCATCGCGACCCCGACGGAGGCGGCCTCGGTCGGCGCGGTCGGCGCGCTGGTGCTCGCCGGCCTGCGCTGGAGGCTGTCCTTCGCCATCCTGCGCGAGACGGCGATCGCCACGGCATCGATCACCTGCATGGTGTTCATCATCCTGTTCGGCGCGGCGGTGTTCTCCATCGTCTTCCGCCTGATGGGCGGCGACAACCTGGTGCACGAGTTCCTGTCGAACCTGCCCGGCGGCACGCTCGCCGCCGTCGCGGTCGTCATGTTCATCATGTTCCTGCTGGGCTTCATCCTGGACACGTTCGAGATCATCTTCATCGTGATCCCGATCACCGCGCCGATCCTGCTGGCTCTCGACGTGGATCCGGTCTGGCTCGGCATCCTGGTGGGCGTGAACCTGCAGACCTCGTTCCTGACGCCGCCCTTCGGCTTCGCCCTGTTCTACCTGCGCGGCGTGGCGCCGCCCAACGTGTCCACGGCGATGATCTACAAGGGCGTTCTGCCCTTCGTCGTGCTGCAGATGGTGGCGATCGCGATCATGTTCGCCTTCCCCGAGATCGCGACATGGCTGCCGCGGGCGATCTACAGCTAGGGCGTGGCCCATCGGGCGGAACGTCCCGGACCATAAAAAACCCCGGCCGCGAGGCCGGGGTTTTCTTTTGTCGCAATCCAAGGTCCCGAAGGCCCCGGCGGCAGGGGCCCGGCCCGCGTGTCGCGGACCGGACCGTCTCTCGCGCCTCAGATCTTGAAGAAGGCCTTGCGGGCCTCGACGAAGGCGCCGTCGGTGCCTTCCGTGCGCGTGCGCAGGATGTTGAGCGACTCGATGAAGCTCTCGGTGGTCTTCTTGACCAGCGGATCGTCGGAGTCGCGCAGCGAGCCCAGGATCTCCTCGGCCGCCTTCGCACCGGCTTCCATGATGTCGGCCGGGAACTCGCGAACGATCACGCCGTGGTCGTCGACCAGCGTCTTCAGGGCGCGCGGGTCGTTGGCGTAGAAGTCCGAGGCCACCTGATCGTACTCGGCCTGGCAGACGTCCTTGACGATCGCCTGCAGGTCGGACGGCAGTTCCTGGTACTTGGACTTGTTGACCACCAGTTCGGTCGCCAGGCCCGGCTCCACGAAGCTCGGGAAGTAGTAGTTCTTGGCAACCTGGTAGAAGCCCAGCGCCAGGTCGTTGTACGGGCCGACGAACTCGGCCGCGTCCAGCGTGCCCGACTGCAACGCCTGGAAGATCTCGCCGGCGGCCATGTTGGTCACCGTGGCGCCAAGCTTCTCCCACACGCGGCCGCCGAGGCCCGGCGTGCGGAAGCGCAGGCCCTTGACCGAATCGAGGCCGGTCAGTTCCTCGCGGAACCAGCCACCCGCCTGGGTGCCCGTGTCGCCGGAGAGGAAGCCCTGCACGCCGAACTGGTCGTAGATCTCGTCCCAGATCTCCTGGCCGCCCATGTAGCGCACCCACGCGGTCAGCTCGCGCGAGGTCATGCCGTAGGGAACGCCGGTGAAGAAGGCGAGCGCCGGGCTCTTGTTCTGCCAGTAGTAGGCGGCGCCGTGGCTCATCTCGGCCGAGCCGTCGATGACCGCGTCGAGCGACTGCAGCGGCGGAACCAGCTCACCGGCGGAATAGACCTGGATGGTCAGGCGACCGCCCGAGGCGGCGGTGATGCGGTCGGCGAGACGCTGCGCGCCGACGCCCAGACCGGGGAAGTTCTTCGGCCAGGTCGTGACCATGCGCCAGGTCTGGTTGCCCTGCGCGATGGCCGGAGCCGCGAGCGTGGCCGCGCCGGCGCCGACGCCGGCCAGACCTGCCTTCTTGATGAATGAACGACGATCCATGTGTCCCCTCCCTTGGGATTGACGGCCCCGCCTGCACGGGGCTCGAAACTGTACTCTCCATCCCGGCCGGCGTGACGCCGGCTCCGACAAGTGCCTTTTCCTCAAACGCACTTTGAGCTTGGAGTTAAACCGCATATGGCGGGTCGAAACAAGCGCGTCCGGAGGGGGCGCGAGATTTTTAGGCGCCACAACCTGACCGCGCCCGCAGGTGGACAATCCCGGGACGATCGCCCATCTTCGCAACCGGCGCGCCCTCGTGTAAAAAGGCGACCGCCCCCCGCAGGAGACACTCTTCCATGCCGAAACCGGTTGTTCTCGTCAGTTGCGACGTCAAGGAGATCGACGGCTATTCCTGGCACGCAGCGACATCCATCTATGTCGAGGCGCTCGTGCAGGGATCCGGCGTCATTCCCCTGCTCCTGCCCTCTCTCGGCCCGGCCATCGACATCGACGCCGTTCTCGAACGCGTCGACGGCGTGCTCATGACCGGGTCGCGCTCCAATGTGCACCCCTCGCTCTACGGCGGCGAGGCGAGCGAGAGGAACGGCCCCTACGACCCCCGCCGCGATGCCACCACGCTGCCGCTGATCCGCCGCACGCTGGAGCGCGGGCTTCCCTTCTTCGCCATCTGCCGTGGCCTTCAGGAGACCAATGTCGCCCTCGGCGGCACGCTCGTCGGCGAGGTCCAGGAAATCGAGGGGCGCCGCGACCATCGCGCTCCGGAGGCGGAAACGCAGGACCAGCGCTTCGCCCTTGCCCATCATGTCGAGGTTCGTCCCGGCGGGCGGCTTGCCGACATTCTCGGCGAGGCCCGCATCGAGGTGAACTCGCTGCATCGCCAGGCCATCGGCCGGCTCGCGAAGGGTCTCGCCGTCGAGGCGACGGCGGAGGACGGCACCATCGAGGCGGTTTCGGTCGAGGCGGCGCCCGGGTTCGCACTCGCCACCCAGTGGCATCCCGAATACTGGGTCGGCAGCGACGCCGCGTCCGCGCGCCTGTTCGCCGCCTTCGGCGATGCGGTGCGAGGGCGGATGGAAGCCGGACCGTCGCCCCGGACGGCGGACTGAACCAGGACCACAAGGAGGCCGCACCATGGGCCATGACCATTCCCACGATCACGACCACGGCTCGGAGCTTTCCGAGGTCGACGCCCGCGTGCGTGCCCTGGAATCGATCCTCGTCGAAAAGGGGTACGTCGATCCGGCGGCCCTCGACGTCCTCATCGAGACCTATGAAACAAAGGTCGGCCCGCACAACGGCGCCCATGTCGTCGCGCGCACCTGGAGCGATCCGGAGTTTCGCGACTGGCTGCGCGCCGACGCCACCGCCGCGATCCGCTCTCTCGGGTATTTCGGCCGCCAGGGCGAGCACATGGTCGCCGTCGAGAACACGCCGGAGCGACACAACATGGTCGTCTGCACCCTGTGCTCCTGTTACCCGTGGTCGGTGCTCGGCCTGCCGCCGGTCTGGTACAAGTCGGCCCCCTATCGGGCCAAGGCGGTACGAGACCCGCGCGGCGTGCTCGCGGACTTCGGCGTCTCCCTGCCCTCGGGCACCGACATCCGCGTGTGGGACTCCACCGCCGAGGTCCGCTATCTCGTGATCCCCATGCGCCCTGAAGGGACGGAGGGATGGAGCGAGGAGGAGCTTGCCCGTCTCGTCACCCGCGACAGCATGATCGGCACCGGCCTCGCCCTCACGCCCGGGCAGCTGGCCGAGGGAGAGGCGGCATGAACGGCGCCCAGGATCTCGGCGGCATGATGGGCTTCGGCCCCGTCGTGCTGGAAGCGAACGAACCGCCGTTCCACGGCGAGTGGGAAAAGCGCACGCTCGCCATCACCCTTGCCATGGGCGCGACCGGCGAGTGGAGCCTCGATGCCTCGCGCTTCGCCCGCGAAAGCCTGCCGCCGCCGCGCTACCTGACCTCCACCTACTACGAGATCTGGCTCGCGGGCCTGGAAAAGCTCCTGGATGAGCGCGACCTCGTCACCGCCGAGGAGATCGAGGCCGGACACAGCCTGCGCGCAAGCCGCCCGGTGAAGCGTGTTCTCGCCGCCGGCGATGTCGCCGCCGCGCTCGCCCGGGGCGGTCCGGCGGTTCGCGAACCACGGGCGCCCGCGCATTTCGCCGTCGGCGACCGGGTGCGCGCCCGCAACATGCATCCGCAGGGCCACACTCGCATTCCGCGCTACCTGCGCGGCCACGTCGGCACCGTGGAGGCCGTGCACGGCACCCATGTGCTTCCCGACAGCAACGCGGCCGGCAAGGGCGAGAACCCGACCTGGCTCTATGGCATCGCCTTCGACGGGCGCGACGTCTGGGGGGACGATGCCGAACCCGGTCTCACCCTGCGCGCCGATCTCTGGGAGAGCTATCTTGATCCGGCCTGACACCCCCGCCGCAGCCCATCCGCCCGAGGACCTCTTCTCCGACCTGCCGCGCGACGCGGACGGCCCCGTCTTTCGCGAACCCTGGGAAGCACGGGCCTTCGCGCTTGCCGTCGCGCTCAACGAAAAAGGCGTCTTCTCCTGGTCGGACTGGGCCGCGACCCTGTCGGCAACCATCCGCGAGGCGCAGGCCGCCGGCGATCCCGACTGCGGCGACAGCTACTACAGCCACTGGCTTGCCGCGCTGGAACGCATGGTCACGACCCGCGACGTGACGAGCGAGGAACGCCTTGCGGCACGTCGCGAGGCCTGGCACCGGGCGGCGGCCGCGACCCCGCACGGCGAGCCCATCGAGCTTGGTCGCGACGGTGAGCCGGTTCCCGCCGCCTGACGTCGCACCGCCCGATCCCGAACCGCCCGATCCCGTATCGCAAGGTCGCGCCTGCGCCAGGGTGTGCCGGTGGCTTCGTCAATTATGGGCGTGAGAGAGTGTTGAGGTCACACCAATACGCCACGATGAAATACGCAGCATTGAAGCCCAATGGCCATGTGTGAGTACCGTGAACCAGGTCTAGCGGTTTCCGTACTGGTCTCTGATGTGATCGTTGTAATAGCGACCCTTTGACCGAGCATTGCAGAGGCCGTCATAGATATGACGCGGAACGCCGAAATAGTCGTAAGGCCCATCGCTCTCAACAAACCAGATCTGCAATACTGCGGTTTGAGGATTGTATTCAGCTCGCGCAATAGCCGTTGAATTGAAGCGTGGCATACCGTGGCTCCGTCATTTGACGGGAAAGCATACCACGACCTGAAAATAGAACTTAAATTTCAAACTGAGACACTATCCAGTCACGCGACTGACTTCCGGCACCGGCGGCACGGCGGGATCACGCATGCGCGCGTGCAACCGGACCACAACCGGATTGCAACCTTGACGCTTTCCTTTCGCGCATTTCTTCCTTAAGACGAGAAGATGATCGCTGACCGCCCCCTTCTCGGCATGATCTTCATGCTCGGTTTCTGCCTTCTGGCGCCGCTCGGCGATTCCATCGCCAAGATCCTGGGCGAAAGCCTGCCGCTGGCGCTGATGGTTCTTGCACGCTTCATGGCCCAGGTCGCCATCCTGATCCCGCTGGCCTGGGCAACCCGGCTGAAGCTCGCCATGACGCCGCGCATTCTGCGCCTGACGGTGCTGCGCACGCTGCTGCACATCATCGGCATCGGCGCCATGTTCCTGTCGCTGCGGTTCCTGCCGCTGGCCGATGCGATCTCCATCGCCTTCGTCATGCCCTTCATGATGCTGCTGCTCGGCCGCTTCGTGCTGGGAGAGCAGGTCGGCCCCTATCGGCTCGGCGCCTGCATCGTCGGTTTCGTCGGCGTGCTGCTGGTCATCCGCCCCAACTATGCCGAGGTCGGCACTCCGGCCCTGCTGCCGCTCGCGGTGGCCGCCGCCTTCTCGCTGTTCATGATGGTGACCCGCAACGTCGCCAAGGACGTGGACCCGATCGCGCTTCAGGCCGTAAGCGGCGTTGTCGCCGTCGTTCTCATGGCCCCCGCGATCTGGGGCGCGAGCCTGCTCGGCTTCGAAAGCGGCCTGCGGGGCGCGCTCGAAACGCTTGCCACGCAGCCGCGCACGCTCGCGCTGCTGCTCGGCATCGGAACGCTGGGCACCCTCGCCCACCTGATGATGACGTGGTCGCTGCGCCTCGCGCCGGCCTCGACCCTGGCGCCGATGCAGTATCTTGAGATCCCCTTCGCCACGCTGATCGGCTGGGTGATCTTCGCCGACCTGCCGGACGGGCTTGCCGCCGTGGGCATCTCGCTCACCGTCGGGGCCGGCCTCTACGTGATCCATCGCGAGCAGGTGACGGCGCGGCGCGCGGCGGCGGCCGAAACGGCGTAGTGCCGGTCTCCCGACGTCAGCCCCAGCCAAGCGAGGCAATCAGGAGCGTCGCCCCGAGGAACAGAACCAGAAGCGCGCCGAGCCCCTCCACCACGCGGTGAACCGCCATCGCGCGGCCGTCGCCGGCAAGCCGCAATGCCACGCTTTTGGCGGTCACCGCCAGCGTCGCCAGCAACGACACGGTCAGTCCCGTGCCGAGCGCCATGGCGAAGGTCGCACCGACGCCCGCGAGCCACAGTCCTTGCGACATGGCGAAGACCAGCACCACCAGCGCGCCCGTGCAGGGCCGCAGGCCGACCGCCAGGATCACCGACCATGCGCGCGTCAGCGACATGGGCCCGGTGATCTCCTGCGCCATGGGCGCATGCGAGCGGCCGCAGTCCGGACAGATCTCGACCGCAGGCGTCTCGATGGAGCGGTGGCGCAGCCCGACGCCGATCGGCCTTGCCGAACCGCCGAAGCTTGAAACGCCGGGCGACGACGTCGCGGCGGAGGCGGAGGCCGAAAAGACGCTGTCGAGCGGACTGCAGGCGACCTGCGCGCCGAGCGCCCGGGGCCGGCGCTCGGGAATGAGCGGGCGAATGATCTTGCGCCAGACCAGGGCCACGCCCAGCAGGGTGACGGCGAGATAGGACCCCAGCTCGAACCAGCGTGTCGTCTCGGTGATGGCGATGGAGGTCATGCGCAGGATCACGGCCGCGACGCCGATGAGCAGGATCGCCGTCAGCGCCTGGGCCATCGCCGAGACGAAGGACAGCACCACGCCGCGCCGGAGCGTCTCGCCATTGGCAACGATGTAGGACGAGATGACCGCCTTGCCGTGTCCGGGACCGGCGGCATGGAAGACGCCATAGGCAAAGGAGAGGCCCATCAGCCAGATACCGGCCGTGCCGTCCGCCCTCATCGCCTTGATGGCCGAGGTCAGCGCGCCGTAGAACGCCGTCTGCTGCGCCGCGACCCAGGCAAAGAAGCCGGCAAACGGACCGCCCGGCGTCATGGTCGTCTCCGGCAGGCCGACCCCGAAGGGCGAGGGCGCGGCGACCGCCGCCCCGCCGGCCAGAACGAGAATGACGGCACCGAGCAACGCGACCGCCAGGCGCGGCGGAGCGGGGTGCCGGGTCGAGATGACAGGTCCGGGACGGGAAAGGCCCGACATCGGCGATATGTCCTCTACTTGCAGGCGATGGTCGCCGTGTTCGACAGGGTTTCGGTGATCGTCATCAGGTCCGCCGACGGCTCGCGCTGGTCCTGCGGGATGGCGGCCAGCGTCGTGGCGGTCTGCGGATCCAGCTCCGGTGGCGGGGTAAAGTCGAGCGAACAGCTCGCGGGCGCCGAGACCAGTTCGAAGGGCGTGTCGCGGGACATCTCGAAGGCGACGAAATAGGTCGGATCGAAGACCTCGAGCGTGATCTTGCTGGCGTCCATCACGAGCGGCTGGGCAAGCGGCAACGTGTAGAAGAGCGTCAGCTTTCCGCCATAGAAATCAAGCCAGTATTCCTCCGGCTCACCAAAGTCGATATCCTGGTCGCCACGCTGGAGATAGGTGAAGAAGTCATATTCGGCCAGCGATTCCACGTTGATCTGCGCAAGCGGCTGAAGCTCCTCGCGGGTCAGCTTGCCGTCGCCGTCCGCGTCCAGCCCCTGGACCGCGAAAGCGGTGAAGGCCTCGTCGAACTGCCAGACATGGCGAATGCCGGTGACCCGGCGGTCCGCATCGAAGACGACTTCCGACCGCGCCTCGACGAAAACATGGGGATGCGCCTGCGCGGCCCCGCCCGGTACGAAAAGCCCGAGAGCGGTCGCAAGACCGGTCGCTGTCGTCCGTGAGATCATGTGTTCTCCAGCCTCGCGAGCCTGAACAGGCTCTCCGATTGTCCCCGCTTGGGCCCGTCCGGTCTATCCCCGCCTTGCGCCTGCGCGCGATAATGCGCCTCTTCGCGGCAACAGCAAGGCACGCCCCGGGGACAGGTGGTCGCGCGCCCCGCTTCTTGCGGCGACGATTTTCCGAAAAATCGCGCAATATCGAAACAAAAATAACAAAATTTACGCAGAACTGAGGCCGACAAGATCCAAATTCCGCAAAAAACCGGGCAGGATTTCCGAAAAAGAGGAACGCCTCGCCGCCATCGCCCGTTCCGGGGCGGACGGCGAACGGACGCTCCGAAAACCGGATCTCAGGAGGAAGCCATGACCGCCCCGGTGTCGCGCCGTCAGATCGTGACGGCGCCCCCTTGTGTCTTCGACCATCCAGAGTTCGACGCCCACGAGCAGGTCGTCTTCGGCCATGACGAGGCCACGGGCCTGTCGACGATCATCGCCGTGCACTCGACCGCGCTCGGCCCCGCGCTTGGCGGATGCCGCATGTGGGCCTACCCGAACCCGGGCGAGGCGCTCACCGACGCGCTGCGCCTGTCGCGCGGCATGACCTACAAGAACGCGCTCGCCGGGCTCGACCTGGGCGGCGGCAAGGCCGTCATTCTCGCCGATCCGCGCCGCGACAAGACGCAGGCCCTCCTTGCCGCCTTTG
The DNA here is from genome assembly GCA_002722295.1 of Stappia sp. GTDB lineage: Bacteria > Pseudomonadota > Alphaproteobacteria > Rhizobiales > Stappiaceae > Stappia. The sequence goes on along the minus strand of PBLF01000028.1, from coordinate 75,684 downwards.
GCGGTCAGGTCGACCGGCTCGCCGGCAGCTACATCACGGCGGAGGATGTCGGCATTTCGGATGCCGACATGGAGGTGGTCGCGACACGCACGGCCCATGTGCGCGGCATTCGTGCCACCGGCCTCGGCGACCCGTCGCCCTATACCGCGCTTGGCGTTTTCCGGGGCATCCAGGCCGCGCTCGCGCATCGCTTCGGCTCGGATGACCCGGCGGGGCGCACCGTGACCGTCCAGGGTCTTGGCCATGTCGGCATGGATGTCGCCCGCCGCCTGCACGAGGCCGGCGCCAGGCTGACCGTCGCCGACATTCACCAGCCCGCCGTGGAGCGGGCCGTCGCGGCTTTCGGCGCGAAAAGCGTCGCCGCCGATCGCGCCCATGCCGCGGAAGCCGACGTCTTCGTGCCCTGCGCGCTCGGAGCCGGCCTCAACGACGAGACGATCCCGGAGCTCGGCGCCCCCATCGTCGCGGGCGCAGCCAACAACCAGCTTGCCGAGGAAAGACATGACGCGGCCCTGCGCAAGCGCGGCGTGCTCTACGCGCCCGACTACGCCATCAATGCCGGCGGCGTGATCTCGGTCGCGCTCGGCGAGCCCGGCGTGGGCGATGCCGCGATCCGCGCCAAGGTCGAGGCGATCGGCGACACGCTTGCCCGGATCTTCAGGATCGCGGACGAGAGCGACCAGCCGACCCAGGCGGTCGCCGACCGGCTGGCCATGGAACGGCTCGCGGCCCTGTGACGCCTCTCGGCGCTCCGCGTCAGCAGATTTCGCCGCGCCGGCGCATGTCGGAAAACCATTCGCCGAGAAAATCGACGAAGGCACGCACCTTGCCGGAGAGATGCCGCCGGTGCGGGTAGACGACATGGATCGCCTGCCCCGGCGGCTGGGTTCCGGCCAGCACCTCCACGAGCCGGCCTTCCCTGATATCGCGATGGACGAAAGGGTAGGGCGTGCGCAGGAACCCGAGCCCGGCGATTGCCGCAAGGCGTGCCGCCTGGGCGCTGTTGACCTCGACGCGCCCCTTGACCGACACCGACGACCGCACGCCGTCCGTCTCGAACTGCCAGTTGTTGCGGAAGCGGTAGTTGTTGTCGATGATGCAGGGGCGCTCGCTCAGGTCCTGCGGCACGCGCGGTTCGCCGAAGCGCTCCACCGCCTCCGGCGATGCGCAGACCACCGTGCGCAGATCCGAAAGCTTGCGCGCGATGAGACTGGAATCGGTCAGTTCCGTCACGCGGATTGCCGCGTCGAAACCTTCCTCCACGAGATCCACGAACCGGTCCTCGAGCCTGAGATCGACCGAAATCTCGGGCTCGCGCTGGAGGAAGGCGACAATCGCGGGATTGAGAAAATCGTCGCCCATCGACCGTGGCGCGGAGATCCGCAGCGTGCCCCGCGCCGCCTGATGGGTGTTCTGTACCGACGCCTTGAGATCGTCGATCCGGGTAAGGATGTCGCTTGCTTCCTTGTAGAAGGCCTGCCCGACTTCGGTCAGCGAGATCTGGCGCGTGGTGCGGTTCAAAAGACGCGCGCCCAGCTCGTCCTCCAGTTCGCCCACATACTTCGAGACGAGCGCCTTGGAGCGCCCCAGGTCCCGCGCGGCCGCCGAAAAGCCGCCGGAATCGACGACTTTCAGGAAGCAGCGCATCCGGCTCAATGTGTCCATTCATTGTCTCCTGCACGGGCCCGCCGCCGACGCCTTGCAAGACGCCCGATCAGTCCGCCCCCGAATAGCACGCCCAGGAAGCCGCCTCCGGCCATGACCGCCCCTTCCGAGGTCACCGGCACGCCGGGCTCGAAGTCGCCCAGCGTCGCCTCCGCCAGCGCCGGATCGAGGGAACGCGCCATGACGGCGACCCGGGCGAAGGGACCGGCCTCAAGCATCTCGCGGCGCTGCCGCTCGAGCCGGTCGAGCCTCGCGATGGTTCGCCCCATGCGCTCGCCCTGCGCGCGGACCAGCCCGTCGGACGCGCTGGAGAGCATCGTCACCGCCTCGGAAACGCTCAGCCCGTTGGCCCTTGCATCCTGGCGAAACTCCTCGACCACCAGCGTAAGCGCATCGATGGCACCGCCAAGACGCTGGCGATACTGCTGCGCGAATTCGGGAAGCTGGGACGTGGTCGCACCACCCGCCAGGGCAACAAGAAGCATGACGGCCCGTGCGATCATCCCCTCTCCTTCCCGCCGGCACCGGGGGCCGGCCTTCGCATGCACGTCGGCGAACCGGGAGCCGGATGAACCGGCTCCCCGCCTGTCAGAGCGACACGACGCCGGCTTCGCCGGCCTCCGTGCCGTAGACGAGCCGCATGCCGCCCGCATCCCAGCACAGCGAGCTTACAGCGCCTTCGCCAGGACGGCGCAACAACACCTCCTGGCCGTCCTCGAAACGCGCCAGAAGCACCATGCCGTCCTGATAACCGATGGCGACCACCTCCTCGCCCGGATGGCACGCCACCTGGGTGATGATCTGGTCCGACCGGGTGCCGAGCTGCAACGGCTGCTGGCCCATGGGCCCGTTCTTGCCGAAGAAGGGCCAGCATATCGCGGCATTGGCGCCCGAGGTCGCCAGATAGCGCCCGCGCGCCGACCAGCTCATCGACTTCACCTTGGACGGATAGCCGGTCATGCGCATGTCCTGCGCATCGGAAAGCCGCCAGCCGTGCAAGGCGTTTTCCTGCATGGTGGTGACGAGGTACTTGCCGTCGGGCGAGAAGCTCGCGCCCGTGTGCGCGCCCTTCCACTCCAGTTCCTGCGCCGCACCGCTTGCATTGACGAAGGCGAGAGTCGCCCCATCATAGCGCGCGATGGCAATGCGCAAGCCCTTGGGAGCGAACGCAATTCCTCCCACCGCCCGCGTTTGCGGAAACTCGCGCAAGGGGCCTTCGCCCGTGGTCACATAGGCGGTACGGCCGACCGCGAAGCCGACAGCGCCTTGCGGCCCGCAGGCAACGAGATCAATCCACTTGCGCGGCAGTTCGGCGAGTGTCGTTGTGGTGCCGTCCGGCGAGATCCGGCACACGCGCCCGTCATCGCCGCCGGTGACGAAGGCATCGCCGGACAACGTGCGCGCGGCGGCGAGAAGACCGCCGCCATGAGCCTCGATGCGTTTCTCGCCGGTACCGCTGAGCACGACGACCGAACCGTCACCGAGCGCGAAGGCGGGGTCGCCTGCAAGAAAGCTGGCGGCGACGACGAAGGAGCCCGGATCGAGCGGAGCAACGGACACCATGCTCAGTCGGCCTCGCAGGCCTTGAAGCCGGTCTCAAGAGCCTCGAAATCGAGGTCGCGGCCGATGAAGACGATACGGCTCACCCGCTCCTCGCCTTCCTTCCAGTCGCGTTGGTGATCGCCTTCCATGATCATGTGGACACCCTGCAGGACATAGCGCTGGTGATCGCCCTTGAACGACAGGATGCCCTTGAGGCGAAGGATGTTCGGCCCCTGGATCTGGCTCACGGTCCCGATCCACTGGAAGAAGGTGTTGGGCTCGAGATCGCCGGCGGTGAGCGAGATGCTCTTCACCGCATGGGCGTCCTCGTGGTGGTGGTGGTGATGATGCCCGTGGTCATGAGCGTGATCGTGGCCGTGGTCATGATCATGGCCATGATGGTGATGATCGTGGTCGTGATCGCAGTCGGGGCCGCACACATGCTCGTGTTCCGCCTCTTCCAGGAAGTGCGGATCGAGCGAGAGGATGCGGTCGAGATCGAAGGAGCCGCGGTTCAGCACCGTGTCCAGCGGCACGTCGCAGCGCTCGGCGCGCTGAAGGACCGCATAGGGGTTGATCGCGTGGATGCGCTCCTCGACGGCCTTGAGTTCGTCGGCGGTGACGAGATCCGTCTTGTTGAGCAGGATCACGTCGGCAAAGGCGATCTGGTCCTCCGCCTCCTCCGTGTCGGCAAGGCGGGCGAGCACGTGACGGCAGTCGACCACGGCCACGACCGCGTCGAGCTTCGCCTTGGCACGCACGTCGTCGTCCATGAAGAACGTCTGGGCCACGGGCGCCGGATCGGCGACGCCCGTCGTCTCGACGAGGATCGCGTCGAAGGCGCCCTTGCGCTTCATCAGGTTCTCCACCGTGCGGATGAGGTCACCACGCACGGTGCAGCAGATGCAGCCGTTGTTCATCTCGAAGATCTCTTCGTCGGACTCGACGAGGAGGTCGTTGTCGATGCCGATCTCGCCGAACTCGTTGACGATGACCGCGTAGCGCTGGCCATGGTTCTCCGTGAGAATGCGGTTCAGCAGCGTCGTCTTGCCGGCGCCGAGGTAACCGGTCAGCACGGTGACGGGGATCTTGTCGTCCTGGGATAGGGTCATGGGTCTGCCTGACTTTGAACTCGTCTGACGTGGAGGCCGTTGCCGGAACGGCGCGCGACCGCCCGAACCTCCGGAAGAAATCGTCTTGAATTGCGTCGGCCCGAAGGCGTTCCTTGCGGGCGGGGATCAGCTCCGCGCGGCATCGAAGACGCGCGGTCCGTTCCCCCCCGATATGGGGTTTTCGTGCAACCCGACTATAGAAATCTTTTCGACTTGGCAAAACGGATCGCGGCCGCCCCTCCTCGAAAGGCCGTTTCCGCGCTTCATACGAGGAACGGATAGCCGCCCTCGAGACGCAGGAGCGCGATCTTCGTGTCGAGCCCGCCGCGTCCGGAATAGCCTCCCAGGCCGTTCGCCGACAGGATCCGGTGACAGGGGATGATGACCGGAACGGGGTTCGCGCCACAGGCCTGTCCAACAGGCTGGCCGTGGGTTCCAAGCGCCTTCGCGATCTCGCCATAGGTGCGCGTCTCGCCGAAGGGAATCGCCAGCATCCGGGCAAAAACCGCCTGATGGAAATCGCTGCCGCGTGGCGCGAGCGGCAGATCGAAGACCGTCCGCTCCCCGGCGAAATAGGCGCGAAGCTGCGCGGCCGCCTCTTCCAGAAGCGGCGAGGGACTGGCATCGCGCGTCGCGTCCCAGCCAAGGCGGACGATCGCGCCGTCGCGTTCCTCGACCTCGAGCAGGCCGACCGGGCTTTCAACATGGATGACGCGGCCTGTGTCGGCCATGCGGGCCCCCTCCGCTTGCAATGAAGCACATGTGGACGAAGGAGTTTCGCACGCGCGCCCACCCGGCTAAAACCCGAAAGACGAGTTTCATCACAAGACGAACCGGACGCGGACACAAGCGCCACGACCCCGGCGGGAGGACCCATGCTGAAGACCATCGAGGCATTCAACCGCATCGGCGAGGAGAACGCATTCGCCGTTCTCGCCCGCGCGACCGAGCTGGCCGGCGAGGGCCGCGACATCATCAACCTGGGCATCGGCCAGCCGGACTTCCGCACGCCCGAGCACATCGTCGAGGCGGCGGTGAAGGCCCTGCGCGACGGCGAGCACGGCTACACTCCGGCAACCGGCATCCTGCCGCTGCGCGAAGCCGTGGCCGCCGACGTGGAGAAGCGCACCGGTGCGGCGGTCGACCCGGGCAACGTGGTCGTCGTTCCGGGCGGCAAGGTCACCATGTTCATGGCGATCCTCATGTTCGGCGAGCCGGGCGTCGACATTCTCTATCCCGATCCGGGCTTTCCCATCTATCGCTCGATGATCGAGTTCACCGGCGCCAACCCGGTGCCGATCCCGATTCGCGAGGAGAACGAGTTCGCCTTTTCGGCCGAGGAAACCCTGTCGCTGCTCACGCCGAACACGCGTCTGGTGATCCTCAACTCGCCCGCCAACCCGACCGGCGGCGTCACGCCGCGCGCCGAGATCAAGAAACTCGTCGCCGGGCTCGCGAAACGCCCCGACATCGCGATCCTCTCCGACGAGATCTACGGCCAGATGACCTACGAGGGCGCGGAGCACTGCTCGCTCTACGGGTTCGAGGAGATCCGCGACCGCCTGATCCTGCTCGACGGCTGGTCCAAGACCTACGCCATGACCGGGTGGCGCATGGGCTACGCGGTGTGGCCGGAGGCGCTTCTCGACAAGGCGCGCAAGCTCGCCGTCAATTGCTGGTCCTGCGTCAACGCCCCGGCCCAGTTCGCCGGCATCGCCGCCCTCACGGGGCCGCAGGATGCGGTGGCGCGGATGATGGCGGAGTTCGACATCCGCAGGAAACTGGTGGTCGAGGGGCTCAACGCACTCCCCGGTGTCTCCGCCCGTGTGCCCATGGGAGCGTTCTACGCCTTCCCCAACATTCGCGAGACGGGCTTCAAGGCCAAGCCGCTTGCCCGGGCCCTGCTTGAGGAGGCGGGCGTCGCGGTGATCGGCGGCCCCGATTTCGGCGTGCTCGGCGAGGGCTACATCCGCCTTTCCTACGCCAATTCGGCGGAAAACATCTCCCGCGCGCTCAAGCGCATGGAGGAGTTCCTCGCCTCGGCCCGCCCCTGAAGCCACCCTGAAACACGAAACGGGCGCCCCGCGGGGCGCCCGTTCCTCCTGATCCGTAAACGTTCTTGGCTTCAGCGCGCGCCGGGGATAAGCGCCGACAGGGACAGCGCATGTTCCGGCGTCATGACCAGGAACAGGCCCGCCGGCTCAACCGAGGCAAGGCCGTCGACCTCGCCCACGTCGAAGACGGCAATCGGAGCGCCCGCCGCATCGCAAAGCTCGATGCCGCCCTCGGGCAGCATCCGCCAGCCCGTGACGCGCCCAGCACCCGGAAGCAGGCGCTCGCATCCCGGTGCATCGGCGGCAAGATCCGCCGCGACAGCGCCCGTGCGCAGCGAGAGCCGGCAGGACGCGCCGGACAGTTCGTCCGCGAGACGCCACGTGCCGGCCACGTCGTGCTCCAGCGGCCCCGCACCGACGAAGCCTGTTCCGAAGAACACGAGCGAGAACATCGCAATCGAGAGGATCTTTCCGATCCTCGCCATCCGGTCCCTGGCTCTTTGTCGCATGTCCAGACCTCCTGAGCGGCCGGACGCGCGATTCGCGCATCCGGCGGTTGCAGTCTGCGAGTCTGGACCCTGTTCCTTAACGGCTGGGTAAGGATGTTTAAGCGCGCTTAACCCTGTTTGCGGCGGGTGAAGGGCGTTTCCGCCACCGGGGTCACCGGACGCCCGTCGTTGAACCACCCGAGCAGGTTGTCGACGACAAGCTGGCCCATCCGGTTGCGGGTGAGATGGGAAGCCGAGCCGACATGGGGAAGCAGCACCACGTTGTCCATGGCGATGAGTTCCGCCGGCACCTGCGGCTCCTTCTCGAACACGTCGAGACCGGCGGAGAGGATCGTTCCGTCCTGCAGCGCCTTCACCAGCGCCGGCTCGTCGATCACGGTTCCGCGCCCGACATTGATCACGATGCCTTCCGGACCGAGCGCGGACAGGACCTCGGCGTTGACGATCCCCTTGGTGGAGGCACCGCCGGGAGCCACGACCATCAGCGTATCGACGGCCTCCGCCAGTCCGGTCAGCGTGTCGTGATAGGTGTAGGCCACATCGTCCTGCCGGGTGCGGCCGTGATAGTGGATGTCCATGCCGAACGCCTCGGCGCGCCGGGCGATGGCCTTGCCGATACGCCCGAGACCGAGAATGCCGAGCGTCCGGTTCTGGAGGCTTGCGCGGGTCAGCGGATACGGTCCTTCCGAAACCCACTTGCCCGCGCGCAGGTGGCGCTCCGCCGCGCCGAGTTCACGCACTGTCATGAGCATGAGGCCGAGCGCGGTGTCGGCCACCTCCTCGCTCAGGACCTCGGGCGTGTTGGTGACGCAGATCCCCTTCTCGCCGCACAGCCTGGCGTCGACCGAATCGTAGCCGACCCCGAAGTTGGCGACGATCTCCAGGTTGGGCAGCTTGCCGAGGAGTTCGGCATCGACCGGAACATGGGCCCCGCCCGCGATTGCCGTGATGCGCTCCCCGAGCGCCGGATCGAGCGAGGCAACGTCCTCGCGGCCGATGCGATGGATGGTGAAGTGCTTCGGCAGTTCCTCCTCCACGAGGGCATTCATTCTTCCCAGCACAAGAATATCGGCCAGAGCCATAGCTGTGTTCTCCCTTTGGTGCGGTCTTGTCGTTGAAGGTGTGCGGCGGACGTTGAGCCCGCTCAGCTTTCCGGCGGAGGTGGCGGCGTGCTTTCGCGGATCCGCAGCTCCGGTGGAATGAGGATGTGTTCGTCGGTGACCCGTTCGCCGCCGATCTGACGCAGGATCAGGCTTGCCGCCCGCGCCCCGATCACCTCCGGCGCGTTCCATACCGAGGTGAGCGACGGCAGCCGGCTGTCCGCGCCGTCCGTGTCGTCATAGCCGCCGAGCGCCATGCCCGGCCCCGGCTCGACCCCGTGCCGCCGCAGCGCGGACAGAATGCCGTAGGCGACAAGATCGTTGAAGGCGAAGACCGCGGACGGACGCGGATCGGCCGCCAGAAGGGTCGGCACCACGTCGCGCCCGTCCGCCTGGGTCATGAGTTCGGGAATGTCGACCTGGCCGGCCGCGTCGATGCCGGCCTCGCCCAGGGCCTGCTTCCAGCCGAGATTGCGCTCGCGTCCGGCGGAGGTCGCCCGCCGTCCGCCGACCATGGCGATGCGTCGATGCCCCTGCCCGATCAGATGGCGGGTGAGCATCAGCCCGCCGAGAAAGTCGTCGCCGCGCACAACGGGTGCGCGAACGCCCGTCACGTCCCGGCAGATCAGCGTTACCGGAATGCCGGCGTCCACGAGCGCGTTGACCTCCTCGGCTTCGGTCCCGACGGAGGCACACAGCACCAGCCCGTCGATCCGGTGCTGCAACAGCGTGTCGACGAAGGACCGCTGGCGGCTCACGTCGTCCCGGTGGTTGCAGATGAGCACCACCTGCTGCTCGCGGCCGAGTTGGTCTTCCAGCGCCCTGAACACTTCGGCGAAATAGGGATTGAGAATGTCGTGGACGGCGATGCCGACCATGTTGGAACGCGCCGTCCGGAGAGCCGCCGCCGAGCGGTTGTAGATGTAGCCGGCCTTGCGGGCGTGTTCCTTGATGCGCTCACGGGTTTCCGCCGCCACCAGGGGCGAGTTGCGCAGGGCGAGCGAAACCGTGGCGGTGGACACGCCAAGCTGCATGGCGAGATCGCCGAGCCTCAGCCGCCGTCCGGAGCGCCCGTCGTCACCATCGCCGCCCGCGCTCCGGTCTGAACCCGACCCGTCCCTCACTCCGCTTCCGCCTCCTGCCTCGCGCCGCCTGCGGACGCGTTCCGGGAAATCAAATCGATTGAATCACATGACCGGCCACCGCGCGAGAGGCAACAGCACCCGCGCCGGCGATCCGCTAGTCGCGCTTTACGCCGGCGTCCGGCAGCACGGGCGCGGTACGCGCGACCTTCTGCTCGCGATAGAGGATGTAGAGACCCGATCCGACCACGATCGTCGCGCCGGCGAGCGTGTAGACGGTGGGAACATCGGCGAACACCGCGTAGCCAAGCCCGATCATCCACAGGATCTGGGTGTACATGAAGGGGGCAAGGACCGCTGCCGGGGCCAGGACATGGGCCCGAATAAGCGCGAGATGACCGATACCGCCCCACAGGCCGGTGGACAGAAGCAGCCCCCAGGTCAGGACATCCCCCGGAGCCGTCCAGGAGGAAATGCCGGCCGGCGTCATGGCCAGGGTGGCCACGCCGCCCGAGATCACCAGCATCGACATGGGGGAATCCGTATGCGCCAGCATGCGTGTCATCAGCGCATAGAGCGCGTAGCTCAACATGGCGCAGACCGAGAGGAGAGCCGCCCAGTTGAGGCCGCCAAGGCCCGGCCGGGTCACAACCAGCACGCCGCAGAAGCCGACGATGACGGCCATCCAGCGGCGCATTCCCGCCCATTCGTTCAAGAGCGGGCCGGCGAGCGCCGTCACCACGAAGGGCGCGGCGAACATGATCGACACGGTTTCGGCGAGCTGCAGATAGCGCACCGCGAAAAAGTTGAAGAGCGTCGAGCCCATCAGGCACAGCGCCCGCAGGATCTGCAGCCCCCAGCGGCGCGAGCGGAACACCGTGAGATCGCGCCAGAGCCGGAAGATGACCACCGCATAGATCACATGCGTGAGAAAGCGCATCCAGACGATCTGCTGCGAAGGCAGGCTCTGCCCCAGATACTTCGCCGTCGCATCAAGCGCGGCGAAACACAGAAACGCAAAGGAGATCAAGGCAATTCCGAGGAACCGCTCGGGAATGAGTCCCCCGTCCGACTTCCCGTCGCGAACATGCTGCTGGTCGGACGCCAATCGCCTTCTCCCTCCTCGGCCGGACACCGGCGCGCAAGCCGTGCCATGGAGCCCGCACGGTCCTCGCGACCGCGTGGCGGGCGCCTCGCGAGCCGGCCCGTCCGCCCGCACCCGCATTTGTCTTACTTAATAGACACCGAGTCTTGCCGCAATCGCCGCCCGTGTCATGGTGGAGATACGCATTGCCGCTATGCGTTTCGCACAATGCAGCCCCCAGCCGAAAGCACGGACCCATTCTGGAATGACGCATCCCGCTTCCGAGACGCCTGCGCCCGCGCAGCTCACCCTGTCCGCGCTCGCTTTGCGTGCCCTGCGTATCGGCCTGCTGTCCTTCGGCGGGCCGGCGGCCCAGATCGCCCTGCTTCACCGGGAGTTCGTCACCGAGGCACGCGCGATCAGCGAGGAGCGTTTTCTCGGCGCGCTCAATTTCTGCATGATTCTTCCTGGCCCCGAGGCCCAGCAGCTTGCCACCTACTGCGGCTGGCTGACGGGCGGACTGCGGGGTGGCCTCGTCAGCGGACTGCTGTTCATCCTGCCGGGCGCCGCGCTCATGCTTGCCCTGTCCATCGTCTACGTCACGTTCGGCGATACGGGTCTGGTCACCGGCCTCTTCTATGGCGTCAAGGCAGGCGTGCTTGCCATTGTCGTGCAGGCCCTGATGCGTCTGGCCGCCCGCGCGCTCAGGACCACCCTGTCACGCACGATCGCCCTTCTCGCCTTCGCCGCTCTCGCGTTTGCCCAGATCCCCTTTCCACTCGTGATCCTGGCGGCGGGCCTTGCCGGAGCGGTGTTCAGCCGGACCAAGCCGACAGTCCCGGCTTGCGACGACGCCGCGACCTCCGGCCTGCCGGCCCGCACCGGACTGGGCCTTCGCGGGATTGCCGGCGGGCTGGCGCTCTGGGCTGCGCCGGTCGTGCTCGCCGCCATCCTGCTCACGCCCGAAACCGTGCTCGTCGACATCGCGGCCTTCTTCTCCACCATGGCGCTGGTAAGCTTCGGCGGCGCCTATGCGCTGCTCAACTACATGGCCCAGGTGGCGGTCGAGGCGAAGGGATGGCTCGACGCGGGCGAAATGCTCGACGGCCTCGGCCTCGCGGAAACGACACCGGGGCCGCTCATCCTGGTGACCCAGTTCGTCGGCTTCATCGCCGGCTACAGGGAGGTTTTCGCCCACGCCTCGATCACCGGCGGCATGCTCGCCGCGATGCTGACGACCTGGACGACCTTCGCCCCGAGCTTCCTCTTTGTGCTGGCGGGCGCTCCCCACGTGGAACGCCTGCAGCGCATCGGCTGGATGGCGGGCGCTCTGGCCGCCATCGCGGCCGCGGTGGTCGGAACCATTCTCGACCTCGCGGTCTGGTTTTCGGCGAACGTGCTGTTTCGCGACCTGGGCGAGGCAACACTCGGCCCCTTCACGGTCATGGTGCCGCGACCGGAAAGCCTGGACACGGCAGCGCTGGCGCTGGCTGTCCTCGCGGCGCTTCTTCTCTTCGGTGCGAAACGGGGGGTCGCGACCGTCGTCGCGGTCAGCGCACTTGCGGGACTGGGCCTGGAGTTGGCGGGACTGGCAACGCCCTGAGGCATCAGGCCAGACTGAGGCGTAACGCCAGGCCGGCCGTCACTCGGCCTCGTCCGGCTCCAGGTCGATGTCGTCGGCGAGACGGGACCCCAGGTTCTTCTCGACCTGGCGCAGCAGCTTGCGCAGCTTCTTGCGGTCCTTGTCCTCCATCCCGGCCAGTGCCTCACGCTCGAGACGCTTCCAGGACTTGTCGATCGTCTCGACGAGCGCACGCCCCTCGTCGGTCAGGAAGACACGGGAAAGCCGGCCGTCCGTCTCCGAGGACGCGCGGCGCAGAAAACCCTGCGCCGAAAGCCGGGTCACCATCTTGGTCACTGTCGGCGGCTGAACGCTGAGCGCGGAGGCAAGCTGGCTCATCGTCTGTCCGTCCGTGTCGAACAGAATCTTGAGAACGGCCTCTTGGCCCGGATGCAGACCGATCCGGGAGAGGTGGGTGCCAGCGCGCGAACGATGGGCCTTGGCCGCCTGGCCGAGCCGGAACGTCACGCTTTTCTTGTAGTTGAACGCCATGATCGGATGTCTAACGCCGGCAAATGACCTCTTCATGACAGGATGGACGCGAATGCATGAAACGCGGTCATCCTCCCGGTTACGCACAGTGTGGCGGCATCGCGACCCGCAGGCAATCCGTCAGGATCGCTTCTCTCGCGCCGCGCCCGGCTTTTCACCGGCATAGCCGCCTTACCAGCGCCCGAGCACCTTGCGCACCTTCGCGATGTGCTTCTCACGCGCGGAGGGTGTCGCCGTGTCCATGTTGTAAAGCGCCATGTAGCGGGTTGTGCAGGTCGGCGCGCACAATGCGCGGATGCCGCGCAGGATCGTCTTGCGGCCCGGCTCGCCGATCAGCTTGGAAATCCACCAGCTCGCCCCGCAGCTCGTCACGACGGCAAGCTTCCTCACATGCTGCATCCGGGGCGTCATGGGACGCGTTTCGGTCGGGATGTCGAAGGTGACATGCGGCACCCACACCCTGTCGAGGTAGCCCTTCAGCATGGCCGGAAGACCGTACCACCAGGTGGGGTAGACAAAGACCATCGCCTCGGCCCATTCCAGGTTGCCCACGTGATCCTCGATGCCGGCGCGGTTCTTTTGCGGATCCTCGTAGTCGAGCCAGCGCTGGCGGGTCAGAACCGGGTCGAAGCCTTCCGAATAGAGATCGGTGAAGCGCACGTCGTGTCCGCCGGCGACCAGCGTCTCGCGCGCGGCGGCCGCGAGCGAGGCACCGAAACTGTCGCCGCTCGGATGGCAGAAAATCAAAAGGACACGCATCAAAGCTCCTGGAGGGTTCGCTTCACCTTGTCGCGGAACGCGTCGCGTCGTGGTGCGTCCGCCCGGTTGAGATCGTAGAGCGCGAGATAGGACAGGCGTCCGATCGGTGCGATGAGCGCCCTGAGAACGCGGCACACGAGCTTGCGCGGCGGATCGCCGACGAGGAAGGCGCGAAGCCGCGATCCCCCGTAGGTCGTCACCGTCACCAGCCGGCGGATATGGCCGAGATTGGGCTTCACCACTCCGTTCTCCAGCCGGAATGAGACGCCCGGCAGGAAAACGCGATCGAAATACCCCTTCAGGATCGCGGGAAAACCATAGTTCCACACGGGGTAGACCAGAACCAGCGCCTCGGCGCGCAGCAACTGCTCGACCTCGAAGGCAACGCCTTCACGGTTGCGCTCGAGGTCGTGGTAGGCCAGTCGCTCCTCGCGTCTCAGAACCGGATCGAAGCCGCGCGCATAGAGATCGAGTTCCTCAACCTCGTGGCCGGCCGCCACCAGAGTTGTCACGCAGTCCTCGCGCAGGGCCGCGCTGAAACTCGTCTCGACCGGATGGGCCGATATCACCAGGACCCGCATGCGCGCCGCTCCACTCCCTAGCGGGCCAGCCCGGGAAACAGGAACGTCTGCTCGGACTCGAAGTCGAAGTCCGGGTTTTCCCAGGCGACCATCTTGCCCGGATTGAGCAGCCCCTTGGGATCCGCTTCCTTCTTGAAGGCAAGCTGGACCGCATCGGTCTGCTTCATTCCGCCTTCCTCGAGCGTGTAGCGGTGAGGATTGAAGATCGGGCAGCCATGCTCCTCGTGGATGCGGATGATTTCGTTCAACCGCTCCTCGGTGGTGTAGCGCACCACCGGCAGGCCGAAGCAGGTGATGCGTCCGTCGAAGCGCACGAACTCCAGGTGGCCGACCACCTCGTCGCCGAACAGGTCGGCAAGCTGCACCGCCTTCTCGACGTGATTGGGGAAGGGATAGAGCACCTGGAGATAGGTGATCGAGGGATCGACGCGCAGGCCGCGCAGCGTGGTGTGGTTCCACGTCAGTTCGCAGACCGGCGGCAGCCCCTTGCTCTCCTCCTCGCTTGCCGTGTCGGCGCGGTAAAGGATCGTCGCACTGGCGTCGCGCTCGCAGAACGTGGCGAAGGCATCCATCGCGAACGGCGCAACCATCACCGCGCAGACCGACTGGTCCTTGCGCAGGAACTTGCGGTGACGCAGGAAATAGTCGTGGGGGACCGGCGCGCTGATCGGCGCGATCTCCTTGGTCAGGATGCCGTCCTGGTTGCCCAGCGCGTCGGCGAAGCGGGCCGAGGACGCAAAGTCGTCGAACCCCACAAGAACGTCCACCCAGTCGTAGCGCGCCGTAAGCGGCATGGTCACGTCGACGATGATGCCGTTGGTGCCGTAGGCGTGACTGACCTTGTGCAGTTCCTCGCCGGCAAGCGTGAGAACACGCGGTTCGGCCTCCATGGTCACCACGGTCAGCGACAGGATATTGCCGAGGTCGCGAAGGCCGCCCCAGTTGATCGAGCCGACGCCGCCCGACCCGCCGGCGATGAATCCGCCCACGGTCGCCGTGCGGTAGGTGGAGGGATGCATGCGCATCTCCTGCCCGCTCTCCGCGACCGCCGCGTCGATATCGGCAATGATCGCCCCTGCTTCCGCCTTCACGACGCCGGCGGAAATTTCCAGCACGCGGTTGAGTTCGGCGAGATTGAGCACGATGCCGCCGGCAAGCGGCATGGCCTGGCCGTAGTTGCCCGTTCCCGCCCCGCGCACGGTGACGGGAATGTCACGCGCGTAGCAGGCGGCAAGCACCCTGATCACGTCCTCGCGCGAACGCGGCGTCACGACGAGATCGGCGCTCACGTCGTCGAGCTGGCGCTTGAGAACGGGCGAATACCAGAAGAAGTCCCGGCTCTTCTGCCGCACGATCTGCGGGTTGTCCTCTATGGCGAGACCGTCGAGGTCGGCCTTCAGCGCGTCAATGTCATGCATGGGTCCTGGGCTCCATCAGATCGTCGAGTTCCCGGTGGTCGGGCAGGTCGCTCGAAATTTCGCGACCAGAGCGCAGCACGCGGCGCGGCCCCTTGGGTCTGGCTCCGAGTTCGTTCCAGTCACGCGCCGAGAAAACGACGAGATCGGCCGGCAGTCCCGGTTCGATGCGACCGCGCGTCCCCTCGCCGAGAAGATCGGCCGGCGTGCTCGTCACCGCCCGAATCCAGTCGCCGACCGGATGGTCGAGATGGGCGATGCGCATGGCCTGCGTGAACACCTCGACCATATCCATATCGCCATAGGCATAGAAGGGGTCGCGGGTGTTGTCGGAAGCAACGGCGACCGGAATGCCCCGCGCCTTCATTTCGTGCAGCAGCGTCACGCCCCGCCAGCGCGGCGTGCGTCCGGCCTGGCGGTCCTGCAGATACATGTTGCACATGGGCAGGGACACCACGCCGATGCCGGCCCGCGCCACCAGGTCGAGCGTACGATCCGCTTCATCCGGCTCCTGGCAGGCGAGCGAGCAGCAATGCCCGACGACGATGCGTCCGCGGAATTTCCGCCGGATCGCCGTCTCGGCGATCATCGCCAGCGAGCGCGCCGACGGGTCTCCCGTCTCGTCCACGTGGAAGTCGAGATCGAGCCCGCGCGCCTTGGCCGCTTCGAACATGGCATCGAGATGCCCCGCGAGCCCCTCGACCATGTAGGTCACGGCGCCGAGGGTTCCGCGCGCGCGGGCAACCACATCGGCCATATGCGGCAGGAATTCCGGGACGAGCAGGCTCTCGATGCCGAAGAGCGCGGAGGCCTGGAGTTCGATCCGGTCCGCCCATTCGACACGCAGCTCCTCGAAGAGAGGCCAGCTGATCCCCTCCTGCGGCGGGATCGAATCGAGATGGGTGCGGATCATCACCGTGCCCTGCGCATAGGCCGTTCGCAGGGAGAACTCCATGCGCCGGCGCAGGTCGGTCGTGTTCCAGTTGGCCGGGCGGTCGGCACTGACCGCCTCCAGCGCACCGGCGAAGCTCCCGTCGGGATTCGGCCGGCGCGGCCAGATGTGTCCCTTGTCGAGATGGGTGTGCATGTCGACGAACCCCGGCAGCACGAGGCCGCCGTCCAGGTCGATCTCCGGTCCCGCCCCGCCGCCGAGCATGTCCTCTCGCGAGACGACCGCGATCACGTCGCCATGCTCGACGAGGAGATGGGCGCGCCCCAGCCCGTCGCCGCGCGGCTCGATCGCGCCCGAGGTGAGACATGCGGGAACGGTCGCGTTCTTCAGAACATAGCGGCTCGGCGAGAAGTCGGCGCGCTCGAGGGCGGACAGAGGTCGGCTCATTCTGGGTGGCTCATGAAAATGCGCATGTCCCTGTTCGCGTTTGGGTCCGCTCAGGCGTCCCGTTTGATGGCGCTTTCGTGCCAGTCCTTGAGCAGCAGGTGCGACAGCACGCTGAGGCAGGCGAAGATGATGATGCCGGTGACCGAGATCAGCAGGATGGCCGCGAACATGCGCGGAATGTTCAGCCGGTAGCTCGCCTCCAGGATCTTGAAGGCGAGACCCGAGCCAAGCCCGCCGGTACCGGCGACGAACTCGGCAACGATCGCGCCGATGAGCGACAGGCCGCCCGCGATCCTGAGACCGCCCAGGAAGTAGGGCAGCGCGGCGGGAAGCCGCAGGAACCGCAAGGTCTGCCAGCGCGTCGCCCCGTAGAGCTGGAACAGGTTGCGCAGGTTGTGGTCGGCGGAGTTCAGGCCCAGCGTCGTGTTCGACAGGATCGGGAAGAAGGCCACGATCCAGGCGCAGATCAGCAGACCCGCGATCTTCGAGGGCACATAGATGAAGATCAGCGGCGCGATGACGATGACAGGGGTCACCTGCAGGATGATCGCATAGGGGAAGAACGACATCTCCACCCATTTCGATTGCGCGAAAAGCACGGCCAGTCCGACGCCGCCGAGCGTGGCGATGGTGAGCGCGCCCAGCGTGATGGCAATGGTGGTCATCAGCGCGGGCCAGAGGGTTGCCCAGTCGTCGACAAGCGCCTGCACCACCCGGTCGGGGCCGGGCAGGATGTAGTGCGGCACCTTGTAGGCATCCACGTACCATTGCCACAGACCGATGGTGGCGATCATGACGATGATGGGCAGCACCCAGCGCGCGATCCGCTCGAAGCGGGCGGCACGGGCCTTTCGGATCTCTGCCGGGTCGAGCGGAACGCCCGAGGGGCTGGAGGCGGGGTTGGTGTCCAAGGGAACGCTCCTGCTGTCGGTCCGTGTCCGGTGCTCCCGCGGCCTCAGGCCCCGGGCGCCTCGGCGGCCATTGCTGCCTGCAGCGCGTCGGAAGCACGCCGGCAATGATCGGAATAGACATGCGACGTGCGGAACGCCTCGTCGCGCGGATAGGGCGCATCGATCGCCAGGTCGGCCACCACCCGTCCCGGGCGGGCCGCCATGACGACGATGCGGTTGGACAGATAGACGCTCTCGAACACCGAGTGGGTCACGAACACCACCGTCCAGCCGAATTGCTCCCACAGACGGAGCAGGTCGTTGTTGAGACGGAAGCGGGTGATCTCGTCGAGCGCGGCGAAAGGCTCGTCCATCAGCAGCAGCCGGGGCTTGGTGACCAGCGCACGGGCGATCGACACCCGCATCTTCATGCCGCCGGACAATTCGCGCGGATAGCTGTCGGCGAAATCGGCCAGCCCGACCATGTCGAGCGCCTCCATGACCTCCTTGCGCGCCTGCGCGGCCGAGCGCCCCTTGAGCTTCAGCGGCAGATGGACATTGGAAAAGACCGTCGCCCAGGGCATCAGCGTCGGCTCCTGGAAGACGAAGCTGATGTCGTGCGCCTCCGCGCCGCTCCCCTTGCGGCCGCTTGGGGCATGTCCCTCGTCGGACCAGCGCAGGCGGCCCGACGTCGGACTGGACAGGCCCGCGACGATCCTGAGCGCCGTGGACTTGCCGCACCCCGAGGGGCCCAGCAGGCTGATAAACTGTCCCGCGCCGATGTCGAGGGACATGTCCTTCAGCGCGACGGTCGCATTGGAAAAGGTCTTGGAAACCTGGTCGAGTGAAACGATTGGCGCTGTCATGCGCGCTCCGTGGCAGGCGGGGGGCGGACCGGAATGAACGCGGGGCAGCCTGGGCGGCCCGCGAGCCGGGCCTGCCGGGATGTGCCCCGGCAGGCCGATCAGGCCTTTGGAAGGGCGCTTACTGTCCGGTCAGCTTCTTCTTGATGTCAAGACCGACGCCCTTGTTGACGAAGTCGAGCGTGTAGGACTGCTTGATGTCGAGTCCGTCCTCCACAACACCGGCCTTCACCATCTTGGCATAGAAGTCATCCATGCGGGCGTCGGTCATGGCTCCGATGCCCATGGTCTCGGTATCGCCCGAATCGACGATGCCGTATTCCTTCATCTTTTCGATGGAGAAGGCAATCTGCTCGGTCGTCATCTCCGGATTGGCGGACATGATCGCCTTGGTGGCGGCCGAATTGTCGCCATACAGGAAATTGTACCAGCCGATGGCCGAGCCCTCGACGAAGCACTTCACGGCCTCGGGGCGGTTGGCGACCGTGTCGGCCATCGTCTCGATCGTGGTGGCGTAGGTGCTGAAGCCCTCGTCGGCGAGCAGGTAGATGTCGGGCTCGAACCCGCCCTCGCGCTCCACCGCATACGGCTCGGAGGTGACATAGCCCTGCTGGCCGGCCGCCGGATCGGCAAGGAACGGCGCCGGGTTGAACGTGTAGGGCTTGCGCTGCTCGACGGTGAAGCCGAACTCGGAGATCATCCACTGATAGAACGAGGCGAAGCCGTTGTCGCCGATGAGGAGCGGCGCATCGCCGGCCATCGCCTGGAAGCTGTCGTACTTGCCCGGATGGGTGATGATGACCTGCGGCTCCTTCTGGAAGTCCGCCGCCACCACCGTGACCGGAATGCCCTCGCGCAGGGCGTAGAACGCCTGCAGCATGTTTCCGCCCATGTGGAAGTCGATCTTGCCGGCCAGCATGAGCGCGCGGTTGTTCACCTGCGGGCCGCCGGGAACGATGGTCACGTCGAGGCCACAGGCCTTGTAGGTTCCGTCCGCGACGGCCTGGTAGTATCCGCCGTGCTCGGCCTGGGCGAGCCAGTTGGTGCCGAACGTCACGGCCTCCTGCGCCTGGGCCGCGCCCGCTCCCAGCGTCAGTCCGAGCGCCGTCGCCAGTCCCAGTCGGGCACCAAGGTCCTTAAGTCGATCCGTCCGCATGTCGCTTTCCGCCTCCGCAAGCTGTTTGCCGGCTCCCCGTCCTGTTTCGGACGCGCGCGAGCCGGAGCGATTCCGTATGGCCAATCCCGGTCCCCGGAATCGGCCGCGGATACGAAGAGCAAAGCGCATGCCATCCGCATCCCTCCCCGCCACGGGCCGGATATCCCGTCCGTGACCGCTGGTAAAAGAGACTAGCCCAGGACGGACGCACAAAAAAGCGGCAAGAGCGAACCGCCAACGCCTTCTTCCGCGCCATCAACCGCCGGTGGCGCCATCGCGCTTTCTCCTGCGGGGATGGGAACTTGTCCTTTCGCCGCCGCCGCGCTTGGATGGGAGGATACCCGCTCCGCGGCCTCACGCTGCGGCAGGAGAAAGGACCCCGGATGAAGCCCATCACCCCCTCGACGATCGCCCGCCCCTTCGCCCGCTACAGCCATGCCATGGAGGTGCCGGAAGGTTCCAGGCTGGTTCTGTGCTCCGGGCAACTCGGGATGGACGCGGACAAGGGCATTCCGGCCGATGTCGAGGGCCAGGCGCGGCTCTGCTTCCAGAACATCGGCAAGATCCTTGCCGAGGCCGGCATGGATTTTTCCAACCTCGTGCGCATCAACGCCTATGTGACCGGGCGCGAGCACATGGCAGGCTACATGAAGGTTCGCGACGAGTTCACGCAGGATCCCCCGCCCGCCTCGACTCTCATGATCGTGTCCGGCTTCACGCGGGAGGAATTCGTGGTCGAGGTCGAGGTCATCGCCGCCGGATAGGGTGGGACACGCGTTGCCTCGTTGCCGCTTCAACGCGGCCTCTGCTATTCTCGTATTGCCGTTCGACGCGCCTTGAGAGCGCCCCGAACGGCGGTGCGTTTCCGCGCCTTTCGGCCGGAACGCATCTTCGCGCAACACCCTGTGCGGAACTCGGGCGGCCGGCGGTCGCTATCCAAGCCTGCAGGTACCCAGCCAACAGGACGCAACCCCATGCGCACTTGGATCAAGACGCCGCTTGCCGTTCTCGCCGAAAACGCGGCCGGCGGCATCGTCATCGAGGACGGACGGATCACAGAGCTCCTGCCCTCGGGCGCAACGCCATCGTCGCCGGTGGACGAAACCTTCGACGCCTCGTCCCACGTGGTCATTCCCGGCCTCGTGAACACGCACCATCATTTCTTCCAGACTCTGACGCGCGCCCATCCCAGCGCCATCAACAAGGAGCTTTTTCCCTGGCTCGAGGCGCTCTACCCGATCTGGGCCAGGAACGTGACCCCGGAGACCTTCCGCCTCGGCACGCGCCTGGCGCTCACCGAACTGCTCATGTCCGGCTGCACCACGGCCGCCGACCATCACTATCTCTTTCCGCAAGGCCTCGAGAACGCCATCGACATCCAGGTGGAGGAAGCCACCCGTCTCGGCATCCGGATGACCGTCACACGCGGCTCCATGAACCTGAGCCAGAAGGACGGCGGCCTGCCGCCGGACAGTGTCGTCCAGGACGAGGACACGATCCTCGCCGACTGCGAAAGGGTGCTTTCGCGCTACCATGACGCTTCGGAAGGCGCTCAGATCCAGGTCGCGCTGGCGCCCTGCGCGCCCTTCACCGTCACCAAGCGGCTCATGCGCGAGAGCGTCTCGCTGGCCGAGCGGTTCGACTGCCGCCTGCACACCCATCTCGGCGAAACCGTCGACGAGGACGACTACTGCCTGCATCACTTCCAGTGCCGCCCGGTCGACTATCTGGAGGAATGCGGCTGGCTCAACGAGCGCGTCTGGCTCGCCCACGGCATCCACTTCACCGACGACGAGATAAAGCGCCTCGGCCACGCCTGCGTCGGCGTCTGCCACTGCCCCACCTCCAACATGACGCTGGCCTCGGGTCAGTGCCGCACAAAGGAACTCGAGGCGGCCGGCTCCCCGGTCGGCCTCGGCGTCGACGGCTCCGCGTCCAACGACAATTCGAATCTCATGGAAAGCCTGCGACACGCGCTGATGATCAACCGGCTGACCTATGACGCGGCGAGCGTCACGCATTTCGATACCTACCGCTGGGCGACGGAAGGCTCCGCACGCTGCCTGGGACGCAAGGACATCGGCGCGATCGAGATCGGACGGCAGGCGGACCTGGCCCTCTACACGCTCGACGAACTGCGGTTCTCGGGGTCGGGAGATCCGCTCGCCGCCCTCATCCTGTGCGGCGCGCACACCGCCGACCGGGTGATGGTCGGCGGAGACTGGAAAGTCGTCGACGCGACCCCCGTCCACATGGACATCGCGCGGCTGCGTCACGAGCACGGCGAGGCGGCAAGGCGCTTCCTGGAAGCACTCTGACGGCAGCCCCATGGGCGCTGACGCCCGCCGCGACAGAAAATCGGGAAGCTCAATCCTCGCCGGCGGGCCGCTCCCCGGGCAGCACAGGCGCCGACGGTCGCGCGTCCGCGCCTGAATGCTTCCCGTAAGCAACGAGCGCCACCCTCAATGCCGCCGGGGACGGCGCGGTGGAGGTCGGACCTGTTTCCGCCGGGCTCGTCCCGTCCTCCCGCGAGGCAGCGGTATCGTCACTACTGTCCGGGTGCTCCCCGTCCGGAGACCCCTCGCGCCGGTCACGCCCGCCTTCGCCCGGATCGTCTTCCGGTTCGAAACGGGCTCCGACGCGCGCGGCAATCGCCGCCTCGACACGCGCGACCGCGGTGACCACCCGGGCACTGGAGACGAGCTCGCGTTCTTCGACACTCAGATCGTCGCCGACGCCCGGACTTTCGGTCGCCGAGGCGATTCTTGCAGGCGGACGCAGGGCATCGGGGCCGGACCGTGCGGTTTCCACACCGGTCGAGGGAGGTGGCGAGACGATCATGAACGCGCACTCCTGCCGGTTGGATTCAAATGCGGTACGACGATACCAGCCCGGTGACGGGCGCGCAAAGCAGCGCTATGGTCTCGCGACCGCGCGGCCTTCTTCGCGCCCTTCCCTTCACCAGACAGCCGGATCCCGACATGACCGATCTTCCCCGCCGTTTCTGGCACGAGATGAGCGCTTACGACTTCGCAAATGCAGACACGTCCGACTGGATCGCCGTGTTGCCGGTGGCTGCCATCGAACAGCACGGGCCTCACCTGCCGGTCTTCACGGACACCTGCATCGCGGAAGGCCAGATCGCCCGTGTCACCGAGTTGCTGCCGCATGATCTTCCCGTCACGTTCCTGCCCGTGCAGGCCGTGGGCAAGTCGAATGAGCACATCTCCTCGCGCGGCACCCTGACGCTGACCTGGGAGACCGCAACGCGGGCCTGGGAGGAAATCGGCGAAAGCGTTCATCGTGCCGGTGTGCGCAAGATCGTGATCGTCACCTCCCACGGCGGAAACGTGCCGCTCATGGACATCGTCGCCCGCGAATTGCGCGTGAAGTTCGACATGCTGGCAACCGCCACCGGCTGGTCCCGCTTCGGCCAGCCGCACGGCCTGTTCCCGGCCGAGGAGTTCACCTACGGCATCCACGGCGGCGACATCGAGACCTCGATCATGCTGCACCTGCGCCCGGACCTGGTGAAGATGGAGCGCGCCGCCGACTTCCACTCCACCCAGCTCGACTTCATCAAGGAGTTCAAGCATCTGCGCGGACATGGGCCGGCCCAGTTCGGCTGGAAGGCGCAGGACCTCAATCCCGCCGGCACCGTCGGCAACGCCGCCGCCGCGACCGCTGCCAAGGGTGAGGCCTCCCTCGACCATGCGGCGAAGGGCTTCGTCGAGCTTCTTCAGGATATGCACGCCTTCGATCCGGCGCGTCTCTGGAAGCCGTAGTCCGATCAGCGAAGCGTCGACCAGGACGCAGGTTCGAAACCGATCAGCCACTGGTCGCCGGCGTTGAGGATCGGGCGCTTGATCGCCGAGGGATTGTCGAGAAGAAGCGCCAGGGCGCTGTCCTTGTCGGTCACCGCGTCGCGGTCGGCCTCCGGAAGCCGGCGCCATGTGGTGCCCTTCCGGTTGATCAATGCCTCCCAGCCGAAGGCGTCGGCAAAGCGCTCGAGCAGGGCACGGTCCAGGCCCGCCTTGCGGTAATCGTGGAAGACATGCCCGACGCCCTGCTCGTCGAGGAAGGCGCGAGCCTTTCGCACCTTGTCGCAATTCGCGATGCCGTAAAGCGTGACGGACATGAATGGTCTCCGGGAACCTGATTGGCACTTGCGCGCAGCGTCTTAAACGGCTGCAAGATAGCAGGATGGCGAGACGTGCCGGCATCGGTCAAGCTGCCCGGCCCGAGAGACACGGAAGAGCAGGACGGACGCGATGACGAAGACGCCGAAACAGGCCACCGCCGATCGCTCGCCCCTGCGCCAGAGGTTGCGGCTGGCCAGCGGCCTGGTGCTGTTCGCCTTCGCGCTGACCCATTTCCTCAACCACGCGCTCGGGCTGGTTTCGCTCGAGGCGCTGGAGGCGGGCCGCCGGATCTTTCTCGCCGTCTGGCGCAATCCGCTCGGCGAGGCCGTCCTCTTCCTCTCCCTGCTCACCCATGTCGCTCTCGCGCTGTGGAAAACGGCGCGCCGGCGGACCTTCCGCCTGCCGGCGTGGCAGTGGGCCCAGCTTCTTCTGGGCCTTTCGATACCCTGGTTGCTGATTCCCCATGTGATCGGCACCGGCGTCCTGTCCGACCTGTTCGACTATGACGACACCTACCGAAACGTGCTCACCATCCTGTGGCCGGGCGTCGCGCTGAACCAGACGGTCCTGATGCTGCTGGTGTGGGCGCACGCCATGATCGGGCTGCATTTCTGGCTGCGTACCAGGCCAGGGTACGCCCGCTTCAGGGCCTCGCTTGCAGCCTTCGCGCTTCTGGTTCCCGCCCTCGCCTCCGCCGGCTGGATCGGTGCGGCGCGGCGCTTGCGCCTGACGGAAGACGTTCCCTTCCCCCTCACCGGCGAGATGACCTCCTTCTCCGATCCGCTGATCCTCGAGCTGCGCATCGGCTTTCTCGCGCTCATCGGGCTCGTCCTTGCCGTGCTCGTCCTGCGCCTGGCGTTCGGAAAGATGCGGCACACCATCGAGATCACCTATCCTGGCGGTCGCACCGTGAGGGTCGTGCCCGGTCCGACGCTGCTCGAGATCTCGCGCATGAACGCCATTCCCCATGCGGATGTCTGCGGCGGACGGGCGCGCTGTTCCACCTGCCGTTGCCGGATCATGACGGGCCTGGAGAGCCTGCCCGCGCCAAGCCCGACGGAAGCCAGGGTGCTCGCCCGCGTCGGGGCCGCCGATGACGTGCGCCTTGCCTGCCAGATCCGGCCAACCGCATCCCTCGCCGTTGTTCCGCTGATCCCCGCGCAGACGCCGCGCAACCGCATGACGACGACGGGCGACGCCTACCACTGGGGTGTCGAGCAACCCGTCGCGGTTCTGTTCGTCGACCTGCGCAACTTCACGGGCCTCGCCGAGGCACGCCTGTCCTACGACGTGGTCTATCTGCTCAATCGCTATCTGGGCGCCACCGCCCGTGCGGTGGAGGCGCACGGCGGCTATGTGGACAAGTTCATCGGCGACGGCGTGATGGCCATCTTCGGAATGCGGGACGGCCTGGCCGCCGGCGCGCGCGGCGCGCTTGCGGCGACCTTCGCCATTCGCCAGGCCATCGACGCGCTCAACGCGGAACTGTCGGGGCAGCTCGAGAAGCCGCTGCGGATCGGCATGGGCCTGCATTGCGGGCAGGTGATCCTGGGACGCATCGGCGCCGCCGACGGCAGCGGCACCAGTGGTGCGAGCGCACGCATCACGGCGCTTGGCGACGTGGTGAACATCGCCAGCCGCCTGGAAGCCGCCACCAAGGAATTCGCGGTTTCCCTCGCCGTCTCGCAGGACGTCATGGACGCCGCCGGTCTTCACTGCGCATCGGGCAAGGAAACCGAGATCGCGATCCGGGGACGCAAGGAACCCTTGCGAATCTTTGCCCTCGACCCGCCGACCGCATTCGCCGATGCTGACAGGGAAGAGCGCGAACGCGTCGCCTGACCATCGGCCCCGTATTCCGACGGGGCTCCGCACCACAGACATGGAACCAGACCAGATGCCCACAAGGTATTCGGCGCGCGACATGCTCGCCCGCCTCGTCGCCTTTCCCACCGTTTCCTCCCGCAGCAATCTCGACCTGATCGCCTTCGTCGAGGACTATCTCGCCGGCCACGGGGTCACCTCGACCCGCGTCACGGACGAGACCGGCGAGAAGGCCGCCCTTCATGCCGTGATCGGCCCGCAGGTTGACGGCGGCATCGCCCTGTCCGCACACACCGATGTCGTACCGGTCGAAGGACAGGCTTGGTCTCGCGACCCGTTCACCCTGGAAGAGGAGAACGGCCGGATCTACGGACGCGGCACCTGCGACATGAAGGGCTTCGCGGCCCTGGCACTGGCCGGCGTGCCGGATATGCTGGCCGCCGACCTCAAGCGGCCGATCCACATCGCCCTGTCCTATGACGAGGAGGTCGGCTGCCTGGGCGCGCCGCCGATGATCGAGTCGATGCTCGCGTCGGGCCCGCGTCCCGCGACCGTGATCGTCGGCGAGCCGAGCTCCATGCAGGTCATCACGGCCCACAAGGGCACGGCGGTGATTCGCGTCACCGTGCACGGCCACTCGGTCCACTCCAGCCAGTGGGACCGTGGCGTCTCGGCCGTGGCCGCGGCGGCGCGCATCGTCGCCTGGCTGGACGACCAGACGCGCGCCAACCAGGCGGCCGCCGACCCTGAACTCGCGATGGATCCCCCCTTCACCACGCTCCATTGCGGGACCATCGAGGGCGGAACGGCCGCGAACATCGTCTCGCGCTCCTGCAGCTTCCACTGCGACATCCGCACGATTCCCGGCGAGACGCTGGAGATGTGGATGGAAAGCCTGCAGGACTTCGTCGACACCCGGATCGTGCCCGGCATGAAGGCCGTGCATCCGGAAACCGGCGTCGATATCGAGCTTCTCGCCGCCGTTCCCGGCCTCGCGCCCGAGGACCACGGGAAGGCGGAAGAGATCGCCCGGCGCCTGACCGGCGACAACGGCCGGCACATGGTCGTCTACGGCACCGAGGCGGGACAGTTCCAGGCGCGCGGCATTTCGGCGGTGGTATGCGGCCCCGGCTCGATCGACCAGGCCCACCAGCCGGACGAGTATATCGAAACCGCACAGCTTGCCGCAGGGGAACAATTCATCAGGCGACTAGTCGCGGATTTGTCGAGGTAAATCTTTCCCTCCAACCGCTTATTCGGGATCACTTTTTGCGCTTTCCCCCGGCGCGTGCGGAATTCGCAAGCCGATGCTGGACGACGGCTGCACGTATTGCTTAGATGGTCCGCAGGACTTGCCGGAAAGGCGGTTCCTTCCTTTCGGTCGATCGACGTTCCGCAACGCGGACCCGAAACGGCCCGACGGACGCGAGCGGACGGAAGGGAGACGACAGGGCGGGCTTCGCGGACAACGTGCCGCGGGCTTCCTTCGGGGCCGCATCGGCAAGATGTGGGGGCGCGAGTTCCCCACTCGACTGCGATCCACGAAATGTCATTCCACAGAATGTCATCAAGACATCACGAGGGGACAACATGCACATGATGAAACTGACAGCCGCAGCGGCCCTCGCGGTCTCGCTGATCGGCTCCTCGGCCCAGGCCGAGACGCTGAAGTTCGCGTTCCAGGGCACGTTGAACCAGCTTGATCCCTATTCCCTGAACGAGACCTTCACGCTCAGCTCGCTCGGCAACACCTACGAGGGACTGACCCGCCGCGGCCCCGATCTCGAGATCGAGCCCGCGCTGGCCGAGAGCTGGGAGATCGTCGACGACAATCGCTGGCGCTTCCATCTGCGCAAGGGCGTGAAGTTCCACAACGGCAACGATTTCACCGCCGATGACGTGATCTTCTCCGCTGATCGCGTGCGCTCCGAGGGCTCCGATCTCACGACCCGCATCAATGCGCAGGTCAAGGTCGAGAAGGTCGACGACTACACCGTCGACTTCGTTCTGCCCGGGCCGAACCCCATTCTGACCTACGAGTGGGACACCTGGTACATCATGGACAAGGAGTGGACCGAGGCGAACGACGCCGTGAAGGTCACCTCGGCGTCCGACACGACCCCGAACTACGCCTCGCTGCATGCCAATGGCACCGGTCCCTACAAGATCATGAGCCACGAGCCGGGCGTCCGCACGATCTACGAGAAGAACGACGATTACTGGGGCAAGATCGACGGCAACATCGACCGCGTCGAGTTCACCCCGATCGGCTCCGACGCCACCCGCGTCGCGGCGCTGCTCAGCGGCGAGCTGGACATGGTCTACCCGATCCCGGTGCAGGACATTCAGCGCGTCGACAACAACGCCGGCACCAAGGCGCTGACCGGACCGGAGCTGCGGACGATCTTCCTCGGCATGGACCAGAAGCGCGACGAGCTCCTGCATTCGAGCGTGAAGGGCAAGAACCCGTTCAAGGACGTGCGCGTGCGCAAGGCCTTCTACCAGGCCATCGACATGAACGCGATCCGCGACAAGGTCATGCGCGGCATGTCGAACCCGACCTCGCTGCTGATCTCGCCGCTTCTGTTCTCGCGTTCCGACGAGTTCGAGCGCTGGCCCTATGATCCGGAAGCCTCCAAGGCGCTCCTGGCCGAGGCCGGCTACGGCGACGGCTTCTCGGTTGCCATGGACTGCCCGAACGACCGCTACGTGAACGACGAGGCAATCTGCCAGACGGTGGCCGCCTTCCTCGCCCGCGTCGGCATCAAGGTCGAGCTGAACGCCCAGCCGAAGGCCCAGTACTTCGCCAAGGTTCTGGCCTCCAACGGCTATGACACCTCGTTCTACCTGCTCGGCTGGACCCCGAGCTCCTTCGACAGCTGGAACGTTCTCACGAACATCACCGGCTGCCGTGACGACAAGGGCGTCGGCGGACCGTTCAACCTGGGCGGCTACTGCAATCCGAAGATCACCGAGCTTTCGGAGCAGATCCTGGTCGAGAACGACGCGACCAAGCGCGACGCGCTCATCGCCGAGGCCTTCACGATCCTGCACGAGGACGTCTCCCACATCCCGCTTCACCAGCAGAGCCTGGCCTGGGGCGTGTCGGAGGATGTCTCCCTCGTCCAGCGCGCGGACAACCAGTTCATGTTCCGCTGGGTCGTGAAGAAGTAAGACCGGACCTGTCCCAAGGACATGGTCCCGGCCCGGCGGAGCAGCGCCGCCGGGCCCACGCGTCAACGGGCCCGGCGAGTTTCCGCCGGCCCGTAACCGTTGGTGCGCTGCCGCAGGATTGCGTCTCTCATGCTAGCCTTTACGATCCGCCGTCTCCTCCAGGCCGTCCTGGTGATGATCACGGTGGCCCTCATTTCGTTCACACTGTTCCGCTTCGTCGGCGATCCCGTGAACCAGATGGTGGGCATCGAGACAACGCCGGAACAGCGCGAGGCGCTGCGCGAGCGGCTGGGTCTCAACGACCCGGTCATCGTCCAGTTCGGCCGCTTCATGGTCAAAGCCGCCCAGTTCGACTTCGGCACGTCCTACCAGTTCCGCCAGCCGGTCGCGGAACTGATCGGCCGGCGCCTTCCGGCCACGCTCGAGCTCTCGGTGGTGTCCGCCCTGTTCGCCCTTCTCGTCGGCATACCCATGGGCGTCTACACCGGCCTCAACCGGAACAGCGTGCTGTCGAAGCTCTTCCTGTCGGTCTCGCTGATCGGCATATCCCTGCCGACGTTCTTCATCGGCATCCTGCTGATCTTCCTGTTCTCCGTGACCTTGCAATGGCTGCCGAGTTTCGGCCGTGGCGAGGTCGTGGACTTCGGCTGGTGGAACACGGGCCTGCTGACCTGGAGCGGACTGAAGGCGCTGATCCTGCCCTCCATCACGCTCGGCCTGTTCCAGATGACGCTCATCATGCGTCTGGTGCGCTCCGAGATGCTCGAGGTGATCCGCACGGACTACATCAAGTTCGCGCGCGCTCGGGGCCTGCGTCAGCGCAGCATTCACTTCCGCCACGCCCTGAAGAACACGCTCGTGCCGGTCATCACGATCACCGGCCTGCAGCTCGGTTCGATCATCGCCTTCGCGATCATCACGGAAACCGTGTTCCAGTGGCCGGGCATGGGGTTGTTGTTCCTGCAGTCGGTGCAGAACGTCGATATCCCCATCATGGCGGCGTATCTGATGCTGATCGCCTTCATGTTCGTGACGATCAACCTGATCGTCGATCTTCTCTACTTCGTCGTCGACCCGCGCCTGCGCGGCGAGCGGTCGACCCACTGACGGAACCCGGACATGCCTCTAGCCACCGGAACGGAAGCAGAGACGGAAAAGCCGGAGCAGGCCGCGCCGGCGAAAGGGGCCCTGGCCCGCTTTCTAGACAGCGACATCCTGTACTCCTTCCTGCATTCCAAGGTGACCATCGTTTCCGCGATCGTGACCTTCGCCTTCTTCTTCGGCGCGCTGTTCGCGCCGCTGATCGCGCCGCATGATCCCTTCGACCTCGCGAGCCTGTCGATCCTGGATTCGCAGCTCCCCCCTGTCGGGATGGAGGGATCCAACCCCAGCTACCTGCTGGGCACGGACGACCAGGGACGCGACATCCTCTCGGGCATTCTCTACGGTGCGCGCATCTCGCTCGCCGTCGGGTTCTTCTCCGTGGCACTCGCGGCGGTCGTCGGCGTGCTGCTCGGCCTCATCGCCGGTTATGTCGGCGGCAAGGTCGACGCGATCATCATGCGCATCGCCGAGGTGCAGCTCACCTTCCCCGCGATCCTGATTGCGCTACTGGTGGATGGTGTCGCCCGCGCGCTGTTCGGCAACCTCGACCGGGAGCGGTTCGCCTTCTGGATCCTGGTGTTTTCCATCGCGCTCTCCTTCTGGGTGCAGTTCGCGCGCACGGTGCGCGGGTCGACGCTGGTGGAACGCAACAAGGAATACGTCCAGGCCGCGCGCCTGATCGGCATTCCGCCGTTCCTCATCATGATCCGCCACGTGCTGCCCAACGTGGTCGGCCCGGTGCTGGTCATCGCGACGATCAACCTCGGCCTCGCGATCATCACGGAGGCCACGCTGTCCTTCCTCGGCGTCGGCATTCCGCCCACCCAGCCCTCTCTCGGCACGCTGGTCAGGATCGGCAACGACTTCCTGTTCTCCGGCGAGTGGTGGATCGCCATGTTCCCGGGCCTCGCGCTTGCCATCCTCGTTCTCGCCGTGAACCTTCTCGGCGACTGGCTGCGCGACGCGCTCAACCCGAAGCTCCGGTAACGGCCGGCAAGAAAGACGACGGACGATGACCGAAACCCCGCTCCTGTCCGTGCGCGACCTGCGCGTCGAGTTTCCGACGCGCAGGGGCGTGCTCACCGCCATCAACGGCGTTTCCTTCGACCTGAAGGCCGGCGAAGTGCTCGGCATGGTGGGTGAATCGGGCGCCGGAAAGTCCATCACCGGCACCGCCGTGATCGGCCTTCTCGAGCCTCCCGGACGCATCGCCGGAGGCGAGATCCGCCTCAAGGGCGAGCGCATCGACAACATCTCTCAGCCCGCCATGCGCAAGATCCGCGGCAAGCGGATCGGAATGATCTTCCAGGATCCGCTCACGAGCCTCAATCCGCTGCTCACGGTCGGAAACCAGATCATCGAGACGATCATGACCCATCTGCCGGTCTCCGAGCGCGAGGCACGGGACCGGGCGGTCGCCCTGCTGGAAGAGGTGGGCATTCCCGCCGCCGCCGCCAGGCTCGATTCCTATCCGCACCAGTTCTCGGGCGGCATGCGCCAGCGCGTCGTGATCGCGCTCGCGCTTTGCGCCGAGCCCGAACTGGTCATCGCCGACGAGCCGACCACCGCGCTCGACGTGTCGGTGCAGGCGCAGATCATCCGCCTGCTGCAGCGCGTCTGCCGCGATCATGGCACCGCCGTCATGCTCATCACCCACGACATGGGCGTGATCGCCGAGACGGCCGACCGCGTCGCCGTGATGTACTCCGGCCGCATTGCCGAAATCGGACCGGTGCGGGACGTCATCAAGTCGCCCAGCCACCCCTACACGGTGGGGCTGATGGGCGCGATCCCCTCCCTGACCGGCGAGACCGAGCAGCGCCTGACGCAGATCCCCGGATCGATGCCGCGTCTCGACTCGATCCCCAGGGGCTGCGCCTTCAACCCGCGCTGCGCCTACACCTTCGACCGGTGCCTTGCCGAGAGGCCCGATCTCATGCCTGCCGGCGACAGTTTCGCCGCGTGCTGGAAACTCGTTGAACCCGAGGGAGCTGCCGGATGAGCGCGCTCGCCACCAATAATCCCGCCATGCCCGAGACCGGCGACACCGCCACGCCGGTGGTAGATGTCAGCGGTCTCGGCAGGACCTTCGACGTGTCCAAGCCCTGGCTGAACCGGGTTCTCGAGCGCCAGCCGCGCGCCCTGCTGAAGGCCGCGCAGGACATTTCCTTCACCATCGGCCGGGGCGAGACCTTCGCGCTCGTCGGGGAATCCGGATCGGGCAAGTCCACGGTCGCCAAGAT
Organism: Stappia sp.; assembly: GCA_002722295.1. Classification (GTDB taxonomy): domain Bacteria; phylum Pseudomonadota; class Alphaproteobacteria; order Rhizobiales; family Stappiaceae; genus Stappia. The sequence goes on along the minus strand of PBLF01000028.1, from coordinate 43,933 downwards.
GGTGGTCGGCCTGCTGGCCGCCAGCACCGGCACCATCCGCATCGATGGCGTCGACATGCGCCAGCGCGCACAGACCGGCGCCGAAATGCGGGACCTGCGCCGCCGTATCCAGATGATTTTCCAGGACCCCTACGCCAGCCTCAATCCACGCTGGCGGGTGGACAGGATCATCGCGGAACCCATCCGCGCCTTCAAGCTGGAGACGTCCGAGGCCGCGATTTCCAAGCGCGTCGGCGAGTTGCTCGAACTGGTGCGCCTCCACCCGCGCGACGGCGCCAAATATCCGCACGAGTTCTCCGGCGGCCAGCGGCAGCGCATCTGCATTGCCCGCGCGCTCGCCTCCAAGCCGGAGTTTCTGGTCTGCGACGAACCCACCTCGGCGCTCGACGTATCGGTGCAGGCACAGATTCTGAACCTCATGCGCGACCTGCAGGACGAGTTCAGTCTTACCTACCTGTTCATCAGCCACGATCTTGCCGTCGTGCGCCACATGGCCAAGCGCATCGGCGTCATGTATCTCGGCCGGCTTGTCGAGGTCGCGGACGCGGCCGACCTCTTCGCCAATCCGCGCCATCCCTATACGCGGATGCTGCTGGCAGCGATTCCCGACCTGGAAATGACCGGTATTCCGCGCCGGGCCGTGGAAGGCGAGATCCCCAATCCCATCAACCCGCCCCCGGGCTGCGCCTTCCATCCGCGCTGCCCGCTGGCGAACGAACGCTGCTCGCGCGAGCTTCCCGCGTTCCTGGGATCCGGGCTGACGGGCGTTGCCTGCCACGCGGTCGAGGAAGGGCGTACGGAGGCCTGACGGGATCCCGCCGGCGAAAGAAAAACAGGCCCGCCGGCGGGACTTGACCTTCCTGTCACTGGAATGCCTATATCCGGCTCAATGGTAAAGCGGCCGCCGCGGATACACCGCTCCGGTCCGCCGCTCTCCCTACCGCCGGAGGTTTTCATGTCCGAGGCCCTTGCAAAGGCCGATCATCCCGACGCCGCGAGCGCCGAGGCCGAGGCCGTTTCGTCCCCCGCCATTCTCCAGTTCGACATCGGCGGCATGACCTGCGCCGCCTGCTCGGCACGCATCGAGAAGGTTCTCACGCGGATGCCGGGCGTCGTGCGCGCCAACGTCAACCTGCCGCTGGAAACCGCGACGGTCGAGACGGACGGCACGCTCGACGCCGGAGCGATCGAGGAAAAGGTCGCGGCAACCGGGTACAGTGCCGCCATTCGCGAAAGCGGCTTCGCCGCCGAGGCGCGACGCCAGGAAGAGGCCGACGCCCGGGCCGCCCGCATCATGCGCCGCGATGGTGGCCTGCTGGTCCTTTCCGCCCTTCTCAGCGCGCCCATGGTCGCCTCCATGGCGTCGATGGCCGCCGGTTACCCCTTCATGATCCCCGGCTGGGCGCAGGCCATTCTCGCCACCATCGTGCAGATCCTCGTCGGCAGCCGCTTCTACATCGGCGCCTTCAAGGCCGTGCGTTCGGGCTCGGCCAACATGGACGTTCTGGTGGCCCTGGGCACGTCGGCGGCCTGGGGCTATTCCATGGTTCTCACCGTCCTTGCCTGGCCGGGAGAACCCGGACACCTCTATTTCGAGGCCTCCGCCGTCATCCTGACCCTGATCCTTTTCGGCAAGCTGCTCGAGGCGCGCGCCAAGCGCAGCACGACCGCGGCCGTCCGCGCCCTCTCCGCCCTGCGCCCCGAGGAGGCGAACCGCATCGGCGCCGACGGCGAGACCATCGAGACCGTCTCCGTCGAGGCGCTGTTTCCCGGCGACCGCGTTCTCGTGCGCCCCGGCGAACGCGTTCCCGCCGATGGTCGTATCATCGAAGGATCAAGCGAACTGGACGAGGCCCTCGTCACCGGCGAGAGCGTTCCTGTCGCCAAGCACGCGGGCGACGACGTCACCGGGGGAACCATCAACGGCTCCGGCGGCCTGGCCGTGGAAGTGACCGCGCTCGGGTCGGACAGCAAGCTCGCCGCCATCATCCGCCTCGTGGAAAGCGCCCAGGCCGCCAAGGCTCCGGTGCAGAAGCTCGTCGATCGCGTGTCGGCCGTGTTCGTGCCGGTGATCCTCGCCATCGCGGCCATCACCTTCGCCGCGTGGTGGTTTTCCGGCGCCAGTCTCGACGCGACCATCGGAGCGACCGTCGCCGTGCTCGTCATCGCGTGCCCCTGCGCGCTCGGCCTGGCCACCCCGACGGCCCTCGTGGCGGGAACGGGAGCGGCGGCGCGCGCCGGCATCCTGATCCGCGACATCGAGGCCCTGGAAGTGGCTCACACGGTCGACACGGTGATCTTCGACAAGACCGGCACACTGACGGTCGGCGAGCCGCGCCTGACCGACATCCGCTCCTTCGACAAGAACGAGGAGCGCATGTTGCGCATCGCGGCGAGCGCGCAGCTTCCAAGCGAACACCCGCTCGGCAAGGCCGTGGTCGAGGCCGCGCGGGAACGCGGACTGTCCCTGTCGCGTCCGACCTCCTTCAGGGGCGTTCCCGGCCAGGGCATCGTCGCGGAGATCGCCGGCGAGACCGTCCTCATTGGCAACTCGCGCATGATGGAGGAAAACGGCATAGACACGTTCCTCTCGCGCCAGATCTCGCGCGAGCTCGAAGGGCAGGCCAAGACCTGTTCCACCATCGCGATCGCCGGACGCGCGGTCGGCGTCCTGGCCATGGCCGACACGCTGCGCGCAGAGACCCCGGCCGCACTGGACCGCCTCAAGGCGCTCGGCATCGACACGGTCATGCTGACCGGAGACACCGAAGCGGTCGCGCGGGCCATCGCGTCCGGCCTGCCCATCGGCGACGTGATCGCCGGTGTGCCGCCGGAGGGAAAGGCCGAGACGGTGGCGCGGCTGACGAAGGAAGGCCGGCATGTCGCCATGGTCGGCGACGGCGTCAACGACGCGCCCGCCCTGGCGGCAGCCCATATCGGCGTCGCCATGGGCTCCGGCTCGGCGGTTGCCATGGAGACCGCCGGCATCACCCTGATGCGCCCGCGCCCGGATCTGGTCGCGGACGCGCTGGTGGTCTCGCGCGCAACCGTGCGCAAGATCCGCCAGAACCTGTTCTGGGCGTTCATCTACAACGTGATCGGCGTGCCGCTGGCGGCCTTCGGCCTGCTGACGCCGGCGATTGCCGGCGCCGCCATGGCGCTCTCCTCCGTCTCGGTCGTCAGCAACGCGGCGCTGCTCAGGCGCTGGAAACCGAAGGCGAAGTAACCGCTACTACCCCAGTTGCGGCGGCGTTCCGAGGAGCGTCGCCGTGACCCGGGCGTTGTGATAGTCGTAGACGTAAAGTGCCAGTGAGCCGTCGCTTGCCGATCCCGACAGGATCAGCGCCGAATAGGCCTGGCCCACCGAATGGTCCTGGGTTGCCCAGACCGGCGCATTCGTGCGGTCGTAAACGACCAGATTGCCATCGTCCTGCATGACGAGACGTACCGGCGCCTTGATGCTGCCCGCAAGCGGCTTCCAAAGGGTGTTTCCCTTGTCGTCGGTCAGCACCGGCCCATCGTCGGGATCGTTGACGAGCGTCGCGCTTCCGTCCAGCGCGGCGATCGACTGTCCCGCCAGCAGGAAGCCCTTTGCGCGCGCGTCGAGCCGGTTGACCCCCATCATTTCGCCGGCGAGCGGCGTTCGCATCAGCGTCTCGATGTCGCCCTGCGTCCAGCCGTTGCCATTGTAGTCGGCAAGCGCCAGAAGGATCAGCAGCTTGGCCTGGGTGGCGGGGCCCGCCATGTCGTAGTTGCCGATGGCGCCGGCATCCGACAGCCAGGATCCGGCCGCATAGGCGGTCGAGTTGACGATGCCGCCGATCACCTGCGTGCCCGCGACGATCACGGTGCCCGCGTCATGCGCCTGTTTGAGCACCTTGTAGACGGCACCGCTTTCCGCATCCGAGGGATCGCCCGAGGGGAAATTCCCCTCGCCGTACCCTTCGAGGAACACGCCCTTCACCCGGCCATTGTCGGCGGAAAGTGCTGCCTGCAGCATGTCGGCCAGCGCGCTTGTCGCCGGGCTGGCGGAAGCGTTGTATTGCGCCGGAAAAGCCGGGAAGACCAGGACATCCGCCTTGTCGATCAACGCTGCGACATGAGCGAGCTGGTTCTGCAGCGCGGCCAGCGGTCCCGGATTGTCGAGAGCGAGCGAGGACAGATAGGGGGCGGGCGGCGCGTAGGCATTGACCAGATAGGGCTCCAGGCCGATCTCGCCGAGGATCGGATAATCCGGCGTGGTGAAGGCGGGAAACAGCGACGCATTGGTCTTCAGCGTCCTGTTGCCGAGCATCAGCTTGTCATCGAAAAAGAGGCCCACCGCCGGAAGCCCGGACCGCATGGTCTCGATCCCGCCGAGGACGTTGCGCAGCGCGTCGGTGTCGTAGTTGATCGCCAGTTGAGACGTCGGCGTCGGGCGGAAAAACAGCGGAAGCTGCGAACCGGTCACGACAACCGGCTTGGAGAGGATCGCGGTGGCATAGCCGGCCCTGTCGAGGCCCGTGAGCAGGAACGACAGGGCGGAGGCGGTCCATGCCATCGTGTCCGTTCCGTGCAGCACCATGAAGGCGTCGTGGTTGCCGTAAAGCGCGGTGTCGCCGGGCGCCCCCACCAGCCGCCGCGCGATCCCGCACCAGTCGGACGGTTGCAGGTTGGTGCTGTCCAGCGTCGGGTCGAGCCAGTCGTAGGACACGCTCGCCCCGGGATAGCGCGCCAGGATCGTCGGCTCGACGAGGCTCCGGAACGCATCGCAGAAATCCTGCCCGGAAAGAGGCGCGAGCGGATCGTCCACGGAGCCGATGGTTCCGCCCGTGTAGAGAATACGAATGTTGAACGACATGAGTGTTCCCTCCTGATGGCCTCCCGCCCCTGGCGGAACCGGTCGTCCGGTGAATGCCCCGCGCCGGCCGATCCGGCAAGCATCACATGTTCAGACGGCGCACCGTGCGATGGCTTCACGAAAACTGACGTAGCGTCTCCTTGATAATACACTCTTATGGTGCAATATTCACGTCAATGTTTACTTAAGATGGAAATTGACCGTCACCCGCGGGACAACGGCGGCGGCCTCAGGATTGCTCCCCCCGCTCCGCCGCCGGGGCGGATGGCACGGCCATCACAACCGGCCGGGAAGGGAGACGCGGCGCACAGCGGAGGATCGACCATGGCACTTCACCCCAGGTTTTCCGGCATGCCCCACCCTGAGGACGAACGGCTGCGCGCCGTTCTCGACCAGGCACACGTAATTGCCCCCCAATCGGTTCCGGTTGTCGACAGGGCCACCGGCAAAACCGTCTATATCCAGAAATACGGGCCGACCCAGGCCAACACCGGCCCGACGGTCTATGCGCCGGCAACCGACAACAGCGGCTACTTCATGTCGTACCGCTTCCAGCCCAACAACAACTGCTACAACTACAGCTGCGACATCGCCAGCAACTCCTTCGCGCAGCCCGGTCGGGCCAATGGCATCTTCCTGAATTTCCCGCCGACGGGCACCGCCGTCGTCACCGGCGCCCAGGCGGACGGCCTGCAGTGGATCGGAACGACCTACCCCTCGTCGAGCTATCTCAACTCGTCGTCCGGGCACCCGGTCTGCCTGCTGATTTCCGACGCGGACACAAGCCTTGGCTGGCCGGGCGACTATCACTGGGTGCGCTTCGACCAGAAAAGCCAGTCCTGGTCCCAGAAGGATGGCGGCGATCAGGTGACCGACTTCGATTTCGCCGGCAACCCGATTTCCGATCCGGCCACCTCCAACTGGACGGTGAACCAGGGCCCGACCGCGCAGTCTTCCGGCAAGGACGTGGTCGCCAACTACGCCTTCTACGGTTACCTGTTCGTCCCCCATTCGGGTGTCGGCATCCTCTAAACCGAAGACCCGTGCCGATGAGCCGGAGGGATGCGGACGAAAACACCGCCCGCATCCGCCCGGTCGCGCCGTCGCAGCCACTTTTTTTGCCGCAACGCCTTGACCTTCCCCGTTTGGTTGTCCGAGATCGGTGGCCTCACCACAAGGGAGCATCCCGTCGTCACGGGACCGGCATCCCGGCCCTTCCGCCTTTCCAAGAGGACATGACCATGACCGTGCACGCGAACCTGATCGCCGGCGAGTGGCGCGAAAGCGCCCGAACCACGGAGAACGTCAATCCGTCCGACACATCCGACGTGATCGGCACCTATTGCCAGGGCAGCCGTGAAGACGTCGACGATGCGGTCGCGGCAGCCCGCGCGGCCCAGCCGGCCTGGGGCGCGGCAAGCCCGCAGGTTCGCCATGACGTTCTGGAAGCCGCCGGCGCCGCGATCATGGCGCGCAAGGAGGAGATCGGCCGCCTGCTCTCCCGCGAGGAGGGCAAGACGCTTGCCGAGGGCATCGGCGAGACGGCACGTGCCGCGCAGATCTTCAAGTTCTTTGCCGGGGAGGCTCTCCGCAACGCCGGCGACGCGCTCGCCTCGGTACGTCCGGGCATCGACGTGACGATCGAACGCGAGGCCGTCGGCGTCATCGGCATGATCACGCCCTGGAATTTCCCCATCGCCATTCCCGCGTGGAAGATCGCTCCCGCGCTTGCCTACGGCAACGCGGTGGTCCTGAAGCCCGCCGATCTCGTCCCGGGATGCGCCTGGGAGATCGCGAACATCCTCAAGGATGCAGGCTGCCCGGACGGTGTGTTCAACCTCGTCATGGGGCGCGGTTCGGTCGTCGGCGCCCGCATTGTCGAGCATCCCGACGTCGACGCGATCAGCTTCACCGGCTCCGTTCCCACCGGGCGGGGCATCGCGGTCGCCTGTGCGGAAAGCGGCAAGCGCGTGCAGCTCGAGATGGGCGGCAAGAACCCGATGGTCGTTCTCGATGACGCCGATCTGGATATCGCCGTTTCCGCCGCCGTGAACAGCGGCTTCTTTTCCACGGGCCAACGCTGCACCGCAAGTTCCCGCGTCATCGTGACGGCAGGGATCCACGACCGCTTCCTGGAGAAGTTCGCCGAGGCGACAAAGGCGCTGAAGGTGGGCAACGCGCTGGACTCCGCCACGCAGGTCGGACCGGTCGTGGACGCCCGCCAGCTCGAGGGCAACCTCGGCTACGTGGACATTGCCCGCGAGGAGGGCTGCGAGGTCATCGGCGGCGAGCGCATCGAGGGGCCCGGCTTCTTTCAGCGCCCGGCGATCTTTGCCGGCGCGCGCAACGACATGCGCGTGTGCCGGGAGGAAATCTTCGGGCCCTGCGTCTCCGTCATCAAGGTCGCCGACTACGACGAGGCCCTTGCCGTCGCGAATGACACCGACTTCGGACTGTCGGCCGGCATCTGCACCACGTCGCTCAAGGCGGCGACCCACTTCCGCAAGAACTCCAAGGCCGGCATGGTGATGGTCAACCTGCCGACGGCCGGCGTCGACTATCATGTCCCCTTCGGCGGCCGGAAGGGCTCCAGCTACGGCCCGCGCGAACAGGGCACCTACGCCCGTGAGTTCTACACCATCGTCAAGACGGCCTATATCCAGGCCTGACGGCTGCGGCTCGCCGCATGGTGGAACGAACCAAGGCGGAACGAAAAAGGGCGCGGCCGGCTGGCCGCGCCCTTCTTGCATTCCGGGATGACTGAACGCCTAACGCAGGACCTCAACCAGGAACTGCGACATCTGCGGGAAGGCCGCGACGATGACCAGACCCAGCAGCGCCGTGAGCAGGAACGGGACCGCCCCTTGCGCGACACGCTCAAGCGGAAGGCGGGTGACATTCGCCGCCACATAGAGATTGATGCCCACCGGTGGCGTGAACAGCCCGATCGCCAGGTTGATCATGACGACGATGCCGAACCACACCGGATCCCAGCCGAGCTCGCGTGCCACGGGCAGGAAGATCGGCAGGCAGATGAACATGATCGTGACCGCGTCCATGAACATGCCGGCGACGAGGATCACCAGCATGATGACGGCGAGGATCACCCACTCGTTGTGGCTGAGGCCCAGAAGCGCCTGCGAGTACTGGCCGATCACGTCGTCCACGGTGACGACCCAGCCGAACAGGCTGGCGTAGGCGACGACGAGCATCACCACGGCCGACGAGGCCGCGGCATCGGAAAGGGCGCGGTAGAGCCCGTCGAACGTCAGCGTGCGATAGACGAGACCGCCGACGGCGAGCGCATAGACGGTGGCAACCAGCGCCGCCTCGGTCGGCGTGAAGGCGCCCGAGTAGATTCCACCGAGGATGACGACCGGCGTCATCAGCCCCCAGAACGACGAGATGAACGCCTTCATCACACGCTGGCCGTAGCCCAGTTCGGCGTCGGGCATCGGCATCAGCCGGTCGAGGCTGGGCGCGCCAGCCGGAGCGCCCGACTTCTTCGCGAAGGGCAGCGTCGCCAGCATCAGCAGCCCCATGAAGAAGCCCGGGATGATCGCGGCGATGAAGAGTTCGGAGATCGAGGTCTCGGCGATGACGCCATAGATCACCAGCCCGATGGAGGGCGGGATCACGATCGACAGCGCGGCGCCCGTGCACACCAGACCGGCGGCGAAGGCGCGCGAGTAGCCGTCCTCCTCCATGCCCTTGATGATGAGCGGTCCGATGGCGGCGACCGAGGCCGGGCCGGACCCGCTGACCGCGCCCCAGAACAGGCAGACCACGGTGCCCACGACGCCCATGCCGCCGGGCAGGCTGCCGATCAGCACGCGGAAGAAGCGGATCATGCGCTCGGCGATGCCGAGAGAGCCCATCAGCGTGCCGGCAAGGATGAAGAAGGGGATCGCGAGAAGCGAGAACTTGGTGATGCCGGCCGTGATGAGGTCGCCGACGAGGTCAAGGCCGAAGCCCAGGGTCCACATGGCGTAAAGCGCGGAGAGGCCGAGCGAGAAGGCCACCGGCAGGCGCAGTACCAGGAAGACGAAGAAGAGGATGAGCATCTGCGTGCCCGCGCCCAGATCAAACATGACCACGCTCCGCCTTCGTGAGTGCACGCCATTCGTCAACGAGATGCTGGGCCAGCCTCACCGCAATCAGAAAGAAGCCGAAGGGAACGGCAATGCTGTAGTACCAGGCCGGAACCTGCAGCGCGTAGGAGCGGATGCCGCTCGAAAGCTGGTTCTGAACCAGCTCGAGGCAGAACCAGGCCGACAGCAGCAGCAGGAGCAGCGACAGTCCGCCGGAGAGCAGGAGCGCCAGCTTGCGCAGGCCGCGCGGCAGAAGTTCGTAGAAGAGGGTTACCGCGAGATGTTCTCCGCGCCTTGCGGCCACGGCGGCGCCGAAGATCGTCAGGAGGAGGAACCCGTTGGTGAGAAGTTCCTCTGAGGCGGCAAGCGAGTAGCTGGTCGTGTAGCGCACGACCACATTCACGAATCCGAGCGTCGTCATTGCGAGAAAGATGATCGCACAGGCGATCATCTCCGCATTGCGCAGGATGAAGGTCATCACGGAGCTCCCGGGCGCGGGGCGGAAATCCGGACGATCGGCGCGGGCGACCGGACGGAATGAAAAGGGACCGGCGCGTGCGCCGGTCCCTGTCGTTATCAGCCGTTACTTGTTCGCGGCAACAGTGTCCTGGAAGCTTTTCACCAGATCGTCACCGACCTTCGCGGCCCAAGTGTCGAATGCGGGCTTGGTGGCCTCACGGAACGCCTGCAGCTCCTCGGCGGTCGGCTCGTAGACCTCCATGCCCTTCTCCTGCAGGAAGGTGATGCCCTCGGCCGTCGCCTGACGCGTGATCTCGCGCTGGTATTCCATGGCTTCCTCGGCCGCCTTGCGAACCTTCGCCTTGGTCTCGTCGTCGAACTTGTCCCAGCGCGACTTGCTGACGCCGATGAAGATCGGGTCATAGGAGTAGTGCCAGGTCGTGAGGTACTTCTGCACCTCGTAGACGCGCTGCGGAATGATCACCGCGCCGATCGGGTTTTCCTGGCCGTCGACCACGCCCTGCTGCAGTGCCGGGAAGGTCTCGGTCCACTGCATCTGCTGCGGGTTGGCGCCCAGCGCGTTCATGACGTCGATGTACATAGGCCCCGCGACGCGCATCTTGAGGCCCTTCATGTCCTCGGGCGTCTTGATCGGGCGGACGTTGTTGGTCACCTCGCGGAAACCGTTCTCGCCCCACGCCAGCACGACGATATCGTGACCGGCCATGATCTCGGTCATCTTCTCGCCCGGCGCGCCCTGCGTCGTGGCATCGACCTGCTCGTAGTTGGAGTAGAGATACGGCAGCGAGAACACGGCCATCTCGGGAACGAGCGGCGTCACGTTGATCGCGGACGTCACGACGAAGTCGAGAACGCCGCGGCTCACCATCTCCGCCTGCTTCATCTGGTCGCCGCCGGAGAGCTGCGCGTTGGGGAACACGCGGACGGTGTAGTCGCCGTCGGTGGCCTCGGACAGAAGCTCGCCGAACTTCTCCGAACCCTTGTGCCAGCTCGTGGTGTCGCCGGTGTTGTGCGACAGGCGCAGCGTCTCGGCCGAGGCCGGAGCGAAGGCCGCGGCACAGGCGATCGCGGTCGAAAGGGCGAGCACGCCCAGCTTGGACAATTTCATGAGGTCTCCTCCGTCAATGCTAGGCCCCGGACACAGGTTCCGACCGGGACGTGCGACATGACCTCCATCATGTCGACTGACAGCGCGCCGCACGGATTTTCGCGTGGCCTCGCCATGTGTGGTTCATTATGTGGACCGACTTTCTTGCGTCAACCCCCGAACAATTTACAATTCCACACACGCTCCGCAAGGAAAAACGGAGATCTTTACAGATCCCCGCCGTTCCCCCTATGATATAGATCCATATTATGGACCTTTGGGAGGGATCTGGTGGCACCACTGAGCGGGGCTCAGAGCGTGGATCGTGCGCTTGCGCTCTTGTCGCTGGTCGGCCGCCATGCCGGGCGCGGAGCATCGCTGTCCCAGCTCGTGGCCGACAGCGGGCTCAACAAGCCCACTGTGCGCCGGCTGCTTCTGGCGCTCATGCGTGGCGGGCTCGTCGAGCAGGAGGACGATACACGGCTCTATTTTCTCGGCGAGGAAGCCTATGTGCTGGGCACCTTCGCCGCGCCGCGCTTCGGGCTGCTCGAGATCTGCCGGTCGAGCCTGATGCGCCTTTCGGAGACGAGCCAGGACACGAGTTTCCTGTCCGTGCCCCGCGAGGCGCTCTCGCTCTGCCTCTACCGCGAGGAAGGCACCTATCCCATTCGCACCCATGCGCTGCAGGCCGGGTTCGAGCACCCGCTCGGCATCGGCGCGGGGTCGCTTGCCATACTGGCGGCCCTTCCCGACGACGAGGTCGAGGCGACGCTGGCGGCCAATGCGGAGGCCATCGCCACACGCTATCCCGGCCTGCCGCCCGAGCGCATCCGCGCCGATGTGGCACTTGCCCGGCGGCGCGGTTTTTCCCTGAACCCGGGGCTCATCGTGACCAACTCGTGGGGCGTCGGAATGGCGTTCCGCTTCCCCGACGGGCGCGTTGCCGGCGCCCTCAGCATCGCCGCCATCGATTCCCGGATGCAGGAACCGAGGCAGGAAGAACTGGCAAGCCTGCTCCGCCGCGAGGTGGACAGGATCGAAGAAAAGCTCACGGCCCTCTTTTCCAGGCGCAACGGTGCGCCTGACAGGCCGCAAACGCGGAGGACTCTCAAATGACCAAGGCACAGATCGTCGGTTGGGCGCACTCGCCCTTTGGAAAGTCGGAGCTCGAGGACACGGAATCCCTGATGGCCTCCGTCACGGTTCCGGCGATGGAACATGCCGGGATCGGCGCCGCCGATGTCGACGGCATCTTCGTCGGCGTGATGAACAACGGCTTCTCCAAGCAGGATTTCCAGGGCGCCCTCGTCGCCATGGGCCATGAGGAGCTGGGCTACGTCCCGGCGGTGCGCATGGAGAACGCCTGCTCCACCGGATCCGCCGCCCTCTACAGCGCGATGGACTTCATCGAGTCCGGGCGCGGACGCATCGCGCTCGTCGTCGGCGCCGAGAAGATGACCGCCACCCCGACGGCCGAGGTCGGCGACATCCTCCTCAACGCCTGCTACCGCAAGGAAGAGGCCGACGTCGACGGTGGCTTCGCGGGGCTCTTCGGGCGCATCGCACAGACCTATTTCCAGCGCTACGGCGATCGCTCCGACGCCCTTGCCATGATCGCCGCCAAGAACCACTCGAACGGCCTTCACAACCCCTACGCCCACATGCGCCGCGATTTCGGCTTCGACTTCTGCAACACGGTTTCGGACAAGAACCCCTATGTCGCGGGTCCCCTGCGCCGGACCGACTGCTCGCTGATCTCCGACGGCGCGGCGGCGCTCGTCATCGCCGATGAGGAGACCGCGGCCGGCATGAAGCGCGCCATCGCCTTCCGTGCGCGCAAGCAGGTCAATGACATCCTGGCACTTGCCCACCGCGCCGACATGCTCGCCTTCGAGGGTGCGCGCCGTGCCTGGGCCGGCGCCCTTGAGCAGGCCGACCTGGCCGTCACGGACCTCTCCTTCGTGGAGACCCACGACTGCTTCACCATCGCCGAGATGATCGAATACGAGGCGATGGGCCTCGCGAAGCCGGGCGAGGGCCACAAGGTGATTCGCGATGGCGTTTCCGCCCGCGACGGCGCCCTGCCGATCAACCCCTCGGGCGGCCTCAAGTCGAAGGGCCATCCCATCGGCGCGACGGGCGTGTCCATGCACGTCATGGCCGCGATGCAGCTTGCCGGCGAGGCGGGAGACATCCAGCTCCCCAAGGCCGAACTGGCCGGCGTCTTCAACATGGGCGGCGCGGCCGTCGCCAACTACGTCTCGATCCTGGAGCGCGTCAAGTAATGTCCGCTGTCGATCCCAAGGGGGGCGTTGCCCCCTGCACCACGCGTGTGATGAATCTCGCCAACTTCCTGTCCCAGTCGGCCCGTCGCAATCCGGGCGAGCCGGGTTTCGTCTGGGGCGACACGGTGTGGACCTGGGCCCAGATGGAAGCCCGGGTCAACGCCATGGCCCACGCGCTGCGCCACGAGTACGGCGTCACCAAGGGTGACCGGATCCTGGTGCAGTCGGCGAACTGCAACCAGATGTTCGAGGCCATGTTCGCCTGCTTCCGCGTCGGCGCGGTCTTCGTGCCGACCAACTACCGTCAGTCGCCCGGCGAGGTCGCCTACCTCGCCTCGGCCAGCGGCTCGCGCGGCATGATCTGCGGCGCGGCCTTCCCCGACCATGCCGCCGCATGCCGCGAGGAGATGGACTTCGTCATCGCCATCGGCGAGGCGGAGTTCGGCGAGGACTACGACGCGATCGTCTCCCGCCACGCCGGCAAGACGCTTCCCCATGAAGCGGTCGACCGCGACGACCCGTGCTGGTTCTTCTTCACCTCCGGCACCACCGGCCGGCCGAAGGCAGCGGTTCTGACGCATGGCCAGATGGCCTTCGTCATCACGAACCACCTGTGCGACCTGATGCCGGGAACCGGTTCCGGCGACGCCTCCGTCGTCGTGGCACCGCTGTCCCACGGCGCCGGCGTGCACCAGCTCGTCCAGGTCGCCCACGGCGCGAAGACGATCCTGCCCCCGGCGGAAAAGCTCGACGTGGCGAAGATCTGGGAGATCGTCGAGACGTGGAAGGTGACCAACATCTTCACCGTTCCGACCATCCTGAAGATGCTGGTCGAAGACCCCTCCGTCGAGAAGTTCGACCATTCGAGCCTGCGGTACGTGATCTACGCCGGTGCACCCATGTACCGCGCCGACCAGAAGCGGGCGCTGGAGACCATCGGCTCCGTGCTGGTGCAGTACTTCGGCCTGGGCGAGGTGACCGGCAACATCACCGTGCTGCCGCCCGCCTTCCATTCCGCGGAGGATCACGAGGCCGCGCGCATCGGCACCTGCGGCTTCGAGCGCACGGGCATGCAGGTCCAGATCCAGAACGATGACGGCGAGGAAGTCGCTCCCGGCGAGACGGGCGAGATCTGCGTCATCGGCCCGGCGGTGTTCGCCGGCTACTACAACAACCCGGAAGCCAACGCCAAGTCGTTCCGCAACGGCTGGTTCCGCACCGGCGACCTGGGCCACATGGACAAGGAAGGCTTCTTCTACATCACCGGCCGGTCCTCGGACATGTACATCTCCGGCGGGTCGAACATCTACCCGCGCGAGATCGAGGAAAAGATCCTGCTGCACCCCGACATCAGCGAGACGGCGGTGCTCGGCGTGCCGGATCCGGTCTGGGGCGAGGTTGGCGTCGCCGTGTGCATCGCGCGTCCGGGCACGGACACGAATGCCATCGACCTGCGCGAGTGGCTCGACGGCAAGGTGGCCCGCTACAAGCTGCCCAAGCAGGTGATCTTCTGGGAGGAAATGCCGAAGTCCGCCTACGGCAAGATCACCAAGAAGATGGTGCGTGAGGAACTGGCGAAGCGCGGCCAGATTCCCGGCGCAGAGACGGCCAAGGCCTGAAGAGGAAGCAGCATATGACTGAAACATCCGACAAGGGCGCGGTCGCCATCACCGGCGGTGCCTCGGGCATCGGCCTCGCCTCCGCCGCCGTCCTGAAGGAAAAGGGCTACACGCCCTTCCTTCTCGACCTGAAGCGCGAGGCACTCGACGCCGCTTGCGCCGAACTCGGGCTCGACGCCTCGCACGGCATCGTGTGCAATGTCGCCGACGAGGAGTCGGTCGGTGCGGCGATTGACGCCGTCACCGGGACCGGCCGGCTTGCCGGTGTGGTCAATTCCGCCGGCATCGGCGCCGACAAGCCCACGGTCGACATGGGCGTCGACGAGTTCCGTCGCATCGTCGACATCAATCTCACCGGCACCTTCCTGATCGCGCGGGCCGCGGCCCGGCACTGGAAGGCCAACGGCGAGAGCGGGTCCATCGTCAACATCAGCTCCGTGTCCGGCATCGCCGGAAACAAGGGGCGCAGCGCCTACGGCGGTTCCAAGGGCGGTGTCAACACGATGACGCTGGTCATGGCCAACGAACTCGGACAGGACGGCATTCGCGTCAACGCGGTTGCGCCCGGTCCGATCGACACGCCGCTCGCCCGCGCCGTCCACACCGACGACGTTCGCGCCCAGTGGCATGCCCGCGTGCCCCTGCGTCGCTACGGAACGCCGGAAGAGGTGGCCAATGCCGTCGCCTTCCTGGTGTCCGATGAGGCTAGCTATGTCACCGGCCACATCCTCACCGTCGACGGCGGGTTCGTGACGGCAGGCCTGGCGACATGAGCCTCCGCACGATCAGCCATCCCGGACCTCTGGCGGAGACGCGGCATGCCTCGGCGGCCTGCCGCGCCGTTCCGCTGAAGCTGACCCTCGAGCCCGGCCGGTCGATCAATGCGGCGATTGCCGAGGCGTTCGCAAGCCAGGGCTTCGAAGGTGGTTTCGTGGAACTCGTCGACGTGCCCATGGCCCGCATGGACTACGTCATCCCGGCGGCAAGCCCCGATGGCAGCCATGCGGCATGGTACAGCGACACCCGCAGCCCGGACGGCGGCGGCACGATCCGCTCCGCCAGCGTCCACATGGGCCGCCGCGACGGCGAGCCCTTCTTCCATTGCCATGGCCAGTGGGACGTGGCGGGCGAAGGCCTGAAGATGGGACATCTTCTGCCCTTCGACGCGGAGGTCGCAAAACCCGTCGAGGTCGCGGCCATCGGCCTGTCGGGCGCGATCCTCGAGGTCGCGAACGATGCGGAAACCAACTTCCGCCTCTTCGCTCCCGTGCCGCGCGCTCCGGTTTCAGCCGGCGAGGCGGGCGGCAAGGCAGTGTTGGCGACCGTTCGCCCGAATGGCGACATCTGCGAGCAGATCGAGGAAATCTGCAAGGAGCACGGCATCGGCGACGCACGGGTCGTCGGACTGGGCAGTCTCATCGGCGCGGACTACGAGGACGGCACGCATGTGACCTCCTATGCGACCGAGGTGATGATCCTCGACGGACGTGTCAGCACCGGCGACGCGGGTCCGCGCGCGCGCCTCGACATTGCACTCGTCGGCATGGACGGCGGGATCTCGCAGGGCGTGCTGGTGCACGGGGCGAACCCGGTCTGCGTCACCTTCGAGCTGCTGATTCTCGCCTGAGGGCCACCTTCGGCCGAATGACCAAAAAGGGGCGACCTCGCGAGAGACCGCCCCTTTTTCATGATTTCAGGCATGGAAAACCCGGACGAGGCGCCCCTACCCGGCCGCGTCGGGAATCCACTCCTCGAGCGTGATCTCGAAAGTCATGCAGATCATGTTGCCGCCGGGCACGAACGGTCCGCCGAAAATGCGTCCCTCCGTGTCGGCCACGACACCCGACAACCGCGCGCAAAGCGACCCGTCGCCCTGTTCGCGCACCTCGCCGGCGAGGCTGACGATCTCGACCGCCGGCCCCCGGATCTGCAGAACGTCGCCCGACTGGGTTGCAAGCGTCGCATCCACCAGGCTGCCCAGCGCGCCACGCACGAAGGCATTGCGGAATCCCTCGGCAAGGCAGAGTTTCTCCACCGCGTGGACGAGATCCTCGTTGGGAGCGATACGCGCATAGGCGACGCGGCCCATCTGGCCGCTCTCGACGACGGCCCCCGGATCCTGGCTCATCTCTCCCATCAGGCACTCTCCTTCATCGGCTGAAGCAGCGGAATGTTCGTCTCCGGATCATGCGCCTGGCGCACGTCGAAGCCCTCGAGCCCCGTGACCAGGGCCGGAATCGGATCGACGCCGACGATGCAGTCCTCGGTCAGGATATGGCCGCCGCGCATCTCGCCGTCCCCGGTACGGATCGTGGCGTGGCAATGAACGAGCGGCTTGTTCTCGAGGCTGACCCCGAGAGTGGCGTTGCCGAAAACCATCTCGGCCATGCCGGCGTCGATCGGCGCGGTGTAGGCGATCACCGCCCGCCCGCTCGGATCGGGCGGAGCAACACAATAGGAGAGGCGCTGGAAGGTGCCTCCCAGAATGGTCAGAGAGGCATTGCGGATGCCGATGCCGGCCAGCGGCTCGACAATGGCCTCGTAGAGCGTTCGCCCCGGCTCCAGCGCCAGGCGCACGTGACGCGCCGAAGGCGCGCCGAGAGCGTTGATCCGGACCGGATTGCTGCGCCCTGGATGAAAGAGCAGGCGCGGGCGCGCGCCTCCTGTCGTACCTTGCACGGCTAGTCCCTCCCCACAGGCATGACGACTGACGGGAACCGTACCAGACAGTACGCCAAATGTGCTTTCGAACGGGCGGGGCGCAAGGCACCTCGAAAGACGAAAATTTCCCCTCAGGCCGCGCTCAAGAAAGATCCTTTTGCCGCCATGGGATGAGCACAAACAAAGGCCGCCCGGAAGGTCACCGACAAGCGGTATCTTCCGGGCGGCCCCGTGCAACGGATTTCTCGGTGCCTAGCGGTTCGTGATGATCTCCGGCCCCATCAGAGAGTAGGGCAGCCAGGTGGAGAGCGCCGGCACATAGGTCACCAGCACCAGGAACAGCATCAGGATCAGCACGAAGGGAGCCGCGGCGCGGACCACCTGCACAAGACTCATCCCCGTTATTCCTGATGTCACGAACAGGTTGAGACCGATCGGCGGGGGGATCATGCCGATTTCCATGTTCACCACCATGATGATGCCGAGATGGATCGGGTCCACCCCGAGCTCGATACCGATGGGGAACACCACCGGAGCCACGATCAGCAGCAGGCCCGAGGGCTCCATGAACTGCCCGCCGATCAGCAGCAGGATGTTCACGGCAATCAGGAAGGTGAACCAGGTGAAGCCGGCCCCGATCATCCAGTCGGTGATCGCCTGCGGGATGCGCTCCGCCGTCAGCGTGTGGGCGAACAGCAGCGCGTTGACGATGATGAACATCAGCATGATCGTCGTCTTGCCCGCGTCCACCAGCACCTTCTTCGTGTCCTTGTGGAAACAGGCCGGCACGAAGCGGATCACGGTCAGCCAGAGGTTGCGCGCGACTGCCTCGCCAAGGCTCTCTCCCGGATGGCGCATGGGCACACCCTTGAGCGGGCCCATGTCGCGATAGATGAAGACCGCGATCAGGAAGGCATAGACGGCCGCCACGGACGCGGCTTCGGTCGGCGTGAACACGCCGCCGTAGATGCCGCCCAGGATGATGACGATGAGCAGCAGGCCGAAGCCCGCCTCACCGGCCGAGGACAGCACCTCGCCGAAGCCCGCGAAGGGCTGCTTCGGCATGTTCTTGATGCGCGCGTTGACGTAAATCGCGACCATCAGCATGAGGCCCGCGACAAGGCCCGGAATGACGCCGGCCAGGAACATGCGCCCGACCGACACGTCCGTCGCGGCGGCGTAGACGACCATCACGATGGAAGGCGGGATGAGAATGCCGAGCGTGCCGGCGTTGGCGATCACGCCCGCCGCGAACTCCTTGGTGTAGCCCACCTGCCGCATGCCCGCGATGGCGATGGTGCCGATGGCGACCACCGTTGCCGGCGAGGATCCCGACAACGCCGCGAAGAGCATGCAGGAGAAGACGGCTGCGATCGCAAGTCCGCCGCGAAAGTGCCCGACACAGGCGATGGCGAAGCGAATGATGCGCCGCGCCACGCCGCCCGTCGACATGAATGCCGAGGCCAGGATGAAGAAGGGGATCGCGAGCAGCGTGTAGTTCTGCGACGCCGTGAAAAGCTGCAGGGCGACGGAGGAGACGGAATCGTTGGAGAAGAAGGCAATCGTCAGCACGCTCGACAGACCGAGCGAGATGGCGATCGGCACGCCGAGAAACAGCAGGCCGAGGACGAGGATAAAGAGAACGGCGGCTTCCATGTCGTGACCCTCAGTCCTTCAGAACGTCTTTGTTTTCGGCGACGAGTTCTTCCGCCTCGTGGGCGGCGATCATCATCTCGCGTTCACCGGTGAGGATCTGCCAGACGGCCTCCGCGCAACGAAACGCGAACAGGGCCAGTCCGACAGGAAGGATCAGATAGGCGATCCAGCGCTGCACCCGCTCCTGGACGCCGAGGCTGTCCTGCAGGAACTCGGGGTACCTGAGATCGTCGAGGCCGATGCCGATCTTGTACATCTTCGACCAGTAGTCCCAGGCGCCGCCACGGGCGTTGGCGCCGAAGATCTGAAGCCAGTCCGAGTGCAGCAGGATCACCGCATAGGCGACGCCGCAAAGCGCGCCGAAAACGGCAAGCGCGCGAAAGACGGGACGGGGAAACAGCCGGATCACCGCGTCGACACCCAGATGCGACCCGATCTTCACCCCGTAGCTCATGCCGAACAGGATGAGCCAGGCGAAGAGGATCCGGGTGAACTCGAGCGCGCCGGTCCAGCCGGAGTTGAAGCCGTAGCGCGCCACGACCTGCGTGAAGGAAACGATGGTCATCGCGGCCAGAAGAAAGGCGATGACGCCCTCCTCGAAGCGCGTGACCCAATTGTCGACGCGTTGCATCTGTCCCCCCATGGGCATCCCCGTCCATGCGGGGCCGTTATGTTTTCGGAACGCGTTGCCTGTCCGCCCGTGATCGCGAGGATCGGGCGGCGGCTTGCACACCACGCTCGCGCTCGAGCGCGGGCGTGGCCGGCGGGACCGGGCATGAACCCAGGCCCCGCCGGCTTGTCGCGTCGGTGCTTAGCCGGCGTTGTTGGACGACTGCGCGGCGTCGATCAGGTCCTGACCGATGTCGTCGCGAAACTCGCCCCACACCGGCTTCATCGCGTCGACCCAGGCCTTGCGCTGCTCCGGCGTCAGAACGCGGATCGTGCTGCCCGCGTCGAGGATCTTCTGGCGGTTGGCCGCTTCCTTGGCCGCAACCTGCGCGTTGGCCTCGATCGTGACCTCGTCGACGATCTTCAGGAACTGCTCGCGCACATCATCGTCGAGACCGCCCAGCCACTCGTCGGAGGTGACCAGAAGGTAGGCCAGCACCTGGTGATTGGTCTCGGTGATGCCGTCCTGCACCTCGAAGAACTTCTGGGTGTAGATGTTCGACCAGGTGTTCTCCTGACCGTCCACCACGCCCGTCTGCAGCGCGCCGTAGACTTCCTTGAAGGCGAGCTTCTGGGCGTTGGCACCCATGGCCGCGATCATCGCCTCGGCGACGTCCGAGGTCTGGATGCGGAACTTCAGCCCTTCCGCGTCGCTGGGCACCAGCAGCGGCTTGTTGGCCGAGAACTGCTTCATGCCCGAGCTCCAGTAGCCGAGGCCGATGAAGCCCACGTCGGTCATGGCGTTGAGCAGGTTCTTGCCCGGCTCGCTGGCCGCGAAGCGGTCGACCGAGCTCAGGTCGTTGAACAGGAAGGGAAGGTCGAACAGGCGATACTTGAGCGTATAGGCCTCGAACTTCGACAGGGACGGTGCGGCGAGCTGGACGTCGCCCAGAAGCAGGGCCTCCATCACCTTGTCATCGTCGAAGAGCTGCGAGTTCGGGAACACCTGCATGCAGGCCTTGCCGTCCATCTCCTTGTTGACGCGCTCGGCGAGCATCGTCGCGGCATCGCCCTTGGGATGACCCGAGGCGGCGACGACGTGGCTGAACTTGATGACCATCTCGCCATCCTGGCAGTCCTCGGCAAGAGCCGGAGACGCAAGGGCGAAGGTTGCGGCCGCGACGGCCGCAAGAGCGAAAGTCTTCATGATGTCCTCCCAGACACTGGTCGGGCCGCGTTGCCGGATGGCACGCGGCCGGTTGCGCCGACCGGGTGTGTCATGCCCCCCGGCCAGTCATTCGCGCCATCATGTTAGCAAGCCATGTGCCAAAATGCGCGGGCAAAGGAAAAGCGCCGGGTTCAGCGCCCTCCTCAAACACCCGGCGCCCCGGGGCCCGCCCCGGCGGGTCATCGGTGACACATCGCCTGGACACGAATGGGTAGCGGGCGACACACCGCCGGGCGGACGGGCTCAGTCGCGCTCGAGCCCGTAGCGGCGGATCTTGTCGTAGAGTGCCTTGCGCGACAGCCCGAGGCGCTCGTAGGTCTCCTTCATGCGCCCGCCCGACCGCGCGAGTTCGTCGGAGATCACAGCACGCTCGAAGGCGGCGACACGTTCCGACAGCGTCTCCCCGGCGCCGTCCTCGGCCAGGGCGACATTCTCGAGACCGAGCACGAAGCGGTCGGCCGCGTTGCGCAGTTCGCGCACGTTGCCCGGCCAGTCCCGCGCCATGAGCGCGCTCATCTGTGCCTGGCCGATATCCGGGATCTCACGCCGGTAGCGGGCCCTCGCCTCGCGCGCCAGGTGATGGAAGAGAAGCGGGATGTCCTCCTTGCGTGCCCGCAGCGGCGGAACGTCGAGCGTCACCACGTTCAGGCGGTAGAAGAGATCCTTCCTGAACTGACCCCGGTTGCCCGCCGCCTCGAGGTCTTCCTTCGTCGCGGCGAGGAACCGTATGTCGAGGGGAATGGAGACGTTGGAGCCGAGCCGCTCGATGCTGCGCGTCTCGATCACGCGCAGGAGCTTCACCTGGAGATCGAGCGGCATCGACTCGATCTCGTCGAGAAACACCGTCCCCCCTTGCGCATGCTCCAGCTTGCCGATGCGCTGCCGGGCGGCACCGGTAAAGGCCCCCTGTTCGTGGCCGAAGAGCTCCGACTCGATGATCTCCGCCGGCAGGCCGCCGCAGTTGAGCGCCACAAAGGGACCGCCGCGCCGGCGCCCCTCCTCGTGCAGGGCCCGCGCGACCACCTCCTTGCCCGCCCCCGTCTCTCCCATGATGAGCACGTCGGCGTCGGTGTCCGCGAGCACCGCGACGAGGCCCTTGAGCCGTTCCATCGCCGCCGACCGGCCGACAAGGCGTCCGTCCAGTCCGGTGCGGCGCTCGAGTTCCACCCTGAGGGCGCGGTTTTCCAGCACGAGGCGGCGCTTTTCCAGCGCCCGTTCGATCACGTTGGACAGCCGGCTCACGGGAAACGGTTTCTCGATGAAGTCATAGGCGCCGCCGCGCATGGCCTCGACCGCCAGCGGCACGTCGCCATGACCGGTTATGAGGATCACCGGCAGGGCGGGGTCGATCTCGAGCGCCTCGCGCATCAGGGCGAGACCATCGGTCTGCGGCATCCGGATATCGGTGACGAGCACACCGTAGAACTCGCGGCCGAGATGCCCGCTCACCCCCGCCGGTCCGGCAAAGGCCGTGACGTCGTGGCCGGCGAGTTCCAGCCCCTCCGCCAGTGCCTCGCGCAGCTCCGGCTCGTCGTCGACCAGCAAGACACTTGCCCTGTCCATGTACCCCCCGCCGTATTCGCTTGCCTTGCCTGCCGGGTTACTGCGCCGCGTCGAGTGCCGCATCGGCCGCGCGAAGCCGCACGGTGAACTCCGCCCCGCCTTCCGGCGCGGCGCCCGCGACGAGCGTTCCCGAAAAGTCGTGAACGATCTTGTAGGCGATCGACAATCCCAGCCCCAAGCCCTTTCCCACATCCTTGGTGGTGAAGAAGGGGTCGAAGACCCGGGCCATCACATCCGCATCGATCCCCGGCCCGTTGTCCGCGACCCGGATGACCACATTGCCGTCTTCCAGTGTCCGAACCTCGACACGCACGAGCCCGTCCGCGCGCCCCTCCACGGCGTCGAGGGCATTGGCCACCAGATTGAGCAGCACCTGCTCCAGCCGCACATGGCCGCCCAGGACCCGGATCGACGGATCGACCGGATCGATGACAAGACTTGCACCGGACTGCTTGAGCCTTGGCGAGAGCAGCATGACCGCTTCGTCGAGCGCCGGCTTGACGGCCGTCGGTTTCAGGTCGGTTCCGGCCCGACGGCTGAATCCCTTGAGGATTCTCGAGATCTCGGCCATCCGCTCGACCATGCCGACGATACGGTCGAGGCCGGAAAGGGCACGCTCCGGCTTCTCGCGCTCGATGAAAAGGCGCGCGTTGTCGGCGGTAGAGCGGATAGCGGCAAGCGGCTGGTTGAACTCGTGCGAAAGCGCCGCCGACATCTGCCCGAGAGTCGCCATCTTGGCCGCCTGCACAAGATCCGCCTGCATGGAGCGCAATTCGGCCTCGGCCGCCTCGCGTTCCCGCACCTCCTCGGCAAGGCGGCGGTTGGCTTCCGACAGATCCCGGGTTCGCGACCTCACCTTGCGCTCCAGGCGCAGCGCCGAAAGCCGGTTCTCGCGCATCCGGCGCAGCGCCGCCTGCCGCCGGTCGGCCGCGACCCACGCGCCACCCGACAGAAGCAGCATCAGGAGAACCGCAATGGCCGTGGCCTTGCGCGCCTGCGACACGGCGTCCGAAAGGTCGGCAAAGGCGGCGATGCGCCAGTCGAGAACCGGCAGCGTGCAGTCGACCATCAGATAGGGAGCGCTCCGGTCATCCCCGTTGATGCGCACCGTCATGGCGCCGGCCTCGCCTCCGGGCCCCGAGCGGCCGCTCTCTCCCGCCACGCGCTGTCGAACGGTCCGCGGGCCGGTCGCCTGCACATGGGTGCCAAGCTTCTGGCCGCGCCATTCGGCACGGTTGGAAGCGACAATCGACCCGTCGGCATCCACGGCGACGATGGGCGCCGGGGTGAGGGCCCATGCCTGTTCCACTTCCGCGAGACTGACCCGCACCGCCACGACGCCGATCACGCCCGTCTCGTCGCGCACGGCCGAGGCGAAAACATAGGATCCGGGAGCCTGGGGCGTTCCCTGACGATAGGCACGCCCCAGTCGCCCCTCCAGCGCCTCGGCGAAAGGCAACGGCCCGATGTCCTGCGGATAGACGATGGCCAGACGCGGTACGAGGTGGCTCGTTGCGATAAGAACGCCCTGCCGGTCGAGGAAGGCAACCTCGTCCGCGCCCGCCATGCCGGCGGCAATCGCCGCCGTACGCTCGCCCTTGTCCCTGTCGCGGGCGGCAATCAGTGCGCGCACGTCCGGACGCTGCGCGAGGAGCGGCGGCAGAAGGCGGAACTTGTCGAGCTGGCGCTCAAGCGTCGCCGATTGCACCGACAGGATGGCATCGGCCCGGGTGACGACCTCGGCGCCGAAGAGCCGGTCGGCGGTGACGAAGGTGATCCAGCCGACGAGCACGACCGCCGGCAACGCGATGCCCGCGACAAGAAGATGCGCGCCATGACGCCGTGCCTTGCGCATCAGCATGTATTCCGCCCTGCCTGTTCTGCGGTACCCGTGTCGCAGCGCCTGCGCCGGCTTACCCGCCGACGCTCGCGGCCCGTCCGGCAGGCATCGCGGCGCGCCGGTCCGCGCGGATCATCTCCGCCGCCTTCTCCGCGATCATCATCGTCGGTGCGGCGGTGTTGCCCGAGGTGATCGTCGGCATCACCGAGGCGTCGGCCACCCGGAGACCCGGCACGCCGCGCACGTTGAGACGCGCGTCGACCACCGAGGCCTCGTCGCTTCCCATACGGCAAGTTCCCACCGGATGGAAGATCGTCGTGCCGATGTCGCCGGCTGCCCGGGCCAGATCCTCATCGGAGCGCACCAGCGCTCCCGGCAGGTGCTCGCGCGGCGAGAACGCCTGCATGGCGTCGCTGGCCATCACCTTCCGGGCAAGGCGGATGCTGTCGGCCGCGACCTGGCGGTCCCCGGCGGTCGCCAGATAGTTGGGCCGGATCTCGGGATGGGCCGCCGCATCGGGCGAAACCACATGCACGCTGCCCCGGCTCTCCGGCCGCAGGTTGCAGACGCTGAGGGTAATCGCCGGGAAGGGATGCAGGGGCTCGCCGAACTTGTCGAGGGACAGGGGCTGGACGTGGAACTCCACGTTCGCGGTCTCGAAGGCCGGGTCGGACCTGGCGAAGACGCCGAGTTGCGACGGCGCCATCGACATCGGCCCCGACCGCGACAGCGCGTACTCGAGCGCGATACGCGCCTTGCCGAAGAGCGAACCGGCCCGTTCGTTGAGCGTGACGGCGTTTGACACCTTGAAGATCGTGCGGATCTGGAGGTGGTCCTGCAGGTTCCCGCCGACGGATGGCGCCTCGACCAGCGTTTCGATGCCGGTCTTGCCCAGCACCTTCGGATCGCCGATGCCCGACAGCTCCAGCAGTTGCGGCGAACCGATGGCTCCGGCCGACAGGATGATCTCCCCATTGGCACGGGCGATCGCGGGAACGCCGTCCACGGTCAGTTCGACCGCCTCGGCCCGTCCGGTCTCGCCCAGGACGATGCGCCGCGCCTGCGCGCCGGTGACGACCTTGAGATTGGGCCGGCCCGCGACAGGCTTCAGGAAGCCCTTGGCCGCCGTCCAGCGAATGCCGCCGCGCTGCGTGACATGAAAATAGGAGGACCCGAAATTGTCGCCACGGTTGAAGTCGTCGACCTTCGGAATGCCGATTTCCTCGCAGGCATCGCGCACGGCATCGAGAATGTCCCATGACAGGCGCTGCTGCTCGACGCGGGTCTCCCCGCCCTGCCCATGTACATCGTCGGACAGTTCGTAATGATCCTCGGCGCGGCGGAACAGCGGCAGCACGTCGTCCCAGCCCCAGCCCTCAAGGCCCGCCTGGCGCCAGCCGTCGAAATCACGCGCCTGTCCGCGCATGTAGATCATGCCGTTGATCGCCGAGCATCCGCCCAGGACACGTCCTCGCGGATAGGCCAGCGAGCGGCCGTTCAATCCCGCTTCCGGGGCGGTCTTGAAGCCCCAGTCCGTGCGCGGGTTGCCCATGCAGTAGAGGTATCCGACGGGAATGTGGATCCAGATATAGTCGTCTCGTCCGCCCGCCTCGAGCAGGAGAACCTTCATGTCCGGATCCGCGGAAAGCCTGTTGGCGAGCACGCAGCCCGCCGATCCGGCCCCGACGATCACATAGTCCCAGGCGCCCAGATCGCGCACGTCCCCCGGCATCGCTCCTCCCTTCGGCCCGGAAAGCCCGAGCCTTGCATGTTTGGGGGAACGATGCCCTGCCCGAGGGGGGAAGGCAAGTCGTCGAAGGTTCAGGACGCGGCCTGCGCCTCGCGCACCGCCAGATCGACCTCCGCGACCAGATCGGGCTCGATGCCGAGCCGTGCGGCCAGCATGTCCAGATAGGCCTTTTCCGCCGGAAGATCCGGCTCGATGGCCAGGCGCGAGGCGGCATAGACCTCCAGCGCCTGCTCGGGCGTGCGCGCGCCCGACACGATGCGATCAAGGTCGAGCGGCGCGCGAAGCTCGTCCATCAGGAATGCTTTCGCCTCCGAATCGAGTCCGGCTTCCGCGATCTTGTCGAAGATGCGCCCCTGCTCCTCGGCATCGATGTGCCCGTCGGCCTTGGCGGCCGCGATCATCGCGCTCAGCAGCGTCACGGCGAAGGCGTCCGCGCCGCCGGGCGCCTGCGCGGGATCGAATCCGGTGCCCTTCGGCGCCTCCAGGGCCGCCGGATTCCCGGCGGGAGACTGCGGACGCGCGGTGCCGTCCTGGTTCGCCCGGTACCCCTGATACGCCTTGTAGGCAAGACCGGCCACCAGCGCCATGCCGCCATAGGTCAGCGCCGTCTTGCCGACCTTGCGTCCGGTCTTGGACCCCAGAAGCAGGCCGGCAATGCCGCCGAGCGCGAGACCGCCACCCTGGTTCGACAGGAAGTCCCGCCCCCGCGCCATCAGGTCATCGGACCCGGACGACCGGCGCGCCGGATCACCGGCCCCGCCACCCGACTGGCCGCCGGCGCCGAGAAACTGGTCGAGAAGGGATTTCGCGTCGAACATCGCCAGGGCTCCTTTGGGGTCTGTCGGCTGCGGCGGCATCAGGCCGGCCGCCCTGTCAGATGGGGTCACCCGAGCGGGCTTGCAAGCAAGCCGGGGCCGCGAGCGGAACGTCAGCGCAACGCGGCCGGGAACGGCAGGCGGTTGTCGTCCTTCAGCGTCTCCATGGCGATCGACGACCGCACGTTGCGCACCGAGTCATGCGGCAGCAGTTCGTCGTTGATGAAGCGCGACAGGGCCGGCAGGTCGGTCACCACCACCTTGAGCATGTAATCCACGTCCCCGGTCAGCGCATGGGCCTCCTGCACCTCCGGCAACATGCGCACCAGATCGCGAAACCGGCTCGCATTCTGACGGCTGTGCGCCTGCAGCGCCACCCCGACATAGGCGACCACGGAAAATCCCGTCGCGAGCGGATCGATATCGGCCCGGTAGCGCCGGATCACTCCCGCCTGTTCCAGGCGTTGGCGCCGCCTGGAGACCTGGGAGGCCGACAGGCCGATCCGGTCGCCCAGCTGCTGGTTGGTCAGTCCGGCGTCGTCCTGCAGGAGGACGAGAAGCCTCGTATCGAATCCGTCGAGCTCGCTCATTTCGTGCATGATCCATACAAAATTCGCACAAGTTTTCGAAATTCTCAGCCGAAACTAAGCCGATTGCACACTCATTGCACGTCCTCCGCCCCATACTTGAAGGCACGGGACCGGACCGTCTCCGGTCACTCACAGTCTTGAGGAGGACACCATGGGCCCCTTTCCGCACGACGCGCCGCCCGCGAAGATCACCGAGGACAACCCGGCCGGAACCGACGGTTTCGAGTTCGTCGAGTTCTCTCATCCCGAGCCCGAAAAGCTCGACGCGCTGTTCCGCCGCATGGGGTACGAGCCCGTCGCGCGCCACCGCAGCAAGGCGATCACCCTCTACCGCCAGGGCGACATCACCTATGTTCTGAATGCCGAACCCGGCTCACATGCCATGCGCTTCGTCGAGGAGCACGGCCCCTGCGCGCCGTCGATGGCCTGGCGTGTGGTCGACGCGAAACACGCGTTCGATCATGCGGTTGCCAGGGGTGCAACGCCCTATGAGGGCGACGACAAGACCCTCGACGTTCCGGCAATCGTCGGCATCGGCGGCTCGCTGCTCTATTTCGTCGAGACCTACGGCGCGTCGGGGAGCGCCTATGACGCCGATTTCGAGTGGCTGGGCGAGCGTGATCCGAAGCCCAAGGGCGTCGGCTTCTACTACCTCGATCACCTGACCCACAACGTCTATCGCGGCAACATGGACAAGTGGTGGGACTTTTACCGCGACCTGTTCAACTTCAGCCAGATCCACTTCTTCGACATCGACGGGCGCATCACCGGCCTCGTCAGCCGCGCGATTACATCGCCCTGCGGCAAGATTCGCATCCCGCTGAACGAGTCCAAGGACGATACCAGCCAGATCGAGGAATACCTGAAGAAATACAAGGGCGAAGGCATCCAGCACATCGCGGTCGGGACCGACAACATCTACGATTCAACCGATCGCCTCGCCGACAACGGGCTGAAGTTCATGCCCGGACCGCCGGACACCTATTACGAACGGTCCCACGACCGCGTGAACGGTCATGACGAGCCCATCGAACGGATGAAGACGCACGGGATCCTCATCGACGGCGAGGGCGTCGTGAACGGCGGCATGACCAAGATCCTGCTGCAGATCTTCTCCAAGACCGTGATCGGTCCGATCTTCTTCGAGTTCATCCAGCGCAAGGGCGACGAGGGCTTTGGGGAAGGCAACTTCCGCGCCCTGTTCGAGTCCATCGAGGAAGACCAGATCCGCCGTGGCGTGATCAAGACCGACGCGGCCGAATAAGCCGTTGATGTCCTGAAACGACAAGCCTGCGGCGGGTCAGTGCACCTGCCGCAGGGTATCCATGAAGGACCGCGCCCAGCTCGCGGCATCCTCCTCGCAAAGCCTGTCGAACAGCGCCTGCCAGCGCTGGCGCCGCTCTTCAAGCGACATGGTCAGCGCATGCTGGAGGCTTGCGGCAACCCCTTCGGCGGAATGCGGGTTCACGATCAGCGCCTCCGGCATCTGCTCCGCCGCGCCCGCGAACCGCGACAACACCACCACGCCCGGATCCTCCGCCCGTTGCGCGGCGACATATTCCTTCGCGACCAGGTTCATGCCGTCACGCAGCGGCGTGACCAGCGCCACGCGGCTTGAACGATAGATGCCCGCCAGCACCCGGCGCTGGAAGGACCGCGTCATGTAGCGGATCGGCACCCAGTCGAGATCGCCGAACCGCCCGTTCACGTGTCCCGTCAGTTCCTCGAGCTCCCGGCGGATCTCGACATAGGCATCGAGTTCGGAACGCGAGGGCGGGGCGACCTGCATCAGGCTCACCCGCCCCCGGTTTTCGGGATAGTCCTCCAGAAGGCGCTCGAAGGCGCGGAACCGTTCAGGCAGGCCCTTTGAATAGTCGATCCGGTCGACACCGATGATCTGCTGGCGTCCGTTGAGCAGCTTTTCCATGCGTGCCATCGCCCGGCGCGCCTCCGGCGACATGGCCTGCTTGGAATAGCCGGCGGCATCGATCCCGATGGGAAAGGCGCGCGCGGTGACCCGCCGGCCTTCGACCTTCAGGACATCCTCCCCCTCGAGCACGAGGTCCAGTTCCTCGATGGCAAAGCGGCGGAAATTGTCCGCGCAACGCTTCGACTGGAAGCCGATCACGTCATAGGCAAGCATCCGCCGCACCAGCGTGGCCGCGTTCGGAAGCCCGGCAAGGATCTCCGGAGCCGGGAAGGGAATGTGCAGGAAGAAGCCGATCGGATTTCCGACGTCCATGGCGCGAAGTTCAGCCGCGAGCGACAGGAAGTGATAGTCGTGGACCCAGATGATGTCGTCGGACTGGACCAGCGGACGAAGGCGGACGGCGAAACGCTCGTTGACACGCCGGTAGCCCTCCTCCGCGCGGCGGTCGAAAACGGCAAGGTCGAGCCGATAGTGCAGCACCGGCCACAACGTCTTGTTCGCGAAACCGACGTAGAACTCGTCATAATCGGCCTGGGTCATGTCGATGGTTGCCATCGACACCTTGCGCGAGCCGCCCTCCTGAAGCGGGCCGAAGGTTCCCTCTTCCGATATGCCCCCGGACCAGCCGAACCAGAGGCCGCCCGTCTCGTTGAGCGCGTCCACGAGCGCCACCGCCAGCCCGCCAGCCCGTCCGGTGTCCTTGAGAGGACCGACACGGTTGGAGACGATGACGAGACGGGACATGGACAGAACCTCCTGCTGGTATCGTTGGTGGCAAGGCCACGGGCCTTGCAGGAAAACTCGCGGTACGGATTTGCGGCCACAAACGGCCACGCATCGCCCCGCCTGTGGCGAACGCCGAACACCGGTCCCAGGTTCCCGGGCGCGGTCCGCGTCCGGGACCGCCGGAGGAGATCAGACCACGTCTTCCCAGCGCGCCGAGAGACGCACCGCACCATTGATGATCCCGACCATGGAGTAGGTCTGCGGAAAGTTGCCCCACATCTCCCCCGTTCCAGGCGAGGTATCCTCGGACAGGAGTCCGACATGGTTGCGACAGGAGAGCATCGTCTCGTAGATGTCGCGCGCCTCCTCGGTCCGTCCGATCCGGGCGAGCGCGTCGATGTACCAGAAAGTGCAGATATTGAAGGCGTTTTCCGGCGCACCGAAATCATCCGCCGCATGGTAGCGGAAGAGATGATTGCCCCGGCGAAGCTTCTCGCCGATCCGCTCCACCGTGGCGATGAACCGCGGGTCGCGCGGCGGCAGGAAGCCCACCTCGGCGATGAGCAGAAGGCTGGCGTCGAGATCGTGGCCGCCGAAACTCTCCACGAAAGCCCCGACCTTCTCGTTCCAGCCCTGCTCCAGGATCGTCGCCCGGATCCGCTCCGCCCGTTCGCGCCAGATCTCCGCGCGCGCCTCGAGCCCGAAGGTCGGGGCGATGCGCGCGAGCCGGTCGCAGGCGGCCCAGCACATCAAGGACGACGAGGTGTGGACGCGCGCGCGGGTCCTGAGTTCCCAAAGCCCGGCGTCGGGCTGGTCGTGCATGGCGAAGGCCCGCTCGCCGATCACCTCGAGGCGGGCGAAATCGTCAACGCCTGGCTGACGCAGAAGCCGCTTGTCGAAAAACGCCTGCGACGCCGCCAGAACGATGTTGCCATAGACGTCGTGCTGAAAGTGCTCATAGGCCTGATTGCCGATGCGCACCGGTCCCATGCCGCGATAGCCCGGCAGGTCGACCTGATCCTCCACCAGCGTCTTTTCCAGCGCGATACCGTAGAGCGGCTGCACGTGGTCACCGTTGGTCATGGAGGCGATATTGTTGATGTAACGGAGGTAGTTCTCCATCGTCTCCATTTCGGAGAGCGAATTGAGGGCACGGACGACGAAGAACGCATCCCGCAGCCAGCAATAGCGATAGTCCCAGTTCCGTCCGCTGTCGGCCGCTTCGGGAATGGATGTCGTCACCGCCGCCACGATCGCTCCGGTTTCCTCGAAGGTGCACAGCTTGAGGGTGATCGCGGCCCGGATCACCGCATCCTGATACTCGAGCGGCAGACCGAGCCGCCGCGTCCACAAACGCCAGTAGCGCGCGGTCTCTTCCTCGAACTCGCCGCAAAGTGCCTCCGGATGCCGGGTCAGGCTCTCGTCCGGCCCGAGATAGAAGGAAACCGGGGCATCGAGCAGGAAGGGGATCTCGTCGCGCACATAGGTGACCGGCGCATTGGTGGTGAGCCGAAGCGTCTGGCCATTTCCCACCCAGCGCACGTGGTTGGAGCCGAAGGTGGTCTCGGGATCGCGCGCGCCATAGGCGAAGCGCGGCCGGCAACGCACGCGAATGCGCGGGTGCCCGGCGATGGGCCGAACGCGACGCACGATTGCCGTGGGACGGAACATGCGCCCCTTGGTCTGGAAACGTGGCGCGAAATCCGTGATCTCGATGGCATTGCCCGATGCGTCATGCAGCCGGGTCACCACGACGGCCGTATTCTCCTGATAGTGCTGTTCGCTGCGCACCGCGCCTTCCAGCTCGATCGCGAAGGCTCCGTCCCCGACCTCGCCGCGCGTGCCGAGCAGCGAGTGGAACACCGGATCACCATCGAAACGCGGCAGACAGCACCACACGATGCGCGCCATCTTGTCGACGAGCGCCGCAAACGAGCAGTTTCCGATCATGGCGAGGTCGAGCGAAGGCTTTTCGGTCGCGGGAGGGATCATTCGCTGTCGCTCCTGGGCGTCGTGGTTCGGGAGGGCGGGCGGGCGCGCGCCGAGACGGTCTCCTCCAGCCAGGCGTGGACCTCCTTGACGCCGGCAAGGCGAAAGCGGGCCTCGGAGTGCCCATCGCCGATCTTGATGCCGAAGCCGCCCAGCGCCTGCGCCATGCGGATACCGTCCTCGTCCGTGACGTCGTCTCCGACGAAGACCGGCGTACGCCCCCTGAAAGGGTCCATTTCCATGAAGCGCGAGACGGCCCAGCCCTTGTCGCGGTAGGCGGGCTTTGCCTCCACCACCATCTTGCCGCGCACCAGGTGAAGGTCGGGCAGCCCCTCGAGCACCTGTCGCATCACCTCCATCACCGCCTCCTCGCAGTCAGGCGCGATGCGGTAATGGACGGCGAGCGCCGCCCCCTTGTCCTCGAGTGTCACGCCGCGCGACAGCAGACCGCTGCCCGAGAGCGCTTCCTTGAGCATGGCGATCTCGGGCCCAACCGGCGCGGGCTCCGCCGGCTCGCCGGCACGAAACCGCGTCTCCAGCCCGTGCAGGCCGGCGGCCGGAAGATCGAGCGGATCCAGAAAGTCGTCCAGTTCCCGGATGGATCTGCCGCTGACGAGCGCCAGCGCGCCGGCCAGTCGTCGCTCCAGCCGCTTCAGGTGGCCGGCAAGTGACGGTGCAATGTCGATGGACGTGGGCGTTGGCGCGATTTCCACCAGGGTTCCGTCGAAGTCGAGGAACAGCGCAAAGTCGTCTGCGACGGGCGGGGGCGCATTCATGAATTGGATGTTACGGGATGCTCGCGCGGATGAGAACCCCTCTTGCGATTGCGGTCCGGCGGAATTTTTCCCGCCGGACAAGTCACTTGCCGCGGCGCATCATGCCGCCGGCTGCTCCGCGAAGGCCCCGGGGCCGGGCGTGGCGCCGGCCGGACACTTGCCCAGGATGATCATGCCGAGCACCTCGTCCTTGGTCACGTCCTGTGTGCGTGCCGATCCGACCAGTTGGCCGTTCTTCATCACCGCCACCCGGTCGGCGAGATCGAACACGTCATGAATGTCGTGCGAGATGAGGAAAATCCCGAGGCCCTGCTTCTTCAGTTCCTGGATCAGCTCGGAGACCATCTGCGTCTCCTGAACGCCAAGGGCCGCCGTCGGCTCGTCCATGATGAGAATGCGGGCATTGAAGTAGACCGCGCGCGCGATCGCCACGGACTGTCGCTGACCGCCGGACAGCGCCTTCACCGGCGCCTTGAACTTGCGAAAGTTCGGATTGAGCCGCGACATGATCTTGCGCGTCTCGGCCTCCATCGCATCGTCGTCGACAAAGCCGAAGGGCGTGACGATCTCGCGGCCGAGAAAGAGGTTCGAGGCGGCATCCAGATTGTCGGCGAGCGCGAGCGTCTGGTAGATCGTCTCGATGTTGTAGTTGCGGGCGTCGCGCGGGCTGTTGATCGTCGCCGGCTTGCCGTCGATGAGGATCTGCCCGCTGTCCGACCGGTAGGCCCCGGACAGGATCTTGATGAGAGTGGACTTGCCCGCGCCATTGTGTCCGAGCAGGCCGACGACCTCGCCCGGATTGAGATCGACACTTACGTGATCGACCGCGTGGACGCCGCCGAAGGAGATGCAGATGTCCTTCATCTCCACGAGGGGAGTTGCCATGGCTCAGTCTCCCGTGCGCTTGCGGTAGAGGATGTCGACGAGAACGGCGACGACGAGAACGACGCCGACAACGATGTTCTGAAGCGGCGCATCCACCCCGACCATCGCCATGCCCGATTGCAGCGACTGCATGATGAGGGCGCCGAGAATGGCGCCGTAGATGGTGCCGATGCCGCCGGAAAGCGCGGTCCCGCCGATCACGGCCGCCGCAATGACCCGCAGCTCGTCGAGCGTGCCGATGTCATTGGTGGAAAAGCCGAGGCGTGCCGAGGCAACCGCCGCCGACAGGGCGCAAAGCCCGCCCATGATGGCGAAGATCTTGACCGTCAGCAGGCGGGTATTGATGCCCGAAAGCTCGGCGGCGTCCGGATTGCCGCCCGTGGCGAAGATGTAGCGACCGAGCCGGGTGCGCTGCGCCACCAGGGTCATGACGATGGCGACCAGGATCAGAAGCAGCACCGAGTAGGGCAAGCCGTAGGATGCGGCATAGCCTTCCGGCATTTCCAGTCCGCGCGCGGCGAAGTCGCGCCGCAGCACCCTTGTCGGGATCTCGTAGGCATTGAGGATGGCGATGAAGCCGACGATTGCCGCCGTGATGATCGCGGACAGGGTCGCTTCCGCCCATACGGGCTTGACCGGGAAGCCGTGCGTTGCCTTGCGCCGGCGCGAGGCGAACTGCAGGCCGAGGGCTGCGGCGACCGCGACGGCCGCGAAGACCCAGGACCATGTTTCGCCCAGCGTTCCGCCGATACCGCCGATCCGGGTGAAGCGCGCGTCGAGCGGGCCGATCGTCTGGCCGTCGGTGATGAACCACGCCGTGTTGCGCCAGACCAGCAGCCCGCCCAGCGTGACAATGAAGGCCGGAATGCCGAGATAGCCGATCAGAACACCCTGGAACGCTCCGATGATCGCGCCGACCACGACGCCGGACAGAATGGCAAGGATCCAGATCGCGGGATGCTCGAGCCCGAGGCCAAGGGTCACCGGAAGCACATGGGTCTGAACCATGGCCATCACGGCGGCGACAGTGGCCAGCAGCGAACCGACCGACAGGTCGATGTGCCGGGTGACGATGACGAACACCATGCCGGTCGCCATGATCGCGACGGACACGGTCTGGATCGTCAGGTTGAAGATGTTGCGAGGCGTCAGGAAGTTGCCGCCGGTGAACGCGTTGAACACCAGGCACAGCACGGCGAAGGCGCCGATCATGCCGAGCAGGCGGGTATCGACCTGCAGCGCGGAAAAGAAGCCGCGAGAGGTTGCGGACTTGCCTGCCGGAAGCGCGGAATCGGACATGGGAAAGCTCCAGCTTGCTGGACGCCACCCCTTGCGCGCCGCCACCACACGGGCAACGCGGCGCGCAAGGCCCCCGCCCCTCCTGGGGGCGGGAGGTGACGTCAACAGGCCATCAGTTGCAGGGCGAGGGACCGTCGCTCACGCCCTGGCAGAGCGCATCCTTGGTGATCCAGCCCGCGTCGACGACCACGTCGAGGTTGTCCTTCGTGATCGGAATCGGCGCCAGGAAGCGCGCGGTCAGCTCCGTGCCGGACGGAGAGGTCCACTTTCCGGCCCCCTCGACAGCATCCATCGAGCCGCCCTTGGCCATTGCCACGGCAATCTCGCCGGCGACCTTGCCAAGCTCGCGGGCATCCTTCCAAACGGAAACGGTCTGCGTGCCGCGGGCCACACGGTTGAGCGCCGCATGATCACCGTCCTGCCCGGACACCGGAATGCCTTCCATGCCCTGCGCGGTCAGCGCCGCGACAGCGCCGCCGGCCGTGCCGTCGTTGGAGGCGACGACCGCGTCGACCTCGTTGTTCTGCGCGGTGAGGATCTGCTCCATGTTGCGCTGTGCGTTGGCCGGCAGCCAGCCATCGGTGTATGCCTCGCCGACGATCTTGATCTTGCCGGCGTCGATCGCGGACTGCAGAATCTCCTGCTGGCCCCCACGCAGGAAGTCCGCGTTCGGATCCGTCGGTGATCCCTTGATCATCACGTAGTTGCCTTCCGGCGCCAGCTTCAGGACCTCGCGGGCCTGCATCCGGCCGACCTCGACATTGTCGAAGGTCAGGTAGAAGGCACGCGGATCCTCGATCAGGCGGTCGTAGCCGACCACCGGGATGCCTTCGTTCGCGGCCGCCTGGATGGCCGGTCCGATCGCCTGGGAATCCTGCGCCAGAATGATGAGCGCGTCGACGCCCTGCGCGATCAGCGCCTCGACATCGGAAAGCTGCTTGGCCGAGGAACTCTGCGCATCGGCGGAGACATACTCGGCACCGGCGGCCTCGAGCGCCTTCTTGATGGCACCCTCGTCCGTCTTCCAGCGCTCTTCCTGGAAGTTGGACCAGCTCACGCCGACCGTGATGTCCTGGGCAGCGGCCGGAACCGTCATGGCGGCCAGAAGCGCGCCCGCGACAAGCTTGTGAATCCTGCTCATAGGTTTTCCTCCCGTTCGTCCCCGCCGGATCCTCCATCCACACGGCAAGACGTCACTTCCTCGAGGTGCCGGTGCTTTCGGGCCTCCCGCCCGCACCCTTTTCGTTATTTTTTTTGGCACCCGAAAAAAAGTTGCTCCAATCGGACTGCCCTGTCAACATGGTTTCGTCATGCAACCGGGCTCCGGTCGGCGGCGCACGTTTCGTGCGGTTCCGGCAAGCACACGGCAGAAGAACCGGGCAGGGGCCGGACGGCACGGCGCATCGAAAGTGTGCGCCTCACGCCGTTATCGTGGCAAGGGATGAAACGCTCGTGTGACAGGCATGAGGGTGGGACTCGCATGACCGAAAAGGCCGATCGCGACAAGATCCGGCGACAGAACCGTTCTGTCCTCCTGCAGGCGTTGCGCCGTATCGGCGCACAGGCGCGGATCGACCTTGGCCGCGAGACCAGGCTGAGCCCGGCGACCGTCACCTCGATCACCTCCGACCTGATCTCCGAGGGCATTGTCACGGGCATCGAGGACCCTGAGCAGAAAACCCGCGCCACCCGCGGCCGTCCCCGGGCCCTGCTTTCCCTCGACGGCGGCGCGGCGCGTGTGCTCGCAGTCAAGCTGTCGGTCAACAAGATCGAGTTCGCCCTTGCCGACTACGCCGGAGCGGTGCTCGCCCGCGGCGGAGCGGGGTTCGCCTCCGAAACGACGACGGCATCGAGCTTCGGCGAGACACTGGTCAAGGCAGCAAGGGGCTTTCTGGATGGCATAGCCGGCGGCGTGCGTCCGTCCATCATTTCCATTGCCGCGCAGGGTATCGTCGACGACAGCGCCGGCACCGTCGCCTGGTCGCCCGCCTTCAGCGAACGCCACGTTCCCGTCGTCGCCCCCATGGAGGCGGCATTCGGCGTGCCCTGCCGCCTGTCCAACGACACCAACATGATCGCCGAGGCCCTGCATCAGGTCGATCCCGAGCGCTACGGGGGGACCTTCGCCGTGATCTTCATCGACTACGGCGTCGGCATGGGGCTCTTCGTCGACAACCGGCTCTTTGTCGGCGAGACGGGCGCGGCGGCGGAAATCGGCCACGCCAATCATATCCCCGGTGGCGCCCTGTGCCGCTGCGGGCGGCGCGGTTGCCTCGAGGCCTATCTCGGCGACTATGCCATCAAGCGCGTTGCGCTCGGGCTCGACCCGCAGACCCAGCCCGCACGGGTTGACGAGGAAACCGCAACAATTCCGGATCTGGTCCACGCCGCCGAGGCCGGCAACAGGGGCGCCCGGGAGGCCTTTTCCTCCGCCGGAACCGCTCTTGGCTACGCCCTCGCCAGACTGTCGGCGACACTCGACCCGCGCCGCATCGCGGTCACCGGCGGCGCGATGCCGGCCTGGCCGCTTCTCGCCCCGGCCGTCGAGGCGGCACTGCGCGAAGCCCTGGTCGACGACTTGCAACCGCGCGCGGCCATCGATCCCATTGACTGGGAAGAGGATCTCGTCCTGCGCGGAACGCTGGCGCGCGGCCTCCACGAACTCGACACGCGGGTCTTCGCGGAACAGGCCGGCAGCGGCCTTGCGCTTCACGAATAAGGCGGAAGGCGTCGTCCCCTGGTCCGTGTCAGGCGCGTCAGGGCCGGACCCTCCGGATCACGCGCGAGGGCGTCTCCCCGAAACGCTCGCGATAGGCGCGCGTGAAATTGCTGACATGGTTGAACCCCACGGAAGCGGCGACCTCTTTCACCGTGAACCGGCCCGAGAGCAGGAAGGACTGCGCCCGCGTCATCCGTTCCCCGCGAATGTAATCGGCGCAGTTGCGCCCCGTTTCCTGCAGGAACAGGCGGTTCAGCCGGTGAGCCGACATGCCCGCCTCGGCAGCCAGTTGCTCCACCGAAAGGGGCGTGCCCAACCCTTCGCGGATCCGCCTGATGGTGCCCTCGAGCCCAAGATACTGCCAGTCGGCCGCGTCCAGGGCTCTCGCGCTCGATGCCTGGCTGTACCCGTCGATCACCTCCGCCAGGACGAGCGACGCTATGCCCTGAAGCCGCAACCTTCGTCCCGGCCCCGGCGATCGCTCCGAAAACAGGCTGGTCGCCAGCGACCTGATCCGGCCGGTCGTCGGAACGGTCTCCACCGCGCAGACGTCCCCTTGCGGATCGAGAAAAGGAGCAAGCCCGCCGGCCGTCTCCTCATCCAGCATGTCTTTCAGCGCCTTGACGGGGATCACCGCCGACATGTGACGAACGGTCTGTCCTCCATCGAGCAGGAACGCCGTTCCCGGCATGTCGATCCTGTTGAGCACAGTGTGCTGTTCATACCGGGGAACGCACCGCCCATCGGGCAGCCGCATCACCGAATTGCCCAGGATATGAATGCTGCCCCCGACCCAGGGTTCGCCGGATCGAGGCGGAACGTCCAGGATGCAATCGTTCTCCACCTCGAACTCCCCGAGGTGAAGGGTCAGGCCGTTGTCGAAGGTCATCGTCGAGAACTGGCCACGCACGCCGGGCACGGGATTGAGCTCGCCCTCCCGCAGCCGGAACGTGTGCACATTGTCCGCATGTGCGGATGGCCGGTCCTG
Source organism: Stappia sp. (assembly GCA_002722295.1). GTDB lineage: Bacteria > Pseudomonadota > Alphaproteobacteria > Rhizobiales > Stappiaceae > Stappia. The sequence continues at coordinate 5,507 of PBLF01000028.1, read as the reverse complement.
TCCGGCCTCATCCCGGGGCATGTCTTCCGCCAGCAGAACCTCCTCCGGTTTCCTTCTCCCCGGCATCGGGAAATGATAAATCCACGAAAATTGATAAACAATAGTCGTGGCTTAGCTCTAACCGCCTCCATATCGTTCACCGCCATCGACCTGCAAGACCCCGGTGAAGAGTTCTCCCTGCCATGCCGATTTTCCCCAAGATGCCCTGTCCCCTGCAGCCCATCCACAACCTGCGGCCGCACAGGAGCATCGCCGCGCGGCACGCGCTGTCCCTTGCCCTTGGAACAGCGCTCGCCGTGGCGACGCCAGGCAAGGAGGCCGCACTGGCGGCTCCCGGCAGGGGAAATGACAGCTCCTTCGGATATGACGGTCAGGACGGACGGTCGGGAGATTTCATCAACGGCCAGCTCGATGCTCTCGTCGCCGGTGGCGATGGCGGGTCAGGCGGAACCGACGGTGTTGACGGCGGCAACGCCGGACCTGGCGCCCCGGGGACCAACGGCGGCGGCGGCGGCGGTGATGGCGGCGATGCATGGGCCCCCGACGGTGGCGGTGGAGGCGGCGGAGGTGAAGGCGCACGCCTGAACGGCGACCTCGTCATCGGCACCGGCGGGATGATCCGGGGAGGCAATGGCGGGGCCGGCGGCGACGGCCAGGGAAGCTTTTCCGCCGCGGGAAGCGGCGGCGACGCCGGAGACGCCCTGTCCGGTTCGGGAGCCTACGACCTCCTGAACCGGGGACGCCTGCAAGGTGGCCATGGCGGTGATGGCGGCAGCTCTCCCGACAGTTTCAGCGGCGACGGTTTCGATGGCGGCCGGGGATTTGCCGGCAGTGACATCACCATCGTCAACGAAGGCGAGATCCGTGGCGGAAATGGCGGGGACGCGGGCGATGCCAGCGACACGTCGAAGAGTTTTGGCGGCATCGGCGGAAATGCGGGACACGGCATCGAGGGAACCGGTCTTGCCATCGAGAACAAGGGCGTTATCGCCGGCGGCGACGGAGGCCTTGGGTCAGCCACGGCAAGCCGCCGCTACGGTCGTGGCGGCGACGGAATATCCGGGGCGGACCTGACGATCTACAATGCCGGAACGATTTCCGCCGGCTCGGGCGGCGTCGATCCGATCAACGGGCTGAACGGAACAGCCGGCAACGCGATCACCTTTACCGGGGGAACGAACCGCCTGATCCTCGCTGCGGGAACCGGTACGATCAACGGCACCGTTTCGGCCGGGGGAACCCGGGACACCCTCGTGTTCGGCGACGCGCCGGGGGCCGGTGGAAGCTCCGGGACATTCGACCTGTCACGCCTTGGTGCCGGTCTGCAGTTCGACGGTTTCGAGGCGCTGGAACAGGACAGTACCGTCGACTGGACATTCACCGGAAACGCCGCAGGCTACACCGGAACCACGACCGTCACCCGTGGCCGGATGGACCTTCAGGGCACGCTTGGCGGACAGGTCCTGATCGCGGCGGACGGGATACTCGGCGGGGCGGGCACGCTTGCCGGTCCGGTCACGATTTCCGGGCGGCACGATCCTGGCAATGGCGGTTTCGCGAGCCAGTCGGTCACCGGCGACTATACGCTTTCCGGCACGCTGGTCGTCGACCTTTCCGACAGCACCCATGACACCGTCGACGTCTCGGGAACGGTGGACATCACCGGAGCGGATCTGGAAATCCGCCTGCAGGTCCCGTCGGGAACGGCATGGAACGGCACCGGGGGGCCGCTTGTCATCATCCGGAACGATGGTGCCGATGCCGTTACCGGCACGTTCGGCACCGTTTCGGGCGCAAGCTTCGTGTTCTTCGACACGATCCTCGACTATGCCGGCGGCACGGGAAACGACGTCACGCTGGAAATCCGGCGCAACGCGCGAACGCTCGCCGACATCGGCCGCACGCGCAACCAGCGCGCCACGGCGGGAGGAATCGGGTCGCTCCCAACCTCGAGTGCCATCCGCGAGGCTCTTCTTCTCTCCACCGACGAGGAAGAAGCCCGTGCCGCGCTCGACACGCTCTCGGGCGAGAGCCACGCCAGCGCGCAAGGGCGCTTCGTCGCCGACAGCGCGTTTCTCCGTCGTGCGGCCGGGGCACGCATTCGCGACGCCTTCGACCAGACACGCCGGGCAAGTGCCAGACCGCAGGCCTTTGCGCGCGGAACTGCTCCCTTTGCGGCGCCAACGGATCGCCTGCCCGTCATCGGCCTCTGGAGCGAGGGATATGGAGCCTGGGGCACCACACGCAGTGACGGCAATGCGGCCCGCACGACGAACTCCGCCGGAGGTATCTTCGTCGGAGCCGATGTGCCGCTCGCCACATGGCGTCTCGGCGTGCTGGCCGGGTTCGGGGAAAGCAGGCTTGAGTCCGATGCCGGCGACGCTTCGCTCACCAGCCGCGACTACCATCTTGCCGCCTATGCCGGCACCCGGACGGGCGCACTCGGTCTGAGCGGAGGTCTCGGATACACATGGCACGATGTGTCATCGGCCCGGACGGCCGGTATCGGCACGGTCGCCAACCGGCTCACCGCGTCCTATACAGCAGGCACGTTTCAGGCATTCGGTGAGGCCGGCTATACCATGCGGCTTGCAACGGCCACGTTCGAGCCCTTCGCCGCACTCGCCCATGTAGCCGGCACCCGTGAGGCGTTCGCGGAAAGCGGCGGCGCGACGGCGCTCTTTTCGACCGGACAGCGAATGGACACGACATTTTCCACTCTCGGCATGAGAGCGAGGCACTCGATGAGCCTGGCCGACATGCAGGCCACGCTGGTGGCCTCGGCCGGCTGGCAGCACGCCTTCGGCCAGGTCGTTCCGCTGGCTCGAAACGCGTTCTCCGGCGGCTCCGCATTCACCGTGGCCGGCGCGCCCCTTGCGCGTGACACCGCACTTCTCGACGCCGGCCTGACCGTGTCTCGCGGCGATGCCACCCTGTCGCTATCCTATTCCGGGCGCATTGCCGCCGAAAGCAATGACCACGGACTTCGCGGGAGGGTGAGTGTCAGGTTCTGACGGTTTGCCCCATCGAGGCAGGTCTCACACGCTGCGGGGAAGGATTTCCTGCCAGGCGCCATACGCCGCGAGGGCCGTGCGCCTTTGCGCGTCCTGGCCAAGCCGGAAATCCTCACCATGGACAGTCTCGTCAGGATACTCGGAGATCAGCACCACCGGGGCCTGCGACCTCGGATCCTCAGCCACCATGCAGGGGAACCCGTTCACCATCCGCAGATCCGGCTCGCCGGCATGGATCCGGTAGATCTCGAGCTGGCGCGCCGTGAGCGCTAGAACATCCGAAAGATCGGAAAGACGGCTTGTCACCTTCTCCAGGAGGGCTTCGGCCTGCTCGCGCCAGCCGGCATGGTGGCGAAGGATGAGAAAGAACCCTTTCGGGAGCGTCCACGCCTCGAAGCCATGCGGCACGTATCCGCTGAAGGGACGCACCCACTCATGAGCCGGGTAACCATGCAGGGTGACGTGCAGTTTCGCACCGCTTGCGGCGATCGAGCGTGACCTGATTTCCGTCTCGAAAAGGCTTTCGCCCGGCACCCCCTCCACACGGTATTCCATGTCATCACCGAACGCCGTGTAACGTGCCGCGTGGTGCATGTGCCGAGGATTCCCGGCGACAAGGCGGCGAAAGAGCGCGTAGCCGTCCGGGTTCTCAAGCGGTGACAGAACGAAATGGCTGTCGTCGCGCGTCCCCAGCTCAAGCCCCGCCCGAAGCGCGCCGACGATGCCGGTCCCCTCGTTGGCGTGCTGTCCACCGGAGATCATGACGGCGGCGTCCTTCCCGGGAACGTGGCAGGCCAAAACCTGCCTGCCCGACCGCGTCGGCGCACTCAAGCGCACGCCACCGAGACTGTCGAGCACACGACGGATCTGCTTCGCGTCCGGGGGATCTTCCGCTCCCTCAAGCTCCATCCGCTCGCCGGCAATGTCTTCCACATCCAGTTCGCGCAGCGACACGCTCACGCTGACGGCCTCGGCACCGCCGGAAATCTCGGGAACGATCTGGCCGGGCTTGAGCGTCCGGTCGCCCGCCTGCCGGCCCGTCCGTTTCGCAAACACCTCCAGGAGTGTGAAATAAAGATCCTCGTGAAGGGCTTCGGAAATGCTGACCACTTCATCGCCGAACGGAAGTTCGCGGTCTCTTGCCGGAACCTCCACCCGAATGTTGAGCTCCTCGAAGAAAGGTTCCTCGGTGCCCCAGTCGTGACGCGCGATTTCCCGAACGGTCTCGTGGAACGCCAGTTCGAGATCGCTCTCCAGTCGCGCGCCGGGGCCCCGCCCGTCAATCCGGACCCATCCCGTTGGCGAGAGCAGCTTCTCCCCGTGGATCCCGGTGTGCGCATGATTGGGCGCGAGGACTTCAACAACCTGGTGACACCCGTCGGAATGCGTCAGCTCCACCTCATAAAAGAGGCCATCGTCGCTCCGCCGGTCGAAAATCAACTCGCGATCACCCACGAGGGCAGCCAGCGGATAAGCCTCAAGACGAAACCGGTCGGCCAGGCCGATTGGCGCGAGCGGATAGCGAACGACGACGCGCTCGACATCCTCGAGAGATAGTTCCTCCAGGAACGCGTGAAGCAACGGCTTGTACGCCGACCGGACACGGGCCTGGATGCCGCAATCTTCCAACCTTTTCTCGGCGGAACGCCGGGCCTTCACATCGTCGAAAGTCCAGGCCTCGAGCAGCTCGCCCTCTCGCGCCAGGCCGGCCAGCACTTCCAAGGTTCGCGGAAAGCTTTTCTGAAACAGTAACATGAGGACATCCTGCCGCGGAGACATGTGAGCCCTAACGTGCCGGCGCCGGCCCGTCATGACAAGTCATCGCCTTGCGGAAGCGAAGATCCATCACCCGAACGCAAAAAGCCGCCCCGAAGGGCGGCTTGTCCGGATGGCAAAACGCCATATGGTTTTCATCGTAGAGAGTTGATTTATTTTTATCTGTGTTATGCGGGCCTGGCGGCGACCTACTCTCCCACGTCTTAAGACGGAGTACCATTGGCGCTGGGGCGTTTCACTTCCGAGTTCGGGATGGGATCGGGTGTTTGGGTCCCCGCAATGGCCACCAGGCCGGCGTAACACAGATTGTTTTCGTGATTGGTCTTGTATTTCTCCCTGTTTGGGAGGGATGGGCATTGATTAATGAGAGTGATCAAGCCGATCGAGCTATTAGTACCGGTAAGCTTCATGCGTTGCCGCACTTCCACACCCGGCCTATCGACGTGGTGGTCTTCCACGGCTCTGATAGGGAGAACTGGTTTCGAGGCCGGTTTCCCGCTTAGATGCCTTCAGCGGTTATCCGTTCCGCACATAGCTACCCTGCTATGCCGCTGGCGCGACAACAGGTCCACCAGAGGTGCGTCCATCCCGGTCCTCTCGTACTAGGGACAGATCCTCTCAATTCTCCTACACCCACGGCAGATAGGGACCGAACTGTCTCGCGACGTTCTGAACCCAGCTCACGTACCACTTTAATCGGCGAACAGCCGAACCCTT